>CAVOQO010000047.1:0-91548 GCA_963698355.1 uncultured Gammaproteobacteria bacterium | reverse complement strand
GAGGACCGGGTCCTGTTTCCGCCGATGTTCACGGCTTCGTTGCTGTCCTGCGCCCTGCTGGAGCGCGGAAAGGCGGAGGGGTACGACTTCAAGGGCGACCCGCAGGTCTATGTCGCGCACCACATCAGCGTCGACCGGCACGTGCAGCAGGCACTGTGCAGCAACGACCGTCTCGATCTCGTCGTCGCCGCGCCGGTCTCGACCGCCGAAGGCAAAGGGCTGACCAACAGCCGAATCGGCCAGCAGGTCTATCGCTGCATCGGGGTTGCCGCCAGGCGCGGCGTCCTGTTCGAGGCCCAGGTCCACACCGCAGCGCTTCACGCATTGCTCGGACGCTGATTGCGTGGTCCAGAGGGCGGTTCTGGCCGGTTGCAACCGGGTGACTGCGACGCGTACCGTCTAAGGCGGCGGTTATCTGTACCCTAAGCGGAAACTCGCGATGCCGAGGCACTGAACGGGCCGGCGACCATCTGCACAGCCAACGAGGGACCCGTCCCGCATGTCAGCCACCTTGCTCAATGCCGCACTGATCCTGGCCGGTCTCGCCGCGCTCGTCGCCGGGGGCGAGCTCCTGGTCCGCGGCGCCACCAACCTGGCCGCGGCGGCGCGCATCAGCCCACTGGTGATCGGCCTCACGGTGGTCGCCTTCGGGACCAGCGCCCCCGAGCTGGCGGTCACGATCCAGGCCGCGTGGGCGGGCTCACCGGAGCTGGCGGTCGGCAACGTGGTCGGCAGCAATATCGCCAATGTCCTGCTGATTTTGGGGATCTCGGCACTGATCGCGCCCCTCGTGGTGCAGAGCCGGGTCGTGCGCATCGATGTGCCGCTGATGGTTGCGGCCTCGGTCGGCCTGTGGCTCCTCGCCCTGGACGGCTCCGTGAGCTGGCGGGAGGGCGCACTGCTGTTCGCCGTGCTGGTCGGCTACATCGTCTGGTCCGTGTTCGAGGGCCGGTCCGAGGGGGCCGAGGTCCAGGAGGAGTTCGCCGAGGCCTTGACCCCGAAGGACCAATCCGTCCTCACCCACCTGGGCAAGCAGGTCGCGCTGGTGGTCGGCGGGCTGGTGGTGCTGGTGGTGGGGGCACGCCTCCTGGTGTCCGGGGCCTCCGACATCGCCCGTCAGCTCGGGGTGAGCGAGCTGGTGATCGGACTCACCGTCGTCGCCGTCGGCACGTCGCTGCCCGAGCTGGTGGCCTCGGTGATCGCGAGCCTGCGCGGCCAACGGGACATTGCGGTGGGCAACGTGGTGGGCAGCAACCTGTTCAACCTCCTCGGGGTCCTCGGCCTGGGGGCTGTGGTGGCGCCGGGCGGCATCCCGGTCTCCGACCAGGTGGTGCGCCTCGATCTGCCCATCATGATCGCGACCGCGCTGGCCTGCCTGCCGATCTTCTTTACCGGGCGGCGCATCAGCCGGCTGGAGGGCGGACTCTTTCTCGGCTACTTCGTCGCCTACACGGCCTACGTGGTGATGGGCGCGACACACGCCGCGTACGTCCGCAGCTTCGAGTTGGCCATGATCGGCTTCGTGATCCCCCTGACACTGATCGCCGTCGGATTCAGCGTCTACCAGTGTTTCCAGCCCGGGCGGCAAGGACGCCGGGCGGGCTAGCGAAGGGGTTGGCCGGCCGGATGCCGGCATGGTCGTCAGCGCCTTGCGCGGGCCCCGTGCGAGACCGGCTGAAGACGACGGCCAGAGCGCGTGACACCTGGTGAGCGTTGCGGGTCAGTCTCCGGCCACCCGAAAACGGGCCCAGTCGATCCCGAGCTTGCGCATGCGCGCCCTCAAGGTATGGGGATTGACGCCGAGCACCCGAGCGGCGCCGAAGGGCCCTTCGATGCGCCCCAGACAGCGCGCAAGCGCGAGCTCGATGCGGGTTCGGGTCGCAGCGTCCAGGGTCTGCTCGGCCGGCTCGGCGGCGACGGGGTCAGTCGCGCCCGCGACCGCAGCCCGAGGTCGCCGCCCCATTCCCCAGTGCCTCGGCCACCGCCAGCCGCCGGCCCTCACCCAGGATCGCCGCGCGCTCCATGACCGCCGCCAGCTCCCGCACGTTTCCAGGCCAGGGATAGGCCAGGAGCCGAGCGGTCGACTCGGAATCCGGCACCTGAGGCATCAGACCCAGGCGCTGGGCGGCGCGCTGGGCGAAATGGGTCGCCAGATCGGGGATGTCGGCCGGGCGCTCGCGCAGGGGCGGCAGGCGGATCGGGAAGACATGGATGCGGTACCACAGATCGGCACGGAAGCGCCCGGCGGCCACCATGAGCTCCAGGTCCTGGTTGGTGGCGGCGATCAGGCGCACGTTCGCGTGCAGGGTCTGCTGACCGCCCACCCGCTCGAAGCTCCCGTCCTGGAGGATGCGCAGCAGGCGCACCTGGACGGCGGGAGTCAGCTCGCCGATCTCGTCCAGGAACAGGGTGCCGCCGTCGGCCCGCTCGAACCAGCCCCGCCGGCGGGCGGTGGCGCCGGTGAAGCTGCCGCGCTCGTGGCCGAACAGCTCGGAGTCGGCCAGCTCCGGGGGGATGGCGCCGCAATTGACCCGCAGGAAGGGCCCCGCGGAGCGGGTCGAGCGGGCATGGATGGCACGCGCCACCACCTCCTTGCCGGTGCCTGTCTCCCCCAGGATCAGCACCGGCGCCCCCGCGTGCGCCACCAGGTCCACGGAGCGCATCACGGATTCGAGGCCGCTTTGCTCGCCGACGATGGTGTCGGCGATGTCCTGGCGCCCCAGACGCGCGAGCAGTGAGCGGCGGTCGGCCTCGGCGGCCTCACGCAGCGAGCTGAGCTCCCGCAGCTGGCGGTCGTTGCGGACGGCGACCGCGATGGGCTCGCACAGGGCCGCGAGCATGGGCTCGTGCTCTTGGCGATAGCACTCGCCGCCGCCGCAACCCAGGATCAGCGCACCCAGGGCCTGGTCATCCAGGGCCAGTCCCCCGACCAACACAGAGCCATCCCAGGAGTCGGGCATGACGCCCGGCAGGCGGTTGCGCAGTGTCTCCGCGTTGCCGCGCAGGACCTCACCGGACAGGCACCAACGTTTGAGCGCATGGAGGTCCGGCGGCACCCCAACCGAAGCGGTGGATCGCGAATCGGTGGACGGCGCCCCTGCCGTGCTCGCGATGTCCGCCAGAGTTTCGATGCGTCCCTGGTCCGCATCCAATGCCCGGATCAACAGGCGCTCACAGGGCATCCGCCGGCTGACGACCTCGGCGATGGCCCGTGCGGAGGTGGCGATGTGCGGCTCCCGGCAGGCCTGGCGCCAGACGTCGAGCAGCAGTGGGAGAAAGCGCTCCATGAGCATGGATGATACGGAAATTCCATCAAATCGCACGGGCTGATTGGCGCATATCACGGTTATCCCGTGACGAGGGAGTCAATCGGCGCGATGCGTGCTCCCAGGCAGCGAGGTTCTGCGGCGCGGTTCGGTCGCGGCGGGCGCCACTTACTCCTTATAGGCGCCTCTGGCACGGGCGTTGCCCATTCCTCGGTGCCAACCAATTCGTTCAGGAGCCAACCATGGTCCGCACCGTCGCACTCGCTGCCGGCAACTTCTATCTCTGGCATCGCCGCCGCCTCTATCTCTGGCTGGCGCTGACGGCTTGCACGCTGGCCCTGCTCTTGGGGGGCGAACACTGGTTCCAGGTGTGGTCCGGCGCGGGCGAGACCGCCACCCTCGGATACGGCACCGTGCTGGCGGTGTTCACCGCCGCCCTGCTCTGCGAGTACATGGATTCGAGTCTGGGCATGGGTTACGGCACCACCCTGACCCCGCTCCTCCTGATTGCCGGCTTCGAGCCGCTGACGATCGTCCCGGCGGTGCTGCTCTCGGAGCTGTTGACCGGAATCGCGGCCGGTCTGCTCCATCAGCGGGACGGCAACATCGACCTGCCGAGGGATCACCGCGCCCGCCGGACCCTGGCCCTGCTGGCGACCCTGAGCGGCGTCGGCGCACTGGGCGCGGTGCTGCTGGCGGTCCGACTCCCGGGCCCCTGGTTCGGCTACGCCATCGTTGCCATCGTGCTCGCCATGGGTGTGATGACGTTGGCGACCGCGAATCGACGCATCCGTTACCGCCCCGCCGGCATCCTCGCCATCGGCCTGGTCGCGGCCTTCAACAAGGGGCTGAGCGGCGGGGGCTACGGCCCGCTGGTCACCTCGGGCCAGGTGGTCTCCGGGATGCCCGCGCGCCAGGCGGTGGTCATCACCTCGCTGGCGGAGGCGCTGACCTGTCTGGTGGGGCTGGCGGGCTACCTGGCACTGAAGGGCGCCCCGGACTGGGGGCTCGCCCTCCCGCTCACCGCCGGCGCACTGCTCTCGGTGCCCTGGGCCACGGTGACGGTGCGTCATCTGCCAGAGAACACCATCCGCGCGGCGGTCGGGGGTCTGACCCTGGTGCTGGGCCTGGTGTCGCTCGCCAAGCTACTGAGCTGAGTTGAGCTGGGCGCCTGCCGGGACGTCCTTACACCGGATAGGGCAGGCGCCCGTAAAGCCGGGTGAGCTCCAGGAGCCGCTCGGCGGTGCCGGCGTCGATCTGGTCCTCGGTGAAACGCCACACCCAGTTGCCGTCCGGATTTCCCGGACGGTTCATGCAGCCCTCCGGTCCCAGGCCCAGGACGTCCTGCATCGGGAAGAAGGCCAGCGCCGCCACCGAGGCCAGGGTGGCCCGGATGAAGTCCCACTGGATCTCGGCGGCGTCGCTGTTGAGATACCGGCGGGCGTGGTGCTGGAGGGTGGGGTCCAGGCCAGCCCACCAGCCGAGCAGGGTGTTGTTGTCATGGGTGCCGGTGTAGACGGCGAGCCGGCGGTGGTGATTGTGGGGCAGGAAATCGGATTGCCCGAAGCCCCCTGCCGTGTCCTCGAAGGCGAACTGCAGGATCGCCATCCCCGGGAGCTCCAGCCCGTCGCGAAGCGCCACCACGTCGTCGGTGATCACCCCCAGATCCTCCGCGATCAGGGGCAGCTCCTCCCCCAGGGCCGCCTTCAGGGCGCGGAACAGGTCCATGCCCGGCCCAGGCACCCAGCGTCCGTTGACCGCGGTGGCCTCGCTCGCGGGGATCTCCCAGTAGCCCGCAAAGCCCCGAAAATGGTCGATGCGCACCAGGTCGATCAGCTCAAGGACGTGCCGCAGCCGGTTCACCCAGAAGGCGTAGCCCTCGGCGGCCAGGGTCGGCCAGCGGTAGAGCGGATTGCCCCAGCGCTGGCCGGTGGCGCTGAAGTAGTCCGGCGGCACACCGGCGATCACCGTGGGGCGGCCATGGTCGTCCAGCTGGAACCAGTCCCGGTGGGTCCACACCTCGCTGGAGTCGTGGGCGACGAAGATCGGGATGTCTCCGACCAGATGGACCCCGCGGTCGTGGGCATAGCGGCGCAGCTCTGACCACTGCTGGAAGAACAGGAACTGGATGAAGCGGTGCCGCTCGGTCAGCGGGCGATGGGCGTTGGACCAGGCGGCGATGGCCTGGGGATCACGCAAGGCCAATGCCTCCGGCCACTCCGTCCAGGGACCGTGGCCGTGCTCGGATTTGATCGCGGTGTAGAGCGCGTAGTCGTCCAGCCAGGAGCGCTGCTCCTCCTGGAAGCGTGCGAACTCGTCCTGCTCTGCCCGGTCCGCCTTGGCCAGGAAGCCGCGATGGGCAAGCCCCAGCAAGGCGCGCTTCCAGGTCTTGACGGCGCCGAAATCCACCCGGTTCCGGGGAAAGTCCGGATGCTTGAGGTCCGAGCGGCGGATCCAGCCGCGCTCGACGAGCCGCTCCGGGCTGATCAGCAGTGGATTGCCGGCAAAGGCCGACGTGCACTGGTACGGCGAGTCTCCGAACCCGGTCGGACCCAGGGGCAGCACCTGCCACAGACCCTGGCCGCCCTCGGCCAGAAAGTCGACGAACCAGTGGGCGGCGGGCCCAGGTCGCCGATGCCAAAGGGACCCGGCAGAGAGGTGGGGTGCAGCAGGATGCCGCTGGTTCGGTGCATGGGATGGCTCCGGTGGCGTCGGTCCTTTGGAAGCCGGGGAGTCTACCGGAGGCGAGTGGCGAGTTGCGAGCGCCGGGGGCCGAGGACGGCGACGCGCATTGGCGCCTCCCACTCTCCACCAGAAAAAAAGGGCACGTCCCTGTGCCCGAGCGCTCTTTGAGGGGAGATCGGTGATCGGCTGATGGCGCTATTTCTGCTCCACCGCCTTGAGGAAGGTCTGGCGGGCCGTGCTGGAGCCGGCGCGCTCGGCCTCCTGAACCAGACGCCAGGCGCGGTCCATGTCCCCGCTGGTGACGGACTCGCGAATCATGCGGTCGTACATGCCCTGGGTCTCGCTCAGCATGGGCTGGGCCCCCGAGACGGTACTCGCCGCGGGCTTGCTGCGGCTCGGCGCCGGCGCTGGCGGGCGTGGCGGAGGCGCGGCTCGGCTGGGGGCGGTCTTCGCGACCGAGGCCCCGGCACCTGCGCCTGCCACATAGCGCCCGGCTTCCTGGCGCTGGCTGACATATTCGGTGGTCGAGACCGCCCCGGTCTCGAGGTCGCTGACAGACAACCGAAACACCCCGGTGGCGGCGTGCTCGGCCACCGGATTCGGCAGTCGCGGATCGGCCAGGCCGCGGGACTGTGCGTAGAGCCGCGCCTCGCTGATCATCTGGGTGGAGCCGTTGAGTGAATCGTTGGTGGTGAAGACCAACAGATACTTCTCATCCGCCAGCTCGCCCCCTTGGCGCCGGTCCAGATAGAACTTGCCCTTGAGCCGCTGGGGCTCCATGAACCCCGCGGGAGTGTAGGTGAACTGCTGGGCGTCGATGGCGCGACTGACCCGGTAGTCCCGATCCAGGATCAGGACGGTGGGCGCGAATACCGTGGCCCCCGCGACCGCCTCCAGCTTGATGGTGGCCCGCTCGAGATTGTCCGGGATCACGAAGGCCCTGACGAAGCTCTTGCCGGTGCTGAACGCAAAGGCCTGGGCGCTCGCGTCGACCTTGTAGAAATCCGCGTTCTTGATGTTGAGCGGCTGGTAGCGCAGCTCGGAGAGCGAGTCACAGCAGACCGGGGCTGCATTGAGCGCCGTGCGGCTCTGGGCCGCGCTCGGGCTGATGGCCGTGTACATGGGCGATCCGGACTGAAGAGGATCGAGCCAGGAGCTCTTGACCGTTTCGCCGCTCCCTCCGGAGCTGGCGCAACCCCCGAGCGTGAGCAGTCCAGGGGCGATAAATCCGAGTGCGAGGACAACGAGCGCGATCGACTTGGGCATGGGCGGATTCCTGGTGTGGCTTGATACGGGTGCGCCGTGCGGTAGCGCTGGCCGCACGGCGTGGTCCGACGGGGCCGGACGCCCCGGTCGCCCGGGGCGCGCCAACCTTACCACCAAGCCTCCACCTGGGCGCCGAAGGTCACGCCGCTGGTATCGTCCGCCGCGATGATCCCTGGCGTCTGGGGGAAGTTGCCGCTGTTCCAGTCGGCGTAGGTGACGAACAAGCGGATGACCGGGCGCGCCCAGATGCTCGGACCTGCTTGCCACTGCTGGGCCAGGGTGACCTTGAACAGATCGCAGCTGTCGTTGAGGGTGGCGCAGGAGCGCAGATCGTCGGCGGTCATCCCGTCCTCAAGGTTGGCGATGTCGTCGGCGGTCAGCCCGTACCCCGCGTACCCGTTGGAGAAGTTGACATTGTCGTAGCCAATCTCCAGCGCGGTGTTCATGGTGTCGCTCCATTTGTACATCGGGCGGATACCGATCGAGAACCAGTTCTTCTCGCCCCCGCTGCCCGTCGCCGGCAGCCCGTCCGCAAGCGTCGCGTTGTTACGCTTCTTGGACTCGTACCAGACCGCGTACATCATCTCCACGCGGCTGCCCATCGCGATGGTGCCGTGATCGAGAACCCGCCACATGTAGTCAAGGGTCGGCAGGACCGTCGCATTGCCGTCGATGTCGCGTGCGTAATAATCCGCGCCAGCGTTACTGGACGAGTGCGTGTTGTTGTTGCCCACGGCGGCCATGCTACCGGTGGCGTACTGGACGATGAACTTGTTGAAGCCTCCGAACCAGTTGCCCTGGGTATGCTCAGCCGTGAACAGCCAGCCGTTCTCATAGTTGAACGGCTGCAACTTCTTGATCTCCCCCGTCTCAAGCTCCTTCTGCTTGAGGCTGTCCTGGTCGTTAGTCAGGTCGGCCGTCCCGTACTCGACGCCGATCTCCAGTGACCCATCCGTATTGGTCTTCAGGTTGGCGTATCGGGTACTGAGTACGTTGTTGATGACATTGGGGCGAACGATCTCATCGTTGTAGAACTCCGTGCCTTGGCCGTTCACCCAGGGACCATCCGTGTTGCGCACCCAGGCCAGCGAGAGGTCGCCGGGGCCCAGGGTCCAGTACTCGAGCCCCACGCCCGGTCCGGAAAGATCCCAGTAGTAGAAATCGGCCATGTGGATGTCGTGGCGCTGATAGAAGCGCTTGCCGGCCCACAGGTTGGACTTCTCCTGACCGGGGATCACGCCGCGGAACTGGGCATTTGCCTCACGCACGGAGACGACCGAGTCCCGGTAGGGGTGGGCGGTGATCGCCCGATCGCCCGAAATCGAGTCGCTATTCGAGCCGGAGCCGTCACCGGGATCCTCGGACCAGTCATTCTGCTGGGCCGACTTGTAGGCGATACGGGTGTCCAGATAGAAGCTCTGGGCGTTCTGCTCCCACATCGCCTTGCCGAGCACGATCTCCATGTAGGTCTCGCACTCATTGCCCAAGCGGTACTTGGTGTCGGCCCCGTTGGACTGGAAGCACGATTGGTCGCCACCTCCACTGGTAGCGCCGATTCCAGAACGCAGATAGCCGTGGAAGTCAGGGTAAGGATTGATCTCGGCTAGGACAGCGCCGGACCCCAGGGCTGCGGCCAGTGCCGCGGTCAATACACGAATCTTCATCTCGTTCCCCTATTGGTTTGGTGTTGGTCGGGCCGCGGCCCGTGCCGTGGCTCGTCAGCTGCCGACCGTTCGCGGCCGGCGTCGCCGTCGCGGGATGTGCGCGTCGGCGGCGTCAACTCCCCGCCGTGACCAGGCACACCAACCGAGACCGACTCTTCTGATGATGCAGTCCTCCGCACCAAAATCCTGCGTCTGCGTATCCGCAGGCCTTTTTCCCGCCTGCCGTCAGCGGGGCCCCAAGAAGCGCCCCGAGACTAAGTTGCGACGTTGTGTTTTGAACACAACCGTCTCACGGATTAATGTAGACAGTGAGAAACGATTTGTCGAGGATTGTTTTGAAAGAATTTTGCAAATATGCTTTTGTTCTGCTGTCCATCGGCCGTCTTCAATAGCGCCGCCTATGTTGCATAAAAAACACGATTCCAAACGTGGGTGGATTTCCGAGAGTTTCGATCGGACTGTCTGCGACCAGATCCCTGGTCTATACTCCGCGGACCAATGGGGGTCAGCCGCACAGTCGGCGCAACTGCCTGCGGGATGTTCCCGTCGCCCCATGCACAAGAAGAACACTGCCGTCGACGCGGAGCTCCGCGTGACTGGGCAAAGGATCAAGACCACACCAACCGAGGAAACCGAACGTGAAGAAGCTCATCGCCCTGGCCGTCGCCTCCGCCACCCTGACCCTTTCGAGCGTCGCCTTCGCCTTGGAGGAGGGAAAGCTCACCCTCTGGATCAACGGGGACAAGGGCTATAACGGTCTGGCAAAGGTTGCCGAAAAGTTCACTGCCGACACCGGCGTGCCGGTCGAGGTCTCCCACCCGGACAACGTGGAGCAGCGCTTCCAACAGGTCGCTTCGAATGCCCAGGGGCCCGACGTCATGTTCTGGGCCCATGACCGCTTCGGCGAGTGGGTGAAGGGCGGGCTGCTGTCGGCGGTCAACCCGAGCGCGGAGATGAAGGCCAAGATCGATGACTTTGCGTGGGAGGCCGTCACCATCGATGGCAAGATCTACGGCTACCCGGTCGCCGTCGAGGCCATCTCGCTCATCTACAACAAGGATCTGATGCCGAACGGTCCGGCCAAGACCTTCGAGGAGATGCTGCCGCTGGACACGGAGCTGCAGAAGGACGGCAAGCACGCCATCCTGTGGGCCTACGAGACCCCCTATTTCACCTATCCTCTGCTTTCCGCCAACGGCGGCTATGCCTTCAAGAAGCGTGAGGACGGCAGCTACGACGTGAAGGACACCGGCCTGAACAACGCCGGCTCCAAGCAGGGCGTCGCCTTCCTCGCCGAGATGATCGAGAAAGGCCACATGCCGCGGGGGGTGGACTACGGCGTCGCCGAGGCCAAGTTCAACAAGGGCGAGGCGGCCATGACCATCAACGGCCCCTGGGCCTGGGACAACCTGAGCAAGAGCAGCATCAAGTACGGGGTGGCCCCACTGCCGAGCCTGGGAGGCAACCCAGGTCGGGCGTTCGTCGGCGTGCTCGCCGGTGCGATCAACAACGCAAGCCCGAACAAGGACCTGGCGACCCTGTTCCTTGAGGAGTACCTGCTCACCCCGGAAGGGCTCAAAGCTGTCAATGACGACAAGCCGCTGGGCGCCGTGGCCCTGAAAGAGTTCCAAGAGCAGCTGTCCGCAGACGAGCGCATCAAGGTGACCTTCGAGAACGCCAAGAACGGCGAGCCGATGCCCAGCGTGCCGGAGATGATCAACTACTGGACCAACCTGGAAGGAGCGCTCAAGAACGTCGCCGCCGGGCGCCAGAGCGTCGATGAGGCCCTGGACGCGGCCGCCAAGCGCACCGTCCAGTAGGTCGGGCTGACAGGATCGGGCTGTAGGTCGGGCTTCAGCCCGACGAGCGGCCTGCCGGGTTCGAACCGGGCTCAAGCCCGACCGAGTCCGAGCTCAACAACAACCAGGGCGGCGGGACACCGCCGCCCGCCCCAATCACCGCGGGGGAGAAGACCACCATGGCCGTTTCCGAGACCGTTGCCGCGCCCGCGAAGCACTGGCTCAAATGGGGCATCCTGGGGCTGATTGGGCTCATCAATCTCTATGCCGTGGTGGTGATGTACGCCCAGGGCGAGACCGTCTTCGCCCTGGTCACCCTGGTCCTGGTCGCCACCGGACTCTATGTCTTCGCCTCCGAGCGGACCTATGTCCACCGCTACATCTTCCCCGGTGTGGCGACCATGTTCATCTTCATCCTGTTCCCGCTCGCCTACACGATCTGGATCGCCTTCACCAATTTCAGTGCCACCAACATCCTCACCTTCGAGCGGGCGCGCGACTACCACCTGTCGCAGACCTACCGGATCGCGGGGCAAAACTACGACTTCACCTTGATCGGTGAGACAACCAATCACTACCGGCTGGCACTGACCGCCAAGTCCGGCGAGCTCTATGTGAGCGAGCCCACCGAGCTCGTGGTGCCGGATCCCAAGGCCAAGACGCCCGCCGCCACAGCTCCGATCGAGATCAAGCTCGAGCAGGTCGAGACCCTGCCCGAAGGAGAGAAGCTGCCGGTCAAGGATCTGGTTCAGCTGCGCGGCGTGCTTGGGAACGTCGTGGCGCACCTCCCGGACGGAACCGATGTGCGAATGAGCGGCCTGCGCCAGTTCTCCGCGCTGCGCCCGCTCTATCAGGTGCTCCCGAGCGCCCAGGGTGGGGACGGAGAGATCCTGGTCAACCAGCAGACCAAGCAGCGGATCGCCCCTGACCGCGGGACCGGCTTCTACCGGCCAGTCAACGAGGCCGGCGACTTCACCGGCCCAGGAATCGCCCCGGGATTCAGCGTCTTCGTCGGCTGGAAGAACTTCCTGAGGGTGTTCACGGATCCGGGCGTCCAGGGCCCGTTCCTGCAGATCTTTGGCTGGACCCTGGTCTTTTCCTTCTTGTCCGTCATCTTCACGCTCGTCATCGGCATGGTCCTGGCGAGCCTGGTGCAGTGGGATGAGCTCAGGGGCCGAAGCGTCTACCGGCTGCTGCTCATCCTCCCCTATGCGGTGCCCGCCTTCATCTCCATCCTGATCTTCCGCGGTCTCTTCAATCAGAACTTCGGCGAGATCAATGTGCTGCTCAACGCCGTCTTCGGCGTCAAGCCCGGCTGGTTCAACGACCCCACCCTCGCCCGCACCATGGTCCTGATCGTCAATACCTGGCTCGGCTACCCGTACATGATGATTCTGGCGATGGGCCTGCTGAAGGCCATCCCCCAGGACCTGTACGAGGCCTCGGCGATGGACGGGTCCGATTTCATCCGCAACTTCTTCAGCATCACGGTGCCGATCCTGATGAAGCCGCTCACGCCCCTGCTCATTGCGTCGTTCGCCTTCAACTTCAACAACTTCGTCTTGATCCAGCTGCTCACCAACGGGCGCCCGGACATCATCGGGGCCCAGACGCCGGCCGGCACCACGGACCTGTTGGTGACTTACACCTACCGCATCGCATTCGAGGGCTCGGGTCAGGACTACGGCCTCGCCTCGGCCATCGCGACCGTGATCTTCCTCATGGTCGGCGCCCTGGCGCTGCTGAATATCAAGTTGATGCGCGTGGACCAGCCGGCATGATCCGCCGGCGGCCAACCGCTGCCGGCGGGGCGGATCGGCGCGACGCATCCGCCCCGCCACACGACGAGCAACAGCGACCGGTGACAGACTGAGGACACCAGCATGGCCATGGTTCAACCGGAATCGATCAAGTATCGCAAGCTGGGGGCCCACGCCTTCCTGTGGCTCTTCCTGGCACTGATCATCTTCCCGCTCCTGATGATCATCGCCATCTCCTTCCGCACCGGTAACTTCGCGGTGGGCGACATCATCCCGAGCAACCCGACCCTGGATCACTGGAAGCTGGCGCTCGGCCAGTCCATCGTCGACGAGACCGGCCGCACCATACCGCCGCCCTTCCCGGTGCTCCTGTGGCTGTGGAACTCGGTGAAGGTGGCACTGATCTCCGCGGTGCTGATCGTGGCACTCTCCACCACCGCCGCCTATGCCTTCGCGCGCCTGCGTTTCGGCGGCCGCAGCCTCCTGCTCAAGGCCATGCTGCTCTTCCAGATGTTCCCGGCAGTCCTGGCCCTGGTCGCCTATTACGCCCTGTTCAGCCGAATCAGCGACTACTTCCCGCCGCTCGGGCTCAATACCCACCCGGGTCTGATCTTCGCGTACCTCGGCGGAATCGCGCTCCACGTCTGGACGATCAAGGGCTACTTCGAGACCATCGACAAGTCGCTGGAGGAGTCCGCCATGCTCGATGGAGCCAGTCCCTGGCAGGCCTTCCGGCTGATCCTCCTGCCACTCTCGGTGCCGATCCTGGCGGTGGTCTTCATCCTTGCCTTCATCACCGCCATCACCGAATACCCGGTGGCCTCCATCCTGCTCCAGGACGAGTCCAAGCTCACCCTGGCGGTGGGCACCCAGTACTACCTGAACCCGCAGGAATACAAATGGGGCGACTTCGCCGCGGCCGCCGTGCTCTCCGGCCTGCCGATCACCGCCGTCTTCCTGCTCGCCCAGCGCTGGCTCGTCGGCGGGCTGACTGCCGGCGGAGTGAAGGGTTAGGCCTGTCGATCGGGTTTCATCCCGACCCGACGCCGAGATTGCCCGCGAGGCCCCAGTCGGGCTGAAGCCCGACCTACCGAAAAAAGAGCGGATGGCACAACGCCCGAAAGGAGCCGACACTGATGGCTGACGTCAAGATCGATCACCTGGTCAAGAACTACAATCCCGGCGTCGCCAAGGACGTATTGCGCGACATCAACCTCGACATCAAGGAAGGGGACTTCGCCGTCTTCGTCGGGCCGTCGGGCTGCGGCAAATCCACCCTGCTGCGCGCCATCGCCGGGCTCGACGACATCACCGCCGGCGACCTCTACATCGGCGGCAAGCGCATGAACGACGTCCCGCCGGTGGAGCGCGGCGTCGGCATGGTGTTTCAGTCCTACGCACTCTATCCGCACATGACGGTGCGGGAGAACCTGGGCTTCGGGCTCAAGATCAAGCGGGTGGACAAGAAGACCGCCAAGGAGCGCGTGGCCCAGGCGTCGGAGATGCTTGGACTCGATCCCTTCCTGGACCGCAAGCCCAAGGCACTGTCCGGCGGCCAGCGCCAGCGCGTCGCCATCGGACGCGCCCTGGTCCAGCACCCGGACGTCTTCCTGCTCGACGAGCCACTCTCCAACCTGGATGCGGCACTGCGCGTCAAGACCCGCATCGAGCTTGCCAAGATGCACCAGGAGCGCGGAGCCACCACCATCTACGTGACCCACGACCAGGTCGAGGCCATGACCCTGGCCAGCAAGATCGTCGTTCTGAGCCCCCTGGCGGAAGGCGCGAGCACCAACCTGGAGCAGTTCGGCCCCCCGCTCACCCTTTACCACGAGCCCGCCAACCGCTTCGTCGCCGGCTTTATCGGCTCACCCAAGATGAACTTCCTGCCGGGCATGATCGCGGAGCCGGGCGAGCGCCAGACCCAGATCAAGCTCGACACGGGCGTGACCCTCACCGCCTCCGTGGACACCAGCCGGGGTCGCGCCGGAGACAAGGTGGAGGTGGGCATCCGCCCCGAGCACACGGTACTGCTGGACGACCCGCGCGCGGACAACCGCGTCACCGGCACCGTCCTGGTGGCGGAGCACCTGGGGGCCGAGACCTACGTGTACATGGAGGTGGGCGGCAAGGACTTTACCGTGAAGGTGCGCCCGGACACCCCGGCCACGGCCAAGAGCCAGTTCGACATCGGGGTGTCGGCAGATGCCTGCTACCTGTTCGACGCCAACGGCCTTGCCTTCCCGCGCACCGCCCGCTTCAGCGCCTGAGCCACCGGACCCCAGCCTCACCGATCGTCACGGGATCCAGGCCCTCGCCCGCGGCCTGCAGGCGCGGGCGAGGACCGCCAACCACCGTTTCGCGCTGGTGCTCAGCGGCGGGCCGGACTGGACCGCCGCTGCGGCAGCCGCCGCTGCCCGAGCACTGGGCCAGCCTAGCTCCGGCCGGCCGGCGATCTGGCTCACCGACCGGGACCTGAGCGCCCCGCGCACCGGCACCAGCACCCCCGTCCCGCGGCGTGTGCTTCCACTCAGGGCCGCGACTGGACTGGTCGGCGAGGAGACCGCGCTTCTGGTCTACGACGCCTGGTCCGGATTCGACCCAGACGGGTTCGGCGCCGCCACCGGCACCCTGCGCGGCGGCGGCCTGTTGCTATTGCTCACCCCACCGTTGTCGATCTGGCCCGATGTCACGGACCCCCAGGCCGAGCGCATCGCCGTCTGGCCCCATCGGGCCGAGACGGTCTCGGGACGCTTTCTGACCCGGCTCGCCCGGATCCTGGCGAGCCACCCGGGGGCTATCCTCGTCACCGAGGGGCACCCCATGCCGGAGTCGGCTCCGGCTCCATCCGCTCCACCGGCGACCGGGCCCGAGGCCCCGGCGTCGGACCCGCGCTGACCCGTCCAGGCGGCCACCGCGGACCAGCAGCGGGCCGTCGACGCCCTGCTCCAGCTTGCCCGGGACGCACCCGCCGCCCCCTGGTGCTCACCGCCCACCGCGGGCGCGGAAAGAGCGCGGCCCTGGGAATCGCCGCTGCCCGTCTCGCCCGGAGCGGCACCCGGGACATCCTGGTCACCGCCCCGCGGCGCGCCGCCTGCGAGGCCCTGTTCCGCCATGCCGCCCTGGCCTGGCCGGATGCGGAGGCACATAAAGGTTGGCTGCGCGCAGGCGACCGCTCCATCCGCTTCCTGCCCCCGGACGCCCTGTGCGAGACCCGCCCCCACGCCGACCTGCTGCTGGTGGACGAGGCGGCCGGCATTCCCGCCCCAATGCTCGAAACCCTGCTCGCCCATTACCCGCGCGTTGCCTTCGCCACCACCGTCCACGGCTACGAGGGGACCGGACGGGGCTTCGACGTCCGCTTTCGCCACACCCTGGACCGGCGCACCCCGGGCTGGCGGGCCCTGCCCCTGGGTCAACCGATCCGCTGGTCCGCGGACGACCCTCTGGAATCGCTGGTCTTCCGCGCCCTGCTACTCGACGCCAGCCCGGCGGACCCGCCGGGCGCCGCACCGGGGAAGATCGAGCTCACCCGCCTGGACCGGGATGCCCTGGTCGGAGGACGAGGCCACCCTCGCCCAGGTCTTCGGTCTGCTGGTGCTGGCCCACTACCAGACCCGGCCACTGGACCTGCGCATGCTGCTCGACGGGCCCAACGTGCGGGTCTACGTCCTGCGTCATCGGCGGTCGAGTCCTCGCCACCCTGCTCGCCGCCGAAGAGGGCGGCATGGCGGACGCGGAACTTCGGCGGGCAATCTTCGACGGCCGCCGCCGACCCCGCGGACACCTGCTGCCCCAGACGCTCTCCGCGCACGCGGGCCTGGAGGACGCCCCGGCGCTGCGGACTCTGCGGGTGGTCCGGATCGCCGTGCACCCCGCCCTCGCCCGACGCGGTCTGGGCCGCCGCCTGCTTCGCGGGCTCCAGCGGGACGCGCGCCGGGACGGGTTCGACCTGATCGGCGCCAGCTTCGGCGCCACCCCCGAGCTCATCGCCTTCTGGGCGGCCTGCGGCTACCGTCCGGCCCAGATCGGCACCAGCCGCAATGCCGCGAGCGGCGAGCACGCCCTGGTGATGCTGCGCCCCATCAGCGCCGCCGGCCTGCGGCTCGCCGCCTGCGCGGAGCGGCGCCTGGAACGCCGCCTGCCGGTGCTCCTGCCCGGCCCCCTGCGCCGGCTCGCGCCCGAGGTGGCGGCGGCCCTCGCCGGAGCGCTGCGTGCGGTCCCGCCGGACGGCAGGCCCGACCCCGACGGTCCGCGGCAAAGCCCCGACCCAGAGATCGACTCCTTCGTCCGCGGACACCGCACCCTGGAGGCCGCCCTTCCGGTTCTCGCTGACCTGACCCGCCGGCGGCTCGGCCCCGCGCTGCGCGAGGGCTCGATCAACCTGCAGGAGGCCGCCCTGCTCATGGCGGCCACCCGCCAGCTGCGCCCCATCGCCGAGCTGGTCGATCCCTTCGCCGCCCCCGGCCGCGAGGCCCTCACCCAGCGCCTGCGCCAGCTCGTCGAGCGCATCCGCGGTCGCCAAGGCCGGTAGCACAGGCCAGGCAAATACCGAACGATCGGCTCCGGGTTGGAAAGGGCGGCATCTTGCTGGTCGGCCAATGGCCGGCGCGTTAGCATCCACCCGTGACCCACGATCAGAACTTCAAGAACCTCATCCTCGACTACCCGCGCGAGGCCCTCGCCTTCCTCGCCGAGTCAGAGGCATTCGACCTGCCCGCTGATGTGCGCATCACGCCAATCCGCCAGGAACAGCTTCAGGAGCGCCTGGGCGAGCGCTTCCGCGAGCTCGACGTGCCGCTTCTGGTCGAATGGCCCGACGGTAATCGCGCCGCCCTGCTGTTCGTCATCGAGGAGGAGAGCGAACCCAAGCGCTTCTCCATCCACCGCCTCGTCCACTACTGCGTGGACCTCGCGGAGCTGTGCGAGACCGACCGGGTAGTGCCGGTCGTGGTGTTCCTGCGCGGCGAACCCGATCGCCGTTCCCTGGAGCTGAGCAGCGAGCGCCACACCTACCTGCGCTTCATCTACATCGCCTGTGAGCTGGGCGGCATACCCTACCGCCGCTATCGCGACAGCAACAACCTGGTCGCCCGCCTGAACCTGCCCAACATGCGCTACCAACCCGAGGAACGGGTCGACGTCTACGCCGCCGCCGTGCGCGGCTTGAGCAACCTGGAACCCGACCCGGAGCGGCAGCTCAAATATGCCGACTTCATCGACATCTACAGCGCCCTTGACGACAATGAACGCCAGCGCTACCAAAGCGAGTACCCGGAAGAGGCAAAAACCGTGAGCACCTATTTTCAGCAAGCCCGTCAGGAAGGACGACGTCAGGAAGGACGTCAGGAAGGACGTCAGGAAGGCCTGCAAAAAGGTGAGGCCCTCGTCTTGCTGCGCCTGCTGCGCCTCAAGTTTGGTGAGGTCCCCGAGGACGCCCGCCGCCGCATCGAAGAGGCCGATCCCGACACCCTCCTCACCTGGTCCGAGCGCATCCTCACCGCCGAGCGCATCGAAGACGTGATCCAGTGACTCCGCGCCCCGCCCCCTGACACGCCCAAGTGCGGGCAGACACACATTCAGGCCATGGGCTTTACCCCGCCACTGTGCGACGATGGCCCCGTCTCCTTTGGGGCCGCGCGACCAACCTGCCGAATCCGATCCCGGCGGATTGACCGGCGCGCTGATCCGAACCGCTCAGCCGTCCGAGAGGCCCGATCGCGGCGAGGCGGCGCTGGGGAAGCGGTCTGGCTGCACCGGGAGGGCCCCCTTGCATTGCGAACCAGCTCCCATTTTCAGAAACCCACCAGCCGCCCCGCAGACCCGTCGACTCCCGGATGCGCCGCCGTGAGACCCGCCTGGCGCACGCCTCACGTCAACAAGTAACGATTTCTGTCACAGTTTGACTCGGCAATCCGCCTCAACAAGGCCCAGCGCCTTCTCGTCCGCGGCATTTTCCCGGATACCCCAGATCAGACAAGCGGTTGCGGCGTGGTCACCGGGCGGCGCGGGGGAGAAGCGGGTTGGCTCGCATCCTGCTTCACCCGCTGCGGGAGACGATCAAGGACGCGGCTGTAAAGGTGGCCGCGAACGGCCTCCCCGCACAGCCGGTTCCATTCATCATTCATTCGAGGAAACATCATGAAAAAGCACCAGCAAGGCTTCACACTGATCGAGCTCATGATCGTCGTGGCGATCATTGGTATCTTGGCGGCGATTGCGTTTCCCGCCTATCAGGACTACATGTCACGCGCTCCAAATGGGCAGGCAACATCACTGCCGTCGGACCACTGAAACTTGCTGTCGCCGAGTGTCTGCAACAGAACGCGGGAAATTGGCTTCTGCAATACTGCGGCACTGTCGTCTACTACCGTTGGTGATCCCGGTCTATCCTGCCGCTACGGCAGACTTGGCGTCAGTAGCATGCGGATGGCGTCATAACGATGACCGGCACAGCTATCGTGAAGCGTTGCGTCGTCACTTTCACGCCTGTCACGACCGATCCTAATAAGATCTCGTGGACTGGTGCCGCAACGACCTGCACCAAGCTGCAAACTGCGTGTGTAAGACATGGGAAGAGGGGCTAAAAGGAAAAGGGTCGCATCGTAGGATCTCCCAACGGAAAAGGGGTCAGACCCTTTTCCTAGGCTGACCAAGAACGAGACCGCTTCGGCGGTCTCGTTCTTTTTGGCCATCTCCAGCGGTCGGGGGCCGGGTTTCTACGTTTCCCCGCGAGGCAGGTCGAGCCCGATTCAAAGTCTGCTGGCTTCCCCGCAACGGCCACCCCGCCCCCAGTGCCTCTGACCGCAGCGGGTCGACGCCGTCCCTCCCGGTTTTCGCTGCCCGCGATGAGCGCCTGTCAGCGAGCCGTCACCATCGCTTGGAGTGAACGAGACCGCTCCAGCGGTCTCGCCTTTTTGGTGAGGATGTAGAGAGTGCCTCGATGGCGAGCGCCGGTTTGAGCAATCGCAGCTACCAGGCCGGCCCTTTGAGAATCAGGGGATCGACGATGACAACGATTTCATGCCCACCCGCGGCCCTGTGCTTCACTGGTCACACGCTCGGCCACGGCAACGAGGGTCGGCACGTACCCGTGAGCCGTCTCCAAACCGCTGCTTAGGACGGCGGGATCTTCGACGTACTCATGCACCATCTGGTTTCTGAGCCTGCGTATCGCCATCCAGTTGTCAGCAGACTCCATCCAGCCCAGGCGCTCAGCGCGGTCGAGGTTGTCGATCGCGGCCCCCGGCGTCTCGCCCAGGGCTGAGAGAAGGGCGGGGAGTCGCTTGTCGCCGACGGTGTCCTGCAAGCGACCGAACCGGCCCACAAACGCCTCGACGCGCTCGGCGAGTCCGGGGTCGGACTCCAGCTTGGCGACCCGCTCCAGCGTGAAGGGCTCCGCGAAGAGCCGCTGATCGGTGGTGAGTAGATGGCGGCACTCCTTGCGCACCACTCGGGTCAGAAAGGCCAGGCGCGGCTCCGGATTGGAGGCGCGAGTCATAGCGGTTGCCCCTCCCTGATGGCGAGGTCGTGAATCGGCAGACGGCGGAGGTTCGGTGCGGCGAGGACGACGTCGACCTTACGCCCCCCCATGAGGCGGCTGACTTGCGCCGAGACTTGAGCGGCCAGGAGCGCCGGGTTGGCGACGGGTTCGGAAAGCTCGAGTAGGAGGTCGAGGTCGCCGCCCCGGCCGTTGTCGTCGAGCCGGGATCCGAACACCCGCACCGTCACCTGCTCCCCAGCCAGGCGGATGGCGATGCGGCGGATGCCCTGGATCTGGTCGGGGGTGAGGCGCATGGGTGTTGGCCAGGATCAGCGGTTCAGGGTGAAGCGATGTCCGTCAGTGTGAGTTGCCGATGATCGTGGTGACGATGAGGATGTCGGACTGCCTTTTCGGGGGGGCCTGTGTGTGACGCATGGATGGTCGTCGATTCGATACGGGCAGGGGAAAATTCGGGGAGATTCACCCACAAGCGTTACGGTTACCCACCGGGGCCACAGAGAGGCCCCCTGTCTACCCGGGGGTCGGGTACTAGTCGACCTCGCCGTCTTCCAACGAGACGGCGCGCCCTGCACCGGAAGCTCGCCGGGGTTATTCGTAATGTGTCCATAGCCGCAATACCTTGACGACGCGCTCTGCTTCGAGCACTTGATAGACAAGGCGATGCTGAATATTGATGCGTCGCGAATAGGCGCCGGAGAGATCCCCAACCAGCTTCTCGAAAGGCGGTGGGTTCTGAAACGGATCGTTTTCGATCACCCGGAGCAGTCCGTCGCTTTCTCTTTGGAAAACCAGGGCCAGACCACGGAATCTCATGCCCTTACGCTGGCCGGCAGGGCAGTAGCTTCTATCCCTTCAGTCGTGATGCAGTTCCTCGCGAATCGTCTGGCGCACGACTTGGGCAAGGGTCTGACCCTCGAGATAGCGCCGAAGGGCCTCGTTGATCAGCAGTCGGTAATCGGTTCCGGTGTCCTCGGCGCGGGCCTTGAGGATGGATAAGAGTGCGGTGTCGACCTGCAGTGTCACCGCGGAGGTACTACCGCGCTCCAGCTGCAACTTGGCCAATGCGGGCACATCGGCGACCGGCTTGGCATCGCTGAAATCCAGATTCGCGAAGCGATCGTAGATCGGGTCAGGGTTGTTGTTCATAGCATCGACGCTGCGACTGATTGGCCTTCCAAGCGGAGATGAGGCGGATACGCTCTCCGCGCAAGGTCCAGACGACAACCAACACTCGACCCCTTCCACCCATCCCGAGGGTGACGAACCGTTGCTCACCCGCCGCGTCGCGGTCCTCTTGGGTGAGGGCGTTGGGGTCGAGCAGCACCGCCTGTGCCTCGTCGAAGGTCACGCCTTCGTGGTTCAGGGGGTTGGCGGCGGCCTTGACCGGGTCATATTCGATTTCCATCGCAGCAACCGTACGGGGAGTATCTCCATCGACACCGGTGATCCCGCCGCTGCAGTATGCGGCTTCGGTTGGATGAAGGATAGGTCGGCGGGCGGGCGCCACCAAGCGCCTCATCAAGAGAAATCAGGGGATCAACGATGACAACGATTTCATGCCCACCCGCGGCCCTGTGCTTCACTGGTCACACGCTCGGCCACGGCAATGAGCGTCGGCACGTACCCGTGAGCCGTCTCCAAACCGCTGCTTAGGACGGCGGGATCTTCGACGTACTCATGCACCATCTGGCTTCTGAGCCTGTGTATCGCCATCCAGTTGTCAGCAGACTCCATCCAGCCCAGGCGCTCAGCGCGGTCGAGGTTGTCGATCGCGGCCCCCGGCGTCTCGCCCAGGGCTGAGAGAAGGGCGGGGAGTCGCTTGTCGCCGACGGTGTCCTGCAAGCGACCGGACCGGCCCACAAACGCCTCGACGCGCTCGGCGAGTCCGGGGTCGGACTCCAGCTTGGCGACCCGCTCCAGCGTGAAGGGCTCCGCGAAGAGCCGCTGATTGGTGGTGACCGGGGGCCCGGGGGTCGGGTACTAATCGACCTCGCCGTCTTCCAACGAGACGGCGCGCCCTGCACCGGAAGCTCGCCGGGGTTATTCGTAATGTGTCCATAGCCGCAATACCTTGACGACGTGCTCGGCTTCGAGCACTTGATAGACAAGTCGATGCTGAATATTGATGCGTCGCGAATAGGCGCCGGAGAGATCCCCAACCAGCTTCTCGAAGGGCGGTGGGTTCTGAAACGGATCGTTTTCGATCACCCGGAGCAGCTCCGTCGCGTTCTCTTTGAGTCCGGATGACGCGAGCTTGCGTGCATCCTTGCTTGCTTGTTTCGTATAGACGAGCTGCCAGCTCACCAATCCAGTTCCTTCAAGCAGGAATCAACCGGCTCGGCCATGCCCTCCTTGATGGACTCCCTCATGCCCGGCACGGCAAGGAGAAAGAGGGTTTCCTGGATCGCCTCCCAATCCTCAGCGGAAACGAGGACGGCGTTGCTCCTCTTGCCTGCGATGAGGATAGGCTGATGTGACTCCGCGGCCTGATCCATGAGCCGGTAGAGATTGGCCCGCGCCTCACTGGCGGTCAGTGGCTGCATGGCGGTATACCTGTGTTGGATCCTTGCTCCAGCGTACGCTATACCGTACGCTCTCACAAGGGCGCAGGGCCTTCCGCCCCTGTGCGCGATCGACCCAAGCGGCCAGTCGGTAGTCGAATCGATCCCGACCGCGTTTTGGGGCGAGCCATCGCTGGTTTGCCTTTCCCGGAGAAACTGAACCAAAAGAGTCCGGGTACCCTTTCCTCGCCCGTCTTCGGCCCCACCATGCAGTTGGGCCCGCGTGACACCGCGGCGCGAGGCCCGATGTATCTTCAACGAGCGCGGTGAACCGACACCACAGGAGATCGTCTTCATGAGCCAAGTTCTCGACGAGGTTTTAGCGGCCAACGCAGCCTATGCGCAGGGCTTCGACAAGGGCCACCTGCCGATGCCGCCCGGGCGGCACTTCGCCATCCTGACCTGCATGGACGCGCGGCTGGACCCGGCGAAGTACGCGGGTCTGGCCGAGGGCGACGCCCACGTGATCCGCAATGCCGGCGGACGCGCGAGCGACGACGCTATCCGCTCCCTGGTCATTTCCTACAAGCTGCTGGGGACGCGGGAGTGGTTCGTGGTTCATCACACGGACTGCGGGATGGAGACCTTCACCGACGAGGTGATGCGGGGGCTGCTCGCGAGCAGCCTGAAGACCTCCAGCGTGGACGCCTCCGGCTGGCATGACTCCGGGGATGGACCGGGCTCAACGGAGGGCAATTACATCGACTGGCTGACGATCAAGGACAACGCCAAGAGCGTGGTGGAGGACGTGAGCCGTATCCGCCACCACCCGCTGGTCCCCAAGGACATCCCGGTCTACGGCTACATCTACGACGTGAAGTCGGGGCAGCTGGTCGAAGTCCCTGAGGCGACTGCGGCCGGCCGGGTGGGCTGACGGGTCTCCGACCCCAGCCCACCGGCCGATTGGAGTCCCGCCCCTGGGCACGATCGGGCCACACGATCGGGCCAATTTGTCGTTTGGCTTTCTGCCGGGTTTCGGTCGCGGCGGGGGCGGCTCCTACAACCCACATCTCTCGACACGCCGGCGTCGGCCGGCGTGTCGTCGCAGTCATGGGTAAGAAAGGCGATGTGCCGGAGGTCGGTGCGCACGGCGCACCCTACGGGTCCGGGCGGGGGAGACGCGGCAAGTCGCTGGTCGGTGAGAAGGTCTCGGTCAGGCGGCGGAGGTGGCGGGGACGGCGGTCGGTTCCGCCAACTGGCGGTGGATGAGGATGTTGAGCATGCGCAGGGTGGCGCCGATGGCCGCGAAGACCTGGTTGGCGTGCACGCCGCGGGTCTTGAGCTCGCCGTGGTCGGTGGCCCAGGTGATGGTGCACTCGGTCAGGGCGTCGGTGCGCCCGCCCTTGGGGATGCGGACCTCGTAGTCCAGCAGCTCCGGCAGGTTCATCCCCCGCTTCTTCACCACCTTGGCCAGCGCGTGGTTGAAGGCGTCAAATCCGCCGTTTCCGCTGCCCGCGGCGGTGTGCACCGCGTCGCGCAGCGGATCTTGATGCTGGGAACAAGGTTGAAGGATCAATTACTTGAACAAAGTGAGCTTGGAACGCTTACGCCCTGTTCCCTTTCTCTCCGCTTCTCTTTTTCCCTTTCCGACCGGCGGATTAACCTCACCGGCATCCGCCCTAAGCCCCACGATCCGGCCACTGGACCCCGCCCAAGCGTTCGATGATGGCGAGGATCCTAGGCTCCAAGGCCTTGAGCTGCTCGTCGCGGATTTGCCAAACCAAATCAGCCCGCACGCCCTCGTACTGGGACATAACGTCGCGCAAGCCCGCCATGCCTCGCCAGGGGACGCTCGGGTCCAAGGCGCGAGTCGACTCCGAGACGCGCTTTGCTGCCTCGCCGATCACCAGGAAGTTACGGTAAACGGCGTCCTGGATCATCTCGTCGCCGAGGAAGTCATCCCGGCCGCCGTGCGTGTAGCGCAGGATCTTCCTCAGCGCCTCGACGATGTGGACCAGATACAGGCGGTCGTCTTTCGCGGCGGCGGTCACAGGGGCTGCGCCTCGCTGATGACCTTGTCCCTGATGTACCAGTGCAGGGCGGCCGGCGTCACCACGTCGACCCTGCGCGACCAGCGTCCCTCTAGCTCTTCTTTAAACTCGACCTGGTCAAGCAAACCAGCCCCTTGGTCCAACTCCACCAAGAGGTCCACGTCGCTATCGGCGCCCGCCTCGTTTCTCGCCATGGAGCCGAAGACCCGGACGGTGCGGATGCGATGGCGGCGCGCTGCCTCTTTGATGACGTCAGCCTGGGTGCTGAGCCAAGCGTTCATAACCTCTCACTCATGCCGGGGTAAGTCTTGCCGGAGCCTGTCCGGATCGTTTGATAACCGGGGACCGATGATCGTGGACCGACCACGCTTCCCGCAACCCCCGGGTCAGCAAAATCGTGCATGGGCTTGCTTCGAGCAGGGATGAGCAACAGGAAAGACCTGACCCGGTGACTCCGGTGCCCCTTCCCTCGCCCGTCTTCGGCCCCACCATGCAGGTGAGCCCGCGCGACACCGCGGTGCGAGGCCGGATCTATCTTCAACGAGCGCGGTGAGCCGACACCACAGGAGATCTACAGCGACTTCGAGGACGAGTTGGGGCAGGCGACGGGGGTGGGTCTCTGCCCCAAGTGGGTTACGGCACCGACAAGTCCCGGTTCCTGCTGAAGGTGCGGCACTTCCTGACCCAGCATCTGGACCACATCGCCATCCAGAAGCTGCGGCGCAACGAGCAGCTCACCCCGATGGAGCTGACCGAGCTGGAGCGGTTCTTTCGGGACCAAGGGGTGGCCAGCGACGAGGACCTGGACCGCATCCGCGGCGAGGGCGGGATCGGCGTCTTCATCCGCTCGCTGGTGGGGCTGGAGCGGGAGGCCGCCAAGGCGGCGCTTGCTGGCTTCATGGAGGGTCGGACCCTGACGGCCAACCAGATCGAGTTCGTCAACCTGACCGTCGATCACCTTACCGAGCGCGGCGCCATGGACCCGCGGCGGCTCTACGAGAGCCCCTTCACCGACTTCGACGGCCAGGGGTCGGCGGTGTCTTCTCGCTTGAGGACGCAAAGCTCCTGGTGCAACTTCTGAGGGACGTTGAGCGCAGGGCCGCCGCTTGAGTCCGGTTGCCGGGATCGCGCGGTGCTGGCGCGAGCGTGCTGGTATGCCGCCTGCGGGTTCCCAGCGCCGGGAGTGTCCCAAGGACGGGCGGGCGGATCAAACAAAAAGGGCCTGCATTGCTGCAAGCCCCTGCTCAATTTGGTACCGAGGGCCGGAGTCGAACCGGCATGGTGTTGCCACCGTCAGATTTTGAGTCTGATGCGTCTACCAATTTCGCCACCCCGGCGGAGGCTGGCGAGTATAGGGGGAAGCGGGCCTTCGTGTCAGCCCGAAGTAAGTCCGCTGTCCGGTGTGGGAGCGCCTCGCTCGGAGCGACCCGGGAGCGCTTACCCGCGCCGCGGTGTGCTATCGCGGCGAGGGCGCCGCTCCCACGGGCGGAAGGCTCAACGCTCCTCGAAGCCCGCCATGCGGTACCAGCGGTTGGCCTCGTCCTGGTCTTTGGGTACGCCGCGGCCTTCCTCATAGAGCATGGCCAACGTGGTTTGGGAGCCGGCGAGTCCCTGCTCGGCGGCCTTCTTGAACCACTCCACCGCCTTCTCCGGGTTCTTGTCGACGCACTCGCCCTCCAGGTACATGAATCCGAGCCCGTGCTGAGCCAGGCCGATGCCGGCCTCGGCGGCGGCCTTCATGTATTTGAAGGCGAGCAGGGGGTTCTCATGCATGCCGAGCCCGTTCTGGGCCATGATGGCGATGCGGTACTGTGCCTCCGGGTCGCCGGCGTCGGCGAGCGGGCTCAGGAGTCCGGCGGCCCGGGCGAACTGCCTGGTTTCAAAGGCGGCGATGCCGCTCGAAAGCTCCATGTCCAGGCCGGTATTCTGGTCAGTCATCAACGACGTCCTCGGTGAGATTCTTGGGACCATGGGCGGCCCGGTGGGCGCCCTTGGCAGCTTGAGTGCGAAAGCTGAGGGTTGAGTGGGGTGAATCAAGCCGCTCCGCCATCCTTCGATCCCCGTCAGCCGGTTGTCTCGGCGGTCTGGGGCGTGAGCGGGAGCTGGATGAATGCGAGCCAGCGCTCGAGCAACGCCTCGTCGGCGGCGGCGACCGCGAGCCGCTGGCTCAGGTCCAGTCCTTCCGCGGGTTCTGTGCCGTATCGGCTGTAGAGGCGCGATGGCACGCCGGCCTCGCTGGCGATGAGCCGCCCGGCTGCATAGTCCCAAAGCCGTTGGCCACCGTGGAGATAGAGCTGGAAGCGCCCGGCGGCCAGCCAGCACCATTCGAGCGCGACGGCCCCCAGGTTGCGCTGGGAGCGAAATCCGCCCTTGCGCAGGAGATGGGGCACCCGCTCCGGTGGCAGGCGCTTCATATCGATGGCGGCGAGGCAGTCGCTCAGGCTCGGGCCGGGCGCGTAGGGCCGGATGGACTCGCCGTCGAGATAGGCTCCCTGGCCCCGGAGGGCGTAAAAGCATTCGTCGCGCACCGGATCGAGGATGACCCCGAGCACCGGGGTGCCGCCCTCGATCAAGGCGAGCGAGATGGTGAAGCCGGGGAATCCGCAGGCGTAGTTGCTGGTGCCGTCCAGGGGGTCCAGCACCCAGACGCTCTGCCCGGCGGCGCCGAGCAGTTGTTCCTGGTCCGCCGCCGTCATCTCCTCGCCCAGGAGGGGCACTCCGGGGAAGTCCTGCGCCAAGGCGGACTGGATGCGGCGCTGCACCGCCAGGTCCGCCTCGGTGACCAGGCTGCCGTCGGCCTTTTGGCTGGAGCGGGCCTGGCGGAAGCGGGGCATGATCTCGGCCGTCGCGGTGTCCCGCAGCAGGGCGACGATGGGTTTCAGGTCTGGAAGCATGGGGTCCTCTCGGTTGGCGGGCGGGGTTTTTCCGCTTGTGGATCGGTACGCCGCCTTCCTAAGATGTGGCCGGCCGGCGGCTAAGACGAGTCCCGGCATTCACCGTGGATGGACGCCCGAAGCGAACATGTACCGACTCATCGTCCCTGCTTTGCCGCTGGCCCTGACCCTGGTGGTCCCCTCCCACGCGGTCGCGGGCGGCGACTTGGGGTTGAATGCGTTCGTGCGGGCCGAGCAGGCCTTGAAGGCGGGCGACCGCGTCAGCTTTGAGGCGCTGCTGCCGGAGCTGCACGATCACCCGCTCTATCCCTATCTCCGGTTCGCGGAGCTCACGGCGGACCCGGACGCCGCGACCGACGCATCCATTGAGTCCTTCCTCGATACCTACGGGGACACGCCGCTCGCGGAACGGCTGCGACCCACCTACCTCAAACGGCTCGCCGCCGGCGGGCGCTGGGCAGACTATGCCAGGGTCTACCGTCCGGACGATTCGGTGGAGCGGCGCTGCCTGTATCTGAGGGCCTTGCTGGAGACCGGACGTCGCGAACAGGCGCTGACGTCGGCCGAACTGGAGCCGCTCTGGCTCAGCGCCCGGTCCCGACCCGGCGCCTGCGATCCCCTGTTCGCGGCCTGGGAAGCGGCCGGTGGGCTCACCGTACAGCGGGTTTGGGGACGCATTCGGCTGGCCATGGAGGCGGGGGAGACGGGCCTGGCGCGCTATCTGGGCGCCAAGCTGCCCGAGTCCGAGCGGCCCTGGCTGGAGCGCTGGCTGGCCGTGCGATCCAACCCCGACCGCCTGCTGGACCCGGCGGCCCTCGCCGGTGACCACCCATTGCGGGCGGCCATGTTGGCGACCGGTGTCGCCCGCCTCGCCCGCTCGCGGCCCAATCAGGCCCTGGAGGTGCTGGTGGCGGAAGAGGCGGCGCTCGCCAAGGACCCGGCCGCCTGGGACCTGGCCCACCGGGCGGTGGGGCGGGCGCTGGTGGGGTCCGACCGGGAGCTCGACCGTGCGCGTGGACTCCGGGTGTGGGATCGGATGTCGGCCGACGCCGACAATTTGGCACGCCAGGAGGAGCGGGTACGCGCGGCTATTCGGCTGGGGGCCTGGGGGCGGGTGGCCGATTGGATCGGGCGGATGCCGGAAGGCCAGGAGAAGGGCGACCGCTGGCTCTACTGGCTGGCCCGCGCCCAGGCCGCCCTCGGACGGAAGTCGGAGTCCCTCGCCACCCTGAGGCAGGCGGCGGGCCATCGGAGTCTTTGGGGCTTCCTGGCGGCCGACCGGCTGGGCCTGCCGTACAAGCTGGATGACCAGCCCGCGCCCGCGGAGCCCGAGCGCATCCGTCGCATCGCTCAGCACCCGGCCATGATGCGCATCCAGGCGCTCAGGCTCCTCGGGCGTGAGGCGGACATGCGCCGGGAGTGGCGCACCCTGACCCGGGAGATGGACGAGGCGGACCTAATGGCTGCGGCCTACGTCGCGGACGTGTTGCGCTGGCATGACCAGGCGATCTTCACCCTGGCCCGGACCGGCTACTGGGATGACCTGTCCCTGCGCTTTCCCGTTCGCTATCGCGACCTGGTGGCGGAGCAGGCCTGGCAGGCCGCGCTGCCGGAGGATTGGATCTTCGCGGTGATCCGGCAGGAGAGCGTATTCAACCGCACCGTCGCCTCCAGCGCCGGGGCCCTGGGTCTGATGCAGCTCATGCCCGCCACTGCACGCCAGGTGGCGGGGGAGTTGGACTGGGGGATTGGTGCGCCCGACCGCGCCCAGATCCTCGATCCCGAGCTCAACATCACCCTGGGCAGCGCCTACCTGGCCCGGATGCGCGACCGGTTTGGCCACGTGGCACTGGCCACCGCCGCCTACAACGCGGGCCCGCATCGGGTGGAGCGCTGGCTGCCGGACGACTGCACCGACGCGGACCTCTGGATCCTCTCCATCCCCTTCGACGAGACCCGCGGTTACGTGGAGCGAGTGCTCGCCTACCGGGTGATCTACGGGGCACGGCTCGGGCTGGAGCCGGTACGCGTCAGCGACCTGCTGCCGCCGATCCCCGGTAGGCCGCAGCGGCTGGCGAGTGTCGACTGACGGATCGGCCTTGTCGCCGCTCGGCCGTCGCTACTTCAGATACGCCGGCACCACCGCATCGATGTCCGTGGCGCGGATGCCAAGCTCTCCTAGTCCGTTGCGCGTGCAGACGCTGTCCACTTGGAGGGACAGGTAGTTGTCCATGGTGAACGGCTTGCCGGGCAGGTGCTGGAAGACCCGCGCCTGGAGCCGGGAGAGCCCGTCGCTCAGTCCAATCACCCGGACCTTGCGCCCGATGTGGGCCGCCGTGTACTCGACCAGCTCACGCAGGGTGTAGGTGCGCGGGCCGCACAGCTCGTAGGCCTTACCCGCGGTGGATTGGGACTCGAGGCATCGCACCATGGCCTGGGCCACGTCACCCACATAGACCGGGGCGAAACGGGCGTTTGGGCAGGCGAGGGGG
This sequence comes from uncultured Gammaproteobacteria bacterium, assembly GCA_963698355.1. Classification (GTDB taxonomy): domain Bacteria; phylum Pseudomonadota; class Gammaproteobacteria; order Chromatiales; family Chromatiaceae; genus Thiodictyon. Next base: position 61,666 of record CAVOQO010000047.1, on the reverse strand, counting down.
AAGGGGCCAGGTAGGTTGCGCAGCAGGCCGGCGAATCGGTTGAAGAAGCTGTCGCCGCGCCCGAAGATCACCGAGGGCTGGAAGCTGGTGACGGCGATGCCGCGGCCCGCGGCGGCATGGGCCAATGCCTCGCCGCGCCCCTTGGTACGGAGATAGTCGCTCGGGCCCTTCTCGGCATTGGCATTGAGCGCGCTCATATGCAGGTACCGCCGCACGCCGCTGTGCTCCGCCGCCTTCAGGGCCGTCTCGACCAATTCGACGTGGGCCCGCTCGAAGGTGCGCCCGCCCATCTCGTTGAGAATCCCTACCAGGTTGATCAGGGCGCCGCAGTCCGTGAAGGCGTCGCGCAGGGCGTGCTCACCCCAGTCATTGACGGGGTGCAGGGTGCAGCCGGGAACCAGCTGCAAATCCCGATGGCGCTCAGGCCGACGTGTGGGGATCCGGCAGCGGTAGCCGGCCGCGGATAGGGCGGTGACCAGGTGGTGCCCGACGAAACCGGTACCGCCGAGGATGCAGACCTGCTTGTTCTTCATGGTATTGAGACTCCTTCCCGTAAGTGCCTGATTGCCCGTCATCGGGGTGACCGGGGCGGCGGGTATTATCGGCGAACGGGAGCCGTCGGGCAGCTGTGCAGTCGGCGGGGCCTGCGCTTTGCGGTCCGTCGCCCGGTCCCCTGCCGATCCTCTCATTGCCGACTCAAGTTCGCGATTGCGCTGATCTTGGTGCGTCTGCACGCACCAATGCCCGGGCAACTATCGGATTATCTGATTCCCGAGCTCTCGCTCAATGGAGCAGGAACAGGGTCGCAAGCCCCAGAAAGACAGGAAGGTGGGGTCAGGTACTGATCTGGTTCAGGCCGTCGAGGAGGCGGCCCGGCTCCACGTCGTCCAGGCGGGCGAATAGCCGGGCTGTGTGCCACTGGAGCTCACGGGTGTCGGACCCCAGTACGATCTCCTTGATATCCAGCAGGGCACCCGGCTGCATGGAGAATTCCCGCAGCCCGATACCGAGCAGCAGACGGGTAAAGCGCGGGTCGCCTGCCATCTCGCCGCACATGGCCACGGGTGTGTCGAGTGCGCGTCCGGCCTCAATGGTCATGCGCACCAGGCGCAGTATGGCCGGGTGGGTGGGGTCGAACAGGTAATTGACGCTGTCGTCCAGTCGGTCGATGGCCAGGGTGTATTGAACCAGGTCGTTGGTACCGATGGAGAGGAAATCCATGCGCCGGGCCAGGGAGCGGGCGGCGAGCGCGGCCGCCGGTACCTCCACCATGGCGCCGACCGGGAGCCCTGCATCGTAAACCAGTCCCTCGCGGTCGAGGTCGGCCTTGAGCTGGGCGATGATGTCCAGGACCGCCTCGACCTCCTGGACCGAGGTGACCATGGGGAGCATGAGCCGCACCGGGCCCAGGGCGGAGGCGCGCAGGATGGCGCGCAGCTGGGGTCGAAACAGGTCGGGCTCCTTGAGGCACAGGCGAATGGCACGCAGCCCCAGGGCCGGGTTACAGACACCGGGGCATGGATCGCCGCCCGCGATGTCAAGGCGCTTGTCGACGCCGAGGTCGAGGGTGCGGATGGTCACGGGCATGCCGCCCACCCCGCGCATGATGTCGGCGTAGTTGGCCAGGTGCTCCTCTTCGTCGGGGAGATCCTCCCGGTTCATGTAGAGAAACTCGGTGCGGTAGAGCCCCACGCCAATGGCACCGTTGGCTTTGGCGGTCTCCGCGTCCTCGGGCAGCTCAAGGTTGGCGAGCAGGCGCACTGGGACGCCGTCGCGGGTGATGGCGGGGCGGTCCAGCAGGCTCCGCAGGCGGGTCCGGCGCACCTCGACCGCCGCGCGCCGCTCCTCGAAATAGGCCAGGGTGGCCTCGTCCGCACCCGCCAGCACGCTGCCGGTCTCGCCGTCCACCACCAGGGTTTCGCCTTGGCGCAGATAACGGGTGATGTTGTGCACGCCAACCACCGCGGGCACCCCGAGGCTGCGCGCGAGGATGGCGGTGTGGGAGACCGGGCCACCGTATTCGGTGACGAAGGCGACCGCTCCCCGATGGCGCAGCACGATGGCGTCGGCGGGCATGAGGTCGCGGGCGACCACCACCGCACCTTCAAGATCGAGGGTGGAGGCGGCGAAGTGGGGCGTCGCTCCCTGGAGGAAGGTCTGGATCTGGTGGACCACGTGCTCTACATCGTCGCGACGGGTGCGCAGGTAGGGGTCGTCCATCTCGTCAAAGACCCGAACCAGGATGTCGCGCTGTACCTGCAGGGCCCACTCGGCGTTGTAGAGCTGGTCGCGGATGATCCTGCGCACCTCGTCCACCAGGGCCACGTCCTCCAACATGAGCAGATGGGTGTCGATGAACTCGGCGATGTTGATGGGCGTGGATCGCGGGACCTGCTCGCGCACCGACTTGAGCGCCCGGCGGGCAGCGGCGACCGCCTCGTTTAGGCGGTCCAACTCGGCCCCGACCTGCTCGCGGGTGATGGGCGTCTGGGCGGCGGTGCGCAAGCCGTGACCGGTGAGAAATGCCGGCCCGATGGCGACGGGCCGGCTTGCAGCGACTCCAATGCCCTGAAAGGCCGTCGTCACTCCGACTCTCCGAAACGGTCGTTGATCAGCGTCTCCAGCGCCGCCAGGGCCGATGCCTCGTCCTCCCCGTCGGCCTCGATGACGATACGGCTGCCCCGGCTGGCCGCAAGCATCATTACCCCCATGATGCTCTTGCCGTTAACCCGCTGGCCTTTGCGCTCCAATTCGATGCGGCTGGCGAAGCCGCTGGCGCAGCTCACCAGCTTGGCGGCGGCTCGGGCGTGCAGTCCCAGACGGTTGATGATCTCGATCTCCGTGCGCTTCATGGGTCTGAGTCCCTTTCGCCACGGCGGGCGCACAGCAGGACCCCGTCGCGTCCCCCGGTCAGGGCCTTCTCGACCACGTCGTCAAGGTCCAGCTCCGCATAGTTCAGGGCCCGCACCAACATCGGTAGGTTGACCCCCGCCAGTACGCGAATACGGTCCCGGCGCCCCTGGAGGTCGACCGCCAGATTGGACGGCGTCGAGCCATAGATGTCGGTGAGCACCAGGACCCCATCGCCCCTGTCCAGTTGGCTGGCCATCCGCTCCGCGTCCGCGAGCAGCAGCTCACAGGGTGCGTCGTTCTCTACCTCAAGGGACTCGACGGGGGCCGGGCAGGCACCGAAGATCCCCGTGGCGATGCGCAGCAGGTCTGTGCCCAGGGGGCGGTGGGTGATGAGCAGGATGCCGACGCTCACGGCAGCTCTCGGTGGCGGACCATGACATTGTGGCCGCTCTGCTCGAAATGCCCGCGCAGTGTCTCGGCCATGTAGACCGAGCGGTGCCGGCCGCCCGTGCAGCCGATGGCGATGGTCAAATAGCTGCGCCCGTCGGTCTCGAACAGCGGGACCCAGCGGTCGAAGTAGGCTGCGATGTCGTCCAGCATGTGTCGCACGTCGGCGTTGCCCTCGAGGAACTCGACCACGGGCTGGTCCCGACCGGTGAGGGGCTTGAGCTCAGGGATCCAATGGGGGTTGGGCAGGCAGCGCACGTCGAACAGGAAGTCCACGTCAGGGGGCACGCCGTGCTTGAAGCCGAAGGACTGCAAAAGGATCGACGCCTTGGGTGAGGCATCGCCCCAGATGCGCGCCCGCACCAGGTCGCGCAACTCGTGGACATTGGTCAGTGTGGTGTCGATCCGGACATCCGCGACCCGGCGGATGGGCTCGAGCAGCTGGCGCTCAAGCTTGATGGCCTCCCCCAGCGGTCGGTCTCCGCGGGTTAGTGGGTGGCGCCGACGGGTCTCGCTGAAACGCCGTATCAAGGTGTCGGTGTGAGCGTCGAGGAACGCCACCCGGCACTCGATGCCGCGTCCCCGGGCGGCGCGAATCAGCTCCGGAAGGTCTTGCAGCTCCGCTGCCGCGGAGCGGGCGTCAATGCCGACGGCGGTGTTCTTGAACACCTCGTCGAGGCTCTCGTTGAGACCCGTGGTCAGGTCTTTCAGCAGGAACAGGGGCAGGTTGTCGATGCTGTAAAACCCCAGGTCCTCCAAGGTGTGGAGGGCGACGCTTTTGCCCGATCCAGATAGACCGCTGACAATCACGAGTTTCATTGCGGGCGAGGCGCAGGGTTTGAGTGGATGACTGGGCGATGGTCGAAGGTGGCCGCGGCGCTTCCCCTTGGAACCGAAGTCTCGGGTGCTCCCTCAACCGCCCAGACCCCGCACCGGGGGCGGGCGGGGTCTGGGCGGCGACGTTGAGACGGTGGCTGCCTCAGGGACGCTGGCCGTGCGGGCGCCATAAGCGCTTGCCCGTGGCGGCTCTGGCCGATCGCTACCGATGGCACGCGCCTGGCGGTCGATAAAGTCGACGCCCGCGTCATAGCCGCGGATACGCAGGATTTGGTGGCGCACCGCGGCCTCGACGAGGATCGCCAGGTTGCGCCCAGGGGCCACCGGCATGGTGAACCGCGGCACCGTTACGCCCAGGATGTTGCTGGTCGAGAGGCTCCCGGAGAGGCGGTCGATGCGGTCCAGCTCGGACTGATCGAGGGGCTTTAGATCGACGATCAGGTTCAGGGTCTTTTGCAGCATCACGGCCGCTTCGCCGAACATGGCCCGAATGTTCAGGATACCCAGGCCGCGCACCTCCAGAAAGTCACGCAGTGGCTCAGGGCAGCTGCCCTCCAGCCGCTCGGGGGCGACGCGCGCGAACTGGGGGGCGTCGTCAGCGATCAGCCGGTGTCCGCGGCTGATGAGATCCAGCGCGAGCTCGCTTTTACCCACCGCCGGGTCGCCGAGCAGCAGCACTCCCATACCAAGGACCTCGATGAGCACGCCGTGGATCGTGGTGCGCTCCGCGAGGGCATGGGTGAGGTAGTAACGCAGGTGATTGATCAGCTCCTCGTCGCCGACCGGCGATCCGAGGAGCGGGGTCCCGGTTTGCTCCGCCGACTCCCAAAACACCTCTTCCGGCTCGATGCCGTCAGAGAAGATCACCGCCGCTGGCTGTTCGGAAAACAGCTTATCGATGGTCTCGGTGAAGGCGGTGCCCCCCAGTCCCGCCAGGTAGACCAGCTCCGCATGGCCGATGACCTGGAGCCGATTGGGATGGATGCAATTGAGTGACCCGATCAGGGCCTGGCGGGACAGCTCCGGACGGTCCCCGCGCAAGGGCCGCGGGGCCGGCGGCTCAGGAGTGAGCCAGCGCAACCGCGAGCGCGGGGCCGTGTGCCGGATGAGCGATTGGAGGCTGTCGGGCATGTGGTGGCGGATGCCTTGGGGCGCCTTCGGCCGGTCAGGCCTCGGTGAAGACGCGCAAGATCGCGTCGGCGGATTCGGCCTCCCGCAGGTGCTTGCGCACGTGTGGATCGCTGAAGAGGCCTGCGAGCTGGGCGAGCAGCTGCAGATGCTCCTCAGTGGCCTTCTCGGGCACCAACAGCGCGAAGGCCAGGTCGACCGGCTCCCCGTCCATGGCGTCGTAGTCCACCCCGTCAGCAATGGAGACGAAGGCTCCGATGGCCTCGCTGACATCCTTGATGCGGGCGTGTGGCAGGGCGATGCCATGGCCGAGCCCCGTGCTGCCCAGCCGTTCGCGCTCGAGCAGCCGCTCGAACACCGTGTCGGGGTTCAGGCTTGGGGGGCCGCTGGCTAGGAGGCGGGCAAGGGCTTCCAGAAGACGCTTCTTGCTCGCGATCTCGAGACCTTGGCCGACGCGGGTCTCGTTTATGAAATCTGGCCGGAACATCGGCTATGGCTCCTTGGGGCGGGCGGCTCGTGGCGCCTCGAACCCGATTCGTCGCCCGAGGCAGGCCGGAGCCTGCGGGCGGATGATGACGGTCAACGTCAATTCTTACCTGTTGTTCGGCCCTCAGGGAAACGCCGTTCCCCGCGGCGCAAGGATGCGCCGGCATGTGTCAGCCGCCCAAGCGACTGACACATGGTGCGATTCGAGAGTCTTTACGCTCGGATCGCGGGCCGATCGAAACCAGGACGGCTTCAATCGGCGTCTCCCTGATGGGCTGTGGCGGCACACTAGCTCGGTTTGGCCGGCGTCTCAACGAAAAACACCTCGAACAGGGACCTTTTCCCGTCCGAGGTGTCCGTTCGCTGACGCCCGGCGCCAGCTCGGCGTCGCGCCTGGTCCTTACTCCGCCTCTTCGTTCTTGACCCCATTCACCCGGTAGCTGCTCTTCTTCTCCTTGTAGCGCAGGACCTGGCGGTCGAGCTTGTCGATGAGTGCGTCGATAGCGGCGTACATATCCTCGTGGACCGAGTCGGCGAAGACCTTGGCGCCGTTGATGTGCAGGGTCGCCTCTGCCTTCTGGGCGAGCTTCTCGACGCTCAGAATGACGTGCGCGTTGATGACGTGGTCGAAATGTCTGGCCAAACGTTCGAATTTGTTGTCCACGTAGCCCTTGAGTGCGTCGGTGACGTCTACGTGATGACCCGTCAGGTTGATTTGCATAGTCTGCTCCTGTTGTTTCAAACGACCTGTCAAGCCAGGCGTTTGCGCTCGTTGGAGGGTGGGATCCCCATGGCCTCGCGGTACTTGGCGACGGTGCGCCGCGCGACATTGATGCCCTGATCGGCGAGCTCGTCGGCAATCTTACTGTCGCTTAAGGGCCGCCGGGTGGACTCGCCGGAGATTAGCTTGCGGATCAGCGCACGGATTGCCGTGGAGGAGCACTCGCCTCCAGAGGCGGTATTGACGTGTGAGGAGAAGAAGTACTTGAACTCGAAAGTGCCGCGCGGGGTATGCATGTACTTCTGGGTGGTGACGCGCGACACGGTGGACTCGTGGAGTTCCAGGGCTTCCGCCACGTCGCGCAGAATCAGCGGCTTCATGGCCTCATCGCCGTGTTCAAAGAACTCCTGCTGCAGCTCCACGATCTTCGAAGCGACGCGCAGAACCGTGTCGTTCCGGCTGGTCAGGCTCTTGATGAACCAGCGGGCTTCCTGCAGATGGCTTTTCAAGGCGATGCTGTCCGCGCTCTGATCCGCGCGCCGAATGAGGCGCGCATAGTCTGCGTTTACTCTGAGTTTAGGCGTAGTTTCGGGATTCAGCTCGACGCGCCAGCTGCCTTCAAATCGGCGCACGAACACGTCCGGGACAACGTACTCTGAGGGTGCCTCGGCAATCAAGGTACCGGGCCTTGGGTTGAGGCGGCAGATCAGCCCAAGGGCGCCTAGAACGTCAGTCTCGGACAGGGCCAGGGTGCGAACCAGCGAGGGAACGTCCTTGCGCGGAAGGTATTCGAATCCCTCGGCGCAGACCGCGATCGCTGCGTCTCGAAACGGCTCGTCCCGCGGAAGCTGACGCAACTGCAGCAACAGGCATTCACGCAGATCACGGGCCGCGACCCCGGGTGGATCGAAGGACTGGACCCGATGGACCACAGTGGCGATCTCCTCGGCGGTCGGGTCCTCGCCGTCGACGGAGCCAACCAGAGTGGCCAAGAGATCATCGATGTCGGCGCGCAGGTATCCGTCCCCGTCGACGGCATCGATGACCGCTTGGGCGATGGTCTCGTCCCGAGGGCTCAGGCGGCTCAGATTGAGCTGCCAGGTCAGGTGGTCCTGCAGGGTCTCCGGGCGGCTCTGCTGGGCGAATGGGTCGAAATCGGAGCCGTCGTCGCCCGAGCCCGTGGACGGCAGGTAGCTGTCATAGACGTCCTCCCACTGGGTGTCGACGGGGAGATCGTCCGGCATCTCGCTGGACTCGCCCTGAATCTCCCGGTCGACCGTCTCCTCCTGAAGCTTTGCTGCCGGCTCGGGTGTCTCGTCAACGGTGCCGCGCACCTCTCCGCCCTCCGGCGACTGGAATCGCTCCTCTTCGTCACCCTCCTCCAGCATGTAGTTGGTCTCGAGCACCTCCTGGATCTCTTTCTGAAGCTCCAAGGTGGAGAGCTGCAGCAGCTTGATCGCCTGCTGCAGCTGGGGCGTCATGGTGAGGTGCTGGCCGAGCCGAAGCTGGATGGACTGCTTCATGGGTCAGGTGGCTTGATGGGTGACAAGACGAGTGCGTAAGCAATATAGGTGCCCGTTTCGATTCTAGCCTATCGCGACTCGGCTGCGCAGTGCGCGAGGTCGCGTGTCCGGTCGGCGATGAGCAGCCAGCCGGCGTTGGCCGGGTAAGCGAGCCAGGTCGAGGACAGCGTGCACGCGCTCGTCCTCCTCGGTGACACCGCTGGCGAGGCCGGGCAGGTTGCAGAGGGCGCCGAGCTTTGTGCGCAGGTCCGCCGGAGACTGGGCGCTGACGAAGCGCAGGGCGCTGTAGTCGCCGTAATTGCGCCAGGCGTACCCAACACGTCGATGAAGGCATCGGCCCCGCCGCCCTGAGCGCCAAGAAAAAGCAGGACCAGGCTTGGGACAGCTTGATGCAGGAGCTAACGGGCGAGGTGACGTGACCGATTCCTACACCACGGAGGACCCCATGGCAGAGAGCAACGTCCTTTGTTACTGGAAGAACGGCAAGAAGCGGGATGCCGCCATCCGTGGGCCCATCTTGGACAACTCAGAGGCCAACAGGCAAATCAGCGAGTGGACGGTGGCCAGGGCGATTGCCGAAGGCCACACCGAGGAGGAGGCACGGTACCTGTACGCCTACCGGGAACGTGCGACACGAGGTCGCACGCGTATTTATCAGGGAAATCAAAGATCCGGTGTTCTGCCACCGGTACCCTACCGGGCCGTGCGCTGGGGGTAACCCTGGGGTGCGAAGCGCTCGGGACACTGTAGCCTCCGCCTGATAGGCGGGCAACTGAACCGTGAGGGGAGGTTGCGACTGCCAGCCTCACGGCGGTCGGGAGCTGGGGTTGAAGGATAGGGCCAACAGATGTGAACCGCTGTTGAGTCGTCGTGATAGGCAACATGCCAAAGAGGCTGACAGGCATGAACCAAAAAGGTAAGCAGTCAGGTCGGGGGAGCGTCCTCTTCCCCCGCGCAGATGGGGTACTGCCGGCGCTGAGGCGGGGCCTAAGTCCTTCGGGAATGGTACGTGTGCGCAACGTGGTAAGCCCAACCGTTCCCACAGGGAGCGTGGAAGGTAGCCCGTAAGGGCTTGCCGGTGAACGAGTGGGTAGCGGAGGTCGGAGAAAGCGAAAGCCGGTCTGTAATCGATCGGATAGGGGTTCGAGCTATGCCCTACCCCGAAAGGGGGCTGACTTCCGACTGGTCTTGGATCACGAGAAAGGTGCGGAACGGCTAAACCACCGTGGTTACTTTAGACGATGCGTGCCTTCGGCACTATTGAAGGCCCGGTGGGCGCTTGGCGTCAGCTCAGTACAACCCCGTATCGTGAAGGCGACCTATTGTTGGCCCGCCGGGTGCCTTGCGGTGCCTTATCAAGGCTTGAGCCCGGTGCGGGGAAACTTGCACGCCGGGTTCTTAGGGGAGGGGTGAGCCGTGAGGCTCGCCCCTTACCCGACCCATCACCGAGCCAGTCACCCAGCCAGTGACCAAGCAAGGGGAAGACTAGGCCAGAGACCAACCAACCCAGGACCAACGAGCAGACCAACCAGCCCCAACCGGCGGGGAACTCCGGGACCGACCTTGCCGGGAACAAACAGCCCGAAAATCTCCCCCTCGCGGCTACCAAACGGCTACCAGAAAAATCCTGGCCTCCATCCCTGGAGGAAAAATCCATTAAGGCATTGTTTTCAATGGAGCCGGCGAGAGAATTCGAACCCCCGACCCGCTGATTACAAATCAACAAAGTTATCGTTTCTCGACGTCCGCGAGAATCCGGCCTTGAAAACATTTGTGCAATAAATACAATCTACAAGAGACGGTTCTTGTCCGCTACCGTCTATACTTATCCAGGGACAGCCGGCGACAAACGGGGACCAAAACGGGGACCAAAATCCGCCCTCCGGAGGTGGCGATGATCTCGGATTTCAAGGCGAAGTCCGTTGCTCGGAATGGGACGAAAGCGTCCGAGAAAATCGGCGGCCGGGGGGAGGGAGCCTTGCTTGTCCAGGGGAAGGGGGGGCGGGCGCACGCCTTCTATCGGTACACCCACGGGTCGGAGCGCCATCTGTTGTCGATCGGCGTCCTCGACGCCGATATCTCGCTCAAGGAGGCCCGAGAGAAGGCGCGCGAGTATGCGGCCATGCGCAGGGATCACCCGGATCTCAAGACCTGGCTCGCCGCGGAGGCGGAGCGGGAGCGGCTAGCCCTGAGGGCGGCGCAGCGGCAAATGGAGGCGGAAACCCGAAAGGCCACGCTGGCCGACCTTGTTCAGGATTACGTCGACCACCTGGAGCGGCAGGGCAAGCCGTCGGCAAAGGAGGTCCGCCGCTTGCTGGACAAGGAGTTGAGGGACGCCCATCCCGCAATCGCCGAAATACGCGCATGCGACATCCGCCCCGAACATATCCGCGAGATCCTGCTGCCGATCTGGGAGCGTGGCGCCACCGTCCTCTATAACCGCGCGAGGTCCTACTTCCGCGCAGCCTTTGCCTACGGTCTCCATCATGAGCATGACGTGGCCCGCAAAGGCAACAAGGTCTTTGGTCTGGAGCTCAACCCCGCCGATGCCTTACCCCGGCATCCGGAGGTGGAGACAGCGCGCGAGAGGGCGTTGCGCGCCGAGGAGATCCGGGCCTTCTATCTCCGCATCGACCAGGTCAACAACGTCGGGATTGTGCTCGCCACCTTCCTGCGCTTCTGCGTCGCCACGGGCGGGCAGCGGCCGGAGCAGATCCTGCGGGTGCCATGGAAGGACTATGACTTCGACAACCGAACCTTCCGTATCGAGGACCGAAAGGGCCGCGCAGGAGTCCGGGTCCATCTCGTCCCCCTGACGAACCGGGCGCTGGATCTGCTGGCGACGCTCCGCCCGATCAGCGGAAGCTACGACTGGCCGTTCTCCTTCAATGGAAAGCGCCATTTGCACCCCGACAGCGCCAAGACGGCCGTAGGAAGGTTTCTTGCGAGCGGGCAGGCGCGAATCGCCGGGGAACTCATTCCGCAGTTTCATCCCCGTGACATCCGTCGGAGCTGCAAGCAGCTCATGCTGCGTGCGAACCTGGCCCCCCACCTCGCAGATCTGCTACAGAACCACGCGCAGGGCGGCTTGGTCGGCAAGCATTACGCGAACGACCCCACGGCGAAGCTCCCTGCCAAGTGGCAGGCAATGAATGCCTTCGAAGAGGTGCTTGCCGGCATCCTGACCGGCGCCCCCGCATAGCACCAGACTTCTCTGGCGGCTATCCCAAGACCCGTCTGCGGCGGCAACCGGAACGGGTTTGCGGGCGTCCGCCTTATTCAACGTCAGCATTCGGGAATCTGCGGCCCAGGATCGTGCGACCCTTCGCGGCGGACGCCACGTGACAATCAGGGCAACCCGCGATTGCCCTGATGCTCAATGGGCGGAAGCCCGGTGACGCCGCGCGCGGCTTTCTATCGGGCGAGTGCCGTTTCCGCGCTTCAAGCCTCACTTTGCCGTTATCAGGACGTTAGGGTTGCGCTTCTTCGGGAGCGTCCGACTCCGTATCGCCCGTGCGAGCGGCACCCTCTTCTCCCTCCTCCAGTAGCTCCCGAACGACCTCCGACTCCTCCACACTCTCCAGTTCTTCGCCCTTCCCCCGCTTCTGGGCCGCGGCTCGTGCGCGGCGCTCGATCTCGATGATCTCCCGCCCGGTACGCAGGACCCGGATGCGCCACTGGTAGGCCCCGTCGGCGCGTTGCTTGTTGGTGAGCACGCCGGTGAGCCACAGGGTGTCCATGACCGTCATCAGCCGGTCGAGCTCCTCGATCAGCGCGGTGTACTGGGCAAGCTGGGGTGAGGAGATGTGGACCGTGATCTTCCTCGGGTTGGTGTAGCGCGGCGTCGCGCTGATCCCATTGGCCTCGCGCAGCTGGGCGAGACGCGCGTGCTCGGCGCGCAACTCCGTGGCCAGCGCGCCGATGAGCGAGCCGACGATCCCCTCGACCTGATCCATCTCCTCATCGTCGCCGAGGATGCGCAGCACCACGTCGATCCCGTAGAGCGCGCGCACCACCAAGAGGAAGCCCCGGTCGAGCAGACGCTGGGCGTGGTTGCTCTGGATCGTGATGGTCTCATCGAAGACCGGTCGGCTGAAGGACTGGCGGGCGGCTGGAGGCATCGCAGGCTCCCGGCAAGTGGCGAGGTAGCCGTGAGCGTACCCAATGCTCAGGGTCCCGACCGCCGGGAAAGGTGCAGGAAAACCGGCCCCTTTCGCAGTGGTCGCCTTTTCTCCCCTGATCTAGCCTCTGGGGCAGTTTGCCGGTTCGCTTGAGCGGGCGGCGAATGGCGCTAGCTGGGCGCCCGAGAAGAACAGCCCATCGATGAGGCGGCGCGTCGCGCCGCAGTCCACCACCCCCGCCGGGCAGGCAGCCCCGGCAGCGGGGCCATGCCTCCCGGTTTGTCCACCTGGAGGTCCTTCCGATGTTCGACCTGATCGTCCTCGCCCTGGTCGTGGCCGGCCTGGCCGCGCTTGCGCGCGCCCCCGTGCCGAAAGACCCGACCGAGCCACCCGCCCGGCCAGTCCCGCCGCTCTGGACCACCCAGACCGACTGGAGCCGGTTCCACAAGCCGACCTACCTGCGGCGCGGCATCGTCCCCGATGGCAGTCGGGTTCGGTCCACGGCGCCCGCCAAGCGCCCCTCCCCGTCCGGGCAGCAGGCGCCGCCCACCGTCACCGGAGAAGCACCCTGAGGCCCAGCGTCGCCGCCATCCGCTGCCGACGTCGACCACGCCGTGTCCGGTTAGGACGCGGTATTTCCAACCACCCCGGGAGCCCCGATCCCCACCCGGGACGGCCGCTCCCTTTCTTTGCGAGGAGCAACCCATGCTGAACCTAGCCCAGATCCTCGGTCACCTCGGCCGCGACCCCGACGTGCGTTACACCAGCGAAGGCACCGCCGTCGCCAATCTGGCGGTGGCCACCAACGAGACCTGGAAGGACAAGGACGGCGAGCGACAGGAACGCACCGAATGGCACCGCGTGGTGCTGTTCGGCAAGGTCGCGGAGATCGCCGCGCAGTTCCTGAAGAAGGGCTCCCTGGTCTACCTCCAGGGCCGCCTGCAGACGCGCAGGTGGCAAGGCGAGGACGGCCAGGACCGCTACACCACGGAGGTCGTTGCTGAGCGTATGCGGATGCTCGGCGGCAAGGCCGACACCCAGCCGGCCAACGGCCCCCCGGCGGCGCCCGTGCGCCCCCATCAGGGACCGCCGGCTGCCGAACCCGTCATCCCCTTCGACGACGACATCCCCTTCTAGGGGGATCCAGACGCCCGCAGCCGTTGCGGCCCATCCGACCCCCCGGGGAGCACCCACTCCCCACGGGGACGGTGTCTCCCGGGACCCTCCATCCTTTGGGAGACACCAAGCATGTCCTTTACCTTCACGAAAGCCACGAAGTCCTCCGCCAAACTGCGCGCCGCGCTGTTCGGCCCCTCCGGGGCCGGCAAGACCTTCACGGCCCTGCGCATCGCCGCCGGGCTGGGTGGCGCCATTGCCGTCATCGACACCGAGCGCGGCTCCGCCTCGAAGTACGCCGACCGCTTCAGCTTCGACGTCCTCGACCTGGAGCACGCCGGCATTCCCAGCTATCAGGGCGCGATCGAGGCCGCCGCCCAGGCGGGCTATCCGGTGCTCGTCATCGACAGCCTGTCCCACGGTTGGCAGGAGCTCCTGCAGGAGATCGACCGTCTGGCCGCCGCCAAGTACCGGGGCAACACCTGGTCGGCGTGGTCGGAGGGGACGCCCAAACAGCGCGCCCTGGTCGAGGCGATCCTGACCTACCCGGGGCACGTCATCGCCACCATGCGCAGCCGAACCGAGTGGAGCATCGAGGCCGACGGCAAGGGCCGACAGAAGCCGGTGCGCGTCGGTCTGGCCCCCGAGCAGGGCAAGGGCATCGAGTACGAGTTCGACCTGCTCCTGGAGCTGTCCCCGGACCACATCGGGCGCGTCATCAAGGACCGCACCGGGAAGTTCCAGGACGCGCTCCTGGACAGGCCGGGTGAGGACTTTGGCCAGGCGCTGGCCGCCTGGCTCGGCGGTCCGCCGCCCGGCGAGCCGGTGGCCGCCCCCGATGCCAAGGCCGGTGCCAAGCGCTCGCGCAAGGCCCCGGTCAAGGCCGAGGCGGCCGAAGCGCTGCAGGAAGGAGCGCCGGTCGATGAGGAGGTACAGATCCAGATCGAGCGCCTGGTCGAGCGCGCGGCCAAGGTCGGCGCCTGGGGCCAGGCGGAAGAGTACTGCCGGGCACGCTTCACCGGAGCGCAGCTCACCCAGGCGCTCACCGAGCTGCGCCACGCCGAGGACGAGGCCCTGCGCAAGAAGGCCGAGCGGCAGGCCGCTTGAGGCCAGCCAATCTCAACCCCAAGCGGGGCGCATCCGCCCCGTTGGGGTCGTGGTGCGTCTCGCATCCGAGGAGACACCACCATGAAGATCACCGATGTCATTCAGCGCACCCCGCCGTGGGAGCGCTGGCGCGCCCAGGGCGTCACCGCCTCCGAGGCGGCGATCATCCTCGGGCGCTCGCCCTACAAGACACGCTGGCGCCTGTGGGCCGAGCGCACCGGCCTCGCCCGCGCGGCGGACCTGTCCGCCAACCCCCACGTGCGGCGCGGCAACGCGCTGGAAGACGAAGCCCGACGGGCGTTCGAGGAGCGTCACGACACCCTGCTGCTCCCCCTGTGTGGGGAGTCCGACGAGCACCCGGTGCTGCGGGCCTCCTTCGACGGCATCGCCGACGACGGCTCCCCGGTGGAGCTCAAGGTCCCGGCGGAGCGCACCTTCGCCGAGGTCTCGGCGAAGACGACGCAGGCGCCCGCTTTCCAGCTCTACTGGCCGCAGGTCCAACACCAACTCTGTGTGGCCGGTGCCGAGCGCGGCTGGCTGGTGTTCTACGGGGGGCCCGCGCGCCTGCTGGAGTTTCCCATCGCGCGCGACGAGGCCTTTCTGCGTGAGGAGCTGGTGCCCGCCTGTCTGCAGTTCTGGGAGGCGATCACCAACCGCAAGGAGCCGCCGCGCGACCCGGCGCGGGACCTCTATGTCCCCGTTGGGGAGGAGCTGGACCACTGGTCGGTTCTTGCCGGCGAGTACCGGGACCTGCTCCGGGAGAAGGTGCGCCTGGATGGGCTTCTGAAACAGAGCAAGACGGACCTGGACCGGGTCGAGGGCGCGCTCATCGGGATGATGGGCGGGTTCCTGGCGGCGGAGGCGGCCGGCTTGAAAGTCACCCGCTACCTGCAGAACGGCGCCATCGACTACGGCAAGGCGCTCAAGGCCCTGCTCCCCGAGCTCGATGCGGCACGCGCTGGAGACCTACCGGCGCCAGGGGTGCGAACGGGTCCGCATCACGCCGCTCGCTGAGGAGACCGCCACCATCCCGTTCGACGGCCAAGCCGTCGACGCGGCCTGGCAGCAGGCGGCCAGCGAATCCTTCTTCTTCTGATTGTGACGGCTCTGCGCGGGCCGTTTCCGACCGTCACGCCCCCGGGCTGACGGTCCTCCCGAGGGTGCCTGCGGGTGTCCTGGGGAGGACCGCCCGTCCACCGGATTGTTTGCGCTGTCCCTGTGAGGCAGCCGGCATGGCGCTAGCTGGGCGCCCGAGAAAAACAGCCTGCAGATGACGCCGGCCTCGAGCCGGTCTTCGACCACCCGCCGGGGAGCGCACTCCCCGCCGGGGAAGGTGCGTCTCCCCGCCAAGAGGAGATGTGCCACATGAACAAGCTTGTCGTGCGCGGGTTCCTGCGCTGGCTGGAGACGGCCACCGATGCGCAGATCGAGGCCAGGAGACAACAATTCCTGGAGGCGTTGGAGCACTTCCACGGGCAGGACGCCCGTGCGGATCTCCGCCTGGGGCTTCGCCTCATCGAGGAGGAGATGGTGGCTCGGGCGAATCTGTGGCGGGCACGCCCGTGAGCTTTGCCCGGTGCTTGAGCCTTGCCAGGAGTCTTCTTGCTTGCGGCACCCCCTCGGGGGTGAACAGGGCGGTGGCGATCTCCCGTTCGAGGGAGGCGCGGCCCCCTTCCACCAGCCGCAGCTTGGTTTGATGCGTGCCTTGATCGCTCATCTTGGTCCTGAAGACTATCACAACCGTTATTGAACCCCCGCTCGTGGGAGACCTTCTCCCCGCCGGGGGCGATGTGTCTCCTCACGGGCAAACATCCCAGGAGACACCGATGACCCAGACCAACCGTTTCGTCGTCGCCGAGACCTTCGGCGTGAAGGCCCCGCGGGGCCTGACCGTCGAGGGCTTCAGCGACCCCACCCACCCGCAGATCCCTGTGAAGCGATCCTATGTCTTCCGGGAACAGCTGCGCGACGTGCTGGCCTTCCTCGCCGACCCGGCGGGCGACGGCCTGCTCTTGACCGGTCCCACCGGGGCCGGCAAGACCTCGCTGGTGCTGCAGGTCGCCGCCCGCCTCAACTGGCCGGTGCAGGAGGTGACCTGCCACGGGCGTATGGAGCTCACCGATCTGGTCGGGCAGTTCCTGCTGATCCAGGGCGAGACCCGCTTCGTGCACGGACCCCTTTCCGTGGCGGCCCGGGACGGGCACCTGCTGGTCCTCAACGAGATGGACATCCTGGACGCCGCCGAGCTCGCGGGCCTCAACGACATGGTCGAGGGGGCGCCGCTGGTGATCGCCGCCAACGGCGGCGAGGTGATCCGCCCGCACCCCAAGTTCCGGGTGATCGCCACCGGCAACAGCGCCGGGGCGGGGGATACGAGCGGGCTCTACCAGGGCGTGCTGCGCCAGAACCTGGCGTTCCTGGACCGCTTTCGGGTGGTCCAGGTGTCCTACCCGGATGCCGCGACCGAACAGGGGCTGATCCGGACCCTGGTGCCGAGCCTCCCCGAGGCCATCGGGGAGAAGATGGTCGAGGTCGCCAACGAGGTGCGCCGGCTCTTCCTGGGCCAAGCGGACACGGGCCAGGAGCTGACCGTCACCCTGTCGACGCGCACCCTGGTGCGCTGGGCACGGTTGGCGCTGACCTTCAAGGGCGCGCCCCAGCCGCTCGCCTACACCCTCGACCAGGCGCTGACCGCGCGAGCCGAGCCCGAGCAGCGGGAGGCCATCCACCGGATCGCCGCCGATGTCTTCGGCAGCCTGTGGACGGGGACCGCGCCGTGAGCCGCTTCGAGCTGTACCGCTTCACCCACCCCGACGGCAGCGCCAAGGAATGGGCCTGGCGCGAGCGGCCCGGTGTGGCCATGGAGGTGCGTTGGGGTCGTGCGGGAAGGTTGGTCCAGACGGCGGTCTATCCGCCGAGCCGCCGCCGGCAGGTCATCGAACGTGCCCTGGTGAAACAGCGCAAGGGCTACCGCTTCGTTGGCTGGTGTCAGATCGACGAGGCGGGCAAGCCGTTCGATATCCGGGCCAGGCCGGCTGCCCCATCCGCCGAGGCCATGAGGCCCGAACCGCACGCGGCAGTCAAACCCGCCAGCGGCCCGGTGCCGGACCTCTCGACGATCGACACGGGCAGCGACGACTACTGGTTCTGAGCTCTATCAACGTTAAGCCGGCAGCGGCGCCCGTGTTCGGCCGCCCGGCCGGCACGTGCGCCCTCCGGCAAGGAGGCACGATGCACACGACGCAAGTACTCGACCGCCTGGTGGCGGTCAATCTGGATGTCCGGATCTGGTCCGGACGCAAGAAGCTCACCGCCGAGGACCTGTCCCTCGGCGCCGAGGTCCCCCCCGAGGACCTGGTGTCCCTGGGCTCCAAGCGGATCTGCGACCCGGAGCCGATCAAGGTGTTCCACCGCCTCAAGCAGCAGGCGGAGCGCATCTGCCTCACCGGCGGTATGCGCTTCCTGGGTGGCTACGCCATCCCGCAGGAACGCACCGAGACCGTGGCCGCGGAGCTGGACGCGCTTGGCGAGGCCTTCGCGCGGGAGCGGACCACGTTCGTGGCTGGCTATGGCCGGGCCGTCGAGGACTGGATCGCGCTGCACCCCCAGTGGGAGGCGGCGATCCGCAAGGCGGTCGATCCCGCCTCGCTGGTCGCCTCGCGTCTCGCCTTCGGCTACCAGCTCTACCGGATCGCCCCGGCGGAAGTCGCGGGCAGTCTGGCGGAGCAGGTGCAGGGACTGGGCGACACGCTCTTCGGTGAGGTGGCCCGGACCGCCCGCGAGCTCGATCGGAGCTTCACCGGCAAGGATGGGCTGTCCCAGCGGGCCCTGTCCACCTTCCGGCGCATCCGCGAGAAGCTCGGCTGTCTCGCCTTCGTGGACTACCGGGTCCAGCCGGTGCTGGACAGTCTGGAGGACTGGCTCGCGCGGGTGCCGACCAAGGGGTCCATTGCGGGCGCCCTCTTCAACGAGGGCTTCGGGCTGATGCTGCTGGTCTCCGACCCGCAGCGGATGAGCGATCACGGCGCCGGCATCCTGGCGCTGCAGGAGCTGATCCCCTCACCGGCTGAAGCGCCGGATGAGGGTGAGGACGAAGACGATGAATGCGAATGGTCCTTCGGCGGCCCGCTCGGCGACGAGGAGCCCGAGGAGGCGACTGCCGATTGGAACCGGGGCGAAGGGCGGCCAAAGGAACAGGCGTCCTTCTACTTCTGATCGATGACCAGGACCGCCGCATGCGGTCCTCCTTCCCCAACCGGGGCGCCCCTTTCCCCGGTTGGGGCAGTGGTGCGCCCCTCGTTCAAGGAGCACACCATGTACCACAGGTTGAGAAACGCCCTGCCCATCGTAGCGGCGGCACTGGGCCGGAAGTTCGGCGTCGAGGTCGGGGTGGGCGGACATGAGGCCCGCACCGATGGTCGGCACATCCAGATCCCCGCTGTGCCGGACGACCCGGCCAGCCGTGACCTGGCCTGGGGCTACCTGGCCCACGAGGCCGCCCATGTGCGCTACACCGACTTCGGGGTGTACGGCGAGGCGGCCCGCGAAGGACCGCTGCAGGAAACCCTGCAGAACCGCATCGAGGACGTGCGCATCGAGCGGGAGCTCGCCCGCCCCTACCCCGGCACCCGGGCGACCATCGCCACGGTGCTGGGTCGGATGCTGGCCGAGGGCCGGCTGTCGGCCCCCGAGCCCGGCGATCACCCGGCCCAGGTGCTGGCAGCCTATCTGCTGCTCGCCCTGCGCCGGGAGGTGTTGGGACAGGACGTCCTGGAGGTGCAGGCCCGCAAGGCGGCCGGGACGCTGCGGCAGGTCTTTCCCGTTGCGTTCACTGCGCGTCTGCGGACGCTCATGGATGAAGTGCCGCGCCTGACCAGCACCGCCGAGTCGGTCGACCTGGCCCGGCGCATCCGGCGCCTGATCGAGGAGGAGGCCAAGGATCCGCCCAGGAACGGGTCGGGACGGACAGGTGGGTCTGGCGAACAGGATCCGACTGGCCAAAGTTCCAGCGCGGACAGCGAACAGAGGGATGGGACATCTTCCCAGGTAAGCAGTGCAGGCCAACCGGCGACGGGTGCTTCGAACCCTGGGGCGAATGGCGGCGATCCGAAAGCGTCAGCGTCTCAGCCGGATACCGGTGACGGGACGGACTCGCCGGGCGCCACGGATTCGGGCGACGACGTCGGGGGTGGTTCCGCCGGGGATGCCGACGGCTTCAGTCAACGGGATGCTCTTGCCGCTGTGCTCTCGGCAGGCTCGGGCGACTGCGCTGGAGACCTGTTCACCGAGGTCGGCAAGCTGCTCGGCGCTCAGCCGGGCTCGACCAGTGAGACCCGGCTGCCGCTGCCCGAGGAGTATGGCGGCGACGCGCTCGCCGGGATGCGCCTGTTGGGCAGGGTCCAGGCGGAATCGGCACGGTTGAGCGCCCGTCTGCAGGGACTGGTGCAGGCCAGCCGCATGGATCGCCCGCGGCCGGTGCGCACGTGGACGGCGGTTGGACACGAGGCGGCTCCATCGCGTGGCGGTGGCCGATGAGCGCATCTTTGCGCGCAAGGCCCACCGCGTCGCCCCCAACACCGCGGTCCACCTGCTGGTGGATCTGTCGGGGTCGATGGCCGCGGCGGTCCATCGCGGCGATGGCTCGGTCACGACACGCACCGAGAGCGCGCTGGAGTCGGCGCTCGCCCTGGCGCTGGCGCTCGACGGGATTGCCGGTGTGACGGTGGCCGTCACCGCGTTTCCCGGGAGAGCGGGACGGCCCGACCGGGTGACCAGGATGGTCAGGCCCGGCCAGTCACCACGGGCGTGTGCCGGGGCATTCATTCAGGCGCCACGGGGCGGGACGCCGATGGTGCAGGCCCTGTGGTATGCCGCCCCCGATCTCCTCGCCTGTCGTGAGGAGCGGCGGATGGTGGTGGTCCTCACCGACGGTGAGCCGGACAACCCGCCCGAGGTGTTGCGGCTCCTGGCGCTCTGCCGCCAGGCGGGGATCGAGACGGTCGGGGTGGGCATCGGCATCGACGTACGCCACCTGTTCCCCACTGCCATCGAGGTGACGGAGGCGAAGAACCTCAAGCGGGAACTGTTCGGTGTAGCCGAGCGGTTGCTCGTAGGGGCCGCCGCCTGAGCACTGGGGTCTGATCGGTCCGTCTGGGAAACCGGGCGGGTCGGTCGGACCCAGTGTTTCACGAATTTCTAAGATTCGCCCACCTCGCCACCGGCATTTCCCCACATTGCCACACCGCGTCAAAGGTGGAGGCAAGGTCCGTAATCGACCCATAGCGGTCAAACGTGCTTCGTTCGTAAGCGTTCAGACCCTCCGCCACTGAAACCCCGCCTGCCATGCTGATCTTGTTACGCAGCGACGGCCGCCGGCAGCGGTGGGGCGGGGTTGCCGCGGCGGCGCTCGCGCAGCGCCTTGGCGATGTAGTCCCAGGGCGAGAGCCCGCGCTGGCGGCAGGTCTCGATGACGCTGGCCAGCGCGGTGAAGGCACGCGAGCCCTGGGCGTTGCGGGTGCCGTAGCTCAGGCGCCGGGCGATCACCCAGTGGCGCAGCGCCCGCTCGGCGGCGTTGTTGGTCAGCGGCAACTCGGGATGATCAAGCACCACCCAAAAGGTGTCCCAGTCGTTGAGCAGCTCGCGGGCGAGCGCCGCGGTCTTGGCGTGGCGCGCCTGGGCGTGCTGGAGGCACAGCGCAAAGAGGGCGTTGAGTGCCGCGGCGTGTTGCTGGCGCAGCGGGATGGGCGGGGGGCCTTCGCGGGCGGCGTAGACGGCGGCCATGACCCCTTCGATGTGGCCCCGCAGGGCCCGTCCGAAGCGCTGGGCCTGGCCATCCAGGCTCTCTTCCAGACCGCGGGCCTTACGCAGCAGGTGGGTCAGGCAGCGCAAGCGGTTGGCGTAGTCGCGGTAGGCCCAGTAACCATCGCTCATCAGCCAACCCTGCAGGACGGCCCCGAGCGCGCTGTGCAGCAGCTCCTGGGAGCGGCGCCCGATCAGGAACACCGTGGTGGTGGCGCTGGTGAAGACCCACAGCCACAGCAGTTTTCCATGCTCCTTCCAACTGGTCTCATCGGCATGCAGCAGGTCGCTGGCACGCACCTCGGCGAGCAACTGTTCCTCGAGCACCGGGGTCAACGCCCGCCCAGCCTCGTGCAGGCATTGATTGATGGTGGCGGCACTGAGCGCGAGGCCCAACCAGTCGGCGAGGAATTCTTGGACACGCCGGCGCGAGAGGCGCAGGCGCAGCGACAAGGCACAGATCAACGCCACCAGCTGCGGACCGGCCAAGTGACGCTCGCTCAAGGCGACGCGCCAGCCCGCTTCCTCCCCGGCCGTGGCCGGCTCGGCGCAGGTCCAGTGCCCGCAGGCACACTGGCGGGCGTGATAGAGGTGCTTGCGCTGCACCACCTCCAGGCCGCAACGCCCGCTCTCGGGCAGTTCCAGGTCGATGACGTAATGGGCGCTGGCCGTGCGCTCGGGGTGCCCCTCACCCAGGGGGGCACCACAGATGGCGCACACCTCAGGATGATGGTGGCGCTCCTCATGGACCTCCAGGCACTGGGTGCGCCCATGCCCGGGTGCACCGGGTCGCTGCCCCGGGCGGCGCGGCTCCTCTTGCTTCGGTGGCTGCACCTCGGGCACCTCACCCGGCGCCGGCGGCGCTGGCTCCGGGCTGTCCCCGGCCGGCGACTCCTCGGCGTCCTGCCCCGGCGTCTCTTGCCGCTGCGAACCCGCGCCCTCCCAGGGCGCTCGGCTGCTCGGCGGGCGCGAGCTGTTGCTCGGGTTTTGATCCAGCCGCTCGAGCGCCTCTTTGAGATCCGCCAGCAGCTTCACCGACAGCGCGCGCAGCGAACCTTCCGGCAACCCCGCCAGGTAGGCCTCATCGAGCTGCACCAGGTCGTGCCGAGACAGTTGCATGGTCCGGTCAGTCGGCTTGAAGCCGACGGCTACCCGTCGGCGTTGCTTGCGGCGTGATCTTGCCATGCTACTTCAGATTTGTCTCGCTCCTCGCTGTTCTAACAGGGGAGGGTCTGAACGGTTACGCCTGGGGTAAGGGACCGGTGGCGATCGACAATCAGGTACGCCTGGCCATCGTGACCAGTGTCCTGGTCGCCCTGGCGCTGCACGCAACCCTCGGGCTCGACGGCTTCAACGACGTGAAGGCGTTGCGCAAACAGGACAAGCGCCAAGCCGCGCCCACCGATCAACCCGATGGCACCGATCAACCCGATGGCACTGATCGCCCCGACTGGACCGTGCCGCTGTTTCGCTACACCTCAAGGGTTAGCCGCCAAGTCTTGCGCTTCTTTAAACACTGTTTTCTCAAACCGGCTTCATCAGCGCTCTATGAACGCGAGCTGCGGCCCATGTTGATGGCCTACCTGTGACCTAGATTTTGCAAGTGCGCTCTGAGCGCGACGACCAGAACAAAGGGGTCTGATTAATGGGCGATAGCGGGGGCGACAATTGCCGGGCGGATGACCGAATCGCCGCCGCAGCCACCTCCCGCGGTCGCTTTGGCGGGCCGGATTGGGGCCGGAAGCGCCAGCGCGGATGCCGCTCCAAACAGGGCCCGCCGACCTGGACGATCAGGCCGGCGATCACTTCGCCTTGGAGCATTGGAAGGACTTAGAGCGGTTGGCTCAATGCCAACCAGTCCTCCCAGACCCGGGCATGCAGGTGCTGGCGCGCGAGCTTGATGCGCAACTGATTGGCGCCGGTCAGGAGTTTCCCCGCCACGCGAATCAGGAACAGACGGATGCTCTGCGGCTCCCAGCGCTTGAGCTGGGCGTTGCCGCTGAGCAGGGCCATCCAGCGCAGGGTGTTATAGGCGAGGACCGCGCACTGGAACAACGCGGCGTTGGCCAGGAAGTGGACGGTCTTCAGGTGGGCCAGGCCCATTTGGCTCTTGGCCTCCTCGATCCAGGTCTCGGAGGTGGCGCGTTGACCATAGGTGCGATGGGCGAGCCACGGGCTCAGCGGCTCGGTGCTCACGTAGCAGAAGCAGTCATAGCACTCCAGCTCGAGCAGCTCGCCTTGGGGGTGATCGGCATCGCGCGCTTGCGGGCAGCGCACCGCGAGGAAGAACCGCTCACGGCTCCACCCGCCGGCTCGGTGAGAGAATTCACATTGCTCCCAGCCGCGGCGCCGGTGGATCGGGGTCCAGCGCTGTTGGCCGAGCAGCTGGGCGAGGTTCCTCATCTTGACCTTGATCAGGTAGCCGTGACCGCGGGCGTCGAGCAGGTCGAGCAAGGCGCCGTCGAAGAAGCCGCTGTCGGCGCGCAGAATCAGGCGATGATGCGCCGGGAACTGGGCGAGCAGTTGCTGCATGAACGCCACCATGCCATTGCTGGTGTAGGCGCTGCCGGTGCGCAACCACGCCTGTACGATCTCTTTGGTGTCGCTGCAGAAGGCGAGCAACGGATGATAGGAACGCGCGCCGCGTTTGTGGGGGTTGTAGCCCTTGGCCGTCCCTTGCTGGCGACCGTAGACAGTCTTGACCGTGGAGTCGGCATCGATCCATTTTTGGCACTGCGTGGCCAGATGCGAGCGCCCGGCGCGCAGGGCGCGGGCCCACACCCGCTGGCGCAGCGCATGGACCAGCGTCTCCAGGCCGCTGACATGCCGCTCGCGCACCTCCTTAAACACCCGCCCGAGCGTGCTCTGATCGGGCAGGCGCTGCCAACCGGCTACCCGGCGCAGCACCTCGTCGGACCACAGCGCCATGCACTGACTGAGGCTGCGCGCCCCGCCGATCAAGCCCACCACCACCAGGAACGCGGCGTCGCCGAGTTGGTAGAGGGCGTTCGCCGCGCGCGTGTGCTCAACGTGATGACCGAACAGGCCGCCGAAGCCCAGGGCGTCGAGAAACTTGACCACCGGCACCAGCCCGGCTTGGCTGCTCATGCCACGTCCTGCGTCTTCCAGCCGGATCTTCGGCGACGCACCCCGGGCCGATCCGGCTCTCTTTGCGGTCGGTTTGCTCATCGAAACGGTGACTCCTCAAGGCGAACCCAATGCGGCTCTAATGTACTGAGAAGGTTACCATTCTACGCATCCTGTATTCAGCGCTTGCAGCATTTAGGTGTGAAATGGACCGGACACCGTTGGAATTGACTCTAAGTTCTTCTTTTCCTCAGATGACATTGTTTCTATCGCCGAACTAGATATAGCAGGCCAATTTGCCCGTTTCCCCAGCGTGCTATCTTGGGATCGGCGCCGGCGAGGATCTTTGGAACAAGCACTTGCAGAAACCCCGATCGGATAAACAGGCCGGGAAAACAGGCAATTTGGCCTTTTTATCCAGAACGAAGTATCCGACGGGCTCCGTGCGGGGAGCAAGGGGGAGAGGCTGTTCAGCGGAAATCACGTTGAAAACGTGAGTCCCCGGGCTCGGGCCTCGACGTAGCGTGGGCTGCTCGCCCGGTGGCCGGTTTCTCCAGGGTAGCTGTCTCCGCTTGTTGTCGGCCGAGCGGCCGGATTTGGCTGCTTTGCGGTCGCTCGGGCGTGATCTCTCGCAAGGCTCTTCTCGGCCCTGAGCTGACAGCACCCCTGCGGCCGGCAGCGGTAGCAGTGCAAGCGACAGCGGACGTTGCGCCCATTGTCGCCTTCATCACTGTTGCCTCCCCAGTGCAGCGCATCCTCACCCGCCTCGGCGAGCCGGCCAAACCCCCGCGGATTGCCCCGGCACGCGGTCCGCCCGCCTGGGGTGATCTGCTCGAACCGCTCCCGGACTGGGACACGCTGGCGCAACCCGCACCGGAGCTCGAGTTCGATCAGCGCCTTTTCTGGTAAGCGCTACACCGCACGCCGCGTATGCGGCGGACAATCCCGGTCGTGCCGGGGCACTGCCCATCGGGGCCGTTCGTCACGCGCGCTCTCTGCACACCCCGCCACCGGTCTCGCTGGGCGTCCCATCCGACTTCCAGACCGCCCGCCTCAGCCACAAACTCGCCTAACCCATCTTTACTCTGACCCCATGATATAAGGCGGTTATTTGCTGCGTTACGTACAGCAACCCTCTGATCTTCATGAGGTCAGCTCAGAAATGTCGAAAGTAGTGCCATAATCGGCTATGCTCCCATTGCTATTCTCGGCAGGACTGGCTACGGTTGCGACATGTATATCCGCCGTACCACGATCAAGAGCCGGCAGACGGGGGAGCCTTACTACACCTACCGGCTGGTGGAGTCGATCCGGGAAGGCAAACAGGTACGCCAGCGCACGCTGCTGAACCTTGGGCGGCATTTCGAGGTCCCGCGCGCGCAGTGGGGCGCTTTGGTCCAGCGCATCGAACACCTGGTTGGCGGGCAACAGGACCTGATGCCCGCGTATCTGGATACGCAATGGGAAGAGGCGGCGCAACGCTATGCGGCGCAGCTGATCCGCAGCCGGGCCAGCGTGGATGAAGGCCGCTCGTGCGAGGCGGCGGATTATCAGAGCGTCGATGTCGACAGCCTGGAGCTGCTGCGTCCGCGCAGCGTCGCCATCGAGCACGTCGCATTGGAAGCCTTACGAGAAGTCGGCTTGGATGCGAAGCTCGTCGCCTTGGGGTTCAATGGGCCGCAGCAGGCGGCCGCCATCGGTACCCTGGTTGCGCGCATGGCCGCCCCCGGCAGCGAGCTTGCCACCTACCACTGGCTGCAACAGCACAGCGCACTGGGCGAGCTGATCGACTATGACTTCTCGGGGCTGGAGCTGAAGGCACTGTATCGGATCTCCGATCAGTTGCTCAGGCACAAGGCGGCGCTGGAGGGGTTCTTGTACGAGCAGGAGCGCACCCTGTTCGACTTCGAGGAGGTCATCACCCTCTATGACCTCACCAATACCTATTGCGAAGGTACGGGGCGGGGCAATGCCAACGCGGCCTTGGGCAAGTCCAAGGAGAAGCGCTCGGATTGCCCCCTGGTGACCTTGGCGCTGGTGCTCGACGCCAGCGGCTTTCCCAAACGCAGCGAGATCTTTGCCGGCAACGTCAGCGAGCCCAAGACCCTCTCACGGATGATCGACAAGCTGGCTTCAGGGCACACGGACATGGCTCCAACAGTGGTGCTCGATGCCGGAATCGCCACCGAGGAGAACATCGCCTGGCTGGTGGAGAACGGCTACCGCTATCTGGTGGTCAGCCGAAAACGCCAACGCCAATTCGACCCCGATGCCGCGGTGCTGATCACGCAGGACGGCGAGCTGAGCATCCGCGCCCAGCGCGTGGTCAACGCCGACACCGGCGAGGTGGAGCTCTACTGCCACTCCTCCGAGCGCGAGAAAAAGGATCGTGGCATTGCCGAGCTGTTTGCCAAGCGCTTTGAGGCCGCCTTGGAGAAGCTCGCCGCGGGTTTGCACAAGAAGGGGTCCGTCAAGCGTTACGAGAAGGTCTTGGAGCGCCTTGGCCGCCTGCGCGAGAAAGATTCACGGGCGGCGCAATACTATGAGGTCAGCGTCGAGCAGGACGCCAGCAGTGGCAAGGCCACCGCGATTCATTGGCAGCGCACCACACCCATCGCGGAGACCCTCCCCGGTGTCTATTGCCTGCGCACCAACGAACAGGACTGGGACGAAGCCACCCTGTGGCGGACCTATACCATGCTCACCGATCTGGAGGCGGTCTTCCGCTGTCTGAAATCCGAGCTTGGTCTGCGGCCCATCTTCCATCGCAAGACCGATCGGGTGAGCGGGCACCTGTTCATCTCCGTGCTCGCCTACCACCTCGTGCATACAATTCGTTTTCAACTCAAGGCCGCCGGGATCCATTTGAGCTGGGAGGGCATACGCCGCGAGCTCGCCGGCCAGGATCGTGTCACCGTCACGCTCAAACGCGCCGACGGCAAGACGGTTCACATTCGCAAGGCCACCCGTGCTGAGCCCCGTCAGCAGGTCATCTATGACGCACTGGGCATCAGCGACCGACCTGGGCGAACCGAGAAAACCATCGCGTAGCATTCGCCAAATAACCGTGTAGTGCCATAACGGCACTTATCCACAGGCCAACTTACTGATTTATAGAGATTCTGCCAACGCCGATGTCAAACTTGGGCTAAGATCGACCCAGTACTCGGTCTCGGGTGGTTGAATATCTATCCGTTTATCCGTGGAATGGCGCGCCAGGAGAGATTCGAACTCCCGACCACCTGGTTCGTAGGATTCTTCCTGGCGGGAGGACTCTACCTCGGACGAATGCGTGCCTTCCCTCCCAAAGGTGCCAGTTAGGGGAGTGTCGCCGCGGGAGGCAAAGCAGCCCCACTCCAGCCTTCTTCGCCGAGATCGCCAGGCCGAAGCCCTCGATTGAAATCGATCCCGAGCAATTGCCAGTGATGGGCGTGGGCTTCGAAGGGAACTCGGATCCGCTCCACGAAGTCCGTCGGCCAGAGCATGCCTCCGACCCTTTGGAACTGACTGAAGGTGATGTCGACCTCTGCGCCGGCCGTACTCGCCAAGCCAAAGAGCGTCATGCGAATGCGCCGCAATTGTCGTGTCGAACGATCGAGCGACAGCACCACCCGATCCTCCTCCGACTTTCCGAAGCCCGGACGTAAAACCGCCAGGACCTCGTCGCACACGGACCCGTCGACCTCCCCTTCACCCAGGACATCGAGAACCACCCCCGACCGATCAAAATAGAAGGGCCCCAGCAGAAACATCGTGTAGGCGTCCGCCACCAGAGCGGCCGCCTGCAGCACTTCGTCGTCCGTCGCCCTGTCCCCGTTGTAAACCACCACCACGTCCTCGCCGCTTCCCCGCCGCACCCACTTTTCTCCGCCCGGTCCCTCATGGCGCTGCGCGACGAGACCAGTGCTGAGGATCAGGCGCTCCTCGGATCCCTGGCGAAACGACGGATCCACGAGTACGGACTGAACTCGCGCCGCCACCTTTCCCCACGTGCCATCGTAACGCACGCTGATGTCTCGAATCTGGTCAAAGGCCGCTCCGCCATGGGCTTCCCTGGCTTCTTCCAGGAGAGCCCGCGCCATTGGACTCGATGTGGCCAGCGCGGTATCGGGAATCTGGCGCGTCGCACAGGACGAGAGAACCAGGGTCGTCACCGCAAGGCCAAGAAGGAAGGTCGTATCTTTGATCATCACCTGGTGGAGCATCTGGGTTGAACAAGCCCGCGCAGAACACGCAGACAATTGCTACCTTTGGACGTCACCTGCCTCAAGACCTTGCGTTCGCTTCCTCATGCCCGCCTCATGGCTCGGGCCGCGAACGCTGGTTAGGTCTCAGCAAATCCCAACGGACGGTATCGATGGGCTGGCGCCGATGGAAGACGCATGTGAGGCCAGAACCCGCAAGGACACCCCTTGCAAGCGGCTAGACATCTACTCGAACGGGCGCCGCCCCCTACACGGGGGGATGAGCACCGGGCCAAAGACACCCGAGGGCAAGGCGAAAGTTGCGCTCAACCTACCTCGGCGCCCTGCAAAGATCATGAGACGTAAGGAAATGTTAGCACTTCGTGAAGTGCGCCATGTGCGGCAAGCGAGTGGAGGCCAAACGCTCGACCCGCCGGTACTGCTCGGGCCGGTGTCGGATGAGCGCGTTGAGGTTGCGCCGGTTGGTCGCTTGCTTGGGGCGCAGTAGCGGGTTCGGAAAGCGGTTTCTCGGCAAGCTCTACCGTCACTGAGCAACGGCGCTGCGACCCACCTAAAGAAGCCGAGATATCAGGTAAAACCCGGCGAAGGCAGTCAGCAGGATGAGGCCAGCGTAAGAGAACAGCATCATCGCCCTGCCAGGTCGCTCTTGCAGCGGCATCTCGTCTGAATTCACGGCGCGTAGGTTCAGGTAACCCAGTATTGGCGCGGTGATGAATGACAGCGTGGCGGCGAAATCGACCATGCTGGTGAGGTTGCCGAGGAATTGCTGCAGCACGATGACCGTCAGCACCGCAAGCAGGATAAGGGCGATCCAGTAGGTGCGTCCGATATCGTCGATCGGGCCGGGCCGCGTTTGGCTCAGCACCCGAATCGACCGGTCGATGGCCCTGGGAAACCCATCGATGACGGTAATCGACGTGGAGATCATGGTTGTGAGCAGTGCGATGAGCACGATCGGCTTGGCCCAATCTCCCAGCGTCTCCGCGTAGAGGTCGAGCAACTGCCCCGCGAACAGCGGGCCGCTCGGGTCGAAGGCGATACCCGCCCCATGCATCACGGTGGCGCCGAGCGCGAGAAACGCAAACGCGAGGATGCCGGTGCCGACGTAGCCGATATTGAAATCGAGGCGGGCGCTCGCGACGGACGAACGGCTGCCTTCGGATCGGTCTTTTGCCAGTGTCCAGAGCGAGCTCCAGACGGACAAATCGATAGCCGTCGGCATCCATCCCATCAGCGCGAGCAGGAAGCCAAGCTCGACGATGTTGGGATCGAACCGCGGCAGGGGATCAAATGTCGTGTAATCCGCGATCGGCAGCGTGGCGACGGCGGCGACAAGCGTCGAGACGGCCAGCAGCGCCATGACCACCTTCATCGACGCATCCAGCAGCCGATAGCGACCGAGCCAGAGCATCAGTACAGCCGCTAGGCAGATTGCTCCTCCCGTGAGCGCGAGCGGCAAGTGGATTCCGAAGGCGATGTTCAACAGATAGGCGGTGAACATCACCACGGCCACCTGCACGATCAGCGCGGTGGCGAGGGTGATGAACAGGTAGAGCCAAAGCGCCCAGACGCCGATGCGGCGATAACCCTCAACGAGGCTTTGACCCGTAGCGGCGGCATACCTGGGGCCGAACTCGAAGAACGGATACTTCAGTACCAAGGCCAGCAGGATGAACCCGGCGAGTCCGAACCCGGCCAGGGCGCCAGCGCGGGTCGATTGAACCAGATGCGATACGCCAATCGACGCGCCAGCCCAGAGCAATCCAGGGCCGAAAGAGCGCCAGAAAGTGGAGCCGCGCCTGACAGCGGTGGGAGACGGCGCAGTCTCTCCCGCGCCTTCAGCGAGTTTGTCAGTGCGCCGATGCATCGGGAACAGCGTTCCCCTGCTCTGCACTCTGCAAATCGCCGCCGTTATCGGCGCCGAGATCGGCATTCAGGTACGCCGGGACCATTGGCAACTGCACGTCCCAGCCATTGGTGTCATCGACGCCGACCTTTGCCGTGGTCAGCGACAGGTCCAGCACATGCCCGCCGTCACTCCGGTCCGCGGAGAGAAAGTGCAGATGCAAGCCAGCCACGTTAACGCCGTTCATGAAGGCGGGGCACCAGAAGCCCATCAGTGTGCCGTCGACCTCTTTGCGCTTGAAAACGGCTTGATTCCGCGTGACTTCCACCAGCGGCGGATAGAGTCTCTGCTGGCGCGCGACGCTGCGAAAGGTGATGTTCGCGAAGCGACCATCCACCCGCACGGCATAGGCGATGTTCCTGCTCGGCAGATGACCTTCGAGCCATTCTGAGAACGCCGTGTAGCTCTGCAACTCCGGTGCATCAAGCACACGATCGGGTACAAAATCTGTGACCGCCATGAACGGAGTGCCGGCCGAGGGCGGCATGACGTTTATGGAACCGTCGAAGATCGCCTGATAGACGATTCCATCGAGCACCATCATTTCTCCATCTGCGGCATCGAAGGTCCCAAGGCCGAAGCCGCCGTGCTCCAGCACTTCGTCCGCGGTCGACCTTCTGTGACGGCTTCTCCGGATAAGGCGCAAGACCTGCTGCCCCGTGCTCGCGTCTGCCATACTGCCCGTCGAGGGCGGGCTCCCGTGAATTCGAGGCGAATTGGTCGCCTCGAGGCAAGGGGGGTGCCGTCGCAATTTTGTACGAGGTCGCTCCCGCGGGCAAAGGCGTCCGTGTAGGCGTGATCTCGACCCCTTGCTTGATCTCGCCCCTGAGCGCTGCCCGTTAAGCATCATTAACATATTCGTTATCAATCATTTAGCAAAGAGTATTGCTGTGCGAGGTCAGACTATTCCTCGACAGACCGTGGCGCCCATCTTGTGGCGCGACAATGACAGCCGCCGCCGGTGCCTCGTCGGCTACTTCTTGAAGTCGACGTACGCGAACGGTATATCGAGCCGCACGATTCACGGCTTTGGTAGGAACTGTCACATGCACAAGATCGCCCTGCTTGGCGTCACGCCCGCATTGCTGGTTGCGGGCTCCTTGTTTGCCGAGGACGCGGCAAACCCGAACGCGGAGGAGGCCAAAGGGATCATCAAGTCCTTTGCCACCCAGCTACAGGGCGAGCTTCAGGCCGCGATCAAGGAGGGCGGGCCGGTCAAGGCGATCGCCGTCTGCCAGGAGCGCGCCCCGGCGATTGCCGCAGACCTGTCGGAGCAATCTGGATGGAGCGTCGGTCGCACCAGTCTGAAGACCCGCAATCCGCAGAACGCCCCCGACGAATGGGAGCGTGGCGCGCTCGAGCAGTTCGAGGCGCGCAAGGCGGGCGGCGAGGCACTGGATAAGATGGCCTTCGCCGAGGTGGTCGAAACCGAATCCGGCCAGTCATTCCGTCTCATGAAGGCGATCCCCACCGGAGAGGTCTGCCTGGCGTGCCATGGCACCGCCATCACACCCGAGGTCATAGCGGCATTGAACAAGCGTTATCCCAATGACGAAGCGCGTGGGTTCACCATCGGCGATATACGCGGCGCCTTTACCCTCTCCAAACCTATGAAGAACTGACCAGCCGGCGCCGACACAACGGCCAGGACGAGTCCGATAACGAGACGACCAGAGGACTGACCGATGGAGACGGCGGCTCCCGGAAGCAACCTTAACGAACAGGATATCCCGATCCACCGGATCCCCCTGACCCGACCGCTGCGCTGGCTGGCGCTCGGTTGGCGGGACACAATCGCGGCGCGGCCCTATAGCCTCGTCTACGGTGGGGCGGTTGTGCTGTTCAGCCTGTTGATCACGCTGACCCTGACTTGGGAGGGCTACGGCTTCCTGGTGCCCTTCCTGGTCGCTGGATTCTATCTGCTCGCCCCTGCCATTGGTCTCGGGCTCGTCCAGATGAGCGCGAACCTCGAAAAGGGCAACAAGCTTGAGTTTTGTCAGGCATTGGAGGCCCTGCGCGGCAACCAAGGACAGCTCGGGATGGTTATCGCCGGGTTGACGATCATCGCCCAGGTGTGGATTGCGGCCAACTTCGTCCTGTTCGCACTGCTCTACACCGGTTTTGATCCGACGCTCGAGCGTTTCTTCAACACCGTGTTCTTCTCCGAGGAGGGTCGCGGCTTTGCCATCGCGAGCCTGTTGGTGGGTTTCGTGCTCGCCTGGGCGGCCTTCGCGATCAGCGCCATCTCCATCCCGATGCTGGTCGACCGCGACGTCGACGGCTGGACGGCGATCCGCACCAGCGTTCGCGCGGTAGCGCGCAACTGGCCGGCTATGACCCTGTGGGCCGGGCTGATCGTGGCGGTGATCGCCATCGGGCTCTCCCCCCTGTACCTCGGCCTCGTGGTGGCTCTCCCGGTCATCGGCCACGCAACCTGGCACGCCTACCGCGATCTGATCCCAGGCCCCGCCTGACCTACAAGGCACGCCGAGGCGAGCGGCCGAGGGCCGACCCGACTCAGCGGTCGCCATCGCCATCCTCGCCCACGTCCTTCCGCTTGGGGCGTGCGGTGGCGATCGACAGCACCACGATCAGCACCAGTGCCGGAAGGAGGATCCATTTCCACACGCGCGCCGTCTCCTCTCGCTGGTTGCCCGACGCCGGCGCAACAGTCTACCAGTGCCCGGTGCCCGGGCCGCCCTTAAAGGGCCCGGCGAGATGGTCGGTGATCCATCCGCCGTATAAAGTGCCCGGGCTGGGGCCGTACCAGCTCGCCGTCGAGGGTGCATTCAACGCGTCCCGGATAGAAGGCGATGCAATCGCGCAGCTCGGCGAACGCTGGGCTCGGGTCCGGATAGCTCCAGGCGGCGGGTTCATCCGGCCGATTCGAGAGTGCCCAGTACCGGGCCGCCCCTTCCACTCGCAATGGGACCGTCCTGGTGCCGCGACCAAATGCTGCAAGTCGACGTCGCTGGGGGAAATATAGTAGGAGTGTCGCGTGTCGCTCGTGAATCCGTCCGGGGGCTCCTGCCGCCGGACGGACTCGCTCCTTGGCGACAGCCTTTGGTGCCCCGGTGCGCCCCGCTCCGGGCCGCGGCTTCGGCACGACCTGCCCCCTGCGGGGGCGGAAGGCCTGCGCCACAGCCCTTTGACGGTGGCTTGACGCCGTGTCGGATGCGCTTTGCATGTTCCCTACGCAGCTTCGGGTCTCGCGCCCCTTCGCCACTCCGGGCCCACGCCCGCGCCGACGGCTACCGGGGACTACCGGCCTTCGCGTTCGCTCTCCCTGGCCGGCAGCGAAGGTTGGCGGACTGGCGGTCTCGCAGACCCTCAGGGGGCGGGCCGTGCGGGCCAGCTCATGGCCCCCGGCGCTGACAACGACCCTGCGGGCCGGCCGATCGATGCGCGGCGGCCGCGGGAAGTCCCAGACGGACTCCCGGCCTGGTCCGGGTGTCTCCGCGAAGTCGGGTCGGTGCTTTCCGGTGAATCGCCACATGTGGCGGTCTCGGTGGGTCTCGCTTCAGAAGCGTAGCTTGAAGGCTCCGCCTGCGAACGGGGCCGTTTCGTAGTCCGCCGCGTCGATCTTCTTGCCGCGGGCATCCTCCAGGCGCAAGTTGCCCCTCGTCTTGGCCCCGGCGATCAGGCTGAGACTCGCGGATCCACCGAGGTTCCGCGTCGCGGCGAAGAAGACGGGGACCGACCTGTCCTGGCCCACGCCATCGACGGCAGCTCCCTGGTCATCCAGCCGGAAGCGCTCCTTCTCGTAGCGCGCGCCCAGACTCAAGGTCCATGGCTCCGAGGGCCGCCACTCCAAGAGCACCCCGGGGCCACGGGTGGCCGCCAGGCCCCCGCCGGTGCGCAGGCTCAGAGTGTCGGTGATGCGCCAGTCCACGGCGAGCAGGGGAAACACGCTGGTGTCGTCCTCGATCTCCGCGAAGGCGCCGAATCCCGGGCCGATACTCAGCCGGTCGCTGAACCGATAGCTCGCCGCGACCATGACCCCGCCGAAAGCCCCATCGTCCAGGGACGCCCCGTGCTCCGCGGCCCAGCGCAGGCTTGGTACCGCGAACAGGGTCCAACGCTCCCCGATGCGCGAGTTCAGGCTAATCCCGACCCGGGCGGTCCGAATGCTCGACCAGGGCGCCTGGGCGCCAAGCCCCGCGCCGGCTCGATTGAAGTCGTACCAGGTCTCCCCGTAGCCCAGGTTGAGCCCGAGCCGTACATCGTTCGTGAAGCCGTGTGAGAGGCTCACCCGTATCGCCGTCTCGTCCAAGGAAAAGGAGCCACCGCCGTCGATGTCGGCGCCCCACTGGTGGTCGGCGAGGGCCTCCACGGACAGGCCCGGGTCGCGCGATGGCGCATCCGCCGACCAGACCAAGGGCGGGATGAGCATCAAGGCGGCAAGGAGCGCGATCAGGGGCCGAGGGGACATCATTTGGCAACCTTGTTCGCGTTAGGGCAGCTGTTGAGCGGGTTCAGGGGGCGGAGTCCGCGCGCCACGCCCCGCATGGCACCCGGGATCCGTCGACAACCAACATTGGGGCAAGTCCGCTGAAAACCGTGTATCAGACAGAAAATCCAAAAGACCTACAAGAGGATAGCCCGGAAACGGCAGGGCGCAACGGCCCTAACTGAAATTCATCGCTTCGGCATGTAGTTACTCTCGATCCTGAACAACGCCCGGCGACGAGGGTATAAAGCGGCTCGACATCGCCCTGTCCGAGACCGAGCGCTTGAAGCTTTGAGGTTTACTCAAGGCAGGTCAGCAGACGCATCGTCAGCGCTGACCCCTGCCGTCAACTGACCGCACCAGACTGTCTTGCGGCATGCTATCGAATACGTTCGCGGACCATCTTTTCGCATCGCAGAGTCGGCTTCCGAGGAGGGGATCCTCCCGCGCATCGACGGGCTGCTCTACCGGGAGGTTCTGAGCGAGTTGGAGCGCGCCGGCGGGACCGCGGGGAGGCCACTGATCCTTGATCTGGCCGAGTTGCGTCTTGCCGACGACGGCGGCACTCGACGCGTTGGTGCGCCTGGCGGAAGTTGGGGATGAGGCTCGTTGGAGCCTCGCGATTTCTGGAGCGGCGACTGGCGACGCTTCGACGCGGCACGTAAGATCGCCGCGCAGGCCGGGGCCATTGCCCACGGACCGCATACTCGCAGGGACGAGTGTTCTCAATCGGCTGGGCGTCAAGATGGAATATGCCGGTCCCGGTCTGTCTTTCGAGCTGCAATCAAATCAATCGAGAGGAGGAGTGGCAATGAAGCGAAGAAGGTTAATGACGGCGGGGCTTTCCGCCCGCCTGAGTGCGACAGCGCTCGCTCTGGGGTTGGCGACGCTTGGGCTCGTGGGCCCGGCCTCGGCCGCCGACAAGCCCAACATCCTGGTCGTCTGGGGCGACGACATCGGCCAATCCAACATCAGCACGTACACTCACGGGCTGGTGGGCTACCAGACCCCCAACATCGACCGCATCGCCAACGAGGGCATGACCTTCACCGACTACTACGCCGAGCAGTCCTGCACCGCCGGTCGCGCCTCCTTCATCATGGGCCAGAGCGTGTTCCGCTCGGGACTCTCCAAGGTCGGCCTGCCCGGGTGCCAAGGAGGGGATGAGCGACAAGGACCCGACCATCGCCGGGATGCTCAAGAACATGGGCTACGCCACCGGCCAGTTCGGCAAGAACCACCTGGGGGATCGCGACGAGCACCTGCCCACCAATCACGGCTTCGACGAGTTCTTTGGCAACCTCTACCACCTCAACGCCGAGGAGGAGCCGGAGAACATGGACTACCCCGGCGACATGGTCCTGCCCGACGGCCAGACTTTCCGCAAGAAGTTCGGCCCCCGCGGCGTGCTCCACTCCTGGGCCATGCCCGACGGCACCCAGAAGATCGAAGACACTGGGCCGCTGACCAAGAAGCGCATGGAGACCGTCGATGACGAGACCTCCGACCGCGCCATCGCCTTCATCAAGGAGCAGCAGGCCGCTGGCAAGCCCTGGTTCGTGTGGTGGAACGGCACGCGGATGCACTTCCGCACCCACGTCAAGGCCGAGAATCGTGGTATCTCAGGCCAGGACGAGTACGCCGACGGCATGGTCGAGCACGACCAGCACATCGGCAAGTTCCTCAAGGCGCTGGACGATCTGGGCATCGCCGACAACACCATCGTCTTCTACTCCACCGACAACGGTCCGCACATGAACACCTGGCCGGATGCCGGGCTGGAACCCCTTCCGCGGCGAGAAGAACACCAACTGGGAAGGCGGCTGGCGGGTGCCCGCCATGGTGCGCTGGCCGGGCCACATCCAGCCGGGTCAATGGACCAACGAGATCGTCCACCACATGGACTGGTTCCCGACCTTCCTGGCCGCCGCAGGCGACCCGAACGTCACGGAGGAGCTCAAGTCCGGTGTCCACAACGACGCGCTGAACCGCGACTACAAGGTGCACCTGGACGGCTACAACATCATGCCCCTGCTCACCGGCGAGACCGACAAGAGCCCGCGCAAGGAGATCTTCTACTTCTCCGACGACGGCGACCTGACCGCCCTGCGCTACGGGGACTGGAAGGTCATGTTCATGGAGCAGCCCGTGGCCGGCACCTTCCGGGTGTGGCAGCAGCCGTTCGTGCCCATGCGCGTGCCCTTCATCTACAACCTGCGTCGCGACCCTTACGAGCGCGCCACCATCACCTCCAACTCCTACTACGAGTGGCTACTGGACCGCGCCTACCTACTGGTGCCGGCACAGGCCTATGTGGCCAAGTTCCTCGAGACCTTCAAGGAATTCCCGCCACGGCAAAAGGCGGCGAGCTTCAGCCTGGATAAGGTCATGGAGCAGCTGGCCCCCCCCGGCGGCTGAGCCCCTGCAGCGGCCAGGGACGGCCGTATTCCTGGACCTGCTGGTCCATTTCCATGCCGTGCCTTGCTCTCGGGAGCTTTCTACGGCGTTGGCTCGGCCCCAGATACACCGCAGCCGCCCCTCAAGAGTGCCAGATACAGCGCGGGGCGGGGTGGGACTGCCACCCCGGTGAGCACCTCGGTCGCATGGATTTCAGCGGACCGATATTGTCGGCAGATTCCTCAACAAGCGCAGCGCGACGTCGGAGCAACTCATCCGCTGCGCTGGGTAGATCGAAACGGGGGACGGGGCCTATGCAAGCGTTGAGGTTCGAAGCCATGGACACCGGACAGGCCGCGGCGATGGCGTTGGGCGCGGAGCGCGAGCGTAGGCGCCTGGCGGACGCACTGCACGACACTGCCATTCAGGATCTGGTGCTGGCGCGCATCCTGATCGATCGGGCCGTCCAGGAGGGTTCCATCGATACGCTGAGCCGGGTCCAATCACTATTGGACAGCTCAATGGCGCAGTTGCGTTCGCTGCTCTGCAATCTGTGTTCTCCGGTGCAGAGTCAGGACGGTCTGGTCCCCGCGCTCAAGGGTCTTGCAGACGAACTCTGCCAGCGCTGGCAGCTGGCCCATTGTTGCCGGCTGACTGGGCAGGTCATACCGCTACCGGAGCCCTGTTCCGAGCTGCTGTTCTATGGGGCCAGGGAATTCATCAACAACGTCGGACGCCATGCCCGCGCCAGAAGCTTCGACGTGACGCTCGCGTTCGCGGACGACAGCGTCGGGCTGACCGTGTGCGACGATGGAATTGGGATCACTTGCCCGCTCCAACCGGCGGCTCAGGAACCACTCAAAGGTGGATACGGACTTTTCAGCTTGCGTGCACGTGTCGAGCCCCTCGGCGGAAAAGTCGTCGTGCGATCTGGGGCAGCAGGCGGCACCGTGGCGATCCTATCCATTCCACTGCCACCAAGGCGCCGCGCCCACCGCGCAATGAGTCGAAGACGCGCCTCTTAACGGTCCGCAGCGCCGCGGCTTCAATGGCGCACGTGCCGGCGCCCTTCGTCCCGTCATCGATTCGTGGCGTCGAGGAGGGACTCATCCCCCGGCCATTGCACCTGTCGACCCAGACAAGGGGGCTTCCGTTGGCAGCCCGAGTAATCCCCGCAAGGCCCGATGTCCATCCTGATAGGCGGCGCCGACCAGAGGGCGCTGGTATTCCGAAGCGGTATTGAGATCGGCCGCTCGCGCCTGACGATCGATGACCGCGGGGAGCCTCTGGGCACTCACGTTTTCATAGTGATGAACGGCGATGTGACGATTGCGGGCGCCGGATCATCCGGTCTCCGATGGATTGCGGTTGGAGTGCTGGGCCACGCCGGGGCGACAAAAGGCCACTCGATTCTGACTTGGCCGCACGCGTTTATCTACCGGCGTCGTTTCGCAACTCGGTGCACCAGAGCCTGCATCCCGGTGCGTCAATGATGGTGGCTGGCGCGGCTGTCACCGAAACCACGACGGACGTTCCACCCAAGGTTATCACCGGCGACCCGCAAACACTGGCAAACAACAGATAGCCAAAGAGCACGAAACGTGAAACACGAGGTTAAGTCTGCCTAATGAGAATCTAAAGCGCCGCTGCTCTGCGCAGCGCGCGTGCCTCGGATGAGCCCGGGATCCTTGGCAAACACCACGTTCATCCACAGCATGTATCCGAGTTCCGCCAGGCGCTGCCCACCTCGCTGCGAATCTGGTTCAGCTCTTCTATATCGATCTTGGCCGATCAGAGCCGCTCAATGCGTTGACTGCGGGAGACTGCAATGCGTCCTTTGCGGACAATCAAGAGGCTGGCCTCGAACGACTGCCGTGGGTCGGGTGTGGACCTACGAGAGTCGCACGCCACTGAGGGCCTCGACAGGCACTCGCCTGGTCGCCGGAGCCCAAGCGGGAGAATATTCGTCAACCGAGCGTCAATCGAACGTCAAGTAAAACAGCCCCTGACCACATTGGTTGACTGGTGACTTGGCGCCTCTGTTCGACAGCATCGAGCGTCAATCTAACGTCAAGTCCGGACCTGCTTGACGCTTGGCTTTTGTTTGAGATAGGCGGATGTTTATTGCCCCGGGAGAACGTCAAGCCAAAGTCATTTATCAGAACCCGGCACACAAAAAACTTCTATCGAACGTCAACCGCCGCGCAAACGACGTCAAGTCGCGCTTTCAGGGAAGAATTTGAGGGAGAAGTCTCCACCCAACCATCCACGATGGACGAGGCTTGACCTTCGAGAAGCACAAGGCGTGCGGTGACCGGAGCCGGACGCCATCCGTGGCATCACCCCGACCGGCTCGTTCCTGATTAACCCCCTCAGCAACGGTGTCCGGTCCATTTCACAGGTAGGCCATCAACATGGGCCGCAGCTCGCATTCATAGAGCGCTGATGAAGCCGGTTTGAGAAAACAGTGTTTAAAGAAGCGCAAGACTTGGCGGCTCACCTTGGAGGTGTAGCGAAACAGCGGCACGGTCCAGTCGGGGCGATCGGTGCCATCGGGTTGATCGGTGGGCGCGGCTTGGCGCTTGTCCTGTTTGCGCAACGCCTTCACGTCGTTGAAGCCGTCGAGCCCGAGGGTTGCGTGCAGCGCCCGCTGCCGGCCAGGGAGAGCGAACGCGAAGGCCGGTAGTCCCCGGTAGCCGTCGGCGCGGGCGTGGGCCCGGAGTGGCGAAGGGGCGCGAGACCCGAAGCTGCGTAGGGAACATGCAAAGCGCATCCGACACGGCGTCAAGCCACCGTCGAAGGGCTGTGGCGCAGGCCGACCGCCCCCGCAGGGGGCAGGTCGTGCCGAAGCCGCCGCCCGGAGCGGGGCGCACCGGGGCACCAAAGGCTGTCGCCAAGGAGCGAGTCCGTCCGGCGGCAGGAGCCCCCGGACGGATTCACGAGCGACACGCGACACTCCTAACGGCGACCAGGACACTGGTCACGATGGCCAGGCGTACCTGATTGTCGATCGCCACCCCCCAGGTGTCAGGATAGATGTCGTCTCCCCCTGGGAGGATTTGTGTGAGGATGGGGCATCACTGACCCGAGGCCCAGCGCGCGGCGCGAGCGCTCCGGGACCCGAGCAAGGCGACAAACATTGAAGACCTATTCGACCGAACTCAAAGAGAGCACCGTGGCGAAGATGCTGCCACCGAACAACGTCAGCGTGCCGCAGTTGGCGCGCGACACGGGCATCCCGCGCGACACCCTCTACGGCTGGCGCCGCCAGGCCGGTGGCCAGGCACGCCGGCCGGCCACCTCGGCGACGCCCATGGGTGTGCTGAGCAGCGAGGAGAAGTTCGCTGTCGTGGTGGAGACGGCGACCCTCAACGAGCTGGAGCTTGGCGCGTACTGCCGACGCAAGGGGCTCTTTGCCGAGCAGATCATCGCCTGGCGGGATACCTGCCGCCAAGCCAATGCTCCCCTGCCGAGCAAAACAGAGCGGGCCGAACAGCGCGCCGAGCGTGAGCAAATCCAGCGCCTGAACCGGGAGTTGCAGCGCAAGGACCGCGCCCTGGCCGAGGCGGCGGCGTTGCTGGTGCTCCAAAAAAAAGTGCGGGCAATCTGGGAGGAGTCAGAGGACGCTCCCCCACCCAAGCACGGCGCATGGCGGTGAGCGAGGCGATCGCCCAGACCTGCGCCGAGGGTGCTCGCCTGGCGCCTGCTTGCGCCGCGCTGGGACTGTCCGAGCGCACCCTGCAGCGCTGGCGCCAGGAGGGCGCCGTCAAGGGCGACGCACGCCGCCGGGAGCACCGCGCCGCGGAGGCGGTGCGCACCCCGGCCAATCGCCTCTCGCCCGCGGAGCAGGGGGAGATCCTGACGGTGGCCAACCAGCCGGAATTTGCCCACCTCAGCCCGCATCAGATCGTCCCGGCCTTGGCCGATCAGGGGCGTTACATCGCCTCGGAATCCACCTTCTACCGCGTGCTGCGCGCCGCCGACCAACTCGCCCGCCGCGGCCGACCCAAGGCCCCGGCCCGGGTACGTCCGCAGCCCGTCGAGGCCACCGGTCCCAATCAGGTGTGGAGTTGGGATATCACCTATCTGGCGAGCACCGTGCGCGGGGCCTTCTTCTATCTCTACCTGATCATGGACGTCTACAGCCGCAAGATCGTCGGCTGGGAGGTTTACGCTGAGGAGTCCGCTGAGCACGCCGCCAGCGTCTTTCACAAGGCCCACCTGCGCGAAGGTGTCCGCGCCGATGCGCTGGTCCTGCACTCGGATAATGGCGCGCCCATGAAGGGCGCCACCATGCTCGCCACCCTCCAGCGCCTGGGCGTGGTGCCCTCCTTTAGCCGCCCGGCGGTGAGCAACGATAACCCGTTCTCGGAGTCGTTGTTCAACACCGTCAAGGGCCGCCCGGACTTCCCCACCAAGCCCTTTGAGACTCCCGAGGCGGCACGCATCTGGGTGGCTGAATTTACCCGCTGGTACAACGACGAGCATCTCCACAGCGCCCTGAAGTTCGTCACCCCAGCCCAGCGCCATCGCCGCGAGGATACCGATCTACTGGCCCAACGCGACGCCCTCTACCAAGCCGCCAGAGCCGCGCATCCGGCTCGCTGGTCCAGCTCAACGCGCAACTGGCAACCCCCGGCTTCCGTCCTGCTCAATCCCGGAAAACCTGTCCCTGGGAAGCACTAACCGCACGCGGGTACGGCATGACTGATGCGACAACTACCTTGACACTTACCGCACCGGTCCCTTACCCCAGGCTTTGGCTTGGCTGAAATCGTTTTTCCAGGTGTCAAAGCACTTCTCTTCGTCCCAGCGCCGCGCGTACAGGAAGGCGATCACACCGGGCAGGAGATCGAAGTCGTTGGTGAGGAACTCCACCCGATGACCACGTCGCGTGCGGTAGGTGATCAAGCGCCACGGCTCGGGGGAGCTGGAGAGCGTGATGCGCAGATCCTTCATCACGCCGGCATTGGCGGGGTCGGAGGCAATCGGCAGGCCTTCAGTCGAGTCGATGCGCAGACTCGACTTCATGCGCGTGATCATGGTGCTCGCGAGCTTGGCCTTCTTCGCATCCCAGAAGGACGCGTCGATGAAGGCGCGATCGACCAGCCACAGCATGCCCTTGACCTGGGTCATGGCCTGCGCGCCGCGATCATAATCGCGCAGCAGTCGCGTCTCGTGGCGCGAACGCGTCTCCACGAAGACATCCTGGG
The DNA here is from genome assembly GCA_963698355.1 of uncultured Gammaproteobacteria bacterium. GTDB lineage: Bacteria > Pseudomonadota > Gammaproteobacteria > Chromatiales > Chromatiaceae > Thiodictyon. The sequence goes on along the minus strand of CAVOQO010000047.1, from coordinate 19,271 downwards.
GCAGGCCCGTGCGCAGGTTGTAGAAGGTCAACAACGCATGTCCCTTGGCGTTGTCCTCGCCGCCCTGCTTGGGCGTGCGCCGTTTGAAGTGCGCGCTCTCGTGCTGATAGGTCCCGTCGATGGCGCCCACTGCCCGCGCACCCAAGCCGGGGATGCCGGCCAAGCGATCGGGCAGCGTCGCACCGGCCTGGGCATTGAGCCCCGCCACCGTCTGCTTGAGGATCGCCAAGCGCGAGCCTGCCGCCAGCGCATCCGACCAGGTCGAGCGTGGCAGAGGCACATGCGCCGCCTGCGCCGGGTCGAGATGCAACAACGTCTGCACCTGCTCGCGCAGCGTCGTCATACCTCGCAGGTGACGCAACACCCCCAGCGCAATGAAATCGGCCATGCTCAACACCCGCCCAAGCGCGGCGGCCCCACGCACTGAGGAAAGCGCATGCTGCACCGGAGTCAGCAACTCCCCGAGCACGGTGTTGTCGGTCAGGTGCACCATCAGTTGTGTCAAGCGATCGCGGATCATCGTAGGGCCTCGATAAGTTGTTGTTTACTAACAACATATCGCGACCATTTTCGCCAGCCCATGTCAAGCGGTTTCTTGCAGAAAATGTAAAATCAATGGCTGCAGCGCATGACGCCTCACACGCTGGCGCCAATTGCTCGGCAGTCAAAATCCGAACTGTCTCCGTTCGCCGCCCAGTGCCCGCTGAGCCCGCTGACGCAGCGGCTTTTCCGCCTACCGGCAAATTCGACGCGGACACCGTTGCCCCTCAGCTCAACAGCCTTGCCACCAACGCTCCGATTGCATCGCGTTGCGCCTGGGTGACGAGCTTGGGGTCCACGCCGTTGGAGCGCTTGCGGATCTCGCGCAGGATCTCGTGCTCGTTCCTGGACACCTGCGGACCAAAGTGGGAATCGATCACGTCGAGAACGTTCGGGTGATACTCCTCAAGGGCCACGCGCAGGAAGCGCTTGGGGTCAATGCCGAGGATCTCGGCAAACACCGGGATCTTCTCGATCGGAATGCGGGTGTCTCCCGTCTTGAACATGGTGATGATGTTGGCGCGTGGATACCCCGCCAGTCTTCCGATCTCACGCTGCGTCAAATCGCTCATGTTCACATAGTTGGAGAACAGCTGTGCAGTGGGACTCGCGGTGTAACAGTCGAGACGTTGTTCATCAGATAGGACTCCAGATCGTTGAGGGTGAATGCACGGCGGCGTTATTGCGTCGTGCGTCATTTCTCATGACTGAGTCACTATAGGGAATCTGAATTGGGGCGCGGCTTGCATAAAGATCGTGAGGGAGCGGCTTTTGATCCGCCTGATCATGGGATTTGTGGCAAAGGCCCCAGGCAGTAGAGACGCACAATGGCAAACCGTCTTGCGGAGCAGAATGCGCGACCGTCATGGTTCCGGTCCAATGAGCAGAAATGGCGACTGACACCGGATCGGCTGACCGAACGTATCGACCTACTTTTAATTATTCTCCGCCTAGTAATACCGATCAACAGGACGCATACTGAATCCATGGAGCGTGCGTTCGACGGCCGAATAACCGGTCGCCAGATTGGCGCTCAAGTGTGATACGAGGCTCAGTATGCCAGTCACTGGCGGTCGGAATATGCAACAGGCGGAAATGGAGATTAAGCAGCTCAAGAACCTGGTGTGGAAGACCCGGCGCGGGTTGCTCGCGTTGATGCCGAGCGACATTGTCAATCTGCTGGACGGTCACCTCAGCTGCGAATCCGATGACGACGCGAAGCGCTGGCGCGACGATGTGATCGATGTCCTGGTTGAACGGGCGGAGCACACGGCCTTTGTCGATCCTCGGCGCGGCGACGTCCGTGTTTGGTGTCCGCTGTGTAAGGAGGGGAGTACGGGTGGTTCAGGGTTTGCGTTGCCTGAAGGTCTGCGGCGCCATCTGGAGGGCAGCTATCAGGCGACGCGGTGTTTCGTCATGGAGGTCGTGCTCGGATTGTTGTATGACCACGTGCACGATCCACTGCGCCTCGGTCGGCGGGACAGCCCAGAAGTGCTGGCAAAGCGGCGCAGAACCGAGACGCGCTATCGCCTGGCACCCGGAGGGGGGCCCTTGCTCTATGACGAGCAGATGCTGGGCGATCAACCGCGCTCCGCGGACCAGTTGGCCTGGGCCGAGGAGCGGCTACAGGCACTCGGGTTCCGCTGTGTGGACGAGGGAAAGACGCGGGGATGGGTCGATGAGACGGATGACTACGTGGTCTACGCCGACCCGAGGGCGACCGGGTGCATCCGCTTCAAGGTCTGGCGCAAGCCCCTGCCGTCCCATCCTACGATCGGTCCGCACGTCACCTGCGAGACCGGGCGTTTTCAACTGCTCGATTCCTGGAAACAGGATCTTCCGGGCAAGTATGCGGAGCGGGTGGCCAAGGCGCTGGCGGGGTAAAGGTCATCCCGGGGTCAGGGGGCTGGCGGCGTGCGCTTTGTAGCGTCGCCTGGCTCCTCGGCGTTGTTCGCGAGACTCCGCAACAATAATCCCCGATCGGGAGGCGTGACGTAAAAGGGAGTGGGCGGGACGCCTTGTGCATCGGGAGGCTTCACGTAAATGGGAGCAGGCAGGGCGCCTTGTGCATCGGGAGGGTCCACGTAATGGGGTGCGCGGGGGACAGGGCCTCGTGCATCCGGAGGCTTTTCGATCGGGTGGATCGGGTTGGGACGACGGGCCGGTAGTCCTAGAACGGTCGGCGGGAGGCTCGGCGTGAACCATGGACAATAACCGGCGGTGAGGGCGGTTCTTATAGAGTTTGCCCGCAAGACTAGAGCGCTCTCCTGAACTCAGACGAGGCGCTCTGCCGGATGCATGTCTACCTCACGATACTCCTGCGGTAGAGAACTTGGCCGCCCACGGGTCAGGTGCAGGTGACCGCTCTACGCTGCCGATTCAACCGGGACGCTGAGCCTGGGCGCGTGCGTACGACCCAGAGCTGACACTCGCTGTGCCCCGCAGTGTGGCAGCTCAGCGACGGAAACCGGTCATCACGGACGAAAGAGCTGTCCAAACGGAAACGACGTTCGCGATGTCGTAGTCTGGCCCCAGTTTCTCCGCGCGGACCTCTGGTGGCAATGTGCAATGAGCGACCTGCCCCGTCCTTCTCGGGAGCCGAGCGAGACCGGTGGTGCGAGGGGCATAGGGGGTGGCCCAGGGGGCAGGGTGCGACGCTCCCGCCAGAAGTCAAAAGGGAAAATCTGACCTCCTTCTCCCCCCTTGCTACGATGCGAGAACTGACCCTCGCCCCCTGGACCCTGCTCCCTGTGGACCCTGCTCCCTGCGCTATGGGGTACAAACCAGAGCGTGGTTCTGGGAGATGTTACGATGCGAGACCCTGCCTCCTCTTGGGGCGCCGCGCTACTCGGGCAATCCGGCCGCTCGAAGATCGTCCAAGAAGGCCTTCCTGAGCTCCGGATCGGAAATCGGAATTGACTTCTCGGTATGCGAGATCGTTTCCGTGGGATTGACCATCTGAAGCTCCTGCGCCTCCCACTCGGCATCTCCCTCGCGACCTGATCTCACGTAGCTGGCGATGAGGTACAGCTTGATGGGGGCGACGTTCTCGTTGCGCTCCCGCGCCTTCTCCAGCGCCGATATCGCGTCCTCGTAGCGACCCAAGGTGTAGTACGCGCGGCCGAGATTGTAGGGATAGTCCCAGGTGTAATAGGGATTCAGCTGCATCCCCCTGTTTATCAGCTCAATCGCCTTCTCGGGGTTTCCGAGATTGTTGTTGATGAGAGCGAGCAACCCGTAACCGTCCGCGTAGTTCGGTGCGACCGCAAGCGATTCCATCGCAGCGGCCTCGGCACTTTCGAGCTCCTTGCGCATCAGATACACGTAGCCGAGCGCCCAGTGTGTCTGGGGAATCGAGTCGTCCAGCGCAACGCCGTTCTTTGCCAGCTCCAGTGCTCGGGCGAGCGTCTCGATGGGGGTATCGGTCCAACCGCGGCGGAATGCGACAGTCATTGTGAATGCCAAGGCGCCATAGGCGCGCCCATAGGAGGGGTCGAGCTCGATCGCCCTGAGGTAAGCATGCTGCGCCTGCTGGTTGGCTTCCGGGGTACCGAGCTTGGATAATTGTTGCCCCTCCAAAAAAGCGTCGTAGGCTCTCAGATTGCCGGTGCTTCGCTGAGCCAAGCGCCGTTTCTCCTGGTCCGAGATCCGAAGCGTGAGCGCCTCCACGATGCTGTCGGTCACTTCGTCCTGAACGTCGAACACCTCGCTGAGCGGCCGATCATAGCGCACCGCCCACTTCCGGAATCCGGTTCTGGCGTCGACGAGCTGGGCGTTGATCCTCAGCACATCACCTTGCCGCCGGACGCTTCCGTCCAAGACGAAATCCACTTGCAGGTCCGCCCTGAGCTCCTGCGGTTGGACGTGCCTGCCCTTGTAGGTCGATGACGTATTACCGGCAATGGTCCGCAGGCCCGACAGGCGCGAGAGGTCGGTGATGATGTCCTCGGTAATCCCGTCGGCGAAGGTTTCCTGCTGAGAGTCGTCGGTGAGGTTCTCGAACGGAAGCACCACGATCGACGGTGGTGATGACGTTGAGACGCTGCCGTCTTGCGCTTGTTTGTACGGATAGAACAGGAATGATGGAGCAAGCAGCAGGATCAGCACAAAGGCCGACAGGAGCCATCTCGACAAGTTGGCTCGCGAGGCCGTTGGCCCCGAAGCAGACGCCGCGGCGTCCGCGGTCTTCTCCGCCTCAGCGCCAGCGACACAATCCTGTACCGCGGCGATGAGACGGTATCCGCGCTTGGGAATGGTGGCGATGTAACGTGGTCGCCGGGCGTCGTCGGTCAGCGCCTTCCGGAGTTTGATCACCGCGGCGGTGATCGAGTCATACCCGACCACCGCGCCCCTCCAGACATCGCGCTCCAGGTCCTCGCGGGTGACCAACTCGCCCTGCCGGTGGGCCAGGTAGCTGAGAACCTCCATGACCATCGGTTCAAGTTTGACCGCGAGCCCACCCTTGGCGATATGTCCCGCCGCCGGATCGACCAGCCAGTCACCAACCTGGTACGACATGGAGCTCGCCCCGGTTGCCGGAATTTCAGGTGAGCTCATGGGGGCACCCACGGTTTTGGCGTCGGAAGAGATGGTCGCGAACCATGCCTTAAGCCACTGAATAACAATGATTCATGCTCGCTCTTCTGGTTTCCTTCGTTGTTTGGTCGCTTTTCGTTCGAGACAGAAAACGCAGTATAGCCGAGGCTCAGCTCAAGGCCCGGGAGGTCAGTTCCTCCGAGGTGCCGAACGACAACTCCGTAACTCTTGACCTCGAAGGAGGCTGTGATGGCAACCACCGACTCTCGCTGCAAAACACGCTATCTGCGACTTGCTATACCGTTGTTCTTCCTGATGACCGGGATAGAGGCCGCCCAGGCGGCAGAAAACACCGGCCTGATAACGACAGACTACTTCCTTAGCCATCAGAGCAAGGAGCCGTTCTATCGCGAGCAAAATCTTGACCCCCATGTCGTACTGCATGTGCGGGAAGTCGTCGCGGCGGGAACGGAACGGACGGCAGGCAAGGACAACAAGGTCTTGCTGTTCCTGCATGGTGGTACGTTTCCGGGCTACGTCGCCTTCGACTTGGACTATGAAAACGTCTCGATGATGCGCCACTTTGCCAAGCTCGGATGGGATACTTTTGCGCTGGACCTGGAAGGCTATGGCCAATCCACGCGGCCCCCGATCATGGATGAACCAGACCAATATCCAGCCAGTAAAGCCCCCATCAACCTCGAAGTCACCGTCGATGATGTCGGGCGCACTGTCGATTTTATTCGCGACCTGCGTGGCGTGGACAAGGTGCATTTGCTGGGATGGTCCACTGGCGCGATGGCGGAAGCGCCGCTCTATGCCATTCAGCAACCTGACAAAGTGGCTAAGCTGATTCTGTATGCGAGCAACTACCTGGGTAAAGGCAAGAGTGCGGAACAGCGCCAGCAAGAAGACGCCAAGCACGAAGCCGAAAAGAATCGCTATGGTACCCCTACCGACCTGGAACGCTGGGTCAAGTTGGGCACGAAGGAAGACTACCTGATCCCTGGCGCTTTCGAGGCATACGGGCAAGCTCACCTGGCGTCCGACCCGAAATCTGCTGAGCTTGGGGGGCGGGTGCGTGCACCTTGGGGGCGCTTCATCGGTTGGCCGGAACCGCATTTCGATGCCGGTAGCATAAAGGTGCCGACACTGGTAATACGTGGCGATTCAGACACGCTCGCCAGCCGCGAGGATAACAAACAGCTCGTGGAGGATCTGGGCAGCGCGGTGAAACAGTACGTCGAGATCGAACAGGCCGGCCATCTGATTCAATTCGAAAGAAACAATACGGCGCTTTACCGGTCTATCGCCACCTTTTTGGAACAGAAGAAATAAATCGGATAGTGTGGCCTTGAACGACGGATAGAATTGCCGGGGTCCTGGTGCGCCAGGAAAGCCTGGAATCGTCAAGCGGAGCTTGGCGTGAAATTGCGTAAGGAGGGCCAAGGGTCAAGGATGGCCAAGGGTCTCACGGAGCGAAGGCCAGAGGGTCAGAGGGTCAGAGGGTCAGAGGGTCAGAGGGTCAGAGGGTCAGAGGGTCAGAGGGTCAGAGGGTGGGTCAGAGGGTCAGAGGGTCAGAGGGTCAGAGGGTCAGAGGGTCAGAGGGCAGAGGCAGAGGGTCAGAGGGTCAGAGGGTCGGCAGAGGGTCAGGGGCAGAGGGCCAGAGGGCCAGAGGGCCAGAGGGCCAGAGGGCCAGAGGGCCAGAGCAGAGGGCCAGAGGGCCGAGGGCCAGAGGGCCAGGTCTTGAAATCAAGCATGCGGGGGAAGCGTTAACTTTCCATGGCTTACGGTTTTTTGCTGAATCACGATGGCCCAGGCTCAAATGCGGCTGTCTTGGCTGGCCTGAGCGGTCGTCGTTACCCGGCATGCGGCCAGTAGTTTTTACGGTGCGAATGTCGGCTGTCCACGCGACTGCGGACCCTGGCCGGCGAAGCACCAGTGTCTGCTCCTGGCCGAATCCTGACATTCACCGATGCCGCCAGTCCCAAGGCCGCTGCTGCTCTCCTGCCCGATTCCAGATCCCCAATCCACCCGCCCGTGTCCTGTCCTGCGCTTGCCATTGATGGCCGGAATAATCCGGCACCATCGCCATTTGAAAGCGATAGCCCAGGTGGTCGTAGCGATTGTGTATCGTTGGTTTCTCAAGTCGATTGTTTCCCCTCCTCTCCATTCGGATTGCCCCAGGCCGTCCACGGAAACGGACGCTCATCCGCCGCGCCGGTGAGGAACCGGGATGTGGCCGCGAGCCAATGCGCGATACCTTCACCGAAGCGGGCGATGCCCGGATTGCGTTCCCTGGCAAACAGCATCCAGAAAAACTGGAGGGTCGCACACAACGCGAGTATGGTCTGTGCGAGATTCACCAACATCACGAGGACGAGCATGATCAGCCCGTGCAGCCAGAGGTTGTTCGGTAGCGGCAATGAGGTGTGGTTCGGCGAGGCCATCGGTGCTCTCTTGCTTTATGGGTTGCGGTGCAGGTCTAGGGTTCCTTGAGAGACCAGGATCTTCACAAACGAGTCAAATTTTGTGTGCACCGCAGCAAACTATGGCTTGTTGGTCTGAGGCAGAGCCTCGCTAGAAAATACAACGGCTGGTCCTTATCCGATTCGGCGACGCATCGCGAGGGAATAAACGAAACTCTTCGCTTCCACCGTGCGGATCCTTGAGAGACTTTCGATGCCAACCCAGTCGCGTTCGACACTCCCGGCCAGGATACCGTCCTCGGCGCTTCTCGCCTTCGTCGGCATCACGTTTCTGATCACCTGGGGGCTGATCGGGGTCTATATCCTCTTTCCTGATAAAGCCACGGCCGGGTTCGGCGAGATCAGCGGATCGCATCCGTTTTTCTTCCTCGCCACGTGGTCGCCCGCGATCTCCGCCTTCGTGATCGTGTTCCTCTACGCCGGCACCTCCGGCATCCGGGCCTTCCTGTCCCGGCTGTTCCTTTGGCGATGCTCGGCAGGCTGGGCGGCCTTCATCTTGTTCGGCCTGCCGCTCGTCTTTGTCGTGGGCCCGCTGCTCAAGGGTGGCCCGATGCTGGCGCCATTGCCGCCAGAGGGCATTGGGTTCGTCGTGGCGGTCCTGTTCATGATGCTCTTTCTCGGTCCGATCGAGGAATTCGGTTGGCGCGGCATGGCCCAACCGGTGCTCCAGAGGCACATGGCGCCAGTCTGGGCCGGTGCGCTCATCGGCGCGACCTGGGGATTGTGGCATCTGCCGGCATTCTTTCTCTCGAACACCGTATTCGCCAATTGGGACTTCCTTCCATTCTTCGTCGGCAACGTGGTGCTGGCGGTGCTGGTCACGCCGATCTTCAACCAGACGCAGGGCAGCCTGCTTTGGCCGATGCTGTTCCACTGGCAACTCATCAATCCGTTTTGGCCGGATGCGCAGCCCCGGGACACATGGATCCTCGTCGCCGTGGCCGTCATCGTCGTGTGGTGGAACCGTGACACCATGTTCAGGCGCGAAGGCGCAGTGACCGAGGTCGTACCGACGAGCAGGAACTCAGGCGATTGATAACAATCGCCTCAGCGCTCAGACCGGCGGCAGTCGAAGACGCCGTTGCAGGGCGTGGGACGCCGCTGATGATGATTCATGGCGCCGACGGCGGGTTCGATCAGGGCCTCCTCTTTGCCCATGATCTGCATCGGGCGGGGATTCTAGCCGCGCGAATGCCTGTCATCCACGGATTGAGGGGGCAGCGCATCGCGCCGCATGTCTATGCCGGGCACGCGTCGGGTGGATTGCTCACCAACATGGTGGAATTCGCTTAATGTGTTCGAACTGGAATGATTGCGAACCATGGCGCCGCGCGAACACCCCAGAGAAGCCTGCGTGGTCGGAAGACTTCACCCAAAGGCCGGAAACCGCTTCATTGCGGTCGCTGGTCACCGACAGCCGGGCGACTCTTCTTGGCCGACTGCAGCCGTAAGGGTTGGCGACAACACCCGGACCTTGGCGGGAAAGGTTGCGTTTTTTCGAGACCTTTCGCGCCTCTGCAGAGGCGTGTGATTGCCTATGGTGCAGAGCAAGCGCGCTCGCGGTGCCCCTTCCGCTGAAGGGGGCAGCGCCAACGCGGTTTCGCTCGGCTCTCCCTGGTGAGACCGAGGAAAGGCGCTAGCTGGGCGCCCGAGAAAAACAGCCCTGCGACGCGGCGGCCCGTCCCGCCATTCCACCATCCCACGGGGAGACCCTCTCCCCCTGGGAGACGTGTGTCTCCTCTTTGTTCAGGAGACACACCGATGACCGACCTCCCTTCCTTCAGCGCCTGGCTCGTATCGGCAACCCGCGCGGCGATTCTGGTCGTCCGGGAGCGGGTGTATCAGGCCCGCAGGCTGCACCCGGAGCGACGCTCCGAGGCGAACGCAATCCTCAAAACGATCACCCAGGAGCTCGCCGCCCGCGGCGAGTACGACCGCCGCTGCGCGGCCTAACCCTTGACCCCGCGGGGAGCGCGTCTCCCCCACCCCGGGGCGGGTGCGTCTGCCCGCTTCCAGGAGATGCACATGCGCACAGAGGCTCCCGCCCGCGACCTGTCGGGCGAGATCGAGCGGTTGTCCCGCGATGGCCGCCACCGCCCCGACGAGTGGTTGCGCTTCCTCATCGAAGATGTCCTTGCCGGCTTCGGCAAGCGCCTGGCGACACCCTGGTCCGCGTACCACCACGAGCGGCTGTTCCGCCTGTCCGGGCGGTACGCACGCCTGGTCGCAGAGAACCCCTGGCGGGACATCCTGGGAGGGGCCTATATGGAGCTTGCCTCCCACGGCCAGAAGCAGTGGCTGGGACAGTTCTTCACCCCGCAAGCGGTGACCACCCTCATGACCGAGATCAGCTTCCACGATCTGGACCCGGAGCGCCACCCGAAGGACCGCTTCATCACGGTCCTAGAGCCAGCCGCTGGAGCGGGCGCGATGATGCTCGCCGCCGCCCACCTGATTGCGGGCCGCTACGGCGCCGACACCCTGCAGCGGTTCTCCTTTACCGCAGTCGACCTGGACAGTCTGTGCGCGGGGATGACCGCCTGCCAACTGCTCGCCAACGCCACGTTCCACGGCGCCATTGGTGAGCTGGTGGTGTACCGCGGCAACAGCCTCGGGCCGGAGTCCGACCTGGAGGTCGTGATCCACAGGGTCGCCACGCCCGCGCCCGAACGGCCGGATGAGCCGCAACCGCTGCTCCTGCCGGCGCTAGCGCCGGAGCGCATGGCGGCAATCGAGGCCGCGGTGCGAATGCAATCCGTCGGCCAGCAGCTCAGCTTCGATTGGGCGCAGCCGGCCGCCGCGGAGGTGTGACGTGATCGTCACCCAAGAGCAAGCCCATCGGCTCGGCTGCCCGCTACGGGTCACCTGCCATGTCACGACCATGGGCGAGTTGGCCGTCGCCTTCGCACCCTGCCTGCACGAGCAGTGCATGGCGTGGCGCTGGGCGGACGCCGGGATGGACTCCGACAAGCTCCCCGACAGCTTCCGGGCCGACGACAACTCGCGGGGTTACTGCGGGCTTGCCGGTATGTCGTTGCTGCTTCGCTGAACCCAGACCCTACCACCCCACCGGGGAGACCGCTCCCGGTGGGGGACGTGCGTCTCCTCCGGGCAACCGAGGAGAACCACACCATGAAGCAGCGACGGCTGCGACTTGTCGAGAGCGAGAACCGCTTTGCGGGGCTCAAGCCTGATGATCTGACTGAAGCCGAGGCCGGGTCGTTGATAGACCTGGCGTTGCGCGTCCTGGCGGCCCGGCACAGGGAAGGCCAGGTGATCGAGAGCCCCGCGCAGAGCCAGGCATACCTGCGCCTATGGCTGGCGGAGCGTAAGAACGAGGTGTTCGGCTGCGTCTTCCTGGACAACAAGCACCGCGTGCTCGCGGTGGAGGAGTTGTTCCAGAGCACGGTCGACGGGGCCTCGTCCATCCGCGGGTGGTGGTGCAGCGCGCGCTGGAGATGAACAGCGCGGCGACGTTCTTTCACAACCACCCCTCGGGGGTCTGCGAGCCCAGCCAGGCGGACCTGCGGATCACCCAGCGCCTGCAGCAGGCGTTGGCCTTGGTCGACGTCCGCGTGCTGGACCACCTGATCGTTGCCACGGAGGGCAGTGTTTCGCTCGCGGAGCGAACCCTGCTCTGAGCCGAACTCCGCCGGGCGGCACCCGTCAGCCTGCGCGGGTGGAGGTGTGTCCAGGCCCGCGGATCAAGGCGTCCCCGTCCTCCGGTCCCTCCCCGAGTGTCCCGGCTGGAGCTCTCCCGGAGGGAAGCGGCGTTTTCCCGGCGGACATTACACGTTTCACAGTTTCGCCCGGGAGACCGGGCCATGAGGTGCCTTATGAGAAGAGTACGAATCGAGAGCGATAGCCATGATCGGATCGCCGGCTTCGTGGCCGGGGTCGAGTGGGTGAACGACTCGGCCGTTACCGTCGTCGATCTGGACTACAGAGGCCGGACGGCGTTCGTGGTCCTGGAAGACCTCGATGGCGACAGCGAGGACGCGGTGCTGAGCCTCACGGTCAACGGCATCGAGGGCAAGGAGTAGCGCGATGAACAAGAGCCTCATCGAGGCGCGGGTGGTACGCGAACGCACCGCCGGGCGCTGGATCGACCTGCTCGCGGCGCTCACCCCCGCACTGGGGCCGGCCTTGAGCCGTCCCGGCCGACACGTGCCCTGCCCTGTCCACGGAGGGACCGATGGATTTCGTCTGTTTCGTGACGTGGATGATACCGGCGGAGGCGTCTGCAACACCTGCGGCACCTTCCCCGATGGGTTCGCCCTGCTGATGTGGGTGAATCGTTGGTCCTTCCCGGAGACCCTGCAAGCGGTCGCCCACGAGCTGGGCATGACCGAGGACAGGGTGTCGGAGTCCAGACGAGTGCACACCCCGCGTCCGCGCTCGACAGAGCGAGACCGGGAGTCGGTGATCGAGGCCCTCAACCGGGTCTGGCAGCAGTCGCTGCGATCCGGCCGACCGTCGTGCGGCTCCCCTGCGGTCGTATCTGAGCCGCAGAGGGCTGTCCGGCGTAGAGGCTGGACGGCGGGGTCGTTCGCTTCCATCCGGCGCTCGGCTACTGGCAGCGCAATGACCGCGATGAGGCTGAGCTGGTCGGCCGGTATCCGGCGATGGTGGCCCTGGTGACGGGTGCGGACGGTGCGCCGGTGACGGTGCACCGGACGTATCTCACGCCGGACGGACGCAAGGCCCCGGTGCCGGACCCAAAGAAGCTGATGGGCTACCCCGGCGACCGCCTGGTCGGCGGGGCCATCCGGCTGTTCGCTCCGGGGCAAGCGCTGGGTGTCGCGGAGGGCATCGAGACCGCGCTTGCGGTGCACCTGAGAACGGGGATGCCCGTCTGGTCGGCGGTGTCGGCCGGGCTGCTCGCGCGGCTGGAGCCGCCCGCGGAGACCGCGTTGGTCGTGGTCTGGGCGGATCGGGATCGGTCAGGCGCCGGAGAGATGGCGGCGCTGTCTTTGCGCGAGCGGCTGATCGGCCGCGGGATCTCGGTCGCGGTTCATCTGCCCCCGGGGCCGATCCCGGCGGGTGCGAAGGGGATCGACTGGGCCGATGTCTGGTGCGATTTCCCCACGCGGGCGGTTGCTTGAGCGAGGTGAGGAAACACTTCTGGCACAAAGACCACGCGGGTTGATCCGGCGTGGTCTTTTTTTTCCGTGCGCTGCACCCGGCGATCGAGTCGCGCTGGAGCCGCTCTCACGGGGGTGGCGAGATTCAACAGGTGACGTGCAGGATGGCGTTGATGTCCTTGGGCTTCAAATCCTGGAGCATGCCGCAGAGATCCGGCGTCGGCCGCGCAACCACTTCGATCCCCTTCTCCTCGGCCGCTGCATAAAGCTCGGGCATGATCGGCAGCTTGCCGTACATGCCGGTACCGACAAACAGCCGCTTCCCGTGCCACGGGATGGCTTCCTCGGCAGACAGCGGGGTATGGCCGAAGCGCGCGCGATAGGCCTTGGACGGCTTCTTGCCGCGCTTGCGGATCTCGCCTTGCTCGACGACGAGGTCGTAGTCGTAACGCTCACCCTCGACCTCGATCTCGCCGAACGTCTGCATGCGCATCTTCATCGCTTACATTCCACGGGACCTTTGCCACGATCCGAGTATAGGCCACGCGTGCGATCAACTCTGACTCCGAACCGGACACCGAAATCGGCGTCCTCCCGGTCCCAAGGCGGTTCCAAGGCGCGTGTTGGACAAGGCTTTCGCGGGATCCCCTCCTGCATTTCCCCGGCCCAGCCTTATGAGCCGCGCTGATCGCCTCTGACGCCCGGTTCCGTCGCGACACGGCCCCTGCCACGCAGCCCGATCGAGCCGCGTGCCGACTGCAAAGGGCTTCGGGGGCTGGCGCATTTCCTGATCCCGGCCAGCGGTTGGCGGCTCAAACGATCACCGGCTCCGGTTCCAGCCGGACGCCGAACGCCTCCGCCACCTTTTCCTGCACCTCCCGCGCCATGGCCAGGATCTCGGCCCCGGTCGCGCCACCGCGGTTGACCAGCACCAGCGCCTGCTTCTCGTAGACGCCGGCGCGGCCCCGCGTGGCGCCCTTCAGGCCCGCCGCTTCGATCAGCCATCCGGCGGCGAGCTTGACGCTCCCGCCGGGCTGCGGATAGCCGACGAGCGACGGGTACCGCGCGATCAGCGCCTGGTGCTCCTCACGCGAGACGATCGGGTTCTTGAAGAAGCTGCCGGCGTTGCCGATGACCGCGGGGTCGGGCAGCTTGCGGCGCCGGATCGCCACCACGGCATCGAAGATCGCGCGCGCATCCGGCCGCGCCATGCCCCGCTCCTTCAGTTCCCGGGCCACGTCCGCGTAGCCTTCCACCGGCCGCCACCGCTTGGGCAACGCGAGCGTCACCGAGAGGATCAGGCGGCGGCCGGCCAGCGCATGCTTGAACAGGCTGTCGCGATAGCCGAAGGCGCACTCGGTGGCCGTCATGCGCACGAGGCGCTGGGACGCGAAATCCCAAGCCGCCAGCGAGTCGAAACGCTGGGCCAGCTCCAGGCCATAAGCGCCGATGTTCTGGATCGGCGCGGCGCCGCAACTGCCAGGAATGAGCGCCAGGTTCTCGAGCCCGGGACGCCCCATCGCCAGAAGCCGCTCGACGGTCGCGTGCCAGTTCTCGCCGGCGCCGACCTCCACGTGCCAGGCGTCGCCCGCTTCGCCAAGCTCCCGCAATCCCGGGACCTCCACCTTGATCGCCAAGCCGTCGAAGTCGCGGGTCAGCAGCAGGTTGCTGCCGCCGCCGAGCACCAGCCGCGGCAGCCCGGCGAGCCGGGGATCGGCGGCCAGCGCGGCGAGATCGTCGGCGCTGCGCACCCGGCAGAACCAGCGCGCCCGCGCCTCGACGCCGAAGCTGTTCAATCCGCGCAAGGGGTACTGTTCGTGCAATCTCGGCAGCATCGGCAGACCGGGCGTACGTCGTTATCGGAAGGCCTGGGTCACGCGGTCGCCCGTCACGGCGCTGCGCCACCAGGGAAGATCAACGCCTCCGTGGCAAACCCGGCCTTGCGGGCTTTGGCCAACAGGTCCTCCAACGCGGCTGGGGGCAACTGCCGCTCGCGGGCCAGGATCCAGAGATAGTCGTGGCTATAGCCCGCCACCAGGGCCCAGCGATAGTCCGGGTCCAGCGCGAAGACGTGGTAGCCGCCATAGAAGGGTCCGAAGAAGCTCACCTTGAGGCTGCCGACCTCCGGGCGATCCAGGAAATAGGCGCGGCCCCGTGCCTCCTTCCACTGGCCCTTCGCCGCATCAAAGCCGCGGTTGAGCACGTCCACCCCGCCGTCCGGGCGCCGGCTGTAGGTGGCGCTGACATCGGTGAGGCCGCGCTCGAACGAATGGTCGAGCCGGGCGATCTCATACCAGGTGCCCAGGTAGCGGTCCAACTGGTAGCCGGTGACCGGGCGAACCCCCTCGGGTATGCCGGTGCAGCCGGCGAGCGTCAGCACGAGCAGGCACAGAGCGAACAGCTTGCCGCCGAGCGTATATCGAATGTGCATGGAAAGGCTCAATTTGGCAATGCGAGTCCGTCGTCAGGATGCGGGCAGTGACGGCATTCAACAAGAATACGGACGCTCGCCAGGGGGTGTAGGTGGCTGCAATGGGTCCTGACTCTCTCGTCATCGGGCTTAGGGCGTTGCATCCACCGGTTCAACCCACAGCGTGAAGCTGCCACTGGAGCAACGCGGCTCCAACGATGGTTATCAGGCTGAGCAGACCTTATAAGAAGCGATCTCTCCGCGGGCTCTTTTCCATGGGTCGCGCACAGCCGGACTGTGCCCCTTTTAGGACTACCGGGGGTTGGTCACGTCTCGTCCCTGTTTTCGGGAACCCACCCGATACAAAAGACTTTCGGGCCGCTCCCATTTGCGTGAAGCCTCCCGATCGCAGCGCCCTTACGCGTGGCCCCAATTACGTAACGCTTCCCGATCGGGGGAAGTTACGTGCACGGTCGTGTAATCGGGAGCCCTCTGTCGCCGGCGGGCCAAATGGACCCAGGACGGTAGCCTCGCCTTTGATCCGGTCTCACCGGGAGATAATCCTGCAAACCGGCTGGGTCGCGACTGCTGCGACATCCTCTCTGGGTACCTGACGGGCCGACACCATCCGGCGCCGCAACTGCGATGGGACACAGTCGATGAATTTGACCCTGTCCGATAGCCCATCGGGCGCCTCGCCCGCAATCTCCGGCGCGGTCTGACTCGCCTTTTCCTGCGCCCGGTGCACCACCGCATCGGCCTCCCGCGCATTGCCCAGGTTCAGGGAGAAATCGTCAAAGGTAAACGTGCAGCCATCATCGCGTAGGACCTTGGCGAGAACGCCATTGGCTAAAGCGCCGGCGAAGGTCCACCACTGAGTGGCGGGGCCCTCGTGTACAAGGCTCGTCTGGCCTGCCTTAAGCCACAGGTAGTCCGCTCGAAGCTCCTGGAGCCTCCCGGTCGCTCGCTTCGAGAGTCCCGGCGCCGGTTCCTCTTCCAATAGCACCCCCTTAATGCTCTGGCACAGAGCGAAGTGCATCGGTTGTCCACTCCCGAGCCAGCGCGAGCGACCGCGAAGCTCTGTGGGCTCGACGTAGGCCTGTCGGCGATCCCAATCGATGTGCTTGACTGCCCATTGGTGGCCACCCAGGGCAAGGGTCATCGGTTGCCTGCCTTGCACTTGGAAGCTGAGCCGGTGCACCTGCCCGATCTCGACACGACCATGCAGCACCGTGAACAAGGGGGGGCTACTGAACACCGAGAACAGTTCCAGAAAGTTCTTCAGCCCATACCTCGCCTCGCCTGTCTGGCCGAGCGCCAGCAACCCATCCACAACGAACAGGACATCCGTCTTCAGCATGTACTGCACCAGCGCGGACAGATCTTCCTCGGCTATCCCACTGCCCTTAATGAGACCCGGGACCCAATCCGGCCAGGTCTCGATCCCCACTCCACCCTCCTGCAAGGACAGCGCCAGGAGCTGCTGCGCCAGGACGTGATACGGCACGGCTGGCGGACCGATGGGCTCCACGAAACCCTGCCGCCACAACCTGGTTAGTGCGACCGCCCGGAGCAGCGCCGCGTCCGTAGTGGCGAGGAACAAACAATTGCGGCAGGTCCCCGCCCGCCGGCCCGTCCTGCCGAGGCGCTGCAGGAACCCGGCGACCGTGTGGGGGGCGTCGATCTGGATCACCCGATCGAGGTCGCCGACATCAATACCGAGCTCCAGGGTACTGGTGGCGACAATCACGCAGTCGTCGCCGACGGCGAATGCAGCCTCGGCCTGGCGTCGCGCATCCACGCTCAGCGAGCTGTGGGACACGAAGGTCCGCACCGAACGGGCGCGCAGCTCCACCGCCAAGCTTTCCACCTGGGAGCGGCTGTCGCAGAAGACCAGGCGCTTCTCGCCCCGATGGAGACGGGAGATGACGGTGGCCGCATTGGAGAGATTGCCAACGAAGTCGATCTGGACTTCAGCATCGCCAGCGACCCCGGCGGGCGGTGACAGCACGCGCCGTCGGCCTGGACTGCTCGGCCGACCAACCAGCCGAGCAGTTCCTCCGCGTTGCCCACCGTGGCGGACAGGCCGAGCCGCTGGGGTACGCGCCCGCTCAGCCGACTCAGCCGGTCGAGCAGACCGATGAGGTGCCAGCCGCGGTCATCCCCGGCGAACGCGTGGATCTCGTCGACGATACACGACCCGCAGGTCCTTGAAGAAGGCGCGATGGTCAACGCGCCTGGACACCAGAATCACCTCCAGGGACTCCGGCGTGGCCAACAAGAGATCCGGAGGCTCACGCGCGGTTCGGGCGCGCTCCCCGGGCGGATATCCCCATGCCAGACGGCGACGCGCCGTCCGAGCAAGCCCTGCGTAACGGCTGAGCCGCTCCTCCAGGTTGTTCAGCAGCGCCTTGATCGGGCAGACGTAGACCACGCTCAGGCCCCGCCAGTCCTCCGTCAGCATGCGCGACAAGACCGGCAGAATCGCGGCCTCGGTCTTGCCCCCGGCCGTCGGGGCAAGGAGCAGCGCATGCTCGCCCGCCAGGATCGGCTCGATGGCCGGCTCCTGCAGCGGGCGCAGGCTCGCCCACCCCAGGCTGTTGACGACGTGGTGCTGGACTGCCGGGTGGAGCCGATCGAAGGGAGTCACAGGTTCAGGTCGATGTCATCGACGCTGGGAGCCGCCTCGGGCGTTGCGTTCAACGTCCGTCAACTCCGTGTCGTCGATGGTGAGGGCGTAGTGCTGTCGCGGATCGAAGTCCGGAAACTGGTCGATGCGATCAAGCACGTCACCGACCAGCTTCTTGAGGAAGATGCGCGGCGCGACCCCGACCTGGCCACCCAGGTTGCCGGTCACCGCTCGTGCCAGATCGTCCACATAGGCATCGCTCGCGAGGTCGGCCAAGCGCCCCTCGTTGGGCTGTCCCGAGGCATAGATGTCGCGGATTGTCCTGCCGACCAGCCCGAGACGCCCCAGATCGAAGCCCGGGAGCCGGATCTGCACCGCCCGGGGATTGTCGAAGCGGGCGTCCGTCGCGAAATCCACCTGGAGCCGCTGGGCGAGCGGCGGCAACCGCTGCACCCCCTGGGGACCGTCGAAGAAGGCCGGCGTCCCGGTGATCAGCAAGTACAGGCCGGGGAAGCGTCCGGCGTCCACCTCGTCGATGAGCTGCCGCAACGCGTTCAGGCTCTTCTCGCGCACGTCGCCGCGCACCCGCTGCAGGGTCTCGACCTCGTCCAGAACCAGCACCAGGCCGGAAAACCCGGCGTCCCGCAGTATCACGAGCAGGCCCTGGAGGAAGCTCAGGGCACCGAAGTGGTCCACGTCGCCCTTGATCCCGCATACCGCTTCGGGCTGCTCCAACGTTGGGCTCTCCGGAAAGCCAGGCGAGGATACCGTCCGCCATCGCTGTCTCACCCTCAGCCAGGGCCCGGCGGTACGCCCGCAACGCGGTCGCGAAGATCAGACTACTTCGCTCTCCTTGCTACTACCCTAATAACTTAACTTCCCCCGAATTCCCCAGCTTGGTCCTAGTCTAATCAACGCCTACTGCACTCTCATCAGTCTTTCAGACTTAATAGAAGGCCTCCTCAACTTCCCCTACATCAGGAACATGGCCTGCTTCCTGCACTGCCTCAATCTCAGATCTTCTAAAACTTCGCCCTGCAGTCCTCATCCCTTTAATAAGCCACTAATCAGGTTTCAGACAGAACGGATCCTAGAAGTTGCTAAATTCAGACCTTCAAGATCTAGTCAATCAACAGCCCTGGGACCATTTACTCCTCACTAATCTCATCAAGCTTCAAGAGTGACTCAAGTACCTCCAGAATTCCCCTCATGAGAGGCAGAATCCTTCATACAGTTTCAGAGAATACAAGCACATAAGTAAATCTACAGAGCATCTAAGTACTAATCCTACTAGTCCTCATCAAGTTACTTAGGGATTCTAAGTACTTCAAGTTTACACAAACCTCAGAGTCCATAGAGTCTACATCCTTCTTCAAGAACTACAAGTCATCAAAGTAGTTCAAGTCAATCTAAAAACTCATTAGTTCTTCAAGTCCTCAAGTAGTTCAAGTTATTAGGAGTCATGTTCCAGTAAGATTAAGTCAAACTTTGCCAAGTCTTCAGTTGATCAAGTTCACTAGTTACTATTAGAAACAGAAACAGTAGTAAAAGTGCTACATCCGGTACTTCAGGTTCAAGTCAAT
>CAVOQO010000046.1:0-46016 GCA_963698355.1 uncultured Gammaproteobacteria bacterium | reverse complement strand
AAGCCCGGGACGGCGCCTGCGCGTCCATCGTCAGTCAAAGGGGCTGGAGATCGCACGCGTCGCGGCACAGCTGCACCTGCGCCCGTCGATGGTCGAGGCACTGGAGCACGATCAATACGAGAATCTCCCCAATCCCGTCTTCGTCGCCGGCTATCTGCGCAATTACGCACGGGTGCTCGGACTGGACCCGGAGCCCATCGTCGCCTCCTACCTGGGCTGCCAATCCGAGCCTAGAGCCCCCGCCGCCGCGCGTGACGGGCCCGGGCGGGCCTGAGATCGGCAGCGGCCACATCCTGGTGCGCCTCATCAGTCTCGCCCTGATCGCCGGCGTCATCGTCATGCTGGCCCTGTGGTGGCAGAACCGCGCGGACCTGCTCTCGATGTCCGGGGCCAAGGAGGATGCCGCCCCTGGCCTGGCCTTCTCGCCCGGGGACGAGGATCAGGGCGGGCCGTCTGAAGGCCCCGGCACCGGCGCCTCCGAGCAGTCGCCCGCCGTCCACGCAGGGTCAGCGGGCTCCCCGACGGTCGGCGTCATCGGCGAGGGTCCCGAGGAACTGCTCGAGCCCCCGGCGATCAGCCTCACAGAGACGCCCGCAGCGCGAGGCCCATTCCATGCCGGGACGTCCCCGCAGGCCCAGGACACCGTCCCGAGACCGGCGCCGGCGATACAGGTCCCACTCGCCGATGTCGCCACGCCGTCGCACACGGCGGGCGTCGTCGATCTTGCGTCCGCCCCGACCCGGCCGGTCTTTTCCGCTCCACCGGTTGCCATTGCGCCGGGCGCATCCGACGCCGCTCCCGAACCCGCGGAGCCCGCGCCCCTTACCGAGCCACCCGACAGCGGCGAGGTGGCCCTCGATTTCTCCGGTCCCTGCTGGATCGACGTACGCGATTCCTCGGGGTCCGTGGTCCTGACCGGTGAGATGGCCAAGGGAGACCGCCGCGTCCTGGCCGGGGGAGCCCCCCTACTCCTTCGTCATCGGCAACGCGTCCGCCACCAAGCTCACCGTGGGCGGCAAGCCCTTCGACCTGCCCCGCCGCTCGCGCGGAAACGTGGCCCGCTTCAAGCTGAACCCGGAAACGCTCGAGTGAGCCGCTCGTTAGGGCGCTGCCCGCCTCACGGTCTGAACCGGGTGTGCCCGGCGTGAGCAAGGGCGCTGAGGCCATACAGGCCATCCGCGGGATGCACGACATCCTGCCGAGCGACATCCAGCGGTGGCAGCGACTGGAGGACCGGGCGCGCCAGGTGCTCGAGGGCTATGGCTACACCGAGATCCGCACGCCGGCTAGTCGAGGTGACGGAGCTCTTCAAGCGCTCTATCGGCGAGTGACCGACATTGTCGAGAAGGAGATGTACAGCTTACGCGACCGAACAGCGACAGCTCGAGCCTGCGCCCCGAGGGCACCGCGAGCTGCGTGCGCGCGGCCATCGAGAACGGTCTGCTCATGGAGCCACAGCGGCTCTGGTATCGCGACCCATGTTTCGCCACAGCGGCCCCAGCGCGGCGCTACCGCCAGTTCACCAGATCGGGTGGAGGTCTTGCGGCTTGCGGGCCCCGACATCGATCTGGAGGTCATACTGCTCACCGCTCGGCTATGGCGCTCACTCGGCTCAGGGGGCAGCTGGTGGAGCTCAACAGCCTCCGGTGACCAGTCCGAGCGCCAGTCTTACCGCGCGCGGCTGGTCACTTACCTGGAGGGCCACGCGGAGCTCCTGGACCCGGACAGCCGCAGCGCCTGTACAGCAACTGCCGCTGCGCGTGCTCGACTCGAAGATGCGCAGACCCAGTGGTGGTCGCCGGCGCCCCGACCCTTCTGGACGGTCTGGGCGAGCAGAGCCGGGACCACTTCGATGCGATCTGCCAGGGGCTCGACGCGGCCGGCGTCACCTACGCGATCAACCCAAGACTGGTGCGGGACTCGATTACTACAACCGCACCGTCTTTGAATGGATCACCGACGACCTCGGGGCCCCGGCACGGTCTGTGCCGGAGCTGGCTATGATGGCCTCGTTTCCCAACTCGGCGCAAGAGCACCCCGGCGGTCGGCTTTGCGCTTCGGTCTGGACGGCTGGTCGATCTGTCGGCGGCGCGGCGCCGCGCATCGCGACGACCTCGATGCCTACCTGGTCGCGGTCGGTGATCGGGCCCAGCGCGGCGGCGCCGCTGATCGCCGAGCGCCTGCGTGACCTGGCCCCCGGCTGCGGCTGCTCACCCACTGCGGGGGCGGCAGCTTCAAGAGTCAGTTCAAGCGAGCAGACAAGAGCGGCGCCCGCTACGCGCTGGTTCTGGAGACGGCGAGCTCGAGCGCAATGTGCTTGGATCAAGGCCCTGCGCGACGAAATGCCCGAGCGAGAGCCTGGCCTGGCGGAATCGACGACCTTTCTCGCCGCGGCCGCGGGTCACGCGGGCAGACGCGGCCGCCTCGACCGTGATCCTGACCCGGCCGGACGTTGATCCTCAACCGGCCCGTCGGGCGCCCTCGCGTCGCCCTTTCTCAGGTGCCTCGGTGACTGAATCGCCGGCACGTCCCGGTGTCGCGCGGGAGCCGTGCGAGCAGCGCGCTTCCTTCAATGAGCATCAGCATGCCAAAGGACCCAGAGTGTGAGTCAGTACGAAACCGACGACGAAAAGGTCGAGGCCATCAAGAAGTGGTGGAAGGAGAACGGCAAGTCCGTCGCTGCCGGCGTGGTGATCGGCCTTGCCGCCGTGTTCGGCTGGCGTGGCTGGACCGACTATCGCAACAGCGTCGCCGGGGCGGCCTCCGCCGACTTCGAACAGTTGCTGGTAAACGCCGACGGCGGTGCGGCCGAGTCCGCCATCAAACAAGCCGAGCTGCTGCGCTCCGACTACGGCTCCACCCCCTATGCCGCCCTTGGCTCCCTGGTGGCGGCCAAGGTTCAGTACGAGTCGGGCGATCCGGCCGCGGCCATGGCGACGCTGCAGCGCGTCATCGCCGATGCCCCGGACCCGGCCCTGGCCCAGCTCGCCGGACTGCGCCTGGCCCGGATCCAGGTTGCCGAGGGCAAGCTCGATGACGCCGCGGCCACGGTCGCTGCCCACGACGATGGGGCCACCTTCAAGGGCGACTTTGCAGCCGTTCGCGGGGACATCGCCGCGGCCCGGGGGGACACGGCGAAGGCTCGCGCGGAATATGAGCAGGCGATCGCCGAGGGTTCGGGACTGTCGCAGCTCATCCGACTCAAGCTCGACAACCTGGCAGCCGCCGGCTGAGGGCGGTGACAAGCATGCCCCATCATCGAGTCAGCCCGGGCCGCACCGCGGCTGCCCTGCTGCTCGGCCTGACGCCGTTGGTCCTGGCCGGCTGCAGCGTCATCCCCTGGTTCGGCGGGGAGAAGGACCCCACGCCGCCCACCAAGCTCGAGGCCTTTGTGTCGGACACGGGGATCCAGACCCTATGGTCGGAGCGGGTAACCAGGGGCAGCGAGGGACGGCGTCTGAAGCTGGTGCCGGCCGTGAGCGGGGGCCGGATCTATGTCGCCGACGTGCGCGGGCGAGTGGCAGCGATCGACGCCAACAGCGGACGGACCCTGTGGGAGCGCGAGACCCGCCTGCCCTTCAGCGGCGGCCCCGACATCGAGGGCGACCGCCTGATCCTCGGCAGCACCGGGGGTCAGGTCGTGGCCCTGTCCACGACCAACGGCAGCGAGCTGTGGCGGGCCCAGCTCGAGAGCGAGGTGATCTCGATCCCGCGCGCCAGCGGAGAGGGCAGCATCATCGTCCACACGCTGGACGACAGCATCTACGGTCTGGACTCCTCCAAGGGCGCCGAGCTGTGGCGCCTGACCTATCCGGCCCCAGTGCTGACCCTGCGTGGCAGCAGCACCCCCGCGGTCACCCCCAGCGGCGTCGTGGTCGGACTCTCCGGCGGCAAGCTGGTAAAGATCGATCCCGCGGATGGGACGCCCCTGTGGGAGGTCACCGTCACACCTCCGCGGGGTCGTTCCGAGCTGGCACGGATCTCCGACCTCGACGCCGACCCCGTGGTGGTCGGCACCCTGGTCTTTGTCGGCACCTACAACGGGGACCTTGCCGCCGTGGACCTGTCATCAGGCACCATCCTCTGGCGGCGCCAGCTGTCTTCTTACGCGGGCCTGGCCGCCAACGAAACCGATCTGTTCGTCACCGACTCCGATGACCGCATCTGGGCGGCAGACCCGGCAAGCGGGGCCGGACGCTGGAAGCAGGAACGGTTGCTGTACCGCCAGCTCACCGCCCCGGCCATCAGTAGCAATCTCATTGCCGTAGGCGACTTGGATGGATATGTTCATTTGATCGCTCAATCCGACGGGCACCTCTCGGGGCGCACCCGCGTGACCAAGAAGCCGATCACGGCCCGCCCGGTGGCCGAACAGGGGCGCCTCTACGTCTATGCCACCGACGGAACCCTGGCCGCCCTGACCGTCGGCCGGGCCACGTCGCCCAGCCGGCGCGCCCTGCGCAACGAGGAAGCCGAGGGCGGTGCGGCCACCGCCGTGGCCGTCGGGCCCGCGCCCACCGAGGAAACAGCAGCGGCCGCTGCGGTGACGGGCGACCGAGCCAACCCCTGAGACCCCATGCTTCCCGTCATCACCCTGGTGGGGCGCCCCAACGTGGGCAAGTCCACCCTGTTTAATCGGCTCACCCAGAGCCGTGACGCCCTGGTGGCCAATTTCCCGGGTCTGACCCGCGACCGGCAGTACGGAATCGGGCGCGTCGGCCCGAGGCCCTACGTGGTGGTGGACACCGGCGGCATCGGCGTCGAGGCGGACGGCATACATGACTTGATGCAGCGTCAGGTCCAGCTCGCCATCGAGGAGGCGGACCAGATCCTCTTTCTGGTGGACGCCAGGGACGGGAGCACCCCCGGCGACTTCGAGATCGGCGAGCGTCTGCGCCGGCTCGGCAAGCCCCTGACCCTGGTCGTCAACAAGACCGATCACGCCGACCCCGCCCTGATCGCGGCCGATTTCCATGCCCTCGGACTGGGCGAGCCCCTGCCGATCTCCGCCTCCCAGGGCCGGGGCGTCCGGGCGCTGATGGACGAGGTATTGAGCGCGATTCCCGAGCCCCGGGCGGTGCCGACCGACGGCGAGCCGAGCGGGGCCGACGCGGGCATCAAGGTGGCCGTGGTCGGCCGTCCGAACGCCGGCAAGTCGACCCTGATCAACCGGCTACTGGGCGAGGAGCGGGTGGTCACCTTCGATGAGCCGGGAACCACCCGCGACAGCATCTTCATTCCCTTCGAGCGCTACGGCAAGCGCTATACCCTGATCGACACGGCCGGCATGCGGCGCCGCTCCCGCATCACCGACGTGATCGAGAAGTTCAGTGTCATCAAGACGCTGCAGGCGATCGAGGCCTGTAATGTCATCATCCTGGTGGTAGACGCACGGGAAGGCATCGGCGAGCAGGATGCCACACTGGCCGGCCACATCATCGAGAGCGGCCGCGCCCTGGTGGTGGCCGTCAATAAATGGGACGGGCTGAATCCGGACGATCGCGCCCAAGTCAACGCCCAGTTCGCGCGCAAGCTGGCCTTCCTGGACTTCGCGGCGGTGCACCGGGTCTCGGCGCTGCACGGGAGCGGGGTTGGGCTGCTGCTCGACGAGGTGGACCGGGCCTATGCCAACGCCACCCGGGATCTGTCGACACCGGAGATCACCCGGCTGCTGGAGGCCGCGGTCACGGAGCACCAGCCGCCGCTGGTACACGGCCGCCGCATCAAGCTGCGCTACGCCCACCAGGGCGGACGCAACCCGCCCATCATCGTCATCCATGGTAACCAGACCGATGAGGTCCCGGAGGCCTACCGGCGCTATCTCATCAATCGGTTCCGCCGCGACCTGGGGCTATCGGGAACGCCGCTGCGGCTGGAGTTCAAGAGCGGCGACAATCCCTTCAAGGGTCGCCGCAATGTCCTCACCGAGCGCCAGATCCGCCACCGCCGGCGCCTCAAAGACTTCACCAAGCACAAGCGGTGATTCCGTTCGCTGGGGGCGCGCGAGCGACTCCGAGGTGGGGTCGTCGGTGGCGCAAAGCCGGACTTCAAACCTGTTGATGCGGGCCATCCCGCCCTTAAGGCCGGAAGGGTTCAGGCACAAGATGAAGGGTGGCTTTCACAGTTTTAACCCAACATATTGGGTTTGGGCTGGACATTCCGGCTCCTTGTCTTAAACTCTCGTCGCGGCGCTCATAACGGCAGGGCCCGATCGAGGCCCGGCAGAGACCGAGCAGCGCCGCCTCCCCAAGACCAACGATCCACCAAAGAGGACAGCATCCATGCTCAACTGGGACGATCCACTCGCCACCCCGTCCGCCCCCAAGGCCCCGCCGGCCGCGATGGAGGTCCCGAACCAGGCGAGCCCCCAACCGGTCGCCAGGCCGGATAGATCGGCTGGCCGGCTCAGCGCGCACGACACCAGCGTTCATGTGCGTCCGGGCCTGGGCCTGGTCGCGAACGACACCCTGATGGCCACCGCCGGCGCGGCCCCCGTGGTCGACCCGAATCCATTCAGCCCGCAGGTGGAGCTGCCCATCGAGGACGGACTGTTCGCCGCTGAGCACGCGAGGAGCCACCAGTCCGATCGCGAGGCGCCGGCCGGTCACCAGGTCGAGGGCGATGCAGAGCCCGAAGGCGGCGCCACCGGGCTGGAGCGCCTGGAGATGGGGGCCCATCGGGTGCGGGTCGACGACAAGCGCATCATCAACTGCCGCGCCGACCTCAACCAGCTGGTCCCCTTCAAATACGACTGGGCCTGGCAGAAATACCTGGACGCCTGCGCCAACCACTGGATGCCGCAGGAGATCAACATGAACGCGGACATCGCCCTGTGGAAAGACCCCAACGGCCTGACCGAGGACGAGCGCACCATCATCAAGCGCAACCTCGGGTTCTTCTCCACCGCCGATTCACTGGTGGCCAACAACCTGGTGCTCGCGGTCTATCGCCACATCACCAACCCGGAGTGCCGTCAGTACCTGCTGCGCCAGGCCTTCGAGGAGGCCCTGCACACCCACGCCTACCAGTACGTGATCGAGAGCCTGGGGCTGGACGAGGGCGAGATCTTCAACATGTACCGCGAGGTGCCCGCGGTGGCCCGCAAGGCGGAATGGGCCCTGCCCTTCACCCAGTACCTGGCGGATCCCCATTTCCATACCGGCACTCCGGAGAATGACCAGAAGCTCCTGCGCGAGCTGGTCGCCTTCTACATCATCTTCGAGGGGATCTTCTTCTACGTCGGCTTCGTGCAGGTCCTCTCCATGGGCCGGCGCAACAAGATGACCGGCACCGCCGAGCAGTTCCAGTACATCCTGCGCGACGAGTCGATGCACATGAACTTCGGCATCGACGTCATCAACCAGATCAAGATCGAGAACCCCCACCTCTGGACCGAGCGGTTCAAGCAGGAGATCGTCGCCATGATCCGCGACGCCGTCGAGCTGGAGGCCCGCTACGCCCACGACACCATGCCCCGCGGCGTCCTGGGTCTCAACGCCCCCATGTTCGAGGAGTATCTGCAGTTCATCGCCAACCGCCGGTGCGCCCAGATCGGCCTTCCCGAGCAGTACCCGGGCGCCGCCAACCCCTTCCCCTGGATGTCCGAGGTGCTCGATCTCAAGAAGGAGAAGAACTTCTTCGAAACCCGCGTCACCGAGTACCAGACCGGCGGGGCCCTGAACTGGGACTGATGCGACTTTGCCCGTACGTAGGGACAATCTGACGTCTGGATTTCCACGGGTTAAAGCTGGACTGGCGTCGGCTATTTCTGGATTTGCTGCCGTTTCGACTGCGTATTCCGGATGAAACTGGACACCGATTCCACGTGAAAGTGGACACTGATTCCACGGCAAACTGGACACCCATTCCAGCGCAAACTGGACACTGATTCCAGGTCAAACTGGACGGCAGAACGAGGGAGGCGGCGCGCGGGATAACCGTGGCACCCTGGGCGATTTGCCCGGAGGTGTCGTCTTTGAACAAGAGGTTATCCATGCGCAAGATCGAAGACGTGCTGCGCCTGCATGGCGAGTGCGGGCGCACCAACCGGGAGATTGCCCGCGCGGTGCGGGCCTCGCCCACCACGGTGGCTGATTACCTGCGGCGCGCCCATTTAGCGGGCCTGTCGTGGCCGCTGGCGCCGGGGATGAGCGGGGGGGCGTTGGAGGCGGCGCTGTTCCCGCCGCACGCCTCCTCGCGGGTCAAGCGCCCGGAGCCCGACTGGGCGGCGGTGCATCGTCAAGTGGGCCGCTCGGGCGTGACCCTGGATCTGCTCTGGCAGGAGTATCGGGAGACCCATCCCGAGGGCTACCAGTACAGCACCTTCTGCGAGCGCTACCGGGCCTTTGCCCAGGCCCTGCCGGTCACCCTGCGCCAGAGCCATGCCCCGGGGGAGCGGCTGTTCCTCGACTACAGTGGCCAGACGGTGGCGGTCATCGACCCGGCGACCGGCGAGGAGCGCCCGGCCCAGATCTTCGTGGCGGTGCTCGGGGCCTCCAACTACACCTACGTCGAGGCCACCTGGACCCAGGGTCTAGCCGACTGGCTCGGTTCCCATGTGCGCTGTTTCGAGTTCCTTGGCGGGGTGCCCGAACTGCTGGTGCCCGACAACCTCAAGAGCGGCGTCACGCACCCCTCGCGCTACGAGCCGGACCTCAACCCCAGCTACCAGGACCTGGCCACCCAATACGGCACCGCGGTGCTGCCGGCGCGGGTGCGTAAACCCCGCGACAAGGCCAAGGTCGAGGCCGGGGTGCTGCTGGCCCAGCGCTGGATCCTGGCGCGGCTACGCCACCAGCGCTTCTTCAGCCTCGCCGAGCTCAATGGCGCCATCCGCCCACTCCTGGGGGAGCTCAACGGCCGTCCCTTCAAGAAGCTCCCGGGCTCGCGGCAGAGCGTCTTCGAGGAGCTGGATCGCCCGGCCCTCAAGCCCCTGCCGCTGACCCCCTATGAATTCGCCGCGTGGAAGGTGGCCACCGTGGGCATCGACTACCACGTCGAGCTCGAGCGGCACTACTACTCGGTGCCCTACCGCTATGCCCGGGAGAAGGTGGACCTGCGTTTCACCGCCACCAGCGTGGAGGTCTTCAAGGACCGCGAGCGCATCGCCAGCCATCCGCGCAGCCCGCTGAAGGGTCGGCATACGACGCTCGAGGCCCACCTGGCCCCCGCGCACCAAGAGGTGGCGGGTTGGAGTGCCGCACGCTTATTGCGCTGGGCGGGGGCCATCGGCCCCCAGACCGAGGCGGCCATTGCCCACCTGTTTCAGGCGCGCGCCCATCCTCAACAGGGCTACCGCGCCGCGCTGGGCATCCTGCGTCTGGCCAAGGTCCATGGGGATGGCCGCCTCGAAGCGGCCTGCCAGCGGGCCTGCCAGATCGAGTCCATCAGCTACCGCAGCATCGCCTCGATCCTCAAGCACGGCTTGGAGCGCCAACCCCGCACCCCGGCCCAGGCCAGTCTCCCGCTTGACCACGCCAATGTACGCGGACCGAAGTACTACCACTGACAGGACATCCCATGCTCAACCATCCGACCTACGAACGGCTGACCCAACTGCGTCTGCATGGCATGGCCAAGGCGCTCACCGAGCAGACCCAGACCCCCGATGTCCAGGCCCTGAGCTTCGAGGAGCGCCTCGGCCTCTTGGTCGATCGCGAGGCCACCGAGCGGCACAACCGCCAGACCAGCAGCCGGCTGCGCCGCGCCCGGCTCAAGCAGGCCGCGGTGGCCGAGGACATCGATTACCGCCACCCGCGCGGTCTGGACCGCGCCCTGTTGCGACGGCTGCTCACCGGGGAGTGGGTGCGGGGGCACCAGAATGTCCTGCTTATCGGGCCCACCGGGGTGGGCAAGACCTATCTCGCCTGCGCGCTGGCCAACGCCGCCTGCCGCCAGGGTTACACGGCGCTCTACCAGCGCCTGCCGCGGCTGTTCGAGGAGCTGACCGTCGCCCGTGCCGACGGGCGCTACCTCAAGCTCATGGCCAGCTTCAGCAAGGTCGAGGTGCTGGTGCTCGACGACTGGGGGTTGGCGATCCTCGATGATGAGCGCCGCCGCGATCTGCTGGAGCTGCTCGATGAGCGCTACCAGAGCCGCTCGACCGTGATCACCAGCCAGCTGCCAATGGCCCACTGGCATGAGGCCCTCGGCGATGCGACCCTGGCGGACGCCATCCTCGACCGCCTCGTCCATCACGCCCATCCCATCACCCTGACCGGGGAGTCCCTGCGCAAGGTGAAGGGCTCGCTCACGCGCGCTGCGGGGGTGGGCTCAGGTCCCATTGACCCAGGCAAGGCCCCGAGCAGCGTGACGGCGGGTCCGTGAGGTGGCGGCAAGGCCCGTGGAGGCGGACTGCGTGTGGACAACGCGTGACTGTCGCCAGCGACCGTGGGGACAAGGCGGGGACAACGCCACCAAGCGTCTGTGCCTCGGTGAGGCCCGTGCCCGGCGTTGCCCCCGCCTTGTCCCCACTCAGTCACCCGTTGACCACACTGCGCCGCGCCGACCACACCGCGGGCTGAGGACGCCTGCGGCGCAACGACAACAGGTTTTTCTATTTCAGGACCACGGGGAGCCGTCCCCGCGAACAGCTCAACTGAAGATTGACGGAGGTGACCCGCAGCGCGTAAACAGCATCCACCCCGTGCGTCGCTTCGCTCCGACTGTCCAGTTTCGCCTGGAACAGCCGTCCAGTTTGCGGCGGATTCGGTGTCCAGTTTGCGCTGGAATGGCTGTCCAGTTTCAGCGGAAGGGGGTGGGCGGTTAGCTCCTCTCGCCACAACATATTGTAGCGTCGGCAGGGATGCTACTGGATGCCTCCCACCAAATCGCATTGCTAAGCAGTTACCTAGCATCCGCCCCGCGTCCGGGCTCGCGCCACGGCGAGCTACATATCCGCCCAGGAGGAGCTAACCGACCACCCCCTTCAGCGGAATAGGCAGTTTCGACGGCTATTTCCGGATTCGCCGACGGCCAACCCGGAAGCCCAACAGGCTATTTCTGGATTCGCCGAGGGGCAGCTCTGAAGGCACGGGAAGTTAGTTCTGGATTCCGTGACGGCAGGGACCAGGAGGCCGCCGGCCATTTCTGGATCTGACGCAGACCAATCCGCCGCCCGGGCCAGTTGATAGGCAGTGGGCCAATGCAGCCGCGCTCCGCTGCCACAGAGCTGGCAGATCACCGGGATGGCCCACTCGAAGTGGCTCGACCGTCGCCTCCCCCGAAAGTGGGCCGCGCGGACCAACGTTGCCCCCCGCTTGCTGTAGGTCCGCCGCAGCGCTTTGCGCCGGACCCCGATCGGCGGCCGAGCGCAGCCGTCAGTACGCCATTCGCTGGAGTGGAACCGAGCGAAGCAGATAGTCCAGAAACCCGGAAACGTCCGAGTGAGAGGCAAGAAACCCTTCAGCATGTGTCCCGGGGACCGGTCCTGTCGCGAAGCGGCCGCCAGGCGGAGTCCTTTGGAGTGGTGGCAGCTTGAAGCGGAGGCTCGGGTCGGACCCGGCGATGGGCTAGAGTCCCGGCCTTTGCGGTCAGTGGCCACTCGTGTGCCTTAGAGCGCACCCCACCACAAAGCGGACACTTGGGGCCTGGCCGAATCGAAATTGGCCCTGGCACATAATCACGCCATCAAAGTAGCCGGCCCCCCTTTCCTGCTTCCCCGACCCTTTTTGCCGGACGAAAGATGGCCTAGCTTCGACAAGCTCCGGTAACATCTTCCGACCGAAATCGAGCCAAGAAACCGCTAGATCGCCAGCCTTGGGGGCCAACTGGAGGAGATCGAAAAGGAGACCACGCCCATGCCAAGGACCCCAAGCCCCGATCAGCGGCCTGGCCCCGGTGTCCGTCCCATCGCCGAGCCCCCGATTGATTTCCTGCTCATCGCCCCGCTGTCCGAAGAGCGCGACGCCCTGCTTGCGCGCCTGCGGGGTCACCGCAAGCTGCCGCCGAGCGATGACGACATCCGCGTCTACTACGCGGCGGAGATCCCCGCGCACTTCCCGGACGGACAGCCGGTCACCTACTCCGCCGTGGTGCTGCCGCTGGCTGGGATTGGTCACACCCAGGCCGCCAGCGCGTGCGGCGACGCCATCCGCCGCTTCGAGCCGCGCTATGTGCTGCTGGTCGGCATCGCTGGCGGGATCGCGAAGAACGGCGTATCCCTCGGTGACCTGCTGCTGTCGGACCAGGTGGCGGACTACGAGCTGGCAAAGGTCACTTCCGAGGGCCCGTCGATCCGCTGGCAGGTGCACCAGGTGGACCAGCGTCTGCTGATCGCCGCGCAGAATCACCCCGGCGGCGACTTCACGGACACCGCGGCCACGCGCCCGCAGCCCGGCCGCGGGTGCACATCGGCCCCGTCTGCACCGGCAACAAGGTGATCGCCGACGACAGCCTGGCCGACCAGCTGCGGGAGGTCTGGGTCAAGCTGATTGGGGTCGAGATGGAGGCCGGCGGCGTCGCCAACGCCGTCGCCCAGTCCGCCCACCGCCCCGGCTTCTTCATGATCCGCGGTGTCTCCGATCTCGCCGATGCCGACAAGGACAGCGACGAGGTCAAACGCTGGCGCCCCTATGCCTGCGAGATCGCCGCCGCCTGGACCCTGGAGTGGCTGAAGAGCGGACCGGTCACAGCCGGCGCGCAATTGCCCTCCACGCAGCGCCAGCAGTCGCCCTCGCGGGCGGTGGGGACGCCGGAGCCCGCCCCGACGCCCACCCGGGACCCATCGCACCCGACCAGCGCCGGCGCCGGCGCCACTGCCATCCTGCGCGAGAAGATCGATTACCTGCGCGAGCAGGCGGCCGTCTGCTCGGACCCGGCCCAGAAGTTCACGTTGAGAAAGCAGATCGAGGCGGCAGAGGCCGAGCTGAGGGATTTGTCCTGATGGCGAGACAAACCGCTCGGGAGATCCTGCTGGAGAAGATCCACGACCTCAGGCGCGCTCACGCCATTAGCTCAGACGCGGCGCAGCGGTTCACGCTCAAGAAGCAGATCGAAGAGGCCGAAGAGGAACTGGCCGGTCTTGCCGCACCCGGATCGCTCGTGCCTGCTGCGCTCCCGCTCGACCCCTCGAAGCTGCTCGCCGGCGCGGAGCCTTTCCTCGATCGTGGGTTTGACCTTAGCGCACTGCTGGACGTCGCCCAAGAGAAGGGTCTGCTGGTGCTCACGGTGCCCGTTGGTGCCACGGGCGCGACAGGTCCCTTGATGACTGCCGCGGCGGATGCGACGCCCCTGCCGGATGCGGACTTGGTCGATGCGGTGTCTCAACAGATCGCCAAGGACCTCGCGCGCATTCGCGAGCGCTATCTGAGCGGCGACAGGGCCGATGCAATTGCCGAACTGGATACGCTACTGGATCACCCGGCTTGGGCGCACCTCGCCGCCAGCCTGCGCGGGCGGCTGCTGCGCACCGCCGCCCTGTACCGACTGGATTTCAGCGAGGATCTGACCGGGGCCGAGGCGCTCGCCGAGCGGGCCGCAACTGACGACCGGGACGGAGATGGTCAAGTCCTGACTGCACATCTGGCGCTGCGTCGCCGGGATAGGGAGGCCGCACTTGAGCTGTTGGAGATGCCCCGCTCGCCCCAGGCCCAGTATCTCAAGGCCGCCATCCTGATCGAGGACGGCGATGCCGTGACGGCACTGGGCGTCCTGGCCGCGCCAATTGCGTCTTCCGAGCAGGGTGCATCCGATGCTGCGATCCCTGCGGACGCCAGGGACGCTGCCGGCAACACGGCGGAAACTTGGCGTCTTCGTGCCCTGGCTCACCTCATCCTGAAGCGACTGCCCGAGGCGATCGAAGCCATCGACGCGGCTCGCGCCCTTGCACCGAAGTGGGTTGCCGTGCGTAGCGCCGCCGCGGTGGTCGGCTTCTGGCGTGTCTGCACACCGGCAGCGCTGGCCCTCACCGAGCAGCCCCTGTGGCCAATGCCGTTCCCGCGAGCCCTGGTGCGCGCCGGTATCGCGACCCGTCTCGCGGAGATCGAGCGGACCTTCGCGACGGTGGCCGACGCGATGCCGGCGGACTCCGATGCGCAAGGACACTGGCTCACCTGGCGTCTGATCGCCCTGCTCGCCGCGGGTGACACGGCAACCGACCTCGCCAGATGCCTAATCGGCGAGGATGGTCCGCTGCACATCTGGCCGCTCTTGTGGGCCAGGTTCTACGATTTCGATATCGATCGGGTTCCTCTCAAGGAGCGTCTCGGGTCGATCTCTTCCGCGGACCCGAACTACATCCTGCTCACCGGACTCTTTCTGGAGCTGCGGCTGGAGGACGGAGAGGCAGAGGCCGTACTGGCCGACTTGGAAGGCATCACCCCGACGGTCGAAGGGCTGGCCACCCTGAGATTCCTAGACAGTGGCGAGTGCTCGCGCTGACGGAGGCCGGGCGGCTCGGCGACGCCAAAGCGGTCGCCGACACCATCGCCGACGAGCGCCTGCGCCTGCGGATGCGGCTGCACGTCGCCCGCAGCCTGGAGGCGCAGACGCCGGGCAGCCACAAGGCGGCCGCCGCTGCGCTGCTCGCGGCCGATCCGGGTCTCGATGTGCTCGCGGAGGCCTGCGACGCCCACGCGAAGGCCGGCGATTGGACCTTCGTCGCCGAGCACGCGGATGCGCTCCTGGAGGCGATCCCGACGCCTGACTGCCTGCGGGTATTGGTGACCGCGCACTTCAATCGATGGG
This sequence comes from uncultured Gammaproteobacteria bacterium, assembly GCA_963698355.1. Taxonomy (GTDB): domain Bacteria; phylum Pseudomonadota; class Gammaproteobacteria; order Chromatiales; family Chromatiaceae; genus Thiodictyon. The sequence continues at coordinate 31,331 of CAVOQO010000046.1, read as the reverse complement.
AATACGAGCGTTGCATCAGCGCGCTCGACGAGCATCGCGAGGTTTATCCAGACGGCCGGCTGCCGGACGATCTGGCCCTACTTCGGGTACGGTGCCAGCGGGAGCTTGGCGAGCCTTCCCAGGCCGTTCGCGATGCGCAAGCGCTGTTCGACCAGGCCCAGACTGCGGAGCACTTGGTCGAGCTGTTGAATGCCCAGCTCGCCGCGGCAAATACGCCGGGAATACTCGAAGCGTTGCGACGCCTGACGGTCTTAGAGCCGGCCGACGGTGATCTATTACTCCACGGAGCGCGAATTGCCACTCAGCTCGATCGGGACCTCGCTATTGGCCTGTGGCGACGCGCCACCGTCCACGGGCAAGAAGACGCACCCTTCGTCTTGCAAGCGGCAACGCTCGGGGAGGGGCTGGGTCTCGGTCCCGAGGAGACCGGTCCCTGGTTCCAACGGATCGCCGAGCTGGCGGCATCTGGCGACGGTACCGTGCAGACCCTGCATATCTCGGAGATGCCGCAGTTTGTCCGCGAACGCCGCGAGGCGGTGGACCAATGGGTGGACCAGCTCTGGCACGGCGAGATACCGCTGCACGTGCTTGCGGCTGGCGTTCTGGGTCCCATCCCTGCAACGCTTCACGCGAACCCGGAGCGCAATCGCAGCGACCCCGATCCGTTGAAGCAGCCGCCGGTCCTGATCCGGCACGGCGCCCGGCCGTTTGGCTTTCCGAAGCCGGTCCTGGAGCCCCGCCCCCGGCTGATCCTCGACCTCACCGCCTTGATCACCGCGCAGAGCCTGGGCCTGCTGGATCGGCTTGAGCAGACGTTCGAGCCACTCTGGCTGCATCGACACTGGCACCAGCTCCTTCGGACCGACGTCGAGCGTCTGATGCGGTCGCAGCCGCGAAACTCGGCGGCGCACGCGCAGATCGCAGAGCTGATCCGTTGCAAGGGCATCGTACTGGCAGAGCCCGATGCAGCGGTCGCCGCGGACGAGGCACTGACAGAGTTGGTCGGCGGCTCGGTCGCGCGGGGGCTCGAATGGGCTCGGTCCAGAGGCGGCCACCTGCTCACCTATCTGCCCCTGCACGGTCCAGACATCGAGCACTGGCGCGAGGTGGAGCTGCCCTCGCCGTGGGACGGCGTCGTCCTTGGTCCACGCGCCTTGCTGGACGGACTTCTGGCCGAGGGATTGATGGATCAGGAGCGCCACCGACAAGGTTTGGCGGCCTTTACACCCGAGCCCAAGCTGGGGAGTCCACGCAAGCTGCCGGCGATCGGTTCGGTGCTGCTCACCGACACGATATTGTTGAGACAGTTTGCAGCGCTGGGCCTGCTGATGGCGCTGTCCCATCGTTTCCGTCTCCAGATCCCGGCGGGAGACTGGGAACGCGACACTCAGGATGAGGAGCATGAGCGGCAACGTGTCCAGCTTGCCGAATGGACCGTCGCGTTGATCGATCGGGTGTCCGCTGGCCTTCAGGCCGGGCACTACCGGTTGCTTCCGGCGCACGGGCTGGAACCCGACGGGGCCATCCCGCGACACAACGGGCTCGACGATCTGTTGTCGTACCCCGGTGAGGCTGGCGACCGGCTCTGGGTGGACGATCGTTTCATTAACGGATTTCCGAGCACCGGACGGACTTTGATCATCGGGGTCGTCGAAGTCCTGGACCTGCTTTGTAAGCAGGGCGCGATCGATCGAACGGAACGCTTTGAGCTTCTCCATCGGCTGCGCGCATCCAATTACAGATTCATACCGCTCGACGCGGACGAGATCCTACACTGGCTGCGGCAGTCGCATTCGGAATCCGGGCGACTCGTGGTCCCGGAGAAGCTGGAGGTATTGGCGAGATACTGGGCGGCATGCCTCTATCAGGGGGATGCGCTCCAGTGGAACGGCAACGACCGACATGGCCAGGGCGAGCTTCCCTTCTTCATCTCCTCCCAATCGGCGGTATCGACGGTCCTGTGCCACATCTGGAGCGATGACCGGCTGAATTTGACTCGGCGCCAGCAGCGAGCCGATTGGGTACTCGGCAACCTCTATGTGGGCGTCGGCGATATCCCACATATTGGCCCGGACCCGAATCCGGAGCGGGACATGAGCCTCGTCGGCACCGATCTGGCCGGACTCTGTTTGGGTGCCTTCCAGGTGATGTCGGAACGCATCCGTCGCGATCGCAAGGCGGTTGACCAGGACAGGAAGGCGCTGAAACACGCGAGGGAGCGCGCGCTGAGTATCGCGGCGGATTACCTGGGCTGGGTTTGCGATCGCGTTGTAGCGCCTCGTCTGCTCGCCGACCCGTCGAGCGTTGGGCAAACTGCGGCGGCCTTGCGCAGCCTGCTGCTCGGTAGCTTCGCACGTGACGACGACGAGCTGTTGCCGTCGATTGGTTCCTGGCTCCTGCGTTTCCTACCGGTTCTGCCATCGGCGCTGCGGGATGAGCTGCACAAGGACCAGGATCTGATGCAGCGTCTCGGGCTGGAGCAAGTCGAGTACCTTGAGGTCGACAACCTGCGGTTCCGGGTGCGCGACTTCTGGCCGGCAGTCCAGGAGGCATTGCGCGGCGCGACCCCGATCTTGCAGGTCAATGATCAGGGCGAGCCATTCAGCCTGCGGCTGGTCTCCGATGAAGACACCCCGGTGCCTGTGTTGGCGCTGGCTGATCGCTCGGGAAGACTCGTCGGACGCCATCACTTCCAGTTCAGCGCGCTGTTGCTTGATGACCGGGTCGAGCGACTCAAAGCGTTGCGCACGAATCCACATTGGTGGGACGGCGACCCCAGAGGTGTTGAAGGCGTCGAGCGGGATCTGTCCGCGATCGATTCGTCCGCGCTGCGAGTACGCGAGATCAGGCGGATCATGGACCGGTCGGCCGATGCCCATTACATCGAGTTCGAGGCGGCAATGCAGCGTGAGCAGCGGCGCGGAAGGAGCTTGTCCCTCGACCGCTGCTTCCCGCCACCGCTGGCTGCGGTCCTGACCTACATCCGTTGCACCGATGCCGGCGCCGATGGCGAGTCACCTGCGGAGCGGTCCTGGGAGGCCCTTGTCGGATCCATCCCGGACGAACGCGGTCTTGGCGAATCCCTTTGCAGGATCGCTCGGCTTGCTCCGCCAGGCCCTGGTCAACGGCTACCGCGGCCGCTTCTACAATGCCCAGGATCTGATCGATGAGTTCTATGCCTCGCTCGCCGATCACTCCACCACGCGCCTGCTCAAACGGCTGGCCGCCTATGACGTCCTCGTCGTGGACGAATTGGGCTATATGAACCTCAAGCCCGAGCACGCCAACGCCCTGTTCCAGCTGCTGGAGCAGCGCTACGCCCGCAAGAGCACCCTGATCACCACCAACCTCGACTTCGATCAGTGGTACGACCTGTTCCGCAATCCGCCCTTGGTCGATGCCCTGCTCGACCGCCTGCAGCATCACTGCATCACCCTGCGCCTCGCCGGGCCGTCCTTGCGCGCCCCGGCGGCGTCGCCCGAGAACTCCTCTCCACGCTGATCCGCTCCCGCTATTCGGCCTCCCGTCGCGGCCGTTTCCGAGTGAACCGGACCGCGACGGCGGCCTGCTGCGCCCTTCACCAACTCCTCCCAGCAGTCATCCAGTGCGCACTGGGTGGGTCCGCTTCTCTTGGCGCCAGTGGGTACATTTCGATTAGCCTGAAGTTCCACGCCAAGAACGGCGGAATCCTAAGCGAATCAGATGATTAAAAAGTCTTATCGCGTACGCGACTGGGTACATGTAAGTGTCTGATGCGTCGAGTCGAGTATAAGCTCGGCTTGGCACAAAGACGACGCTTGCATGGGTACGTGTACCCAGTCAATGGCGCCCATTTCCGCAGTACGCCACTGATTGAACTTACGTCTTCGATATTCGCTCTCTGGAACTTCGGATTAGCGTCGAGGTGTGGGCGTTGCCGCGGGTGCCGGCGTGCCAACGGGCGTTGGCGTTGCCGTTGCCGTTGGTGCCGGTGTGCGGGCAGGGGTAGGTGTTGCCGTTGGTGCCGGTGCGCGGGCAGGGGTGGGTGCCGCAGGTGCCGGCGTGCGGGCGGGCGTTGGTGTTGCCGTTGGTGTCGGAGCTCGGGCCGGTGCAGTCGGCGGAACGGCAGGCGTGCCGAGCTGCGGTCGCGACGCCGTCGCGATGGCATCGCTGACGCCGGTCCGCCGTTCGCGCTCGGCCGTCGTCTGTGCCTGGAGCCGTGCCGTGCGGGCGGCGGTCGGGTCGGGGATGTCCGCTGCCGGATTGAGCGTGCTGTTGCGAATCCGGTCGGCCTGTGCCTGCGCTGCCATCTGGTTGAGCGGTAGGTAGTCGGTGTGGAAATTCAGTTCGACCGAGGAATTGAGCTCCAGATCGGTGTTGATTTCCTCGGTGCGCTGCGTGCGCTCGGTGGAGACGTAGCTGATAGTGTTCTCGACCTCGGCGCTGGCGCCCCATGGTCCGACCCCGAATCTGCCGCTGGCCCTGACCCGGTTCTGCATGCCGAACTGGCTGCCGCGGTCTTCGGCGGCGGCGCTGCGGGTGTCGATGTGGAAGCGCATCGAGGCGTTGATGCGGCCGCTGTCGATCACGATCCGCTGCATGCCCATCATCACCATCGTCGCCAGCTGCTGCTGGCGCTGACGGGCGAGATAGCGCCGCGCGAACGGGACCATCTGCTCGGGGTTGCTGGCCTCGATCGATTCTTCCGGTGGCACGCCGAGGGTCGCGCGGATCTCGGCTTCGCCCGGCATCGACGCGCCGCTGCGCAGGCGCAAGCGGATGTTTGCGATCTCCTCCGGATCCGGGTCGTCGTCGGGATCGGGGGTCTCGTATTCGATCGATTCGGGAAAGTGATCGGCTACCCACTGCCTTACCTGGGCAAGTCCGAACTGGGTGCGCTCGAAACCTTCGGCCGACGCCGACACCGCATTGAGCAGCTGCACGTATTGATTCATCTGCTGGGCGTTGGCGTCGAGCATTGCCTTGAACACGCCGTTGATGAGGTCGGTGACGAAGCGCGGGAACGACACCGCGTTCAGGACATTGCGGGTGATGCCGGCGATGCGGTCGGCGGACTCGCCGAAGCCCGGTTGCGCCGATTGCGCGCTCGACAACGGCGGCGCAGGCCTCGCCGTGGCGCGACGTTCGATTTCGCCCTCGGCCTGCCCTTCTTCGGCGATCAGTTCCGCGGCGAGTGTCGAGACCCTGACCATCGCTTGTGCCAGCGCCTGACGTTGCGGCGGCGTCAGGGCACCGTAGTTCGGCGCGTGTTCCAGTACCTCGCGCACTGCGACACGGATCCACGGCGGCGGCGCAGAGGGCTTCGACGAGATCGTCGCGGTCGTCGCAGGGGTCGACAGGGCGCCCGCGGCGGTCATGACTACGCCACCATCGACAAGGTCGAGATCGGCGACTCGTTACCGGGGGAAGCGGACGGCTGTGCGAACGCCGCGGGCTGCGACGCTAGCCAGCGTTGCGCTGCGACGACGACGTCGACATCGTCCTGCTTCGACGGATCGAACCGGATCGCGCTGTCGGCGTAGTGACTGCTCAGCCACAGCAGCACGGCCTGCCCGCTGCGCCCGCGTTCGACATGCTGCTGCGCCATGCCCGAGGGAATGCCGCTCTGACTACCGACGATGGCGACCAGCCGCCACAGATCGTGAACCGCAAACGCCGCCTGCAGCATGCGATCGCGCAGGAAGCCCAGGGCGGTGTTGATGGTCTCGACGATGTCGCGCGCGGCGATCGCCGCCATCGGGTCGACCCGCTGCGCGAGAAACGCGGCGAGGCTCTGCGCGTGGGTCGCGACCAGCACTTGCTCGCGCAGATCGACGCCGTCGGCCTGGCTGACGATCGCAGCACACAGGGCCTGCATCAGCCGGTCGAAATATGGGGGTTCGATCACCCGCGCATAGATCGCGTTGCGCTCATCGGCATCCAGACGTTCGCGGCGACCGCGCCAGAAATCGTGCAGCAGCTTCGCGGTCGGGCCAAGCGGCTGGGTGATGGCGCCGCTGACGAACAGCCCGGCGATCAACTCGGCCGTGGGCAGCAGCCCGGCGCGCTCCAGCTCGCTGGCGAAATACAGCGGCGCGGCGGCGTTGAGTTGGACACGGTCCTCGACGGTCGGCGCGGCCTCGGGCAGATCGAAATCGATGCCCGCGAGCGACTGCGCGTATGCGCGCTCGTGCGCGTCGAGCGCACCCAATGCGGTCGCGACCGCACCGAGCAGATCCGCGTAGGGATGCAGCGGCGCGGTCGTGCGTGCGATCCGGATTGCGGGCGGCGGTGGCGCGAGGCGCGGCATGGCGAGCGCCTCAAGTCCTTGCGGGTGCACCGGCCGCCGCGCCGCCGCCCGCCTGCGGGTTTGGTTTGATGTTTGGGTCGAACGGTGTGGCGTTGCCCTGGATGCTGGCGATCATGCCCGGTGAGGCCAGCTTCTCCATCGGGAAGTAGTCCGACTTGAAGTTCACCCGGACCTCGCCGGTCAGCTTGGCCTTCATTTCCTGACTGGACGCCGAGGTTTCGTCGACAGAAGACGACACGGTAGTCATGTGGGTCTGCACATTGGTGTTCGCGCTGGCCGCGCCGCCCCAACCGAAATGCGCGCCGGCGACGGTGGTGTTCTTGTTGTAGCTGGTGTCGCGGTCATAGAGCGAGGCCCTGGCTTCGCGCTGGGCCTCGTCGCTGGCGCGGAAATTGAACACGACCTTGGCGTTGATCAAACCGTCGGTGACCACGATCCGGTTGATGCCCAGCATCACCATCGACGACAGCATCTGCTGGCGGCTGCGCGCCATCTGCATCCGCGCCGCCATCACCAGTCGGCTTTCCTGTTCGGCATCCGACAGATCGGTCACCGGCTCGGCCAGCTGCAATTCCTGACTGACGCGGGTCAACGCCGCCTCGGGATCGTCCTCGCTCTTCGGACTCAGGCGCGGCCCACTTTCCTCGTCGCTGGTGTCGATGGTGAGATCGCCAGCGAAGCGCTGCGACATCCAGTCGCGAGCGTTGTTCATGGTGATATTGTCGGCGGCGAATTGATCGACCGTCTGCGCCACCGCCTTCAGCAGCTCGGCGTAGGCCTCCATCTGCTGGATCGACGCATCGACGATCGCCTGGAACACGTTCTGGATCAGGCCGCCGACGAATTCGGGGAAATCAACGGAGCCGACGAAGTTTCTGAAATTGGTCGCGCCCTGTCTCACCGACCCGGCTTCGAAGTCGCTGCCGGCGAAGGTACCGATTTTCTCTGACGCCTTTTTCTTGGCCTGATCGACGGCGCCAGCAAGCGCCTGTGCCGGTGCGCCCTGTTCCGACAGGGCAAGTTCCTTGGCCAGGACGCCCTGCCCGGGCGTGAGCTCCTGTTTGGCCAGACCCTGCGGGTTGGCCATGTACGAGGCGACACGCACCATCGTGCGCGCGATCTCCTGCTGCTTCTCGGGTTCGAGCCCGCGGAATCCGGGCGAGGATTCGAGCAGATGCCGCACTTGTGGGCGCACGGCGCGCAGGGTGTCGTCGTCCAGCCAAGCCGGCTCGGTCCTGTGCGGATTGCGGACGATGGAAGCGGACATGGCAGACTCCGTAGGCGACATCAGCGCGTCGGCGTGGCCGGCGCTGGTGCGGTCGAAGGCGCCGGCGTGGTCGCGGGCGCTGCGGCTGGTTGCGGACGACCCGCCATGGTCTTGACCATCCCGGGCTGCGCGTTCATCTGGATCGCGGCGATCGATTCCGGATTGGCCAGCTTCTCCAGCGGCATGTAGTCGCTCTTGAAATTCACCTCGACCTGACCGGCGAGGCTGGCGCGCGCCTGCAACGACGAGTCGCTCTGCAGTTGCGAGGTGCTCATCATCTTGATGATCGGCTGCTCGGTGTACTTGTAATTGCCCTTCGAATAGAAACTGCTGTCGCGCTTTTCGACGTCGTCGCCGGATCTCGTGTAACCACCGACATCGCGCTTACGCTCGTAATCGCCTTCGCGGCCGTAGGTCTTCTGCACGTTGCCGTACATGTCCTTCTCGTGATCCATCTTGGTGGCGCTGTTGCGATAGCGGCTGTTGTCGCGCGCTTGAAAATCGTACATGACCTTGGCCGAGATCTTGCCGTCGGTGACCACAATGCGGTTGATCCCGAGCATGACCAGCGTCGCCAGCAACTGCTGTCGCCCGGAGGCGATCTGAGTCCGGGCGGCGGGCACCAGCAAGGCCTCCACCAGGTCGTCGTCGAGCCGCGTCAGCGGCTTGTCGAGCGGCAACGATTGATTCAGGCGGTCGATCGCTGCACGCGAGTCGATATCGTCGCGCAAGACGACTTTCGGCTGCGGGGGCGCACCGCCGCCGCTGTCGTCGCCGAACGCTCCGAAATCGCCCCAGGCGTCGCCGCCGGTACTGAGCTTGAACAGATCCGGAAACTGATCGACCAGATGATCACGCCCCTGATTCTGCGTGGTGTTGTCGTCGCGGAACTGATTGAGACTCTTGGAGACGTCAGCGACCAGTTTCGCGTACTGCTCCATCTGTTCGATCGAAGACGTCACGATCGAATGGAACACGCCATCGATGAGGCCGCTGACGAAGGTTGGAAAATTCACGGCCTGCATCAGTGCGCCGGCCTGTTGCACACCGGTCCGCAAGGCCTGTCCGAACTCGGGCTGTTTGTCGACCGGAAGCGGCTCCGAGTCGCCGGCCAGCGCCTTCACCTGCGGGCTGTTTTTCCCGGGCGGCAGGCGCATGCCGTCCGGCTCGGCGAGATAGGTCGCGATCTGGACCATGCCTTTGGCCAGCGCTTCGCGTTTGTCGGCGGGCAGGTTGTCGAAGGCCCGACTGCTTTCCAGCAGGCTGCGGACTTTCGTCCGTGCGGTGTCGAGCGTCTCCCGGCTCGCCGGTGCAGGCACCGCGCACGCTGCAGCCTGGGCTCTGGGTGGGAAGATGGCGGACATGACCAGTCGCTCCGGGTCGGAGGCCGCGCATGACGCGGCCGGGTTGCGTGACTGCAACGGGGGCGCAGCCGCTACTGCAGCGCCTGCGCCTCCTCGATCGCCTCGCGCATCTCGAATTCGATCGGGCGCACGTACAGGCTGATGCGCGCCTGGGTGGTGGGCGTGACCCGGATGCTGAGCACCGAGAAATGCCCCTGTTGGGCGATGTCATCGACACCGAAGGCGTCCAGCCAGCGGGTCAGCGCGATGAGCTGGCGCGGGCGCTCGGCCAGACCGAGTTTGATCAGGTCGAGGAACCGCGACGGCAGATCGGGGATGGCGGCCAGCAGAACTTCCAACTTCAGCTCGACGCCATCCGGACCCTCACGGATCCCGACCAGCACGCCGCCCGGCGGCAGCTCGAAACGTCCTCCGAGCGCGACCCCGACGATCCGCATCAGGCTCGGCAATTGATGGCCGATGCCCAGACTATTCATCAGCGGCCCGAGCGCGCTGATCGTCAGCGGCCCCCGATGCAGGAAGGTCACGCGCTGGCTGCCGGTGTCGCGCTTGCAGCCGATCGAGGTGAAGATCGGCATCAGCGTCGGCATCTCCGCCATCACCCGGCGGGTGAGCATGGCGAGACTGGGCGACAGCGCGTCGATCTGGGTCGGCAGCAGCTCGTAGTAGATCTTGGTCGCGTACAGGCCGTCCTCGTCGAAGGCGCTGCCGAACCAGGCGCCGAAATTCATCCAGCTCATGCCGCCGAAGCCGCGAAACTCCTCGCTGCGTCCGTCGAACCAGCGCAACGCATCGCGGCCGAACATCGGCTGGATCAGCCGCCGCATCTCGCGCGTCGCCTCATCGCGACGCGATACCGGCGAAGCTTCGGGCCCCAGCGGCTCGATGGTGAAGCGCAGGATGTTGGGCTCCGCTTCGGAAAACGACGGCTCGTAGGGCACTGCGCCGGGCGTGAGCCTGTTGCGGGCGTACGAGACGTCGTCGTCGGGCAGATAGAAGGTGCGGTCGATCAGGTCGCCGATGTAGGGCATCGGGTCGCGGGTGCCCAGCGCCTGCGCCGCGGAGTGCAGCGAGCGCGTGACCAGGTTCTTCACCGGCTCTGCGCGTGTGCGAGGGTGTGACATGGTGGTTCTCCGGGAGCGGTGGGGAGCGTGGCAGCGTTACCGGGGTCAGAAGCTCGGCAGACTGATGCCGGCTGCATCCAACACGTCGCGGGCCACCTGCGGCACTTCGATCGGCTTGCTGGTGATCGTCGGCGACTCCACCGGTTGCGAGAAATCCTCGACCCGCTGATCGCCGATGCCGCCGACCGCGATCAGCTGTTCGCAGGCCTGCAGCAGATCCCAGTCGGTGGGGTCTTCCATCGGGCGATCGCTGCCGCGCAGCTGTGGGTTGGTGAGCGCGTTGGTCGAAATCACTTCGCCCAGACGGTTGGTCAGACGCTGATGGTTCCGGGCCAACCAGCCGATGATGATCGCGCCGCACTTGGCCTGGGTGCGATAGCGATGACTGTTGCGGGTGCCGCCGAGGTAGTTGGCGTTGACCTGATCGATCACCTGCCACATGTCGCGGGCGCCGAACGAGGTCCGGATTTCCTGGTCGCTGAGCAGGTCGCGATATTCGATGATCAGCGTCTTCAGCTCCTTCGAGAACTGGTAGGCGATGCCGTAGCAGTTGCGCGACAGGCTGGCGGCGAGATCGCGCGCGGCCTTGCGCACCTGCTCCTGCGACACCGACAGCGGAATCTGGCTGCGGAACATCCGGTCGACGGTAAGCTGCCGGCCGAACGACGACACCGAGGAGACGAACCGCCACCACAGATCGTTGAACTCGCGATTGGGCTGGTTGATGCTGGGGTCGCCGCCCGGGGCGCCGAACGCGCGCATGTACAGGTCGCGGCGCTCGCCTTCGGTGATGCGCTCCGACGCCTTCTTGTAGTAGCCGTAGAGATAGTCGCCGACCTTGCCGTAGCTCAGGGGCAGCAGGCCGGCGCGGAACAGCTCGACGATGCGCTCGACCACCTGCGGCATCCGCGCCTCTTCCAGCTGATAGGCGAAGTAGATCGCCTGGGCAGCGTCGAGGTTCTCGCGGACGATTTCGCTGTCGGTCGCTTCTTCCAGATCCGGCAGTGGGATGTCGAATGACGACGGCGGCGCACCTCCGACCACGCCGCTCTGCATCTCGTAACCGTTCTCGATCCGGCTGGCCAGCCACGGGTCGTCGGCGCTGACGCCGTCGGCGGCCAGTTTGCGCACTACTGCGGCGACATTGCGGCCACTGAGGACGCAGACTTTGTCGGCCATTCCGGGGATCATCGTCCGATCCGGGTCGCGCGTCTGCGGATCGTCACCTGGTTCGATGCAGCCGATGATGTGCTCATCGATCAGTTTGGCCCTGATCTGCGAATTCAGGGTGACCGGATATTTCCGGCTCAGCAACACGAAGGCTTCGTCGAACAGTGCGCGATACTCGCGATATTCCCCCTGCGCGGTGCTGACTTTCTTGACGAAACCGTTGCCCGCCGGGTTGGTGATCCCGTCCAACTGCATCAGACCGCAGATGCCGATGATCTCGCGCTCGGCGCGCTGCAGATGAGCGACGAGTTCGGAGGGCACGCGCTGGGTACCGATCAGGCCGTATTCGTGGACGAAGTCGGTATCTTTCCCCCCGCCGTCATAGTCGGCCAGTTCTTCCCATGATCGCTGCGCGTAGGTCGATGCGACCACGCGGTAAAACGGGTCGGCGACAAGATCACTGCTCAGGGTTTCGACGATGTTGTTCAGCTCATCGATCTGCGCGGGACTGAGGTCGCCGCTGGTGGCGGGGGTTTTCTGAATGGTTTCCAGGACCTGCCGCCGTGCGCGCAACTTCTGCCGTTCTTTCAGCTCGCGCTCGCCGAGGTCAACCAGGAGGATACGGTTCATGGTGTTCTCTTCTCTGTGACTGACTCTTGGGCCGGAAGCTGCGGCAGCCGGCCGGCTATGGCCGGGCAGCGGACCGGGGGGGGTGGCCGCGTCGCTGGCCGGCGTGCTCCCAGCCCCAGGGGGAGGGGACGGGGTGGATCCACTTTTCGTCGCCATCGGAGTCTCCGTGTTGCGGTGCTTGTGTTGCGGTTTTTTCGGGGGGCTGTGCTCAGGCCGCGACCAGCGCGGGTGGGACATCGGATGTCTGATCCTGCGGTCCGTCGTCTTCGTCGGCGATGCCGCGGTCGATCTCGACGTCGAGCGCGCGCAGCGCGGCCAGCGCATCGAGCACGCCATGGCCGCAGCCGACCACGCCGGCTTCGGCGAACGGCTTCGCGCTGACGACGAGGATCCGGCGCGCGTCCTCGCTGATCAGCGGCCACGCGCGGCGCTGTGCGCGCGAGGCGAGCAGTGCGCAGATCGCGGCCACGTGCGGCGCGGCGAAGCTGGTGCCGCTGGCCTGTTGATAGCCGGTGAGTCCGCAGGTGAGGATGTCGCGGCCCGGCGCGCATAGCGCGACGTGGGTGCCGCGGGTGCTGAACGAGGACGGCCGCAGCGTAGGGTCGATGGCGCCGACCGCGATGACGCCGTCGTGCGCCGCCGGATAATATCTTTCGGTGAGCCCCGAGTTGCCGCTGGCCGCGATCAGGATCACGCCGCGGGCCAGGGCATAGCGCACGATTTCCTCGTGCGGCCGCGGCGCGTCGGCGTTGAGCATCGATTCGGGGGTGCCGAAGCTCATGTTGATGACCTTCACGCCGAGATCGATCAGGCGCTTCATGCCGGCATCGATGTTGTCGAGCGCGCCGACGCCGACGCGCTTGTCGCCGGGGCCGAGTGCCGCGCCGAGCACGCGCACGGGCGTCAATCCGCATTGCCCGGCGGCACCGGGCGGCATGCCCTGCCCGCGCGCGGCGATGATGCCGGCGCAGCCGCTACCGTGACCGACTTCGTCCTGCGGGCGCTCGCCGGCACGGCGGTAGTCGCCGACCAGAGTGACGCCGCCGACGGTCTCGGGGTCGAGATCGACGCTGTCGAAACCGGCGCGCAGGCGATGCTCCAGCTCGACATGACTCAGCGCCACGCCGGTATCGGCCAAACCCAGCACCACCGCCGGATCGCCTCCTTCGTAGCGCAGCGCTTCGTCGATGTGGGTGCACTGGCGAATCCATGCGGTGTCGGTGCTTGACGCGGTCGCGGCGGCGAAAGGCACATGGCTGAGGTGATTCGCGCCGACGCGTTCGATCATCGGCAGCTCGGTCAGCGCCTGCAGCAGCGCGGGCACGCCCTCGGGTTCGCGCACCTGGATGCGCAGCACGCGGGCAACACCGCTGATCTGCTCGATCTCGTCGAAGCGATAGGACCCTGCGACGGCGCGTTCGCTGCGTGGGGTTCGCGCACTGTGTAAACGCACCGCCCGCAGCGCACCACCGTGATGGCGCAGCAGGCGGTCGATGATGCCGCCGTCGATGCGGTCGGCCATTGCCGTGCCGTGACGGGTGCAGGCGCGCCAGCCGGGGATGTGCTCGGGCATCTCGCCGAGCTTCAGCGTGAGCAGCAGGCGGCCGCGGACGGCGTTCGGCAAGAGGGTGCGGCGGACACTCATGGCTCCTCCCATTGGCCGAGCTGGCCTTCGCTCAGTTCCACCCGCGCGACGTTGCCGCCACCGAAATCGACTTCGGCTTCGCAGCCCAGCTGCGAGGCCATCGGCGCCAGCACGATCTGTCCATCCTCGGCACCGACCACGGCCACGCTCTGCCCGGCGGCACGGATGCGCGGCAAACGCCCGGGGCGCAGGCCCGGCGCGCTCAGATGCACCCGATCGTCGCCGGCACCGTGCAAGCCGCCGCGTTCGACCTTGGTCACCCGCGGCGCCGCGGCGCGCATCAGCGCCTGCTGCAGACGGTTCACGGGCATCCGCGACAGTCGCGCGATCACGTCGGTGCCCGCCTTTTCCTTCAATTCGTTGAGCTGCTGCACGGTGCGCACGCCGATGCGTTCCAGCTGGCGCTGTTCGCCTTCGGAGATCTGGTCGCCCAGCGCTTCGCGCAGCGAGAACTTCGGGTCTTCGGTGCTGTAGTCGACCGCGTTCTCTTCGATCATCGGCTTGGTGATCGTGGTCAGCTGCAGCTTGATGGTGCTGGCTTCGGTTTCGCCCGGTCCGGCCGGACGCAAATAGATGTCGTCATCCAGGATCTGCACGAAGGCGCGTAGGTCCAGCGACACTTCCTTGACCGCGAAGGTCAGCGGCAGTTTGCCCAGACGCGCCTTGATCGCCATCCCGGCCTGGGCTTTGTCGAGCTGTTCGGTCAGGGCCTGGATGAACAGGTCGAAGGGCACGCCCGAGTCCTGCAGCAGCGGCGGCATTTGCGCGCTCATGTCGCCGCCTCCGCATCGTCGCCCGACGGCGTACCTTCACTCCAGCCAATACGCAGACGCGAGGGCGTCGGCGTCCAGGTGTTGATCTCGTTGCTGCGCGAGACGTCAGCGAGCAGCACGCAACCGCCGTCGCGGAACACCGGGCGCAGTTCGATCGGCAGGGTCAAATCGACCTCGGACAGCCGCATTCCGGCGCGCGCTTCGATCGCGACCAGACCGTCGTGCAGCTCACCCAGCAGTTGCGAGAGCTCACGCAGCATCACGATGTCCCTTCACGTGCGGGCGGGGTCGCGGCCGGTGCCGTGGCAGGCACGGCGGCGGGCGCAGCAGTGGGTGCGGACGGCGCCGCAGCGCGCATCGTCGGCGAGTGCTGCTGCACCAACGCGATCTTGGCCGCGTCGGCCAGACGGTCCAGCGGCAGGGTTTCGCTGACAAAATTCAGTTTGACTTCGCCGAACAGATCGGCGCGGACGGTCGACTCGTTCTGGGCGTTGACCGCGAGGGTCGACACCATCGTCGTGCTCTGACTGCTCTGGCTCAGGCTGCCGCGTTCGCCCCAGTTGGCTACGCCCTGCGGGTCATTGCTGGTGGCGTACTGTACGGAGGCCGCATCGCGGGCGGCGGCGCGGAACATCACCTTGGCGCTGATGCTGCCGTCGCGCACCGCGACCCGGTTCAGACCCAGCATCACCATCGTCGCGAGTAATTGTTGGCGCTCGGCCCCGACCTTGTTGCGGACCTGCGGCAGCACCTGCTGTTCCAGCAGCTCTGTGCTCAGCTCCTCGCCTTCCAGGCCGTAATCGGTCAACCAGATCGGACTGAGCTCTTCCGCGCGCGGCATCAGCTGCGGTTCGCCGCCGCCCGCGTCGGGGAGTTTGATGGCGACTTCGCCGGGATAACGCGAGGCGAGCCAATCGCGCGCCTGATTGAAGGTGACATTCTCTTCGGTGAACTGGTCGACCGTTTTCGCCACCGCCGACACCAGTCCGGAATAGCTTTCCATCTGCCGGATCGAAGCGTCGACGATCGCGTCGAACGTGCCGTGCACCAGCTGCGACACGAAACCCGGAAAATCGATCTCGTTGACCATCGCGCCGGCGCGGCGGGCGATGGTCTCGGTGGCCGGCGGCTTGCTCGATGTCGTCGGCGATGCCGTCGATGCGGGCGCCTGGGGGTCCGCCTGCGCGCGCGACATCGCCGTTCCGGGGCGAGCCGGAAAGATCTTGCCGCTGTTGCCGCGCGTGGTGTCGGACACGGTGGAATCCTCAGGCTGCCGGACTCAACACATCTGCATTGCGCCAACCGTTTTCGCGTTCATGGCGGCCGTCGCCGCGCAGGCACAATTCGATGTAGGCGTCGGGATTGCCCTGCGAGAGCCCGCGGAAGCGGTAGTCGATGCGGACGCGCAACCGCGCCACGCCGTCGGCATCGGCGCAATCCTCGATCCGCGCCACAACTTCGACGCCGTAGGCGAGATTGGCCGGCGTGCCGGCGGCGATGCGGACATCGCCGATGGCCCCATTGCCCGTGCGGAAATCGATCTTCAGCGGCAGCGGCGTGGGCGAGCCCTCGATCGCCGGCCAGTCGTCGATGCCGATATGGACATCGGCTGGCGTTCCGTTGCCCGTGCCCGTGCCCGTCCAGTGCCCGCGTCCGGCGTCGCCGTCGCCGGCGGCTTCATGCCCGCGAGCTGGTCCAGCGCCCAGCGATTGACGCCGGCTTCGCCGATCACGCGGTGCATGGTGGTGCCGAGCACGCGGGGGGGCTCGATCGGCGCGCGGCGTTCGCCGGCGCTGTCCGTAACGAACGCACGCACCGGCGGCGGCGGCGAGGCCAGCCGCAGGACCCGGCCGCCCATAGATAGCGACTGCGCCTGCGTGGCGCTCGCCGGCAGATGCAGGATCCCCCAGTTGCCGTAGTCCGGTTCCGCCATGGTTCCGAAATCGCCAGCGAAATCGGCGAACGGGAGCCAATCTTCGTAACCGTTGTTGGCGGGGTGGAACTCGACCGGATCGTTGTCGAATGCGACCCGCGTATCCCAGGGGTTGAGGATCTTGACCTGGGTCGCGTTCGGATCGCCAAGATCGCCGCGGATCCCCGCGACCACCACCGCATGCGGCGCGCCGACGATCACCACCCACAGCGGGCCATACGTATTGAGCCACTCGGCCCACTGCCTGGGGGTATGGTAGAGACTGGCGTTCGAGGGCTGATCGATCGCTACGAAGCCGTAACGGTCATGCACAGCCTTTATCAGATCCCAGCCGTACGAGCTGGCCAGAGTGCCGCCCACGTCGTTGATGATCGACTCAGGCGTGCGCGACTGCTGCCCGCGATGCCCCAACAGCATCGCCATAGCCGCCGCCCAACAGGCGTTCTTGTCCGGTTGCGGAATCAAATGCACCGGAATGTCGGACGGGCCATCGTTGCCGAGGGCGCGACCGTAAGCCTGCGCGGGTGCGGACCTGGCGCCCAACGAGAAGGCGGCTGTCGATGACGCGCTGCGTGCGTCCGGAATTCCGTCGGAATGCATGATCTGGAACTGCAGATAGCCGCCGGTGTTGGCGGTGCGGCCCTCGTACAGCGCGAGGAAGTCCGCGAACGGCAGCTGGATCTGTCCGCGCGCGGGGTCGTGCATGTACATGACGGTGTCGGAACCGTCCGCCGCTCCACCGCTGGTCATACCCACCAGCACGCGCACATGACCGCCGCCGGTCGCGGCGCTGGCCACCTGATCGATGTAGAGTGGGCCGTTGTTCGCGAGCATGTCACGCCAGGCTTCGATCGTGTACGAGGCCGGCGCTTCGGCCATCAGATTCCACGCGTCGGCGACCAGACCGCGCTCATGGCCGTACAGCCCGTTGCGAAAGGCATCGAACACCGGCACCTTCTCTGCGATCGCGCTGTCGGGGATCGACATCAGGTCTCGCCAGCCGACCACCATCGACGCCGCCGCCGCCCAGCACGACATCGGGCTGGTCTGATAGGTCATCGGCACATCGGGCCAGTGGATCGAGAACGCGTCGCCCAGTGCGCGGCTGCCAGCGGCCAGCGAGAAGCTCGCCGCGCGGCCTTCGATCCAATCGATCTTGTTCGGCGTGATGAAACAACCGCGGTTCAGGCCATGCGCCGCCGGCTGGCCGGTCACGTGCACTGCGCAGACCTTCGCCTTCAGCGTGCCGCCGCTGTTCTCGATGTAATAGACCGGTGAGCCGCTGGCACCGTGCAGGGTCAGGATCGGATATTCGATGACCTCCAGGTTGCTCATCGACGCGGCGTAACCGCCGTGCAGATGCTGTTTGTCGCCGTCGATCGCCGAGGTCAGTTCCGGTACCGCATCCGAGGCGGCGGAATAGCCGCAGACCACGATCGGCAGGCGATCGGACGGCGTGGCATTGAGGAACTCGAACCATTTTCCGTTCGGCGCCGCCAACGACACGCTATCGATCACCGCGAGATCGTTGTCCCAGTTGCCGGTGCCGGTATAACGCGGCGCCACCCGCCAGGACGAGGCGTTCACGGTGACCCGACCGAACGGCTCGCTGCCGGCGCCACTACCGTTCTTTCCCGGGATCACGGTCACGCTGACCATCCCGCTCAGATTGTGCGCGCAGGTCAGGATGCGGTTGCGGCCGATGTAGAAGCCGGTCCCGCCCCAGCCGTTCCCCGCGCTGTCGACCATGGTGAGCTCGCAGATCGCCGAATGCGGGAAGGAGCGGGTGTCGCCGACGCCGACGAACCATTCTTCCCGGGCCAGGCTGAAGGCGTTGTCCTGACAGGTCAGCGCCGAGGAGGGATTCGACGGATCGTAATAGGGCGTGATGATTTCCTGTGCTTTCGCATAGACGCGGCGGGGCAGACCAAGACTCTGCGCGGCAGCGCCTCCACCGGACAGCGCCGCGGCCTCTGCGGCGACATAGCCCATGTAGGTGTCCCAATCCCAGACCGAGTTCGGGCAGCTGGTGTGGGTGGTGCTGGGATCCACCTCGGAGTGACCGAGGACGTGGCTGCGATCGGCGGGGATGCCGAGCTGCGCGCACAGCCAGGCGACCAGCCTCGCCGAATTGCGGTACTGGACGTCGGTTGGCACATGGCCGCCGGCCGCGGTGGCGTTGTGCTCAATTCCGATGCTGCGGCGATTCACACCATGGGCGTGATGTGCGGTGTCCCCCTGCGCGACCATCTGCACCACTTCGCCGCCGCGACCGACCACGTAGTGCGCACTGACGCGGACGCGACGCCGGTTGCGGCCCATCACCTGATTCGGAGTCTGGAACCAGCGGACGGTCCTGTCGTAGTCGTTCCTAGTGCCGTTGATGTGAATGACGATCAGATCGATTGCGGTGCCGTTGCGGCCCACCGTGTAGTTGTTGGGATGCGCCGGCGCGAACGCCTGCGCCAGCGGATATTCCGGTGCGGAGGGCACGTCGAGCGCCCGCGTGTACCAGGACTGGGTCTGCGAAGCGGCGTCATCGTCCGGAATGTCGCCGTCGATAGCCATCGCGTCGGCATCGGTGTCGGCGGTGTGATCGCTGCCGCCACCGTCGCCATTGCCGGTGCCGTTGTCGACGGCAGACAGGCTGCGCGCGCGCGGCCCCATCGAGAACGTGAGCGTCTGTCCCCACTCGGCCGCAACGCTACGGATCCAAGTCAGCTTTCCGGCGGTGACGCGACAGCCGAGGTTGGTGGTGCTGTCGTGCGCGGCGACATGCACGCCGACCAGATGCGCCTGTGGGCCGCCACTGATGTCCTCGATCCAGTACACCGGCGAGCCGCTGGTGCCGCCCAGGGTCTGGATGTTGTAGCTGAAGGTCTCGTCGGTCGGCAGCTCGCGGATGTAACCGCCCATCATGTGCTGGCGGTTCGGATCGATGGTCTCGTTGACGAAGTGCTCGATCAGATCGTTTGCATACCAGCGCGCGGCGTAGCCGCTGACGACCACGCCTTCGGGTCGACTCTGGTTGAGCTCCTCGACCAGATCGAAATATCGGCCGCTGCCAACGGCATTCGCGGCCGGTACCTGGATCAACGCCATGTCGTAGTCGCTGCCATTGGTCCCGTAGCTGCCGTGCTTGCGGAAGGTCGTGACCGTGAAACGCCCGAACGGTTCGGTCGCCAATCCGGTGCCTCCACCGTTCTTACCGGGCACCACGATCAACTCTCTCTGACCATCCACCACATGCGCGGCGGTCAAGATCAGACGCGGGCCGATGAAGAAGCCGGAACCGTGCAATGCACCTTCAGCGCTGCCGTCGGGACGACGGATCTGGCACGTCGCCGAATGCGGCATCACCTGGGTATTGGCGACGCCGAGGTACCACATCGCACTGTCGAGGAAAAACCCAAGCTGCGCGCGCAGCGCTTCAAACAGATTTGTCGGGTGGTAATCAGAGGAAATCAGCAGCGACCGCGCCGCGGCGGGACGATGACCATTGCGCAGCGCGAGCCCCTGCGCAGCCGGTGCCGGGCTACTTGCTGGCCCAGTCGCAGGGGCGGCTACGGGCGCTGGTGCAGGCGCGGTCGCGGCCGCCGGCGTCTGATGCCAGAGATCATCGGAATATCCGTCGCTGTAGCCCGCCGTGTCATTGCTGCCCATGCCCGTACGGGGACCGTTGCCCTTGCGCTGCGCGGGGTCCTCGTCGCGCGGAGGCGGCGGCGTGCCGGCAGCGTCGCCGCCCCAACCGAGCTCCGTGCCGTTGCCACCGTAACCGCTATTGCCACAGGCGCCGATCGCGGAACTGCGCACGGTTCGGCGCAGGCCGCGTTCGGTCAGACCGGACACGCTGACGTACATCGTGCCGCGATCGGGCATGCGTAGCGAGATCGGCGTGCTGCGGTCGCTTTCGCGATAAGTCGCCAAGCCGAAATACAGCCGCTGCTGACCGACGAAGCGCGACACCACCTCCGGGGGTACCAGATACACCGCCTCGCCGCGTTGCGAAGGCGAGGCGCGCAGTAGACGGCTGGTGAAAAAGTTGCGCGGGGTGCGATTGGCGCGATGCTCCGGCTTCAGCAGATCGGGGTCGGTGGCGATCCCGATCTCGAACAGCGGGAGCTCGGAGCGCACGGTGAACCCCAGCACGCTGAAACGGTCGTCGATCGATTCGCGGTTGGCACGGATAACGGCCATAACAGAGGCTCCTAGCGAGACTTGCGGGACTTGCGCGCGTGAACGGATGTGGCGGTGGACGAACTGGTGGTCGATGCAGCGGAGGACGCCGAGGTGGCTGCAGCCGTCCCGGCGTCGACATCGATCCTGAATTCGGCGGAATCGCCTGCGTCGTCATCCATGACGGTGGAGATGCGCTCCCAGAAGCGCTGCTGGGCGTCGATGCCCAGGGCTTCCAGATGCGGGTTCATGAAATCGATCACCGCATCGAGATGACGGAAGAAGGCGCGCTCTCCGGTCTGTATGTGCTCGACCGAACCGCGCCATTCGGGCCCCAGGCTCGACGCGTCCCCGCGCTCGCACCAGATGCGGACGATGAAGGCGGTGGTGCGGTCCTCGAGCAATGCCATGGCGTCGCCTGATCGAAAGAGGGAGTGACGGAGTGATGACCCCACTGTGCGCCACGCACATCACCGCCCCATCACGCCGACATCACCGCGACATCACATCGGGGGACGGAATCGTGTGATATCGGGTGATCGACCGTGATGTCGGTGCCATGCGAGGGCGACATCCAAGCTGAGGCGCGCGGCCACATGAGGCGCATTTTCCCGGTGCGCCTGAGACATGAGGTTGAAAATGTCTCAGATCCTACTTTGCGGGTGACGCAATCGATTGATTACCTGGCGCATTATCAGTATTCGAAGCTGGCGCGGGATTTGCCCATCGCCGGTTGTGCCTTTGCTGTCGCGACCGGAGGCGGGAAACGCCCTGCATCGATCGCGTTCGCGGCACCGCTTCTCATCCACGTCACACGCCAGGAACCGTTATGAGCGATGGCCGAAAGGCCCGATCCCAGCGCGCCCCGCTGTAAGCGTCCGGCGAACTACCGGCTTGACCCTATAGTTTGAGGTCTTCCGGTTGGAGTGCTTGTGGCAGGAGCGCGTGGATTGCCGCGGGCGTCGTCGCCTCGGGCAGGCGCTCGAACAGGAAGTTGAGGTAGGCGCGGGGCTCCAGCCCATTGGCCTTGGCGGTCTCGATGAGGGAATAGAGCGTGGCGCTGGCCTGGGCGCCGCGGGGACTGCCACTGAACAGCCAGCCTTTGCGTCCGACCACGAAGGGTCGGATGGCATTTTCGGTGACGTTGTTGTCGATGGGGATATGGCCATCTTCGAGAAAGGTGGTGAGCTGCGGCCACAATCCCAGCGCGTAGCCGATGGCCGTGCCGAGCAGCCCCTTGGGCAGGACCATGCTGACCTTCTCGTCGAGCCAAGCCTTGATCGTCTCCAGGATGGGGCGGCTATGGGCCTGACGTTTGGCCTTGCGTTCGTCTGGGGAGCAGGCGCGCAGGCGCCGCTCCACGGCATAGAGCTGGCCAATCAGGGCGACCATCTGGTGGGCGGCGGCGGTGTTGCGGCGCCCCTCCGCGGCCTCGACGAACTTCCTGCGCACGTGCGCCCAACAGGCGGCATGCCCGCGGATACCCACCTCGAGGGCCAAGGCGCTATAGCCGCTGTAGCCATCGCTCAGGAGGTACAGGCCCTCTGGCGGCGGATAGCAGCCTGCCGGGGGCACCCCGCCGGGGAAGAGAAATTGCCTGGGGACCGTGCCGCTGCGAGTCTGCGCGTATTGGAACCACACGACTGGTCGGTCGGGCGGGCCGCCGCGATAGACCCACATGAACGACTGTTGGCTGGCCTCGCGCCCGGGCTCATCGAGCACCTGCAGGCGGGTCTCGTCGATGTGGATGACCGGACCCTGGTAAAGCAGCGCCTTCATCGCCGCCATCAGCGGGGTGAGCCGTTGGTCGAGCTGGATCATCCAGCCGGCCATCGTCTGGCGGGGCAGCTCGATGCCCTCGCGGGCAAAGATCTTCTCCTGGCGATAGAGCGGCAGGGCGTCGACGAACTTGCCCACCACCACGTCGGCAATCAGGGAGCTGTGGCCGATGGCCTTGGGCAGGATCTGGCTGGGCCGTGGGGCGATCACCACCCCCTGCTCGGCACCGGCGACGTCCGCGTTGATGGGGACGTACTTGGCACGCTTGAACAGGATCACATAGGGCTGGCGGGGAATCACCGCCAGTTGCTCAGACTCGTCGTAGCCGATGAAGCTCCAATCCGACCCCATGGCCTGCTTCTCGGCCTCGGGCAGGTCGATGATGCGCTCCACCCGCGGCAGGTGTTCCGGCAAGGGCCGGCGTACGGGCTTGTCCTTGGGCTGCTCGGGGGCGGGTTGGCGGGGCGTCGCTGCGGCAGGCGGCTCGGCGGCGATGTCGAGCTCACCAATCAGCGCCTCGAGCTCGGCCTCGTCGAACAGGTTGAGCTGGTCTGGGGAGATGCGGTCCGCACTGGGGCCGAAGCGCTTGCGCTTGAGGAGCGTAATGGTGTCGAGCAATTGCTGGATCTGGCGCTCGGATTCGGCCACACAATCGCGCAGCCGCAGCACTTCGGCGTGCAGTTCGATGGGGTCTTCCGGGAGCTGGGCAACGGCACTTTTCATAGGCCGCATTTTACCTGAATTAAGCAATTGATTCAGGGAGATAATGCGCTTCAAAGGAGCCGGAAATCCGCCTTTCGATGGCCCTCCACCTGGCGGATATCCAGCCCGTCGAGCAGCCAGCGCAGCTCCCGTGCGGAGACCTCGAGGGCGACTGCGTCGGATTGCGGCCAGCGAAAACGCTCACGTTCCAGGCGCCGGTACCACAGCCAAAACCCGTTGTGCTGCCAGAGCAGGATCTTGAGCTTGTCGCGCCTGCGATTGCAGAACACGAACAGGCTCTCGCCGAACGGGTCCTGTTGGAGGACGTCCTCGACCAAGGCCGCCAGGCCGTCGATCTGCTTGCGCATGTCGGTGGCACCCACGGCCAGATAGACCCGGGTCTGCTCGCTCGGGACCATCATGGCGCCGCCGCCAGGGTCGCCAGCACCCGAGCGAGGGTCCCAGCATCGAACCCCCGGGCAATCTGCACGCGTACGCCACGCGTCGAGACCACCACTAGGCCACTGTCGGCCAGTGCCGGAGATTCATCGACGACCTTCAGCGCGACCAACCGCACGCCCGTCGCGCCTTGCGCGCCCTCAGCGCCCGATCCCTGCTCCAGGCGCCGCCTCCAATAACGCAGGCTGCTCTGCCCGATCCCGTGCTCGGCACAAAACTGCCGCTGGCTTTGCCCGCTTGCCCCGTACTCCTGCACCAACCTCGCCCACTGCTGTGGCGTCCGACGCTCCCCGTTCTCTGCTGGTCCCACGTTCGCCCCCTGCCACTGCGGTTCATCGGGGAGCGATCATCCCGAGTCCGCCGGCGCCGCGATAGATGTAATTCGCAGGACGCTTACGCCCCGCTGGCCAAGATCACCGTCAACTCGTTCGTCGAGGACGAGCTCAAGTAGACGGCAAGTACGGCGACCTCCGCTCTTTCCCTTTCTCTTCGTCACCCACGACAGATCGACGGCGGGCTATGCCGCGGACCGTGGAGAGGACTTGGACGATCAGCGGCGATGGGAAGTGGTGATGACGCAGTGCGGGAGGACTTAGCCGGGCGACGACGAGGTCCGGAATCGCTTGTTGCGAGCGCTCGACGTTGCGTGTTCGGACAGGGGCAGCGGACTGAATTCCGCTCTACTGGCATCAGCTGTCGATCTGCTGCAGGCTCAGTTCGAGCTGCGCATCGGCCGCGGCGAGATATCTGCGTGCGCAAGCGATGCACGCGCCGGCACCTTGGCCCGGTCTTGTCTCGGCCGCGGCCAGCGAGGTCATCGGCACGTAATCCATCCGCGGTGGCGCCTGCAGCGCCGGCGGCGCTGCCTGATCACCGATTGCGTTGTCTGCGATCTGCCGGTACAGCGCCAGGGTCTCGCGCATGGGCTGGATTGCCAGTTCCCGCCGCAGCATGTCTCGACACAGCTCGAACTGCCGCAGCGCCTGCGCGCGCTGTCCGCTCAACACGAACAACTGCATCAACTCGCGGTGCAGGTCCTCGCGCAGCGAATCGCAGTCGAGGATCTTCTGGGCGTAGCCGATGGCCTCTCCGTACTCGCGCCGGATCGTGCAGACCTGCATTAGTCGCCCAAGCGCATTCAGATAGTGCCGGCGATGCTTCTCGCGCTCGCGCAGCGCCCAGTCGTCGGTTAATTCCATCAGGATATCGGACTTGTAAAGCGCGACCCCGGCGCGCAGGTCTTCGATATCGGCATCGCCCAGGTGCTCTACGGGACGCTCGAGGCCGGAGGCGATCCGCTGCTTGAACTCCTCGACATCCAGCCAAACCGCTTCCGATCCGCTCATGCAGATGGCGCCGCGGCGGTCGCTGTCGATCAGCTCGCCGTGCCTGAATGGTGGTCGCTCGATCATCCGTCGCAAACGCCAAAGCGCGGTATTGAACGAACCCGCGGTCATCGAGGCCATCCGCTCCGTCCACAGCGTATCGAGGAGCTCGGCGCGATTGAAATAGCGTCCGCGACCGAGCGCGAGATAGGCGAGCAGGCTGCCGCAACGGCCGGAAATCGGGGTCACATGATCGCCTGTGGAATTGTCGGCGACGCAGAGAGAGCCAAACAACCAGATGCGTAACATCTTGTCGTGTCCTCTTGTATAGTGCCCGGCCTGACGCGGCCCGGCGTGATCTCCGGGACCGCAATCCGCCCCCTGCCGCCGATGTCTGCCCGGCCTTTGCGGGCCTTGATTATGACGCAGGAATTCGACGAGATAGGCCGCGTCGGCTGGGATCTCGCGATGTACGTGCCCGGTACCGCTTGCCCTGCATGATGGATACTGCGTGACGTCGCAACACGTAGGGTGGACAGCGAAAAAGGACAAATTGCGGCAAGTGAGGCTTCCCGCTCAGTATCGATGCCTTAGGGATTCCACCAACCAAGACGAGGCCGACGATGAGCGAACTGCCCACCCGAATCCGAAAAGCACGCCTCTCGGCGCAGATGGCACAGGCAGAACTTGCGCTCAGCGTCCGCATCAAGCGCAGCGCCGTGACCCAGAGGGAACATCCACGGGGGGCACTGACGAGCATAGATCATCTGAAAAGGATCGCGCTGGAAGTCGGCACCGGCATGCACCGGCATCGAATGGCTGGCCACCGCGGCGGCACGTGGCGAATCGATGACGATGCGCCGCGCACCTTCGCTCCCCGGCGCCTGCGCCGACGCTACTCCGGACGCGATCGACCGCCCGACGCTCCCGACCAACCGGACGAAGTTCAGACACCTGATCCCGCTGAACGCCCGCTCTCGCCACATGGTTCCTTATGGCGCGGCGGAATCGCCGCAGCGCGCGTCGTGTCTGCCGGAGTCAGGAGCGTGGCAACCGGAGATATCCGGGGGCGTTGCCAGATCACCCTGACCCACGACGCCAGCGCCCGAGGCGACCGCATCAACTATTCTTGGGGCTATGCAACGCTTTAAGAACATCCTGCTGGCCCGCGACCCGGAAAGCGACGAGCTGACGACCCTGGTGCAGGCGCTCGCACTGGCGCGGGAGAATGGGGCGAGACTGGGCGTGCTCACGGTCATCGAGCACCCGCCCCTCGACGAGCTGCCGCTGGGGACCCGCACCCTGGTCGGCCTGCTCGATCGTGACCAGGTGCGCGAGATGGTCGAGCAGCGCCATCGAGCGCGGCTGCGAGGCCAGCTCTCGGAGCTCTCGATCGGCGATGTCGGTGTGAGCGCCCGCGTGGAGTCGAGCCACACGCCCTTCCTGGCCATCATCCGGCAGGTACTGCGTCACGGGCACGATCTGCTGATCAAGGAGGCGCACAAGGTCACCGGGCCGCGCGCCATGCTGTTTCATCCAACCGATCGCCATCTGCTGCGCAAGTGCCCCTGCCCTGTCTGGATGATTCGCCCCGAGCATCGCGCCGCTTACCAGCGCATTCTGGCCGCGGTCGACGGGTTTGCCGAGGACGAGATCAACAGAGATCTCAACCGGCGAATCCTGGAGCTGGCCAGCTCGCAGTCGGCGCGAAGCGGTGCCGAGCTTCACGTGGTCCACGCCTATGGCCCCATCAGCCCGATCGTCTTTTCGCCGGGCGGCGATGCCGAGATCCGTAGAAACGCCATCGTCGGCCTGCATCGCGAGCGGCTGGATGCGCTGTTGGCCGGATATCCACTCGGTGAAGGGCAGGTGCACATGGAGGAAGGGCGAGCCGGCGACCTCATTGCCGCGGTGGCGGAGCGCGAGGGGATCGATCTGATCGTGATGGGAACCGTCGGGCGGGTCGGGATTCCTGGGCTCTTTATCGGCAACACGGCAGAGACGACGCTGGATCGCGTGCGTTGCGATGTGCTGGCGATCAAGCCCCGCGGTTTCGTGACGCCGGTGCGGCTTGCAGAAGGGGGTTGACGCGCCGCCGGCCGCAGCCGCCGGCAATCACAAGGGAACTGCACATCAAGACGGGGGCGAACCCTGGCGGCGGGCCAGCAGCTTGCGGATCTCCTCCGCCCAAAGAACGGTGCTTGCCGCGGCAATGATCACGGCAAAATCGGCTGCGGGGAGCGGCACCGTGTGGAAGAGCGCGTTGAGCGCCGGCCAATAGATCACCGCCAGCTGCAACAGCACGGCGAGTACCAGCCCTCCCAGCAGCCACGGGTTCCTGAACAGCCTGAGACCCAGCGCCGAGCGCGTCGCGGACTGGCAATTCAGCACGTTGAACCATTGGCAGGCCGCCAGGAGCGTGAAGGTCTCCGTCTGCACCTGCGGGTAGGGAACGCCCTGCGCCAGGCGCCAGGCGAAATAACCGAAGGTGGTCAGGGCCATGACCGGGGTCATGAGTGCGACGCGCTTGAGCAGGGCCGCGTTCAGCAAGGGCTCCCCTGGCGGGATCGGCGCAATGCGCATCTCGTCGCCCTCCAGCGGATCCATGATCAGGTTCACGGTCACGGTGCCCTCGGTCACGATGTTGATCCAAAGGATCTGAACCGCCGCCAGCGGTAGCGGATAACCGAGCAGCAGCGCCGCCAACAGCAAGGCGATCTCCGCCATGGAGGTCGCAAAGAGATAGAGGATCACCTTTTTCAGGTTGCGATAGACGCGCCGCCCCTCCTCGACCGCCTTGACGATGGTCGCGAAATTGTCGTCCGTGATGACGATCGCCGACGCGCCCTTGGCCACCTCTGTCCCGGTCATGCCCATCGCGACGCCGACATCTGCCCGCGCCAGCGCCGGCGCATCGTTGACGCCGTCACCCGTCATGGCGACCACGTCGCCGCGCGACTGGAAGGCCTCGACGATGCGCAGCTTCTGACTCGGGTGCACGCGCGCGAACACGGCGATGTGATCGAGGCCGGCGCGCAGATCCGGCTCGGCCATCCGCTCCAGCTCCAATCCATCGACCGCCCTATCCCCCGGGCCCGCAATGCCCAGGGACTGTGCGATGGCGAGACCCGTGGCCTTGTGATCGCCGGTGACCATCACCGGGCGCACCCCCGCGACCCGGCACTCCGATACCGCCGCTCGGACCTCTTCGCGCGGCGGATCCGTCTGCGCAATGAGCCCGAGCAGGACGGCCTTGCCGGAAAATTGCCGGAAATCCGCATGCTCGTCGATGACGGCGCCCGTGACCTCGGCCACGGCCAACACCCGCAACGCCCGATCGGCAAAACCTTCGGCCGCCTCCATCGCGCGCCGACAGGGGGAACCATCGGCCTTCCCGTTGGGGGCGCACAGGCCGAGGATGGCCTCTGGCGCCCCCTTGAGCAGGACCGGGCCCTGGCCGTCGGGCCGACCCTGCTGGGTCGCCATCATCTTGGTGGCCGCGGAGAAGGGGATCTCGGCGCGCCGTGGCCACCGAACGCGTAAGGCCTCAACGTCGAGACCGGCCTTGCGGGCCAGCGTCAGCAGCGCCGCCTCGGTGGGATCACCAAGGGCGCGCCAACGCGAGTCCTCGGCGTCCGGCGCAAGGAGTTGGGCATCGTTGCACAGGGCGGCGGCCTCCAGAAGTCGCATCGCGGGGCCGTCGCCCGGCATGTCCCCACCGTTGAGCGACCCTTCGGGCCCGTAACCGGCGCCCTCCACCGCGATCTCGCGCCCGTCCGGCAGCCACAGCGCCACCACGGTCATCTCGTTGCGCGTCAAGGTGCCGGTCTTGTCCGAGCAGATGACGGTGGTCGAGCCCAAGGTCTCTACTGCCGCCAGCCGGCGCACGATCGCGCCCCGCGCAGCCATGCGCTGCATGCCGACCGCCAGGGCGATGGTCATGGCCACCGGCAGCCCTTCCGGCACCATCGACACCATCTGGCTGATGGCGACCATGAAGATGTCCACGAGCGGGATGCCACGCAGCAGACCGGCGGCCACTACCGCGACGAACAGCGCGACGGCCGCTGCGACCAGATAGCGGCCGAACTGGGCGATGCGCAACTCCAGCGGCGTCTTGGGGGTTTCGGCCGCCTCAGTCATCTCGGCGATGCGGCCCACCTCCGTGGCTCCACCGGTGGCTACCACCAGCGCCCTGCCCCGTCCCGACGTGACCTGGGTGCCGGCATAGACCATGTTGATGCGGTCGGCGAGCAGGGTCTCGCGCGGCAGCCCATCGACCACCTTGTCCACCGGCAGGGATTCGCCGGTGAGCGCGGCCTCGGCCGTCTGGAGCGCCCGCGCCTCGAGCAGCCGTGCGTCGGCGCCGACCGCGTCTCCGGCCGTGAGGAGCAGGACGTCGCCAGGGACCAGCGCGCCTGCGTCGATCAGGTGTTCCCGCTCGTCGCGCAGTACCCGTACCTGCAGGGTCGAGAGCCGGCGCAGCGCCTCCATGGAGCGTGCGGCGCGTCCCTCCTGTATCCACCCGATCAGGGCATTGATGGCGACGACCACCAGGATGACACCCGCGTCTCCCCGGTGCCCCAGCGCGAACGCAAGGACGGCGGCCACGAACAGGATGTAGATCAACGGGCTCTGGAACTGTCGCAGGAAGAGGCCAAGGGAAGACTGCCGCTGCTCCTCGGGAAGCGCATTCGCCCCGAAGATCCCGATCCGGTGCGCGACCTCGCCGGCTTGAAGCCCTCTTCGCGGGTCCACGCCGAGCGCCTCGGCGGCATCGGCCGGATGGAGCGCGTGCCAGATCAATTGGTCGAGCCTTTGAGGATCCATTGCCATGCCCGCTGGTCGTTCGGCCGGATAGCCCAAGTCCGCGGCCAACTATAACCAGGCGAAGAACCTGGGAGACGTGGTCAGAGGCCGGCGTATAGGGTCGCCGTGTCGCTTGCCGGCCACTGACCGCTGCCCGCGCGCTCGAACATCACAGCCGATACTCGTCCAGCGGGTCTGCCCTAGCGCCCTCACCAGCGGCACCCCAGCCCGGTGTGTCATCGTGCAGCAACCAAGCCACGACCTCCAGCGGATCATCGCCGTCGGCCAATCTCCGATCCTCTTCGTGGATCGAGCCAAGCACACCCCCGAGCGTCTCCCCGGCCCTTAGCCGGCGGACGCTCTCGATGACCGACGACACCCGGGCGATTCGCGTCCTGAGCCTTGCGCACTCCTGCCGCTTTGCGCGCAGGGCTTCTACCAGAAAACCGACCAGACGCGCGGAATCGCTCCAGCGTTTTCGCAGATCCTTCAGGACTCCCTCGATGGCCTGCGCCGCAAGCTCTCCTTCCTCGATCTGAAACTCCACGAAAACGCCGTGGGCGAGGATGAAAAAGAGCGTCAGTGTGCGCCTGCGCTCGGCCAGGGGGTTGTATACGGGGGCGCCCTTCGCGTCGAGGTTCAGGACGTCGAAGTAGACACGGATCCCCGGCGGGGCCCCGCCAATCCAGTCACCAACGCGATACTGGTCAAGCGCGCAGTCGAAACGCTTGGTTTGGATCTCGAGCTCCCGTCCGTCCAGCTCGATGTAGAAGGAATCGAACATGCCCATACTTCCTCCCCCCAGACCGGGTTGTGTCGGTGGCGGTGCGCAGGCTCCTCGGCGAGGCCGCCGCGGTTGCTCCGGTGGGTTTATCGCCACAACTTGCCCGAACAATAGACTGCCGCTCTAGACTTGCGTGTATCGTCGTTGTCGCTCACCGGATAACCACGAGCAAGGTTGTCGATTTGCGTGAAAAATGGTCGACAACCCGCCTTGTCACGAACCGATGGCCTGCGGTCCCCCGATGCAGCGCGACAGCGCCACTTCCTGGGTCTCAACGGAGGCTGGAATGTCCCACCGAGCGAGTCGCGGGGCCACAGGGCGGGGCTATACACCGACCCCTGACCCCCTCACCGGATCTTCGGCGTTAAGATCAACACCGTCCTCCGCTGGCCTTTACACAAGTTCCATGCGAGCGCGCCTAGCGATACTGCTGATCCTCTTCCTCGCTCTGATCGCGGCAATCAACCATAACGGACCGCTCGCCGAGGATTCAGTGCAGGTCGCCTTTCCCGTTCCAGACGCCCTTGCGCCGGCGGTGCGGTTCTGGACGCGTGTGTACACCGAGGTGGATTCCGCCAGCGGCTTCATCCATGACAACCGCAATCTGGATGTGGTCTACGGGATCCTCTACCTCAATCCCGCTGCCCCGCCCCAGGCGCAAAACCTGGCGATCGATAAGGTGCTGGGCGAGTACCGCAGGGCGCTGCTGGCCTTGGCATCCGGCGGCCACGACGCGGGTACTTCGATCGAGAAACGGGCCGGCCGCGCCTGGGGACAAGAGGCCGGGGCGGCCGAGCCGAGGAGGCAGCGGAGCGCCTGCGGTTCCAACGAGGCCAGTCGGATCGTATTCTCAACGGCTTGGACGGGTATGCCCGCTGGAAAGCGAAGATCCAGAAGATTCTCCGCGGCCAGGGCCTGCCCATCGAGCTGGCCGCGCTGCCCCTGGTGGAGTCGTCCTACAATCCGCGCGCGGTATCCAAGGCCGGCGCGCTGGGCCTGTGGCAGTTCATGCCCGCGACGGCGCGGCGATACCTGCGTGTGGATCAAGGGATCGATGAACGGCTAGACCCCGTGAAGTCATCCGTGGCCGCCGCTCAACTCC
>CAVOQO010000045.1:0-285272 GCA_963698355.1 uncultured Gammaproteobacteria bacterium | reverse complement strand
AACCGCGGCAAGCGCGACAGGACTTGGAGCCATTCGCCGTGCTTGTTCAGAACATTGACCGGCGGGGTATCGGCTCCAGCTGGGGCTCGGAGCCGCCGAGCCGTGCCAAGCGGCGCGCGCTCTCGCGTTCGATCAGGGCCTTGAGCCCTTCGCGCACCAGGGCTGCCTTTTCCTTGACGCCGCAGAGGGCTTGCGCGCTTCGCAGCAGGTCATCATCGATCTTCAAGGTGGTTCGCATGGCTAGTGCCTGACTGTGGAAATCCTCGGACCCCTTTGGGCTTATGCGGCCAGTGGTTTGCCCTCATAGGTCCAGCGATACGGTCTGGCCATGGTGGCGTTGAAGTAATCCATGAACCGCTCGATCTTGGCGGCAAGGTCCTCGAGCGAGGAGAAGTCGCCGCGGCGAATGACCTTACGGTCAGGACGCCAAACCAGATCTCGATCTGATTGAGCCATGAGCAGTGCTTGGGCGTGAAGTGAAGACGATCGGATGGCTTGGGTCGCAGAGGAAGGCTTGGCGGCTCGCGACGGATGCGAGTATCCCGCACTTGCCTTTGACGCCGAGATCGCCGGCGAAGCCGATCTGTTCGGCGACGAGCCGCACAACCGCCTCCGAACTGTGGGTGTTGAGGTTATCCATGACCAAGTGCCAGCCGCGGGCGTCGGGATCTGGCGAGGAGCCAGCCCAGGAAGGCGGCGAAGTCCGTCTCGGTGCGGGTGGCGCCGAGCTGTCCGAGCACCGCGCCGCAGGCGACGCGCAAGGCCGCGACGAGCACGCGGGTACCATGGCGGATGTACTCGGGCTCGCGCTGTTCGACATGACCAGGCGCCGCCAGTCGCGTCGGCGCCTTGCGCTCGAGGGCCTGGATGCCCGTCTTCTCATCGATCGACACAGTCTCGATGCCGGCTTCGGCACGCTCGGGCGCCAAGCGATAGACCTCGCACACGTCGTGGCAGCGCTCGGTGAAGCGCTCATCGCGCTTGGCGTTCAGCCAGGCGCGCGTGCGGTGCGGCTTGAGGTCCGCCTCTTTTTTAAAGGCGCCCGACCGAGTCGGGCGAGATCGAGGCGACGATGCCGCGCTTGAGCGCTTCGTCGGCTAATTCTTGGTGGGTCCAGTGCGTGATCGGGCGCTCGCTGTCCGCCGGGGGCTCGCAGGCCATCGCCACGATGGCGCAGATCTGCTCGGCGCTGAAGGTGGCCGGGGTGCCCGGGCGCGGGGCGTCGGCCAGGCGCTCGGCCACCGGCCCGCTGCTCTGCGACCAGCGTCGCCGCCAGTGCTGCACCGTCGAGCGCGCTGCGCCCAGCCGACGAACGCTCTCGCGGATCCCTTCCCCCGCTGCGGCAGCGAGCACGATCCGCGCCCGCAGCGCCACCTGCTGCGGGCACCTGTGTTGGTGCACCAAGGTTTCGAGCTGGCTGCGCTCGCGCTCGCTCACCACAACCGGCGCGGCTTCGATCCAGGGCATGGGCGTACACCTGCGTTGCTATGCGAAGCATAAGGTTACGCCCTATTCTTCATAAATGGTATTAGGACTTCCACAGAGCAGCACTAGACTCATGCAGATGAAACAAACGTAGTGGAAAAGATTCCGCGCCGACGGCCTTGCCGTGGGCATCATGCCCGTCGTCGAGGCGTCAGGTCAGACCGCAGCGGTAGTCGCGAGGCGTCATGCCGGTCAGCCGCTTGAACGCCCTCGAAAAATGCGGCGCGTTGTCGTAGCCGGCGGCAAACGCGATGTCGGCGATGTTCAGGTCGGGATCGGCTAGCAGGTCAGACGCGATCGAGAAACGCGCCTCCTGGACAATTTCGGAATAGGTCGAGCCGCTCTGCGCCAGCCTGCGCTGCAAGGTGCGCTCACTCATACCGACAATCTCGGCCACCAGCGACAGGTGCGGATGACCCTGCGCGAGATAGGGGCGGATGAGCGCGCGCAGGGCGGTCACGAAGTCCCAGGTGTCGCCCAGGCCGGATGGGGGTTGCGGGGGGATCAGCGGATCGTTGACGTCATCGGAGCTTGACCGGCAGTCGATGCAGGTCCGCGCGATATCTGCCGCCGCGACGAGTACCGAACCGCACGGCTGGCCGGTCAGGATGCGGGTGTTGCCGTAGGCTTCCAGCGCGGCGTCCGAGGGCCGCCCGCGCGAGACGAAGGTGATCTCGGCCGGGCACCAGCCAGGTCCGGCGGCACTGCGCACAACGTCGATGATTCCCGCGATCACCTTCCACTCGGCGAACCCGAGACAAGGACTGTTCTGAAAGCCCAGTACTTGGCAAACCACGCGAAGTTCGGCGCCTTCACGGCGGATGTCGATCTTGACGGCGCTGTTTTCCCGGTGCACGTGGTTGGACAGGGCCTCGATGCGGGCAAATCCGGTGGGAGCCCCGATCACTGCGCGTTGTAACTCGGGATGGAGCGTACTGAGCGAAGCCGCGCGGCCCGCGAGGAAGCCGAGCTCCATGATCCCGACCTCGCGGCTAGCGCGCCATACCAAGTCGATGGCGCGTGGCAAGCTGACGTAAGCGGCTGGCGTTTGTTCAATAAAAACAGGGAGTCGCGAGCGCTCCAGCGTTCGCTCGACCGGCACGCCAGTGTCTCGGAGGACTCCGATATAGTCGATCAGATGCTGCGCCCGTACAACGGGGATATTCAGGTCGCTGTCTCCGTGGTGGGCTCGGACGGGGACGCACCCCTGGAAGTTGGCGTCACATGGTCAGACCGAGGCGATGAAATCTGGCAGCATCTCGGTTCGATATATGGCTTTCACAGCCATGATTCCAAGTTTCCATCCCAGCTCTGAGCGACAACGCCTGCACAGCGCAACACCTGGCGCTCGGCGGCGGTTTCATTGATCCACGCGATTACGGAAAGAAGTCATGCCCGTACCTGTACCCCTCCATCGGACGCTCGCGGCCCTCGCGGTCCTCGGCCTGTCGGCGTCTCCGGTCATCGCCCTCGCGGCGGACAAAATCGATCCCTACGACGGTGGCTGGCACTTCACGCTAACGCCCTACGTCTGGCTGCCAAACGTCAACGGTACGATCGACGGCCACGTGCTGGGGTCCGATCTCGGCGATTTCAGCGTCAGCACCGAGATCGGCCCGAACGACTATCTGCAAAACCTCAGGTTCGGCGCCATGGCCACCGGCGAGGTACGCAAGGGCGACTGGTCGGTGTTCACCGACATCATCTATATCGACTTCGGCGATCAGCGCTCGCGCGTGCGCGACATCACCGGTCCCGAGGGCCGCCTCCTGAGCCGCATCGACCGCAATGCCACCACCAGCCTCTCGGCAACCGTTTGGACATTGGCCGGTGCCCGTACGATGGTGCACAACCCCAAAGTCAACCTCGATCTGTTGGCCGGGTTTCGCTACGCAGGGATCGAAACAGAGCTCAAGTTGGACATCATCGGGTCCGACGGCGTTGTCGACACCAGCTCACGAAGCTCCCGCGACCTGACCGAGTGGGACGGCATCCTCGGGGTCAAGGGCCAGATCCGGCTCGGTGAAGGCCGCTGGTACATGCCGTACTACCTGGACGTCGGCACCGGATCATCGAACTGGACCTGGCAGGCGCTGCTGGGCGTGGGCTATGCGTTCGACTGGGGTGATGTCAACCTCTCCATCCGCAGCCTCTCTTACGATTTCAATGACAAGAATGACGCGGATCTGCGTATGACCGGCCCGACCCTGGGGGCCACCTTCCGCTGGTAATCGTCGTCGGGCGAAGCGCGACCGCGGATTCGCGACGTCCACGAGCGCCTCCCCGCGGCTTCGGCCCTCGCCCGGATCATGCCACCCGCAACACCCTACCCCAACCCTAGACGTAGAACACAATGACCAACAGACGCGACCTGCTTGCCGCCGCAGCCCTACTCGGACCCCTCGCATTGGTGATGCGATCCGCAAAGGCGACCGATGGGGAGCCACAGGAGCCCGAAGCGACCTCCAAGATGGCCGACTTCCTGTTCGTACAGAACGCCACGAGCGTGACCTACGCCGATGGCAAGCTGACGCTCGCTGGGGTGAGCCCGGCGACGGTGATGTTCTCCGATCGCCCGGAGCGCATCGCCGGGCACATGACCACGGCCCGCTTCGTACCGTTCTGGAGCGAGGGCAGCGACAGCTTCCTGAAGGACCCGCCGAACGCGACCCTGTCGTTTCTGGAAGACGAGAAGCTTGAAGATGCCGTGGTCGAGCTGCGAGATCCAGTCCTGGGGGGCAACGATCTGAGCTACCAGATCAAGATCCTCGAAGGCACCATCCCGTCCAGCGCCGGTGCCGCCTCGCTGTTCATCGACATCATCGGCATGCCGCTGACGCCGGTGTCCTTTGCGGGCGTCCGTCGACGTGCCTGGCGACGCGCGGTCATTTATTGATCAACTTCGGCATTTTGCCCCCTGGCATCCCTCGACAACGGGCTTGCGATGCCGTCAATCCCCGGAACCGGGGGCACTTGCAACTCCTTTCGCGAAGTCGATCGCTATGAACAAAACTCAACTGTGGCGCCAGATGCCGCCGACTTTCTTCCCCGCCCGCTCGGGCTGGCTCGCCCTTGTCCTGTCGGTCGGTCTTGTGGCGCCCAGCGCTTAGGCCGCAGATCTGCCGGCGCAGACGCTGACACCCGAGGAGGCCAAGGCGATCGCCACGGATGCCTACATCTACGGCTACTCGCTGATCACCACCGATGTCACCCGGGTGCAGATGAGCAACGTGCCCAAGGTGGAGGGTTTGCACGCGCCCGCGGGGCAATTCATCAACGTCCCGCGCTATCCGCCGGCGGACTATCGCGGGGTCTCGGCACCGAATGCCGACACGCTCTATTCGTTGGCCTGGCTCGATCTGGGCAAGGAGCCGATGGTCTTCTCGCATCCCGACATGGGCAAGCGCTACTTCCTGTTCCCGATGTATAGCCTGTGGATGCCGGTGATCGAATCGGCGGGCAGCCGCACGACCGGCGAGAAGGCGCAGAGCTTCCTGATCAGCGGACCGGGCTGGAGCGGCGAGGTGCCCGCGGGCATGACCCATATCAAGGTCCCAACCCGCTACATGGTCATTCTCGGCCGCACGTACGCGGACGGGACCGAGGCCGACTACAAGGCGGTCAACGCGCTGCAGGCGCAGTACGAACTCAAGCCCCTGTCCGCGGTTGGCAAGGCGGATTACGTCTACGAGGCACCGCCGGTGGACCCGAGCCCGGGCTTCTCGATGACCGACAAGCCGCAGCAGGTGATCCTCGACATGGGCACCAAAGGCTACTTCGACAGGATGACGCGGCTGATGTGCAAGGATGCGCCGCCGGCGCCGGAAGATGCGCCGATGCTGGCAAAGATGGCCAAGATCGGCATCGCGCCCTGCAAGCCCTTCGACATGGACGCACTCGGCGCGCCGGTGCAGGCGGTACTGAAGGACCTGCCGCAGACCGCACTGAAGCAGATCGAGGCCGACAAGCCCAGGCTCGGCGAGGTCGTCGACGGCTGGATCATCTCCAAGGGACTTGGCGACTACGGCACCGACTATGTGAAGCGCGCCGTGGTGGCCGCCTTCGGCTGGCCCGCCAACCTCGAGAAGGATGCCGTCTATCCTTACACCGAGGTCGACAGCATCGGTGCGACGCTCTCGGGCGCCAACAACTACACCCTAACCTTCGCCAGGGACCAAACGCCCCCGGTCGACGGGTTCTTGTCGATCACCATGTACGAGATCGACAACGGCTGGTGGTTCGTGCCGAACGCGCTGAACAAGTTCACGGTCAGCCCGCGCGACGACCTGACGTACAACGACGACGGTTCGCTGACGCTGTACTTCCAGCACACATCGCCCGGCAAGGACAAGGAGGCCAACTGGCTGCCTGCGCCCGAGGGCGACTTCATCCCGATGCTGCGCATGTATTGGCCCAGGGAGAAGAGCCCGTCGATCATCGACGGCACCTGGACGACGCCCAAGGTCGTAAAGGTTCAGTAATCAACTCCAAACCCACAGGAGATAGAAAATGAAGATCACCCTGCAGGAAATGACGGCCCGAAGAGGTGCGCCGCAATGAAAAAGTCACGTTTTCTCGTCAACCCTTCTGCGCGGAGCCTATCCGCCGTGGCGCTGTCCTTGATGTTGATGTTGGGGACATCCATGACGGCAAGCGCCGATGAGGCGGACGCCAAGCGATTGCTCAAGGCCATGTCTGATTACTTGGCGGCGCAACAGGCGATCTCATTCGACTATGACGCCATCCTCGAGGTCGTCACCAAGGACGAACAGATACTCGCACTGGCGAGCTCCGGTAGCGTCACCCTCAATCGGCCCGACAAGATTCTCGCCACGCGCTCCAGCGGGTTCGCGGATGTCGAGATGTCTTTTGACGGCAAGACGCTGACCTTGCTGGGCAAAAATCTGAACATCTATGCGCAGCAGGAAGTGCCTGGCACGGTCGACCAGTTGGTTGATGAGTTGCGCAAGCACAACCGGCCGCTGCCTGCCGCGGATTTGCTGTTGACGGACCCCTACGAGGCGCTAATGCAGGATGTCGTCGACGTCAAGGACCTTGGCAGCGGCGTGATCGGTGGCGTCGAGTGCGATTACCTCGCTTTTCGCGCCAAAGAAGTCGACTGGCAGATCTGGATTGCTCAGGGGGAACGCCCCTATCCCTGCCGATATGTCATCAGCTCGAAGTTCATGGACGGCGAACCGCAATACAGCATTCAGGCCAGGGACTGGAAGACTGGTGACGAGGTCGCAGCCACTGATTTCAGCTTCGAGCCTCCAAAAGATGCCAAAAAGGTTGATCTGAAGGATCTCAAGGGTATGGATGAATTACCAGAACACTTCCAGATAGGGGAAGCGCAATGAAGGCGTCAAAACGATTTGGTGTCATGCTGCTCGCGGCGATTGCCGCCATTGGCGGATCTGAGCTTGGTGAGCGGCTTTCGGTCCCCGGCGTTCATAGCCTAATCCCGACTGCCGAAGCGCGAGTCGGGCGTCCACTCACACCGGTGAGCGTTGCCGGGGTGGGCCGTCGCACGGTACGGCGTTGCGCGGTAGGCGTTTATAACTGTTAGGCGGAACGTATCGCCGGGTAGACCACCTGAGCCAGAGCGGCACTCAGCGCGTTGCGGATCAGACGTGACAGCATGCGAAGACGAATAAATCCAGATACGGCATGCATTTCAGTCTGATCGCAGCGCTGCTGGCCGGCCTACCGTTGTACCCGGCGATCTTGCCGGCAGGCGATGCGCCGGTGATGCGCGCGGAGAACCTCGGCGACACACCGCTGTTCACACAGCCGCTCCTGCTCGCGGTCGCCAACCTCGACCAGCGTATCAGCGCCACCACCGAGACCGTCGACAGGGCCCGGCTGACGCATCAGCGCGCCCTCGTGCTGGAGCAACTCACCCGCACCATCCTGTCCGAAGGCGGTAACGGCTTTGCAGCAACGCTCCCCGCGGACGAACTGCAGCGTCTGCGCGACACCGTCTCAAGTGCCCGGCGCAGCGGGGACAAGACCGCCGAGATGACGGCGATTCTGCGCCTCAACAACGCGATCCTGGACCAGAGCTTTACGGATCTGCTAACGACGGTGGCGCGTGACTGGATCCGGTTCGCCCAAGCCGCCGACTTCGACCGCGCGTTCAACCGCTTCGCGCATCGAACCGCTTTCAATCAGGTCCCGTTCGGGCGCGCCGTGAAGCGTTTGGAAGCCGCCGAGGCGACCGCGCTCAGCGACGCCGAGCAAGCGTTGATCGGCGCCTATCGTGACTACAGCCAGCGCGCCGAGGTCTATGACGCCGTTGCGCAGTCTTTGTTCGGCTTCGTCAAGTCCCACGCCCTTGGCAATGCGCTGACAACCAAGATCAATATCCGCGCCACCACCATCCGCAACTGGGACGGCAAGGAGCTGTTGGTGCCGAACAAGGAGTTCATCACCGGGCGTCTGCTTAATTGGTCGCTGTCGGACCAGACCACGCGGCTGGTCCTCTCCATCGGCATCGCTTATGGATCGCCGGTTCGCCAGGCCATGGACCTGCTGGAGGAGGCGGCAAGGGAGAATCCCAACGTGCTCGATGAGCCTTCCCCCACGGTGATCTTCGAGACCTTCGGCGACAACGCGCTCGGCCTGTTGCTGCGCTGCTTCGTCGACTCCATCGATCTGCGCGTCAGCACCATCAGCGCGCTGAACGAGGCCATCAACGACAAGTTCAATGCCGCGGGAATCAGCATCGCCTTCCCGCAGCGCGACCTCCATCTCGACACCATCAAACCGCTGCGGGTTCAGCTTGAACACGCGAGCCCCATCGACTGACCGGGAGACACGATTATTCAGCTAAACACCGAACACATTCCTTGCCGCCAGATGAATTTTTTACGGATTGATGAACCGTCATCAAACGCCGTCATCAACGAACTGGCTTACGTTTCCACTGTTTACACCAAGAGGTAACGCACTATGGACTCAAGAACACGGCGGCTCGCAGCCGCATCCGGCCGCTCAGGCGCCAAGCTCCTCGGCTTGACGCTCGCCATCGGTTTTACCGTCGCGACCTTTGCTGCAATCGCCGATGCCGATGCGATCTCCACCGCGGAGCAGGCGGATATAAAGGCGGGTATTCCCGCGCCGAGCATCGCGGAAACCAAGGACATCGCCGAGCAGGGTTTTATCTACGGACTGCCGATCGTGATGAACTATGCGGTGATGCAGGAGTTCGCGGTCGACAAGAGCTCCGGTCAATACAAGGCGCCATTCAACACAATGTTCAACGACGCCCGTGTCTTCACCTACAAGGATACGGCCGTCGTCACACCCAACAGCGACACGCCGTACTCAATGGTCTGGCTGGACCTGCGGGCGGAACCGATGGTGATCTCGGTGCCGGCAGTGCCAAAAGAACGCTACTACTCCGTGCAATTGATCGACGGCAATACCTACAACTATGGCTATATCGGTACCCGTGCGACGGGCCCGGATGCCGGTGACTATCTCGTGGTCGGCCCAGACTGGAAAGGCGAGAAGCCCGCGGGTATCAGGGAGGTCTTTACATCAACGACGCCCTTCGCCCTGACGGTTTTTCGCACCCAGCTGTTCAACGCCGACGACATGCCGAACGTGGTGAAGGTCCAGGCCGGATACAAGGCGCAGCCACTGTCCGCATTCCTGAACCAGCCCGCACCCGCCGCGGCACCGAAGGTCGACTTCCTGCCGGCTACAACCCAGGGGATCAAGGACAACTTTTTCGCCTACCTGGACGCCGCCCTCGAGTTCGTACCCATCACCCCTGAGACCAAGGAGCTTCGCGGCA
This sequence comes from uncultured Gammaproteobacteria bacterium, assembly GCA_963698355.1. Classification (GTDB taxonomy): domain Bacteria; phylum Pseudomonadota; class Gammaproteobacteria; order Chromatiales; family Chromatiaceae; genus Thiodictyon. The sequence continues at coordinate 275,983 of CAVOQO010000045.1, read as the reverse complement.
GGCTTGCCAGTATCGGCATCGGCCCGGGCAAGACCTTTGACTTCAAGGAGCTGTCACTCGAACACAAGGCCGCCGTTCTTCTGGCGATGAAAGAAGGTGAGGACAAGATCGAGAAGTATCTCACCACCGAACAGAAAAGCGTGAACGGCTGGAAGATCGGCTCATTGTTCGGCGACCGCCAGTTCTTCAATGGCAACTGGCTGGTCCGTGCCGCCGCCGCCAAGGCCGGCATCTATGGCAATGATTCTGTCGAGGCCACCTACCCCATGACCCGCGTGGATTCCGACGGCGACACCCTCGATGGCAGCAAGCACAACTACAGCCTCTCCTTCCCCGCCGGCCAGCTTCCCCCGGTCAACGCCTTCTGGTCGGTGACCATGTATGACGGCAAGACGCAACTGCTGATCGAGAACCCGATCAACCGCTACCTCATCAATTCTCCGATGCTGCCCGAGCTGAAGAAGGGCGACGACGGCTCGCTGACACTCTACATCCAGAAGGACAGCCCCGGTGCCGACAAGGCAAGCAACTGGCTCCCCGCTCCGGACGGCCCGATCTACCTGGTCATGCGCCTGTACTGGCCCAAGACGGAGCCGCCGTCGATCCTCCCCGCCGGTTCAGGCACCTGGTCGCCGCCAGGGGTCGTCAAAGTCAACTGATTCAATCTCATGAAAAAACCAAACCTATCCCATACCGCGGCCCTCGCGGTCGCCGTCGCGTCCTTCGCGACGGCAGCGCCTATCCAGAGCGCGAATCTCCCGCCTGCGGACGAGATTAAGGCCATCGCGGAAGAAGCCACCCTCTACGGTCTGCCGCTGGTGATGCTCTACGGTATCATGAACGAATATGCCATCGACAAGGAATCTGACGAGTTCAAGGCGCCGTTCAATGAGATCAAGAACGAGCCCAGGGTCTATACGCCTGCCGACACCGCCATTGTCACGCCCAATAGCGATACACCCTATTCGTTCGCATGGCTGGATCTCCGTGCCGAGCCGGTGGTGCTCTGTGTTCCGGAGATGGACAAAGACCGCTACTATTCCATCCAGCTCACTTCCCAATATACCTACAATTTTGGCTATATCGGCAGCCGCTCAACCGGCAACGGTTCCGGGTGCTATGCGGTCGCCGGGCCAGATTGGCACGGCAGTGCCCCCAAAGGCATCAAGGAAGTGTTTGTTTCGGGGACGGAGTTTGCCCTCGCACTCTACCGCACCCAGCTCTTTAGCCCGGCCGATATCGACAATGTGAAGGCGATTCAGGCCAAGTACTCTCTCCAGCCCTTGTCAGCGTTTCTGGATCAACCGGCACCGGCCGCGGCGCCGGAGATAGACTGGCCGAATGTTACCAAGGCCATGGAGAAAGAAAATCCGTTCCGCTATCTTGCGTTCGTTCTCCAGTTTGCTCCAGCGACGGGCCCGGCAGCCGTGGAAGTGCCGCTGCGAGAGAAGTTTGCGCGTATCGGCATTGAACCGGGTAAGCCCTTCCCAACGGTTGCGCTGACGGCTGCTGATAAAGCGGCGCTGGCAGAGGGCATCAAACAAGCAGAACCGGTGATCAAGGCCAAGATCGAAACATTGGGACAGAAAGTCAACGGCTGGGTGAATTCCCATTCGATGGTCCTGAACCGAGATGGTTATGACGGCGATTGGGCGCGGCGCTCCGCCGTTGCCGTCGCGGGCATCCTAGCCAACGATGCGAAGGAGGCGTCCTATGCATTCACCCGGGAAGATAAGGATGGCGTGAAGCTCGATGGATCCACAGCCAACTATACGTTGACCTTCCCCGAAGGCGCATTGCCCCCGGTCAACGCCTTCTGGTCAGTCACCATGTACGACGGCGCCACCCAGCTGCTCGTGGAGAATCCGATCAAACGCTATCTGATCAACTCACCGATGCTGCCCGATCTCAAGACGAATGGCGACGGGTCTTTGACGCTGTTCATCCAGAAAGACGAACCGACCGACCCGGTCCAGAAGGCAAACTGGCTGCCGGCGCCGAATGGGCCGATCTATATCGTGCTGCGGATGTACTGGCCGAAGGAATCGGTGCTCAATGGCACCTGGCAGCCACCTGGTATCAAGGCGGCGAAGCAATCGGGTAGATCAGTCCGGTAGGCGGGGTTGACCTTGGGAAACGCAGCAATCAAGACGTGATGAAACGGCTGTTGCTGGGTTTCGTTCCGCAATGCACGGCGGCAACGCCCCCCGCAGATGAAGTGCAGCGTCGGCGCGACGCCGTCTCAAGTGCCCAGCGCAGCGGGGACAAGACGGCCGAGATGACTCGATTCTGCGGCTCAACGGCGCGGTCCTGAGCCAGAGCTTTACGGATCTGCTGACGACGGTGGCGCATGACCGGACCAGGTTCGCCTTCAACAAATTCGGGCATCGAACCGTTTCAACCAGGCAATCTTCGGACGCACCGTTCAGCACCTGCAAGCTGCGGCGCCGACCACTCTGAGCAGCGCCGAGCAATCGTTGGTCGACGCCTATCGCGACTTCGCCCAAGCGCTTCAGGCGCCGGATCTGGTGCGGCAGCACCTCGAGCAGATCGTGGAGCACAGTTCGGCGCCGGTCACCAGGATGCCGTGAAACCCTGGAGTCTGGGGAGGTCAACGACGATCTCGGCCAAATTCTGTTGCAGCAACTCGGCGCCCTGCCCGATCTGCGGGTCCAACGACGGGCTGCGCGAGACGGACATCACCGACCTCAACGTGCGCCAGAGCAGCCGAGAACCGGGTTCCCCGAGCCATCAAGGTCCCTCGCCTGAAACGGCCGTAGTTACCGTTTTCTGACTTCGGGCGGTTGGCGTCAGCTCTTCTTGACCTCGGTCAAACTCCCATATCTTGTGATGCCTATAATTTTGCCAACAAGATGTAGTGTTTGGGATGAGAACACGGGAGAGCGTGCATGGGGAATCTTCACACCAACCTCGCAACCCTGCCGACCCGCATCCTCAAGCGGGACGGGCGTGAGGCGGCCTTCGAGTCGGGTCGGATCGAGTCAGCGCTGCTGCGCGCCGGTCAGGCGAGCGGCGAGTTCGGGGCGCCGGAGGCGGCGCTGCTCACTGCCCAGGTAGTGAAGGTGCTCGCGCACCGCTACGGCAACGGACGCCTGCCCGATGTGGAGGGCATACAGGACGTGGTGGAGCAGACCCTGATCGCCGCCAACCACTTCGAGACCGCGCGCTCCTACATCGTCTATCGGGAGCAGCACTCGCGGCTGCGCGAGGACAGGCGCACCCTGGTGGACGTGGCCGCGTCCATCGACGAGTACCTCGACCGCTCGGATTGGCGGGTCGCCGCCAATGCCAATCAGGGTTATTCGCTGGGCGGACTCATCCTCAACACCTCGGGCAAGATGATTGCCAACTACTGGCTGTCCCACGTCTACCCGCCTCAGATCGGTCAGGCGCATCGGGACGGCTCGGTCCACATCCATGATCTGGACATGCTCTCGGGCTATTGTGCCGGCTGGTCCCTGCGCACCCTGCTCGCCGAGGGACTGAACGGGGTTCCGGGCCGGGTGGAGGCGGGGCCGCCCCGGCATATGTCCTCCGCGGTCGGGCAGATCGTCAACTTCCTGGGCACCCTGCAGAACGAATGGGCCGGCGCCCAGGCATTCTCCAGCTTCGATACGTACATGGCCCCCTTCGTGCGCAAGGACCGGCTCTCCTACGAGCAGGTGCGCCAGTACATTCAGGAGCTGATCTACAACCTCAACGTCCCCTCGCGCTGGGGCACGCAGACGCCCTTCACCAACCTGACCTTCGATTGGGTCTGTCCCGAGGACCTGCGCGGCCAGGTTCCGGTCATCGGGGGCGAGGAGCAGCCCTTCACCTACGGCGATCTTCAGGTAGAGATGGATCTCATCAATCGCGCCTATATCGAGGTGATGACCCAGGGCGATGCCAAGGGGCGGATCTTCACCTTCCCCATCCCGACCTACAACATCACGCCCGATTTCCCCTGGGAGAGCGAGAACGCCGACCGGCTGTTCGCGATGACCGCCAAGTATGGCCTGCCCTACTTCCAAAATTTCATCAACTCCGAGCTCACGCCCAACATGGTCCGCTCCATGTGCTGTCGGCTCCAGCTCGATCTGCGTGAGCTCCTGAAGCGCGGTAACGGGCTCTTCGGCTCCGCCGAGCAGACCGGCTCCCTGGGGGTGGTCACCATCAATTGCGCCCGGCTGGGATTCGAGCACCGCGGGGACGAGCCTGGTCTGATGCGGCGCCTCGACGCCCTGCTGGAGCTGGCGCGAAACAGCCTTGAGATCAAGCGCAAGGTCATACAGCGTCACCTCGACGCCGGGCTGTTCCCCTACACCAAGCGCTACCTTGGCACCCTGCGTAACCACTTCTCGACCATCGGGGTCAACGGGCTCAACGAGATGGTCCGAAACTTCACCGCTGATGCGGACGACATCGCGACGGAGGCGGGACAGGCCCTGGCCTGCCGGGTCCTGGACCATGTGCGCGAGCGCATGGTCGAGTTCCAGGAGGTCACGGGGCACATGTACAACCTGGAGGCCACGCCCGCCGAAGGGACGACCTACCGCTTCGCCCGGGAGGACAAGAAGCGTTTTCCCGACATCCTCCAGGCGGGCACCCCCGAAGCCCCCTACTACACAAACAGCTCCCAGCTCCCCGCGGGCTACACCGACGACCCCTTCGATGCGCTTGCCCTGCAGGAGGAGCTCCAGTCCAAGTACACCGGCGGGACCGTCCTGCACCTCTATATGAGCGAGCAGATCTCCGGTATCGAGGCGTGCAAGCGACTGGTGCGGCGGGCACTGACCAATTTCCGCCTGCCGTACATCACGGTGACCCCGGTGTTCTCCATCTGCCCCCGACACGGGTACATCGCCGGGGAGCACGAGTTCTGTCCGGTCTGTGACCGGGAGCTGATCGCCCGCAAGCGCGCGGATTCGGGACTGGTCGCCCATTCAGATCTCGGATGACGCCTTGTCAGCCGGATTTTTCAGCCAGATTTCCAAGCCAGATCAGGAGTGAGCCATGTACGAAACGACACCCACCATCGAGCTGACCGACAGTGAGCGCACCCGTTGTGAGGTCTGGACCCGCGTCATGGGCTATCACCGGCCCGTTTCCGCATTCAACCCCGGCAAGCGCTCCGAGCACGCGGAGCGCCGCTATTTCTCCGAGACGCCCCAGTGCCCGGCCTCCACCAAGGCCTGCCGGCGCGCGGCGGCCTGATCGGCGGCAGGGTCCCGGTGTCTCACCCCGACATGCGAAGGCTTGAGCAGCCGGCGCCGTATCTGTCTGCCGTGGGGGCGGGTCTGCGCGTGGGGGGCCTGACACCGCTGGCCACCCTGGATTATCCCGACGAGCTTGCGGCGGTGGTCTTCTGCCAGGGCTGCCCATTTCGCTGTCACTACTGCCACAACGGCCATCTGATTCCGGCGCGCGGCGCGAATCTGATCCCCTGGGATCAGGTGATGGGATTTCTCCGCGCCCGCCGGGGGCTGCTGGATGCGGTGGTGTTTAGCGGCGGCGAGCCGACCCTGCAATCGGGTCTCGGCGCGGCCATGGCCAGCGTCCGCGGTCTCGGGTTCAAGATCGGCCTGCACACCGCCGGACCCTATCCGGAACGGCTGCGCCGGGTGCTCCATCTGGTGGATTGGGTGGGTCTGGACGTCAAAGCGCTCCCTGAGGACTATGCCCAGGTCACCGGCGTCCGGGGCTCTGGTGAGCGGGCCTGGGAGAGCCTGAATCTGCTGCTCGCCGCTCCGGTTGAGCTGGAGGTTCGCACCACCCCCATGCCCGGGTACGACCGCCCCCAGGATCTCGCGGCGCTGACCCGCCGACTCGCCGAGGCAGGTGTGCGCAATCACCGCATTCAGACCTGCCGCACGGAGCACATGCTGGACGCCGGTATCCTCGGGATCTCGACCCGGCGTCCGGCAGAAAGCTCGATGTCCGGACGCTAGAGCCGCTCGACGAAGCGCCGGATCCGCCGCGCCGCCTCCACGCACTGATCCAGGGGCGGCACCAGCGCCAGACGCACCCGGTTGGCACCCGGGTTCTCCCCGGCGACGACGCGGGAGAGAAAGCTCCCGGGGAGAACGGTGACGTGCTCCTCAGCGAACAGGCGGCGTGCGAAGTCCCAATCCGGGATCGGGGTGCTCGGCCACAGATAGAAACCCCCGGCCGGCAAGGCGGCGGGCAGCACCTCCCCCAGGATCTCCCTGACAGCGGCAAACTTCTCCCGGTAGAGATGGCGGTTGATGCGCACGTGATTCTCGTCCGACCAGGCGGCGATGCTCGCGTGCTGGGTGGGCGGGGGCATGGCGCAGCCGTGATAGGTGCGGTAGGCGAAGAACCGCTCGATCACCGCCGCGTCGCCGGCGACGAAGCCGGAGCGCAGCCCCGGGGCATTGGAGCGCTTGGAGAGGCTGTGAAAGACCACGCAGCGGTCGAACCCGGTCTTGCCCATGGCCGCCGCGGCCTGGAGCAGTCCCGGCGGCGGGGCCGTCTCGTCGGGATAGAGCTCGGAATAGCACTCGTCCGAGGCGATGATGAAGTCATGGGCCTCGGCGAGCTCGATCAACCGCGTGAGCGTGGCCAGGTCGAGCACGGCGCCGGTGGGATTGCCCGGTGAACAGATGGTGAGGAGCTGGCAACGGTCCCATAGGTCGGCACTCAGGGCCCCGAAGTCCGGGATAAAGCCGTTTTCGGGGAGACAGGCGAGGAAGCCCGGTTCGGCCCCGGCCAGGAGCGCCGCCCCCTCGTAGATCTGGTAGAAGGGGTTTGGCATCAGCGCCAGTGGATCGCGGTCTCGGTCTATGACCGCCTGGGCGAAGCTGAACAGGGCCTCGCGTGTGCCGTTCACCGGCAGGATCTGGCGCTCCGGATCGATGGTCTCACGCGGGATCGAGAAGCGCCCCGACAACCAGTCCGCGATGACCCGGCGCAGGGCCGGTAGGCCGCGGGTGCTGGGATAGACGGACAGGGACTCCAGGTTGGCGATCAGGGCCTGTGCAACCAAGGCCGGCGTCGGGTGCCGGGGCTCGCCGATGGAGAGCGCGATGGGCTCGAGACCAGGGGGCGGTACGACACCCTGGCTGAGGGCGGCAAGCCGCTCGAAGGGGTAGGGCTGGAGCAGGCCAAGGGCCGGATTCATTGACGAGAGCGGATCTGCGAGACGCCGATCGCTCCCAGATTCGGGGGGTGGCGTCGAAAAAGCCGCTAGTATAGGTGAACCCCCTGCCATGCTCCATGGGGTCCGCGCCACTCGGATGGCGCCACCGCAGGATCATGCCGAAGCCCCGCACAGCCAGGACCAAGCCATTGATCGTCGAGATCCACCACGCCAGCCTGATCGTCGCGAACACGGCGCGCGCGCTGGGGTTCTACAGCGGCGTGCTGGGTCTCGAGCCGATGCCGGAACGCCCGGAGCTGGGATTCCCGGGGGCCTGGCTGCGGCTTGGTCGCGGCCAGATCCACCTGCTGGAGCTTCCCAACCCGGACCCGAGCGAGGGGCGGCCGGCCCACGGGGGCCGGGACCGGCATCTGGCGATGGTCGTGACGGACCTGGATCTGATCGTCGAGCGCCTGAACGCCGCGGGGGTCGCATTCACGAGCAGCCGGTCCGGCCGCCGCGCCATCTTCTGCCGCGACCCGGACGGCAACGCCCTCGAGCTCGTGGAGGCAGCCGACGGCTGAGGGAACCTCGCCCAGGTACTCAATAGCCCCGGTAGTACCAGAGGTTGTCCCAATCCTGGGAGGAAAAGGGGCCCCTGGGCGGGGCGCCGGGCGGGTAGACAACCTGCCCGCCCTGAGCCGGATCGCGCGCCAAGGATCCCTGCTGGTCTGCGCCAGACTCCGAGGGCTGAGATCCGGACTGGGGTGGCGGGCCCAGGAAGGGTTGTTGGGGACTGGAGAGCTCGGGCCAGGGCGCCGGCGGCGGTGCCGGCGTCAGGGACCGGAAGTGCTCCCGATCCTGCTCCATCTGCTGGCGGCGTGCCTCGCGGCGCCGCTCGATCTCGTCCTCCCAGGCATCGTGTTGCGCTGCCCCCCAGGGATCCTTGGCGCGATGACGCGCCTCGAATGCGTCGTGGGCCGCATTGCGGCGCTGTTCCCAGGCGCGTCTCTGGGCTCGCACCTCGTCGAGCCAGGGGGTCGCCCGCGGCGTGGCGGGAGTGGCGGCGCCACCCGGCGCCTCGGGCGCCGGGGATTCCTGATCGGCGGCCGCCGCCGCGGCGCTGATCAGCATCGCCAGGATCAGGCAGGCGGCTCGGCGATGGGATCTCCGGGCGGGGATGGCAATGGGGACTCGGTAGCATTCAGCCGTGATCATGACCTTCGAGCCGGTTGTGGATTTCGCGCCGCAGGCACGACAGCGCCGTCTCGCAGGTGATGGGCGCGTCATCCGCCGTGGTGATGAAAAAGACGTCATCCACCTCGGCCCCCACGGTGGCAATCTTGGCGTTCTGCAGCCGGATGCCGCAATCCTGGAACACGGCACCCACCTCGGCCAACAGACCCGGTCTGTCCAGGGTGGTAAGGCGCATTACGGTGCGGCTATTGGGGTCGTCGGAGGAGAAGCTGACCCGGGTCTCGATGGGGAAGTGGCGATGCCGACGCGGCAGGCTGCGTGCCACCTGAATGCCGGCGCTCGATTGCTCGCGCAGATCGGCGGTGAGTGCGTCGCGGATCTCTTCCATGCGGTCGGCATCGTTGACCGGGACCCCGTCCTGATCCAGGACCTGATAGGTGTTGACCGCCATCCCGTCATCCGTGGTCATGACGCGGGCGTCCATGATGCTCAGCCCCATCTGGTCGAGCAGCGCAGTGGTGCGCGCGAACAGATTGGCCCGGTCGCGTGCGTAGATGAAGATCTCGGTGCCGCCGCGTGAGGTGACCGGGCGGATCACCACCAGGGGCAGATCGCCGGGGTCGGCGGCCAGGATATGGCGCGTCTGCCAGGCGATCTCGTCGGGCGAGCTGTGTAGGAAGAAATCCAGGCTGAACTTGATCCACAACCCGGTGCAGGCCGACGGATCGCCGCCATAGCGGGCTACCAGACGCATGGCCTCGACCTGCTTCTGCTCCACCAGATCGTCCTGGGCCTGGGGGTGCTCCAGCCCGCGCAGCAGGGCCCGTCGGGTCTCGTGATAGAGCTCACGCAGCAGCGCGTCCTTCCAGCTGTTCCAACGCTCCGGGTTGGTGGCGCGGCTATCCGCCACGGTGAGTAGATACAGGTAATCGAGCCGGTTGGTGTCGCCCACCAGCTCGGCGAAGGCCTGTATCTCCTCCGGGTCGCTCAGGTCCTTGCGCTGGGCGGTCATGGACATCAGCAGGTGCTTCTCGACCAGCCACGCCACCAGCCGGCTGTCGAAGTCGCTCAGTCCATGCAGGCGAGAGAAGTCCCAGGCGTCCCGGGCGCCGATCTGAGAATGGTCGCCCCCGCGGCCCTTGGCGATGTCGTGGAAGAGTCCGGCCAGATACAGGAGCTCCAGCTTGGGGATGCGCCGGGCGATGGCGCTGCACAGTGGAAACTCCTCGTCGTGCTCGGGCACCGTGAAGCGGCGCAGATTGCGCAGCAGGGTCAGCGTGTGCTCGTCGACGGTATAGACGTGAAAGAGGTCGTACTGCATGCGCCCGACGATGTTGGCAAAGGCGGGGATATAGGCGGCCAGGACCCCGTAACGGTTCATCCGGCGCATGGCCTGGGTGAGCCCGGTCGGCTCGCGCAAGATCTCCATGAACAGGCTGCGGGCGCGCAGGTCGGCGCGGAAGGCGTCGTCGATCCGGTGGCGGTTCTCGCGGATCAGCCGGATCGTGCTGGCGCGCACGCCGAGCAGGCCCGGGTGGGTCTGCAGCACATGGAAGATCTCCAGCAGCGCGATGGGATAGCGTCGGAAGACCTGGGGCGAGGTAACCTCCAGATAGCCGCTGCGGGCCTGGAAGCGCTTGTTGATCGGCACTGGCGGCCCGACCTCGTCGTGCAGCAGGATGGCCTCACGAAAGAGCTGCAGCAGCATCTCGTTGAGCCGATTGAGCTCCTGGACCGTCCTGTAGTAGCGCTGCATGAGCTGCTCCACCGCCAGGTTGCCCTCGCCGTCACAGAATCCGAACTGGGTGGCGAGGGTGCGCTGATAGTCGAACAGCAGCCGGTCCTCGCGCCGCCGGGCGAGGCGGTGCAACGCGAAGCGGATGCGCCAGAGCAGGGTCTGGCCCTCGATCAGGGCCTGGTACTCGGGCTCGGTGAGGAACCCGAGCGAGACCAGCTCGTGCAGCGTCTGGGCCGCGAAGTGCCGCTTGGCCACCCAGCCGATCATCTGGATGTCCCGCAGGCCTCCGGGATTCTCCTTGATGTTGGGCTCCAGGTTGTAGGCGGTGTCGCCGTACTTGTGCCAGCGCGCCTGCTGCTCCTCGGTCTTGGCCGTAAAGAAGTCCTCGCTGTCCCAGATGCGGTCCGGGCCCGTGGACTCGCGCATGCGCTCGAACAGCGCCTGACCCCCGGCGAGCAGTCGCGCCTCCATCAGATTGGTCATCACCGTGACGTCGTCGGCGGCCAGGCTGGCGCACTCCTCGGGGCTGCGCACGCTGTGGCCGACCTCGAGGCCGATGTCCCACAGAAAGGTCACCAGTCGCTCCAGCGGGTCGCGCAGGCGATCCTCGGCCGCCGGCTCTACCAGGATCAGGATGTCCAGATCCGAGGCAGGATGCAGCTCCTGCCTGCCGTAACCGCCGACCGCGGAAAGGGCCGCGTCCGGGGTATCGCCCAGATGGTGTTCCCAGACCTCGCGCAGAACCCGGTCCGTCAGCTCGCTCAGGGCGTGCACCAGGCTGGTGACGGGGGCGCCCTGGTCGAACTGCTCGTACAGCGCCTGGCGTCCATCGCGCAGGCGTTGCCGGCAAGCCGAGATCAACGCCGGGGTCGTGGACGTCGATTCAGTGACACTGGCCGGCGTGCAAGCCACCGCGGGGACTGCGCTCATAATGGCGCGGGCGGCGCATCCCGCTCGTCCGCCCGCAGGGTGAGGATCTCGTGGCCATCCTCCGTGACCAGCACCGTGTGCTCCCACTGGGCCGAGAGGCTGCGATCCTTGGTTACCACGGTCCAGCCGTCGGGCAGGAGCTTGATGAAGCGCTTGCCCGCGTTGACCATGGGTTCGACGGTGAAGCACATGCCCGGCCTCAGCATCAGGCCCTCGCCCGGCTTGCCGTAGTGCAACACCTGGGGGTCCTCGTGAAACTCCCGTCCGATCCCGTGCCCGCAGTACTCCCGCACCACCGAATAGCCATGGGACTCCACATAGTCCTGAATCGCGTGACCCACATCGCCCAGGGTCGCCCCAGGGGCTATCGCGCCGATGCCCTTGAACATGGCCTCGCGGGTGACCTGCACCAGGCGGCGGGCGAGCACCGAGGGCTCACCGACGAAGAACATCTTGCTGGTGTCGCCGTGGTAACCGTCCTTGATGACGGTGATGTCCACGTTGATGATGTCGCCGCGCTTCAGGCGCTTGTCCGCCGGTATGCCGTGGCAGACCTGGTGATTCACCGAGGTGCAGATCGACTTCGGGAAGCCCCGGTAGTTGAGCGGCGCCGGAATGGCCTTCTGGACCCGGGTGATGAAATCGTGGCAGATGGCGTCGAGCTGGCCGGTGGTCACGCCGGGCTGGACGTGGGCACCGATCATATCCAGCACGTCGGCGGCCAGGCGCCCCGCGACCCGCATGCGCTCGATGGCCTCCGGAGTCTTGATTTCAACGCTCATCGCCGCGCTGGTTGCGTCCACTTCTGATTCGGATCTCTCGGAATTGCTTGCATTAATTCCCGCTGGCGATTGCCCCGGAACAGCGCGTTATGGTATAAGGCGCGGCGCGCTGCCGCAAACCGGGCGGTGCGAGACGGAGAGCTGGGGGCAATGGTGCCCGGACCAAGCGAAAAACGTCCCGTTTTTCGCTTTCTTTTTAGCTCGAGCCGTGAAACCGGGCGCCGCCCGCCGGCGGCCCCAATGACCACACACGTGTCGGCACGTGCCGCTGGGTGCCCGTTACGGGTTGCGGCATGGGATGCGTGGAGGCACAACCCGAACCGAGAGGTATCGATCATGAGCGACGTATCCATGCGTCAAATGCTGGAGGCCGGTGTCCACTTCGGCCACCAGACCCGTTACTGGAACCCGAAGATGGGGCCCTTCATCTTCGGGCACCGCAACAAGATCCATATCATCAACCTGGAAAAAACCGTGCCCCTTTTCCAGGAGGCGATGAATTTCCTGGGTACGCTGTCCGCCAATGGTGGCCGCATCCTGTTCGTGGGCACCAAGCGGGCGGCCCGCGACGGCATCCGCGAGGAGGCCCTGCGCTGCGGCATGCCCTATGTCAATCACCGCTGGCTCGGCGGCATGTTGACCAATTTCAAGACCATCCGCCAGTCCATCAAGCGCCTCAAGGAGCTCGAGGCCATGTTCGAGGACGGCTCCATCGAGCGCTTCAACAAGAAGGAGGCCCTGACCCTGTCGCGTGAGCGGGGCAAGCTCGAGCAGAGCCTGGGGGGAATCAAGAACATGGAGGGACTGCCCGACGCCCTGTACGTGATCGACGTCGGTCACGAGAAGATCGCGGTCACCGAGGCGAACAAGCTCGGCATCCCGGTGGTGGGTGTGGTGGACACCAACAACGACCCGAGCCAGGTCGACTACGTGATCCCCGGCAACGACGATGCCATCCGCGCCGTGCGGCTCTATATCGCCGGTGCCGCCGACGCCGTTCTGGACGGACGCAATAGCGCGGCCGGCATGGTGTCCGGGCGGGAGTCGGAGTTCGTCGAGGCCGCGGCCGGCGAGGCATCTTGATCGGGGTCCGGAGCCGCTGCCCCGGCCCGGGTAGCGGCGATCGGCCCGGATAAAGCCGCTCGCGCTCCCGATCAACCCGCGGAGGATTTCTCCCGAACCTTGCGTTCCGTCGCTCGGTGGCCGAGAGCCCGGGCACATCGCAGTGCCGCTGGACATGTCCGATGAAGCGGCACCGTCTTGCGGCGGTCATCCGGCCGGCCGACGAGCACGGCCGGTCAGATTCATTTTCTTTTCGTTTTTTCCGGCCCTGCAGAGGGCGAGGTGGTTTCAGTTATGGCGATTTCAGCGGCGATGGTGAAAGAGCTTCGCGAGCGCACTGGCGCTGGCATGATGGAGTGCAAGAAGGCCCTGGTGGAGGCCGGCGGGGATATCGAGGCCGCGATCGAGGCCATGCGCAAGTCGGGTCAGGCCAAGGCCGCCAAAAAATCCGGGCGCATCGCCGCCGAGGGCGTGGTGATGATCGAGATCGCCGAGGACGCCGAGCGGGGCGTCCTGGTGGAGATCAACTGCGAGACCGATTTCGTGGCCAAGGACGATAACTTCGGCGCCTTTGCCGCCGCCGTGGCCCGGACCGCCCTGTTCGGCACCGCCGCTGACGCGGCCGCCCTGGCGGAGATGCCCTTGGCGGGTGACGACTCCACCACCGTCAACGGCGCCCGTGAGGCGCTGATCGCCAAGATCGGCGAGAACATCCAGCTGCGGCGCCTGGTGCGATTCGACGACGTGAAGGGCAGGCTCTACAGCTACCGTCACGGCGTTCGCATCGGTGTGGTGGTCGAGATGCTGGGCGGTGATGAGGCGCTGGGGCGCGACATCGCCATGCATATCGCCGCCAGCAACCCGTTGTGCCTCGGCGCCGATCAGGTGCCCGCCGAGACCCTGACCAAGGAGCGCGACATCTTCCGTGCCCAGGCCCTGGAGAGCGGCAAGCCCGAGAATATCGTCGAGAAGATGATCGAGGGGCGGGTGCGCAAGTTCCTCGAGGAGGTCACCCTGCTCGGTCAGCCGTTCGTGAAGGACCCGGACACCAGCGTGGAGAAGCTCCTCAAGCAGGCTGGCGCCCAGGTGCTGCGCTTCGCCCGGGTCGAGGTGGGCGAGGGCATCGAGAAGCGCAACGAGAACTTTGCCGACGAGGTGATGGCCCAGGTGCGGGGAGACTAGTACCGCCACCCCTGAACCGACCGGACATCCATCGGCGTGGCCAGCCCCGGATCCAGTCACGATCGCGCGCGATGGAGTGAGGTCGGGCCGGCTTCGATTCGATCTCCATCAGCAAGGTGTGCAAGCCATGGGTGTGACCGACCAATCATCTGAGCGACCCCGCGGCTATCGCCGCATCCTCCTCAAGCTGAGCGGGGAGGCGCTGATGGGCGAGGGCGCGATCGGTATCGATCCCGAAATCCTCGAGCGCTTCGCCCTCGAGGTGCGTGACCTGACCATCGACGGGCTTCAGGTCGCCCTGGTGATCGGTGGCGGCAACATCTTTCGCGGCGCCCCACTCGCGGCGCGAGGCATGGACCGGGTGACCGGCGATCAGATGGGCATGCTGGCAACGGTGATCAATGCGCTGGCCATGCAGGACGCCCTGGAGCGTCTGGGCGTGCCGGCGCGGGTCATGTCGGCGCTTGCCATGGACCAGGTGTGCGCGCCCTACAATCGGGGGGAGGCCGTTCGTCATCTGGAAGCGGGGCAGGTGATCCTCTTCGCCGCCGGAACCGGCAACCCTTTCTTCACCACGGACTCCGCCGCGAGCCTGCGGGCCATCGAGATCGGCGCCGACCTGCTGATCAAGGCCACCAAGGTCGACGGCATCTATTCCGCCGATCCCAAGCGCGTCCCAGACGCGACCTTCTATCCCCGAATCAGCTACGATCAGGCCCTGCGCGAGGGGCTCGAGGTGATGGACACCACCGCCATCATCCTGTGCCGGGACCATCGCCTGCCGCTGCGCGTGATGAACATCAATGAATCCGGGGCCCTGCGGCGGCTGACGCGCGGCGAGGATGTGGGCTCCCTGGTCGTGAGTGGTGACTGAAGATGATCGATGACATCAAGAAGGATGCGGCCGAGCGCATGGGCAAGAGCGTCGAAGCCCTGACCCACGAGCTCGCCAAGATCCGCACCGGGCGGGCCCACCCCTCCCTGCTGGATCACATCACCGTGTCGTACTACGGCACCGATATGCCCATCCGCCAGGTCGCCAACGTGAGCGCCGAGGATGCCCGCACCCTGGCGGTGACGCCCTGGGAGAAGGGCATGGTCCAGGCGATCGAAAAGGCGATCATGCAGTCCGATCTGGGACTCAACCCGAACACCGCCGGTACCGTGATCCGGGTGCCCATGCCGCCGCTCACCGAGGAGCGCCGGCGTGATCTCATCAAGGTCGCGCGCCACGAGGCCGAGCAGGCGCGGGTCGCAGTGCGAAACATCCGGCGCGATGCCAACGGCGAGCTCAAGGAGCTGGTGAAGGAAAAGATGATCTCCGAGGACGACGAGCGGCGCGGTCAGGAGATCGTGCAGAAGCTCACCGACCAGTACGTCAAGGAGGTGGATCAGGCCCTCGCCGCGAAGGAAGAAGACCTGATGTCCATCTGAGGATGTCATCGGGAATCAGTCGTGGATAACGCCGCGCCGGCAACAGGGGCAGATCAGTCGCACCAACGGGTACCCAAGCACGTCGCGATCATCATGGACGGCAACGGGCGCTGGGCCAGGAAGCGCAACCGGCCCCGTACCTGGGGTCACCGCGAGGGCGTCAAGAGCGTGCGGGCGGTGGTGGAGGAGAGCGTGCGCAGGGGTGTGGGGACTCTCACCCTGTTCGCCTTCAGCAGCGAGAACTGGCGACGCCCGGTCTCCGAGGTCGGCATCCTCATGGACCTGTTCATGAGCACCCTGCGCGGCGAGATGCGCCGCCTGCAGGAGAGCGGCGTGCGCCTGCGGGTCATCGGCGAGCGTACCGCCTTCTCCGAGAAGCTCCAGCGGCGCATCGGCGACGCCGAGGACCTGACCGCCCACAACACCCGGCTCATCCTGCAGATCGCCGCCAACTACGGCGGGCGCTGGGACATCCTCGAGGCCGCGCGCCGTCTCATCGCGGACGTCCAGGCGGGACGCCTCTGCGCCAGCTCCGTCGACGAGGCCGCCCTGGCGGGGCGCCTCTCCTTCGCCGACCAGCCCGATCCGGACCTCTTCATCCGCACCGGCGGCGAAAAGCGTCTGAGCAACTTCATCCTGTGGCAATCCGCCTACGCCGAGCTCTACTTCACTGATCTCCTGTGGCCGGAATTCGACGCCGCGGCCTACGGCCTGGCCCTGGACGACTTTGCCCGGCGGCAGCGTCGCTTCGGTCTGATCGGCGAGCAGATCCAGGAGCTGGCCGGCACGGGAAGCGATGACAGGCCCTAAGACAATGGCGCGATCGGGCTCCCTGCGACAGCGGGTCGTGACGGCCTTCGTCCTGGGGCCCCTGGTCATCGCGGCGGTGCTGTTGCTGCCGACCCCCGCCTTCGCGGTCTTCCTCGCCCTGGTGGTTCTAAGCGCGGCCTGGGAGTGGGGCGGGCTGGCCGGGATTGAATCCGTCGCGGCGCGGGTCCCCTTCATCGCTTCAGTCGCCCTCTGCCTGCTCCTGCTCTGGCTCCTGCCCCAGTGGCGCCCCTGGCTGATCGCCGCCGCTGCCCTGTGGTGGATCGCCCAGGCGCTGCTGATCGCCCGGGTGCAGGAGATAGCCCCGCGTTCGGGCCTGCAGCCGCGGCTTCTGGCGGCGGGTCTCCTGGTGCTGACGGCGCCCTGGGCGGCGCTGGTCCAGCTCCACGGCCACCAGGGCCAGGGTCCCGCCCTGGTCCTGTTCCTGATGATCCTGGTGTGGACGGCCGACTCGCTCGCCTACTTCGTGGGGCGGCGCTGGGGTCACGCCAAGCTGGCCCCGGCCGTCAGCCCCGGCAAGACCCGGGCCGGCGTCTACGGCGCCCTGGCGGGGGCCGCGCTCTGGGGTGTGCTCTTGGGATGGACGCGCTCACTGGGACTCGGGGGCATCCTGATTTCGGCCCTGGTGTGCATCCTGACCGTCCTAGTCTCGGTGGTGGGGGATCTCTACGAGAGCATCCTCAAGCGCCGACGTGGGGTCAAGGACTCCAGCCAGCTGCTGCCGGGACACGGTGGCCTGCTCGACCGGGTCGACAGCCTCACCGCGGCGGCACCGATCTTCGTGCTCGGCATGGCCCTGGCCGGGGGTGTCAGTTGATCGGCGTCACCGTGCTCGGGTCCACCGGGTCCGTGGGTGTGAGCACCCTCGACGTGGTGGCCCGCCACCCGGAGCGTTTCCGGGTGGTCGCTCTGACGGCCAACCGGAACGCGGAGGGCCTCGCCCGGCAGTGCAGGCGCTACCGCCCGCTCTACGCCGCCATGGCCGACCCGGACGCGGCCGCGCTCCTGGGCGACCTGCTCGACGGGATGGATGGCCGCCCCCTGGTCCTCGCCGGGGTCGAGGGACTGGAGCAGGTCGCGGCGCTTCCCGAGGTCCACTATGTGATGGCGGCTATCGTCGGCGCCGCCGGGCTCAGGCCCACCTTGGCGGCCGCCCGGTCGGGCAAGCGCGTGCTGCTCGCGAACAAGGAATCGTTGGTCATGGCAGGTGCCCTGTTCATGGCCGCGGTCGCCGAGCACGGCGCCGAGCTCCTGCCCATCGACAGCGAACACAACGCGATCTTTCAGTGCCTGCCGCCTGGGTTCAGGGCCGGCCTGCGGCAGGTCGGGGTGGAGCGTATCCTGCTCACCGCCTCGGGCGGACCCTTCCGCGACTGGCCCAGGGAGCGCCTGGCCCGTGTGACACCGGATCAGGCCTGTGCCCATCCGGTCTGGAGCATGGGCCGGAAGATCTCCGTGGATTCCGCGACCCTGATGAACAAGGGACTGGAGGTCATCGAGGCCTGCTGGCTCTTCGGCACTGGACCTGACCGTATCCGCGTGGTGGTGCATCCTCAGAGTGTGATCCACTCCCTGGTCCAGTACCGTGACGGCTCCGTCCTGGCCGAGCTTGGGCACCCCGACATGCGCACCCCCATCGCCCACGCCATGGCCTGGCCCGAGCGGCTGGAGTCAGGGGTACCCGAGCTCGACCTGGTGAGCATCGGGCGGCTTGAGTTCCAGGAGCCGGATCCCGTGCGCTTTCCCTGTCTGGACCTTGCATTCCAGGCGGCCCGCACCGGTGGCTCAGCGCCGGCGGTGCTCAACGCGGCGAATGAGATCGCGGTCGATGCCTTTCTCGCCGGGCGCATCGGGTTCCCCGCGATCGCGGAGCTGGTCGACCGGACCCTTCAGTCGATGGTCCCCGGGTCGGTGACGGGCCTGGACCTCGACGGGCTCATCGACATCGATCGGCGCACCCGCCGTCACGCGGAACAACTTCTGAGCAGCGGGGTCAGTTAGAGCGCCATGAGCTTTCTGTACAGCGCCGCATCCTTCATCGTCGCCCTGGCGATCCTAATCACCGTGCACGAATTCGGTCACTTCTGGGTGGCCCGCCGGCTCGGTGTCAAGGTGTTGCGCTTCTCCGTCGGCTTCGGCCGCCCCCTGCTCAAGCACCAGCGCAGCCCCGATGCCACCGAGTATGTGCTGGCCAGCATCCCGCTCGGGGGCTATGTCAAGATGCTGGACGAGCGCGAGGACCCGGTTCCCCCGGCCCAGGCCCATCTGGCCTTCAATCGCCAGGCGCTGTGGAAGCGCGCCGCCATCGTGTCCGCGGGTCCCCTGTTCAATTTCCTGTTCGCCATCTTCGCCTACTGGGCCCTGTTCATTGGGGGCGACACCGGTCTACGCCCGGTGGTGGGCGCCGTCGAGCCCGATTCCATCGCCGCCGAGGCCGGTTTCCAGCCGGGCGACGAGCTGCTGCGCGTGGGTGATCGGCTGACACCGACCTGGGAGAGCGCTGTCTTCGCCTTCATGGCCGAGGCCTTGGACGGCGAGGACCTTTCCGTACAGGTGCGGGATGCGGCGGGCGCCGAGGAGAATCGCTGGCTCGAGGCCAGGCGCCTGGCCGAGCTCCCGGAGGACCCCAACGTCTTCGATCGGCTGGGCCTGACTCCCCAACGTCCGCAGCTGCCGGCGGTGATCGGGGAGACCACCCCGGGTGAGGCCGCGGAGCAGTCGGGCCTGCGGCCGGGTGATCGCATCCTTTCCGTCGACGGAAGTCCCGTGGCGGATTGGCGCGACTGGGTGGAGATCGTGCGGGCGCACCCGGGAACCGCCCTGAGTCTGGACGTGGATCGCGCCGGCGAGACCATCGCGCTGACCGTGACGCCCCGCCCCCTGAGGGTGGACGGGTCCGAGATCGGCCGGATCGGCGCCGGGGTCGAGGCGCGCGACGACCTCATGGATGAGTATCGGGTCGATGTCCGCTACGGGCCTCTGGCGGCGCTCGGCCAGGCATCAGTCAAGACCCTGGACATGAGTCAGCTCATGTTGCGGGTGATCGGGCGCATGTTGACCGGTCGTGCCTCGCTGGAGAATCTAAGCGGTCCCATCACCATCGCGGAGACGGCGGGGCGCACGGCGAGCTTCGGGCTCGAGTATTTCGTCAAGTTCCTGGCGGTGGTCAGCATCAGCCTGGGGGTGCTCAATCTGATGCCGATCCCGATCCTCGACGGGGGCCATCTGCTCTACTTCTTCATCGAATGGATCAAGGGCAGTCCGCTCTCGGAGCAGGCCCAGCTCCAGGGGCAGAAGGTGGGCATGGTGCTCCTCGCGGCCCTCATGACCCTGGCCTTCTATGTGGACCTGTCGCGCCTCTTTGGCTAGTCAGGGCGCTTTGGCTCGTTAGGGCGATCCCGTATACTAGCGTCCCTTGGCCGGCGCCCAAGTTCGCGGCGCCGACGCGACCTGGGGAACCCGCCTTGCGCTTTTCACCTCCCGGTATCGGCGGCCCGCGGCCCCGATCTCTCGCTGCAGTTCCAATCCTGGCCCTGTGGCTCATCGTCGCCCTGGCGCAGGATTTCCAGATCGCCGATATCCGCGTCGAGGGGTTGCAGCGCATCGCCCCTGGAACCGTGTTCAACTACCTGCCGGTACAGGTGGGTGACACGGTCGGTGAAGACGTCACCGGCAACATTATCCGCGCCCTCTACCAGACCGGTTTCTTCGATGACGTGCGCGTGGAGCGCGACGGTAATGTCCTGGTTCTGAACGTCAAGGAGCGGCCGGCGATCGCCAAGATCGAGTTCAGCGGCAACAAGGATCTGGACGAGAAGGCCCTGCGTGAGGCGGTCGCCGAGATCGGTCTCAAGGAGGGCAGGGTGTTCAACCAGTCGGTGCTCGAGCGCATCGAGCAGGAGCTGGAGCGTCAGTACTACGCCCGAGGCAAGTACGGGGTCCTGATCCAGTCCACCGTATCGCCCCTGGAGCGCAACCGGGTGGCGGTGCGCATCGAGATCACCGAGGGTCTCACCGCCCGCATCAAGCAGATCAACATCATCGGCAACCAGGCCTTCGACGAGAAGACGCTGCGCAAGCAGTTCAAACTCGGACCGACCCGCTGGTATTCCTTCTATGCGAAGAACGACCAGTACTCCAAACAGAAGTTGGCGGGCGATCTCGAGGCGTTGCGCTCCTTCTATCTGGACCGCGGCTATATCAAGTTCGATATCAAGTCCACCCAGGTCTCCATCAGCGCGGACAAGAAGGAGATCTACATCACGGTGGTGGTGGATGAGGGTTCGCCTTACACGATCAGCGACATCAAGCTCGCGGGCGAGCCCTCGGTGCCGGTGGAGAAGCTGTTCCCGCTGATCCAGCTGCGCCGCGGCGAATACTTCTCGCGCAAGCTCACCACCGAGAGCGCCGAGCGCATCTCCAACCTGCTGGGCGACGAGGGCTACGCCTTCGCCAACGTCAACACGGTTCCAGAGATCGACGAGAACGCCAAGCAGGTGGTGGTGACCTTCTTCGTGGACCCTGGCAAGCGAGTCTATGTGCGCCGGGTCAACATGAAGGGCAACACCCGGACCCGCGACGAGGTGCTGCGCCGCGAGATGCGCCAACTCGAGACGGCCTGGTTCTCCGCCCGCTCGGTTCGTGAGTCGCGTGAGCGCCTGCAGCGGCTCGGCTTCTTTGACGAAGTCAGCATCGAGACGCCGGCGGTGCCCGGCTCGGCGGACCAGGTGGACGTGGACGTCACCGTCAAGGAGAAGCCGGCCGGAAACCTGCTCGCGGGCGTCGGATACTCCCAGTCCCAAGGCATCCTGTTCAATGCCAGCGTCACCCAGAACAACTTCCTGGGGACCGGCAAGCGCGTGGCCTTCGCCTTCAATACCAGTACCGCCACCCGGCTGTACCAGTTGGGTTTTCAGAACCCCTACTACACCATCGACGGCATTAGCCGCGGCTTTGAGATCTCATATCGGGAGACCGACTTCGATCAGCTGATCGGCGCCGACTACTCCACGAACGTCGGCGTCCTGGGCATGAATTTCGGCCTGCCCATCTCCAGCACGTCGCGCGCCGGATTCGGACTGCGCTACCAGTACACGGACTTCACCGCCGGAGCCTCGGTGCTCGCACAGGACTTCGTCGAGCAAAACGGCAACATCTTCAACGATTTCATCCTGACTGCGAGCTACACCGACGACACCCGCGATACGGCCATCTTCCCCAACAAGGGCGGGCTGCGCAGCCTGCGTTTCGAGATCGGGGTTCCCGGAAGCGACCTCCAGTATTACAAGGCCACCTATTCCGATACCCGCTACATCCCGCTCACCTCCCGCTTCGTCCTCTCCCTGTCGGCGGACCTGGGCTACGGTGACGGCTACGGGGATCTGAACTATCTCCCGTTTTTCGAGAACTATTACGCCGGCGGTCCGCGCACCGTGCGCGGCTTCCGCGCCAACACCCTGGGCCCCCGCGAGACCAATGCCCCCTTCGATCCGGTGGGCGGCAATCTGCGGATGGTCGGCAGCGTCGAGCTGTTCGCACCGGCGCCGGTCGGTGGTGACTTCGAAAAGACACTGAGGCTCGGGGCCTTCCTGGACTTCGGTAACGTGTGGGAAACCAAGAGTTCCGATCTGGTCTCGCCCACCGGTTTCGATCTTGGGGAGCTGCGTTATTCCACGGGTGTGTCCGCGACCTGGTTGTCGCCGGTCGGCGCCCTGACCGTCAGCCTGGGCTTCCCGCTGAACAAGCAGGACCAGGACGACGTCCAGACCTTCCAGTTCGGCATAGGCCAGACCTTCTGATGCCCCAAGACCCCTCGTGATGTCGCACCTCCCCGTTCGCCTGTTTGCCGTCTCCCTGCTGCTGGCGGCCGCATCTCCCCTCGCCGAGGACGCCTACCGCATCGGCGTCGTGGACCCCAACCGGGTGGTGGAGAGCTCGCCCCAGTACGAGGCGGCGGGCCATGCCCTGCAGGGGGAGGTGGAGGAGCGGGAGCGCGGCCTGCGTGAGCAGCAGGATCAGATCAACGAGCTGCAGCGCAAGCTCGAGCGCGACGGGGACCTGATGAGCGAGAACGAGATGCAGCGGCTGAAGAACGACATCCGCAGCCGCACCCGCAAGCTCAAGTATGCCCAGGACGAGTTCCAGGAGGATTTTGCCCTGCGTCAGAACGAGCTGCGCACCAAGCTCGCCAAGCAGGTACAGGAGGTCGTGGTCGAGCTGGCCAAGGAGCTTGGCATCGACCTGGTGATCAGCGAGGGCCTGGTCTATTACAGCCCGCGGATCGACATCTCGGACAAGGTCATAGAGCGCCTCAAGCGGGAGTTCTCGGCCAAGTGAACCGTCGCGAGGGCATTGGGGCGGTGTTGCGGTGATCCCGGTGCCCAAGCGCCTGGATGAGCTCGCGGTCCACCTGGGGCTGCCCTTTCGGGGCGACCCGCAGCTGACCGTCTCACGGGTAAGCGACCTGACGGGGGCGGGGCCCGATTGTCTGACCTTTCTGGGCGACCCCAAGTACCGACCTGACCTGCCCAGGACCCGGGCCGGAATCGTCATCCTGCGCGAGCAGGACGCCGACGCCTGTTCCTCCCCGGTGCTCATCAGTCCCGACCCCTATCTCGCCTTCGCCCGGGCCGCTCGCCTGCTCTATCCGGTGCCGCCGGTGCAGGGAGGGGTGCACCCCTCGGCGGTCCTCGACCCCGGCGCCCGGGTGGACCCGAGCGCCTGGATCGGACCCGCCTCGGTCGTAGAGGCGGGGGCCGTCATCGGCCCACGGGTCTTTGTGGGTCCCGGCTGTATCGTGGGTGAGGGGGTCTCGATCGACGAGGACAGCCGCCTGGTCGCCCGGGTGACGCTGTGCGCCCACACCCGGGTCGGCAAGCGTGCCCTTCTGCACCCCGGTGCCGTGGTCGGGCGCTCCGGATTCGGGTTTGCGAAGGACGGCGAGCGCTGGGTGCGTATCCCGCAGGTGGGTCGGGCCCTGCTGGGCGACGACGTGGAGATCGGCGCCAACACCACGGTCGACCGCGGTGCCATCGAGGACACGGTGATCGGTGACGGGGTCAAGCTGGACAATCAGATCCAGATCGGCCACAACGTGCGCATCGGCGAGAATACGGCCATGGCGGCCAACACGGGGATCTCGGGTTCCTGCCACATCGGACGGAACTGCACCATCGCTGGCGCCGTGGGCATGGCCGGACACCTCACCATCGGCGACAACGTGCACTTCAACGGAATGGCCATGGTGACCCGTTCCTTCACGGAGCCGGGCTCCTACAGCAGCGGCATTCCCGCCATGCCGAGCAAGGAGTGGCGGCGCAACGTGGCGCGCTTCCGGCACCTCGACGAGCTGTCGCGCCGACTCAAGCAACTCGAAGCGCGGCTCGCCGCCCTGGACGGGGCGCCAAGGCTCGACGAACAGCCGCAGGAGACACAGTGATGGAATCGACAGAGCCTTCGTCGGCGGGCGGCGAAGCCGTCGCCGGCGCCGCCCCGCGCACGGGTACCATGGACATCCATAAGGTGCTGAGTCTGCTTCCGCACCGCTACCCCTTCCTGCTGATCGACCGGGTGCTCGACTACCGGTGCGATGACTATCTGATCGCGCTGAAAAACGTCAGCTTCAACGAGCCCTTCTTCACCGGTCACTTTCCGGTGCGCCCGGTGATGCCCGGCGTCCTCATCGTCGAGGCCATGGCCCAGGCCACCGGGCTGCTGGCGATGGAATCGCGCCCGGAGGAGGTGGGGGAGAAGGCGCTCTATTATTTCGTCGGCATCGACAAGGCGCGCTTCAAGCGACCAGTGGAGCCCGGTGATCAGTTGATCCTCGAGGTGCGGCTGGGGGCCGTACGCCGCGGCATCTGGAAGTTCAATGGCGAGGCGCGGGTCGACGACCGCCTGGTCGCCAGCGCGGATATCATGTGCACGGCCCGGGATTTCACCGCTTGATCCACCCCAGCGCCCTGGTCGATCCGCGGGCCGATCTGGATGAAGGGGTCGAGGTCGGTCCATTCGCCGTGATCGGACCCGGTGTGGAGATCGGCGCCGGCACCCGGGTGGGGCCCCACACGGTGGTGCGCGGACCCACGCGCATCGGGCGCGACAACCGGATCTTCCAGTTCGCCTCGGTCGGCGAGGACCCCCAGGACAAGAAATATGGCGGCGAGCCCACGCGCCTGGAGATCGGCGACCGCAACCGCATCCGCGAGTGCGCCACCATCCACCGCGGGACCGTCCAGGACGCGGGCGTCACCTCCATCGGGAGCGACAACCTGTTCATGGCCTATACCCACGTGGCCCACGACTGCCGTATCGGGGACAACGTCGTCATGGCCAATGCCGCCTCTCTGGGCGGCCACGTGGAGGTCCAGGACTGGTCGATCCTGGGCGGCTTCACCATCGTGCACCAATTCTGCCGCATCGGCGTCCACAGCTTCTGCGCCATGGGCTCGGTGCTCACCAAGGACGTGCCGCCCTATGTCACCGCCGCCGGCCATCCCGCTGAGCCTCGGGGCATCAACAGCGAAGGGTTGCGGCGGCGCGGCTTCCCGGGCCCCTCCATCGCCGCGATCAAGCGGGCCTACCGCCTCCTTTACGTGTCGAAACTCCCGTGGGAGGAGGCGCTGACCGAGGTGCGGCGGCTGGCCGATACCCTGCCCGAGGTGGCAGTACTTGCCGACTTCGTCTCCGAAAGCAGTCGCAGCATCCTGCGCTGATGCCCTCGGCGGCGATTCGCATCGGTATCGTTGCCAACGAGGTCTCGGGCGACCTCCTGGGCGCCGCCCTGGTCGAGGAGATCCGCAGCCTGGCGCCCCAGGCGCGCTTCGTGGGGGTGGCCGGGCCGCGCATGCTGGCGGCGGGCTGCGAGACGCTCTTCTCCATGGAGCGCCTCTCCGTCATGGGCCTCACCGAGGTGATCGGCCATCTGCCGGAGCTGCTGCGTCTGCGCCGCGAGCTGGCCGCCTACTTACTCGCCGAGCCGCCCGACGTCTTTATCGGCATCGACGCCCCCGACTTCAACCTGGGCCTGGAGCGGCGTCTGCGCGCGAGCGGCATCCCGACCGCTCACCTGGTGAGCCCCACGGTCTGGGCCTGGCGCCCGGGACGGGTCAGGGCGATCCGCCGCGCGGTGGACCTGATGCTGTGCGTCTTTCCCTTCGAGGAGGACTTCCTCCGGGGACAGGGGGTCTCGGCCCGTTTCGTGGGCCACCCGCTGGCCGATCAGATCCCGCTCGAGGTCGACCGGGCCGGGGCCCGGGCCGCTCTGGGTCTGCCCGACTCGGGCCCCGTCATCGCCATCCTGCCCGGCAGCCGCGCGGGCGAGGTCGAGCGGCTCGCCGCGCCCTTCATCGAGGCCGCCGTCCTGTGCCGGAGAGCCCGCCCGGAGCTGCGATTCGCCACCCCCCTGGTCAATGACCGGATGCGCGCCCTGTTCGAGGCCGAGCTGCGACGCCTCGCCCCGGACCTGCCCCTCACCCTGGTCGACGGGCAGAGCCGCACCGTCATCGCGGCCGCCGACTGCGTGCTCACCGCCTCTGGCACGGCAACTCTCGAGACCCTGCTGCTCAAGAGGCCCATGGTGGTCGGGTATCGGGTACATCCCTTCACCTATCATCTCGTGAAGGGGCTGGGCCTGGTGAAGGTGCCTCACGTCGCCATGGCCAACCTGCTCGCCGGGCGCGAGCTGGCCCCGGAGCTACTCCAGGACCGCTGTCGGGCAGACCTGCTCGCCCCGGCGCTCCTCGCCTTCCTCGCGGATCCGCAACGCTCGGCGGAGATCAGCGCCGAGTATGGACGCATTCATGCCGGTATGCGGCACAATGCCGCACGGCAGGCGGCACTCGCGGTCCTCGGGCTACTCGACAAGGTGCCCGAGGGGGTGCCGTCGACCGGCTCGACCTGAGGGCCCGAACATGGAGAACTGGAACGCCATCCTCGCGTCTTTGATCGAACTGCTCCGCGAGCTCTATGGCGAGACCGATGGCTTTCTCGAGCATCAGGGCGATGCCCAGCTCTGGTACAACCGGGGCTACGCCAACGGCATGGTGAGCGCCCTGCGCGAGCTTGGATACGGTGACTCGCTGCCCCGCGACCTGGTCTACGACCTGGACGGCAACACACGGGATCAGGTTGCCGAACAAGGGCTCCTGCCCTGGGGGCGGGCCTATGCCCACGGCGTCGATGTAGGGCGACGCGAGACATTCGAAGTCCTGGAGGCCACCTGAAGTGCTGACCATCTGCTCCTTCAATATCAATGGCATCCGTGCCAGGCCCCACCAGCTTGAGGCCGTCAGGTCCATCCTGTCCCCCGACATTCTCGGTATCCAGGAGTGCAAGGTCGCGGACGAGGAGTTTCCGGTGGCGGCGGTCCAGGGGCTCGGTTATCGGACCCACTATCACGGTCAAAAGGGCCACTATGGGGTCGCCCTCCTGAGCAGAGATGAACCCATCGAGGTGCGCAAGGGCCTCCCGGACGAGGGCCCGGAGGTACAGCGGCGCATCATCACCGGCCGCTACCGTCTCGGCGACGGCTCAGACCTGAGCGTGATCAACGGCTATTTTCCTCAGGGCGAGAGCCGTGACCACCCCGTCAAGTTTCCCTCCAAGGCTCGCTTCTATGCGGACCTGGCCCAGTATCTGCGAGACCACGCCGACCCCAACCAGAAACTGGTCGTGATGGGCGACATGAACGTGGCTCCCATGGATCTGGACATCGGCATTGGTCCCGACAGCGTCAAACGCTGGCTTCGCGAGGGCAAGTGCAGCTTCCTCCCCGAGGAACGCGAGTGGCTGCGCGTCCTGACGGACTGGGGCCTGTATGACGCCTACCGGGTGGTCCACCCCGAGGTGGGCGACCGGTTCAGTTGGTTCGACTACCGCTCCCGTGGATTTGAGCGCGATCCCAGGCGTGGCCTGCGCATCGACCTGATCCTGGTCACCAGCCCGCTCAAGGAGCGTCTTGTGGACGCCGGCATCGACTACGACATCCGCTCCATGGAGCGCCCATCCGACCACTGCCCCGTTTGGGCCAAACTTGATATGGGCCAATGAGGCGGTTGACCCACACCCGTATGCGCAGCGAGCTGTTCAGGGCGATGAGCACGCCCTGCTCGCGACGTTTCTGCTCGTCACCCTGACGGCCAACCCATTGGGGCGGAAATCCATGCCTGGCAGCACGTCGACAAGGCGCTGACCAACGCAACAAGTCGGTGCAAGCCCCCACCGAGTTGCGTTAGATCCGGCAACGCGGGCGCTTCAGCCCGGTGTTCGTGTTCGTCCCAACGTCGCGGACTGAACAGATGCGCAAGTCCCCATTGCGAGGTGTGCTCGTCGGCACCCCCCTGACCCCTGTGACCGCCTTCGCCGCGCCGCCTTCTTCCAGGTTCGGCCGAGGTCGGTTCAGCGAAACACGGTTAGACCCAGTGTCCGGTCTTGGCCGCCGCCAGCAGGGTCACATCGCAAGGAACGAGCACCAGATGATTGATGATCTACCCATCGTCATAACCCGAATGGAGCGATAGCGGAACCCGGGAAGGCGCCGACATTGCAGCGCAAATTCCGCGTGTTACGCGAAGAACCCGGATTCCGCCGAGCGACAAAAGGCGGCACAGCTACGCGTGACAATATCGACACTGCCGTTCAGCGCTCCAGGTACGGGAGCTTGTCCGGGACCCCCTCCCACTCCTTGGCATCGGGTGGGGGTTCCTTCTTCTTGTCGATCACGGGCCAGACCCGCGCGAGCTCGGCATTCAGCGCGATGAACCCCTCCTGGCCGGTTGGCACCTCCTCCGCAGGGTAGATGGCATCCACCGGGCACTCCGGGACGCAGATGTCACAGTCAATGCACTCGTCCGGGTCGATGACCAGGAAGTTCGGCCCCTCGTGGAAACAGGTGACAGGGCACACCTCCGCGCAATCCGTGTACTTGCAGCGGATACAGGACTCGGTGACGACATAGGTCATGGGTAACTCCTCCCAGGTGATGACGCGTCTTGTCACAGTGCTCGGCCGGGTCGGCGGAACCTCGCCCTGGACTCGAATTTCGCCGATTCGTTTCCCAACTAGAATAGTCCAGTATCCCGATCGCCAGCCGTCAGGGCGAAGCCTCACGGCCCAACTGGGCCTGGGTCAGTTAACGAGGGTGGGGAGCCGGGCGGCCGCCAGCCGCCGCCGTTGCTCAGGTCACGGTCAGTCAAGCCACGCAAGTACAGCCTTACCTGATCGGTTTGAGGTGTGCCGCGCTGTTGCCATCTGAAAACGCCTGCCTTGTGACTGGAGTGCCACTCGAGGGCGTCAGCACAAACACTGTCAGCACAAACACTGATTGGCTTATTTAAGTTGAGTGTTAGACTCAGGAAAGAGACAAAAGAGAGGCATTATCATTGCCAATGCTTTGGTTGAGTGGATGAGATGCGGCTAGGGTAGCGCCGATTTATTGAGCTTCCCGTGCAGGCATGAATGCCCCGCCATTTTCAGAAGCGTAAGCGCCTGAAAATGGAGCGATTCGAAAACGGCGCTTTCGAGTCGCGAGCTCATCAAGTGCCAGGAGGGCAATTGATCAGCATCTCTTTGGCGCTGTACTCGAGGTTGGCACTCCATGGCAAATCCCACCTTGTGGAGGTGTCGTGATGACGAAACGAAGGTACTGCTTGATCGGGTCGATGCTGTTTCCGTTCCTGATTGCTCCCATGGCGGCACAATCCGAGAAGTAGTGACGCCCGGCACGCCTGAACAGTGAATCCCGCCGCCGCATTCGGTTCCTTGGACCGGTTCGCAACCGCGCCGGTTATCCGCCAGCGTCGGTACCGGAACCAGCCGGTAAAACCGGTAAAAGAGGCCGATGCGGCGGTTGGGCGAATTCTCGAGGTGATCAAATCATGACCCAAAATCTGCTATGGCGCGGGCTGATCGCAGCCTGCTCGCTGTCCGCTTTCGGTCTCTTGACCGCGCTTCCGGTGGCCGGTGCCGCTGACGGGGCGGGCAAAATAACGTCCCTCTACGATGCCTTCGGTAAGCCGTCCGACATGCGCAAGGACTGGGGCTTTTCCGCTTTCATCGAGTATGGCGGGAAACGCATCCTGTTCGACACCGGGAACAATTCCGAGATCTTCGCCCACAACGTGGCGGCGAAGGGGATCGACCTTACAAAGCTCGACTTTGCGATCGTCTCTCACCGACACGGGGACCACACCAGCGGGCTGAACCACCTGCTCGCCGTCAACCCGGGGGTGAAGATCTATGTCCCGAAGGAAAACTTCGGTGTCTTCGGCGCGGCCCTGCCCGGTACCTTCTACAAGCGCGACGAGGCGTTGCCCCAGGACATGCGGTACTTCGACGGCACACCTCCCGAGACCTTGCGTTTCGGCAGCCCCTGGCCGACCGGAAACTTCACCTGGGTAACCGAGTCGATGGAAGTGGCGCCGGGTTTCCATTTGATCCTTTTGAAGGGTCCCTGGGGGGTGGATCTCGACGTCATGGAGATCTCGCTGGCCATCGACACCCCGGACGGCGTCGTCCTGGTGGTGGGCTGCAGCCACCCGACAATCGAAAAGGTCGTCTCCACCGCGAAGGAGCTGACCGGAAAGCCGATCCATCTGGTCTACGGCGGGACCCACCTGCTGCCGGCGAAGCCCGACGAGATTCACCGGATCGCGAACACCCTGCGCGACGACCTCAAGGTGGGATGGATCGCACCCGTGCACTGCACCGGCGAGCCGGCATTCGCCATCTTGAAGCAACAGTTTGGTGATCGTTATGTCTATGCTGGGCTCGGTTCGACCGTCTCTCTGGGTGCTAGCGTGAGCACCTTCGCCGACGACGGGCAAACGAGGATGGATGCGATGGACGAGCAGGACCTTTCGACTTATCGGCGGCTGCTCGCGCAAAGCGACGACGCCCAAGACCTCCGGTTGGTCCAGACCGGTCAATCCGCAACACGCGAATGAGTTGTCCGGGGATCACAATTCCCTGCTGAACCTCTCGGGCGTCGTGGGGTGGGAAAAGGTCGTCCCGGGACAGGTCTGTCAAGTTCCGACTTCGAGCGCCTGTTTGCCCGTTTGGCAGCCAGTAGGGGATTTGTCTTCGGCGCCGCAGGGCGCTCCAGGCAGCGTGTTGTGTTAGTTCTGAGGTCGGCTGAATGGTGAATCCTTCTGGGATCAGGGCGCAGAGTTAACCGCGCCTTCGCCCCCGCAGCGAGGTCGGGCAGCAGGCTGGACGCGGGTTGGGCGCCTGTCGAAGCTCAACGCTGCAGCGCGGAGCTCGCGAGTCGGCCCCGTGAAGATGCAACGCCATCAGCGCGGCTCGTCGTCCAGGCACAACAAGGTGGCATTGCCGCCCGCCGCGGCGGTGTTGATGCAGACCGAGCGCTCCAGGGCGAAGGCCGTCAGATAGTCTGGTCCGCCGGCCTTCGGCCCGGTGCCGGACAGGCCCTCGCCGCCAAACGGCTGCACGCCGACCACGGCGCCGATCATGTTGCGGTTGACATAGCGGTTCCCAGCCCTGACCCGCCGGAGCAGCCGCTGCACGCTGTGATCGATGCGACTGTGCACGCCGAAGGTCAGACCGAAGCCAGTGGCATTGACGGCATCGACGACCCGATCCAGATCCTCGGTGCGATAGCGGATCACATGCAAGATCGGGCCGAACACCTCCCCATGGAGCTGTGTCAGCTCGTCGATCTCATAGGCGCGCGGTGCAAAGAAGAGACCGTTGGAGGTGCTCTGCGGGAGCGAACAACAATGGACCAGCCGCGCCTCCCGCTGCATCCGCTCGGCATGGCGCTCCAGCATTGCCAGCGCGGCGTCATCGATGACCGGGCCGACGTCGGTTGCAGGCTGCATCGGGTCGCCGATACGAAGCTCGTCCATCGCGCCGGCAAGCATCGTCAAGATGCGATCCGCAACCTCCTGCTGCAGAAACAGCACCCGCAACGCCGAGCAGCGCTGTCCGGCGCTCTGGAAGCTCGACGCGACGACATCGGCCACCACCTGCTCCGGCAGCGCCGACGAGTCGACGATCATCGCATTCTGGCCCCCGGTCTCGGCGATCAGCGGGACAATGGTTCCATCGCGCCCGGCCAGCGCCCGTTGGATGGCCTTCGCCGTGTCGAGGGAACCGGTAAAGGCCACACCGTCGATGCGCGGGTCCGCCACCAGCGACGCGCCGACCGTCGGACCGTTGCCTGTCACCAGATGCAGCACCTCGGCCGGGATACCCGCCTGATGCAGCAGCCTGGTGCCAAGGGCCGCAGTGAGCGGTGTCTGCTCGGCGGGCTTGGCGACCACGGCATTGCCGGCGGCCAGCGCCGCGCTGAGCTGGCCGACGAAGATCGCCAGCGGGAAGTTCCACGGACTGATGCAGGCGAACACGCCGCGCCCATGCAGAGATAGGAGGTTGCGCTCGCCGGTCGGGCCGGGCAGCTCGACCGGCGCGGCGAATCGCTCGCGGGCCCGCGCGGCATAGTAGCGGCAGAAGTCCGCCGCCTCGCGCACCTCGGCGATGCCGTCTGCAATGGTCTTGCCCGCCTCGCGGCAGCAGAGCGCGATCAGCTCGTCTCGGTGCGTCTCCAGCAAGTCCGCCGCACGCTCCAGACAACCGGCGCGCGCGTCGGCGGGCGTGCGATCCCAATCCCCGCTCCCAGCGCGGGCAATGTGCAACGCCTGGTGCAGCAGCGCCGAATCGGTGTCAACGACGCTGCCGATGCAGCGGCTGCGATCCGCCGGATCGAACACCGGCCTCGGAGCGCCGCTTGCCGTGCCGCCGGCCACCAGGGGTGCGGCCCGCCAGAGACCCTCCGGACTCGCCGACCAAGCCTGCTCGACCCCCGCGAGTAACTGCGCGAGCGCGTCGGGATCGGACAGATCGACCCCGGCGGAGTTGCCCCGGTCCGGCTGGTATAGGTCGCGCGGAAGCGGAATGCGCGGGTGCACGGCACCGGACTGGGCGGCGGCGAGCTCGACCGGGTCTGTCACCACCGCCTCCACCGGCTGTGCCGCGTCGGCGATGCGGTGTACGAACGAGCTGTTCGCGCCGTTTTCCAGCAGTCTCCGCACCAGGTACGGCAGCAGGTCCTCGTGACTGCCGACCGGGTCATAGACACGGCATTGAACGCCGGTCTCCTGCTGCACCAGGGTGTGCAGCGCATCGCCCATGCCGTGCAGCCGCTGCAGCTCGAAGGGACGGCCGGCGGCCATCTCCAGCACCGCGGCAATGCTGTGCGCGTTGTGGGTGGCGAACTGCGGATACAGGCGCTCGCCGCAGTCGAACAGCCGGCGCGCGCAGGCGAGATACGACAGATCGGTGTTGACCTTGCGCGTGAACACCGGATAGCCGGGCAGCCCCTGCTGCTGGGCGAGCTTGATCTCCGTGTCCCAGTAGGCGCCCTTGACCAGGCGCACCATCAGTCGCCGGCCGTGGCGTTCGGCGAGGGCGGCGATGAGATCCACCACCGCCAGCGCCCGACGCTGATAGGCCTGCACTGCGATGCCAAGGCCCTCCCAGCCCGTCAGCGACGGCTCGGCACAGAGCGCGGCGAAGAGCTCCAGCTGCAGATCGAGCCGCGCCGCCTCCTCGGCGTCGATGGTCAGACCGATATCGGCCGCGGCAGCGTCGCGCGCCAGCGCGATCAGCCGCGGCAGCAGCTCCGAACGCACGCGCTCTATCTGCGTCGGCTCCAGGCGCGGATGCAGCGCCGACAGCTTGATCGAGACGCCGGGCCCCGAGACGGGACCCGCGGCCTGCGCCGCACGCCCCACCGCGGCAATGGCATCCCGATAGCGCGCCAGATAGCGGTCGGCATCGGCAGCGGTGCGGGCCGCCTCACCGAGCATGTCAAATGAGTGGCGGCAATGCGCGTCCGCACCCTTGGCCGATCGTTCCAATGCGGTCTCGATGTCGCGTCCCATCACGAACTGCTCGCCGAGGATGCCCATCGCGTGCGTCAGCGCCTGTCGCAGCAGCGGCGCGCCGCCCCGCCGCAGCCGGTCGCGCAGCGCGGCGAGCAGATCGCCGGCCGGATCATCGCGCCAGTCCAGCATCCGGCCGGTCAGCATCAGGGCCCAGGTCGAAGCATTGACGAACAGCGATCCGCCCTGCCCCGACCGGTGCCAGTCGGCGCCACCGAGCTTGTCGCGGATCAGTACGTCAAGCGTCGCGTGATCCGGGATGCGCAGGGCCGCCTCAGCGAGACACAGCAGCGCGATCCCTTCGCGACTGTTCAGCCCAAATTCGGCGAGAAAGGCATCCAGCAGGCTGCCAGGCCGGGAGCCCGCACGCAGCTCACGCACCCATCCGCGCGCCCGCTCGAGGATCGCGGCCCGGCGCGCGTCCGGCAGTTCCAGTGCGCCGAGTAGCCGCACGCGCAGCTCGCCTTCATCGGCACATCGCGCGGCGTTGACGGCCTGATAGAGGGGATCCGAGTCGAACGTAACGGTATGAGTCGGCATTGCTCGGCGCCGCTTCGCGAAATCGCTCAGGCATAGGCTTCGACCTGCGAGCAGAGGCGCCGAAGTGCAAGGGGCGCGCGGAAAACCCGACATCGTTCGGCCATCATCACGAAGAATCTGCGTTGCTTGAATTTCCTATCCGTTCTCCCTTGTGGACGAGGTGCTGGAGCCTGGCCGGTTTCACCTGCGCTGTCCGCCGATCGTTCCGGTCGGGCCGGATGCTTCACCACAAGGTGTTGTTCGGCGTCGAGGACGCGCGGGGACGGTCGTTGCCGATCGACGAGCCCAATACCGCGGCCGACAGCTGCAGAGGGTGGCGCAGTGTCGATCGCTGGGTCGCGTGCACGACGTTCGAAGGGATGGCCGCGCATCGGGAAAAGATGCATGCTCGTCTGCGGGGCCCAGCGGGCGATCACGAAGTCGTCGCGTCCGTCGCGGTCGACGTCGGAAAGCCAGAGCGCAGGATTGCGGGCCGATCCTGGCTTGCGGGAACGCGCGGGCCAGATTGGAGAGCTGCCACCAGCACACGAGCTCGCACGGTCGGCGGCGATCGTTGCGCCAGAGGTCTGGGTAGGGGTCCCTGGCGATGCCGACGATGTCCAAATCGCCGTCGCGGTTCAGGTCGGCGACCAAGGTTCCCAGGGGGTTCTCCTTGCCGCGGTCGATCTCGCGCGCCAGAAAATGCCCGTACCCGTCGTTCTCCGGCAATTGCAGTCTGAGGTGCGGCTCTTGGTGCTCCGCGACGACAAGATCGACGTCGCCGTCCCCCGCGACGTCGGCGGCGTCCAGGCTGTTGAGGGAGTATTCGGTCAGCAGGCGCTGGCACGGTTACTCACCGGAGGCCGGATCCTCCGGCCGCGGAAACCAGTAGAGACTTGCGTCAGGCTCGTCCCCCGGGACCCGCTCCGGTCTCGGTCTTGTCATCTCCATCGATATCGGCGGCCGCGATCCGGTCCGAGGTTGCGGCCGAGGTCCCGCCGCACCCAGTCGCCAGACAGATCCCCGCCTGAGCTGCGATAGAAGTAGCGCCCCGAGACGATATCGGGATACCCGTCGCCGGTAAGATCTCCCACGGCGACACCGAAGTAGCGCAGCCACTCGGGCGGGCCGAAATCGCCCCACTTGCCCCGGCGGTCGTCGACCCGGATGTACTGCCAATCGGCTCGTGCGAGCGAGGGTCCCGGCAACGCCGCCGGAGGGTCGGGGGTGGTCTGTGACGGGCAGCCGTTGGGGAGCGACAGGCTCAACAGGGCGCACCCCGGTGCTTGTGCGCGAAACATGGTCCGCCGAGGCGGCGCTGCGCGAGCGTGCTGACTCCTTCGTGGTCGAGACCGACGTGCACTATCCCGCCGACCTCAACCTGCTGTGGGATGCGCTCGGAGGCAGGGGCTATCTCGCCCTGTATCGCGCTTGCCCGCTGTCATTCGATTACTGGAAACAAAAAGCCGCCCTGAAGGCGGCTAAGGAGGGAGGAGTGATTTGATCTATCAGCAGCGTTTGTTAGAAGTCGCCCTGAAGCACCGGCCGGACCTCATCGACGGCGATTTCTACGATGTCACCGCGTTGAACATCAGGCATCAGCGCACCCGCGGAGTTGGTACATTCGCCAGTCCCCTCGATCAGACCGGCCGGGTCTTCCTTCAGGGAGAGAGAATAGACGGCGTAATCGTCCACCCCGTCGGCGTCCGTGTCGATCACGCCAGCGTAGTCGAGGCCGCACATCGCGTAGTCCACGTTGGCGTCAGCCGTCGCGTATCTGAAATAGGCGGCGACCGTATTTGTCCCATCCAGCGCCAACTCCTCGTTGGCCACTGCACCGTTCCTCGTGACGAGTCTCAGGCGAACATTGATGTTGAGCACCCGGCTCACCTGGGTGTCACCGTCGAACAGGGTGTATCGTGCCCAACCGCCTCCCAGGAAGTCCCGCAGCGGATTCAGTCGTGCCGCGAGTTGATCGACCTGGTGACCGGAGGCCAGCTCGGACTCGAGTGCCGCCGCTTCGTCCGTCAGCCATCGATTCGTGATGTCCGCTCCCTCGCCGTACTGTACGAAGTCGCGGAACGCATCGTTGTCGTCCCGATAATCAAAACGGGTGTTGTGTATGTCGTTCGGCATGTTCGCCCATCCCTCCCCCCACGGGCTCATGTGGTCTGCATGTGCCGGGGAGAGGCAAGCGACTGCCGCGAACAGCATCCAGCGCAAGACGAAAGTGTTCATGGTTTGGCCTCATTCGCAACGCCAGAGTGTCCGCTCGCGCGTACCGTCGTGGCGCAACGCTCTGGCAAGCTCCACTCAGTAGGTTTATAGGCCGACAGAGAGGCGCGCGAAATGGGGTGAATTCCCCGGCCCGACGCCCGGGAGCCGTGGAGTCAGGGGGTGACCAGCCCTTCGCGGATCGCGAAACGGGCCAGCTCGACGCGGTCGTGGAGGTCGAGCTTCTCCATGACGTGCTGGCAGTGATGGTCGACGGTCTTCACGCTGGTGCCAACCAGGCGGGCGATCTTCTTCTTGGACATACCGCGCGCGAGATAGGACAGGATCTGTTTCTCGCGCGCGGTCAGCAACTCCAGCCGGCTGCGGCGGTTCTGGATCAGTCCCATGCCGCCGGCGCCGACCTCTAGACGACGCTCCACCTCGGGTGAAAAGCAGGTGCCGCCCCCGATGACCTTTCGGATGCAGCCGATCAGCTCCTCGGGCTTTTGTCCCTTGGTAAGGTAGCCGGCGGCACGGACCTCCAGGGCCTGGGAGATGAAGCCATCGCGCACATAGGCGGAGAGAAACAGGATCCGGGTATCCGGCAGCCGGTCCCGAATCACCCTTGCCGCCTCGAACGCCGAGAGACCGGGCATATCGATGTCCATCAGTACCAGGTCCGGCCGGCGCTTGAGGCACTCGTCCAAGGCGGTGGAGGCATCCGCGACCGCACCGATGACCTGAAGGTCCGGTTCCTCTGCGAGCCGCCGCGCAAGCATGTCCCGAACCAGCTCGTGGTCGTCCGCGACGAGAACGGTTGCGGGGGTCCGGTTCATTGGGCCGTGCCGGCCGCGGCGATGAGCCTGACCAGCTCCGCCAACGGGAGCGGCCGCTCGAGCACCATGAAGCCGGCTTCCTCGTACTCGCGCACGGAAGGGGAGTCGCGCTCGGTCAGGATCAGCACCCGGGGCAGAGCCCCGGTCGCCGCGAAGGCCTCACCGCAGTCGCGGGCGTTGCACTCGGTGAAATCCGCGTCCAGCAGGACCGTCAGGTCTGTCCCCCGATGCCGGTACAGGGCATCGAGGAGCCCCTGCCAGTCCGCCACCCGCTCGGCCCCGAGGCCGAGCCGCTCGACCGCCGAGGCGAGGAGTTGCCCCTGATAGCGGTCCCGCGCCGCGATCAGGAGCACGCCCTCCAGGTGCCGGGCAGGGGTCGGGCTCAGGGCCGCGGCTGAGTCGTCCCGCGGGAAGCAGAGCCGGAAGGTCGTCCCTTCGCCGGGGACTGAGGAGACGTCGACCGTCGCCCCATGATCGGAGGCGATCGCGTGGACGATGGCGAGGCCGAGACCGGTGCCTTGTCCGCGTCCCTTGGTGGTGAAGAAGGGCTCGAAGATGCGCTCCCTGATCTCCGGCGGGATCCCCTGTCCCGTGTCCGACACCGCAAGGCAGATCGCGGGCTCGGCCCCGGCGTGCCTCGCGTCGGCGTCGTCCTCGTTGGCGGCGCTCAGGGTGATGATCAGGCGCCCGCCCCCTGGCATGGCATCGGCGGCATTGGCGGCCAGGTTGAGCAGCACCTGCTGCAGCTGGTTTCTGTCCCCAAGGATTCGGCACTGGTCGGGGGGCAGATCAGCCCGGGTAGAGATCTCGATGGCGGCCGGAAGGGTCTGGCGCAGCCCCTCGGCCGTCTCCGACAGGAGCCGGCAGAGGTCCAGGGGCTGCCGGTCCGGCACCGCGCTGTGGCTGAAGGTCAACAGCGCCCCGGTGACCGCGGCGCCCTGCTGGGCCGCGGCCTGGATGCCCTTGAGGCTCGCCTGGTCCAACTGACCGCGCTCGGCCGCCCGCGCGGCCAGGTCTGCATAACCCTGGATGGTGCTCAGCACATTCTTGAAGTCATGTCCCACGCCGGCGGCCATCTGCCCCAGGGCCTCCATCTTCTGGGCCTGGCGCAGCCTCACCTCGGCGGTGATCCGCTTTCCCAGCTCGGAATCGGCGAGTCCCCTCCAGCGGCGCAGCCGCACGCCCAGTTGCCACCAGAGGCCCCCGGCAAAGAGCAGGACCGCGACGTCGATGGAGAAGAAGGCGATCTCACTTTTCCCGTGGGACCGCAGGCGCCCCCGCAAACGGTCGTAGACCGATTTGGCGTGTGCGTCCGCCTGAGCGCACAGCAGGCGCGTGTCCTCCGTGTATTCGAGGGAGTGCAGCAGGTCCAGTGCCTCATCCTTCCGGCCCGCCTGGGCCGCCGCCATCGCCTCGGCCTCGATGTCGCCGAGCCCCCGGGAGAGCCCCGCGAGCACCGCCAGGCTGGCCCTGCTCCGGGGCCTGCTCCGGGAGCCCGAGGTCCGCGTCGAGCTCCGCCTCGAGACGCCGCTGCGCCTCGTCGTAGGCCCGGCGCCGCTCCTCGCCGTCTCCGAACAGGACCAGGTGATGCGCCGCCTGGGTCAGCTCCCACCGCAGCTCACGGAGTCGGGCGACCGACTCCGTCTGACGAACGAGCTCGGTCCCGATGTGATCGAAGAATCGGTGCGACTCGTAGATGTGCCAGCCAAGAAAGGCAATGAGCAGCGCCGCGACCGCAGTCGCGAGCAGGAACCAGCCCAGGAAAGGAATGCGCCGCTCGTGCATGGGACCATCAACCTTGCGCCGGAACGGCCCCGGATCCTGCTCGGTTGGCCGAGGCGGGCGCTAATAGGAGCTCAATCCGCGCTCGCTGAAGTAACTGTGCAGATCCTTCCGGGCCACCAGGTTCGTGCCCTCCGACCACAGGTCGACCGGGTTCAGATCGTCGGTCAATACCGGTACGCCTACCGTATCTGGAAGAAACCTCCGGTTCCACCCGAGGTTCGCGTTTCGGTTCCAGTAGTAGGCTTCGCAGTCGAACCTGCCATTGGGCTTCCCCTCCGGATCGGGGCGAAGCTCCAGCGGCGAGTTTGAGGCGAAGAGCACGACATTGCCCAGATCTTTGGGGGAGCGCTCGGAGGGCAAGGCCAGGACTTCGCCGAAATGCGGCTTGAGGGTGGCGGCAACCGCCCTCACCACCGGTCCGTCCCAGCCATTGGACTCGAGATTGATGGCGAGCAGGCCCCCGGGTTTGAGCCGGGAGGCGATCAGACCGAAGACCTCCTGGGTCACCAGGTGGAAGGGGATCGAGCTGCTGCCGAAGGCGTCCATGGCGATGATGTCGTATCGATCGTCGTGACTGATCAGGAACTGGCGTCCGTCCATGACGAAGACCCTGGCCTCGGAGTCCGCCAGGCCGAAATGCTCGCGGGCCATCTTGACCACCACCGGGTCGATCTCCACGGCGTCCACGCCCCAACCCTCGGCGGCGAAGTCCTTGATCACCGAGCCTCCCCCAGCCCCGATCAACAGCATCCTGCCCGGTCCCTCGGCGATGCAGCGCGCCAGACCCATGAGGGCGACATAAGGAAAAAGGGACTCGCCGGTCGCGGGGTTGACGATGGTGTGGGTCCCGCCGTCGATCACCAGGAACCGCGTTCGCTTGTCCGGCGTGTCCAGTACCCGGATCTCTGCGTAGGGGCTCTGCTCGACGGCGAGCAGGCCGTGACCCGGGTCGGGACCGTCGGACGGCAGGCCCCAGAGTGCGATGGGCGCCAGGGGCACGACGCTCAGCGCCGCCAGTTGCCGCTTCCTCGAGCTCAGGCCCAGCGCCAGGCCCGCGAGCCCGGTGACCAGGAGTAAGGCTCCGGTCATCAGGGTCAGGCGGCCGACGCCGACGCTCGGTATCAGGACGAAGCCGGTCAGCAACGCCGCGACGACGCTGCCGACCGTCGAGATCGCGTAGAGGTCACCCGCCGTGGTCCCGACCACGCTCAGGCTCGAGGCCCGGACACGGATCGCGTAGGGGCTCACCATCCCCAGCAGCGTCAGCGGAGGCGCAAACAGGATAAAGGCGGCCACCAGCACCGCGAAGCGCAGGCCGAAGGGCTCGGCGACGACCAGGATGGGATCCCGCAGCCAGGGGATGACCAGCGTCCACAGACCGGCGGCGAGCAGCAGGTAATAGAGTCGGCTTGGGCTCGCGCCCCGGTCCGCCCAGCGCCCGCCGATCGCATAGCCCGCGCTCAGGGCGACCAGGGTCACCGTGATCAGGGCGGACCAGAGGAACAGGCTCACCCCGTAGAAGGGGCCGAGGATGCGGGTCCCCAGGATCTCGATGGCCAGGACCGCGGCGCCGCCCACAAAGACGACGAGGTACAGATACCGTCCGTTCATTTCGCGGTCTCCCTCCAAGTGTCGGAGCCAACGGGTCGGTAAGCCGGGGCTCTGGCCGTGTATGGGAAGCGTGCGCCCCCTGGAGTTTCAGCTCCAGGCCCCTGACAGTCGCCGGGACCGGGGCTCAATCGGTGAAGGCCAGGTTCGCGGATGGACGCGCGCCGTCTTGACAGGCGGCGCGCGTGGCTCCAGCGGCTACGGCGTAACTGGTAACTGGGTTCTCGCCAGCGCCGGGTTACGGCGTATAGCCGTCCGAGAGCGTCTTCATGAAGGCGACGATGGCATCCTCCTGGGCCTTCGTCAGCTTCAGGTCACCCAGCTCCTTGGTGTTGACGTTGACCGGCACCTCCGGCACCGGCCAGCAGCCCTGGGCGAGGGCATCCTCGATGCGCGTGAAGGCATCGACGCACGGCGGCTTGGCGTCCCGGGTGTTGTAGAAGTGCACGATCTGCCACAGCGTCTTGAAGTAGCCGTTGTGGCTGTAGGCCTTGACCTTTTCGCCCAGTGCCGGGATCCCACTTGTCCACGTTGCGCAGGGTCGGCACCTTCTGCTTGCCGTTGTTGGCCGCCGCGAACTGCTGATAGTCGGCCCGTGAAGCGAGGAAGCCCCCAAGCCCGAGGTCGATCCAGGCGAAGCCCGCGGGATTGAAGTCGGGCTCGCTGTAGAAGGGGTTGTCCGGGTTCCGCGGCACGCCCAGGTTGTCGTAGGTGAAGTCGGTGAAGAGCGGCGGCTCGCCGTTCGGACCGGGGTCGAGGACGTGGCAGTTGGCGCACTTGCCCTTGCCCCTGAACAGGTTCAGCCCGTCCTTTTCCTGCTTCGTGAGCTTTACCGTCCCCGCGAGGTAGGCGTCGTATTTCGAGGAGTACTGATTGACCTCGGGCGATCCCTCGTACGCGGCGACAGACAACCCGACGCAGTCATAGGCGGCGCTCACGTTGTCCGGATCCGTCGTATCACAGGCATCGGCGCCGCAGACCGCGCGGAAGTCAGCCACATACGTGCTGGCGCAGATCTTGGTGATCACCGCGGCAGCGTCAGGCAGGGCCTGCTCGAGGGGATTGAGGAAGGGCCCCAGGGCCTGCTCCGCCGCCGGACTGCCGAGCCTCTCGCCGGTCGCCCTGCCGTCCCAGAAGTTGCCGCCGATGAACACCGCCTCCTTCTTCTGGATCACGTAGTGAAGGATCGGGCTCGGGGTCGCATAGGCCGAGGACGGCGGCTTGCGGTCTCCGAAGCGGCCGGGGATGGACCCCTCGTAGACCGCCCCTCCCGCGTTGATGATCGCGTCCGGCCCGGTCCAGCCCGACTCCGGCGCATGACAGGTCGCGCAGGACTGGTTGTTGTTGATAGAAAGGTTATCGTCGAAAAAGATCGACTTCCCCAGCTCCTCCTCGGGTGTCAAGGCGAATGCGCTGCCCCCTGCGACTGCGAGCAGCATCGACAAGGAAAGGATCGCCTTCTGTTTCATTCTGTTCGTCTCCTCTGACAGGTTCGGGACCTATCGGTCCCCTCGAGGTTGAAGACATGGCGCGGGCGGGGCGTCTCTCCCGCCCGCGTCGGTTATGCCAGCGCACCCTGCCGGTTGGCTTACAGTGGGCTGGCCTCTGTAAGGTTTGGCGACCGACGGGTCCCGCGGGTTGACCCGGCGCAACCACTCCCTGTGCGCCAATGGAGCGGGTGGGCGGGCGGCGCCTGTTGCGCCGCCCGCCCGACCAGCAGATTGGCCGCCTTACTGGCGCTGTATCCGCGTGATGTAGACGCCGGCCATCCCGTCCTCTTCGGTGCCGCCTTCGATCCCCATCTTGGCGCTGACCGCCAGCCAGTCGCCGCGCAGGCCGTCGCGCTCGAGGCCGAGCTCGGAGATGGTCGAGCCGCACCGGTGCCTCCGGGTCCACTTCCTGGCCGTCGGTGCGCGTATCGAGCACGGTGAAGATAGGCTTCCCTGGCTGCTGGTTCAGGTAGATGCCCACCAGCCGCGCATGGTCCGGCGTTGGCGGGACCGAGCCCACACTTCCGCTGTGACAGGACCCGCAGCCGCCCTGCGCGCCGCCGCTCGCCACGGCCTTGAAGGCCGTCGCCTGGCCCGAGACCGCGACGAAGGCCGACGAGCGCCAGCGTGCCGGCTCGCCGTCGTCCTCGGCGCCTTCCTGGCCGTGCCCGCCTGCGCTCATGCAGGGGGTCTTGCCGGAGTAGTTCCAGAACACGAACTCGTCGAACCGCGCCCCGGTCTTGGCCACCGCCCGCGTGCCGCCGCGCGGCGCGGTGTCGTGCACGAAGATGCCCTGGTTCACCGGGACCTCTTTCTCCTGGTAGCAAATGGCCGTTCGGGTCAGTCGTGTCGTCGCAGACGCTGTTTGGATCTTTCTCTGTCCTCGGGGTTCGCCCGCTCACTTGGCAGTTCAGAGCCTGATTGCAGTAGGCGATGCGGTCCTTGTTGCCCTCGGTCGGGCAGTACAGGCGCACGGTGCGGGTCTGCGTCCCCCAGGCGCCCCAGAAGCCCACGTAGCGGCCGTCGAAGGCGCCGCCTTCGCCGAGGTTGTTGAAGGTGGCTTTGTTACCGGACTCACCAGGGACCTTCGCGCCGATGCTGACGAGGGTCGTCAGCTCCGGCGTCTCCTGGAGCGGCGCCAGGTAGATCCCGCCCAGCCTCGGGTCCTCCTCGTCGTCGAAGCCGGCGAACACCACCTGGCCGTTCGCGGCGCTGGGCGGGGAGGTGGAGCCGAACTCCGTGGTCGGTGCCGGGGATGAGGGTGTCGGTGTTGTTGGCGATCAGCACCACGTCCGACATGCCGCCGGCAGGCTCGAGCTCGGTGCCGTCCTCGAGAATCGATAGGCTCATGCGCCAAGGTCGCGGTAGAACACGCCCGTCTTGCCGACGTTGTCCACCGTGAAGTTGCCCTTGAACACGATGGTCGTCTCCCCTGTCACCGCGGGTGCGCCGGGGAAGACGTCGAAGGGTGTCGCCGCGGGTGCGCCGGGAACGGCGAAGAACTCGAAGCCGGGCACGGCGCCGAGCTTGCTGGCGCCGGTGATCAGGTCGCCGAACGGGTTGGTGTAGATGCCCGTGGTTCCCGCACGCGTCTCGCTCCCGTCCGAGCAGGTACTTCCACACCGGCTGATGATTGCCGCGCGTGGCGATGGTGTCCGACGTCATGTCGATGCGCGGGAAGGACGGGGTCT
This sequence comes from uncultured Gammaproteobacteria bacterium, assembly GCA_963698355.1. Taxonomy (GTDB): domain Bacteria; phylum Pseudomonadota; class Gammaproteobacteria; order Chromatiales; family Chromatiaceae; genus Thiodictyon. The sequence goes on along the minus strand of CAVOQO010000045.1, from coordinate 232,684 downwards.
CGACGAATAGGGTGCCGTAGGTTGTTCGGCTGGGGTACCACGGTCTTGCGGTCGAGGATCCTGACGATCTCGCCCGGGCCGCCGGGCCCTCCCATGTCCCGGGTGTAGATGCCGTGGGTCGCCGGCTGACCGCCGCCGCCTATACTGCGCGCACGGATGACCACCAACCCGTTCACGTTCACCGAGGGCTGGTTGTAGCTGTTGAACGTTGCGGTCGAACGGGGCGCCGCGGCATCCAGGTCGTTGTTGTTCACCACCGTCGCCCAGGTGAACCAGGGGGGTGACGGGGGTGCGGCATCGACGGCATACACCGCCGCCACGCTGGCGACGGCCGCGACGCCCGCGGTGAGATAGATGGTTGAGAGATGCGGGTATCGCATGGTTTTCTCCTCCCGCGCCGATCGAGGGTCGATCGACGGTGACTTGTTAATTGAGGGAGGCCGGGGAAGGTCTGCCAGCCCTTCCCCGGCCTGTGCGTCAGCGTGCGCTGCCATAGCGCGCGCTACGTCAACGCTCCGCCAATCCTAGCGGTTGGGTTTGCCGCCGCCACCGCCACCGCCCGTGTTCTTCGCGGTCACGACGATGTCGAGGTAGGCGTTGTTGCCGCCCGTCACAGGTCTCCAACGTCAACACCCGTGAACGTGACAGCGGGTGTGGTGGTGAACCGGATCTGGTAGGTTCCCGCCGCGGTGACGCGCAGGTTGTACCCGTACACGATCTTGCCGGTGGCGTTGATCTCGGGCGCGATCGGCTGGAGCGGAACCGACGAACTCGCCGGTGTCCAGGTTCTGGACGCTGATCTGCATGCCGGCGTCATGCACCACCCACTCCGCCGGCACGAAGGCGTCCTCGGCGTGGCGACCCAGACGTCCGCCTCGTCAAGCACCGCGTCGTGCCCGTAGGCGGACAGCCGGTCGAGCGTGCTCGGCTCCAGCTTGAGCACCGTGTAACCTTGCCAGGTCGACGTCAAGCATCGCCGATAGTCGGCCGAGTTCGTGAGAACGATCTCGACCCGGATCGGGCTGCCCGCCTTCAGCTTCGCGTCGCCCGCGAGGTTGTCGCCCCAGTTGCCGAACACCGATGCCGCAGTCGGCGTTGAAGCACTGCGCCTGCCAGGTGTGCACCTTCTGGACCCACCAGTAGGCAGCCGGGTCGATCTCATACCCGGTCAGCGGGGTACCCGTGGGCGGCACCAGCGCTGACGGACTCGCTCCGATCTGCGCCGCAGACAAGAGTCCCGAGGGAACCGACCAGGATCGCCGGCACCGACAGGTTCTGGGCGGCCGTCTCGGGTGCCGGCGGCTTGCCCTTGGCGAATGCAGCGCCGCTGAACAGGGCCGCGCCGAACAGCGCCGCCGTGATGACCAATGGTTAAACGGACTGTTTCATGGACAGTCCTCCTCGTCCTCCCCACTCATGCTCATTCATCGCAGCGGTATTGCCTAGGGGATAATTCGGCAGCCTCCACCCTGAGGATGGGGCCGCTGCGACAGCCGTGGAGCCGAGTGCACCTCGCCGGTTCGCCTAGGCGTCTTCACACTTGTCAGGCGATCCGTGGAAGAGCTTCAACTCCTGCCCACAGTTGTAGTGGTTGAACTTAAACTACCGCGCAACTTACGGTAATGGTTGTGTAATTTTTTTGTAAAGCTCTGTGAAGACAGGGCCGGGATGACGGGAATCCCACCGTTTCGGCCTGGCGGGACGCGGAGGGGGCGGCCCTCGACGAGGGTCACAGAGGGGAAGAGGGCCACCCGAGCCTGGAGTGCCTCCCGCTTTTCCCGGCCAGGGTTCGAGGCGGAGATGCCCCCTGGGGGTGCAACGTTGCGATGGCTTCGCGGATGAGCCGGGCGTGGCGGGGGGCAACCCAGCCACGCCGCAGAGCGCGAGGCACCAAGGGCTAAGAGGCCTTGGCGTAGAGCAGGGTCTGAACGGCGTCCTGAAGCTGCTCCTTGGAGTAGGGCTTCCGAGGAAGGGCAGGGTGTCGCCGTCGGCTGCCTTCGTCGGGAGCCGGCTGCGGGAAGCCGCTGGTCAGCAGCACCTTGAGCCCGGGGCGCTGCTGCCGCGCCCACTGACCCAGTGTGCGGCCGTCGACCTCGCCGGGCATCACCACGTCGGTGAACAGCAGGTCGACGCTGACGTCCTGCTCGAGCAGACGGGCGCGGCGGCCGCGTTCTCCGCCTCGAGCACCTGGTAGCCGAGATCGGACAGGGTCCGTCTGGCGAGGCGGCGCAGGCGCCGCTCGTCGTCCACCACCAGGACCGTCGCCGAGCCCTGGGATGCCCCCTGTGGGGCGCGCTTGCGACGCGTCTCGCCTGCGCGCGCGGTGCCGCCTCCGGCAGGAACAGCGAGACGGTCGTGCCCCGGCCGGGTGCGCTGCGGATGCTGAGGTCGCCGCCCGACTGCTGGGCGAACCCCAACGCCGAGCTCAGCCCGAGCCCACTGCCCTTGCCCATCGGCTTGGTCGAATAGAAGGGCTCGACGGCGCGCCGCACCGCCTCCGGGCGACATCCCGACCCCGGTGTCCGCGATGCTGACGACCGCATAATTGCCTGGGGGCAACCGCGGGTGCAGCGCGGACTCGTCGGCCCCGATCCACTGGCGCCTGGCCTCGATCGTCAGGGTGCCGCCGTCCGGCATGGCGTCCCGGGCGTTGATGGCCAGGTTGAGGAGTGTGTTCTCCAGCTGCTGCCGGTCGACATGCACCGGCAGGGGCCCGTCGCCCCGCTGAACGACCAGCTCGATGCCCTCGCCGGTGACCCGGCGCAGGAAGCGGCAGGTGTGCTCGACGAAGACGTCGAGGTCCATCCACTGGGGCTCCAGCGGCTGCCGGCGGGAGAATGCCAGCAGGCGGCGGGTGAGGCCGGCGGCGTCGCGCGCCGCGGATGCGGCGTCGTCGAGGAGCTCGCCGATCTCCGGGTCCACCGCGTCGTCCAGCCTCTCGTCGAGGACGTGCAGGTTGGTCAGGATGATGGTCAGCAGGTTGTTGAAGTCGTGGGCGATGGCCCCGGTGAGCTGGCCGACCACCTCCATCTTCTGCGACTGCACGAGCTGGGCGTCCCGCGCCTTGCGCTCCGTGATGTCGGTGAAGGTGACGACGGTGCCGACGACGGTCCCGTCCCGCAGCATGGGGTAGGAGCTGAATTCGGCCGGGAAGCTGGTGCCGTCCGCGCGCCAGAGGGCCTCGTCCTCCAGGCGTACCGAGCTGTTCTGGCAGCAGGCGCGAAGGATGGGGCAGTCCTCGGGGGGAGGGGCGTGCCGTCGCGGCAGGTGTGGTGGATCAGGGCGTGCATCTCGCGCCCGAGCAGCGCGTGCTCGTCCTGGTAGCCGAGCATCCGCAGGGCCGCGCGATTGACGAAGGTGCACCTGCCGCCGGTGTCCATGCCGAAGATGCCCTCACCCGTCGATGCCAGGATCAGGGCGAGCTCGTCCTCGCGCCGGCGCAGGTTCAGGTCTGCCGTGACGTCGAGCGCCGAGACCGGGACGCTGTGATAGCCGTCGCTCGCGCTCGGGACCACCATGGACAGGATCACGGTGAGGTCCCTGCCGTCCAGCGTCTTCACGGCGACGGTATGATTCAGCAGCGCCTCACGCCCTTCCCACAGGGCCTGGAGCTTGTCGGCCGAGAGATCCAGGGTCGCGGGGACGAAGGTCCGTCTCGAACCAGGCGACGAATTGTCTGCCCGAGCGTGCGCCGAACAGCCCCAGCGCCGCCGCGTTCGCCTCCTTGATGCGAACCCGCCCGAGCAGCTGCGGCCATGGTCTCCGGGGTGGTCCGAGAGATGTCGCTTCAGGTCCGTCACGCCGGATTCCCTGAGGTCTTGCAGGGCCTCGCGGACGCCGGAGATGTCCTGCTCCCAGATCGGGACCGGAGCGCCCCGGAAGATGCGCTGATAGCGCTGCTCGGTCTCGTTCAGGTGCCGGACGATCGGGTCGGTGAGACGCACGAAGAGCACCGTGCCCACGGTGACGAGCACCAGGGCGAGTCCGATCACCATGGCCGCGCCGCGCAGGAAGGGGGCGCGGATCTCGGCGAGGTCCATCTTCGCCACGACACCGGCATTGAGCAGCGGCACCGGGTGGTAGGCGGCCAGGACCGTTTCCCCGCGGTAGTCGAGGCCGATCATGGACCCCGAGTGGCCGGCGAGTGCCCGCCGCATGGGCTCGGCAAGCTTGGAGTCAAAGGGGATCGGCTCGACGGGGTTGCTCCGCCACGCGGCCATGGGTGACCAGAAAGACGATGTTGGCCCCCAGTCGCGCTGCGCGACGGTGATCTCGCCGATCTGGCCGTCGCTTGGGTAATGATCGAACGCCTTCTTGATCTGCGACAGGGTTGCCGCCTCGGACGCGCCCGATTCGCTGCTGCTATGCTCCTGATCGAACCGCGCCACCGCGTCCATCGAGATGGGCCTGGTCCTCAGCAGTCTGGATCAGATGCGAGCGCTCCTGCTCGAAGGCGGTCTGATAGAGCACCGTGATCGCCACTGCCGTGCTGAGCGTGACCGCGGCCATCATGACCACGATCAGCCAGAGGATTCGCTTGCTTTCCGACATTTGTGCCCTCGCCCGTGCCTGTTTGCCGAACGGTGTCAGGAAACGTCCGAGCAGCTGTGAGACGGCGTGTTCAGGGCACCCGGCTCGGAAGGCGCTCACTGAATGCTGCCAGGTTCAGCGTAGTCTGCCTGCTGGGCTGGTACGGCGTCGTCAGTGGCTGCAGTCGGGAGATCGGTGCCGTCGAGCACCTTTCCGTTTGCCCCTCCCAGGTATAATGCAATGCAGCGTTAGCGTCACGCTGTTCGTGCCCATCGGTAAGGGAAACCAACGATGCCCGGGTCTGTCAGCATCCTGATCGTCGACGATGATCCAAGGTTGTGTCGTTCGCTCGCCCGCTACTTCAAGCAGGAGGGCTACGAGGTGCGCACGGCCACCAGCGGACAGGAGATGCGCGAGCGGCTGGCGGAGGAGAAACCGAGCCTGGTCATCCTTGATCTGATGCTGCCGGACGAGGACGGGTTCAGCCTGGCGCGGGAGCTGCGCGCGACCTCGGACGTGGCGATCGTGATCGTCACTGGCAAGGCCGACACCACCGACAAGGTGGTCGGCCTGGAGCTGGGCGCCGACGATTACGTCACCAAGCCGTTCATCGAGCGTGAGCTGCTTGGCGCGGGTGCGGAGCGTGCTACGCCGCACATCCGAAGGCGTCAAGGGCAGACCTGAGCCGGTGGGCTCCATTGCACGCTTTTCCGGCTGGTGTCTCGACCTGGACTCCTACAACCTCGTGTCGCCCGCCGGGGAAACGGTGGCCTTGACGCCCCACGAATTTCAACTGCTCTCCACCCTGGTTCGACACGGGAACCGCGTCCTCACCCGGGAGGCGATTCTGGAGCTGGTGTCGGGCCGCGACTGGTCGCCCGACGACCGAAGCGTGGATGTGCTCGTCGGAAAGCTGCGAAAGAAGCTCGAGGAAGACCCCAGGGACCCGCGGCTGATCGAGACCGTGCGCAGCGTCGGCTACAAGCTGACGGCCAAGGTGGTCTACGAGTGAGCGGCCGGAAATCCGCCTTTGCTCGGGCATGCCGCCGCGCGCGACGTTAGCAGTCGTCCCTGCCTGAACGCCTCCGCGCCTCGCGGAGGTGTGCCAAGCCCCCCTGAACGAACGCGAAGAGAAGCGCTCTGGTGCTTGCCGGCGCCCGTCCCTGTTTCCGAGTGGGTGAGAGCGGTCCCGAGCCGCCGGGCGACCGCCGACCTGTGGCGGCGTTGAGTCTTGGCGAGTTGATGGGCCCCGCGACAATGCCGGGAGTCGAGCCCTGAGACGATGTCCTGGAATCGCCGCCGAGCATTCCAGAGATGGGGGGTATTTGCCCCATATCGTGGCGCCTCGATCTGAGCTATTGGAGTAGTTGGGGCGCAAGGGCGCTCCTGATCGCGGCAGGCGGGACAACGCCTTGTTGTGCCGTGAAAAAGAAACTGGTTGCGACAGGAGGGCGTCATGTTCACACACACACGATCAACGATCGCAGTCGCCGCCATTGTTGGCGCGAACCTGATGTTGGCGGTGCCTGCCTGGGGCGATGGGGTGCCGGAGATGGTGGCCGATACCATGCAGTTCATGCGCGAGGAGGAAAAGCTGGCCAGAGACGTTTACGCCACGCTCTACGCGGACTCGACGTGGGGGAGCCAGGCACAGGTGTTCGACAATATCGCCTATTCAGAGCAGCGCCATATGGACGCCATGGGAAGACTGCTCGACAAATACGGGATTCCGGACCCGGTGGTGGAGACGCGTGTGGATCCGGGAATCTACCCCGACAGCTGCACGGGGGACGAGTGCGTATTCTTTAATCAGGATCTGGCGGGGCTCTACAAGATACTGGTTGCCGATGGCATGGCGGACCCCTTAGCAGGGCTTCTCGTAGGCGGTTTGATCGAGGAGAAGGACATGACGGACATTCAGGCCGCCATCGATGAAACGGACGACCCGCACATCCAATCGGTCTATGAACGCCTGCTCTGCGGCTCGACCAACCATCTCCGTGCGTTCGCCAGGAACATCGAGTCAGCGACCGGCCTGTCGTATCTCGACGCAACCGCGGCTTATATCGGCGCGTTCGGAATTCGACCGGATCCGGAAACGGACTCGGAGGAGTACGCGGAGTACGTAGGTGCCATCGAGGACATTCTCACGAGCTCGATGCGTACGTGCGGCAGCGAGAATCGCTGACCCAGGGATCTCCGCATACTCTGGGGTGGGGACAATCGGGCGGTTTGCCGCCGGGAGTTAGGCGGCACCGCCCGCGGGAGGCGGGCGGGTTGAAGATCGCTCAGTTCGTGATGCGGATCGGGGTGCCGATGCGCACCAGGCGCCAGATCTCGTCCATCTCGTGATCCTGGACGGCGATGCAGCCGTTGGTCCAGTCGCGGGTGGCGTACTCGGCCCGGATCCTGGGGGAACGGATGTTACCAGGCTGTCCGTGGAGCATGATCATGCCGCCCGGGCTCACCCCCATCATCTTGGCGATGGCCTTGTCCCTTTCGTTGGGATAGGAGATGTGGATGGACTTGTAGTACTGGCTGCGTGGGTTGCGCCAGTCCAGGTAATAGTCACCGACCGGGGTGCGCTCGTCGCCTTCCATGAATTTGTGGCCGCTCGGCGCATCCCCCAGGGCCACCCGGTACTCCCGGATCACCTCGCCGCGGCGCAGCAATTGGAGCTTGCGCTGCGACTTCTTGACCAGCACCCGATCGACGTAGGTGTCGGCGGTCTTCGTGGGTGCGCCGCCGCAACCCGAGAGGACGGCCGCGACGCCGAAGACGAGGACCAGCAACAAAACGAATCGGCGGGTCTGCGCGCGGTTTGCCGATGCGGTGACTGTGACTGATTGGGGGTGCGTCATGGCGGCGGTCCTGAATCGATGGGGCATCAAACCACGAAGCTCAGATTCGACACGCGAAATTCTAGATAAGACGCTGAGAAAACGCTAGCTTCTCCGTCTCAATTTTTGGCTCTCGGCCTCGTTCAGGCGGACGGGATCAGGGACGCCCTGATGATCGCACCTGATTCTCTTGCCCCGCGAGCAACTGCTGTCGGATGGGCGTCGGAGCCTAGCCGGATTCGGCCTCGCCACGGCGTCAAACACCGACTCTTTCACTAGAATTCCGGCAGCACGCGCAGGAACAGGGTCTTGAGATAGGCGGTCTCGGGGATGGCCGGGTGCACCGGGTGGTCGGGTCCTTGCTGGCCGGACTCCAGCAGCTGCAGGGAGCGTCCTGCGCGACGCGCGGCCGACTGCAGGGTGCGAACGAAGGCGTCGCGGCCCATGTGGAAGGAGCAGGAGGAGGTGACCAGCAACCCGCCCGGCTCCAGTAGCTCAATGCCGAGCCGGTTGAGCCGGCTGTAGGCCTGGGTGCCCTCCTTCTCATCCTTGCGGCGCTTGATGAAGGCCGGGGGGTCCAGGATCACGGTGTCGAAGCGCCGGCCCTCGTCCTTGAATCCCCGCAGGACATCGAAGGCGTCGCCCTGCAGCGGCCGCACCCGTTCGGCCAGGCGGTTGCGGGCGGCATTGTCCGCCAGCCGTTCCAGGGCCGGGTGGGAGCTGTCCACGCAGGTCACCTCGCGTGCGCCCAGCGCCGCGGCGCGCAGTCCCCAGGCCCCGATATAGCTGCACACGTCCAGCACCCGCTCGCCAACCCCGAAACGTGCCAGTCGGGCGCGGTTCTCCGCCTGGTCGAAGAACCAGCCAGTCTTCTGGCCGGTAAGCGGGGAGACCAGGAACTCGAGCTCCTGCTCCACCAGCGGGATCTGGTCCGCCGGGTCCCCTAGCAGCACCTCCACCCCTTGGTCCAGTCCCTCCAGCTCGCGCACGACGGTGTCGTTGCGCAGCACGATCGCCTTGGGGCGCAGCACCTGCTCCAGGGCGCCGATGATCTCCCCGCGCACCCGTTCCATCCCCGCGGTGGTGAGCTGGACGCCGAGCAGGTCCTCGTAGCGGTCGACGATCAGACCCGGGAGTCCGTCGCTCTCACCGAACACCAGCCGGTAGAACGGCCGCTTGTAGAGCCGCTCGCGCAGGGACAGTGCCTGGTGAAGCCGCGCGACCCACAGGGCCGGACTCAGGGGATGGGAGCGCTCGCGGCTCACCACCCGGGCGCAGATCAGTGAGTGCGGATTGACATAGCCGTACCCGATCCAGCGCTCGTGGTCGCTCAGGATGGCGACCGGCTGGCCCGGCGCCAGGTCCTTGAACGGGGTGGCGGCGGTGTCGACTTCGTTGCTGTAGATCCAGCAGTGACCCGCGATCAGGCGGCGCTCCTGGTCTTTACGCAGTACGAGCGGAGTGGGTTGCATGGGGGACTCCCGGCGGGTGGACGATCAGCGGAAGCCTAACAGAAGCGGGGCACCGGCACGGGCCCGCGGTCCGATATGGAAAGCGGTGCGCTCGGGACCCATTTTCGGTAACTGAAACCAAGAAGCCTCCAGGCCCGGAGTCCCAATGCCCAGCGCCCACCCGTCTCGCGGCGGAGCCACCAACCGGCTCGCACAGACCACCAGCCCCTATCTCCAGCAACATGCCCACAACCCGGTGGACTGGTGGCCCTGGTGCGAGGAGGCCTTGGCGCTGGCCCGGGAGCAGGACAGGCCCATCCTCCTTTCCGTCGGCTATTCCGCCTGTCACTGGTGCCACGTTATGGCCCACGAGTCCTTCGAGGACCCGGCCACCGCCGAGCTCATGAACCGGCTCTTCGTCAACATCAAGGTGGACCGGGAGGAACGCCCGGACCTGGACAAGATCTACCAGACGGCCCATCAGCTGCTTGCGCGCCGGCCCGGGGGCTGGCCGCTGACGGTCTTTCTCACCCCGGACGGCCGGCAGCCCTTCTTCGCCGGGACCTATTTCCCGCGGGAGCCCCGCCACGGGTTGCCCGGATTCACCCAGCTCCTGCAAGGGGTCGAGCGGGCCTACCGGGAACAGAAGGAAGCCATCGCCACTCAGACCGGGGACCTGATGAGCGCCTTCAAGGAGCTGGAGCCTTCAGGCGGCGGCCCGCTGCCGGATGCGTCGATCCAAGAGGCCGCCCTGCGCCAGCTTGCCGGCAGCTTCGATGCCGAGCACGGGGGCTTCGGCCGTGCGCCGAAGTTTCCGCACCCCACCAGTCTGGAGCTCCTGCTGCGCCATCACTCCGCTTCCCTCGCTGCCGGCGAGCCGGACACCGAGTCCCTGCGAATGGCCGCCGTCACCCTGGAGCGCATGATCCGTGGCGGTATCAATGACCAGATCGGCGGGGGTTTCTGCCGCTACTCGGTCGATGATCGTTGGATGATCCCGCACTTCGAGAAGATGCTCTACGATAACGGCCCCCTGCTGGCGCTCTGTTGCGACGCCTATGCCCTGACCGGGGAACGACTGTATCGCGACGCCGCCGTTGCCACCGCCGACTGGCTCATTCGGGAGATGCAATCCCCCGAGGGCGGCTACTACTCGAGCCTGGACGCGGACAGCGAGGGCCATGAAGGCCGCTTTTACGTCTGGGACAGGGAGCAGGTGAAGGCCTTGCTCACGCCTGTTGAGTATGCCCCTTTTGCCGCCGTCTACGGACTGGACCGGGAGGCCAACTTCGAGGGCTCCTGGCACCTGCACGGCTGGCTCACCCCAGAGGACGTCGCTCAGCGTCAGGGCCTGGAGCCCGATGCCGTGGAATCCCTGCTCGCCGCCGCCCGCGCTGCACTCTACGCCGAGCGCGAGCGCCGGGTGCGTCCCGGCCGGGACGAGAAGGTCCTGACCGCCTGGAACGCGCTGGCCATCAAGGGCATGGCTCGGGCTGCGCGCGTGCTGGGCCGTGCGGACTATCTGGAATCCGCCGAGACGGCCCTGCATTTCATTCGGGGAACCCTGTGGCGGGACGGCCGGCTGCTCGCCACCTACAAGGACGGCCAGGCCCACTTGAACGCCTATCTCGACGACCATGCCAACCTGCTCGACGCCTTGCTGGAGATGCTGCAAACCCGCTGGTCCAAGGCGGACCTGGACTTCGCTGTGGCGCTGGCCGAGGTGCTGCTCGACCAGTTCGAGGACCGGGTGGCTGGCGGCTTCTGGTTCACGGGCCGCGACCATGAAGCGTTGATCCACCGGCCCAAGCCCCTGGGGGACGAGTCCATGCCCTCCGGGAACGGTGTCGCCGCCGCCGCCCTGCAACGCTTGGGGCACCTGCTTGGGGAGGTTCGCTATCTCGAAGCCGCGCGGCGCACCCTTGAGCTTGCGGGTCAGGCCATGGGCGGCATGCCCTATGCCCACGCGTGCCTCCTGTTCGCCCTGGACGAGCACCTGGATCCCCCCGAGACCCTGGTTATCCGCGCGGATGCCGAGCTGCTCGACGACTGGCAGGCCGCCGCCCAGCGCGGGTACCGGCCACGTCGTCTGGTGCTCGCCATCCCCAGCGACGAGGCCGGGTTGCCGGGTACCCTCGCCGGTATGAAGGCGGGTGCTGTGCCCCTGGCCTACCGTTGCCGCGGGACCCATTGCGAGCCGCCCATTCACCAGTTGGAGGGCCTATGAGGCGGCGCTTGTCCTGCATAGGCCCCTGAATCCGATGGAGCCACTCAAGGAATTGCTCGGCCGCGCGCCGGCACCGATCCTGTGGGTCGTCTGCGCGGTAGCGGTCGTTGTGATCGGCGCAATCGATGCCCGGACGGGCTTCGAGCTTTCCGTGTGGATCCTTTATCTGATCCCGGTCGCAACGGCCGCCTGGGGCCTGGGTCGAGCCGGCGGGCTGGTGATAGCGTGCGTGTCCGCGGTCGCCTGGCTGCTCAGCGACCTGATCTCCGGTCATCCCTACTCCCACCCGTTGATTGCCCTTTGGAACGTAGGCGTAAGGCTCGGGTCTTTCCTGGTGGTGGCCGAGCTCGTGTACCGGTTGCGCTTCCAAATCCTGCGCGAGCGGGACCGAGCCGACCGGGACAGCCTGACCGGCCTGCTCAACGGCGTGGCCTTTCGCCGAAGTGCACAGGTCCTGATCGACCTGATGGCGCGGCAGGAGCGGGGTGGCGCTATCGCGTTCATCGACCTCGACAACTTCAAGCGGGTGAACGACAGCCTGGGCCACACCGAGGGAGACCGCTTGCTCATCGAGGTTGCGGGCTGCCTTCGTGAGGTGGTGCGCCACACCGATCTGGCTGGCCGCCTCGGGGGCGACGAATTTGCGGTGGTGTTGGCGGACACCGACGAGGCGGGTGCGTCGGCAGTGTTGGAACGGCTGCACGAACGTCTGGCGCAGCTCGTGGGATCGGGCGCGTGGGCGGTCGGGTTTAGTGCCGGACTCCTGGTCTTTCATGGCGCGGCTGGGGTCGACGACCTCCTGCATGTCTCGGACGGCGCCATGTACCGCGCCAAGCGCCAGGGCAAGGGCAAAGTGCTCGTCGAGCATTGGCGCTCTTCCGAGTCCCAGTCCGAGAAGGCGGCCTGATCGCACCCGACCCTAGGGAAAGGGTCCGACGACCAGTTTCATGACGGGGCTGGTGTCGGCGACCGTCAGGGTGATGAGGAGCGACAGCCACAGAACTACGAAATTGGCGCCCCCAGCGGCCACAGTCGGTCCATTGGCGGGCTCGCTCCCCTTGGCGGCGCCGACAAGGCCAGCGGCTCCCTCGGCACCGAGTTGCCGGCGCAATAGAAAAGGCCCCTGAACGGGGCCTTCGCGGGATCAAGTCAATCGCCGGGCTGGCGCTCAACACGCATGGCAGTAATAGTTCGGTAGGCCGGCAATGCGACAGGCTTGCTTGCATCCGCCCTTCGGGAACAGTGCGTCTAGGTGCTTGCGGGTGCAGGGCACGTGAGCCGAGATCTCCTGGCCGATGGTTTTGACCACCACCCGCGGTGACGGCGGGATCTCGTGGGTCGCGTAGTAGTCGCGCAGGAAGCCGATCACGCTCCAATGGCAGTCGGTGAGGGTCAGGCCCTCGTCCTCGGCCATGGCCTGGGCGACGTCTCGGTCCCAGTCGTCGAAGCGGGCCAGGTGGCCCTTGCGGTTGAGCTCGAGCTCGCGGCCGGCGATCTGCATGGCGGACATCTTCTTCACTCCTCCACCCGAGGGTGGTCTGGGTACTGCTTGGTAGTTGATGGATGCTTATGGGCGGTCCAGATGGTGCCTGGTGATGCGGCTCAGGTACCGCCGTTATTCATTAATTACTGATGCGCTAACGCAACCGAGGCGTTTTGTCAATGCGAATCGCGGGCAATAATGGCCGACTTCTCTCGGTTCTGCACCCAATTCAGATCAAAAACACCGTTTTTTTCCGGCGGCACGCCCATCGTTTCTGAGCGATCCGACGGACGGTTGCTCCGGCGAGCGTCGCCGACTGAGGCTCGGAAGATCGACGGGTCGGTCCGCGCCAGCCAGATCGCGGCTCATGCGCTGGACTCAACCGGACTCAACCAGCGGACTTGATTCGCCGGCGCATGGCATGCAGGGTGGGTTCGGTGTAACCGTTCGGCACCTCGCGTCCATTGAAGACCAGGTCCTGGGCGGCCTGGTATGCGATGCCGTCGAACGCCGGCGCCATAGCCCGGTAGAACGGGTCGCCCGCGTTCTGCTGGTCCACCACGGCGGCCATCCGCTTCATGGTCTCAGTGACTTGGTTTCGGCTGATCACGCCGTGGTGCAGCCAATTGGCCAGGATCTGGCTGGCGATGCGCAGGGTCGCCCGGTCTTCCATCAGGCCGACGTTCCCCAGGTCCGGCACCTTGGAGCAGCCCACCCCCTGGTCGACCCAGCGCACCACGTAGCCCAGGATGGCCTGGCAGTTGAGGTCCAGCTCCTCCTGGATCTCCGCGGGCGCCCAGGCGCGGTCCGGGTCCACGGGAATCTGGAGGATGGCGTCCAGGCTCGTCCGGCGCCCGCCCGCAGCGATCTCCGACTGGCGCGCCGCGACGTCCACCTGGTGGTAGTGCATGGCGTGCAGGGTGGCGGCGGTGGGTGAGGGGACCCAGGCGCAATTGGCCCCGGCCTTCGGATGGGCGATCTTGGTCTCCACCATGGCCCGCATCTCGTCCGGCATGGTCCACATGCCCTTTCCGATCTGGGCGTGGCCGCGCAGGCCGCAGGCGAGGCCCGTGTCGACGTTCCAGTCCTCGTAGGCGAGCAGCCAGGGGGCGGTCTTCATGGCGGCCTTCCGCAGCACCGGGCCGGCCTCCATGTCGGTGTGGATCTCGTCGCCGGTGCGGTCGAGGAAGCCGGTGTTGATAAAGATCACCCGCTCCTTCGCGACCCGGATGCACTCCTTCAGGTTGACGGTGGTGCGCCGCTCCTCGTCCATGATGCCGACCTTGAGGGTGTTGCGCGCGAGGCCCAGGGCGTCCTCGATACGGGCAAAGAGGTCCACCGTGAGCCGTACCTCGTCGGGCCCGTGCATCTTGGGCTTGACGATGTAGACGCTGCCGGCGCGGGAGTTGCGGTGGGTTCCCAGACCCTTCAGGTCATGGAGGGCGCACAGGCTGGTGATCATGCCGTCCAGGATGCCCTCGTGGACCTCCCGGCCCTCGGCGTCCAGGACCGCGTCGGTTGTCATCAGGTGTCCGACGTTGCGCACCAGCATCAGGGAGCGTCCGGGCAGGGTGAGCGCGCTGCCGTCCGGGGTGCTGTAGGTGCGGTCGGGCTCCAGGGCGCGATCCAGCCGGCGCCCGCCCTTCTCGAAGCTGGCGGTGAGGGTGCCCTTCATGAGCCCGAGCCAGTTGCGGTAGACGCCGACCTTGTCTTCGGTGTCCACGGCCGCGACCGAGTCCTCGCAGTCCTGGATGGTGGTGACGGCCGCCTCGAGCAGGACATCGGCCACGCCGGCCGGGCTCGCCTTGCCTACCGGGTGAGCTCGGTCGATCCGGACCTCGACGTGCAGCCCGTGGTGGACAAAGAGCACGGCCTCCGGGGACTCGGGATCGCCCCTGTAGCCGGCGAAACAGTCGGGGTCGGTGGGCATGGTCTGGCTGTTGTCGGGCAGACACACGACCAGCTTGCCGCTGTCCACCTTGTAGCCGCAGGACTCCCGGTGCGAGCCGCGGTTCAGGGCCACCGCCTGGTCCAGGAAGGCGGCGGCGCGGGCGATGACCTCGGCGCCCCGGTCCGGGTTGAACGCCTTTCCGCGGGCCAGCTTGCCCTGGTCTGGGATGACATCGGTGCCGTAGAGCGCGTCATAGAGGCTGCCCCAGCGGGCGTTGGCGGCGTTCAGCGCATAGCGTGCGTTGTTGACCGGAACCACCAGTTGGGGACCGGCGACGGTGGCGATCTCGGGATCAACGTTCGCGGTGGTGACGCTGAAGTCCAGGCCCTCGGGAACCAGGTAGCCGATGTCGGCGAGGAAGGCGCGGTAGGCGCCCATATCCTGGGGCTGGCCTCGGCGCTTCAGGTGCCAGACGTCGATCTCGGCCTGGATTTCGTCACGGCGGGCGAGCAGTGCCCGAGTGCGGGGGCCGAGCTCACGGACGATCTCGCCGAAAGACCGCCAGAAGCCGTCTGGCTCGACCCCGGTGCCTGGGGTGATCTCGTGCT
Source organism: uncultured Gammaproteobacteria bacterium (assembly GCA_963698355.1). Lineage (GTDB taxonomy): Bacteria > Pseudomonadota > Gammaproteobacteria > Chromatiales > Chromatiaceae > Thiodictyon. The sequence continues at coordinate 217,654 of CAVOQO010000045.1, read as the reverse complement.
TGACTAGGTCGTACAGGGGCTTGGCGACCTGGAGGCCGCCGACGTCCACGCGCTCGATCATCGTCTTGCTCTCCGTCCCCCGCTGCCGAGGGCGTCATCGATGGCGATCGGCCCGGAGCCGACTTGAAGTGGTAAATGTCGGTGCAAGCGAGGGATCGCGCAAGATTGAGCGGATTAATTATGTAAAGCTAGAGCATTCATAGCTCCAATTTTCAGTGTGGCTGGCCCGCTCGGCGATGCAGGTAAGCGGCAGCGCAGACGCCGCGTCCGCTTGTCGGTGGCCGGGCGCAGATCGCTCTGCGGTCCCGGACCTTGGCGCCGATGATTTTTTCGTTTCCGCGGCGGTTCAGGCAGCTTGTTCCCAAGGGATTCTGTTCCACCCAAAGACCAGGGCCAGCACTCAAACCCGGAAGGTGAAGGTGTACGCTCAGGGAGCTGGCATAGACGGCCCACGGCGCGATCCGGTGGGGCGCGCTTGACGCTCGGGAAGCGCCTGTTTAACCTCGCCGGATCAAATAGTTCCCCGTCATCGCCGACCGGCCGCACGGATTCTTTCTCAGACAATCACCACAAGCCGCTACCGTGTATCCAAAATACTTCGGGCTCAAGGAGCCGAGTTTCTCCATCTCCCCGGACCCGCATTACCTGTTCCTCAGCGAGCAGCATAAGGAGGCCCTGGCACACCTTCTCTATGGCGCAGGGGAGAGCGGCGGTTTCGTGCTGCTCACCGGCGAGGTCGGAACTGGCAAGACCACCGTCTGTCGGGCATTTCTGGAGCAGCTGCCCGAGGGGGTGGACGTGGCGCTGATCCTGAATCCGGCCATGACCGCCAACGAGCTGCTGCTCAATATCTGCGATGAGTTCCGCATCCCCGTCCCGGACGGCGAGCGCTCGGTCAAGCTCCTGGTGGATCGTTTGAATCGTTTTCTGCTGGCGGCCCACGCGAACGGGCGCCGTCCGGTGGTGCTGATCGACGAGGCCCAGAACCTCCGTCCTAAGGTCATGGAGCAGGTTCGGCTCCTGACCAATCTCGAGACCACCAAGCATAAGCTCCTGCAGATTTTCCTGGTGGGCCAGCCCGAATTGCGACACATGCTGGAGCGCGAGGGGCTGCGTCAAATCAACCAACGCATCACCGCACGCTTTCACTTACGGCCGCTCCGCCCGGGGGAGACCGTGGAATATATCCGCCACCGGGTCGCGGTAGCAGGGGTGGATCGGCCGTTGTTCACGGCGGGGGCCATTCGCCGCATCCATCAGGTCTCTGGTGGCGTCCCGCGGATTGTCAACATCTTGTGCGACCGCGCCTTGCTCGGAGCCTGCGTCACCCGGAGCAACCAAGTCACTCCGGCCATCGTCGCCAAGGCGGCCCGGGAGGTCCAGGGCGAGCGTCTCGAGATCAAGGCTCCCCCGGCTGTTAGACCGCCCTTTGCCGCCGCTGCGGCCCTGATGTTGTTGCTGGTGGCGGGTTGGATGTCCTACGGCTGGCTGCGGGGAGACCCACGGGAGTTGATTGCCGCGGTGCTGGAACGGCGGGGTTCCGCACCCCCGGAGACCGGCGCCATCGCCCCTGGGGCGAGCCCGGCGGGGGACACCGCAGAACCGGCGCTGACGGCCGCTGTCGGCCCCCAGGATCCTCCCGAGTCCGAGGTTGCGGCACCGGCAGGCGAGGTCGGTCCGGCCACCGCATCGCTCGCGGCGCTGTCGGGCACCGGCGAGCGCGGCGGGCCCAGTCCCATCTCGGCCCCAGTGCCAACCTCAGTTCCAGCGCCGGTTTTGGCGGCTGGTGCGGCCGAGGCGTTGCCCCGGGTCTCCCTTGCCAGCTTCGCGCCGGATGCAGCGGCGGAAACGCTTTCCCGACTCGCCATGCCGGAAGACACCGCCTTGCGGGTGCTGCTGCGTCGCTGGGGGGTGGTGGTGCAAGACCTCGGTGGAGGCGACGCCTGCGCCCGGGTCGCTTCCTTCGGCTTAGGCTGCGAGCGCGAGCAGGGCAAGTTGAGCAACGTGCGCTTTTTTGATCGTCCGGTGCTGCTTCGGATGACGGACCGGGAAGGCGAGCCGCGCTACGCCGCCCTGGGCGCCCTGGATCAGACCTACGCCACTCTGGATACCGAGGCGGGGAGCGAGTTGGTGCCGGTCGCGGGCCTGGAGGCGGTCTGGACTGGCGACTATATGGTGGTCTGGCAGCCGCCGCCCACTGGCGCTCCTCTGATTGGACCCGGTGCTTCGGTGGACTCCGTCCGCTGGTTGCGCCGGCTGCTCTCCGAGGTTCCCGGGTCGGGCCTTGCCTACATCGACTCCGGCCGCTTTGACCGGACCCTTGGCGCTGCCCTTCAGGAGTTTCAGTCTGCCCGCGGTCTGGTGCCGGACGGTATCGCTGGCCCCCGCACCCTGATTCAGATCAACAACGCCGTGGCCATGCCAGGTATTCCCCGCCTAATGCCCAGGTCCGTCGCGACGGAAGCCGCAGGTGTGGACGCGGCCAGGCGCGCCCAGGCCGCGGTCCAGGGTGCCCCCGGTTGGAGCGAGGGCCGGGGCGCGCCATGAGCTACATCCTGGAGGCCCTCAAGAAATCACAACAGGAGCGTGAGCTGGGGAAGGTCCCCACCCTGGACACCTCCGGCATGTTCCAGGAGGACACGGCTGAACCTGCACGGAGTCCATGGCCGTTGGCGGCCATGGGACTGGCTAGCGCGGCGGTGCTGATCGCCCTTTATGCGGCCCTGCGCGGGCCGGCACCGGTCGAGCCTACCGGGTCGTCGCCAGCGGAGGCGGTCGGCCGGTCCTCAACGGAGGCCGCGGCGACGGTCTCCTTACCCCCCGCGCCCCCGCCGCTGCTCCTTCAGGACATGGACAATCTGAGCGTTGCAAGCCGCCCTCTGATCCCGGCCCCCATTTCGGCCCCGCCGGTCACCCCTGCCGGGCCTTTCGAGGCGCCGGAAGCCGAACCACTGGTCGAGCCGCCGCCGCCTCGCCGCCCTGCCCCACCCAAGCCCGCGGAGCCCGTTGGAAGTGTCGACTTTCGGGGTGATCGGCCGCTCCTGCACCCGGACATCTCCGAGGAATCGGATCTGGCCGCGGAGCTCGAGCTGCAGCGCCAGCTCGAGGCGGAATTGGATATGGCGTCATATGAAGAAGCGGGTCCGTCGGATCCGCCCACTCCGGTCCCGCGGGACCTGATTGCCGACATCGAGGCATTCAAACACGAGGTGCTGAAGGACGGCGGCACCCCGGCGAAGAAGGCGCCCACGCCTGACGCCGTCGACGAAGATCCTACGAAGCTGCGTCTGACCAGGGAACAAGAGGCAGCCTTGCCCGCCTTCCTGATGACGGTGCATGTCTACGACGTAGACAAGAGCCGGCGCTTCGTGTTGATCAGCGGGCGCAAATATCGGGAGGGCGATCAGACACGGCAAGGGATGAAGGTGGAACGTATCCTGGCGGAAGGTGCGGTGCTGAGCTACCGGGGCAATCCGTTTTTCGTTCACCGCTAAGCGTGGGGCCTACGGCGAGGCGGGGTGCCGGAGAGGCACTCTAACTGGGGAGAAGCGGTCCGCGCCGCGTCGCCGAACAACGGCGTCCGCGCTCGGCGAGCGAGCGACTACTGACCTGTCGTCGCGCCCGCCGGGATCATTGGAGTCAGGGGGGCCGTGCTCACGCGGCGGCGCAGCTGGCGAACATTGCGCCGAGCGGCGCCAAACACCTCCCGAATCGCCTCTGCGGCGTCCTTGCGTGCATCCCGTACGACCAATTGGCGGCCGCTCCCCAGCTTGGCGCGCAGCTCGCATCGCACGCGATGGCCGTGAAGCGGATCGAACTCCTCGCTGATCCGGGCCTGGGCGTCGATCCGCTCTCCCGGAAAGCGGTCTGCCAGCATCTGGGCTTCGTTCTCGATCTGACGACGAATGGCCTTGTCCAAGGCTAGGGTATCGCCGCTGATGTGTATCGGCATGAATGCCTTCTCCATTGAGTTTGCAAAATGCGTTGCCGAAATCCCGTTTCGTCGCCTTTGCGCTTGGGTGGTGGGCGGGTTGAATCGGCTGCTTGCGGACCCGGATAGGTCCGTGTATCGGAAGGGACGTCGGATTACCGCCGCCATTCCAGTCATGGCGTTGCCGAGGTAAAAAACAAGTCCACCGGCGCGCGCGGTTTGCGGTGTTCCCGCAAAATCCAGATGGAGATTTGACCAGATTCCGGCGAACTAATCACCAGGATTCTTCTCAAAGGCACGAGCTTCATTCGAAGCTCGCTGACTCCTTGTCGTGTTCCCCGCCATCCGGCGGGGTCTTTATATCCTGGTCAGAGCCGTTGAACCGCAGATAAACGCCGAGAATCCGTCGGTTGCCGGTTGCTGGCGCGTCACTACCTGGTGACTCGGAAAAAATTGACCTTCAACGTTATCGGCGGAATGTTGCGTTCTTGTGTGGCTCATTGCCGCATTTTGTTTTTGGAGGCGGGTCTCAGGTGCCAGCGCTCCTGACTGGGGGAGACCGCTGTCGGCCCTGACTGTCCAGACATCCGCTGGCTTCTCGGTATCCAAACCGATTCTTCCAACTGGACACCGGCGCGCCGGCTCCATCGCTCGGCCTGGGCATCTTCGTCCCTCCGAGATCGGCGACGGGGCGTGATCGCGTTGGCGGCGGCCGGCCGATGTCTCATGCCGATGGGTGAACAGGTCGCGTTCGGTCAATGCTCGGTCCTGTTCAATTTGCGAACAGTCTCCATGAACTTTTTTTCCGAGCCCGCGTCATAGTGTCCGCAACGCAACGTCCTCCTCTCTCATGCCCCGCAACCGCGGGGCTTCTTTTTTTGCCGTCAAGGCATCAAGCTGTTGGGGCGATAGACAGTGCAAGGGGCCGAACGGAGAACTTGTACCCGACGGGTTGCTGTCACGTTGCCGGAACCCACCAGCGCCCACCGCATCAGACCATGCCTGAAGGGGACACGGTCCACATCATCGCTTCGCTGCTCGGCCCAGGTCTCACGGACCGCGTGTTGACTGCCGTTTGGGTGCGGGGGCGTGACTGGCCCCGCTTTCAAGGGCGCCTTGTTACCGGGGTGACCAGCCAGGGCAAGCATCTCTACATTTCCCTGGACGACGGGTCCTGTCTGCGCAGTCACTTAGGTCTTTACGGCTCCTGGCACCGCTATCGGCATGGCGAGCCATGGCGTAAGCCCGGGCGCCAGGCCAGCCTGGTGCTGGCCTTGGACGACTGGGTTTACGTGTGTTTCAACGCCCGGGAGGTGCAGCTTACCCCACGGGACGGTTTCGGTGCCCAGGACCAGCGCGCCCGGCTCGGCCCTGACCTGGCGCGGGAAACTCCGGACCCCGCTGTCGTCCACCGCCGCGCATTGGAGCTGTTGCCCGCGGACACCCCGGTGGTCGATCTACTCCTGGAGCAGCGGGCGGCCTGCGGCATCGGTAACGTCTACAAGTCGGAGGTGCTGTTCCTCACTCGCCTGTCGCCGTTGCTGCGGATCGAGGAGCTCTGCCCCGACGACGTCGCCGACCTGTATCTCACCGCCGCCCGTCTGATTCAGCAGTAACCTGGGGGGCGGACCCCGGGTCACGCGGGAGGCGCGGGACGGTCGGGGGAACCTTTGGGTCTATGGACGTGGAGGACTCCCCTGTCTGGTCTGCGGCACAGCCGTTCAGCGGGGACAGTTGGGTCGCAATCCTCGCTCCACCTACTGGTGTCCCGCCTGCCAGGTCCGCGGGATGCGAGGGGCCCGCGGGCTTGAGACTGCCCCGCCGGGCGCAAACTGAGGGCTATTGGGCAGCGGTGGGTACCCCGCTGCTCTGGAGCCGAGGATGCATCCCATGACGGACTTTCCCCTGAGCCAAGTGATCGCCGGTCTGGCGCTGGCCCTCACCTTCGGTGGCATGACCTTCTTCTCTGGGCTCATGGCGCCTCTGATCTTCACCAAGCTGCCCCCGGAGACCGCGGGTGCCTTCATCCGTCAGGTCTTTCCCTGGTATTACCTGGCCATGGGAGCGACCACTCTGGTGGCTCTCGTCGCCTTGCTGATCGCTGGCGACCGGGGCTGGCCCGCCATTCTCACCGGGGTGGCGCTGGCGGGCTTCATTTATGCGCGCCAGGGACTTCTGCCCTGCATCAACGATGCTCGCGATGCGGATCTCCAGGGGGACGCCAAGGCCTCCCGCCGCTTCAACGCCCTGCATCGGCTCAGCGTGGTGTTGAACGGCTTTCAATGGCTGGCCGTGCTGACGGCACTGGTGCTGGTCCTGCGGTGAGCGTCCATCACCCGACCGCGGACTGGGTTCGGCTCTTGGCGCTTACCGTCATGTGGGGGTCGGCCTTTCTGCTCACCAAGGTCTCACTTGCTGCGTTGGACCCGGACTTGGTGGTGGCGGGTCGGCTTGTGGTGGCCTGTGCGCTGCTGCTGCCCCTGGTCGGCCTGCGACTCAAAGCGTCCCGCGGGAACGGCCGACCGGTTTGGGGGGCTCGGCTGTGGCTGTTCCTGGCGCTCATCGCGGTCTTCGGCAATGCACTGCCGTTCAGCCTAATCGCCTGGGGCCAGCAGCGCATCGACAGCGGGCTCGCCGGCATCTTGATGGCGGTGATGCCGCTGGCCACACTCGGGCTCGCCCATTACTTTGTGCCCGGCGAGCGGCTGACCACCTATCGGGTCGGTGGCTTCCTGTTGGGATTCGGAGGTGTGGTGGCGCTCATGGGGCCCGACGCCCTGTTGGGCCCGTCGAGCAGCGAGGCCCGTCTCCTTCCTATGCTCGCGGTGCTCGGCGGCGCCTTTTGCTATGCCGTCTCGGCGATTCTGGCCCGACTGCGTCCGGCCAGCGAGCCGTTGCCGAGCGCGGCAGTGACCATACTGATTGCCGCTGGACTCATGGTGCCACCGGCGTTCGGCACGGGGGGCGAGGCACTACTCCCCGCGGCTATCCCGTGGGCGTCTCTGGCGGCGGTGCTTGGCTTGGGGGTCTTCTCCACCGCCTGGGCCTCGATCATCTACTTCCACCTGATCAAGAGCGCCGGACCGGCCTTCGTCTCTCAGCTTAACTACTTGATCCCCCTCTGGGCGGTTATGGTCGGCATAGTCTTTCTGGACGAGCACTTGCAGGCCAATCAGCTCTGTGCGTTCGCGTTGATCCTGGGCGGCATCCTGGTGACCCAGCTGGAGCGCCGGCGCATGATTCCGCGGGGGGCGCAGGCGCCGAACGCCTGAGATGCAAGTCTCCGTCCGCGAGCCCCTTGGGCGGAGTCCAGGGCCCGCACCGTCGCTCGGACAAAGGTCAACCGTCCGGTCCTCGATTGCAATGCTGCTTTTTGCGGGTGAGTTGTCCCATGTCCAGGTACCAGCTCCAATTCATCTCTCTTCTGTTGTTGCTTGCTGCACCGGTGGTTGCTCTCTTGGCCGGAACGGCCGAGCCGGTCGACCCGACCCGGGCGGGCCACGGCACTCGGGTCTGGGTGGAAGGCCGACGCCTAGTGGTTGAGGGTCTCGGGCCCTTCGTCATGCGCGGCGTCGTCTGGTCACCCGCTGGTCCTGAGACGGACACCACTCCCACTGCCGCCGACAACGTTGGTGTGCGCCGGTCGGAGCTGGGCCGCTGGAGCGATCGGGACATCCCGCTGCTCGCGGCCATGCATGTCAACACTGTGCGGCTGGTCATGGACCCGGGGTTGGGGCCGGTGGAGGGGGTGGCGGGCAGGACGCTATTGGATAGGCTCCATGCCGCCGGCATCCGGGTGGTGATGAATGTGGATGACGGGGTCAACGACCTCGCCCGCGTCGAGCAGGTTGTCACCGCCTATCGGGACCACCCCGCCGTCCTGCTGTGGATGCTGGGTAGTGAATGGAACCTCAATCTCTATTTCGGCCTCGCCGCCACTCCACTGGATGCCGCCCAGCGTACCGAGCGGGCTGCGGCCTTGGTCAAGCGCTTGGATCCGCACCACCCCGTCGCGGCCAGCCTGGGCGACATCCACATTGACGCCGACGGCCGCCGTCTCGAGGACACCCGGGCCTACGTCAACCGGGTCTGCCCAAGCGTGGACATCTGGGGGCTCAACGTCTACCGCGGCCGATCCTTCGGGGACCTGTTTGCCCAATGGGCCGCTATCAGCCACAAGCCCATGTTCCTCGGCGAGTTCGGGGCCGATGCCTTTCACACGCTTGATGCCGCCGCTACCCCGGCCGGACGGATCGATGAGGCAACACAGGCGGATTGGGACCTGGCCCTGTGGCACGAGATTCGGGCCAATCTCTCCGCCGATCACCCGGACGGGGTGGCCGTCGGCGGCACCGTCTTCGAATGGAACGACGAGTGGTGGAAGGTCCCGCCCCCCGGTGCCCAGGATAGCGGCGGTGTCCAGGCCCCCGGCCAGCAGCCGGACCATTTCGCCAACGAGGAATGGTTCGGCGTAGTCCGGATCGACCGCAGCTTGCGGCCCGCCTACAAAGCCTTGCGTGACGCGTTCGCCGCCGACGCGAAGGACCCGGCGTCCCCGCGAGGGCGCTTGAACGTGGTGCGACCCCGGTATGCTCAGCCAGCCATTTTGCAAGACCACGCCGAAGCGTCAGCAAACGAACAGTGGGTCGACTCACCCTTGGGCGGAGCGCCGGGAGGCTGCCGCCTTCCGATCAATTCGACGGACTCTGTTGGCGAGGACGGGGCGGTTTAGGCACGCTCGACCCAGCAGCATGATCTCCGAGCCCATCCGCTTGGGGCGGCAGGCCGGCTGGAGCCTGGACTTCGATCACAGGTGGACGAACGCATCCTCGTGTCGCAGCGGGCTGCGTGCAAGTTCACAAAAACGGAGCCGGCGAGGGCATAGGATAACCACGCGGTAAGGGAATGTGCGTGGTGGGAACGGGTTGCGCTAAGGACTGCGGTCCCAGGTCTCTCCTCTAAGTGGTGATCACCGCCCTGGCGTCCAGCTGGGGCGGTTTTTTTTGCCCCCCCCGGTCACCCTGTCCCCATCGTCGGATTCTCCGCAATCGCCAAATCTCGCGTCATTCGGTTCGCCAATCCCCGGGGTTCATGTGGTCCGCCATCTCACGGGTCGGTCCCCACGGGGCACTGACGACGGGGTGGCCGTGCTCAACACCCGCAGATCAGCGGCAGGGCCGGGCGCAGATCTTGGCATCGGCCCGAGGTGTCGCCGTCGAAGGCGGTCTCAAGCAGTGGCTCAGGACGCTCAGGACCATCCTCGATCTCGATGAGGCGCTCGCGATGACGACTCCGCCGCTTGAGACCGCCTTTGCACCCCTGAAATGACAATTTTCACCTGGAGATTTCCCGGAACCCGATCGGGTGGAGGAGCGGCTGACCCTTGACGCGGGCGCTGAATCCGGGCTCGACGCTAAGCCAAGATGAAACCACATCGGCTCGTCGGGCGTGTCCCCGAGGCGATCTCGACGACGAAGTTCACTGGGATGTACGGAGGCCGCTACTCCCAGACGACGAACGGTGGGGGTGAACCGGCGGATCCAGCGGGTGCCTCTCCGTAGTTCTACGGAGAGGCACAGGGATATTGCGGATGGTGCACGCCTTCGGTTGCTCCTAGTCTTGCAGGCACGCAGGTTCCGCCGCCGGCGCCAATCGTGGCGGAGGGACCTTGGCGACGCTGACACACCAGTTTCGTGCACGGACCGATCCTGCTGACGTGGGGCCGAGCGGCTGCCAGTGTTGCCTTGCCAGTAAATTCAATGACGACCATTTGAGAGGAGTTCGCCGATGCCCGTCAATGTCTCCTATATCCCAGCCGAGGACCGGCTCGATCTCAGCTTTCGGGGCAATCTGGACGTGAGCGTGTCCCAGCCCGTTTGCGACATCTGCAAGCAGATTCCCTCCGGATTGAGGTCTTGCATCATCGATCTCTCGGACATCGAGCGTCTGTTCGACTCGGGGGTGGCCCTGCTACAAATGCTTTACCGGCGTCTTGCCGGGCTCGGGACGACCGTCGTCATCCTGAGTGACCGTCCCGAGATTCGCGACTGGTTCCCCGCCGTCGTGCGCACACCCGCCTACCCGGGACCTGCGCGAACCCGAGGTGCATCTGGTTTCTCCCGCCCATTCGAGCAGGAGCGCACTTTGTCGGCTTGAGGGCATCGGTGGGTGCCCCGGACGAAAGGGCCTATTGACACACCCCGTGCGTGTCTTCGGGTTGGCAAACCGTACAAGGATGTACGCCCACCTCCCCGTTCAGGCGCTCGGATGGCGAAGTGAACCCCTCCTCGATCCCCTGGCGACGATTCTGTTTGTTCAGTCGGCCGCACGCCACAGGGTGCCGCATCATGAGGGCCGGCGCACCAGTGGTGGCCTTCGGGCCGGACTGTCGCTGCCGGTTGAATCGATCAACGCGGTCACGGATAGGAAAAGACTGAGCGATTCGGATGCGTTGGGGCTCCCTGTCACTTCGCCTCAGCACGATTTTCGTCGCCGTTTTAATAGCGGCCGCCTTCACGGTCGGCTACCTATTTGATCGCGGGCGCGCCGAGGCGGAGGAGAAGCGTGAGCTCGCGCATTTGCGCCTTCACGCGGAGCGCGGGGCCGACGAGGTCGAGCGCTTCATTAAGCAATTGCGCGAAGACGCGTTGTTCCTCGCAAGCACACCCCCGATTCAAGGTATCCGCCGCGCACTCGAAGGAGGTGGGACGGATACGGCGGGCGGCTCCACCCTGGATCAGTGGAAGGCGCGGCTGCAGCAGATCTTCCTGTCCTTTGCCGAGACCCGGCCCGAATACGCCCAGCTCCGACTCATCGGGGTCCAGGACAGCGGACGCGAGCTTGTCCGCGTCGAGAGAAACGAGAACGGCCTTAGGGTCATTCCACCCAAGGAGCTCCAGCAGAAAGGCGACCGCTATTACGTTCGCGAAACGTCCCGCCTGAAATCAGGATCCGTCTACCTGTCCCGTATCGACCTTAACCGTGAGCACGGCCAAATCAGCGTCCCGCACCTGCCCACGTTAAGGGCGGCAACGCCCGTTTATGATCCAGCCGGTAGCCTGTGCTGCGTCTTGGCCGTCAACATGGACATGGGATGGCCATTCAAGCGCGCGGAATCCTTCCATGATCGGACGGAGTCGATGTACGTCGCCGACGAGAATGGAAATTTCCTGCTCCATCCCCAGCCGGGCCGCGCCTTCGCCTTCGAGTTCGGCACCCCCTTTCGACTTGCGGATGCCTTTCCTGGTCAAGCGGACCGGGTTTTGAGTGCGCTTCCTGGGGGAGAGTCGTTCCTGACGCTTCCTGACCCCGACGGCGAGCTCGTCGCCTTCCTGACCGCGCGCTCCTGGGACCCACGGGACCCGAAGCGGCGTCTGGTCTTCATCCTGACCGAGCCCGCAGAGCAAGCCCTTTATCTCGGAGGATTGCTGCGCCGAGAAAGCCTCGTCGGCATGGGGGGGTTGCTGGCCCTGGCCATTGTCCTCGTCGTGGTTGCGGTGCAACGGCAGACGCGGTCTCTCACCGCGCTCGCGAACGCATCCGAAGCCATCGCGGCGGGCGATTACCGGGTCGCCCTCTCGGCGGACGAGGGCGGCGAAGTCGGCAGATTGGTGCTTGCCTTTCGACGCATGGTCGCGGAGGTGGAACGGCGCGAGGAGGCGCTCGAAGAGCTCAATCGGGAGCTGGAGCGGCGGGTGAAGGAGCGTGCCGCAGAGGTGGGCCGTCAGCACGCCTTACAGCAGCTGATCCTGGAAAACGTCGCAGACGGTGTCGTTGTGGCGGACCCTCAGGGGCATTTCCTGCTCTGGAACCGAAAGGCGGAGCAGATCGTCGGGTCGGGTCCCGACACGATCCAACCCGAACACTGGTCTTGGCATTTTGGCGTGTTTCGTGACGAAGGGGGGGAGCCCGTTCCTGTCGCGGAGCTGCCCCTGGTCCGCGCCATCCGCGGCGAGTCTTCGGATAACGTCGAGCTATACTTGCGCAACCCGAAGTGCGCGGAGGGGCGCTGGGCGCAGGTCACGGCGCGCCCCTTGCTCGCGGCGGACGGTCGGATTGGCGGCGGAGTGGCCGTGCTGGTCGATGTGACCGAGCAGAAGCACCTACGCGAACGCTTGGAGTCTCATCGCGCGGCGCTTGCGCGGGTTGGCCGTCTGGCCCTGCGCGCGGAGATCGCCTCCTCCGCGGCCCATCGCTTGAGCCAGCCTATCACCGCCATGACCGCCTATGCCGCTGCCGCCGTGCGCTTGCAAAAGCAAGGGCGCCTGGGAAAGGAGGAGCTGGTCGATCTGTTGTCGAGAATCGAGAGCCTGGGGAACGAGGCGGGTACGGTTCTCGACAAGCTGCGTGCGCTGATTCGCCGCCGCGATCAACCCGAGGTTCCTGTCGACGTCAACGAGGTCGCAGACTCTTCTCTGGATTTTCTGAGCGAGGGCATCCAGCAGCGCGGGGTCAGGATCGAGCGCTGCTACGGGCAGGATCTGCCGAGACCCATCGGTGACCCCATCGAGCTGGGGCATGTATTGATCCAGTTGATTTCGAATGCGCTGCACGCGATGCAAGGTACCGCGACGGACAAACGCCGCTTGTCTATTTCCACCCGCCATGATTCGGAAGCGGATCGGATCCTGATCGAAGTTTCCGATACGGGGCCCGGCGTGAATCCTGAGCTTGCTGGGCTCCTGTTTGAGCCGTGGCCTATGGACGAGCCCGAGGGGCTCGGCATCGGCCTCGCGGTGGCGCGGAGCATCGTTGAGGCGCACGGCGGTCAGATCCGTGTGCAAAACGGGGAATCGGGCGGGGCAACCTTTCTTATCGAACTGCCCATGACTTGGAAGGAGTCGGCGTGAGTGCGGTGCCGCTCGTCCACGTGGTCGATGACGACCCCGATATCCGTACCTCGCTGAAGCTCCTGCTGTCGTCCGTCGCAATCGATGCGAAAACCTACGCGAGTGCGGACGAGTTCCTGCTCCAATTCAAGGAAACGCCCGGTCGACCGGCAGTGCTGCTGCTCGATGTCCGCCTGCCGGGTGTGAGCGGTATGGCGTTGCTGGAGCGATTGCGCATGGAGCGCTCGTCACTGCCCGTCATCATGTTGACCGGACACGGCGACATCGACATGGCGGTTCGGGCAATGAAGGTCGGCGCGACTGATTTCCTAACCAAGCCATTCAGCTCGCAGATCCTGCTGGACCGAATCCAGGACGCGCTGCGGCGATTCGGCGAGACGGCCGCGCCCGATGTCAGCCTCGACGAAGCGGCCGCACGTCTCGCGTCCTTGACCCCGCGCGAGCGCGAGATCTTCGATCACATCGTCTCCGGCGACTCGAATAAGGTGGTCGCAGTGAAATTCGGGATCAGCATTCGTACCGTGGAATCGCATCGCGCGAGCATCATGGAGAAGATGGGGGCGAAGACGCTCGTTGACCTGGTCCTACTCTCTGTGATTCTCAAGAATGCGAAGTGACCCTCCGACATGTCCAGCCGCGTCTGCGTGCCAACCCCTGCGGCGGGGCGTTAGATCGCCGCTGCCTGGCGGGCGATGACGTAGGTCTTGGCGGAGAGCTCCAGGGAGCCGGTCCATTTGTAGGCCCGGTCTACGGTCTCGCCCCACGCATAGACCCCGTGGCCGCGGACGATGGCGATGGGGTAGCTCGCCAGCGCCTCGGACACCTTGGCGGGTGCCTCCTCCACATAGCGGTCGTACTCGATGGAGATGACCGGCACCGTCTCGAAGTAGTAGCGCCCCTCGAAGTCCGCCGGGTGGAAGTCCTGGCCGCCGAAGCTCACCCCAACCGAATAGGCCCCGTGGCTGTGCAGCACGGCCCGCGCCTCAGGTTGGGCCCGATAGACCGCCCGGTGCAGAGGGGCGTCGAGTGATGCGCCCGGCGGACAATCCCCATCGATCGGGCAGCGGATCAGCTGGTCGGGCGTTAGGGCGTCGGCGCTGGCCCCTGTCGGCGTGACATAGAACCAGTCCCCGACCCGGATCGAGGCATTGCCCGAGTGTCCGTCGTTGTAGCCGTAGCGGCGCAGCCACTGGTAGTAGCGCACCAGCTCGGCCCGCGGGTCCTCGGCGCTGAAGGTCGGGTCTTTCAGCCGCTCCAGGATGAAGTCGGCGATGGCCTCCGGGGCCTCGAGGGGGAGAGCGGGCGGGTGCTGGTCGCCGCTCAAGTGTCTGTCGGTGGCCACCGCAATGATGTCCGGGTCGTCGGGATAGAGCGGGGCTTGGCCGGTGACGGTCCGGTGGATCTCGATCTTGGGGAAGGCGGCGTGCTTGAAGCCCTCCACCAGCGCCAGGTCCAGGCCATCCCCGTCGAAGCGGCCCAGCATGGTCCGGAGGTCCGGGTCAGATCCTTTGGCGTGGCTCTCTACTTGCAGGGCCCAGCGCTCCGTGGAGGCAATCAAGGTCTGGTCAGCACCCGCCTCCCGAAGCTCGAAGCTGTCCTTGCCCGGCACGTCCAGGTCGAAGCTGTGGTGCGCGTGCTTGAGATAGCCGACCCGCAGTCCCCGCTCGCGCAGAACCGGAACCAGTTTGCGCAGCAGGGTGGTCTTGCCGCTCCCGCTCGGGGCCACGAAGCCTAGGGCCGGGATGGTCTTCTTGCTCATGGTCGGGTCTCCTGCTCAGGCGCGTCTCAGCTCGTGGACCGTAATCTCCGGAAGACAGTTGAGCCGGGCATTGACCACTGAGCTGCCGGAGCCCACGGAGGTGTAGCCCGCCATGTCGCCGTAGGTCCAGGCGCCGGCGGCAAGGCGGCGCGGGCAGCGGGCGTCCCAGGTGAGTGCGTAGCCGCCCGGCAGGCAGATCTGACCCCCATGGGTATGCCCGCACAGCATAGCGTGGAACCCGGCGTGGGTGGCCTGACGATAGACCTCGGGGGTGTGGGACAGCAGTAGGGAGGTCCCGTCCGGGGCGATCTCGGCGGCGGCCTGATGGAGGTTGTGAACTTGGTAGTAGTGGGCGTCGTCAATCCCGGCCAGGTAGAGCACCGCCCCATCCTGCTCGATGGCGGCGGATTCATTCAGCAGCACCCGAATCCCCATGGCCTCCATCCCCGGCACCAGGCGGATGGTGTCGTGGTTGCCGAGGACGGCGTAGATCGGGTCCTTCAGATGACGGCGGATCGTGGCGAGTCCGTCGAGCGCCGCCTGGTAGGGGCCGTAGGTCAGGGCGCGGTAATCGCCGGTGAGCACGCAGAGGTCGTATTCCGCTTCACTGACCCGAGCGGCGATGGCGGCGGTGATGCGGGCGTCCAGGTCCGTGTGAAGGTCGCTGAGCTGGAGGATGCGCAGCCCTTCAAACGTTCGTGGCAGGCCTCGGATTGGAAGTGGGTTGTGGGTCACGCGGATGGTCCGCGCGTTGCGCTGGGCCCGCTCGTAGAGGCCGGCGATTCGCAGCGAGTGCCGGATGATGCCATGGACTGAGTACCAGTTCTCCGGATAGAAGAAGTGGGCGCCCGGCCGGCCGAAGCAGAAGACCTCGTGATCCTCCTCGAGCCCCAGCCGTTGGCGCAGATGGGTGCGTCCAACGCGCGCTTCGAGGACCGTCAGGTCATGGCCCGGGCCTGCAGAACAGCCGCTCCGACTGGCACCCTCGGCGGGCTCCGCGAAGCTGGCGCTAAGCCCTAGCGGAAGGGCGTTTTCTCGATCGTGGCAGCGCTCATTCATGAGTTACGTTCGACGCATCAAGAAGGCGCGAGGCCGGTTCTCAGGGTACGGCGGGCGGGCGGCCAACCGAGCACATCGGCTCGACCCTGAGATTGTGGCTCAATCCCGCCGTTTGCGCCTCGTCCCCGGGGTCGGCCGGGCACCCTTGGGGGCCCCTTCGTCGGATCCAAAACGGCGGGCCCCGGGTGCGTGCTCTCCGCCACGCGGACCGGGTGGGCGCGAGCCACGCTCCCCGGAGTCTTGCGGCGGCCGGTTGGAAGGCCGGCGAGCGGCATCGAGGACCGAGATGCGCAAGGGCCGCCCGCGCACATAGACCCGCTTCAAATGGGCGAAGATCTCCCGCGGCATGCCCGCCGGCAGGTCCACGGTGGCGAAGTCGTCCTGGATGTCGATGGCGCCGATGAAGCGCCCTTCGAGCCCGGACTCGTTGGCGATGGCTCCCACGATCTCCCGCGGGGTGACACCGTCGCGGTGGCCCACCTCGATGCGGTGGCGGACCAGCTCGGGGGCGCCCCGATCGCGACGCTCGGGTCGGGGGCCGCGCTCGTCACGCGGGCCGCCGGGGCCGAAGGTGCGGTCCGGCCGGAAATGCCGCTCTCCGGGGCGGTCGCCCCGCTCTCGCGTCGAGGCATCATCGCGGGCGATGCGATTGCCTCGGTCGTCGGCTCCGCGGTCCCGATCATCCGGAAAGCGCGGCCCCATCGGGCCTTGTTCATCGCCTCGTCGGCCGCCGCGCACCTCATTGTCGCGTCCCAAGCGCTGGCTCCATCGTTCCGGGCGCGGCGCGAAACGCTCGCCCGCGCCGCGGTCAGGGCTGAAGGAGGTCCGATCCCTGTCCCGGCCGCGGTCGTCCCTGGACTCTCGGAACTGTGGTTGTGGCCGCTCCCGGTCCCATGGCCGGCCGCCTTCGCGCCGAGGCTCCGGGCGCCGCTCCCGTGGCGGTTCCTTGACGTCCAGGGGGCGCTCCCGTTGGAGTTGGAAGCTCAGGGCGGCGGCGATGTCCATCAGGTCCAGCTCTTGTTCCTTGGCGATGTGGGCGATGAGCCGATAGAAGAAGTCCAGGTCCTGTACGGCCAGAGTTTCTCGCAGCAGCTCCGTGAATCGATCGACGCGCGAGGCGCTCAACTGAGCGGCGGAGGGCGCATCCATCTCCGGAATGGAACGGCGGATGGTGCGCTCGATCGCCCGCAGCAGGCCGCGTTCCCGAGGCTCAACCAGCAGGACTGCCTTGCCCGCGCGCCCGGCGCGGGCGGTGCGCCCGATGCGGTGCACATAGGCCGACGGGTCGGTGGGGATGTCGTAATTCACTACATGGCTGATCCGTTCAACGTCCAGGCCTCGCGCGGCCACGTCGGTGGCCACCAGGATATCGAGCTGGCCGCCCTTGAGCCGCTCCACGGTGCGCTCGCGCATCTCCTGATTCATGTCGCCGTTCAGGGGCTCGGCTGCAAAACCCTGGGCACGAAGCTTGTCCGCCAGCTCCGTGGTGCCGTTCTTGGTGCGCACGAAGATCAACATGGCGTCGAAGGTCTCGAGCTCCAGGATGCGGGTCAGCACGTCCACCTTGTGGAAGCGGGTGACCACGCAGTGCTGTTGGTCGACCGTGTCCACCGTCGCGGTGGCGGCCTCGACGCGAATCTCCACCGGGTCGATGAGGTGCTCGCGGGCGACCTTCAGGATCGCCGGGGGCATGGTGGCGGAGAAGAGCGCCACCTGACGTTCCGGCGGGGTGTGCTCGAAGATCCAGTCGATGTCCTCGGCGAAGCCCATGTTGAGCATCTCGTCCGCCTCGTCCAGGACCAGGGTCTTGAGCGCGCCGAGGGACAGGGTTTCCCGGCGCATGTGGTCCATGATGCGGCCGGGTGTGCCGACCACCACCTGGGGCACGCGCTGGAGCTGACGGACCTGGAGCCCGTAGCTCTGGCCGCCGTAGATGGGCAGTACGTGGAAGCCCTTGAGGTGTTGTGCATAGCGCTGGAAGGCCTCGGCGACCTGGAGCGCCAGCTCCCGGGTGGGGGTCAGCACCAGCACCTGCGGGAGCTTGCTCGCAGAGTCGACGCGGGAGAGCAACGGCAGGGCGAAGGCCGCGGTCTTGCCGGTGCCGGTTTGCGCCTGGCCCAGTAGGTCGCGGCCGGCCAGCAAGTGGGGAATGCACTGGAGTTGGACCGCGGTGGGGGTCTCGTAGCCGAGATCCGACACCGACTGGGCGATCGCCGGGGCGAGTCCGAGCTGGCTAAAGCCTTCACCGGCCGTGACGCCAATGTTCGGGGTGGCCTCGGAGTCTGGGGTAACCATCGGGGAGCCTCGCGGGGTGGTGTGCTCCCTCGGGATGGCCAGGGGGAGGAGATCGCGGAAAACCGTTCATTATGGGTGCCGGCGGTAGCCCGCACAATCCGGAATTGGGTGCTTGAGCGATCCCGCCGGAGGCCAAACGGCGCCATACGACCTTGCGGGGGCGACGGTACGAGATATCATGGCGGCCTTTACAAACCGGGCCATCCAATGAGCAAGATCCCCGGCACGCCCGGACAGGCCAGCCGGCATTGGCGAACCCGGCTGGGTTGGCTCGTTGCCGTTGTCGTCTGCACAATCACCCCGTTGAGCGCGGCGGACGAGAAACCCCTGTCCGTCTTCGTCAGTGTCGTGCCCCTGCAGACCTTCGTGGAGCGCATCGGCGGCGCGGAGGTGCGGGTTCAGTCCATGGTCCGACCTGGTCAGAGCCCCCACACCTACGAGCCGACCCCGCGCCAGGTCGCCGAGCTTTCCGCGGCGGATCTCTATGTCCGGATCGGCGTCCCATTCGAGGACGCCTGGCTGCCACGCATCCGCGCCGCCAATCCGGGCTTGAGGATCACCGATAGCCGACAGGGAATCGCGCTGCGCTCTAGAGACGCTGGCCGCGAGGATCACGACCATCAGGACGAAGGCTGGGACAGTCACGTCTGGACCAGTCCGGCCCTGGTCAAGCTGATGGGGGCGCACATCCGCGATGCGCTCAGCGGCCTGCGACCAACCCAGGCGGCGTTGTTCGCCGACAACTATACCGGCTTCGCCGCGGACCTGGATGCTCTGGATGCTGAGATCCGCGGGCGATTGGCCCACCTGAAGGACCGACGTTTTCTGGTGTTTCACCCGGCTTGGGGCTATTTCGCCGATGCCTACGGGCTCACCCAGGTCCCGATTGAGTACCAGGGCAAGGAGCCCGGTGCCCGGGCCCTGACGGCGGTGATCAACCAGGCGCGGGCGGCAGGTATTCGGGTGGTCCTGGTGCAGCCCCAGTTCAGTCCCCGGGCGGCGGAGCAGGTGGCCGCGGCCCTTGGTGGGCGAGTCGAGGCGGTGGACCCCTTGTCCGCGGATTACTTCGGAACCCTGCGCCGGCTTGCGGGGCTGATCGCCGATTCGGAGCCCGAATGAAGGCCACTGCCGTCACTGCCACCGGCGCCGCAGCCGCGGCCGAGCCAGTCATCGTCGTCGAAAACCTGAGCTTCTCGTTCGGTGGCGCCCCCGTGCTCAAGGGGGTGAATCTCCAGGTTGCCGCGGGTGAGTTCATGGGTCTGGTGGGCCCCAACGCGGGCGGCAAGAGCACCCTGCTCAGGCTCATCCTGGGCCTGCTGGAGCCCCAGGTCGGGCGCATCCGGGTGCTGGGGTTGCCGCCTCGGGAGGCGCGCCGCCGCCTCGGTTATGTGCCCCAGTACCCCAGCTTCCCCAGGGACTTCCCCATCTCCGTTGAGCAGGTCGTTCTGATGGGTCGGCTGGGCATCGGTCCGCGCATCGGCTGGTACCGGGCAGAGGACCGGGCGGCGGCCCGCAAGGCCCTCAGGGAGGTAGAGGCGGAGGACCTGGCCCGTCGTCGCATCGGCACCCTCTCGGGCGGTCAGCTGCAGCGGGTCCTGCTCGCCCGCGCCCTGGTCGGTCAACCCGAGGTCCTGATCCTCGACGAGCCCACCGCCAACATCGACCAGCGGCTCGAGGGCGACATCTTCGACCTGCTGGCGGTCCTCAACGCGCGGCTGACCATCCTGGTGGTCTCCCATGACATCGCCTTCATCTCGAGCTACGTCGACCGCGTGGCCTGCCTCAACCGCACCCTGATCTGCCATCGGACGGATGCGGTGAGCGGGGAGCTGATCCAGCAGCTCTACGGGGAGGACGTGCGCTCAGTGGCGCACCGGCATTGATAATGAACGAGTTTCTCGCCGCCCTCTCGGAACAACCCTTTCTGCAGGTCGCCCTGATCGCGGGGCTCCTGGCGAGCGTCGGCTGCGGGGTCATCGGTACCTTCGTGGTGGTGAAGCGCATCGCCTTCCTCGCAGGCGGTATCGCCCACTCCGTGCTCGGGGGCATGGGGGCGGCCCTCTATTTCGGCTTCGACCCGCTGCTCGGGGCCCTGCTGGCGGCGGTGGTCTCGGCGCTCGTCATCGGCACGGTCCGGCTCGTCTGGAAGGCCCAGGAGGACACCCTGATCGGCGCCATCTGGGCCATCGGCATGGCGGTGGGCATCCTCTTTATCGCCAAGACGCCCGGCTACGCGACCGACCTGATGAGCTATCTGTTTGGCAACATCCTGCTGGTGGCGCACCGGGACCTCTGGCTCATGGCCGCGCTGGACCTGGTCCTGGTCGTTACCGTGGCCCTGTTCTACCGCCAGTTCCTGGCGGTGAGCTTCGACGAGGAGCTGGCGCGACTGCGGGGGGTCCCGGTGGCCTTCTACTATCTGCTGCTCCTGTGCCTGGTGGCGGTCACCGTGGTGCTGCTGATCCAGGTGGTCGGTCTGATCCTGGTCATCGCGCTACTCACCCTGCCGGCCGCGATCGCCGGCCATTACCTCCATTCACTGGGTGGGATCATGCTGGTCGCCACCCTGCTCGGGGCGGGTTTCACGTCCGCCGGGCTCGCCCTGTCCTATGCCCCGGATCTGCCGGCGGGACCGACCATGATCCTGCTCGCCGGGGCCTGTTATGTGCTCTCGGCGGTCGTGAGCGGCCCCCTGACCGGCTACCGGGCCCGACGGCTGGCCCGGGAAGCCGTGCTCACGCCGTAACCGGGTCTAAGGGAGCCCTCGCCCGTCCTGAGACCCTGCGTAGGGAGCGCGGCGCCCGCCCTCAACGTTACGTGGCCTGTTTCCTCTCCCCGAGCGTGACGCCCCGTGTTGCCAGCGGCGGTTGAAATCCGCACGACCTTTCTATAGCTTCCGGGTCACAACCTGCTGGGGGTGCCCGACCTGGGTCGGGCTGAGAGAGACCCTTCGAACCTGATCCGGGTCATGCCGGCGCAGGAAAGCAGGCGGAGACTTCCGGAACACCGCTTCGAGCGGCCGCGTTCACCCCGCCCCTTTCCCGTGCCCGGCCGCATCGGCGATCGGCCCTCATCCTTCCCCGCAGCCGGATCAACCGAATCGGCGCCCGCCCGCGCCCGCCCAAATCCGAGGTCACTCATGAGCGCCATCCCCAAAGAATTCATCCAGAAGACCGCCCGACTCTCGGACGCCGCGACTCATCCCTTCCCGGGCTCCCGCAAGATCCACGTCGAGGGCTCGCGGCCCGACATCCGGGTGCCCATGCGCGAGGTGACCCTGACCCCGACCCATACCAGCACCGGCATCGAGGAGAACCCGCCGGTCTACGTCTACGACACGTCCGGCCCCTACACGGACCCGTCGGTGACGGTCGACCTGCTGGCCGGACTGCCGGAGGTGCGTGCGGCCTGGATCGAGGAGCGCGGCGACACCGATCGGCTGGATGGGCCCAGCTCCGAGTTCGGACGCCGCCGCCAGGGCGATCCGGCGTTGGCGCAGCTGCGCTTCGAGCACCTGCGCACACCGCGCCGGGCGAAGCCGGGGATGAACGTCACCCAGATGCACTATGCGCGCAAGGGCGTCATCACGCCCGAGATGGAGTTCGTCGCCATTCGCGAGAACATGCGCCTGGATGAGCTTCGGCGCGATCCCCGCTACGCCAAGCTGCTTCGCCAGCACCGCGGCCAATCCTTTGGCGCCAGCCTGCCGGAGACCATCACGCCTGAGTTTGTGCGTGACGAGGTGGCACGCGGCAGGGCGATCATCCCGGCGAACATCAACCACCCGGAGCTGGAGCCCATGATCATCGGGCGCAACTTCCGGGTGAAGATCAACACCAACATCGGCAATTCGGCGGTCACCTCTTCGATCGAGGAGGAGGTGGAGAAGATGGTGTGGTCCGCCCGTTGGGGCGGAGACACGCTAATGGATCTGTCGACGGGCAAGAACATCCACGAGACCCGCGAATGGATCCTGCGCAATGCCCCCATGCCGATCGGCACCGTGCCGATCTACCAGGCCTTGGAGAAGGTCGACGGCAAGGCCGAAGAGCTCACCTGGGAGATCTTCCGTGACACCCTGATCGAGCAGGCCGAGCAGGGGGTGGACTATTTCACCATCCATGCGGGGGTGCTCCTGCGCTACGTGCCTCTCACCGCGGACCGGGTCACCGGAATTGTCTCGCGCGGCGGCTCCATCCTGGCCAAGTGGTGCCTGGCCCATCATCGGGAGAACTTCCTCTATACGCACTTCGAGGAGATCTGCGAGATCATGAAGGCGTACGATGTCTCCTTCAGCCTGGGGGACGGATTGCGTCCAGGATCCATCGCCGATGCCAACGACGCGGCCCAGTTCGCTGAGCTCGAGACCCTGGGCGATTTGACCCGCATCGCCTGGGAGCACGACGTGCAGGTGATGATCGAGGGTCCCGGACACGTCCCGCTCCACCTGGTCCAGGAGAACGTGGAGAAGGAGCTAAAGGATTGCTTCGAGGCCCCCTTCTATACCCTGGGCCCTTTGATCACCGACATCGCCCCCGCCTACGACCACATCACCTCCGGCATCGGGGCGGCCAACATTGGCTGGTACGGCACCGCCATGCTCTGCTACGTGACGCCGAAAGAACATTTGGGACTGCCCAACAAGCAGGACGTCCGCGACGGCATCATCACCTACAAGATCGCCGCCCACGGGGCGGACCTGGCCAAGGGGCTCCCCGGCGCCCAGGTGCGCGACAACGCCCTGTCCAAGGCCCGCTTCGAGTTCCGCTGGGAGGACCAGTTCAACCTGTCCCTGGACCCGGAGCGGGCGCGTGAGTACCACGACCAGACCATGCCCCACGAGTCCCACAAGGTCGCCCACTTCTGCTCCATGTGCGGCCCCCACTTCTGCTCCATGAAGATCACCCAGGACGTGCGCGACTATGCCCAGGCCCACAGGCTGGACAACGTCGAGATCGCCATCGAAGAGGGGATGAAGGAGAAGTCCGAGGAGTTTCGCAAGGAGGGGGCTCGGATCTATCGGGAGGTGTGAGACGCGACGTCGAGTCAATCCGCCGCGACCATCACGGCGGAGGCGGTGTGGCTTTGATGCTCGGGCTTGGGGCCTGGTCCGGGCGATCGGCGGCGATGTTCCCCTGGACTCGCGTTGCAACATGAGGCCCAGCGCGTCAGCCGTCATAGGCTGAGTTCCCCGCCGGCGGCCCTCACGCCAGGCTGCGGAAGAATTCCAGATGGGCCTCTGCGGCCGGGATCAGCCGGAAGGGATCGGTGGCCGTCCTGAGGGCATTGCCGTCGGGATTCCGGTCCAATTGCTCGGCGAGGGCGTGGGCCAGGGCACGCGGGTCCCCGACCGGGACCAGGGGTCCGAGCCGGCCGCCCTGCAAGAGCTCGCGCAGCCCCGCCGAACAATCAGTGACCACCACTGGAGTGCCCAGCGCCATGGCCTCCACCACCGCGTTGCCCAGCCCCTCCCGGCGGGAGCTCAGTGCGAGCAGCCGGCTGCGGGCGATGTAGGGGTAGGGATCGGCCACGAAGCCGTGGACGTCCACCCTGTCGGCGATGCCCAGTTTCCGGGTGAGCCGGGTGAGCGCTGTCCGCTCCTTGCCTTCCCCGAGAATCAGCAGTCGGGCTTCGCGTTTCTCCAATTGGGCGAAGGCCCGAAGCAGGGTGGGAAAGTCTTTCACCTTGCGCAGCCCGCCGACGGCGATGATCACGGGCGGTCGGGACGCGGGCGCTCGATCCGGCGGTTCGCCGGCGAGCCAGGGGTGAGTGCAAGGGGCGGCGGCGCGTGCCTCGTAGTCCTCTGGGACGATTGGATTATTGAGCACGACAATGGACGCGTCCTGTATGCGAAAGACCCGCCTCAGGTCGTCGGCCACTCCCTGGGAGATGGCGGTGATGCCGTCGAGTCGGGAATAGCAGGTGCGGATGTGGCGGGTCTCCATTAGCGTCTTGATGGGATTCCAGCGGTGGGCGGCGAAGCGCCCCGAGAGCAGGGTGCCAACCGCGGCCACCAGGCGGGCGTGCACCGCAGAGCTGGCGGTCACCTCGGCCCTGGCCTCCACCGCCGCGTAGTCGTCAGCGAGCTTGCCCGTCAACAGGATGTCCGGACGCTCGCGGGGCAAGAAGTCGCGCAGGAATTCCTTGCGCCCACCACTCATCGGCAGGACCTGCGTTGTGCCATCCAGGTCTTTTAGATAGCTGTGGTCCGCGTTGCCGACCAGCAGCCAGGTCTCGATCCCGAGCCTGGCGAGCCCCAGCGCGAGGTTGGTGAAGTTGCGCTCCACCCCCCCGTCCTCGAAGTCGCTCACCATCAAGGCGACCTTCTCAACCTTCACGGCCCCTGTCCTTGGCATGGGGCCCCAGCATGAGGTCCAGATACAGGTCGGCGTTACGCTGGGCCTCATAGCGTTCCCCGCCGGCACGCAGGATGGCAGGGGGCAGGGGGGCGTCGAGGGTTCGCGCCATTGCCTTAGCCAGGGCCTGCGGGTCTCGAGGCGGGACCAAGGGGCCGTAACGCCCTCTGTCCAAGATCTCCCGCGGGCCGGCCCCGCATTCGGTGCTGACCACGGGGGTGCCCAGGGCCAGTGACTCGATGAGCACCGTGGGCAGGGCATCCCAAAAGGAGGAGAGCACCACGAGGTCCGCCCGGGCCAAATAGGGGTAGGGGTTAGGGGCCCAGCCCGGCATGTCGATCGAGTCTGATAGATCGAGGGCCGCCCGCTCCTCCTCGATCTGGGGGCGGAGCTTCCCGTCCCCGATGATCAGCAGTCGGCAGTCGCGGCCCCGACGGAGCAAGGCGAAGGCACGCAGCAGGGTCGGCAAGTCCTTCTCGACCTCCAGCCGGCCGGCAAACACCACGACCGGGGGGCCACGGTCGTTATTAAACCAGGGGTGCTCCGCCGGCGCCTCGGCCGCGCGTAGCATCTCGGCAGTGACGATGGGGTTGGGGATGGTCCGTACCGGGGCGTCTGGGCCGAGGAGTCTCCGGAGGTCTTGAGCCGTGTCCTCGGAGATGGCGACGATGCCGCGATTCTCGCGATACCAGCGCAAGACATCGGCACGCCGGCGTGCACCTTTGGCTCCGGGGATGTGGTCGAGCTTCACCCCCATGGGGCCATGGACGGTGACGAACACGGGCGTGCCCGTTCCCGCCAGCCGGGCGGCCCTGAGGGTAAACACATCCTCGCGGATCCGGTGGGTCAGCACTGCGGCGGGCCGGTGGCGCCGGAGGTACAGGGCCATGCTTGGAAGCCGGGTCAAGGCTGCCATACGCCCCATGGGAAGCACCCGCACCCCGGCCCGGGTCGGCTCAGGGATAGGGCCGCGGGAAGTCGATACGAGTAGATCCGTGGGGAAGCCCCGTGCGGAGAAGCCATTGGCGAGCCGCGCGGCGATCTTGGCGGTGCTTCCTCCATCGAAGGGGCCGCAGTAGACGGCCAGCGTCGGCTGCTCAGTCACTGGTCCGTTTTCGCGCCATCCGGGGTGACCGGATGGCCCTCGGCAAAGGTGTAACCGTAGACGATCCCGAAGAAGGCGATGAAAAAGAAGCGCAGGTCCAGATGGATGATTCGGAAGTCGTAGATGCAGAAGAGCAGGGTGAGGATGCCGCCGATCAGCAGGAAGCGCTTGAGCTCGGAATCCCGAGACAGGGCCCAGACGCGCCGATAGGCCTGCACCATCACCACCAGGGCGCCCAGCGCCAGTGCCATGCCAGCCAACCCGAAGCGCACGAGGATCTCGATCGGAACACTGTGCAGATGGGAGGCCCGGGATGCATTCGAGACGTCATAGTCCGAGAGGGGAATGGCCCGATTGGGCACCAGGTGTTCGGTCCCGTTGGTTCCCGGTCCCCAGCCGAGCAGGGGCCGGGCCGCGAAAAGCTCCAGGCCGAGTCGATAGAGGTTGAGCCGGATCGCGGTGGAAGAGTCATAGCCCAGACGTCGGGTCTCGCCAGTGGCAGCAGGACTCGGCGTCAAGCTCTTCCAGTCGTAGTAGATGCGCTCCCGGGATGTCCACAGGACCAGGGACATCAGCGCCAAGACAGCGATTACAGTGCCCAGTGCCATGCGCAGGTGAGGCCCAGCGAGCCCGCTATGCCTTGCCTCTCCCCTGACCTTCATCAGCGCATAGACCGTCGCCACGAGCACCAGGCTGAGCGCGGCGCCGCGGGCCTCGGTCACTACCAGGACCGAGAGGGTGAATGCCAGGCCAAGCAGCCATAAGGTCCAACCAAGGGCGGGCCGGGAGCGGCCACCGAGGTTCAGGCGGACGATCCGATCGCGGAACAGCACCAGGCCCACCAGCATCACCGAGACGAGGAAGGCGAGCCCCAGTGCGGCATAGCCGAAGTGATAGCGCAGGCCATTGAGGATCTCACCAAGCAGGGACCAGTCGGACTTGCGCAGCACGCCCGCCACCAGTCCGACGGCAGCGGCGATAAGAACCACCCGGATCAATCGCTCGTTGCCGCGCAGCCACCAGGCGGTGACCACGAAGAGGAAGGGGGCGCTCCAACTCCCGATCGCGTCCCATTGCTCGGACGCGGTATCGGGTAGCAGCCAAGCCGCTCTCAAGGCGAGCAGGGTGGTGAGGCCCAGGGCCCCCAGCATGAGCAGGAAACCCGGGTCCCGCCGCAGCCGCGCCCAGTTTCGGGGCAGGTCCAGCAGAAACAGGATTGACAGGAGACCCAGGGCCGCATTCGCCACCGCGGTCAGGTTCCAGGCCGAGAAGGCGAAAAGGACGAGCAGCCCCCCCGTGAGTCGCTTCCGGTCTGGCAGTTCCCAATTCATCGCAAACCCCCGGGCCCCTCTGGCGTGCCTGGGATGCGCGGCAGTTGCATGGCGTCGAGATAGGCGTCGGTCGCTGCCTCGACGGCGTAGGGCCGGGCCGCCTCCTGGAGGTGCGCCGAGGGAAGAGGGGCGTCGAGCGTCGCGATCATGGCCTCGGCCAGGGCGGCGTCGTCACCCACGGGCACCAGTGGGCCGTAACGACCGTTGTCAAGGATCTCCCGGGGCCCGCTCGGACAGTCCGTGGAGACCACCGGGGTGCCGACCGCCAGGGCCTCGATCAGCACGAACCCGAGCCCCTCCCAGCGGGAGGCGAAGGCAAAGAGGTTCGCGTGGGCCATGTAGGCGTAAGGCTCGGGGACATAGCCCGGGAGGTCGAAGTCCGCTGACACTCCCAGCTCCGCGCCTTGCCTCAGCAGCGAATCCCGGGCCCCACCGCGGCCCAGGATCATCAGCCGGCACGGACGCTGGGCCCGCACTCGGGCAAAGGCACGCAGCAGGGTGTCGAATCCCTTTCGGCCGCACAGCTCGCCGGCGCTCAGGATCAGGGGCGCGGTCGGATCGCCGAACCAAGGATGGTCCGGGCGCGGCAGCTTGGCGGTGAACAGGGACTCGGGAACCACGGGGGAGGGCACGACCCGAATCAGGTGGCGCGGCAGCCCGGTGTAGGCCGCCATGTCGTCTGCCACTCCGGCACTGGTCACGATCACCTGGTCGGCCAGCGGATAGAGCCGGCCCATGGAATTGCGTTGAATCCAGCGCTCCACGCGGCCCCTGGTCGCCAGGTCGACGGAAATGGTCGTGCCTGAGCTGAACACCAAACGGGTCGGTACCTCGGCTCCCCACCGAGCCAGGGT
Organism: uncultured Gammaproteobacteria bacterium; assembly: GCA_963698355.1. GTDB lineage: Bacteria > Pseudomonadota > Gammaproteobacteria > Chromatiales > Chromatiaceae > Thiodictyon. The sequence continues at coordinate 190,115 of CAVOQO010000045.1, read as the reverse complement.
GCGTGCCAGGAGCGCCGTGCGGTTGACCCTGTCCTTGTCAGAGAGCAGCACGGCCGGACGCTCTCGGCGGAGGTAGCCCGCGATGGCCGGCAGACAGGTGTAGGTGTGGCGCGACCCGAGATCGATGACTCGAACCCCGGGTGGCGGCTCCCCCAGATTGGGCCCGTGCCGGCGCACCCTGAGCAGGTCGACCGCGTAACCCCGTCTCGCCAGCGCCGGGATCAGATGGCGCGCCGCGCGATCGACCCCGCTGTGGCCGGATGTGGAGAAGAAGCAGCCGATGCGCATCAGGAAATGGCGAGTGGCAAGTGGCGAGTGGCGGGTAGCCTTTGCGACCGGCGGGCCGGTCGCGGCCCGCGGACAGCTGCGGCCTCGCCAATCGGAGCTCGCCACTCGCCTATAGCCACTGGGGTCATACCCATTCCAGGGGGTCCTCGTGCGGCTCTGGTTTAATACCCGACCCCTCGACGAAGAGACGGTGCCAGATCGCGAACTGCATGAGCCCGAAGAGCTCCCGGCTGCCGCCCCGCCGGGCCCTGCGGGCCGCCACCAGCTCCGGGATGGCGGCGACGTCGAACCACTCCCGGATGCCCCGATTGGCGGCGAGCCGCGCGCCGAGTCGCTCGGCCAGAGCGCCGGTCAGCCAGTCCCCGACGGGGACGTGGAAGCCGCGCTTGGGTCTGTCCAGGTGTCCCGCCGGCAGGCGCGCGCGCGCCCAGTCCCTGAGCAGCCACTTGCCCCGGTGGCGGCGCACCTTGAGTGAATCGGGAAGGCTCAGGCCGAATTCTACGATGCGGTGATCCAGGAAGGGCACTCGCCCCTCCACGCCGAAGCCCATGAGCATTCGGTCGGTCTTGACGAGCAGGTTGTCCGGAAGGGCCGTGACCAGATCCGTGTACTGGCGCCGCTGCATGTCGGACCAGTGCCGCGGCGTGGCCCTCCAGGCGTCCGTGAATGGTGCCCGATCCTTGCCCGGCGCCGCCTTCAAGGCGGGTCCGAAGAGTCGCCGCGACCAGCGCCCGGCCCACTGGCCGCGCGCGCGAAAGCCCCCGCTTCCCCGGCGGATCAGTGACTTGAGCCAACGTTCCAGGGGGTCGGGGTGATAGCGCCGATAGCCCGCGAAGGCCTCGTCGCCGCCCTCCCCGGAGAAGACCACCTTGAGCTCGGCCCCAGCGCGCTCGGCGAGGATCGAGGTGGGCAGGCTCGCGTAGTCGCGCATCAGCTCGTCCGCCGCCCACACCGAGTGGGGGATGCGTCCAAACACCTGATCGAGGGTCAGCTCCAGCGGGGTATGGTCGAGCCCGAAATGGGCGGCCACCCGCTCCGCCTCGCCGAGCTCGTGGGCCATGGATGTCCCCGTGTACCCCACCGAATAGGAGCGGATCCGTCCCGCGCCGTGGGCGTGGAGCATGGCCGCCAGCACCGCCGAGTCCACCCCGCCGGAGAGGAAGAGCCCGAAGGGCACGTCCGAGCGCATATGCTCCCGCATGGCCCCGTCCATGAGCTGGTCGAGCTCCGCCTCGGCCTCCTCCGCGCCGATCCGGCGCGGGGACACGTCCAGGGCGGACCAGTAGCGGCGGCGCTCGATCCCAAGGTCCGGGTGGATAATCAGCGCCTCGCCGGGCAACACGCGCCGGACGCCGGCGACCACCGTCTCTTCGCCGGCGGCGAACTGGTTCTGCAAGAACTGGCGCAACGCCGCGGGTGCGATCTCCGGGCGTCCGGGTAGGATCGGAAGCAGGCCCTTGATCTCCGAGGCAAAGGCCACCCGGTCCGGCAGGCGGCAGTAGAAGAGCGGCTTGATGCCGAGTCGGTCGCGCCCGAGGATCAGCTGCCCGTTCTCGGCGTCGTGCAGGGCGAAGGCGTACATGCCGCGCAGATCCTCCAGACACTCGATCCCCCGCACGGCGTAGGCATGCAGGATGGTCTCGGAGTCCGAGTCCGTGAGCATGCGTCGCCCGCGCTCGCGCAGCCAGTCGTTGAGCTCGATGTAGTTGTAGACCTCGCCGTTGGCGGCGAGCGCGAGCCGGCCATCCTCGCTCACCATCGGCTGGTGCCCGGTGCTGAGCCCGATGATGGAAAGGCGGGTTTGGGCGAGGCCCACTGGGCCGTCGATGTGGATGCCCTGGTCATCCGGGCCCCGGTGGGCCAAGGCGGCGGCCATGCGCTCGAGTTCCGCGCGGTCGGGCCGCCCGCCGTCACGTAGGATGAAGCCCGCAATGCCGCACATCAGTCCGTCACCGGTGGTCGAACGGGGTGCGTCATGGGGTCCGGTTGAGGGCTCCGAAAGGCGGTCGGATGGGCAGTCTGTCCGGTGACCAGTCATTGTGGCCCCCGCTACGAGCCGGTGACAAGGAAGGTCCGGTCCGTAGGCGCTAGAATCGCGAGCCAATTCCTTACCGCCACCGAGCCGTCATGCGCGCCACCGGACTGTTCTTCCTCTACCTTTTCGTCTGCTTCGTGCTCGCGGCGCTCCTGACCTATCCGCTGATGCAGACGGGCTGGATCGACTATCCTCCGGAGCGGGTCATGGGGCGGCTGGCCCAGGTCTTCATCCTGCTCGGCCTCTGGCCCCTGCTCAAGGGGCTCGGGCTCGCGAACCGGGAGTCGCTGGGTTTCGGGGTCTCACGCCCTTTGTTGCTGCGTGCCGTTGGCCTCGGCTGGGTCATCGGGGTGCTGATCCTGCTGGCCCTGGTCCTCGCGCTCTTTGCCTTGGAGGTGCGCGTCGAGGACCGGGACCTGGACACCTGGTCCTTCATCGCCAAGACAGCGGCTCAGTCACTGATCGCCGGTCTACTGGTCGGTCTTCTGGAGGAAACCTTCTTCCGCGGTGCCCTGTTCGCCGCCATCCGCCGCCGGGAGGGGGTGACCCCGGCGGTTGTGTGGACCGCGGCGCTCTATGCGGTGCTGCACGTGATGAAGCCCGGCGCCCTGCCGTCGGGGGTGCCCTTCGACCTCGCCGGGTGCTGGGCGATGTTCGCCGCCGTCTTCACGGATCTCTTTCAGTGGCGCCACTTGGACACGGTGCTGGCGCTTTTTATGGTCGGCGTCTTCCTGGCATTCGTGCGGGAGCGCACTGGCCACATCGGTTGGTGCATCGGACTGCATGCAGGCTGGGTCTTGGTCATCCAGGTCACCCGCCGCCTCACGGACGGAAATCCGAGCTCACCGTTCGGATTCCTGGCTGGAGACTACGACGGCACCATCGGTTGGCTCTCCATGGCCTGGATCGGCGCGTTGGCCCTCGGCTACTGGCGCTGGACCGCCCCCCGTCCGCGCCCGGATGTGGTCTGAGGATGCGCACGCATGGAGCATGAGACCGGCGATGGCCATGGGGTGCCGAGGCGACTCGGTCATCACCTCGGTCATCACTTGGTGCGCATGCGTCCCCGCCCGGGCGGCATCGTGACATGCATTTCGCCCTCGTGATTCGGGCGGGTAGGGAACGCGGGTCTGCGGCCAAAGTCCGGACCAGTCGATGCCCCGACCCCCGGTGCCTTGGCCCTGATTCAAGCGGTCCCGTTGCGCAGCCAATGGCGGATGTCGGCCAGGTGGCGGCGGCTCACGGGCAGGCGCTCGGCGCAGTCGCGCAGCCGCACCTGGGTTCCGCCGTCATGGGTCTTTTCGAGGCCGTAGAGCCGGAACTTGGCCACCAGGGCATTGCGATGGATGCGCAGGAAGAGATCGGGGAACTCGTCCTCCAGGGACTTGAGCGATTCGTCGACCAGCAGCTCGCCCCCGGTGTGGCGCACGGTCACGTATTTGTGCTCGGCCTGCAGGTAGATGATGTTTTCGATGGGTACCGTCTGCAAGCCGCCCCGGTAGTGGGCGCTCAGGGTGCGGCGCCGTCCGGGATGGGCGTCGTGCTCGCTGGCCAGGGCCTCCCGCTGGGGGCGGGTTGGCACCCGGACTCGCTCCAACGCCTCCTGCAGACGTTCCCGTCGCACCGGTTTGACCAGGTAGTCTTCGACCTTGTGCTCGAACGCGGCGAGGGCGTACTGCTCGAACGCGGTCACCAGGATCACCGCGGGCGGGGGCTGCAACCGGGCCATCTCTTTCGCCGCCTCGAGCCCGCTCATGCCGGGCATCTCGACATCGAGCAGAACCACGTCGATGGGATTGGAACGGCACTGCTCCACCGCCTCGATCCCGTCAGCGGCCTCGCCCGCCAGCTCGTAGGGCCCGTCGATCTCCGAGAGCATGCGGATCAGTCGTTGCCGGGCGGGAGATTCATCGTCAACAACCAACACCTTCATTGCCATCTCCATGGGTAGGGAAATACCAGGCGTACCTGATAGTCGCCCTCGACACGCGCGTTAATCACGTGCGCCTCGCCTTCGAACATGGCCGCCATCCGCTGTTTGACGTTATCGAGCGCCATATGAGTGCCCCTGGTGTGCCGTTTGGCCGTCTCGTCCTCTGCCGGCAGGGTGTTGCGGACGCTCAGGTTTACCTTGGCGCGCCGGTAGCGTCCGCTGATCCGAATCAGGCCTGGGTGACGGGAGGGCGCAATCCCATGATAGACGGCGTTTTCGACCAGCGGTTGAAGGATCAGGGGGGGTAGGGCCGCATCTCCGGGGAGATCCTCCACGTCCCACAGCACCTGCAGGCGGTCACCGAGCCGCTGTTTCTCGATGTTCAGATAGCGGTAGGCGAGCTCCAGTTCCTGGGCCAGCGTGGAGGTCGCGTTGGCATCCGTCAGCGTGGCTCGAAAGAGATCCGCCAGGTCCTGCACCACCTCCTCCGCCGCCCGGGGATCGGTCTGGGTCAGGTTCGCGATGGTGTTCATGCTGTTGAACAGAAAGTGGGGACGGATGTTGGCCTGGAGTGTCTGATAGCGCGCATCCGCCTCGGCCTTCACCTGCTGGCGCCACATGTGGTGCAGGTAAAGGTAGCGCAAAAGCATGGCCCCAAGGATCGCGGTGATTGCCATGGCCCGGACCAACACGATGCCAAGGTCTTCGCCGGCAAAGACTTGTGCCTGATGTGACTGTGGGACCAGGCTGAAGGCGCCCCAGGTCACTAGGCCAGCCACGGCCACTACCAGCAGCCACGCCAGTACCGCTGCGGTGCGGTCCCCGGCCCTCAGAAGAAGTGGGCGCAGGGTACATAGGGCCGCACTGGCCGCAAGGGCGACGGCCAGCACAAAAAAAGACATGACCCCAATCTGCCCGACGAACGTCGAGCTCGGGCACTGAGAGGCGAACGTGAGGGCGATTCCGAACAACTGGGAGGTCAGGATCGTTCCCATGATCATGGACGGCCGGCAGAAGTTCGGCAGAAAACTGCGGCGTTTCGGTGGTTCGTCGTGGTCGAGGAGCTGTTCCAAGCGTGCCATCCAACCCCGTCGGGGGCAGCGTGTAGAATCTCAGTTTTCGTGATCGGCGGAGCGCCCAATGCCAGAGCATAGCCCCACTGATAATCCAACGGCCGGAAAACCTTGGGCCGGGCGCTTCAGCGCACCCACCGACGCCTTCGTCGAGGCATTTACCGCCTCGGTGGACTTCGACCGCCGCCTCTACCGATACGACATCCGGGGCTCCATCGCCCATGCCACGATGCTGGCCCGACAGGGCATCCTGAGCGAGGCGGAGCGCGACGCCATTGTGGCCGGCCTGGAGGCGGTGCGTGCCCGCATCGACGCCGGCCAGTTTCAGTGGTCCATCCCGCTCGAGGATGTCCACATGAATGTGGAGTCTGCCCTCACGGAGGCCATCGGTAACGCGGGTAAACGCCTGCATACCGGACGCTCGCGCAACGACCAAGTGGCCACCGACGTAAGGCTGTGGCTGCGCGATGAGATCGACGCCATCCGCTCCGAGATCGTCCGCCTGCAAGGGGCGCTGCTGGACCTGGCGGAGCGCGAGGCCGATACGGTCATGCCCGGCTTCACCCATCTGCAGGTGGCCCAGCCCATCACCTTCGGTCACCACATGATGGCCTGGTTCGAGATGCTGGAACGGGATCGCGAGCGCCTTGCGGACTGCCGCGGGCGAGTCAACGTGATGCCGTTGGGGGCCGCCGCCCTGGCCGGCACCACCTACCCCATCGATCGCTCCTACACCGCCGAGTTGCTGGGCTTCGATCGGGCCGCGGAAAATTCTTTGGACGCGGTCTCCGATCGGGACTTCGCTATCGAGTTCACGGCTGCGGCGGCCATCCTGATGATGCACCTGTCACGCTTCTCGGAGGAGCTGATCCTGTGGTCCTCGGCCCAGTTCGGGTTCGTGGAGCTCTCGGACAGCTTCTGCACTGGCTCCTCCATCATGCCCCAGAAGAAGAATCCGGACGTGCCTGAGTTGGTGCGCGGCAAGAGCGGGCGGATCTTCGGCCACCTGATGGGACTCCTGACCCTGATGAAGGGCCAACCCCTGGCCTACAACAAGGACAACCAGGAGGATAAGGAGCCCCTGTTCGACACCGTGGACAACCTCAAGGGATGCCTGAAGGTGTACGCAGACATGATGGGGCACCTGAGCTGCAAGCGGGAGCGGATGCGCGCCGCCGCCGCCCAGGGGTTCAGCACCGCGACGGATCTCGCGGACTATCTGGTGCGCAAGGGCATCCCCTTCCGCGACGCCCACGAGATCGTCGGCAAGGCCGTGGCCCTGGGGGTGCGGGAGGGGCGGGATCTGTCAGATCTGACCCCGGAGGAGCTTCAAGGTTTCTCTGAGCGAATCGGTCCGGACGTCTACGAGGTCCTCACCCTGGACGGATCGGTCGCCGCGCGCGACCACCTGGGCGGCACCGCCCCCGCCCAGGTGCGGGCCGCGGTGGCTAGGGGGCGCGAGCGTCTTGCGAACACTTGAGGCCATGCCGACCACCCGTTACGGCAGGCCACCTTGCCGCGTCCGGGGTTGCAACTAGTGGGCGGAAAGCTCGCCTTCGTCCTTCAGCAATATGCGTTGCTCGGGGTCTTCGCGGCTGCGGCCTATGGCCTTGGCCGCCCGCTGGCGGGCTGGATCCACGGGGCTGGCCGCCTGTCGCGGATGCTCTCGGTGCCGCTCCAAATCGCGGCCGGTATCGGCGTGTCCATGGTCACACTCTTCGCCGCAGGTGTGCTGGGCCACCTGAGCGCCCCGGTGATCGGGGCGCTGATCCTGATCGGGCTCGGCCTGGCCGCGGGAACCTTCCTGCGGCCGCCCTCTCCACAGGGCCCGGCCACCTCACCCCTGGACGCATTGACGTCGACGCTGCGCCGGGTCCCACCGGGCGCCTGGTGGTGGACGGCCGTCGCCGTGGGGGCCGGCCTCACCCTCCTGGTCACGCCCCTTTGGCCCCCGCAGGCCTGGGATGAGCTGGCGTACCACCTGCCCTATGCCCGTTACTGGGCCGACCAGGGCGCCCTGACGGTCAACCCATGGCTGCGCTACCCGCTGTCCGCCTACAACATGAACCTGCTGTACGCCGCGGCCCTGATCTTCGGGAGCGACGTGCTTCCCCATCTGCTGCATGGGCTGACCGGCACCCTGACGGCTCTGCTCACCTTCGGGGTCGCCGCGCGCTTCATGGACTGGCGCAGTGGACTGGTCGCCGTTGTACTGCTTGTGTACGCCACCCGCTGGGGCTGGGCCAACGCTTACGTGGACCTCGGCATCATGTTGTTCTGGACCGCGGCCTTCGCGGCCCTGGCGCTGCGGTACGCACTCGGGGACCGGCGCTTCTCCTATCTCGCCGCCTTCTTCGCGGGGATCGCGGTCGGCATCAAGTACCAGGGCCTGTTCTATCTGCCGGTGTTTGTCGTACTCGCCCTGACCGTGGAGCGGCGTCCCGCTGTCGTCATTCGAGCGGCCCTGGTCTTCATCGCCGTCGGTGGCTACTGGTACCTGCGCAATTGGGTGATCTCGGGTGACCCGGTACACCCCATCGGTGGAAACCTGTTTGGATTCTGGCTATGGAACCCGGGTGATCTTGCTGGTCAGTACGGCGATCTGGAGCAGGTCAGGAGCTGGCGCGACTGGTTGTTCCTCCCCGCCCTGGGGGCACCCCTGTTCTGGCGCGGCGCCACGCCATTCGAGCGCGGACTCCTGGTGTCGGCAGCGGCCGCCCTGGCCTTGTGGTATTCGGCCTCGGGCTACTGGCGCTATGCCCTCCCCGTCTACCCGATGCTCGGGCTGCTTTCGGCCAGCGTCATCGTGGAGCTTTGGTCCAGGACGGCACTGACCACATCGCTGGCGGCAAGATGGCGCCGACTCGATCCCAGACTGCGCTGGACGTTCGCAACCCTGGTGCTGTTGGTCGTCGCGAGGACGGCCGTGAGGGACAATTCCAGGGCCTGGGAGCGCGTGTTCCCCGTCGGGGAGGACCGGGACGCCTATTTGGCGCAGCAATTCCCGGGCTATGCCCTGATGCGCGCCCTGGGCGCCGCACCCGTTCAGACCCTCTATCAGCTGGGATTCGAGGGCGAGCTCTATTACCTCGGGGATTCGGTACGGGGAGACTGGTTCGGCCCCGGCCGCTACGCCGACGTCATGGCGCTGGCACCGGACGCAGGTGCGCTGGCGCGGCATCTGGGCGCGCTGGGGGCGGACGGACTCCTAGTGAATTTGGCGCGGGAGCCCTTCTCCACCCAATCCTGGGACCCTGCGCTGGTGGACTTTTTCGAGCCTCTTGGCCGATCAGATCGGGCCGCCCTGTACCGGTTGCGGGCGACCGGAAGGGGGGATGCCGGTGACCTGTCGGTCGGCCGCCCGGGCGATCCAGCCGATGGAGCACCGCAGTCCGCGCAGCCGGGAGCAACCAGACGATGAATCATCGACCACTCGATTCCCGGGCCGAACCGGCGCCTGACGGGCACGCGGCCTGTCTGCGGATCGCCGTCCTGATCCCCTGCTACAACGAGGAGGCGTCCATCGGCGCGGTGGTCCGGGACTTCCGGGCGGCCTTACCGGAAGCGGACATTTACGTCTACGACAACAATTCCGCGGATCGAACCGCCAAGACGGCTGCGGCCGCGGGGGCACTGGTACGCCACGAGCCGATGCAGGGCAAGGGCTACGTGGTCTGCCGGATGTTCAGTGAGATCGAGGCAGACGTTTATCTGCTGACTGACGGTGATGCAACCTATGACGCGGCCAGCGCCCCGGGGCTGATCCGGCGCCTGATCCGGGATAGTCTGGACATGGTGTGCGCGGCACGGGTGGATACCGCCCCGGACGCCTACAGGCGCGGCCACCGCCTCGGGAATCGGATGCTCACGGGTATGGTCGCGGCCATCTTCGGCAACCGGTTTAGCGATATGCTGACGGGGTACCGGGTGTTCTCGCGCCGGTTCGTAAAGTCCTTTCCGGCCCTCTCCACTGGATTCGAGATTGAGACCCAGCTCACCGTCCATGCACTGGAGATGCAGATGCGGGTCGCGGAGGTCCAGACGCCCTATTTCGAGCGCCCCGCCGGCTCCGCGAGCAAGCTGCACACCTTCAGGGACGGCTGGCGTATCCTTCGCACCATCGCCTATCTGCTCAAGGAGGAGCGCCCCCTGGCCTTCTTCACCGCGGTTTTTGCCGTGCTCGCGACCGCCTCCATCCTCCTGGCCTGGCCGGTCGTGGCTGAATTCATGGAGACCGGACTGGTCCCCCGTTTTCCCACCGCCATCCTCGCCACCGGCATGATGCTCCTGGCCTTTCTGTCGCTCGCGAGCGGCCTCATCCTGGACACAGTATCCCATGGCCGGCGGGAGCTGAAGCGGCTTCACTATCTCGCCATGCCGCCCCTGCCGCCCGGCGCCGTGTTCTGCGGAGACGCACCGCAGGGGCCCTCGTGACCGGCTGGCGGGGTGAGGCTTGGCGTTTCGGCGCCATCGGTGGCGTCGGGTTTCTTGTCGATGCGTCCGTGCTGACCTGGCTGGTGAGCGTGAACGGCTGGGGACTCTATGAATCGCGTGCCCTGTCATTCGGCCTGGCGGTGACCGCGACCTGGTACCTCAACCGACGCTTCACCTTTGCGAGCCGGGCCGGGACCGACAGGCGCAGGGAGTATGGGCGCTATTTCGCCGTTCAGACCCTCGGTGCCCTGATCAATCTCGGTGTCTACGTGGCGATTGTCGCGGCGGTGCCGGCCGTCGCGGCCTACCCGGTGGTTCCGCTCGCGGTCGGGTCCGGCGCCGCCATGGTCTTTAACTTTCTTGCCGCCCGGCGCTTCGCGTTCAGCGGTGTCAAGGCGACCGGGCCGCGTTTTTCACCCTTGGAGGGAACCCGGAACGATGTCCAGTCCCGACAGCCTTGAGGCGCTAAGCGCCCGCCTGCTCCGCTTCGCCCGGGAGCGGGATTGGGAGCAGTTCCATTCGCCCAAGAACCTGGTCATGGCCCTGGCGGGGGAGGTGGGCGAGCTGACGGAGCACTTTCAGTGGCTCACGGAGGCGGAGAGCGCCAACCTGAACGCGGGCAAGAAGGAGCTGGTGGGCGAGGAACTGGCCGACTGCCTGATCTATCTCATCCGGCTCAGCGAGCGGCTGGGCATAGACCCCATTGCCGCCGCCTACCGGAAGATCGCCATCAACGAGGATCGCTACCCGGCGGAACGGGTGCGGGGCGATGCCCGGCGTGCCGAGGAGTACGGAGAGTGAGCGCCCACCGCTCCCTGGCGATCGGCCGCCGCTGTCCAGGAGGCCGCGTACCCCGGTGTCCCGTCGTGGCCGGCCACCGCCCGTGACGCCGATCAGGATCCGCCGGGTGGCGGATGAGGGAGGGGGTGCCCCACCCGGTAGCCCGGGGGAGCTGCTTGAGTCTCTCTACGCCCGTCGCGGCCAGTCTGCGGGCGAGGGTGATCTCGGGCTCACCGGACTCGCGCCCTACGGCTCACTCGCCGGGATCGACGCGGCCGTCGAGGTGCTCGCGGGGACCATCCGGGCCGGCCGCTCCATCCTGGCGGTGGGCGACTACGACGCCGACGGGGCCACCGGCAGCGCCCTGGCCGTGCTCGGGCTGCGCGCGCTGGGGGCCCCCGCCGTCTCCTACCTGGTCCCGAGCCGCTTTGCCTATGGCTACGGCCTCAGCCCCCCCGTGGTCGACGTGGCGGCCCAGGGGCGGCCGGGGCTGATCGTCACCGTGGACAACGGCATCGCGAGCATTGCCGGGGTGGAGCGGGCCAACGCCTTGGGCATCCCCGTGCTCATCACGGACCACCATCTGGCGGGTGACGTCCTTCCCACCGCCGCGGCCATCGTCAACCCCAACCAACCGAGCTGCCCCTTTCCGAGCAAGCACCTGGCCGGCGTCGGCGTGGTCTTCTATGTGCTCGCCGCCCTGCGTGCCCATCTGAGGGAGACTGGCTGGTTCACGGCCAAGCGGCCCGAGCCCAACCTGGCTTCGTTGCTGGACCTGGTGGCCCTGGGCACAGTGGCGGACGTGGTCACCCTGGACCGTAACAACCGCATACTGGTGGAGCAGGGACTCAAGCGTATCCGCGCCGGGTGCTGCCGGCCCGGTATCCGCGCCCTGCTCCAGGTAGCGGGGCGCGACCCTGCCCGCGCCACCGCGGCGGACCTGGGGTTCTTTGCAGGGCCGCGGCTCAACGCGGCCGGGCGACTGGAGGAGATGTCGATCGGTGTCGAGTGTCTGCTCGAGGAGGATCCGGCCCGCGCCTTGGACCTTGCGACCCGGCTCCATGAGCTGAACCGCCAGCGTCGGGACATCGAGGACGGGATGCGGGCCGAGGCAGAGTACCTGGTGGAGCGCCTGACTTTCCGCGGCGATGAGATTCCGTCCGGCCTGTGCCTGTTTGGTCGAGGCTGGCACCAGGGGGTGTCCGGGATCGTCGCCGCCCGCATCCGCGAGCGCTATCATCGCCCCGTGGTCGCCTTCGCCGAGGCGGGAGACGGTGTCCTGCGCGGCTCCGCCCGTTCGGTGGACGGTCTCCATATCCGCGATGCCATCGACGCCGTGGACCGCCGTCACCCGGGGCTGATCGAGCGCTTCGGTGGGCACGCCATGGCGGCGGGTCTGACCCTGAAGGCCGAAGGGCTTCCGACCTTCCGCGCGGCCTTCGCCGAGGCGGTGCGCGCGGAGCTCGGGGACCTGCCGCCTGCGCGGGAAATCCGTTCGGACGGTGAGCTGCCGTCCGGACTCCTGAATCTCGAGACCGCCGAGACCCTTCGACTGGGCGGACCCTGGGGCAAGGGTTTTCCGGAGCCCCTGTTCGACGGGGCCTTCGAGGTGACCTCGGCCCGCCTGATTTGCGAGCGTCACCTGAGGCTCAGAGTGCGGGCCGGCCGCGGACCCGTGCTGGACGCCATCGGCTTCAACCTGGGGGAGCGCCTCCACGTTGCCCAAGGCCAGGTCTGCCTCGCCTACCGGTTGGATGTGAACGAGTACCTGGGTCGTCGCACCCCACAACTGATCCTGGAGCACCTCCAATCGACGAGCTAGACGACGTTTTCGATCCCGCTCCTGACGACCCCGCGCCTGGTGACGATGAGGATCGGGAACAGTTCCCTCAAGGCCCGAGCAAGAGCCAGCTCAAGCGGGACAAGCAGGCCCTCCAGGCACTTGCCGAGCGCCTTGCGGTCATGCCCCGTATCGAGCTGGAACGGCTAAGCCTCAGCGAGGCGACCTGGGCCGCCATCGACGAGACCCCCCGCATCAAGGACGTGCGCGCCCGCGGCCGGCACTGGAAGCGCATCGCCAACCTGCTGGAGCGGGAGGACATGCATGCGGTCCATGCCCTGGTGGACCAGGCCGAGGCGCGGGAGCGGGAGGCCAACGCTCGCCATCACCGGCTGGAGCGCTGGCGCGTGCGCCTCATCGCCGAGGGGGACTCCGCCCTGGCTCAGCTCCTGGACCAGCACCCGACCATCGACCGCCAGCAGCTTCGAGTCCTGGTCCGTGCCGCCCAGCGCGACACCGAGCGCGGTCGCCCCGAGGCCCCGCGCAAGCTGTTCCGGTTTCTGCGTGAGGCGCTGGACGCCGAGTACGGTGATGCGGGCGATCACTGACCAGTGCCCACTCGCTCTGGGCGTCGTACTTGCGTCACTCTTGGCCGGGACATCCGCGACCCCGGCCCTGGCCGAGGTCTACAAATTCCGGGACGCGGAGGGCCGCTGGCACTTCACTGACCGGCTGCCGCCAGGGCAAAAGGCGCCGGTGCCGCTGCCAGGGCCTGCCGTCTCAGTGACGGGGGACCGCGACCTGGCAGCGAGCCTTTCGGCGCGTTTCCCTCCCTCGACACCGGTGCAGGAGGCGACGCTCGCCGCCGTTGCAATCCAGACCGGTGTCGCGGCGGGTGCGGGGTTCTTCGTCAGCGAAGACGGCTACATCCTGACCAACCGGCATGTGGTTCGCCCTTCCGCCGACCAGCTGGACGGTGATCAACAGCGGTTCGAGGTGAACGAGCAACGCCTAGAGGCCATGGAGCGAGAGCTGGCGGCGCGCCGCAAGAGAATGGAGGGGGCCGCGGCGGACCTGGCCGCCCTTGAGCAGGGGCAGGGCCGGGACCTGAACGAGCGGCAGCTGCGGCGGGAGCACGATTATTTCAAGACTGCGGCGGAGGACCTTGCCGCCAAGGTCGCCGAGGGACAGCGGGCGCTACGTAATGCCAAGCGAGAGCGGGACTTTCGACGCAACAGCGCACTGGTTCAGACCAGCTTCGCTGTCGTACTGAAGGACGGCCTGAGGCTCACTGCACGGCTGATCGGTGTGAGTGACCGACACGATTTGGCCCTGTTGAAGCTCGACGGCTACCGAACGCCCGCGCTGCCGGTCGGCACCGGCACCGGCCAGGGTGAGCTCGTATATGCCATCGGCAATCCGCTGGGCGTCTCGGACAGCGTGACCGCGGGGAGGGTCACGCGCCTGTCGGCCGATCAGATCATGTCGGACGTCCAGCTCCTGCCGGGCAACAGCGGGGGTCCGCTGGTCAATGAGGCGGGGGAGGCCATCGGTGTCAATTTCGCCAAGCTCACCAAGGGTGGGGACGCAAATTACCAGGGCTTCGGAATGGCAATTCCCATCGGGATTGCCATCGATGCCTTTCCTGAGCTCCGCTGATCCGGTGCGAGAAGGGGGTAGCGACGGCCTTCCGATCAGGATATCGCGTCAGGCGTCTCGATCCGCCGCCACAAGCGCCCGTCGTTCTTGAGCAGGTCTCCCGCGGCCTTGGGCCCCCAGGTACCGGCCGCATAGTTCGGAAAGTCCCGGGCGGGCAGGGCATTCCACACGTCCATCACGGACTCCACGATCTCCCAACCCTTCTCTACCGTGTCGGCGTGCTTGAACAAGGTGGCGTCCCCATGCATGCAGTCGTAGATCAGTGTCTCGTAGCCGGTAGCCGGCGCGTTGCCAAAATAGTCGGCGTAGGAGAAGTCCATGTTGACGGTGCCCACCCGCATTCTGGGTCCTGGGATCTTGGCGCTGAAACCCATCTGGATCCCTTCGTTTGGTTGGATGCGTAAGACCATCATGTCGGGATGGACGTTTTCCACCTCGGTGTCCTTGAACATCATGGTGGGCGCCTTCTTGAACTGGATGGCGATCTCCGTGTATTGGGCGGTCAGACGCTTGCCGGTGCGCAGATAAAAGGGCACGCCGGCCCAGCGCCAGTTGTCCAGGGTGAGCTTCAGGGCCGCGTAGGTCTGGGTTCGGGATTTGGGGTCCACGCCCGGCGACGATCGATAGGCCTGCACCTTTTCGCCATTTGGCATTGTGCCTTCGCCGTATTGGCCACGCACGGCGTGGGTGAGGACGTCCTCGGGGGTCATAGGATGGACCGCATCCAAGACCTTGTTCACCTCGTCGCGCACCGCGAAGGAGCCGAATGAGTTGGGCGGCTCCATGGCGAGGAACCCGAGCAGCACGAGGACATGATTGGGGATCATGTCACGCAGGGCCCCGGCCTCTTCGTAATAGCTGCCGCGGTGTTCGACGCCGACGGATTCGGCCACCGTGATCTGGACGTGGTCGATATGCTGTCGGTTCCAGAGCGGCTCGATGAATCCGTTGGAGAACCGGAACACCATGATGTTCTGGACGGTCTCTTTGCCCAAATAGTGATCGATGCGATAGATCTGGTCCTCGTCCAGGGTCTCGTGGAGCATCCGATTGAGGTCCTTGGCGGACTCCACGTCCTTGCCGAAGGGCTTCTCGATGATCACGCGCCGCCAGTCACCCCGGGTCTCCTGGGTAAGACCCACGTCACCCAGGTAGCGGGTGATGGTCCCGAACAGGCTGGGCGGTACCGCGAGATAGAAGAGATAGTTGCCCTCGGTCCCCCGTTCCGCGTCGATGCGCGAGAGCCGCTCGCACAGGGCCTTGTAGGTGTCCACCTCCATGATGTTGCCCTGCATGTAGTGCAGGCGCCCGCACAGTCGGTCCCAGGTCTCCTGATTCCAGGCCGGACCCACGTGTTGGCGTACCTCTTCCGCCAGACTGTCCCGGAAGGTGGTGTCGTCCAGATCCAGCCGGTCCAGGCCTACCACCGCGAAGGTGTCCGGCAGCAGTCGTCCGTTGCACAGATGAAACAGGGCGGGAATCAGCTTGCGCTTGGTCAGATCGCCACCGGCGCCGAAGATGATCATGACGTTGGGCGGTGCGGGCGGCGCGGTTTCCGAGCTCATATGTTCTGGCGACACGGGTCTCTCCTTCGGAAAGCAAAAGCGCGGCCAAAGGGGGCTTGGCCGAACAAACCACCTGGAACGTCTCACCAAGGGGGCCGACAACTCCTCGGCCCTTACCCCTTCGGCTTTTCGTGATGACCGCCGAACTGATAGCGCATGGCTGAGAGGATCTTGTTGGCGAAGTCCGCCTCCCCGCGCGAGCTGAAGCGCTCATAGAGGGCGGTGGTCAGCAAGGGTGCCGGTGTACCGGTCTCGATGGCGGCGAGGCAGGTCCAGCGGCCCTCGCCGGAGTCGGAGACGCGCCCGCCGAACTGGTCGAGCCGAGGATCCGCCGCCAGGGCGTTGGCGGTGAGATCGAGCAACCACGAGGCGACCACGCTGCCGCGCCGCCACACCTCGGCGACCTCGGCGACATTGATATCGTACTGATAGTGCTCCGGGTTGCTGAGCGGCGCGGTTTCGGCGTCCTTCTCCCGATCCTCAAGCCCGGCGCCGGCGTGCCGGAGGATGTTGAAGCCCTCCGCATAGGCCGCCATCAAGGCGTACTCGATCCCGTTGTGGACCATCTTGACGAAGTGACCGGCGCCATTCAGGCCGCAGTGCAGATAACCCTGCTCGGAACGGCTGTGGTGGCCACTGCGTTCAGCCGTGCGTTCGATATCGCCGGCCCCGGGTGCCAGCGCGGCGAAGACCGGGTCGAGCCGTTCCACCGCCTCCGGGTCACCGCCGATCATCAGGCAGTAGCCGCGCTCGAGGCCGAAGACGCCGCCGCTGGTGCCGCAGTCGACGAAATGGATACCGGCTGGCTTGAGCCGCGCGGCGTGGGCGATGTCGTCCCGGTAGTTTGAGTTGCCGCCGTCGATGATGGTGTCGCCAGCGCTAAGATGGGGCAGCAGATCGTCGATGACCGGATCCACCACGGCGGCCGGGACCATGATCCAGGCATGACGCGGCGGCGACAGTTTGGCGCAGAAGTCGGCCACGTTCGTGGCGCCGATGGCACCCTCGGCGACCAGGGCGCCAATCGCTGACGGGTCCCGGTCGAAGACGACGCATTGGTGTCCGGCGCGCATCAGGCGCAGGACCATGTTCGCACCCATCCGGCCGAGGCCGATCATTCCGAGCTGCATGGCTGGACTCCTAATCGTGTGGATCAAAGTTTCGGGGGTGGGTTGACCGCTTCGGTCGGACTGGATCAACCAGGATGGCCTTCCAGCACCACCACGCTGTGCCCTCCCACCTTGACGCGCCCGTGCGGAATCGGCGCCTGGGCCTCGCGCTCGATGACGCACGGCTCTGCAGCCGTGTCCACGGCCAGGTGCCAGCGCCGCCCGGCCACCTCAGGGACAGCAAATTCCAGGTCATGGTCCCACATGTTGAGCATGACGTGCAGAGGCGGCTCCTCGCTGCTCGTTCCGGCCAGTGTAAAGGCGAGGGCGCGACCCTCGGGGTCATCCCAATTCGGATTGTTGAGGCCGATGCCGTGCCAGGAGATGTCCGGAAGCGTTTGCCCGGGTTCCGGCTCGCCGGTGAGGAAGCGGCTGCGGGTGACAGCTGGGTGTCGGCGGCGCAGCCGGATCAGACCGCGCACGAAGTCGAACGTGGACCGGTTGCGCTCGAGCTCGCCCCAGTCGATCCAGGAGGTGATGTTGTCCTGGCAGTAGGAGTTGTTGTTGCCCTGCTTGGTACGCAGCAGCTCGTCGCCGCTGAGCAGCATCGGCACGCCCTGGCTCAGCATCAGGATGGCGATGAAATTACGCGCCTGGCAGTGGCGCAGGTGGAGGATCTCGGGGTCATCGGTCGGCCCCTCGACGCCGTAGTTCCAGCTGATGTTGTGGTCGTGTCCGTCCTTGTTGGACTCGCCGTTGGCCTCGTTGTGCTTCCGGTTGTAGCTCACCAGGTCCCATAGCGAGAACCCATCGTGGCAGGTGATGAAGTTCACCGAGTTGGTCGGGAGCCGACCGCGAGGCTCGTACAGATCACTCGAGCCAGCGATGCGGGTGGCGACCTCGGCGATCAGTCCTGGGTCGCCACGGACGAAGGCACGGATCACGTCGCGGTAGCGGCCGTTCCACTCGGCCCAGCGAAACCCCGGGAAGTCGCCCACCTGGTAGAGCCCCGCCGCGTCCCAGGCCTCGGCAATGATGTGGGCCTGGTGGAGTGCCGGTGACAGCTCCGTATGCCACAGCAACGGGGCATGGTACTGCGGATTGCCGTCCTCACCGCGGGCGAGCGCGCTGGCGAGATCGAAGCGGAAGCCGTCCACGTGCATCTGCCGCACCCAGTAGAGGAGCGAGTCCACCAGGAAGCGGGCCACCAGGGGGTGATTGCAGTTTACGGTGTTGCCGCAGCCAGTGTAGTCGCGGTAGAGGCGGCGGTCCTTGATGTCCAGGTGGTAGAAGATTTCGTTGCCCAGTGATTTGAAGCTGATGGTGGGCCCGCCCTCGTCGCCCTCGGCGGTGTGGTTGAAGACCACGTCAAGGATGACGCCGATTCCCGCCTGGTGAAGGGCCTTGACCATGTCCCGGAACTCGTCTCGTGCGCGGCTCGGATTCACAGCGAAGTGTGGATGGGGCGCGAAGAAGCTGTGGGTGCTGTAGCCCCAGTAATTCTCGAGGCCAAGTTGCGCCGTTTCTGGGGGTACGTCCTGGGGGTCGAAGGCCATGACCGGCATCAGCTCGACGTGGGTGATGCCGAGCTCCTGGAGGTAGGGGATCTTCTCGATCACGGCCCCGAAGGTGCCCGGGTGGGTCACGCCGGACGACGGGTGGCGGGTGAATCCGCCGACGTGCATCTCGTAGATGATGGTGCGGTTCAGCGGCAAGTGCAGCGGTGTATCGCCTTCCCAGTCGTAATCGTCCCGAACCGCTTGGGAGCGCATCGCCGTGGGCAGATTGTCGCCCGGACGGCAGGCCAGCTCGCGGTTCCACAGCCGGTCGCTGACGGTGGTCGCCCAGGGGTCCAGCAGGGCCTTGCGCCCGTCGAGCCGGCAGCCGGTCTCGCGGGTGTCGCATCGTCCGTCCGCCCGCCAGTTGTAGTAGGTGCCGGAGGGTAGCCCCTCCACCAGACAGTGCCAGAAGAAGAAGGTCCGGTTGTCCCGGGGATTCAGCTCGATGACCTGGAATGGCTCCAAGCTTTCCTCGTGATCAAACAGCAGCAACTCCATCCGCTCCGCATACCGGGAGAAGACACAGAAGTTCACTCCGCCGTCGACAAAGGTGGCACCCCCTTGCACCCACTGGCCAGGCTGCACGGGATAGCTGGGCTGCGGCATGGACAGGACTCCTGTCTGCGAGGTGTCGGTCGATTCGGCCGCGCCTTGGCCCGGCCCAAGCGTGCCGTGTGGAAGACTGCGGCTCCGACGGATTTGTTGGGGCTTCCCGATCGACCACAAAGAGCTAGAAGTTAAGCCTAGTCGACGCCCTTTCCAAGCCGAATCGGGACCCCAACTCGCGGGGGCGAGCCAGGTCAAGGGGCGGGCGAGCAAGGAATGTCAGGTGCGGCCGAAGGGCCGCTATTCGAGGAGCCCACGCAGCCGTTCGATGGCTGCGATCTTGTAGTCAACCGCGAGCCGCACCTGATCGGCTGAGAGCCGAGGGTTACCACCGTGGGGTGGCATACGGTACTGTCCGTCTTGGCCTCTGACCCCGCCCAAGGCGCTCTGGTAGAGCGCAGACTTGCCCTTGCCGAGCCGCACGTTCCATTGCGCAAAGTCGGTCACCGCCGGGGCCCCTGCGGCCCCAAACAGGTGGCAGTTCCGGCAGGTGCCCATCCAGATTGCCCGCCCGGCGGCCAGGCTGGCGTCGTCGAAGATTGGCATTTCCCCGGTAGAGCGGGTTCCGGGGCCGCTACGGTCGCACGCGGCCAGCGCGGCCATGACGGCCATGAGCAGGGCGGCCGGAGCGAGACGCGCCAGCCGTACGATCATGGGTAGGGTCTTCAATGGGGTTGGCGCACCTATGGCAGTCAATGGGGCCGGCAAATGCCGCACTTGGAGTTTGGTTCTTTAGCGTCTGGTCAGCAGTGTATACGAGTCGAGGACGCTTTTCGGGACGGGGGTCCCGGCCTGCTGCGCTGGGCGCCTTGCAATTTTCCAGCCTCCAGATAACCTGCCTTCCTCGCTGCCGATTCGCCGGGACACTCGCGGTCTGCGGCCTCCGGATGCCCGCCTCAGTCGCCGTCCCGCCGGAAGACTCCATGACCCTGTTGAGCCTCGAATCCGTCACCCTCTCCTACGGCCTGCCGCCGCTCCTGGACGACGTCTCCTTCGCCGTTGAGCGCGGTGAGCGAATCTGTCTCATCGGTCGCAACGGGGCAGGCAAGTCCACGCTGTTGCGGATCATCAGCGGGGAGATCCAAGCGGACTCGGGTACGGCCCGCGCCGGGCAGGGGATCAGCATCGCCCGGCTCGCCCAGGAGATTCCACATCACGCGGATGCCAGCGTGTTCGATATCGTGGCCGAGGGGCTGGGAGACCTGGGTGATCTGGTCAGCGAATATTTCCGCCTCTCCCATGGACTTACGGCCCGATCGGGGGCCGCGGACCTGGAGCGCCTCGCCCGGGTGCAGCAGCAGTTGGAGGATCGCGGGGGCTGGGAGATCGAGCAGCGCACCGAGCGGGTCATTTCGCGTCTGGGACTCGATGCCGAGTCACCCTTCAATGCCCTGTCCGGCGGGTTGCAGCGACGCGTCATGCTGGCCCAGGCGCTGGTTCGGGACCCGGACTTGCTGCTCTTGGACGAGCCGACCAATCACTTGGACATCGACTCCATCGATTGGCTGGAGGGCTTTCTCAAGGAGTTCCCCGGGGCGCTCCTCTTCATCACCCACGACCGGCGGTTTCCTGCAGCGGCTCGCCACCCGGATCCTGGAGCTCGACCGCGGGCACGTGACCGATTGGCCGGGAAATTACGCCAATTACCAGCGCCGCCGGGAGGAGCGCCGCCACGCGGAGGCGCAGGCCAACGCCCAATTCGACCGCAAGCTGGCGGAAGAGGAGGTGTGGATCCGTCAGGGCATCAAGGCCAGGCGCACCCGCAACGAGGGGCGGGTGCGGGCGCTGAAGGCCCTGCGCGAGGAGCGCCTGGCCCGCCGCTCGGAGCTCGGAACGGCGCGCATCAAGGTCAGCGAGTCCGAGCGTTCGGGCAAGCTGGTGGTCGAGGCGGATTCCGTCAGCTTTGGCTGGGGCGGCAGGCCCGTGATTCGCGACTTCAGCACCCTGATCCTGCGCGGGGACAAGGTGGGCATCATCGGCCCCAACGGGGTGGGCAAGAGCACCCTGTTGAAGCTGTTGCTCGGCGGCTTGGAGCCCCAGGGCGGTACCATCCGCCGGGGCACCAATCTGCAGGTGGCCTACTTCGACCAGCTGCGCGCCCAGCTGAACCCCGAAAAGACCGTCCAGGACAACGTCGGGGAAGGCAGCGATCAGGTCACGGTGGATGGGTCTAGCCGTCATGTTCTGTCCTATCTGCGGGACTTCCTGTTCACCCCGGAGCGCGCGCGCCAGCCGGTCAAGGCCCTGTCCGGGGGCGAGCGCAATCGCCTTCTGCTCGCCAAGCTCTTCACCCGCCCCGCCAACCTGCTGGTGCTGGACGAGCCCACCAACGACCTGGACACCGAGACCCTCGAGCTGTTGGAGGAGCTGCTGGTCCACTTCAGCGGCACCCTGCTGCTGGTGAGCCACGACCGTGCCCTGCTCGACAACGTTGTCACCAGCACCCTGGTCTTTGAAGGGGATGGTCTGGTGCGAGATTACGTGGGCGGCTATGAGGACTGGCTGCGTCAGCGGCCAGCGGCGCTGGGCCCCGGGGTCAAGACGCTTGCCGGCGCCCCCGCCGCGGCACCGAAGGCGGCTGGTGACGAGTCGAAGCGCCCCACGGCCAAGCTCGGCTTCAAGCAGACCCGGGAGCTCGCGGAGCTGCCTGCGCGCATTGATGCGCTGGAGCAGGAGCAGGAGGCCCTGCACGAGCGCCTGTCGGATCCAGCCCTCTACCAGGGCGACGGCGCCGCCGTGGTCGAGGCCCGGGCGCGCCTCGCCGAGCTGGAGTCGGACCTCGCGGCGGCCTATGACCGCTGGGAGGCATTGGAGGGACTGCGCTGATACGCAATGTCACCGCCCGACGTGCAGTCTCGACGAGCCACCGCCCAGGCGCCGCCGGGAACCTGGCCATCGCCGGGCCGACTGCCTTAACATCCCCGCCCTTCAACGCCCAGCCGTGGACCCCAAGCCACCGTAAGAACCAGCCCCATGAAATTCACGGTCGAAGAATTCCGCGCCTGGCCCCACAAGTGCGTGACCCTGCTCGGCATGTCGGGCGTGGGCAAGACCTATCTCTCGGACATGCTCCGGCGCAGCGACTGGTTCCACTACTCGGGGGACTACCGCATCGGCACCCGCTATCTGGACGAGCACATCCTGGACCTGGTCAAGGCCCACGCGATGCGCGACCCGTTCCTGCGCGACCTGCTGCGCAGCGATTGGATCTTCATTCGCAACAACATCAAGGTCACCGACCTGGGGCCGGTCCTGAGCTTTGTTGGAAAGCTGGGCAACCCCGAGCTCGGTGGGCTGCCGCTGGCGGAGTTCAACCGCCGCCAGGCCCTGTATCGCGAGGCGGAGATCGCGGCCATGCTCGATGTGCCGGACTTCATCCGGAAGGCCCAGGAGATCTACGGTTACGCCAACCTGGTCAATGACGTCGGCGGCAGCTTGTGCGAGCTGGATGAGCCGCGGGTCATCGACCTCTTGGCCCAGTACAGCCTGATCCTCTACATCCGGGTACCGGAGGCGGACGAGATTAAACTGATCCAGCGAGCCCAGGCGGACCCCAAGCCGCTCTATTACAGGTCCGAATTCCTGCGCACGGCGGTCAAGGACTACCTGGCGGCGCAGGGTCTCGAGTATGTGGCGCAGATCGAGCCGGACGACTTCACCCGCTGGGTCTTTCCGCGGCTCTTCCATTCGCGGGTTCCCCGCTACGAGGCCATCGCCCGGCCCCATGGCTACACGGTGTCCTCGCAGGAGGTGGCGGCGGTTCGGGACGAGCGGGATTTCATGCAGCTGCTGGATGCTGCCATCGCCAGGACCGGGTCGCAGTGATCGTCCAGGAACGCCGTCATGCCCATCGTCGCCCACAATGACCTGCCTACCTTCGCCCACCTGCGGGCCGCCGGCCACAAGATCCTGGACCCGGACCGGGCCCTGCATCAGGACATCCGCGAGCTGCACATCGGCCTCCTGAACATGATGCCGGATGCGGCGCTGGAGGCCACAGAGCGCCAGTTCTTCCGGCTGGTCGGACAGAGCAACCAGATCGCCCAGTTCTACGTTCACCCATTCACCCTGGACCCACTTGAGCGCTCCGCCAAGGCGCGCGAGCACGTGCGCCGCTTCTATGAGCCATTCGATCGCATCCGGGAGGACGGACTCGACGCCCTCATCATCACGGGGGCCAATGTGACGGGTCCCGACCTCGCCGGCGAGCCATTCTGGGGACCGCTGATCGAGGTCGTGGAGTGGGCCTGGGAGAACGTCAGCTCCACCCTCTGCTCCTGCCTCGCCACGCACGCCGTGCTGCAGTTCCGTTACGGCCAGCGGCGCAGGCCGCTGGG
This sequence comes from uncultured Gammaproteobacteria bacterium, assembly GCA_963698355.1. GTDB lineage: Bacteria > Pseudomonadota > Gammaproteobacteria > Chromatiales > Chromatiaceae > Thiodictyon. The sequence continues at coordinate 166,957 of CAVOQO010000045.1, read as the reverse complement.
GCCCAAGTGCTGGGGCGTCTTCCCGCACCGGGTGGTGGAGCGCTTCCATCCACTGGTCAGCACCGTCAATACCCTGTTCGACGTGCCTCACTCGCGCTTCAACGAGATCGGCCGCGACCAGTTCGACGCCGCCGGTCTGCGTGTGCTGGTGGAGAGCGCGGGTGTCGGGGTGCACCTGGCAGTGAGTCCGGACGGCTTTCGCCAGGTGTTTTTCCAGGGTCACCCCGAATACGACACCATCTCGCTGCTCAAGGAATACAAGCGGGAGGTCAACCGCTTCGCTACCGGCGAGCGTCCGGACTACCCGCCCTTCCCCGAGCACTACTTCTGTCTGCAGTCCCGTTCCATCCTGGACGAGCATGAGGCCCAGGGGAGGCTCGCCATGGAACGTGGCCTGGCGCCGCCGCCGCTGCCCGAGGGACTGATCAGCCGGCGCCTGGACAACACTTGGCACGACACCGCCGAGGGAGTGTTGGGCAACTGGATGGGTCTCGTCTACCAGGTGACCCATAGCGACCGCAAGCTGCCATTCATGGACGCCATCGACCCTTCCGACCCTCTCGGACTGGGCGGGAGCGGCGGCGGCTGAATTGCCCCGACCAAAGGGGCGTGCAACGCCATTGCGTTCCGATCAGCCCTGGTCCACTGCGCCGGGCGCTAAGCCACTAGTCAGTCGTCAGTTCGCACCTCCGGATAACTGTGTCTTCAGAACAACAACTCGCCGATGAGTGGTGCTATCTGCGCCTCGGGCGGTTAAAAATGGGTGGGGCGTGTTGTTTCAAGCGGAAAATTCCTGCTGCCGTGATCACCCTCATGACTTTTCTGTAATCTTAAGAATCGGTAACTTACGCACAAATTTTCAAGTTAGGGTTGTCCTTTGTGTCATTTTTGTACTAAGCTGCAACTGTACCGAATAAGCATGTGACTGAAAGGACACATCTGGCTCTGAACGGGTGTTCATTCAGTACGGACCAAGGGCCGACACGTTACCCGGACCGGGATCCGCCAAGCCCAGGGCATCGAGCAGAAATTCAGATCATTGCGGAAGGCCAGACATGTTGAACCAAACAGAGAATCAGATTCGCTACAAGTGGGACGACCACACTCGGACCGGCTATCAACTGCGCTACGACGCCGAAGCGGCCTCCAAGGGCGGGCATTTTTGCTACCACGTGGAAGACTGGACCTACCACACGGTGACCAATGAGTGGCAGTGCCAGACCCTGGACGAGGCCCTGAGCGTCCTCAATCACCTCTTTGCCATCGACGTGGAGCAGGAGCGCCGCCGCTTGGGTTCTTGGCCACATGCGGTCGAGTTGCGCGTCGCCGCCTGACGGCGCACCGCGGCCCGCCGCGACGCGTACCACAACAAGTCGAAGGCCGGCGACCCCGAGGGGTCGCCGGCCTTCTTCTTTTCGGATCGAGGCATTGCCGAGGTCTTCCCGGGTAGACCGGGAGATTCTGAGCCGTGGGAGGCGCGCGCTCTGGTCCCGCACCAAGACACGGATTGATTAGCGACTACCGGAAAGGAATCTGCGCGAATCTGGACGATCTGCGGTAGAAGGCCACGTCTGTCGCACCAGCGGTTTCCCATCGACGCCGTCCCACGCACCATTGGGGCCGGTCAGACTGCCGAGCGCCTGTGGACGCCTACGACACACTTTTCTACGACAGCATCTGCATCCCTGAGACCCACCCCGAGTCGCTCGCCGTCCTCGGCCGGCTGATGGGGGTGGAGGCGGCGGAGTCGGCCCACTGTCGGGTGCTGGAGCTCGGGTGCGCCACCGGGGGCAACCTGATCCCCATGGCCGAGGGGTTGCCCGGCGCCCGCCTGCTCGGCATCGACCGGTCCGTTGCCCAGGTGGACGAGGGCAACCGCCTGATCGCCCGACTCGGTCTTGCCAATGTGGGCCTCCGTCAGGGGGACATCCTGGATCTCGATCCGGAGACCGACCCGACACTCGGTACCTTCGACTACGTCATCGCCCACGGTGTCTATTCCTGGGTCCCGCCGCTGGTCCGGGAGCGCCTGCTGTGGCTTGCCCGCCGCGTCCTGGCCCCCGATGGCATCCTCTATCTCAGCTACAACGTGCTGCCCGGGTGGCGCATGCGCGGCGCCCTGCGGGATATCCTCCTTGACGCCTGCCGGGGACTGGACGAGCCGCGGGAACGCCTCGCTACTGCGCAGGGGGCATTGGAGCGTCTCGGCAGGGGTCTGACCGATCTGCCCGGGGAGGCCGCCCGGTATCTACGCGAGGAGATCCGGCGGGTTCGGGCGGCGCCTGCGAGTTATCTCTATTTCGAGTTCCTGGCGGAGCACAACCATCCGGTCCTCTTCCGGGACTTCGCCCGGGCCTGCGAGGCGGCCGGCCTGCGCTACCTGTGCGACACGGCGCTGCACACCCTGTTTCCGTCCAGTCTGGGGGACGGGGTGGAGGCGGCCCTCGAGGACATCGGTGACGGTCTTGAGCTGGAGCAGTGGCTCGATTTCCTATCGAACCGCAACTTTCGCCAGAGCCTCCTGATCCGTTCCGACCTGGACGCGGACGAGGCGATCTCCCTGGAGCGTTTCGCCGCCTTTAGCTTCTCGGCGGATCTGCGTCCACCAGCGAAGCTGCGTCTGTGGGACCCGCGTTCGGTGTCCTTTCAACGTCCAGACGACGAGGTAGTCGCCGTCAGCCATCCGCTGACCAAGGCCGTACTCTCCGCCCTGGCCGCGGCCTATCCGGACGCCGCGTCGCTGCCGGCGCTGGTCCCAGACGCGAGACGCCTGGTACTGGAAGCGGGGGGCGGGGTACTGGCGGAGGACGTCGATGCCCTACTCGCCGAGCTCTTCGGGCTCTTCGCCCGCGGGGCGATCGCCGCTCGGCTTCGTCCCCGGCGGTTGGAACAAGCGCTTCCGCACCGACCCCGGGTCCGCGGTCTTGTCCGCGCTCTGGTGGAGGCAGGACATTCCCAGGTGCCCACCAGGGATCACGGCAACCTGGATCTGGATCCCTGGGCTGCCTGGCTGATCACGGCCCTGGACGGCGGCGCCGAGGTTGCGGATCTGGCCGCGTGTCTGCGCGATGAAACGGAGCAGTCGGTCCAAGCGCCGCCGGTCAAGGGAGAACTGGGTCCTGGCGCTGGCCGAGAGGGAGTCGAGGCGCGGGTCCGAGGCCTGATCGGTCTTTTCCACCGCTACGGGATATTGGAGGGACCTGAGTCGCACTGCGTCGCTGACAGGTCGTGAGGAAATCGTCACAAGCAGCCCGTCAAAATTCCACTGCTTTCGTCACGTTTAATACCCCCCAGGATCCTCCTTATACCGCTGCCTGCGAGGCGGCCGGCATGCAGCAGGAACTTGATTCCTCGATCGCCATAGTGGCCATTTTCATGGCTTCGCGTCGCGAAATCTTCACAGGCGACATGGAGACGATGTTGTCGACCTGCAGTTCCGGGCTTAGGAAAGGTTTGATGCCTACCGGCTGGCGTGGATGCAGCTTGAATTCGCGCTGGGCCTTTTCCAGCTGTTCCTTGTTGGCGCTGAAATAGCGGGCGGCAGCAACGGTTTCCGGCAGGTGCTTGAGGACGTGCCACAGGCTCCAGCGATGCTGCCACAGGCGCTTGGCAAAGCGGCGGCGATAACCCTTGCTGTCGTAGAAGCGTTTGACATGCCAGTTGTACAGCGCATCCATTTCCTCACGCGACTTGAAGCCGTGCGGCAGGAAAACGAAGTTCAGGCAATTCATCAGGCGCCAGTCTTCGATGAAATCGCCGGAACCCCTGACACGCACTCATCCCAGATCGGCGCACCATACAAGGGGCTGAACTTGGTCATGTTCATATCATCGAGTTCCAGCGACAGGATGAAATCGCTGGTCGTCTTGACCGTTTCCGGTGTTTCGCCCGGCATGCCGAATATGAACAGGCCCTTGGCCCGCATCCCGGCGGCGTGGATCTGACGGACCGTAGTGCGGACCGCGTCCAGGGTGACGCCGGCCTTGTGGCGCTCCATCATCGCCGGGTCGGCCGATTCGATGCCCATCGAGACCATCAGCACGCCGGCCTGCTTGAGCTTGGCCAGCATCTCGTCCGACGTATGGCCGGTGCGGATCGCGCAGTTCCACTGGATGCCGAGCGGCCTTTCGATCAACAGATCGCACAAATCCATGACCCGCTGCTTCTTGGCTGTGAACAGGTCATCGTACATGTTGATGTGGTGGACCCCGAAGTTGTCCCGCAGGTACTTCATGTGGTCGTACGTGTATTGCGCCGAATTGGTCTTGTAAAGCCGCTCGAACACGGTTCGGTCGCAGAAGGAGCAGGTGTAGGGACAACCCCGCGATGTGACCATCGTCGCCCCGTAGCGCTTCTCGTAGGCAAACAGGGGCAGGTGATAGGCACGCGGAAACCCGGCGAGCTTTTCATAAGCCGGGAAAGGCAGTTCGTCGAGGTCGAGAATGCGGTCGCGGCGGGGATTGATCCGGATCTTGCCGGTTTCGTCGCGGTAGATCAGGTTGCCGATCTCACTGGGCGGCTTGCCGTCGGCCAGTTCCAGCATGGCGCCTTCGCCTTCGCCGACTACCAGGTAATCGATCTCCGGGAAATGTTCGAGAATCGGTGCCCCCAGCGACGAAACATGGACATTACCGAAAACGATCTTGATCTCAGGTCGGCGCTCGCGAATGTAGGCCGCGATCTCGAATGCGTCCATGAAGCCCGAAGTGGTTGCCGAAAAGCCGACCATTTCCGGCTCGGTGGCCAGCACGATTTCGGCATTCTCGGCAATGGTGGGTGGCGCGTAGGGACCAAGGCAGTCATGTAAGGCAACGCGATGACCGAATTTTTCCAGCCAGGAAGCCAGTTGCATGATGCCGATCGGCGGCATTCGATTGGCCAGAACGGAAAAGTCGGGTTGCCCCGGTACGAAATTGAAGCCGGCGGGGTGAACGAGGGTGATGCGCATGAAGTCTTCCTCTGTCGTAATGGCTGAATCGCGTCAGCCGAGGGAAGGCCGTCGACTCGGAGCTGTCAGTCGCGGTGCGCCTTGCGCTCCCCGTTATGGGATCCAAAGCGGGCTCGTAACTTGATGACGTTCGAGCTGACCGGGAGGCGATGGCGCTCGCTCCCAGGTTCCTGGGTGCGGGGATGTTCCCCCTTCATTGCACCTCCCAGGCGCCTTCTTCCTTGACCAGCACCAACTCCACCCGCTTGGTTTCCGTTTCCGCATCCCCCAGGCTGGACTCGACAAGCACGCTGCAGAGGTAATCGCCCGCGTGGTCGGCGATGGAATTGCATTCGACCAAGGTCAGCTTGGCCACGCCGATCTGGACTTCGGTCGCGGCCTTTTCGCCCAGAAACTTGCGGCTGGCCGCGTTGATCCAGGTGATTTTCGACCGGTAGGCGGCGCGGATGTCCGCCTCCGTCGGACCCTGGTCGGCGGGTGCTTCGGTCTTCTCGGCCGCTCGGACTGGCGCGGCGACGAGAGCGATCAACACAGCGGCAAAGGCGAGACGTCCGCGCATGGTCGGCTCCTGGGTGTTATGGGATCTCGTTCGGAGAAATAGCCGGTTTGGAGGATGGGCCCGCGGCAAGCGGGCCCGCAGGCCCCGGATGCCGAACAGACGATACCACAGGCCCGGTCCGGCGGAGCCAGAGGAAGGCGAGCGAGGTTGCGGCTCAGCCCCAAACTTCGTAGGCTTCCGCGCGCCCCACTCCACCCAACCACTGCCAAGTCCCGGAGGTCCCCGCGTGGACAGCTCGAGTGAACGTGCCAGGTTCAACATGATTCAGCAGCAGGTTCGCCCCTGGTGGGTGCTGGACGACCGCGTGCTGGACGTGATGGCGGCGATCGGGCGCGAGCGGTTCGTCCCCGATGCCTATCAGGGCCTGGCCTACGCGGACATCGAGGTGCCGATCGCGGAGGGCCGCGCGATGCTGGCCCCCAAGGTGGTGGGGCGTATGCTTCAGGCACTGAACGTCCAGCCCGGGGACAAGGTGCTGGAGATCGGCAGCGGCACGGGCTACGTCACCGCCTGCCTCAGCCGCCTCGGCGGCCGAGTGGTGGGGGTGGAGACCGACCCCGAGCTGGCCGCGGGTGCCCGAGAGCGTCTTGCCGCTCTGGGTCTGACGCGGGTCGAGATCCTGGAGGCGGACGCCCTGGCCGGTCCCACCACGGGTGCGCCCTTCAACGTGATCGCCGTCAACGGCTCCCTGCCGAGCCCCGATCCCCTAGCGCTCCTGGAGGACCAACTGGCCCTGGGCGGGCGGCTCTTTTGCATCGTCGGCGAGGGCCCCGTCATGGAGGCGCGCCTCGTGACCCGGGTGGGGGCCCGCGATTTCCGCCGTGAGAATCTGTTCGAGACCGTCGCCCCGGCGCTCCCCCAAGTGCCCGAGCCCCAGGGATTCGAGTTCTGATTGGGAGGCCTGGTGCGTAATCTCGGGCCCCGGGCAGTCGCGGAGCTCCTGAAGCGGGCCCCTGATGGCGACGAGCCCCTTTTGCTGGATGTTCGTGAGCCCTGGGAGCTCGGCATCTGCCGAATCGAGGGCTCCCAGTCCCTGCCCATGAATCAGATCCCCGGCGCCCTGGATCGGCTCGATCGCGGGCGCCAGATCGTCTGTATCTGTCACCACGGCATCCGCAGCTACCAGGTGGCCCGCTTCCTGGAGCACCAGGGCTTTGCACGAGTAGTCAACCTGGAGGGCGGCGTCGCCGCCTGGGCGCGGGACGTCGATCCGTCCATGCCCACCTATTGATCCGCGGCGGCCGGCCACTTCTTGCCTGCGCGAGCGCCCTCTGCGCACACTCCGGTCGTCCTCCGGCCAGGCTCACGGGGTCTCGTGCAGGCGGTTGCCGGCCTGCAGCCCTGAGACTACCAGGACCTCCCTCAGGCCCGCCTACAAGGTGAAGGTGCTGGCGCGTATGCGCCGCGCCGGCATCCAGGTGGTGTGCAGCGAGTCGGTGGGCTTCGAGTGGTTTGGGGACTCCTCCCAGGCGTGCTTCCTGGAGATCTGGTCCCTGTTCAAAAAGGGCGATCAGTAGGCCCGCCGGGTGCCGCCAGGCGCGCCTCGATCAGGTCGGTCAGGCGGTCCAGGGCGCCGCGATTCTGCTCTACCACGCGGCGCCCGTTCTCCCCGACGCGGGCCCGCTCCGCCGCGTCAGTGAGCCAGCGTGCCATGAGTGCCGCCAGCTCGTCGGAACCGCGCACCACAACCGCCGCCTGAGCCGCGATCAGCAGGTCGACGATGGCAGTGAAGTTGAAGACGTGGGGCCCGGTGGCCGCCGGAACCCCGGCCGCCGCCGCCTCCAACAGGTTGTGACCGCCCGTTGGCACCAGGCTGCCGCCGATAAAGGCGGCGTCGGCCGCCGCAAGAAACACCGGGAGCTCCCCCATGGTGTCGCCGAGATAGACCGCCGTATCCTCGCCGCACGGGGCGCGGCCGCTGCGGCGCGTCAGCGGGAAGCCCTCCCGCGCCACCAGGGCGGCCACGCGGTCGAAGCGCTCCGGGTGACGCGGCACCAGCACCAGCAGGGCGTCTGGCACCGATTCGCGGATCCTCCGGTGGGCGGCGAGCAGCGGCTCGTCTTCGCCCTCGTGGGTGCTGGCGGCCACCCAGACCGGCCGCGGCCCCCAGGTGCGTCGCATCACCTCGGACTGCTCTTGCAGGCTCGCGGGCAGACGCTGGTCGAACTTGATGCTGCCCGTGACCTGCACCCGTCCCGGGTCCGCGCCCAGGTCCAGGAAGCGCGCGGCGTCGGCCTCGCCCTGGGCGGCGATCAGATTGAAGCGCCGGAGCGTCTCCCCGATCAGGGGCTGAAAGCGCCTGTAGCCCCGCGCCGAGCGCTCCGACAGCCGCGCGTTGGCCAGGATGACCGGGATGCCGCGCCGGGCCGCCTCGGCCAGGGTGTTGGGCCAGATCTCGGTCTCCATCACCAGCGCCAGGCGTGGGTTCACCCGGTAGAGGAAGCGGCCGACCATCTCCGGCAGGTCAAAGGGCGTGTAGCGATGGGTCAGCGTGTCGCCGAACAGCTCCAAGAGCCGCGCGGCACCCGTGGGCGTGGTGGTGGTCACCAGCACCCGCAGCGGCGGGTCCCGCCCGAGCAGATGACGGATGATCGGTGCTGCCGCCTGTACCTCTCCCACCGAGACCGCGTGGACCCAGACGTCCGCTGGCGGGGCAGGGGGCTGCTCTCGGACCAGCCGCTCCGCCACCCGTTGCCGATAGGCCGGCGCACGAAGGCTGCGCCAATAAAGCCGCGCCAGGGCAAGCGGAAGGAGCAGTCGCAGCAGCAGGGTGTAGAGGGTCAGGGTCATGGCCTTGCCGCGCCTTGTTCACCGGCGGGCTCGTAGGTGAGCCCGAAGACCGTGTCGGTCAGCCAGCGCCGGAACGACTCGTTGTCCATGAACTGCTTGAACAGCTCCGTGTCGTCCTTCAGCACGGCCGTCATCACCCGCGCCAGGGCCTTGTCGTGCTCGATGCGGGCGTTCTGCTTGTCGGAGTTCTTCTTGGCGTTCTGGTAGGCGGTGTCGGCCGCGACGCGGCTCGGGATGTCCTCGGTGATGAGCTTGTGCACGCGGTCGGCGTCGGTCCAGGGGATGTTGCCGAACTGGTCGTTGAAGGTCTTGAGGATGTTCGAGAGCCGGTCCAGCTCCGGCTCGGGCTTGCGGCCGCCGCCGGTGGTCGGCACCGGCTCGATCTCGGCGTCCGCGTCGGCGAGCTGGATCTTCACCGCCGCCTGCTTCTCGACCCGGTAGCTGTCCATGTCGATGGCTTCGAGGATGCCCTTGGACAGGTCCTCCTCGATCGGGGCGGGCAGCTTGGGGACCAGGAAGTTCAGGAAGATCGAGAGCTTCTCCCACTCGGCGTTGGTGTAGGGCAGGATCGACGACGAGGAAGCCGTAGGTGCGCAGGAACGCCTTGGCCTTGCCCTTGAAGTCCACCTGGCCGTCCTCGTCGAGCTGCTCCTTGTAGACGGCGACGCAGGCGTCGAGGATCGGGTCGAGCTGGTCGCGGTCGGCGCCGCCGAGGTAGAGCGCCACGAGCTCGTCGACCTGCGCCGGCGTGTAGACCTGGCAGCCGTCGAGCGCCGCCTTCAGGTCGTGCAGCTTGTTCGGGTCGGTCTCCTCGGCCAGGATCGTCGTGCGGTAGTAGTCGGCGAACGCCGCCTGGATCGTGTCGGCGTCGTTCATGAAGTCGAGCACGAAGCACGTCGTGCTTCTGCGGGTGCGCGCGGTTGAGGCGCGACAGCGTCTGCACCGCCTTGATGCCGGAGAGCAGCTTGTCCACGTACATCGTGTGCAGCAGCGGCTCGTCGTAGCCGGTCTGGAACTTGTCGGCGCAGATCAGGAAGCGGTACGGGTCCTCCTGGATCTTGTCGGCGATCTCGCTGCGACGGGAAGCCGTTGAGCGACGCCTCGGTGACCTTCGCGCCGCCGTACTCGTGCTCGCCGGAGAAGGCGACGATGGCCTGGTACGGGCTCTTGCGCTCGGCCAGGTAGGCGCGGATGGCGTGGAAGTACTGGATGGCCCGCTCGATGCCGCTGGTGACCACCATCGCCCGCGCCTGGCCGCCGATCTTGCTCGAGCGCCAGCACCTGCTCGTGGAAGTGGTCGACCATGATCTCGGCCTTGAGCCGGATGGCGTGGTCGTGGCTCTCGACGTAGCGGCGCAGCTTCTTCTTCGCCCGCTTGGTGTCGAACTCGGGGTCGCCCTCGACCGTCTTGACCAGCTTGTAGTAGCTCTCGACCGGCGTGTAGTGCTTGCAGCACGTCGAGGATGAAGCCCTCCTGGATCGCCTGCTTCATCGTGTAGCTGTGGAAGGGGCGGTGCTTGACCGTGCCGTCCGGCTGCGGCTCGGGCTCGCCGAAGATCTCCAGCGTCTTGTTCTTGGGCGTGGCGGTGAAGGCGAAGTAGCTGGCGTTGGGCAGCAGCTTCTTGCGCCTCCATGAGCCGGTTGATCGGGTCCTCGAGCGTCTCGTCGTCCTCCTCGGCCCCGGCCGTCCGAGAGCGCCATCGACAGCGCCGCCGAGGTCCGGCCGCCCTGGCTCGAGTGCGCCTCGTCGATGATGATGGCGAAGCTGCCGCCCGCGGTGCTCGCTGCCGATCTCGTCGAGGATGAACGGGAACTTCTGCACCGTGGAGATGATGATCTTCTTGCCCTCGGCGATGAACTTGCGCAGGTCGCCGGAGTGCTCGGCGTGGCCCGACGGTCGCGCCCACCTGGGCGAACTGCTTGATGGTGTCGCGGATCTGCTGGTCGAGGATGCGCCGGTCGGTGACGACGATGATCGAGTCGAAGACCGGCGCGTCGTCCTTCGCGAGGCCGATCAGCTGGTGCGCGAGCCAGGCGATGGAGTTCGACTTGCCGCTGCCCGCCGAGTGCTGGATCAGGTAGCGCCGGCCGGCGCCGTGCTGGCCCGGCGTCGGCCAGGAGCTTGCGCACCACGTCGAGCTGGTGGTAGCGCGGCCAGATCTGCACCGCCTTCTTCCGGCCGGTCTTCGGCGTCCTTCGTCTCGACGACCTGGGCGTAGTTCTCCAGGATGTCGGTCAGGCCCTCGCGGGTGAGGATGCGCTTCCAGAGGTAGTCGGTCTTGAGGCCGTCCGGGTTGGGCGGGTTGCCGGCGCCGTCGTTCCAGCCCTGGTTGAAGGGCAGGAACCAGGAGGCCTTGCCCTTGAGGTGCGTGCAGAAGCGCACCTCGTGGTCGTCCACGGCGAAGTGCACCACGCAGCGGCCGAACTCGAAGAGCTGCTCGCGCGGGTCGCGGTCGCGCTTGTACTGCTGGACGGCGTCCTCGACCGTCTGCTTGGTCAGGCTGTTCTTCAGCTCGAAGGTGGCGACCGGCAGGCCGTTGATGAAGAGGCCCAGGTCGAGCGCGAGCTGGGTCTCGTCGCGGCTGTAGCGGAGCTGGCGGGTGACGCTGAAGCGGTTCTGGCGCGTAGCGCTCCGCGGCCTTGGCGTTGCCCGGCGAGGGCGTGCCGTAGAAGAGGTCGAGGTGGTGCGGGCCGTGCTTGATGCCGTGGCGCAGCACGTCGATGGTGCCGCGCTTGGTGATCTCGCCCTGGAGGCGGGCGAGGAACTTGCGCCGGGTCGGGCCGTCCTCGTCGAGGTCGAGCGCCTCGGCGAGCCTCCGGCTGCGTCGCGCGCAGGAAGGCCGAGAGCTGGGCCAGGTCGACGCAGTACTCGCGGTCGTAGTCCTCGCGGCTCGCCGCAGATCCAGCCGACGCCGTAAGCCGCTCGCCGCTCGACCAGCGGCTCGACCGCGGCAGCGCCCGGCTCGCAGGCCGAGCCGGTCAGGGCCGTGCAGATCAGCCGTTCGAGGCCGCGCTCGGTGGTGTCTGTCAAGTTCATAGCGCCGCCGGCAGGTCGAGGGCCTGCTCAAGTGGCCTGGATGAGCGGGATGAGAGGCACGCCGCTAACCGACCAGCAACGGTTCCAGACATCCTCAGGACTGGGAGTCAAGCTGCCTCCGCTAGCACCTCGGCAAAGCCATCGGGTTGAGACCAGCGCGCGATGATGGACAACGGCTCGACAAGGCGGAAGTCCTCCTCCGCCCAGACATCGACGGTGTCGTCGAATAGGCTGACGAAGCGGAGCGCTTCCAGTCCAGCGGCCAGGTGGTTCAGGTCAAACCAAGCGGCCACCACATGTTCGGCCACGGAGCTAGCAGCAGAGCGGCTGCCAGTGCTTAGGACGTAGACCAGCGAGCTACGGGCCGGCGCGCGCACATGGAAGTCCACCGTCCAGCCCCGGCCGGATCGCCCCGCCAGTCTTTCACCCCGGTCAAAGCCCAAGCGCCGCTCTGCGAGGAAATCTGCAACCTCGTCAGTGACGGACTCGACGGTGCGGGTCCGGAAGGTGAACCACAGGTCGGACACCCGCAGACACGCCTGCGCCACCCGCGTCGTGACCTCTGCCAGGGAGCTTGCCGGCCGGCTGCGGGCTAGCACCATGCCCTTGTAGAGTTCCACCCCATGGGTCAGGCAAACATCCGCGATCAGGGCGTTCTGCTTAGGCGAACGGCGCGGCGAGAGGGTCTGAGAGCGCAACCAGCGCAGCGTCTCACCGAGGTCCGACACGGTGGTCAGGTCGCCTGTTGTCTTTAGGAAGATGTCGATATTGTCGCCATCCGGGTAGAGGTACGGCGTGCGGACACGCTGATACTCACCCTGCGGGGCGCAGGAGAACAGCTCCCCCATCGCGCGCTGCAAATCCGCACACGGATTGGCCACGTTCATAGGAACAGGTCTCCAGTGTGTGGGCGTGGGGCGAGCAGCTGTCCCTGATGGTCACTCCTTGCCTCGGCGCAGAACTGGCGCCAGACGTCCACCGGCTGCGCCGCCGAGGCAGTGATGTCCGGTGGGGCATAGGCTTCCTTGTCGCGGAATCGTTCCGTCCACCGGTGCTTGTGGCACTCGCCCACCTGGTCTAGCCGCTGGCGAAAGGTGTTGCTTAGTGCCAGTTTTCTTTTAGAAAATCAGTCACTTATGGGTGCAAATGCTCCGGGAGATATCTTCCTGGCGATTTTGTATCGCAACAATTTGATTCCAAAGAAAAATTCGTGAGTGTCGCAACACCTTTGTTGAACGGCTAGCCACCTGGTGGCATTGGGGGTTGTGGTGATCCTCTTCAGGATGAGGTTGTAGGACAGGGCCGCGATGAGCGGATTGTAGCTGCCCCGTACGAACAGCGGCCAACCGCTGTCTGAACGCACCTCAGCGCGGAAGTCCAGGCAGGGGGAATGGTCCTCATCCGCCTGCCAGGCGATGTCGCCCTCGATGCGCTTGGTCCCGTGGCTGCCGGTTCGGAAGCCGACCAGCAGCTCGCCGAGGCTGACGACGGAAAAGCCGATCTCGTCGAGGTGTTGCAGGCGATCTACCACCTCGGCATCGCCCCGCATGGCCAGCGAGTAGATGTTGGTGTCGATCAGTGCGCGTCGCATGACCACAGCTCGGGGTCCAGGGTACGCTGCTCCTCCACCGCGCCCTGAATCGCCTGATACTCCTCCGCACCCCAGGTGCCGAAAAGGCGGTCCAGGTCATGATGACGGGTGCTGTGGCGCGCCTCTTTGGCCAACCCGAAGCGCTCCTTGAGCACGTCGAGGACTAGTTGATTGACGCTCTTGGCGTCCCGGTCGGCGACGGCCCTGAGGGCCTGGTCCAGCGGGTCGTCGATGCCGCGAATGGTGATGTTCTTCATGGGCCCCTCGTGTGCCATCATGATGTGCCATCAGTTTGCCATGATAGCGTGGTTGCGGCGATGGCATGGGCGTTGAGCACCCCCTCGGGCGCCGGGCCACCTGACGTCCGCCCGCGGCGGTCGATGCCGGCCAGAATCGCTGGCCGCGGGGATCAAACCTCTGGGCGCGGTGCGCCCGCCCCGCCACTGACAATCTCACCCAGCAAACCATCCGTCTCCCGCTCCAGCGCCAGGATGTCGGCGCGGATCTCCTCCAGGGTGCGCAGGGGCTGCGGCTTGTAGAAGTAGCGGGTGAAGCTGACCTCGTAGCCGGTCTTGATGCTGTCCGGGACGTACCAGGCGTCATTGGCATGGGGCAGCACCTCGCGGCGGAGGAAGGCGACGATACCGCCCTCCTCCAGCAGGGGCACCTGCTCGGTGTCGCGCAGGTCGGGGTCGGGCTCGCTGACCACGACAGCTTGCCGCGATGGTGCCGAACAGCCGCGCAGCGGTCGCCCCCCCGCCTGTGGATCTTCTTGATGACCGGCGGTGCATCCTCTGCCCGCTCGGCGGTTTCCTTCAGGGCCTTGATCTCCTTTGGGTTGTAGGCCCGGTCCGGGTCGATGCCCTTGAGACGCAGGGGACGCTCGACCGTGACCTTCCAGTAGCCGAAGGCGGCGTTGGGGAAGATCTTGGACTGCTCGGTGTCCTCGAAGGCGAGGAAGGTGTCGCAGATGCGCTGGAGGTCCTCGTCGGACAGCTCGCAGTTCTTCTTGCCGAGGTTCTTGCGCAGCGATGCCCGCCCGATCGAGGGCGGTCTTCATGTCGAGCACGGCCTGCTTGGTCGGCTCCAGCACCGCATCCAGGCGGCGAAGCACCGTCATGGGCAGGATCACGTCCCGATACTTGCCGCGGACGTACAGGTCCCGCAGCACGTCGTCGGCGATGCCCCAGATGAAGTTGGCGATCCAGCTCAGTTGGCTCTGTTCCATGTGATTTCGGGGTGGCTCTGGGTTCGTCTGGAGGGTTGGGGGCCCGCGGTGGCTGCCGCAGTCGGTACAGACTCGGCGGGAGGCAGTTTCATCAGTTGGTGGACGTATGGCAACTGTTGCACCTTCGACTTAAGGGTCGGTGGGTTGCTGGCGGACCCTGAAGCACATTCCAATTCACTCCCGCCGGGCGGCAGCTTGTGCTTGCGCGGCGCGCAGGCCGGGGTTTCTCTGGAGCCGATGGCGACAGAGCCTCTACAATGAAGAGCCACCAGGGCCGCGTGCGCGACCGGCGCCGGCCCATGTCCCCACGGGAGACCGCACCCATGACCGATTCCGCTGACACTCGTTCCCGCGTCTTGATTGGGCTCGCCCTGGCCGCCCTGATGGCGGCGACCCGCGGGCAGCAGTTCGCGCCGCTCGGGCAGCACCTGCCGGATGCCTCCCTGGCGTTGTTCTTTCTGGCCGGCTTCTATCTGCGCTCCGCGTGGGGATTCGCAAGCCTGTTCGCCTCCGCCACCCTGATCGACCTCACTGCCATCGGCTGGGGCGGGGTGAGCGGCTACTGCCTGACGCCGGCCTACTGGCTGCTTGTTCCGGCCTACGGGGCCGTCTGGGGCGCCGGGCGCTGGTATGCGGGGAGCCACCGGGAGTCGGTCTCGACCCTGCTGGCACTTGCCGGGGCCCTGCTGGTTGGCGGGCTGGCGTCGGAGCTGTTCGCGAGCGGGGGCTTCTACCTGTTCTCCGGGCGCTTCGCCGATGTCAGCCTGGTCGGCTTTGCCCACAGCCTGGTTGACTATCTGCCCGGGACCCTGCTGGCCCTGTTCGCCTACGTCGGGATGGCGGCCATCATCCACCTCTCGTTGTCTCCGCGGACTGCAGCCAGTCAGGTGGGCCGGGGTCCGGTCTCCCGGTGAGCGAGGCCGGCGCCGATCAGGCCGCCCGGGAGCGTCACCGCCGGCGCATGGAACGTCAGAAGGAGATCGTCGACGCCCGGGTGGCCCGGGCCCAGATCGACCGCGGCGTGCTGGTGGTCAACACCGGCAACGGCAAGGGCAAGAGCTCGTCCGCCTTCGGCATGGTCGCCCGTGCGCTGGGCCATGGCATGCGGGTAGCGGTGGTGCAGTTCATTAAGGGCAGCTTCGCCACGGGGGAGGAGGCCTTCTTTCGGCGCTTCCCGGAGCTGGAATACCACGTGATGGGCGAGGGGTTCACCTGGGAGACCCAGGACCCTGACCTTGACCGCCGCGCCGCCATGGCCGCCTGGGAGCGGGCGGCCGGCTTTCTCGCCGATCCCGCCTTCCAGCTGGTGGTGCTGGATGAGCTGAACATCGCACTCAAGCTGGGGTTGGTGCCCCTGGAACCCGTGCTCGCGGCCCTCCAGGCACGCCCACCGCATCAGCACGTCGTGGTCACCGGCCGCGGCGCCCCGCGGGAGCTGATCGAGATCGCCAATACCGTGACCGAGATGCGTCCCGTCAAGCACGCATTCGATGTCGGGATCATGGCCCAGAAGGGCATCGAGCTTTGAGCGAAGGGGCTGCCGGCTGGGCGAATCCCGTCCGTCGGACCTTGGTCCTCGGCGGTGTGCGCTCCGGAAAGAGTCGGCTGGCCGAGCGTCTGGCCCGTGACGGCGGCCTCCCGGCCACTTCTGACCACAGCCCAGCCGGTCACCGTCCAGATGGTGCGCAATATCGCCGCCGGCGAGACGGTTATCTCGGTGTCGCTGCGCTCTATGCCCTGGTGTGCCGGGCCCTGACGCGGCGTATCCGCGGCCATACCGGGGTTACCGTCGGCGCGCTGGCGGAGCTCACTGAGGTGCTGGTCCTGACGATCCTGGCCCTGTCCGTCTGGGCCCGACCCGCTCAGATTTCCTGGTCTTCGCCGTCGCGCTGACCGGACTGACCCGATTCCTCGCCGCGAGCCGCGTCTCCTTTGGGCCTGGCGGTGACGATGGCGAGCACCACCACCAGGATCAGTGCAGGGAGGATGAGCCACTCGATCATTGCATTCTGAACCCCGGGAAAATAGCGGCCCCATTCGAAGACGCGGATTTTGGCGGGGCCGGCCTGTTGTGTCAGCATGTCGGGCTTGAATATTCGGGCCGGTCTACGTCCGACCCGAACGCGCCTTACCGACACCAACGAACCGGAAGTGCCCATGACGTATCGGACACCCTTCTGCGCGGCTCTGCTCGCGCTCACCGCCATGCCTCTCTGGGTTCAGGCCGAGGCCCGACTCTACGGTGAGGTCCATGTCTCCATCGATTACGTGGATGCGGACCCGGACGCGACCTGGTACCGCCCCGCACCAGGCGGGCCCGCCTTCGACTTCCAGGGCTTCGCGGACGGGGCCAACCAGGTGCTCGCCGATTCGGGCTACGTGGGTATTCCCGGGCCCGAGGGAATCAACACCGCCATCGCCGACATCATGTTCGGCACCATCCCGTTCGATACTCTGTCGCCGGAGGTCCAGGCCGGCATCCTGGACGTCCTGCACCACAGCCTCACCCCCGGGGCCGCCTTCAAGGGCTGGGGTCTGAACATGAGTGACCGGGCATCCCGGCTCGGTGTTCAGGGGAGCGAGGACCTGGGGAACGGACTCAAGGCCCTGTATCAGATCGAGCTCGAGATCCCCGTGGCCAACAAGGACGCCGACATCGACAACGGGGACCCTGGGCTGGTACGGATGCGCAACAGCTTTCTCGGTCTCGAGGGGGGCTGGGGCCGTCTAATAGCAGGTCGACACGACAGCCCGCTCAAGATGTCCACGGCCCCATTGGATCTCTTCGCCGACACCTTGGCGGACTATAACCGCACCATCGGTTTTTCGGATCTGCGGTCGGACAACAGCCTGCTCTATTTTTCCCCAGCGTTTTGGGGTGTCCAGGTGACCGGCGCCGTGATACCGGGGGGCGGCGCCACCGTGCTCGGCGTGGAGGACCCCCGGGCAAACGGGCTCGCCGAGGGCTGGTCTGTGGCGGCGAATTACGGCGCCGGCCCCTTCTACGCCTCCGCCGCCTATGAGCGCCTCGCTCGCCCACTATGGCGCTGGCAGGACGGGCTCTACGACACCTCCCACGGGATCGTGGCGGGTGACGAGACCCGCTGGCGGTTCGGTCTGGGATTGCTTGACTGGAACGGAATCGACCTCACCGGGATCTACGAGTCCCGCAGCCAAGTGATGGGCCAGACGGACAACGCCGGAGTCATGTTGTGGCAGGTACAGGGCGCCTACCGATTCGGCGGTACGCGCATCAAGGCCATGTACGGTCAGGCCTTGCCGGGCGCTTGCGTGGATCCTATGGACCTCGGCTTCCGCTTCGCCTGCAGCTCGGGCGTGGTGGCCGGCACCTTCGGGGATGCACTTGGCCCATTCGTTGAGCAGGGCGACAAGTCCGCCTGGGCGGTGGGTGTGGATCACGATTTCAGCACCCGCTCTCGGCTCTACGCACTCTATACGGCCCTCACTGACAGCAACCCCGCGGGGGACTGGAGCGGATTCTCCCTCGGCATGCTCCACCGCTTCTGATGCGCTTGCTCCGGAGCCCCAGGGCAGCGAAAAACGGGACGGGTTACAATCCAGTGAACGCAGTCGGGCCCCGCCCGGGCCTGCCCGCCACAGGGAGAACCTTGCCGTGCTCGACCAGCCCAGCCGCGACCGACCCAGCCCCCAACCCCGTCACATCCGCTTGGTCGATGGGGCCATCATGCCGTCGACGGATCCCGGCCCGCCGTCCGACCCGGTCACCAGCGACCGCAAGAAGAAGGGTAAGGAGCGGCGCAATAAGCTCAAGGATGAAGCCCTGACGAAGAAGGCGGACAAGGGAGGCAATAAGAAAGGCCACAGGAAACGGATCAGATCGCCCAACGGTTTCGCCGCTGAGCTCGCACGTCTGGACGGGACTCTGGCCCAGCTGCGTGACAGGCTGTTCGATCTGCGCTCGGTCCAGCTCGACCATGCGGAGGCGAATGCGTCACTCGGGCGCCGGTTGGAGGACTTGGGCGGGCTGGCCGCGGTGGATGGGGAGCGGCGTGAGCTTCTCGCGCGGCGCCTGGGGGAGCTCGCGGCGGTAGTGGAGGCGCTGGGATCGCGTGTCTCCGTGCTTGCCCAGGACCCGCGGCTAGATGCTCTGGTCGAGCGGATCGTCGGGGCGGAGGCGGCCCTCAGCGCCCTGGGCGACGAGTTTCTGCCGCCTGCGCGTGCCCATCTGCTGCTCGGCGAGATGGAGGGTCGGCTCGCCGCCCTTCAGGGTGTCCTCGATGCTCAGGCCAATCGTCTGGACCGGGCTGAGCAGGGACTGGCAGTGGCCCTGCGCCCGGCCGCCGAGTCCTCGCCACCGGTCTGGAGCACGGCGATCGACGGCGTCCGTATCGAATTGGACGGTCGTATTGCCGGGCTGGCCGACACGCTGGAGTTAAGCCGGGAGCAGACGCAAGAGCGACGCGAGTTGGAGCAGCGCTGGACGGACAGACGCATGCGCCGACTGGGCCGCGGTCTGGCGGCCGCTATGGTGCTCCTGGGGCTGGTGACGGGCGCCCTGCATGGGGCGGACTGGTGGCGTACTCAACAGGGGATGGATCGCACAGCGGCCCGCCTGCAAGCCCTGGAGGGGCGGCCCGCGTACCGGGTGGAGCCATCTGCGACCCTGCCCCAGTCGGTCCCGAGCACGGCACCCGACGTCGCGGATATCGCCGGGATCAGCGCCCGCTTGGAAAGTTTGGAGTCGGACCTGCCGTCGTCCCAGGCGCCTCCACTCTCGGACGACCTGCTGAACCGCCTGCGCCGACTGGAGGCCGGCCTGCTGG
This sequence comes from uncultured Gammaproteobacteria bacterium, assembly GCA_963698355.1. GTDB lineage: Bacteria > Pseudomonadota > Gammaproteobacteria > Chromatiales > Chromatiaceae > Thiodictyon. The sequence goes on along the minus strand of CAVOQO010000045.1, from coordinate 147,999 downwards.
AAACCGGCCGCGACCTGGCGGAAAGCCGCGCGGCGGGGGACGCCCTGTCCCTGCGACTCACCGATCTCGTGCGTACCGAGCAGGCGGTGCTGCAACGGCTCGACGCCCTCCAGCGGGAGACTGCGGCGACGGACACAAGACTGGCGCTGCTCGATGCCCGGGTCAGCGCGATCGCCAAGCCCGCTGGCGAGACGGCGGCCCCGGTCCAGTCGCCGGAGCCTGGGGTATTGGAGGCCCCGCGCTATGCCATCCAACTGGTGGCCTACACCAGCCGCGCACGGATTGGGCCCTTCACCGAACGCTATGGGATCGCCGATCAGGCGAGTGCGATCGCGACCCGGGTGTCCGGGCGGCCCGCCTACGCGGTGGTGCTTGGCCGGTACGCAAGTGAGGCCGAGGCCCGGGAGTCGATAGCCGGGCTCACGCGGGAGTTGCGGGCCCTGGCCCCCTTGGTGCGGCGGCTACCCGCCGGGACTCGCCTCTACCCCGTGGATTGACCGCCTGGCCGCTGCTCTACCGGCACCCCGGTCGCTCGAAACGGCCGTCAACGCCCGGTGGCGTTGCGTGCGGTGAGCTCGGCGATCAGCCCGTCCACGCCCTTGCGGCGCGCAATGTCGGTGAATTGGCCGCGGTAGGCAGCGAGGAGGCTGATGCCTTCCACGACCACGTCGTAGGCCACCCAGCGGTCTTCAGTCAGCCTCATGCGATAGTCCACCGCAACGGGCGCGCGGCCCGGTTGCAGAATCTCGGTGCGCACCAGGGCCCGGGTCCCGTCGGACTCCAGACGCATGGGTCGGTAGCGGATCTCCCAGGCGTCCAGGCGATCGAGCGCCGAGGCGTAGGTCTGGACCAACAGGGTCTTGAAGGCGTCCTGGAAGGCATCCCTCTGGTTGAGGCTCGTCTCTCGCCAATAGGGGCCGAGCACTAGGGCGGAGAGGCGATCGACGTCCAGATTGGGCAGCAGGAGCTCGTCCACCAGGCGGCGGACATAGGTCGGGTCGGTGCGCAGCAGATCTCGATCCGTCCGCAACACCTGCATCAGCCCGTCGGAAACCCGCTGAATCACCTGCTGGGGCGGGTCGAGGGGGACGTCGGCCCAGGCGGTGAAGGCCACCAGGGCGAGCACCACGGGGGCGATGTGCCAGGCCGACTGTCTTGAAGAGCGGGTCATTCCTCGGGGTCTTGCCACGGCGATCAGTGGTCGGCGGACTGTTTCGGGTCCGGGTGGTCGTCCGCCAGGTGCTCGCGCAGCCAGTCGCGGATCTGGTGGGTGGAACGGGCCCCGCTGAAGCGTCCGCGCTCCTGGCCTTGTTGGAACAGGATCACGGTGGGGAAGCCGCGCAGCCGATAGTGACCCGCCAGGCGCATGTTCTCTCCTTCGTCGACTTCCAGCTTGGCAAGCTGCACCTCGCCCCCGAGCTCCTGGATCAAGCGCTCAAGGTGGGGCGACAGGGCGTGGCAAGGGGCACACCAGTCTGCCCAGAAGTCCACCAGGATGGGATGGCGGTAGGATGCGTCAATGACATGGGTCTGGAACCGGTCCAGATCCACCTCGAAGATGTTTGGGTCGTTCTTGGGCGAATGATGCATGGCAGGGTAGGCTGCGGCTGTCTGGCTCGCGGAATCTTATCAAGAAAGCCATTCGGTCAACCGGCGCATGTCTTTCCAGGGCCGTCGTTCGGTGCCATCCAAGCGGGCCGCTGCTGGCCGCGACGGTGAAGGCTGCCGAGAGGTCGCGCCGTTGGAGCCCTGAGGCGGTCTGGGCTATCGTAGGGGCCTCGCGCCGGCGCGAACCCGGCAGTCCGAGTTCGGAGATTCGACCCATGCCAAACCCCCAGATCGCGCGCGCCGACTATCCGCTGACCCGCATGCGCCGCATGCGCCGCGACGCCTTCTCACGCCGACTGATGCGGGAGACCCACCTGACCCCGGACGATCTGATCTGGCCGGTGTTCGTGCTGGAGGGCAGCGGCCAGCGCGAGGCGGTCCCGTCCATGCCTGGGGTGACGCGGCTGTCCATTGATCTCTTGCTGGAAGAGGCGCAGGAGGCAGTGCGGCTGGGCATCCCAGCCCTGACCCTGTTCCCAGTGACGCCGCCCACGGCCAAGTCCGAGGACGCCCGCGAGGCATTCAACCCGGATGGACTGGCCCAGCGGGCGGTGCGCGCCTTGAAAGACGCGCTGCCTGAGTTGGGTGTCATCACGGACGTGGCACTCGACCCCTTCACCACCCATGGTCAGGATGGGCTCATCGACGAGCACGGCTATGTGATGAACGACCCCACGGTGGAGGTGCTGGTGCGACAGGCGGTCTCCCACGCCCTGGCCGGGGCGGACGTCGTGGCCCCTTCGGACATGATGGACGGACGCATCGGCGCCATCCGCACCGCCCTGGAGGCGGAGGGTCATATCCACACCCGCATCCTGGCGTATTCGGCCAAATACGCGTCGAGCTTCTACGGTCCCTTCCGCGATGCCGTGGGTTCCGCCGCCAACCTGGGAGGCGGCAATAAATACAGCTACCAGATAGACCCGGCCAACTCCGACGAGGCACTGCACGAGGTGGGCCTGGACCTGGACGAGGGCGCTGATATGGTGATGATCAAGCCGGGTATGCCTTATCTGGACATCGTCCGGCGGGTCAAGGACCAGTTCGCGGCCCCCACTTTCGTCTACCAGGTGAGCGGCGAATACGCCATGCTCAAGGCGGCGAGCCAGAACGGTTGGCTGGACGAGCGGGCCGTGGTGATGGAGTCACTGCTCGGGATCAAGCGTGCCGGCGCCGACGCCATCCTCACCTACTACGCGCTGGACGCGGCCCGCTGGTTGAGCGCGTGACGGGGAAGGCTCTGCTCAGGCTGCAGGTCGCTCGGGTCTTGGACCTCGCAACTCGGCGCTCGCCACTTCCCCATGACTGACCGCTACGCCGTCATCGGTAATCCCGTCGCCCACAGCAAGTCGCCACTCATCCATGCGGCCTTCGCGCAAGAGACCGGACAGGACCTGAGCTATGGCCGGATCCTCGGGACCCCGGACGGGTTCGAGGACGAGGTGCGAGGATTCTTCGCCGAAGGAGGTCGGGGGCTCAACGTCACTGTCCCATTCAAGGAGCGGGCCTGGGCCCTGGTCGACGAGAGGAGCCTGCGCGCTGAGACCGCAGGGTCGGTGAACACGCTGATCGCACGACCGGGCGGGCGTTTGCGCGGCGACAATACCGACGGGGTCGGACTGGTCCGGGACCTGGGGATCAATCATGGCTTTCCATTCGTGGGCAGCCGCGTCCTGTTGCTTGGGGCCGGCGGCGCCGCCCGGGGCGTTCTGCGACCCTTGCTGGAAATGGGGCTGGCCGAGCTGGTGATCGCCAACCGCACCGCCTCCAAGGCCTTGGATCTCGCCTGCTTGGCGGCGGATCTGGGGCCGGTGTTGGGCTGCGGCCTCACCGACCTGGCGGTTATTGCGAACGGCGGATTCGATCTTATCGTCAACGCCACCTCCGCCGGCCTTGGCGGCGAGGTGCCCAGCCTGCCGGACGATTGCCTGCGCCCCGGGGGCTGGACCTACGACATGCTCTATGGCGACCAACCCACGCCGTTCTGCCGCTGGGGCCGTCGTCGGGGGGCGGCCCGGGTGCTCGACGGTCTGGGGATGCTGGTTGAGCAGGCGGCTGAGTCCTTCTGGCTGTGGCGGGGTTTGCGCCCGTCGACGGCTCCCGTCATCGAAAAACTGGGCCGCCTCAAGTAGCATTGGTCCGCAATGCCGCTGTGGCCGATCCCATCCAGGCGGTGCCGGTTAAGGATCCCTCGAACCCTCTTGGAGCACCCCAATGAAGACCGCCGTTCTCGGACTTGGCCTGATGGGTTCGGAAATCGCCCTGCGCCTGCGGCGCCAGGGGACCGAGGTGACCTGTTGGAATCGTGGCGCCGAGCGGGCCGCGGCGGCACGCGAGCGGGGGCTGGCGGTCACGGCGAGCGCGGCTGCCGCCATCGCCGCGGCGGATCTGGTGATCCTGGTCCTGAGCGATGGGGCTGCGATCGGCGAGACCGTGTTCGACGACCGGGAGGCCGCGGCGGCGCTCGCCGGTCGCATCCTGGTCCAGATGGGCACGATCGCACCCTGGGAGAGTCGCGACATCGGCTCGCGGGCCCAGACCCTGGGGGCCCGTTATCTGGAGGCCCCGGTCTTGGGAAGTCTGCCGGAGGCCCGGGAGGGACGACTGATCGTCATGGCGGGCGGCGATCGAGCCCTATTCGAGCACTGCCTGCCGGTCCTGGAGGTTCTGGGGCGCGAGCCGCGGCTGATCGGGCACGTTGGCCAGGCGGCGGCGCTGAAGCTCGCCATGAATCAGCTGATCGCCGGACTCACGGCGACCTTTGCACTGAGCCTGGGCCTGGTGCGCAGCGAAGGGATCGACGTGGACCAGTTCATGACCCTGTTGCGCGGCAGCGCGCTTTATGCCAAGACCTTCGACAAGAAGCTCGACAAGTACCTGAGCCATGACTACGGCGCCGCCAACTTCCCACTCAAACATCTGCTGAAGGATGTGCGTCTGTTCCGCCGGGTCGCCGAGCAGATCGGCCTGGACACGGCGCTGATCACGACCGTGGAGGCGGCGTGTATCCGCGCCGAGGCAAAAGGCTACGGGGATCAGGATTACTCTGCGCTCTACGAGGCCCTCACGGATCGTCCCCGCTGACCCCCATGGAGCTTCCCTTCACCCACAAGCCCGGCCGCCGTGAGCGTCACCTGCGCCGCCGGCACGAGAATCCGCTGTTCGCATGGCCGCCCCAAGAGGTCGCCCCCGAGGACCTGCTGGCGGCTCAGAAGGCCGACCACGAGGAAATGGAGTCATTCCAAGAGGGCTTCCGCGCCCTGGTTCAACGAGCCCTTCACCTCCCGGCTGACGCAGACAGTGATACCGTGCTGGGGCTAAAACAGGATCTGGAGCGCGCCTACGAGCAGGCCTGGGGCGTGCCGGAGGACCACGCCAAAGAGCGGGCAGCATTGCGCAAGCTGATTGAGCTGATCATGAAGGCGGTGCGCCGCGCCGCGGGTGCCGATCCCCTGGCGACACGGGAGTTGGATGACGAGCGAGATGCGCGGGAGGTCCATTTCCGTCTCTTGGAGCAGCCCCTGGTGGCAGACCTGCTGCATCCCGAGAGCTTGATAACTCCGGAAGAGCTGGCCCCGTCCCTGTTGAGCGCGACGGACGAGGAGGCAGCGGCAGCCCTGGAGCTCTTCGATGCCCGGCAGGTCTCGGAGCTGGCCCAACAATGCGCCGCCCTCATCGAGCGGCTCGGGCCCCGGGGGCTCGACCTCACCTCGCCTCGCCGGCGGCTCGGGCTGTTGCTGGCCCGCGTAGGTGCGGATCCGGCGCCCCGTCATTGACCGATGTAATCCGTTACGCACCCTATTGATGGAGCCCGCCTGTGACGGCAATGAAGCGACCCAAGGTTCCAGGCGTCATCATCCCACTACGGTGGGCCCTCGAGAGAGCGCCCGCGCACAAGCGCGGGTCGCCGCCTGTGCTGCCCGGTGGGCGGTTCCTCCCGTGGTTACTCGTCCTTGGGGTACTCTGCGTGGCGTCAGCGGCCTCCAGTCTCAAGACGGACGTGACGGGCCCCATCGATATCGACGGCTGGGTCTCCAGGCTTTGGCAGCCCATCGCGTCCTATGGCGGGCTACTCGACCCGGACGAGCTGGAGGACGTGGTGGTCGTCCTATACCGCCGTGACGCGATTCCCGGGGATGAACAGCTTCCGATCGGGAGTCGCGGACTCGCGATCTTCGCGCTGACGCCCGACGGTCAGTACCGCCGCGAGGCCCTTGCCGAACGCTTGTTGCCCTGCGTGGAATGCCTTGGGACCTTCAGCCGGGACCCAAGCGGCGTTGCCTTCGAGATCGACATCGAGGATCGCCGGCTCGATGTAAGCTGGATCAGCAACGAGGGTGGGTTGCTTTCCGTGCGTCTCACCATCGCCTGGGATCCGGCGCGGAGCGCCTTTGCGCTGGTTCAGGACGAGTTGATAAGGACCGATCCAGGGGGCTGGATTCAGTCTCGGCGTCGCCGGGACTATGTGGCGGGGCGCGAGGTCGTTGACGGCGAGACCCGGCCCCTGCAGCCGCGATTCATCCCCATCGAAGAGGTCTCGGCGCGCGATTACCGTTAGCTGAGGTACCCAGCGTTCTGGGTCGGCCGGCTCATCTGCGCCTCAGCACCCGCTCCAGGGCCGCCCGGGCGCGGTTGCTGGGTACCGCGAAGCCGATCCCCACGTTGCCGCCGGTGGGGCCGATCAGGGCCGTGTTGATGCCAACCACCTCACCGGCCAGATTGACCAGGGGTCCACCGGAGTTTCCCGGGTTGATGGACGCGTCGGTCTGCACCAACTCGCCCAGCTCGCTGTCGCCGATGCCGGTGCGACTCACCGCGCTGACGATCCCCGAGGTGACCGTCTGGCCGAGACCAAAGGGGTTTCCGATGGCGATCACGAAGTCCCCGACCTCGAGGTCATCTGAGTCCCCGAGAGGAAGGGGGGTGATATTGGTCGCGGGGATCTTGAGCACCGCCAGATCCGTGCGGAGATCTGATCCGAGCAGTGTGGCGGGGTAGCTGCGCCGGTCCCTCAGGGTGACCTCGATGTCTGTGGCCCCCTCCAGCAGGTGCCGGTTGGTCAGGATGAAGCCGCGTTCCGCGTCCACGATCACGCCCGAGCCGACACTCTGACGGTGCTCGGTGTCGCCTTCCTCGGGCAGGGGCATCCCGAATCGCTCCATGAATCGGCGGAAATCCGGATCGCTCAGGAAGGGGTGCTCCTCGATGGGGACCACTGCCTCCACGGCGACGTTCACGACGGCCGGCGTGACCCGGCGCAGCAGCGGGGCTAGCGAGGGATAGTCCTTCCCGGCCTTGCGCAACAGTCCGAGGCCTGGGGCGGGTGGCTTGGTGGGGATGACCGGCGACAGTGCCGCGCAGCCACTGAGCGTGAGCGCCGGCACCAGTGCCAAGACGAGGATCGGCAGTCGCTTCAGGGACGATCGCCGGTGTGGCACGGGCAGGGCTTTCGGCAAAGGGGGGTCACCGCGTTCGCAGGCCGGAGGGGGCGGGCGAGCGCCCCCTGTCGCAGTCGCGGGCTCAGCGGACCAGGGCGCTCGCCACCCGGAGCCTCAGATTGTAGTCCACCGGCTGGTTGATCAGGAGCGCAAAGGGCTCCCAGGCGCTGCCGCGGTGCACATAGCCCGCGTAGCAGCTCACGCCTCTTAGGGTTCCGGTCTTGGCGCGCACGGCGCTGTTACCATCCTGGGTCGGCATCAGATCCCGGTACGGGGTGAAGGCCTCGATCACGTCCACGAGCTGCCGGGCGGAGAGCCGATTGCCGCGCGACAGACCGGCGCCGTCTTCGATCTTGAAATTGCTCCAACCGAAACGGCGCCGGGCGAAGTTGGTCATGGCCCGCTGGGCCGCCGCCATGCTGATGCGGCCCTTGCCGCTGGGGTCGGTGAGTCGCAGGAACAACGAGTTGGCGACGAAATTATTAGAGTACTCGAGGGTCGGTGCCACCATCTCCGCCAGCGACCGGCCGTTCTGGTGGCGGTAGACCCGTTTGGCGCCCGCTGGAACGGGGGCGTTGCGCTGCCCGCCGCCGACCCGGACGCCCGCCGCCTCGAGCTTGGCCGCCAGGAGCTCGCCAAAGTAGCCCACCGCAACGGCGCGCTGCTTGAGGTTCACCCGCTTCTTGCCGGCGGCGCCTCCCTGACCGAAACGTTCGGCGGTCGCCGTCAGCGGGGTCTGCGGCTCGGCGCTCCGCACCGTGGAGCCGCTGCGCACCACGCTCACCGTGTTGAAGTTGGCGGCCAGGGCGGTGACTGGGGCGTCGTAAGGATTGTCGGTGGACGAGCGGCCGGCGATCTCAACATCGCGGTCGAAGTAGCTGTCATCCAGGCCGATGCCGGCCACCTGGCGTAGGCCTCGGGCCTTGAGGCCCCGTGCGATCAGGTCCAACTCCTCGGAGACCAGATAAGGGTCCGCGAGTCCTTTCACCCAGAGCCAGCCCGCGCCGTCTGTGTAGAAATCGGTCTCGAAGTGATGGTCCCGACCCCAGGTCTCCAGGGCGGCGAGCGTTGTGAGCAGCTTCATGGTGGAGGCGGGCATCATGGGCTGGTCCGGATTGTGGGACACCACCGCGCGTCCGCCCTCCTGAACCAGGAGAGCGGCCTTGGGGAGCCCCTGGACCTGATCCACTGGGCCGGCGACGAGGGGTCCGCTCCCCAGCAGGATGCAGAGGAGAGGCAGGCAGGACAACCAATGGGGTCTGAGTTGCATCGCGGAGCTGAGGCTCATGAAGGTATCACTCGAGTCGGTGGTTTGGCCGGGCTGGCTGGGAAGGGGAGCGGCGGCCGATCTTAGTCACGGGTCGCCCGCCCAAAGGTGACGGGTCGCGTCTGACGTCCCGGAGCGCGGCGTCAACCTTAGCTTTACGCGATCACCGGGTCAGCAAAGGGACGAAGCTGGTATCTCGAAGCTCGCGCCCCCCGCTGTCGAAGCCGGCCTGTAGAAACCCCAGGAGGTTACTCCCCGGGGATTCCAGTCGGGCTATTGCTTCGCCGCGTCCGCCTTGCCGCCTTCGTCCGTCTTCGCGGCGGCATCGTCATTGGGCTTGAGCTTCACGACGTCCTCGTTGAGCTCGACCATGGCCTTGTCACGCAGCTCATTGAGCTCTTTGCCCAGCTTCTGGCGCTGCACCAGGGCGGTGAGCTGGGGCTTGGCGTCCTCGAAGGACGGAGGCTCGGCGGTGCGGGTGTCCTCCAGCTCGATCACATGCCAGCCGAACTGAGTATGCACCGGCTCCTTTGAGTGGGTTCCGGGCTTCATGGCCGCGACCGCATCGGCAAACGGCTTCACCATTTGACTCCCGTCGAACCAGTCGAGCTCACCCCCGTTCTTGCCAGTGGGTCCGAGCGAGTGCTTCTTGGCCAGCTCGGCAAAGTCCCTTTTCTTGTCAAGCTCCTTGATCAGCTTCTTGGCCTCGGCCTCGTCCTTCACCAGGATGTGGCGCGCCTTGTACTCGGTCCGAGCCGCCTGCTTCTTGACCTGCTCGTAGGCCTCCTTGAGCTCATCGTCCGTGACCTTGATGTCGCGGGCCATGGCGGCCAGGGCCGCGTTGGACATCACCTTGAGCCGCTGCAGCTCGATGGCGGCGGTCACCTCCGGGTTGTCTTGGAGCTTGCGCTTCTCGGCCTCCTGGGAGGCGACCGCTAAGCTCATGAACTCATTGAATGCCTGCTGCTGAAACGCCGGATCGTTCTGATTCTGCGTCTCCTGCATACGCTCCATGTAGAACATGCGGAAGACGTCCAGTGGGTAAGTTGTGCCGTTGACCGTGGCGATGACGATGCCGGAACCTGGGGCAGGTGCTGGTGCCGGCGCGGCGTCCTCGGCCGCGCAGCTCCCGGCGGTCAGCAGGGCACCGATCAACAGGACGATGGGGTTCTTGATCATGGTCGATTACTTCCTTCAGGTGGTGAGTCGATGGTGATTGAGACTGGACTCCGACTCTTTCGCCGAAGTCGGGCACGGTTCGATACGCAACTGGTCGTGAATCAGGCGGGAAAGACCTGCTTGAACGGCTGCACCAGGATCTGCTGATAGACCCCGGCCGCCGCATAGGGGTCCGCGTCGGCCCAAGCCTGGGCGGCCGCGAGGTCCGGAAACTCGGCCACGATCAGGGACCCGGTGAATCCCGCGGGCCCGGGATCCGGGCTGTCGATGGCGGGGTGGGGGCCGGCCAGGACCAGGCGGCCCTCGTCCTGCAGGGACTGAAGCCGCTTCAGATGGGCAGGTCTGGCCGCCAGCCGGGCCTCCAGACTCCCAGGCCGGTCGTCGGCGATGATGGCATAGAGCACTTCAGTCGGTCTCCGCGGTCTGGGGCTCGTCCTTGATATGTCGGGCCAGATAGAAGGCCTGGGCGATCACGAACAGGATGGTGAGCCCCATCATACCGAACAGCTTGAAGTTGACCCAGACCTCCTCCCGCGCCTGAGCGTGGGTGCACAGGTCGAGCAGACTGCCGGTGAACTGGGCGGCACAGGTGGCGAGATCGATCTCGTCCGTTCCGGTGGCCGCAATCAGCGCCTGGCGCGCCTCGTAGAAGCCGCTGCCCACGTAGACGACGAACAGGTTGGCGAGCCCGGAGAGCAGAAAGAACAGGACCCAGGCCAGGTTGAGCCGTTTCCAAGTGGAGGGGGGGACGTCAATGGCATGAGACATCATGCGCTCGATAAGGGTGCGCTCACCGACCCACTGGCTTCCGAGGAACGCGACGGCGAACAGCCAGTTGACCAGGGTCGGCTTCCACATGACGAAGATCGGGTCATGCAGGGCGATGGTGAGTCCGCCAAACACTACCAGGAGCCCGAGGGTGGCCACATGCATGGTCTCGACCCGGCGATGGCGAAACCAAATCCAGCCCACCTGAAGGGCGGCGGCGCCGATGGCGACGCCGGTCGCCACATAGATGCCCTGCATCTTGTAGGCGACGAAGAAGAGGATGATCGGGAAGAAGTCGACGAGGAGCTTCATGCAAGTCCGGGCGCCGCCTGGCGCCGATCAGGATCCTGTTTGGCAGCGGGTGCTTGGCACCATGTGCGCGCGGCTTCCGATCGCGCTCAGCGGTGCTTTTTGCCTACGTTCTCTAGATGGGAGATCCAATTGCCGAAGATGCCCACCTTGGACTGGTGGTTGCGCCGGCCCGCGAAGGTGCCGAAGCAGCGCTCGTTGTCCTCGCCGAAGCGGGCCGAGCCCACCATGAGGAGTCCGAGGATCAGGAAGACGTCGAGCACAAGGACCGCGATCACCAATGCCGTGTGCAGAAGCAGGTCCTGACCGATCCAATTAAGCACGGCTTGGTGGTAGGTCAGGATGGCCCAGACGCTGCCGAACAGGAGCCCCACCGCAAGCAGGGAAAAGAAGTCGGCGATCCGCTCGTGAGTGCGGGAGAAGCTCTTGATCTCATTGCAGACGGCCATGCCTGGAAACCTCTTCGTTGGCGGGCTGCCACCGCAATGACGGCGACAGTCGGGTAAGCAGTAAAGCATAAGGCGTTGGTCAGCCCGCGGTAAAGTCGGGCGTGCACTCCACGGCAAATCCGTTCTAGCCGTTGCCGGCTTACAGGGGCAACGGGCGAGGGCGAGAATTTTCGGTCATGCGGAGATAATCGAAGACCAGGCGGACGTTGCGCGCCAACCGCTGGATGGTCGCGGCGACGGTATCGCGGGACTTCGACCTGATAGCGCCGATGGCGAAGCGACGTAGTGCGGTGATGTTCTCGGGGCCGTGGCCGGTACGCAGGGTGCAGCGATCCTCGTCCCAGTTCCAGTCGAGGATGGAGTGGCAGCCGTTTTCGACGGTCCAGTGGCGGCGGTTGAAGGCCAGTACGGCTGCGGCGTCGGCGCTTTCCGGGGTATGGCTGGTGAGGCCGTAGACGGTTTCGGTCGAGGTCTCGCCGGTGGCCTTGTTGATGGTGGGACGCTCGATGACGAAGACCTGGCCGACGCCGGGAAAGTCGAGGTAGTGGTTCAGGCGCGTGGTGGTCCAGATTGAGCGCTGTTCGATGCGACCCTGGGCCAGGGTGGGTGGCTCGCTGAAGTCCGGTTGGCTGCGGCCCTCGAAGATCAGGCGGATATCCTCGCGCAGGGTTGGCTGGTTGTCTTTGACGGTGAAGACGGAGTGGGCGTTGTGCTCGATCAGGTCGGTGGCCAACTTGCGCTGGGTCAGCAGGGCGTCGGCGGTGATCGTCTTGCCGGTGATGTCGAGGGGTTTCAGTAGCGGGATGACCATCCCGATCTCGTTGGTTTGCTTGAGCTCGTCGCTGCCGCCTACGGGCAGGGAGCCGACTTTTTTTGGGTGTGGCAGGTCTGGGTTTGGTGGCCGACGACGCCGAGGATGTGGGCTTGGCGACCTTCGGCGTCGATGGCGTTGCACATCGTCTTGCCGTCGATGGCGAGTCCTTCGTCGGTCGCGGCCTGCTGGGCGTTCCAGCGTTGGAGGGCGCGGTCTAAGGTCTCCGGGTCAACGCGGGTGAGCACCTCGCGGATGACGGTACGACTGGGCACCGCGTAGTGACCGTTGCGGTAGCAACAGCGAAAGCGTGCCCGCGCCTTCTGACCCAGGTCTTGGGCCCACAGGCTGATGGCCTTGTAGCCGCGCATCCCGCACAGGGTGGCACCCGCGGCGATGGCCAGCACCGCGGGCAGGGGATGGCGTCGTCCCTGGCCGCGGCGGGGGTCGGGGATGTCGGCAAAGAACTCGGGCAGAGAGCCCATGTGCTCGGCGCTCAACATGATGTGCGGGGCTCCGTGGCGATACTGGGGGTCGAGGACGGGTGCAGACAGTCGGGCCTGGGCCTGTCGATGCAGGGGCCGGACGAAAACGCGCTTGGCAGCACCGGGCTCTACGCTGTATCCCGCACGGGTCCGGCGAAAGCCGCGGGTCTCTCCCACACAGTGCCAATTGGCCGCGCGGTAGAGCGTGCCGTGAAAGTGTCGCGGATCCACGAAGGTCTCCAGCAACAGCAGCGGATAGCCGAAGCGCGCCCACCAGTCACCCGCCAAGCGCCGCTCGCACAGCGCCAGCACGCGGGAGGCGAGGTTCGGGTAGTGGTGCTCGGGTAGAATGAGAAACCGGCTGTTGTTGGCAACCAAATGCAGTCGATCGTATTGGTGGCGGTAACCCCATCCGATCCAGTCATCGCGCGGCGCGCACTTCCAGGCCGCCGCCGAGAAGCTCAGCAGGGCCAACCACTCGCCGTTCCAGGTGGCGACATACCACAGGGTGTCGCCGATTTTCGGCAGTGCTCCCAGGTAGTGATGGGCATCCATCAGCGCCCGGAAGCGCGCTTCGTCTTGCGCAGCCACAGGTTGGAGGACGATCTCTCGAAGCTTCAAGCGCTCGGTCTCGGACAGGGCGATGTCGAGCCGCTTTATACCCTCGTCGCCGGGCGTTGTCCAGGATCGAGAGTAACTACATGCCGAAGCGATGAATTTCAGTTAGGGCCGTTTCGCCCTGGGCGTGCACTTGCGCGAACCTTGCTGCCCGCGGCCGGCCCGGCGCAAGCTGTCAAGGCGCTTTGGCGCCGGGTATATTGGCGCCCCTGTCGCATCGCAATCTCTGGGGGAGCCGCATTGGAAACCGTGACCGAACTGGTGGGCTGGCTGAACAATCTGGTGTGGGGTCCGCCAATGTTAGTGCTGATCCTGGGCACCGGGCTGTTTTTGATGCTCGGATTGCGGCTGATGCCCCTGCTCAAGCTCGGCTATGGCTTTCGTATGCTGTGGTCTGGTCGTACGGGGAGCGGGGAGGGTGACATCACCCCCTTCAACGCATTGATGACTTCGCTGTCGGCGACCATCGGTACGGGCAACATCGCGGGTGTGGGCACGGCGATCGCCATTGGCGGCCCTGGAGCCCTCTTCTGGATGTGGTGCACGGCCGTGGTGGGTCTGGCAACCAAGTACGCGGAGGCGGTGCTCGCGGTGAAATACCGGGAGGTGGACGAGAAGGGTAACCACGTCGGCGGCCCAATGTATTACATCAAGAACGGCCTGGGGCACGGCTGGGTCTGGCTCGGCGTGACCTTCGCCGTGTTTGGAGCCCTAGCCGGGTTCGGGATCGGCAACATGGTCCAGGCCAACTCGGTGGCCGATGCGCTCGATGCCACCTTCGCGGTACCGAAATGGATGACCGGAGCCGTGATGGCGGTCCTGGTTGGCCTGGTGCTGATCGGGGGTATCCGATGGATCGCCCGAGTGGCCGGCAAGCTGGTGCCGTTCATGGCGATCACGTACGTCGCGGGCGGGTTGCTCGTCCTCATACTCGAGATCGACCGCGTCCCGGGCGCCCTCTACCAGATCGTCACCCTGGCCTTCACGCCGGCGGCGGGCCTGGGCGGTTTCGCCGGGGCGGCCGTGATGTTGGCCGTCCAGATGGGCGTGGCGCGGGGCATCTTCTCCAACGAGGCGGGACTCGGCTCCGCACCCATCGCCCACGCGGCGGCGGAGACCGACAATCCGGTTCGTCAGGGCTCGGTGGCCATGCTCGGTACCTTCATCGACACCATCATTGTCTGCACCATTACCGGCCTGGTCATCGTCACGTCAGGGCAATGGCGGGTGGAGGACCCGGACTACACGGCCTGCGTTCAGCGCGGCGGCGTCATCGAGCAACAGGTGGCCAGCTCTTGGGGCACGGAGAAGTCCAAGAACCTCTGCGTGGAGGGCGACAGCTCCGTCAACAAGGTGCAAACGGGGGCCTCCTTGACGACCGCCGCATTCGCGAGCGGACTGCCCAATCTAGGCCACTATGTGGTCGCTTTCGGGCTGGTGCTGTTCGCCTTTACCACCGTGCTCGGCTGGAGTGTTTATGGCGAGCGCTGCGTGGAGTACCTGTTTGGCGTTGGGGCCATACTGCCCTTCCGACTGCTGTGGGTGCTGGCGATACCGGTCGGCGCCACCATCAAGCTCAGCTTCGCGTGGCTCGTGGCCGACACCCTCAACGCGCTGATGGCGATCCCCAATTTGATCGCGCTCCTGCTGCTGAGTCCGGTGGTGTTCAAGGTCACCCGGGCCTATTTCGACAATTCGGCAGCCAGTAGCAAGTAGCGAATGGAAATGGCAGTGCCTCGGAACGAGGCGCTCGCCACTAGGCGCTCGTCTTGGAGCCGCCAAGACAGGGTGGCGACTCGGGCGCGGCCCCACCCTTCTCGAACCACTCCTCCGGCGTCCAGGTGTGCATCGCCAGGGCATGGAGTCCGCTGTCGAATTCGCCCCGTAGCAGCCGATTGAGCGACCGCTGGCGTGCCACCAGGTTCTGGCCGGCGAACTGCTCGCTCACCACCAGCACCTTGAAATGCGACTCGGCCCCCTCCGGCACCGAGTGCATGTGGCTCTCGTCCACCACCTCCAGATGGACGGGTGCGAGGGCCTCTCGTACCGCGGATTCGATTCGTGCGCGTCTGCTCATTGCTGCTTCCCCGGGTGTCTCGGTTACCAGAGGGGCGTTGCGGCCCGCCCGTCATTGGAATTGGGGCGTTGACTGTGGCGGGCAAGTGTCTTCAGCTGCCGCCAAGCTCGATGTGCTCGCCGGCGAGCAGGGTATGGGTCGCCCGGATCACGGCCGCGAGCGGGTCAGCCAGCGCCGGGTCACCCAGCTGCTCACGGCTGATGCCCTCCGCTCCGCCGTAGAGGCTGAGGCGCAGGTGCTCGGAGGTGCGCACGTGGAGTTGGAGGTCGTGCAGTATGTGCTCGAATTCGCTTCGGGTGGGCGCGCTGCCCAGGGCGCGAAAGAGGGAGGCGAGGGCCTGGAACAGTGGCCGGACATCCTCACCCAGACCGAAATCCGCGGGGTCGTATTCCATCTGGCGGTCGGATACCCGTCCGATCCAGACGCGGAAGCTCGACTTCTGCAGCGAATGGTAAAGCGGCGCCTCCGAGATCAGAAACACAAGGAGGTGCCTCGGGTTGGCATAGAAGCGTCCGCCGCGCACCTCCTAAAAGCAGTCGGCGATCAGGCGGTGGATGCGGATGTGCTCGCGAAAGTCCGCCGCCTGGAGCTGGTCAAGGATCAGGATGGTCGGCTCCCCCTCGCTCTGTGCGCACGCCTCGCTGACCGTCTGGTCCAGGGGCTCGATGGGCGGCTCCTCCCGCCCCAGCTCGTCCTGGCTCGGGGCAGGATCACGTCCGGCAGTGGCGGGTGGACCTCCGTGAAGTCGTGATAGAGGACATGGGGAAATTCCAGGGCACGCGCCAAGGCGGTGGAGAAGGCGGTCTTGCGCCGCTCGCCGTCACCCTCGATGTTCAGGGTCCGCAGGGTGCGGGTGGGGCTCTCTAGCAGGCAGCGGACCTGGAATTCGTAGTCGTCGTTGGACTCGAATCCGTGCTGGGCCAACTTCTCGCGCAGGCTGGGCATGCGGCCATGATAGCGCAGCGGTGCCGGTGGCGACGGGGCGGAGCAGGCGGGAAGACACAGGCGAGCCTCGGAGCTTGTGGGCTGCTGTCGCCAAGGAATTAACGTGCGCTGAGTTCCCGTGCATGCCGGTCAAGCACGCTGGTGTGCCCGGAATCCCTCGCCCAATCCGCAGCGGTCTTGCCCGAGAAGTCCCTCAGGCCGTCGCCGAAACATGACAGAATCCCCAGCCCGCCATTGAGCGATGGCGCGACCGCCGTACTGGATGCCGAATGACTGAGAATCCCGAGATGAAACGCGCCCTCGTCACAGGCGGCAGTGGCGGCATTGGCTCGGCCATCTGTCGCCGGCTCGCCGCTGATCGATTTTTTGTTTACGTCCACGCCAACCAGGGCCTGACCAGGGCCCAGACTGTGGTGGACACGGTTCGCGCCGCCGGCGGAGCCGCCGAGGCGATTACATTCGATGTCACCGACGCCCGGTCCTGCCGCGCCATCCTGGAGGCCCTAACGGCCGATACCCCCGTCCAGGTGCTGATCAACAATGCCGGGGTGCACGACGACGCGGTCTTTCCAGGTATGAGCGCGAGTCAATGGCACAGGGTATTGGACGTGTCGCTCAACGGCTTCTTCAATGTCACCCAGCCGTTGACGATGCCCATGCTGCGAAGCCGCTGGGGCCGCATCATCAACATCACCTCCATCGCCGGAATCACCGGTAACCGCGGGCAGGTCAATTACGCTGCCGCCAAGGGTGCGCTGCACGCGGCCACCAAGGCACTATCGCTGGAATTGGCCAGTCGTGGCATCACCGTCAATGCCGTGGCGCCGGGGATCATCGAGACCGAGATGATCAGCGGTGTCTTCGACCCCAAGGTCATCGAGGGAATGGTGCCGATGAAACGCGCCGGTCGGCCGGAAGAGGTGGCCGACCTGGTGGGCTTCCTTGCCTCGGAACAGGCGAGTTACATTACCGGCCAGGTCATCTCGGTCAATGGGGGGATGATTTGAGCCCAGCTGCGCCCGGGCTCGCCGTCCAGCAGACCGAGACCTGCTGTTCTTCACCGACTGCTGCAATTGACGGTGATCGTGATGGCAGGGCGCCTCGGCGTGGCGGTACCCGAGCGCAAATGAGCGCGCCGACTGCCACTGATTTGCTCGTTCGACCTGCGCCGGTGACCCTTTCGCTGTCCTGCTAGGACGGGGTGCCGAGGATGATCGAGAGCCGTCCGCTCAACAGCCGTCGCCCGCTGGCGTGTATCTGGAATTGATAGAGTAGCGCTGCCGCATCGCCGCCCAGCCGAGCGACCTCGACCCGCAGGGGGCCGGGTAGATCATCCAGCCACGCACACTCGCAGACCAGATTACGCACGCTGCCAAGCATGCCCGGTGCGGTGCTGCCGCCAAGTAGCGCGCCATGGATGGCGACCGCTTGCGCGGCATACTCGACGCCAATGAGGGCGCTCAGCCGGCCATGGGCCCGCAGCGGATTTTGCGGGTCGCGGTGGCTGAGCGCCGTGCAGCACAGCCGCTCGGCATCCCAGTGCTCGACCGAATCGTTGAGACACATGGGGCCTTGGTGCGGGATATGGGCAAGGATCCAGTTGCGATCGATCGGCAACGTCAAGGGTGCACCTCGATGCCGAGCGTCAGGCCATCCAGGTAGTCGAGCGCAACCCGTCCGGCGCCGCCGCGCGCCAGCAGCGCGAGCAGTGGCAGGCTCCGTGCCGCCGGGACGCTTCGGCGCAGGGCCTCGAGCGGTGCATCGTCCAGCGTGTCAGCCGGTGCATCGCCGAGCGCGCCCAACGTCAATCGTGGCCCGAGCTCGGCATCTGGCGGCTTAAGCACCAGCGCCACGGCGAACGCCGGCCCCAGGGGGCGCGCCTCTGCCAGCGGAGAGGGGTAGGGGTGATCATAGGCGACCAGCAACACGGGTCGCTGCTCGCTTGCCAGCAGTGCGAAGGCCTCGATCAGGCCGCCGGAGAAGCTGCCGTCATAGGCCGACAACACGCTTGAGCAGGTCCGAGAGCCGGTGGCGATGCCCCAGTAGCCGGAGGCGGCATTGTTGACCGAGTTGTGGAAGCGGATCGGCGAGATCAGCCGGTCCTCGCGCGCCAGTACCTCACAAATGGCGTGGCAATTCTCGCCGTCGCCGCCCGACGAGGCGAATACCGTGTTCGGCTCGGTCGGATCGACCCCCGCCTCCTTACAGGCGGAGAGACCGGCCGACAGCGCGAGCTTCACCACAGTTCCGACCCGACGACGCTCGGCGGGCGGCAGGCCCTCCGGTGCGGTAATCCTGGTCGGGGGCAGGGGCTCCTGCGTCCCGGCGAGCATCCGGGTTCGCGCGCCCGCCCAGTCACCCATCCCAGGTCCGATGACCGAGACTGCGGCCACCCGTGCCCCCAGTGCAACCGTGGCCTTAACCCCCATGGGACGTCCCCAGTGCACGGCGCGAGAACACCAGGCTGCAGTTTGTGCCGCCGAAGCCCAGCGAATTGCTGAGCACATGACGCAACGGGGCGCGCCGGGTGGCGAGCTCGAGCCGGATCGGGATTGCCGGATCGGGCCCGTGGGTCCCAACGCTGCCCGGGATCATGCCGTCGCGCAGGGCAAGCAGGCACAATGCCGCCTCGATGCCGCCCGCAGCCCCCAGCGCATGGCCGGTTGCACCCTTGGTCGAGCTGGCCGGTGTGCGGGCGCCGAACAGCTCCGCCACCACGAGCCCCTCGGCCGTGTCGTTGGCCGAGGTCGCCGTGCCGTGCAGGTTGATGTAGTCGATGTCCTGAGCCGAAAGCTCGGCTCGCTCCAATGCTTGCGTCATAGCGAGACGGGCGCCGAGGCCCTGCGGATGGGGGGATGACATGTGGTGCGCGTCGCTGGACTCGCCGTATCCGCTGAGTAGAAGCGCGCCGTCATCGCAAGCCTCCAGCAGGGCGAAGGCGGCGCCCTCGCCAATGGAGATTCCTTGCCGCGCGGCATCGAAGGGCCGGCACGGCTCCTTTGCGAGCACCTCGAGCGAATTGAATCCGTAGAGGGTAGTCAGACAGAGGGAATCGACGCCCCCGACGATCGCTGCATCGACCAACCCGCAACCGATCAGGCGTGCCGCGCTGGCGAAAACCTTGGCACTGGAGGAGCAGGCGGTCGACTGTATCGCGGCGGGCCCGGCGGCACCGACCAGGCCGCGCACAAGCTTCGCCAGTGAGAACATGTTATGGCTGCTGCGGTAACAGAACCAGCGGGGCAGGGCGCCGCTGGAGGGGTCGCGCTCGCGATAGGCGAGCTCGGTCTCCAGGATGCCCGAGGTGCTGGTGCCGAGGTAGACGGCGACCCGCGATTCGCCGTAGCGGGTCACGGCATCGCGGGCGGCGTCCAAGAAACCATCCTGCGCGATTGCAAGCGCTGCCAGTTGGTTGTTGCGGCAGGCGTGTGGTTGCGACCGCGCCCGATCCGCAGGCTCGTCGAGGCCATCGACCCGGCCGATCCAGGTGTCCAGCGCAACATCATCGAAATCGCAGTGAACCAAGCCGCTGCGCCCCGACGTCAGGGCATCGTGGTGGGCCTCGAGCCCCCGGCCAAGACAGCTCGTCACCGTGAATCGGGTAACGGCGATAGGCCTCAACGCATGTACCCCAGGTTCAAGCCACGTTCCATTGAGGATTGGCCTGGTCGGCATGGCCGGCGCCATCGTGCCGTTTCGAGGGACGAGCGTCCACCTCCGTGGGACCAAGGCCAGCTCCAGCGCTCGCAACGAGCAGATGATTGGCGAATGGCGTACCGGCGCTCATCGGCAGTGTGCGCACCGCGAACCCCAAGGCCTCCAGATCCCTACCCCAGGAGGAGAGCGGTCGGCAGTGAAGGCGGGCCGACGCCTGGCCGCGCAGTCGTGCCACGATCCGGTCCACTCCCTGGGAGAGATGGGCTCGGAGACCGGCAGCGGCGTCCCCCACGCGCAGCAGTAGGATTCCGCCCGGGTCCAGACAGGCGCGAACCCGAGTCAGAACGGCCCGCTGGGCAACGGGGTCCATGTAATGCAGCACATCGAGGAGGACGACCGTATTGGCCCGCCCGAAATCCGCGTGGCGGATGTCGCCCTGCTCAGCGCGTGCGTGCGGGGGCAGGCCGGCGCGGGCTCGCGCCACGTCCTTTTTGTTGAGCTCGATTCCCCGGTACCTCGCGAGCCGCGGCGGCGCGGCCCAATCGACCGGCCATTCACCGGTGCCATGGGCGCGGCTGGCGGCGCTCAGCCAGGCGGCGAGCAGCCCTTGGCCGCACCCAAGATCCAGGATGTCCGCCGACGCCGGGATCAGCCCGTGGCGCAGGATCGTGCTGAACACCGGATCGCCCCGCAGCTTGCCGCGCGCGAAGTGCCAGGCGTAGGGACCCGCCGCGCGATAGGGCGCTGCGGCCTCATCAACAAGGTGCCTGCTGAGACCCGATATCATGGCTCGGACGCCGCCGCAAGGGCATCCGGCAGCGTGATCGGCTCGAGACCGGCAACACGAATCCGCTCGATCAGCTCTGGCAGCACTTCCAGGATGACCGGCCTGCCCTGGGGCGTGCGAGCGGCGTTGCCGTCGTGCAGCAGCAGGATGGCTCCCGGCTTGAGGCCCTGCGCCAGTCTGGCGAGCACCCGACGCGGATCGCCCACACGGGTGTCGAAGGCGCGCCGGCTCCAGCTCACCAGCTGGAGCCCGAGTCGCGCGAGCACCGGCTCCAGGAATGGATTGCGGAGACCCGCCGGGGCGCGGAAGAAGCGCGGCGGCGAGCTTGCTAGCCGGCCGAGCGTCTCCTGCGCCTCAGCCAGATCCGCGTGGATGCGCCAGGGGCCGTACAGTGAAAAGTGGTGCCGGTGGCGCTGCGAGTGGTTCTCGACCGCGTGGCCGGCGGCGACCATGGCCGCGACCAGTTCCGGATGGGCTAGGGCGCGTTCGCCGATGCAGAAGAAGGTCGCGCGAACGTCGTGGCGCGCGAGCACCTCCAGCGCCTGAGGGGTGACCTCCGGATCAGGCCCGTCGTCGATCGTGATGGCGATGGCTCGTGGCCACCGCGCGGTCATGGGCAGCCTTCGCCAATTCGGCCCAAGCAGGGCCGAGCGTGGCCAAAGCCCCGCGGCCGTCAGGACCAGATGATCGAGCAGGATCAGGCCCAGCCACCACCGCCAGAGTTCGGGTAGTGCGGCGGCGGACGCGGCGACCAGGACGTGCAGCAGCACGCTCAGGCGGATGAGCGCCGAGGCGCGCCGGCGCTCGGTCCGCCCGGCAGGTCCGGCGGCGACACCGATCATCGGCAAGGGTGACGGTTCAGGGCTCGCATCGGGTCCGATTGTATACCCGGGGTCGTTGGACCCAGTAACGGCCGCCCTAAGTCCAGTTGGAACGTCTTTCCGATTGCGCACTTGGAATGGGCTTCCTTTCATCTGGTGGCGCTGACGCCGGGCCGGTCGAGCGAGGCTTACCCCGGTTGCCATGTTTCCGAGAAGGCAGGCCGTGCGCCCTGACGTTCAGCATCGCGGCGAAGAGCAGCGCGAGCACTGCGCCAGGCCCGACGGTAACGCCGATTGCGCGCAGCACCGGAACCGTGGATGTCGCCAGCAGCCCGAACCCCGCCAGTGTCGTCAGGTTGGCAAACAGCAGCGACGCGAGCGTGCGTGGTGAGGGCCCCGCGGCGTCCCCACCGGTACCAACGAAGAAGATTGCGTAGTTCGACCCCACCGCTACGACCAACAGCAGCCCCACGAGGTGCAGCAGGATCAGCGATTCACCGGCGAGCACCAAACCGGCCATTACCACCAGCACCGCGGAGACCAAGGGCAGCATCACCCGCCATACCTGTCTTGCGGAGCGTAATGCCACCCACAGCACGGCGAGGATGGCCACGAGCCCAAAGAGAGAGAGCTCGATCGCTTCGGCCAGGTACTGCGCATATAGTGCGTCGGACTCCCGCTTGATGTCGAGGAACCGCACGCTGACGCCGTCTGTCGCCGGAACCGACGCAAAGGCTCGGCGTAGCCGCTCGGGGTCGAGTGGAGCGCCGCCTGAATCGGCCCTGAGCGGCATCAGGAGGCGCCAGCCTGTCGGGGTCGGGCGCAGCAGCGCCTCGACGGCGAGCGCGAACGAGGTGCCGGCCAGCGACTCCGCCGTCACCGGCCCGGACGCCCGAGCGGCTTCGACGTCGGCGAGGAAGGGGTCGAGTCGCCCGGCCTTGAGCGGCAGGCTCGCGGTAGCGACCTGAAGACGCTCGGCGAGTGTTTCCCGGTCCGGCAAACTCGCGAGTCGGGTGCGTTGAGTCGCTGCGCTGGGCAGGTAGCGCGCGGGGCTGTCCCAGCCAGAAATGGCCCCCGCCTCCACCAAGGTGTCGAGGGGGGCGGCCAGCGTTTCGGCCTGTTGCAGTGCGACCTCCCGGTCCGGCGCATCGATCACGATGAGAGAGCTGGTATCCGGCGCCCCCAGCTCGCCACGCAGGCGGGCGTCCAGCGCCTGCGCTGCGGGCGAGATGGGGCTGAGCGCCATGAGCGAGTCGTTCCACAGGTGTTCCCGATGCTGCCAGATCACAACAATTGCCACCATACACAGAACGGGAATCAGCCAGCGCAGACGTGCGAGCCGATGTGCCACAACCGCAAGGCGTTCGCCCAGCGGACTGAAATCACGCCGAGAAATCCCTGGTGGCAGCAGCACCGGCAGAACGAGCCGGGTCACCAGGGCCGCTGCGATGAGCCCATTGGTCGAATACAGACCGAGCTGCGCCAATCCAGGGAAGCCTGAACCCAGCATCACGCCGAACCCACACACCGAGGTGATGAGACCCAGCCGGATGGTCGGCCAGAATGCGGCCATCGCTGGAGTTGCCGACTCGTCCGCGTCCGGATTTGTTCCCCTCTGCACGAACAGGTAGATGGCGTAGTCGACCGCCTCGCCGATCAGGGTGGCCCCGAATCCGATGGTGAGTCCGTGCACCACACCAAAGCCGAGGCTGACCGCCGCGATGCCGGTCAGCGCCCCGGTGACGACCGGTAGCAGCCCCAGCAGCAGCAGCGTCGGCGAGCGGAAGATAAGCAGCAGCAGGACCACGATCAGCAGACTGGCGAGCAGTGCGATACGGGTGACCTCGCCCTTGATGGTGGCGCGTGACTCGACCGCGAAGACCCCGGGGCCGGTCATTTCCAGACGGGGCTCGCCGGTATCGGTCAGCGCCTTGACGGCGGTCTCGAAGCCGGCGCGGATGCGTGCCATGGCGTCCGTCTGTGCGTCGAGGTCGGCGCCTGATGCGCGGGTCAGAGCGAGCATCAGCGCCTCCTGCCCATCGCGACTGACCCACACCCCTCCTTTACGGCGCGGATGCACCTCATCTTCGAGCGGCTCGAGGATCTGGATCAGCTCGCTGGTGGGGTCGCGTGGCACCAGCGGCTCGATGACCATGCCCGCGGACGACGCGAGCCAGTCGAGCGTGTTCTGCAGTGCCGCGTGCAATCCCGGCACGCTAAAGCGCTCGGCATGGACCGCCGGACTGAGGACATAGCGGTGGTCGAACAACCACTGCCGGTCAGCCTCCAGGCGCTCATCCTCGCCGTTGAGGACCGACGCGAATTCAGATTGGCCGCGCAATGTCGTCGCCATGGTGCGCGAAACCATGCTCCGCCCGCTCTCGCTCCCGCCCGCGATACCGACCAGGATCAGGCGCGACACCGTGCCTTCGAGCAGCTGATCGACCAGGAGTGCCTGCTCCGGCGTGGGCGAGCGCGGAAGGAACACCGACATGTCGGCGGAGTAATCCGCGCGGATGACCAACCCGATCAGCAGCGCCAGTGCCAGCAGCCACAGACCGACGACGACCGGTTTCGCACGGTGCGTCACGGTACCGGCTCACCGATCTGCATGCTGGAGCGGTTGCCGTTGGTCTGGATCATGTCCACGCGCTCGATGCGTCCCCCGGTGCCAGTCAGGTGGATGCGGCGCAGGGTCGATGCCAGCTGAGGATCCTTGGGCGAGAGGTCGAGCATCCAGGCATCGGGTGTGCCCGCAAGCAAGAGCGTGTAACTGCGCTCGAGCCTGCCCAGGTCGCCGGCAAGCACGGCGCGAAGGCTGTCGATGAGCAGGGCGACCTGCGGATAGTCACTCAACGCCAGGGTGCGTGTGCGTCCGTCGCGGATCAGGGTGAGCGTATCGCCGTCGAGAATTGCCGATTCCTCGCGGGGCTCGAGCGTATGGCGCTCGAGCCGATTCGGGGGCGTGTAGACCAGCTCGCCGCTCGATGCCAGCGGTGCGTCCAGGAGCGCCAGGTGACGGGTCTCGACGAAACTTACCCGCCCCTTGGCGTTGGCGGCGAGCAACCCCGTCAGCCCGGCCGCGTCGAACCCGGCCGCCTGGATCGACCCTAGGGCAAGCAGACCGCACGCCACCACAAGGACCAGGTCACCGAGCAATCGGGACGCAACGCGTCGAGCGCCTTGGATCGGTAAGGCCGTCATCGTGTGAGATCATCCTAAAGTAATTCGGATACGGCGCGGCTGCGGGACGGACCCACGGCCTTGCTTGGGTATCGGACGTCGCGGTCGTCTGTTCCAGAACGCAAGGATGGCGTCGACAGTAGGTGAGCGGTTCTCTCGTGGTCAAGTCGGTGGGCCGCCCACCCCGGAACCGGGGGCGGCAGCAGCCTTTGCGCGGTCGGGCCGACAGGGAGGGCGCGTCATCAGATCCGCGATCGACGTCCCAGCCGACCATGCGCGGGCTGTTGCACCCTCGCAAGGATGTGGGACGCGGTTCGGAATGATTCCCCGCAAAACCTTTGCAGGACGGTAGAATCGCCATTAGAGCCAGACTCGCACAGCCACCTGGAGTTCAGCCCATGACGCAATCCACCGCGCCTGTTTCGACCCACGACGACCAAGCCGGCCTGCTGCGGGAGGTGGCCGAGATGATCGTCACCGCACTGAATCTCGAGATCGCGCCCCAGGACATCGATGCCGACGCACCACTCTTCGGCGAAGGGCTCGGGCTCGATTCGATCGACATCCTCGAGGTCGCCCTAGTGGTGTCCAAGCGATTCGGTTTTCCTCTGCGCGCTGACAACGAAGACAATGTGTCGATCTTCGCCTCCCTGCGCAGTCTGTGTGAGTACATCGCCGCGAACCGGACCCAATGATGGCGGCGACCTTGCGGCTCGGGCGACCTCTTCTGCTGGCCCTTGCTACCGGCGCCTACCTGCTCTTGGCCCATCTGACGACTGCATCCGGCGAGCTCAGCGCCCTGGCTGCGCTCATCGCCATTCTGCCGATCACGCTCATCGCGCTCGCCATCGCCTGGCAGGCACGTTGCCGGCAGCGGGCCCTGGGAGTCTGGTCGGCATCTGTGATCGGACTGGCGCTGGCCTGGCCAATGATCGAGTCACGCTTCGCCTGGATCTACTTCGTGCAGCACCTGGGGGTGTTCTCGCTCCTGGCCGTTGGATTCGCGCGGAGCTTGGTCCAAGGCGAGTTGCCGATGGTTACGCGCTTTGCCGCCCTGGTCCACGGCGCGGCGCTGGCGCCTGAGGTGCGGCGCTACACCCGCGGCGTCACCGTCGTCTGGGCGCTGTTCTTCACTATGATGGCGGGCACATCCACCGCCCTGTTTGCCTTCGCCAGCCTCTCGAGTTGGTCGACATTCGCTAATTTCCTCACACCCATGCTGGTTGGCCTCATGTTCGCAATCGAGTTCGGGGTGCGTCGCGTGGTGCTTCCGCGCGAGGTGCGCACGGGCCTCGTCGATTCGATACACGCCTTTGTCGACGCCGCTCGACGCCCCAGTCCACCCGTGTTCTGAGCCGACGCCTACGCTGCAGTCCTCCATGAGTCGTCTCGCGTTGCTCTCACATGCCGATCCGGAAGCGATTGTCGCGCGTCGGCGCGGTGACGCGATCAGCGTCCGGCGTTTCCTCGCCGATGCCAAGCACCTTGCCGCCGTTCTTCCCGACACGGCGCATGTTGTCCAGGCCTGCGCCGACCGCTATCGTTTCGCGGTCGCCTTCGCGGCGTGCCTGATCAGCGGACGGGTCAGCCTTCTGCCCCCCAGTCATGTACCCAAGACGCTGGAACACCTGGTCGATTTCGCCCCCGACGCGGTCGTTTTGTGCGACAACCAGTGCAGCAACCTGGCGCTGCCGGTGATGTCCTTCCCGGAGCTTCCCGCGACGGTGCAGGCGTCTGGGTCGGAGTCCTTCGAGATCCCCGGCATCGCGGCCGATCAACTCGCCGCCTGGGTCTTCACCTCCGGCTCGACCGGCACCCCGCAGCCGCATCGGAAGCACTGGGGATTGATCAAGCGCAACGTGACCAACGAGGCGCTTGCGCTCGGACTCTCGCTGAGTCGGCCCGCGACCTTGGTCGGGACCGTCCCACCCCAGCACATGTATGGGTTCGAATCGACCGTCCTGCTTGCCTGGCAGAGCGGTGCCGCCTTCGATGCCGGGCGCCCCTTTTTTCCGGCCGATATCGTTGCCGCACTGGCCGCCAGCCCGGACCCCACGGTCCTGGTCACCACCCCCTTCCATCTTCACGCGATCCTGGAATCCAGGCTTAGCCTGCCGCTGATCGAGCTGGTGATTTGCGCGACCGCTCCGCTGAGCGCCCAGCTGGCCGCGCGCGCCGAGGCCGCCTTCCACGCACCGCTATTGGAGATCTATGGGAGTACCGAGACCGGCCAGCTCGCCACCCGACGCACCTGCAGCGACGAGGCATGGACACTCTTTCCGGAGATCCGCCTCGAGGAACAGGCCGGTCAGACCTGGGCCGAGGGTGGACATATCGAAGTCAGGGTGCCGCTCGGCGACATCATCGAACGGCTCGACGGGCGCCGCTTCCTGCTCAAAGGGCGCCACACGGATCTGATCAACATTGCCGGCAAGCGAACGTCGCTGGGCTGGCTCAACCAGCAGCTGCTGTCCATCGCCGGCGTAACGGACGGCGGATTCTACCTGCCCGAATGCCCGTGCGGCGGCCAGGATGCGGCCATCACCCGGCTGACCGCATTTGTGGTTGCGCCCGAGCTCGACAACGAGCAGTTGCTTGCCGCGCTGCGCGAGCGTGTCGATCCGATCTTTCTGCCGCGCCCCCTCATCTTGGTCGACACCTTGCCGCGCACGGCCGTCGGCAAGCTGCCGCGTGCCGCATGCGAGGCGCTGTTGGCCCGCCACTCACAGGGCCAGGAGAGCGGCCATGAGCCTCGAGACAGCCTTTGAGCCTCAGCGTCGAGACCCCCAAGGATCGACGGGGGCGGTCCATGGCCCGCGTCGCACCCAATGAGCCGATTGCGCGACTCGAACAACCGAAAACGTGCAGTTGAGTTTCAATTGTCGGCTTCCGGGATGAAATATCGCCGCCCGCTCACCATTCCCGCCGACCACCCGGCCTTTGCCGGACACTTTCCCGGGCGTCCCATCCTGCCCGGCGTCGTGTTGCTCGACGCGGTCGCGCGTGCCATTGCCGTCGGGCTCGCGCTCGAAATCGCGCCGCTGTGGCGGGTGGGCACCGTCAAGTTTCTGCAGCCCGCGTTGCCGGGCGATTCCCTGACCCTCGAATGGGAGCCGATGGGGACCGGTGAGGTACGCTTTACCGTCGATCGCGCCGGGCAACCCCTGACCAAGGGGACCCTTCACCACGCTCGGTCATGACGAGCCGCGACCTCGAGCACAGGTCGCGGGCCAGCTGGGCTCGTTCACCCGAGCGCAGCAACATGCTGATGCTGCGCGTGATGACCTGGATCTCACTGCGTCTGGGGCGATCCGCCGGACGCGTCGTGCTGCATGGCATCGCGGCCTATTTCCTCTGTTTCGCACCCGCGGCGAGACGTGCGTCGGGTGACTATCTGGCCCGAGTGCTTGGGCGACAGTCGACCTGGGGTGAGCGCTATCGGCACATCTTCACCTTTGCAGCCACCATCCACGATCGCCTCTATCTGCTCAACGACCGTTTCGACCTGTTCGACATCGATGTCGACGGCGAGGCACTGATCGCCACCCAAGTGACCGAGGGCAAGGGGACGCTGTTGTTCGGCGCACACCTGGGCAGCTTCGAGGTCACGCGCGCACTCGGTCGCCGACAGCCTGGACTGCGCATCGCACTCGCGATGTACGAGGAGAACGCCCGCCGGGTGAACGCGGTTCTTGCCGCCATCAATCCCGCTGCGCGGCCCGAGGTGATCGGCCTGGGCAGACTCGACGCGATGTTGCGGATCCGCGACGCCCTGGATGACGGGGCACTGGTCGGCGTCCTGGCCGATCGCAGCCTCGGTAGCGAGAGCTGCCGCCAGTTCCCGCTGCTGGGCAGCCCGGCGGCGCTCCCGGTCGGTCCGTTCCGAATGGCGGCCATGTTGAGGGCGCGGGTCATCTTCATGGCCGGGCTTTACCGGGGTGAAAACCATTACACGATCCGCTTCGTGCCGATCGCCGACTTCAGCGCCCTGGGGCGCGCGGAGTGCGATACCGCCATTGCGGCGGCGATGCGACGCTACGCGGAGGCGCTGGATTCCTGCTGCCGCGACGCCCCGTACAACTGGTTCAACTTCTATCGGTTCTGGGAAGGGGATACGGCGCGCGCTGATCCCTAGTCCCCGGCTCTCGACCTTCTGGATGCGACGGCGGATCAGGCCGCGGGCCCGTTACGCCCCCGGGACTGCTGGGGTATATTAGCGAATCATCAACAGCCGGGTTTCCAAGCGGGAACCCATCGCATGAGGGGGCGGGGCGCGACATGCAGCAGGCGAAGGAAGATCAAGGTGCCGTCCGTCGCTGTGACGTGCTGGTCATCGGCGCGGGCCCGGCCGGTGCCACGGCTGGTGCATTGCTCGCCCGTCAGGGTCTTGGGGTGAGCATCCTCGAAAAGGGCCGCCACCCCCGCTTCCACATCGGTGAGTCGCTGTTGCCGGCCAACCTGCCGCTCCTGGAACGGCTGGGCGTCGGCGACGCGGTGCGTGAGATCGGCATCCGGAAGTACGCCGCGGAGTTCGTATCGCCGCACCACCTGCAGCAGCAGCGCTTCCTGTTCGCCGATGCGTGGGACAAGTCCGCGCCCTATGCCTACCACGTGCGGCGCTCCGAGTTCGACGCGATCCTGGCGCGCAATGCCGTTGACTGCGGTGCCACCCTGATCGAGGGCTGCCGGGTCAGAGGGGTCGAGTTCCAGGACGAGGGCGTGCGGATCGAGGCCGAGTACGACGACGGCAGGCGCGAGCGGTGGCAGGCGCGTTTCCTGATCGACGCCTCCGGACGCGACACCTTCATGGCCAATCGGCTGCGCGCCAAGCATCGCAATCCGGACCACAATAGCTCCGCCCTCTACGGCCACTTCACCGGGGCGCGACGTAACCAGGGCGAGGCCGAGGGCAACATCACCATCTATTGGTTCGAGCACGGCTGGTTCTGGTTCATACCGCTCGCCGACGGGGCGACCAGCGTGGGCGCCGTCACCTGGCCGTACTACATGAGGCGGCGTAACGGGCGCAGCCTCGAGACCTTTCTGCTCGCCACCATCGCACTCTGTCCGCCGCTGGCCGAACGACTGCAGGACGCCCAGCTTGTCAACGAAGTCGAGGCGACCGGCAATTTCTCGTACACCACCGATCACACCTACGGCGAACGCTACATCCTGCTCGGTGATGCCTATGCCTTTATCGATCCGGTGTTCTCGTCCGGGGTGATGCTGGCCATGCAAGGCGCATTTTTCGGCGCCGAGGCGGTCGAGCGCTGCCTGCGTGAGCCGTCCCGTTCCCGTGCCGCGCTCAAGCAGTTCGATCGGCGGATGCGCCACGGCCCGCGCGAGTTTTCCTGGTTCATCTACCGCATGACCAGCCCGACCATGCGTGAGCTGTTCATGGCCCCACGCAACGTGCTGCGAGTCAAGGAGGCGCTGCTCTCGTTGCTGGCTGGCGACATCTACGGCAAGACGCCGATCTGGCCGTCGCTGTACCTGTTCAAGCTCATCTACTACCTGTCGGCGTTGCGCAATTGGCGCACCACGCTCGCATCCGCGCGCGCGCGCCGGCGTAACATCCAGCCGGTGGACGACGGCAGCGGGACCGCCGCGGCATGAACACGGCCCACGCCACCGCAAAATGGGCCGCATCCAACGCAGAAGAGCGGTGTGGCCGCTGCACCGTATCGGGGCCCCCGCCACTCGTTCGCCGTGGTCCGGAAGCGGCGTGGGAGTTCGCCCGCCAGCTGACAGGCAGGGCACAGTGCTTTCGCTGGGGTTCGATTGATTGCTGGCGGGATGGGGAGCTGCTGTTCGGCTCGCTCACCATCGACGAGGCTGCCTACCGGGCGGAGCACAGGTTAGCGCCGACGGCGCTTCAGCTTGCGACCGAACGGGCCTATGTTGAGCTGTTTGCCTGCATCGAAGCGGTGGGCTATGCCCACCTCGTTCGGGTGTGGAACTATCTGCCGCGAATCAACGCGGTCGAGGGCGGGATCGAGCGCTATCGTCAATTCAACATCGGCCGCCAGGAGGCGTTTCTCGCCTCCAATCGCAGCCTGACCCGTACCGTCCCGGCCGCTTGCGCGCTCGGACGCCAGGGCGGTCGATTGACGATGGGCTTTTTGGCGGCTCGAAAGCCTGCGCGATCACTCGAGAACCCGCGCCAGGTCAGCGCCTATCACTATCCGGTGGACTATGGCCCGCGCAGCCCAACCTTTGCGCGGGCCATCCTGCTCGATCATGCCGGCGAGCCGTTGCTTCTCATCTCCGGGACCGCCGCCATCGTTGGTCACCGCAGCATGCATCCCGGTGACGCGGTCGCTCAAACGCGGGAGACCATCACCAATCTGGAGACCATGATCGCGGCCGCCAACGCGGCGCTCCGACGCCCCCATTTCACCCGCGAAACGCTGGAATACGTGATCTACCTGCGCTCGGGTGAAGATCTGCCCGTGGTTGCCGCCGAGATGGATGCCTGGCTGGGTAGGGGTGCGCGATGCCTGTTCATCGAGGCCGACATTTGTCGCCGGGAGCTGCTGGTCGAGATCGAGGCGAGCGGCAGGCTGGCAATGTTGGGGTGGCCCGCCGGACGGCACCCATGAGACCGTTCTGGGCCTTTTTGTTAGCGCTATCGCTCGTCTCAGTTGCCGCTCCCCTCGCCGCGCAGACGCAACTGCCTCTGTGGGAGTTCGGGCTGGGTGTGACCGCCCTCTCGTTTCCGGACTACCGGGGTTCGGATCACCAGCGCGCCTATGTGCTGCCGCTGCCCTATTTCGTTTATCGGGGCAAGATCTTCCAGGCCGATCGTGATGGGCTTCGGGGTGTGTTCTTCGATAACGACTTCGCCGAGCTCAACCTCAGCGTCGCCGCGTCGCTGCCGGTCGACAGCGACGGCAACGACGCCCGGCGTGGCATGCCGGACATCGACCCGACCTTTGAGATCGGCCCCTCACTGGAGCTGCATCTGTGGCGCTCCGCGGATCGACGCATGGCGCTCGATCTGCGGTTGCCCGCACGCATGGCCGTCGCGGTGGGCAGCGAGTTCCGCGATGCGGGTCTGGTGTTCACGCCGTTCGTCAATCTCGATGTAACGGATCCCTTCGGCGGGCAAGGCTGGAACCTTGGTCTGCTGGTCGGCGCCATCTACGGTAACCGCCGTCAGAACGCCTATTTTTATGACGTGGCCGAGGCCTATGCCACGCCAGAGCGTCCGGCCTATACGTCCGACGGCGGCTACGGCGGCACCAAGTTCATCGCCGCACTCTCCAAGCGTTTCGACCGCTATTGGGTGGGCAGCTTCGTGCGATATGACACCTTGACGGGCGCTGTCTTTGCCGACAGTCCGCTGGTGAATCAGCGCTACGCTTGGGCGGCCGGTATCGGCATCGCCTGGATTCTGGGCAAGTCGTCCACGACCGTACCGGCGTTGGATTAAATGCTCAAGGCGTCGTCCGCGGCCATCGTGCCCCACCGTCTGCCGGCGGCCTATGCCTATTTCTGCCTCTATACCGGTCTCTTCGCGCTGGGGCTTGTCTGTCTGGGCTGGTTGCCGTTCGCGCTCGTGCTTCACGCCATCCTGCCCGCCGGCGCGGGGCGCCGGGTCGGCCGGCGGTTCATCACCTACGTCTTTCGCTCCTATCTCTGGCTGCTGAGCGTCCTCGGCGCCTGCCGCTTCGATCTCGCCGAGCTCGACGGGCTGCGCGATGACAAGCCGCTGATCCTAGCCCCCAATCACCCCTGTCTGCTCGATGCCGTGATGGTGATCTCCCGCCTGCCCGATGTGGCCTGCGTCATGAAGGACGAGCTGATGCGCAACATCTTCCTCGGCGTCGGGGCGCGGCTCGCCCGTTACATCCCCAATGGTCACCCACTCGCCATGGTGAAGGCGGCCTGTGCGGATCTCCGCAATGGCAGCCAGCTGCTGCTCTTCCCGGAGGGGACCCGCACGGTACAGCCGCCGATCAACCCACTCCTGCCCGCCGCTGGACTGATCGCGCGCCGCGCCCGGGTGCCGGTGCAGGCCCTGATCATCGAGACGGACTCGGCCTACCTCACCAAGGGCTGGCCGCTGTTTCGCTGTCCGCCCATGCCGATCCACTATCGGGTGCGGCTTGGACGCCGCTTCGATCCACCTGCGGACGCTGGCCATTTTGCCAGCGAGCTGAGGACCCATCTCGCCGCCGAGCTGGCGCGGGCCCGCTGGACGCCGCCCTACGACGAGCGGCCGAATCCGGCGGATTAGGAGGGGTGTGTCTCCGGGCGGGCGGACACTCAGCGAACCCAGCGTCTAGAGACCCATGACCGATACCAGGGAAGCCACCCGGGTGGTGCTGATTCCCAGCTACAACCCGGGGCCTAGAGTCTACGATACCGTGGCCGCCGCCCGCCGTTACTGGCCCCAGGTTTGGGTGGTGGTCGACGGTAGCACCGACGGCACGGAACAGGGCCTGACAGAGCTCGCGCGTGGTGACGATGGACTCAAGGTCTTCGTGCTAAGGCGAAATCAAGGCAAGGGGGCGGCCGTGCACCACGGGCTCGAGGCCGCTGCGGCCGCCGGCGTCACCCACGTCCTCACCATGGACTCGGATGGTCAGCATCCGGCGGAATGCATCCCCGCATTCATGGCCGCCTCGCGTGCCAATCCCGACTGCATGATTCTCGGAAAGCCCGTGTTTGATGCGAGCGCGCCGCTGCTTCGGGTGCGAGGGCGCCAGGTGTCGAACACCTGGGTGAATCTCGAGACCCTGTGGGTCGGGATCGGTGACTCCCTCTTCGGGTTCCGGGTCTATCCGGTTGCGCCGCTGCTCGCGGTGATGCAACGCCAGCACTGGATGCGCCGCTTCGACTTCGACCCCGAGGCGGCGGTGCGCCTGGCCTGGCGTGGTGTATGCTCGATCAACATCGACGCCCCGGTGAGATATTTGAGCACCGAAGAAGGCGGCGTCTCCCACTTCCATTACTGGCGTGACAACGCCCTGCTCACCTGGATGCACAGTCGGCTGTTCTTCGGTTTCGTCGTTCGACTGCCCCTATTGGCTTGGCGGCGCCTGCACTGACAGGCGGCCCGATGCGACGCTGTGGGGCGACGCGGCTCAGCGGTGTTGGATGCCCGCCCGGTTGCGTCTTGCCGGAGGGTCGCAACGCGGCTCTTCGATCGAAACCGCTTACCGAGCGGCTCGGCTGGAACGGCGTCGCGGTTGTGTGTTGCGACCGGGTGTGCTCGGCAGCGCTTGATGCTAGACCATGCACGGAACCATGAATCATGGCTGACAAACTACGCTGCGAGCTGGTGTCCTGTGACACCGTCTATGAGCTGGCCTATGCCCTGGCCTCCAAGGTGCGGGCGTCGGGTTTCGCGCCGGACCTCGTGGTTGCCGTCTCCCGGGGTGGATTCAGCCCGGCCCGGGTGCTGTGCGACGTGCTCGGCATCCTGAACCTCACGAGCATTCGCGTGGTCCATTACCGCGCGGCGGCCGTCATGGAGCCCCTCGCCACCGTCAAGTACCCACTGTGCGTCCCCATCGAAGGCCAACGGGTGTTGGTGGTCGACGACGTCAACGACACGGGCGACACACTCCGGACGGCCCGGACCCATCTGGAATCGCTTGGTCCGGTGGAGGTGCGGACCGCGGTTCTGCATGAAAAGGTGGGCTCCCCGGTCCGCGCCGACTTCGCGGTTGCGACCATCGTCGAATGGCGCTGGCTGATCTATCCCTGGGCGGTCGTGGAGGACGTTGGGGGCTTCCTTCGTGAGATGGATCCGCCGCCCACCGATGCCTCCGATGCCGACCGGCGCCTGCGGGTGGATTACGGACTTGCGGTCCCGGCCCCTCAGCTCGGGCGCCTGCTGAAGTTGATCGCCGAGCAGGGATCAGCGTGACCGCGACGCCTGGCGTGGAACCCGAGGGGGCGCGATGCCGATTCCATCGGATGGGTCTTGGGCTCCTGTGTGTGGCCTTGTTCTCTGGCTGCACCAGCCTGACCAAGCCCTGGAAGGCCCCCGAGGTGGCCCTGTCGGGTCTCAAGGTCAAGGAGCTGGGGCTCAACCGGCAGACCTTCATCGTTACCCTTGCGGTCAAGAACCCCAACGACCGTACCCTACCCATCAAGGCCATGACCTACCGGCTTACGCTGGAGGGCAATGAGCTGGCAGAAGGCGCGAGCACCCTCGATCGGCAGATCCCGGCCTTCGGCGAGGCGTTGGTGGACGCGGAAGTGGCGGGCAGTCTGCTCGGATTACTCCCGCAGCTGCCGGTGTTGGCCCTAAAGGATAGGCCCTTGGATTGGACCGTCTCCGGCACCGCTACCATCGCGGATGGGCTCCTGACCCTGCCCTATCGGTACTCGGGACAGGTGGATCCGACGGAGGTACTGGCGCGGGCCATGCGGCGCTGATGCGCCCCGGGCGGGGACAACGCGGCGCGCGGGCGGCTCTGACCTCAATAAGACCTTCGAACGTCCAGCACGTCCGGGACCTGATTGAGCTTACCGAGTACGCGCGCGAGCTGCTCCATGTCGCGCACCTCAACGGTGAAGCGCATGGCCGCGGTATCGGTGCTGCGGTCCGAGTGGGTGTTGACCCCCACCACGTCCACGTCATCGTCGGCGAAGACGGATGAGATATCGCGCAGCAGACCCTTGCGATCGGCGGCGATAACGAGCACATCGACGGGGTAGGTGGCGTCTGCGGGCTGGCTCGCCCAGCGAACACGCACCAGCCGGTCCGCCTCCCCTGGAGGCAGGTGTCGCACGTTGGAGCAGTCGCGGCGGTGGACGGTGACACCGCGCCCGCGGGTGACGAACCCCACGATCGGGTCGTAGGGAACCGGCTTGCAGCAGTTGGCGATTTGGGTCATCAGGTCGTCGACCCCTTCCACGACTACCTCGCCGGCCCCGGACTTGGGCCTGGACGGCACCTTTGATGGGACCCGAACTCGCGGTTCTTGCTCCTGGGTACGGGGCTCGCCCACTTGACGCGCCACCTGGCCGACCGACAGATCGCCGCGTCCGATGGCAGCCAGCACGTCTTCCCCTCGCTTGAAGTTGAACCGCGGGGCAAGCTGATCCAGTTGCGGCTTCTCAAGGATCCCCAGCCGGGACAGCTCCTTGTCCAGCGCAGCCCGCCCCTCCTGCTCATGCTGATCGTGGTCCTGCTGCTTGAACCACTGGCGCACCCGGTTGCGGGCGCGGGCGGTGGTGAGATAACCGTGGTGTGGGCTCAGCCAGTCCCGGCTTGGGGTGGCGTT
Source organism: uncultured Gammaproteobacteria bacterium (assembly GCA_963698355.1). Lineage (GTDB taxonomy): Bacteria > Pseudomonadota > Gammaproteobacteria > Chromatiales > Chromatiaceae > Thiodictyon. The sequence goes on along the minus strand of CAVOQO010000045.1, from coordinate 112,351 downwards.
CTTCTGGGTGAGGATCTCCACCGCCTCGCCGCTGCTGAGCTGGTAATTGAGCGGCACGATGCGCCCGTTGACGCGGGCGCCGCGGCAACGGTTACCCACCTCGGAGTGGACCGCGTAGGCGAAGTCCAGGGGCGTCGCCCCCCTGGGCAGCTCGATGACCTTGGAGTGGGGTGTGAGCACATAGATGTGGATCGGCTCGAACTCGGACTTGAAGCGCTCCAGAATCTCACTCGCGTCCTCGCCCTCGTTCTTCAGCTCCAGCCATTGGCGCATCCAAACCACACGCCGGTGGAACTCGGCGTCATGACCCTTGGCCTCCTTGTAGGCCCAGTGGGCGGCCACGCCAAGCTCGGCGTGGTGATGCATCTCGTGGGTACGGATCTGCACCTCCAGCGGCTTGTCGCCTGGGCCGATGACCGCGGTGTGCAGCGATTGGTAGAGGTTGCCCTTGGGGGTGGCGATGTAGTCGTCGAACTCCTTGGGGATGTGTCTCCAGAGTCCGTGGACCAATCCCAGCGCCGCGTAGCAATCGGCCACCGTGTCCACCAGCACGCGCACCGCTCGCAGATCGAAAATCTCCTCGATGTCCACTGCCTTGCGCTGCATCTTCCGCCAGATGCTGTAGATATGCTTGGGCCGGCCGGTGATTTCGGCCTTGATACCGGCTTCGGCGAAGGTACGCTCCAGGGTCACGATGACATCCCGGATGTAGTTCTCGCGCTCCTCGCGCCGCTCGGCCAGCGCCCGGGCGATCGCCAGGTATTCCTCGGGCTCCAGGTAGCGTAGCGCCAGGTCTTCCAGTTCCCACTTGACCTGCCACATGCCGAGCCGGTTGGCGAGCGGGGCATAGACGTGCTGGGTGTCGCGGGCGATCTTGGCGCGCCGCTCGGGCTCTAGGTCCTTGATGGCGCGCATCAGGTGGACCCGTTCGGCCAGCACCACCAGGACCACCCGCACGTCCTCGGCGATGCCGAGCAGGAGGCGGCGCAGGTTCTCTTCGTGCTCGTGCTGGTCCTTGGCGGCGATGATCGCCTCGACGTTGGCGATCTGGCCGATGCGCGCCAGGTCACCCACCATTTGGGCGATGCCGGGGCCTAAGCGCTCGCGCAGATGGGCCTCGCTCAGGTCCCCCTGGTCCATGCAGCCGTTGAGCAGGGCGGCGATCACGGTCTCATGGTCCATACCCAGGCGCACCAGGATGTCCGCCGTGGACAAGACGTGGCGCACGTGGGTCTCGCCGGTCTCGATACGGCGGTCGCCCCGGCATCGGGTCAGCGCCGTGCAGGCCCCGGCGATGAGCTTGAGCTCCTCGATGCTGTAGTTTGGGGCCAGATTATCCAGCCAATGGCGGATCGCCTGGTCATCGCCGGTGTCCTGCTCCGGGAGGTTGTAGAAGGGTTTGACCATTCGGAAGAGGCTAGGGCCGAGGGTCGAGGGCCGGGCCCCGGTCGACGGCGGGCGAACCGAGCCCGGAGCAATCCCTGGACCGCGGTGGCACGCAAGGTTGGCATCGCGGCGAGGGCGCCGCGCCCAACGCGACCCCCTTTGCCCTCGGTCGTCGGTCCTCGGTCCTTTTAGTCGAGCACATGACTGACGAGCCCATCCGCCAGCTTGGGCTCGAACCAGGTGGACTTGGGCGGCATCACCTCACCGGCGTCCGCGACCGCCATCAGCTCATCCATCCGTGTGGGGTGAAGCGAGAAGGCCGCCGCCATCTCGCCTGAGTCGACCCGGGCACTCAGGGCGCCTAGGCCTCGAATACCTCCGACGAAGTCGATGCGCTCATCCCGCCTGGGGTCCACGATGCCGAGCAGGGGCTCGATGACGTTGTCCTGGAGCAGGCTCACGTCCAGCCGCGCCACCGGGTCGTCGTATGGGATGCGCGCTGGCTCCAGTTCCAAACGGTACCAGTGACCGGCCAGATAGAGTCCGAACTGGGCCGGGCGCTCCGGCTGTGTGGGCCCCGTGGAGCCCTCTACGGAAAATGGCACGGACAGGTGCTCGATCAGCTGCCCCGGGGTGTTTCCGTGGAGGTCCTGCACCACTCGGTTGTAGCTCAGGATCTGCATCTGGTCGTGAGGAAAGATCACTGAGAGGAAGTAGTTGTAGGGCTCGTCGCCGGTATGGTCGGGATTCGCGGCGCGGCGCTCTGCTGCAACCCGGGAGGCTGCAGCAGAGCGGTGGTGGCCGTCCGCCACATAGAGCGCGTCCAGGGCGTCGAAGGCGGCGGTGAGCTGGTCGATGGTGGGCTGGTCCAGAATGGGCCAGAGCTCATGTCGCACCCCGTCGGCGGCGGTGATGTCAACCTCCGGGGCCGTGGCGCTGATCTCGGTCAAGACGTTGTCGATCGCGGGCGTCGCCCGATAGACCAGGAACGCGGGGCCGGTCTGGGCATTCAGGGCCTGGATTTGACGCACCCGGTCGTCTTCCTTCACGGGGCGCGTGAACTCGTGCTTCTTGATCCGATCCGCGTCGTAGGCGGCGACCGAGGCCGCGGCGACCAGACCGGTCTGGACATGGGTGCCCATGGTGAGGCGGTAGACGTAGTAGCGCGGTGCCGGGTCGCGCACCAGCACGCCCTGGCCGAGCATGAGGTCCAAGCTCGCCCGGGCCTTGGCATACACCTCCGGGGCGTAAGGGTCTGTGCCCTCGGGCAGGTCCACCTCAGGGCGGGAGATATGCAGGAAGCTCCAGGGCCGGCCCTCGACCATGGCGCGGGCCTCTGCGGCATTCATCACGTCGTAGGGCGGTGCGGCGACCTCGGCGGCCCGCCCAGGGGCGGGGCGCAGACCGGTGAACGGCTTGATCAAGGACATGCGGGTTCCTTTGATGAGGATCGTAATGCTTTGAGCGGCTTGGGGCTCTCAGGTCATCTCGCCGGCGGCGCGTACAGGATTCCACCGTCTCGCCAAAGTGCGTTCAACCCGCGCTTGATCTTTAGAGCCGCGCCAGAACCCAGGTTGCGCTCGAAAATCTCCGCGTAGTTCCCCACCTGGTCGATCACCCGGAAGCTCCACCCCTTCTGGAGTCCCAGCAGGCTACCGGTGGACCCGTCGACGTCCAGAAGCAGGCGAACCTCCTCGCTGCGGGCCCTCGCGCGGGCTTGCTCCACGTTGGTCGAGTCGATTCCGGCCTCCTCCGCGTTCACCAGGGTGAAGAGCGTCCAGCGCACGATATCGAACCAGCGTGCGTCGTCGCGCCGAACCGCCGGGGCCAGGGGCTCCTTTGAGATCACCTCCGGCAGGATACGGTGGGCGCTTTCGGCATCGAGCGCGGCGCGGGCCGCGTGGAGCTGCGAGTGGTCGGTGGTCAGGGCATAGCAGGCACCTTTCAGATAGGCCTGCACGGCCGCCTTGATGTCAGGGTACTCCTTGAGCTCCAGTACCATGCGGTGGCGGGTGAAATAGCGCCTGGCATTCTCCGGCCCAGTGGTGTCGGCCAAGGCGCAGACCGGCTTCTTGTTGAGCTCCAGGGCGCTTAGGGTGTTGGTGTCGCGCCGCACCATGAAGCCTTGGCCGTCATAGTAGAGGGTAGAGACGAAGACGATCTCCAGGTCGAGATCCCGCGACAGGGTCCAGGTAGTGTTGCGGGCGAGCAGGTCCACCTCGCCTTCGCGCAGGACGTCGAAGCGGTTGGCCGCGGAGACGGGCACCAGGTCTACCTTGTCCGCCTGGCCCAGGACGGCTGCCGCCACTGCCCGGCAGAAGTCTACGTCGAGACCACTCCAGGCGCCGTTCGCGTCCTTGAATGAGAGCCCGGGCACCTCACCGTTGACGCCGCAACGCAGGACTCCGCGGCTCTGCACGTCCTCCAGGGTCCCCGCTACCGCAGTGGGTTGGGCGAGGGCCAGGGCCGTGACCAGGGAAGCTGCCGCGAGCCTATGGATCGGCTGATTCATGGGCGAACTCCTGTTGGTTGTCTATCGGATCGAAACGCGCGCCGAGGGTGTTACCAGGACAACAGGGCCCACTGGGGGATTTCGATGTCGAGGTCGCTGCCCCCGCGGTGCAGGGCCATGTCGCCGGAGCCGTCCTGGTCCACCAGGTAATAGGGGGCGCCCACGCTGGGGCTGATCTTCACCATGTAGAGGTTCCCGTTGACGCGGTATTCCTCGGTGGTCCTGTTCGCGTCCTCGCGCAGGGTCACGGTGGGGCCCAGATCGGCATCGGTCACCCGTAGGTCTAGGGTGCTGGGGCTCGGCTCGGCCAGACAGACCGCAGCGGAGGCGATGCAGCCCGACAGCGCAACCGCGCGGCGCAGGGCTTGTATGGGAATGGAGGGGCGAGGCAAGGCTGGCATCGAGTCGGGCCGTTCCGGGGTAGCCTTCGTATGGTACCAGCACGCCGGGGTTGGGGCGAAAAGGCGCCGGCCAGAATCGCTTGGCGGGCCCGGCGTCCGGGTCGGTGGCGCGGGTCTAAAGGGTGTTGGCCGAGCGGGAGACTTGGGCACCTTCGGATTGGTGCCGGGGTGCGATGGAGGTCTCCAGCCCCCGCGCGTGCTTCCGGATCTCGACATCAAGGGTCAAGGTTGTGCCCGGGGGCGAGGCCACTGCGGATGGCGCGGAGGCTCTGCTTCCGGTGCCCTGGTCCTTTGCTTCGTCATGCGACTTGGGCTCTGCATAGGGCGGCACCGCCGCAGGCTTGGCCTCCGCGTTTAGGGTGCCGGCGGCGGGGATCGTCTCGGGAAGAGGCGTGGGCTTGGGGAAGGCGATGCGCAGCGGGCTCGGCGGGCCGTCGATCGCACGCAACAGGGCCCCGTCGCGCCCGTAGATGTCACGCCGGAAGCCCAACTCGCCGTGAGGATCCGCGTAGGCCGTCAGGTAGTAGAGGATCACCGGGAGGTGTTCCTCGAGATACACGTAGCGAGTCTTGTTGGTCCGGACCACGCGATTGATCTCGGACTGATCCCATTTTCGCTGACCCAGGATCACCTCGGCGAGCTTTAGCGGGTCTTGCACGCGCACGCAGCCGTGGCTGTAGGCGCGCGTGCGGCGGCGGAAGAGTCCCTTGCTTGGCGTGTCGTGTAGATAGATCGCGTGCCCGTTGGGGAACATGAACTTGACTCGGCCCAGGGCATTGCCCGGACCGGCCTCCTGAACCAGCCGGTAGCGGCGGTGGTCACTGATGTTGCCCCCGCGCACCGCACGCCCGGTCCGCCGGTCTACCACCTTGTAGCGGCTGGGAACCGAGCGCATCTTCTCCTGGATAGACGGAGGCACCGTCCAGGTGGGGTTGAAGACCAGGTGCTCCATTTCGTCGCGGAAGCTCGGGGTCTGCTGCTCAGGGGTGCCGACGACGACCCGCGTACTCCAGCTCACCCCGTGGTCGCGGATCACGTGGACCATGAAGCCGGCGACATCCACTAAGACGTAGTCGGACGGCAGACTGTCGTAGAACCAGCGCATCCGCTCCAGGTTGATGCGGACCTTGTTCGCCGTGGACGAATCGTAGGGGCGGTTCAGGGCCGCGATTGTGGAGGGTCCAGCCACGCCGTCTGCGCTCAGGCCGAAGCGGCGCTGGAACGCGATTAGGGATCTGCGCAGTTCGTCGTCGAAGCGCTCCGGGTCATCGGGGTCAGCCGCGGCGTGATGGCCGAGGAGGCGCAGCCGTTCCCGGAGGAGGGCGACCTGCGGATTGCGGCTGCCCCGGGCCAGGTGCTCCCCGGTGGGGATTGGGCTCAGGTCCCTCAGGTGGTCCGCGCCTAGGCGATCGTCCAGCGCGCGCTTGAGATTCTCGTAGAAGAAGGGGCGGGGCGCCAAGGCCGCGAGTCCGGCGGCGGGGTCCGCGGCGGACGCCACCGATTCCATGCTGCGGATCAGGGTTTCGGCGGGGACCGCGGGCCGATGGTTCCAGGCCGGGTTGACCGCCACCGGATCGAGTCGCCCTAAGCGGATTTGGTAGACATAACGCAACAGTGCGTCGCTCAGTTGGATCTCGGCAGCGACCCGCCGCGCGGGGGAGAGCCGATCGAGCACACCCAAGGGCGCGAGCTTGCTTAGACGTTCCAAGTGAAAATCCTGGGGAATCAAGCCGTCCGCTGAACTGCCCTCGGCCGCGCTTCGCAGGCTCTCAACCTGGTCCGAACGGATCCAGGCTGGTCGATAATCCCGCGCACCATAGAAGTCCGCGAGTAGTCGGCCGGATGCCAGGGGGACCTCGTCCATGAAAGCGGACTTGGCATCGCGCAGCGATTCGACGGTACCGCGCAGCAGCGCGTCGCCCCGAGCCATCGCCGGGACCGACAAGACTGCCAGCAAGAGGAACTGCATGAGGAAGTGTCGCGACAGCACGGCCGTCTCCTGTGGGCACAGCATCCACAATGTCGACCCGTTGGGAACGAGCCCATTTGGCCCCTAAACCACTCCGTCGACCGCGCAAATCGGGCGCGGGAGCCATGGGCGAGAGCCAATTCTAACCGGTTTCGGTTTCGGCGACGTGCGCCGAATACGACGTACCCGTCACACAACGGCGCGGCGTTCAGCACTCCCCGACCAACTGCACACGGCCATTCTCATCAACGGCTTCCAGCCGGACCGTGAAGCCCCAGAGGCGCCGAATGTGCCGCAACATCTCGTCCGCCGCGTCCGCAAGCGGGCGGCGATTGTGGCGAAAATGGCGCAAGGTAAGCGAGCGGTCGCCCCGCCGGTCCACGTTGTACACTTGGACGTTGGGCTCGCGGGTGCCCAGGTTGTACTGCTCGGCCAAGGCCTGGCGTAGGCCCCGATATCCCAGGTCGTCGTGGATGGCCGTGACCTCGATGGCTTCTTCGCGGTCGTCGTCACGAACGGCGAACATGTGGAGTTCGCGCATCAGGTTGGGGGAGAGGAACTGGGCGACAAAGCTCTCGTCCTTGAAGTTGCGCATGGCAAAGTCAAGGACCTTCAGCCAGTCCTGGCCGGCGATGTCGGGGAACCAGTCGCGATCCTCGGGCGTCGGGTTTTCACAGATGCGGCGGATGTCGCGCATCATGGCAAAGCCCAGGGCATAGGGATTGATTCCGCTGTAGTAGGGGGCGTCGAACGGCGGCTGGAAGATCACGCTAGTGTGGGATTGGAGGACCTCCATCATGAATCCGTCGCTGACGAATCCATCGTCGTAGAGGTGATTGAGCAGGGTGTAGTGCCAGAAGGTGGCCCAGCCTTCGTTCATCACTTGGGTCTGGCGCTGGGGATAAAAATACTGGCTGATCTTGCGCACGATGCGCACGATCTCGCGCTGCCACGGTTCGAGTAGCGGTGCGTTCTTCTCGATGAAGTACAACAGGTTCTCCTGCGGCTCCTCGGGCCAGCGGGAGTCCCGGTGCTGCGCCGCCGCGGTGTCGAGCGACGGGATGGTGCGCCACAGGTCATTGACCTGGGACTGGAGATAGTCTGCCCGCTCTTGCTGACGCCGCTGCTCCTCCGCCAGGCTCAGCGGCGAGGGCCGCTTGTAGCGGTCCACCCCGTGGTTCATCAGTGCGTGACAGGAGTCGAGCAAGAGCTCAACTTCCGCCTCGCCGTAGCGCTCCTCGCAGTGGGCAATGTACTTCCGCGCGAACACGAGATAGTCGATGATGGCGTCCGCGCTGGTCCAGGTGCGGAACAGGTAATTACCCTTGAAGAAGCTATTGTGGCCATAGCAGGCGTGCGCGATGACCAGAGCCTGCATGGGCAGCGTGTTTTCCTCCATGAGATAGGCGATGCATGGGTCCGAATTAATGACGATCTCGTAGGCGAGTCCCATGTGGCCGCGACGGTAGGTCTGCTCGGCGCTGACGAATTGCTTGCCGAACGACCAGTGATGGTAATAGATCGGAAGCCCGACCGAGGAATAGGCGTCGATCATCTGCTCAGAGCCGATGACCTCAATCTGGTTCGCGTAGGTATCCAGTCCATAGATGCCGTGGGCGAGACGGGAAATCTCCCGGTCGAAGCGCTCAAGGAGGGGGAAGGACCACTCGGACGATTCCGAGATGATTCGCTTAGTCATGCGCTCCGCCTCTTGAACAGCTCCCTGAACACGGGAAAGATGTCGTCTGCCCCGTCGATCTCACGCATGGCAAAATGCCCGTTGGTCGCGGCCACCTCCTGATAGGCATACCACAGGCTTTGATGCTGACGGGGTGTGATCTCGACGTAGGCGAAATAACGCATCATCGGCAGCAGCTTCTCCGCGAGGATGTCGCGGCACACCGACGAGTCCGAATCCCAGTTATCGCCATCGGATGCCTGGGCTGCATAGATGTTCCAGACATTGGGGTCATAACGTTCGTGGAGCACCTCGTGGGTCAGGTTGAGCGCACTCGAGACCACGGTTCCGCCGGTCTCGCGGGAATAGAAAAACTCCTGCTCGTCGACCTCCTGGGCAACGGTGTGATGGCGGATGAAGACCACGTCGATCTTGTCGTAATTGCGTTTGAGAAATAAATACAACAAGATGAAGAACCGCTTGGCGAGGTTCTTGCGCACCTGGTCCATTGAGCCCGAGACATCCATGATGCAGACCATGACTGCCTTGCTGGTCGGTTCCGGCTGGCGGGTGAAGCTTTGATAGCGCAGGTCGAAGGTGTCGATGAAGGGCAGGGCGGCGATACGCGTCTTCTGCCGGTCGATCTCATCGCGCAGGGTCAGCACCCGTGGGTCGTTCTCGTCGGCACCGGCGGCGATCAGGGCCTCAAGTTCCTCCTCCAGCTCTTGTACCTTGGCTCGGTAGGGTGCGCCCAGCGCAGTGCGCCGCGCGATGGCGCCCTTGAGGGAGCGCACCACGTCGATGTTCGAGGGCGCGCCGTCGGTCCTGTAGCCGGCGCGGACCGATTTGAATTCTGTCGTGCCCATCAGCTGGTTGCGCACCAGATTGGGCAGCTCGAGATCGTCGAATAGGAGGTCCATGAATTCTTCGCGCGATAGCTCGAAGACGAAGTCATCCTCCCCCCTGCCGCCCTTACCCGCCTTGCCTTGGCCGGAACCCTCACCCCCGCTCTCCTCCGGACGACGGATGCGGTCCCCTTGCTGGAAATCCTTGTTGCCCGGGTGGACCATATCGCGGGAGCCGCCCCGCCCGTGATTGAACACCGGCTCGGAGATGTCCTTTGAAGGGATGCCGACCTGTTCTCCCGAATCGACGTCGGTAATGCTGCGCTTGTTGACCGCGTCGGCGACGGCCCGCTTGAGCTGGGTCTTGTAGCGCTTCAGGAAGCGCTGGCGGTTGACCGCGCTCTTGTTCTTGCCGTTTAAGCGCCTGTCGATGAAATGGGACATGGAGGTTGCCGCGGACTCCGGTGTGACGTGAGCGCCGTGGAGCGCTGAATAGGATTGGTTGCTGGATACGGTACATGGCGAGTAGCGAGGCCCTCGACCCGCGCTACTCGCAACTCATCACTGTGACTTACGGACCCGCAGATACCACTCCGAGAGCAGCCGCACTTGCTTGGGCGTATAGCCCTTGTCGGTCATGCGGTCCACGAACTGCTCGTGCTTCTTCTGCTCGTCCACCGATGACTTGGCGTTGAAGGAAATGACCGGTAGAAGGTCCTCGGTGTTGGAGAACATCTTCTTCTCGATCACTACCCGTAGCTTTTCATAGCTGGTCCAACGCGGGTTGGAACCCGCGTTATTGGCCCGGGCACGCAGAACGAAGTTGACGATCTCGTTTCGGAAGTCTTTGGGGTTGGAGATTCCCGCGGGCTTTTCGATCTTCTCGAGCTCCTCGTTGAGGGCCGCTCGATTCATCATCTCGCCCGTGTCTGGGTCTCGGTACTCCTGGTCCTGAATCCAGTAGTCCGCATAGGTCACGTAGCGGTCGAAGATGTTCTGCCCGTATTCCGCGTAGGATTCCAAATAGGCGGTCTGGAGCTCCTTGCCGATGTACTCGGCGTAACGTGGGGCCAGATACTGCTTGAGATAGCTAAGATAGCGCTCCTGGATTTCCGGCGGCATCTGCTCGCGGGCGATCTGCTTTTCCAGAACATAGAGCAAATGCACCGGGTTGGCGGCGACCTCCGCGTGGTCGAAGTTGAACACCTGGGAGAGGATCTTGAAGGCGAAACGGGTGGAGATACCCGTCATGCCCTCGTCCACACCCGCGTAATCCCGGTATTCTTGGACGGATTTGGCCTTTGGGTCTGTGTCCTTGAGGTTCTCGCCGTCGTAGACCCGCATCTTGGAGAAGATGCTGGAATTCTCGGGTTCCTTGAGCCGGGTTAGTGTGGAGAACTGGGCCATCATCTCCAGGGTGCCCGGTGCGCAGGGGGACTCTGCGAGCGAACTGTTGCGCAACAGCTTCTCGTAGATCTTGACCTCCTCGCTAACGCGCAGGCAGTAGGGCACCTTGACGATGAAGACGCGGTCAAGAAAGGCCTCGTTATTCTTGTTGTTGCGGAATGTCTGCCACTCGGATTCGTTGCTGTGCGCCAGGATGATGCCCTGGAAGGGTAATGCAGAGAGCCCCTCCGTGCCGTTGTAGTTGCCCTCCTGGGTGGCCGTCAGCAGGGGATGCAGCACCTTGATGGGCGCCTTGAACATCTCCACGAATTCCATGATGCCCTGATTGGCGCGGCACAGGGCGCCGGAGTAGCTGTAGGCGTCCGCGTCGTGCTGCGGGAATCGTTCCAGCTGGCGGATGTCCACCTTGCCGACCAGGGAGGAGATGTCCTGGTTGTTCTCGTCTCCGGGCTCGGTCTTGGCGACGGCCACCTGCTCGAGGATCGACGGATAGAGCTTGACCACCTTGAACTGGGTGATGTCCCCCTTGTATTCCTGAAGCCGCTTCACCGCCCAGGGGGACATGATGGTGCGCAGATAGCGCGTCGGGATGCCGTAATCCTCCTCCAGGATGGAACCGTCCTCCTCGGGGGAGAAGAGTCCCAGGGGAGACTCAAACACGGGTGATCCCTGGATTGCGTAAAAGGGCACCTGCTCCATCAGTTCTTTGAGCTTTTCGGCCAGGGAGGACTTGCCGCCGCCCACCGGACCGAGCAGGTAGAGGATTTGCTTCTTCTCCTCGAGTCCTTGGGCCGCGTGCTTGAGATAGGAGACCAGGTGCTCGATGGACTCCTCCATGCCGTAGAACTCGGAGAATGCCGGGTAGCGTCGTAGGACCTTGTTTTGGAAAATGCGGCTTAAGCGTCGATCATCCCGCGTGTCGACCAGCTCGGGTTCCCCGATGGCCATGAGCAGCCGCTCTGCCGCCCCCGCGTAGGCGCTTGGGTCGCTTTTGCACAGTTGCAGGTAATCGTCCAGGCTCAAGACCTCCTCGCGGGACGCCTCGTAACGGGCCTGGTAGCGCTCGAAGATCGACATAGGGAGTTACCTCGCTCGAATGCTGCTGTCGCTTGCCGCATCCCGGGATCGGGTGTGGCTCTCTCGTGCGGGATGATTCGGGGTTCTCGCAGGGACAGTTGGCCCGTTCCCCGATCCGTTTGAATCTCGTGAGCAAGGACCGGGCCACGCCCTGGCCCCTCCCGAACCCCCCCCCAGTGGCCTGTCGGATGCCCCCAAACGGCCCGCCCCTTGGCGCCCTCAGCAACGAGTGTGCACCGTTATGGTGCGCCGTCCTGGCCGCCCCGGCCTCGTCCTCGTCACCGAGCGGCAAGCCGATTCCGCACGCTTTACGGCGTCTTTAGAACGTGCAGGTTGGAACAGGTTCAAGGCGGCGTGGATTCCGGATGCCCCGTACTCGTGCAAACATTGTCGGGTAGCTCTGCTTGAGAGTAGCAACAAGAACGGATGACTCGCCAGTCGGGTTTACGCTCGTTCGGCGGACGTTTCGAATTGCGCGACGAAGGTGAAGCGGCAGGGCCAGGTTTAGGGGCCTGCAGGCCGCTTGGATGCCTGGGTGCCCCGGCGCCTAACGTACCTCGGGCGGTCAGGAGCGGTGAGTGCCCCGGTCCGGACCGAGCAGCCGCGCGAGCCTCTGGGTCCAGGATTGCGCCGCCCGTTTCACGGCGTCCCCTGCCCCGTCCTGCTGCCGCAGGATGCTGGAGCGCTGTAGCAGGTCGCCGAAAGGGCGCGCCCGGAGGGGCTGGCTGAGTAGAGGCCCTTGAGCCGCGTCGCAGCCGTGCGTCCGAAGGAAGTTGAGCTGTTCCGACGTCTCCACCCCTTGGGCGAGGGTGTTGAGTCCAAAGCGGTGACCGAGGTCGATCAGGGCCTGAACCAGGGCCGCGGCCTTGGGGTCGGTGTCGACGTTGCGGAGCAGCGCCGTGTCGAGCTTGAGGCGCGTGAGCGGAAATTGCTTGATCCGGAGCAGGGGGCTCGGGCCTCTCCCGACGTTGTCAAGTGCGATCCCGATACCGAGTGCGCGGATGCGCTCACCGGCCTCCAGACAGCGCGACGAGCAATCCGTCAGGACCGCCTCGTCGATCTCGAGCTCCAGCCCCGCCGAGAAGGCACCGGCCCGCGCCGCGAGCAAAGCGATCAGCCGGTCGAAATGGGCGGCGCCAAGCTGGGCGGGCGAGAGATCCATCGCGACCCGCACGCCCCCAGCCCGATCGCGCCAGGGTCGCGTCTGCGCCGCGGCCCGGTCCAACGCCCAACGGGTGAAGGGCGCCAGCAGCCCGATCTTTTCCGCGAGGGGGAGGAAGGTCCCCGGGTCCACAGGGCCCCGTGCCGCGTGGTTCCAGCACATCCGTGCCTCGCAGCCGACTACCCGGAAGGTCTTCAGGCAGACTTGGGGCTCGTAGAGCAGTGCGAGTTCATTGCGTTCTTGGGCGCGCCTGAGGTCTACCTCCAGTGGGTTGCCTCCCCCCAGGCGCGGGTTGCTCACCGCTGAGTGGAAGCGGAAAGTGTTGCGTCCAGCCCTCTTGGCTGCGTACATGGCGGTGTCCGCGCAGGCCAGAAGGCCCTCGGAGTCCTGGGCGTCCTTTGGGAAGAGGGCGATGCCAATACTGGCCCCGACATAAATCTCGCGGGCGTCCTCCCGGAAGGGGTTCTCCGCCAATCGCTTGAGGATGTTGGCGGCGACCAGTCCGGCGCTCTGATCGCGATTGAGGCCGGGCGCCAGGATCGTGAGCTCGTCCCCCCCGATCCGGGCCACCAAATCAGTGTGGCGTACCGCCGCCCGCAATTGACCGCCGACGAACTGGAGGAGTCGGTCACCCACCGCGTGGCCGAGGGTGTCATTTACCTCCTTGAAGCCGTCGAGATCCAAATAAAGCAGGCCGACAAGGTGCTTCTCCCGTCGCGCCGTGATGAGCGAGCGGCTGAGCTGGTCCAGCAGGCTTGCCCGATTCGCGAGCCCAGTCAGGGCGTCGGAGTAGGCAAGCTCCCGGAGCTCCCGTTTGGACTCCTCCTGATCAGTGAGGTCAGACACCACCCACACATAGTGGGTCAGCACACCGTCGGGGTCACGGACCGCGTCGATGCTCACCCATTGAGGGAAGGGATCCCCACCCTTGCGGTGGCCGTTGGTCTCGCCATGCCAGTGGTCCTGGTCGTGCAGCCGCGTGCCGATGGCGCGATCGAGTCCATCGGCGTCGGGCCCGGGACGCAGAATCTGGGGGACCTGGCCCAGCATTTCCTCGGCGCTCAGCGCCGTGATTGCGGTGTACGCTGGGTTGACGGCGATGACCCGGTACTGGGCGTCGGTGACCATGATCCCTTGGGAGCTGTGCTCCACGACGCTTGCGGCGAGGGAGAGGCCGGCCTCAATTTCCCGCAGCCCGGAGGCGTCGAAAAGCGCGGCGCGCAGCGGGCCTTCCGGCGCGTCGCCCACGTTCAGGGTGGCGACCTGGACTGGCAGGGTGCCCTGCCCGGCGCCAATCAGGTCCAGCTCGCAGACATCGAAATCCGCCCCCGAGGCCAGCCCCCGGAGGTGGGCCTGGAGCTGGGCCCGGTCGTCGGGTCGGCACAGATCGGCAAAGCTCATCCCCTGGAGGGTCGAGGCATCGCGCCCGAGGATGGCCGCCGCCATGGCGCTGGCGCGCCGGATGCCGCCTTCCAGATCCATGACCAGAAGTCCGAAGGGCGCCCGCTCGAACAAGTCCCGGAAGCCAGCCAACGCCTCGCGCAGCAGGACTGGGTCCTCGGGCTCCCCGGCCGGGGGCCGTAGCACCCGGGCGAGTTGACCATCGACGCCTAAAGACTCGCCCACTCGACGAGGAGGGAACGCTGCACAGGCGATGGAGCTGGCGGGCGTGGTCGCGGACCAGGCGCGTCGCGGGAGTGGGATGACATTGGAGCCGTTTGACAGCATCGGCATACGAGCGCCTCGATTCCGTTTCGGGTGTGTGGACCCAATTCCGAAGGCTGTGCGCCGAGCCGTTCGATGACGGCCAGTTCTGTTTGTCTACAAGGTAACCTCGTCCCGCGGCCGGCTCCGCGAATCGGGTCACAGGTCACCCCTGAGCGGGGTGTCCACCCGCCGAACGGCGAATGGGGATTGAGGTTCACGGAGGGATGGGAGGGCGGCCGTCACAGTCTGTGGGATGGAGCGACCGATTAGCTCGTCCCGCGCGCGCTGCCGCAGGGACCAGGTTGGTGATGGCCTGGGGGACGGCGCCGGTCCAACGCCGTTTCGGTATGATTGAAGGTCGGTGACAGTGCCATGAAGAATTGCGCCTTTCGGCGAGTGCGTCGCTTCGAACTGGCGGCCTGATGTCGATTTTGCGTCTGAATTGCCGCGAATACGGCGGGGAGCACCAGGTGGAGGTTCCCGTCGTCCTGATTCACGGCCTGTTCGGCGCCTCGGCCAATTGGCACGGGATCGCACGCCGACTTGCGGAAGACCGCCGCGTCCTGGTGCCTGATCTGCGCAATCACGGGGACTCGCCCTGGAGCGAGCCGATGGACTATCCGTCCATGGCCGCGGACCTGGCGGGGCTGCTTGCCGACCGGTCCATCGACCGTGCGCACCTGGTGGGTCACAGCATGGGGGGGAAGGTCGCGATGTGGCTGGCGCTCGCGGCGCCCGGGCGCGTGGGCTCACTGGTGGTGGTAGACATGGCGCCGGTGCGCTACCCGCGCCGCTTCGAGTCCCTGATTGAGGCCATTGCCGGGCTGCCTCTCGGCGCGATCACCGACCGGCGCGACGCCGACCGGCGCCTCGCCAGCACTATCCCCACGTCCGCCGTGCGCGGCTATCTGCTCCAGAACTTGGTGCACGGCGAGGGGGGCGGCTGGCGCTGGCGCATCAACCTGCCGCTGCTCGCCGCCTCCATGGAGACCATCCTGGATTTTCCGGACGCCGGTGGGCGCCAGTTTCCGGGGCCTGCCCTGTTCCTCCACGGCAGCCGTTCCGACTATGTCACCGGCGAGGGGCTGCCGCGCATCCGCACGCTCTTTCCTCTGGCGCGTCTGCGCTCCATCCCCAACGCCGGTCACTGGGTCTACGCCGACCAGCCGGAGGCCTTCACAGCCGCGGTTGCAGGCTTCTTGAAGGGCTGAGAAGACGCCTTCCCAAGGGCCGCGGGCGGCGGTCTATACTGCGCCCTTTTCCGCGAAACGGGAGTGAATGCAATGCGTGAGGGCAAGATCAACAAGGTGGTGCTGGCCTATTCCGGGGGGCTCGACACCTCCGTCATCCTCCGCTGGCTGCAAGACACCTACGGTTGCGAGATCGTCACCTTCACCGCGGACATCGGCCAGGGGGAAGAGTTGGAGCCGGCCCGAGCCAAGGCCACGGCGGCGGGGGTCAAGGAGATCTACATCGACGACCTGCGTGAGGAGTTCGTGCGGGACTTCGTGTTCCCCATGTTCCGTGCCAACGCGCTCTATGAGGGCGAATATCTGCTTGGCACTTCGATCGCGCGCCCTTTGATCGCCAAGCGCCTCGTGGAGATCGCGGTCGAGACGGGTGCCGACGCCATCTCCCACGGAGCCACCGGCAAGGGCAACGACCAGGTCCGCTTCGAGATCGGCGCGTATGCCCTGAAGCCCGACATCCAGATCATCGCCCCCTGGCGGGAATGGGACCTGCTCTCTCGCGAGAAGCTCCTGGCCTATGCCGAGGCCCACGGCATCCCGGTCGAGATGAAGCGTGACGGAACCAAGTCGCCGTACTCCATGGATGCCAACCTGCTCCATATCTCCTATGAGGGCTATGACCTGGAGGATCCCTGGGTCGAGCCAGGCAAGGACATGTGGCGCTGGAGCGTCGCCCCCGAGGATGCGCCCGACGCGCCCCGCGAGATCACCCTGTCGTTCACCAAGGGCGATTGCGTTGCCGTCGATGGCCAAGCGATGAGTCCGGCCTCAATCCTAGCGGAGCTTAACCGAATCGGCGGCGAGAACGGGGTGGGGCGGGCCGACATCGTCGAGAATCGCTTCGTGGGCATGAAGTCCCGGGGCTGCTACGAGACCCCTGGTGGGACCATCTTGTTGAAGGCCCACCGGGCCATGGAGTCATTGACCCTGGACCGCGAGGCGGCGCATCTCAAGGACGAGCTGATGCCCCGCTATGCGAGCCTGGTCTACAACGGATTCTGGTTCAGCCCGGAGCGGCTGATGCTGCAGGCGGCCATCGACCAGACCCAGAGCGTGGTCAACGGCGAGGTGCGCCTCAAGCTCTACAAGGGCAACGTGATGGTGGTTGGTCGCCGCTCCGAGACCGACAGCCTGTTCGACGCCTCCATCGCCACCTTCGAGGAGGACGCCGGGGCCTACGACCAGAGCGACGCCACCGGATTCATCCGCCTCAACGCCCTGAGGCTGCGTGTGGCGGGCCGGCGGCGGGGGCGTTAGCGCCCCAATTGAGGCTGCAGCTCGGCGTATCCCATGCAGGGCCCAGCGCCTCCGCCAACTGGCGTAAGAGCACAGGCGTCTGAGACCGCAGGTTCTGCTGGCTCAGGAGGAGTGACGCGGCATCCTGGAGACATCGGCGACGAGCTCCTCCAGGATCTGCCCAAGGGCGACGCCATAGCCGCGGACCAGCTCTTCGGGAGTGGCCTCACGTAACGGGATGCGCCGGCCGATGGTGCGCTCCAGTCTGACCTTCAGTGACACACCCCTAAGGTCAATCAGGGTGAACTGGACGGTCATGACCGCCGTTGGCCTCTGACTGGGGCGGAAATCGCCGTAGAGGTCCGTCACGGTTGCCTCGAGCGCGTAGGCCGCGGGCGTCTTGGTCCCGGGCTGGGTCACGGTGCGGAAGGGGCCGGCGCGGTCCAGCCAGTCGGCCATGCTGGCGCCCACCAGGTCGGCCGGCTCCGCGATGAAGGCGTTGTAGAAGTCGGCCTCGTAGCGCACATCGTCGACCCGCAGGACCATGGATTTTCCGGCGAATGCGGGTGCGACGCGGACCTTTCCCATGCGCAAGGTCTCGGGTCGCCGCGTCAAAGCGACCGCCGGGGGCGGGGCCTCGATTCCATAGGTGGTCGCCTGGGGAATCGGCTTGCCGATGGCGCAGGCGGTGAGCGCGAGTGCGGCTGAGACCGCGATGGCAATGCGTCGTGCTGTCATTTCGTGCCCTTCCAGGGAAGCTCCGTTCTGGCCGGTGGCCCGCCGATGAAGATACCCGCCGGGTAGCGCTTGGCGGTCTCCGACAGGGAACGCAGGTTGTCCGCGGTCGCGCGGAGGTCCTGCACGATCACGCGCACATCGTACTGGTTGTCGCCGACCAGGGCGTCGATCCGCTGGATCGTCTGGTCCAGGTTCTTGATCGTACGTTCCAGGCCGTCGCCCTCGACCAGGTCACGGAGGCTGCCGGTGAGTGCGGAGGCGTTGTCCACCGTGCGCTTGAGCCCTGGGTCGCCGAGTAGCTTGTCGACTCGTCCTGAGGCGCTCGCGAGCTTGTCCACCGTCTGCTTGAGCCCCGGATCGGCCAGCAGGTCATCCAGCCGCTTGGAGGCGTTGTCCAGGCGCATGATCATCTCATCCACCGGGGCGTCGGCGATTACCCTATCGATGCGCTCGACCGTTGCGCGCGCATCCCCCAGCAGCCCGAGCGCCTCATTAGAGAAGTCGGCCACCGGCAGATTGTCCACCTTGCGGTTCAGGGTCTCCACGAGTGCGTTCAGGTTCTTGGCGATGGCATCGATGTCCGCCGCGTTGAGGCTCGCCAGGAATTTCTGCGCGTTACCGACGATCTCGCTGGTCAGACTCGGCGCCGACGGGATGTAGGTGTACTCGGGCGTCCAGTCGAAAGGGATCTCAGGTGGAATCTGGGGGCCCAGGTCGTCCAGCGAGATGTAGAGCTGGCCTGTGACGCCGGCGATCTGCGTCTGGGCCCGCAGCCCGCGCTTAATGTACTCGGGGATATCTTCCTTGAGCTGTTCGATCTGGACCTGATCGGTCGACACCTTCATGCGGACCACGATATAGGCCTTGCGCTTCTCCACGGGGACATCACGCTCGTAAAGCGCCGCCGAGCTGGAAATCTGGGAGACCGACCCCAGGGGTATCCCTCGGTACTTGACCGGCGACCCGATGTCCAGTCCGGACACGGACTCATTGAAGTAGGTCTCGATGGTCAGGGTCGGCTTGAACAGGGACCGCCCTCCCAGGATGAATAGGACCGCAAGCAGGATGGCGACGGTGAGGATGACGAAGAGCCCCAACCGAAAGTAACGGTGTTCCTGTTCCACGCTTAGTGTCCTCCCCCTTGTTGGGGTGCATCCGCGGTGCGGTTGAAGAACTGCCGCACTCGGGGGTCGCTGCTGTGGTCGCGGAGGTCCTTGGGGTTTCCTTCCGCGATGATGCTTCGGCTGACCGGGTCGAGCATCACCGCCCGGTCGGCGATGGTGAAGATGCTCTGCAGCTCGTGGGTCACCACCACGAAGGTGAACCCGAGGTTGTCCCGCAGCCCGAGGATGGTGCGGTCCAGGTTGGCGGCCGTGATCGGGTCGAGTCCCGCCGAAGGCTCGTCCAGCATCAGGATGTCCGCGCCCAGCGCCATGGCGCGGGCGATTCCCGCGCGTTTCAGCATGCCGCCCGACAGCTCTCCCGGCATCAGCGATTCCGCGTGGCCCATCTCCACCTGACGCAGTAGAAGCCGCGCGGTGAGGTTCTTCGCATCGAGCCCGAGGTCGGTGAACTCGTCGAGCGGAAAGCGGACGTTCTCCAGCACATTCAGCGAGCCGAACAGGGCCCCGCTCTGATACATGATGCCAAGCTTGCGCTGCAGCTGGGACTTCGCGACCGCGTTGGAGGTCACGATGCTCTCGCCATTGATCAGGACGTCGCCACCCATCGGCTCATAAAGGCCGATGATGTTCTTCATCAAGCTCGACTTGCCGCAGCCCGAGCCCCCCAGAATCACCAGGATCTCCCCCCGGTGCGCCTCGAAGGAGGCGCCGTCGAGCAGCACCTTGGTGCCATAGCCCATGCGCAGGTTGCGCACGCTGACCGCCGGCTGGGTGTCGGCTGGCTGGGGCGAGGCGGCTCGCACGGTCATGGTCTCTGCCACCATGGTTCCCGGTCAGCCCCCCGCCAACACGGTGAAGATCCCGTCGAGCACCACGATCCAGACGATGCTGGTCACTACGGCGCTGGTGGCGGAGAGTCCGACCGAGGTGGCGCCCGCCCCGGTGCTGAGCCCCCGCTCGCAGCCGATGGCGGCGATCGTCAGTCCGAAGATCGCGGCCTTGAAGATGCCGAACATTAAGTCGCCTGCGTCCACCGCCCCGAGCAGATGGGTATAGAACTGGGTGAAGCTGATGCCGAACCCGGTGAGCACCAGCGCGCCCCCGAACAGACCCACCACATCCGCGACTACGGTGAGCAAGGGCATCACCAGCAGAGAGGCCAGGAGCCTTGGGAGCACCAGGAAGTGCAGGGGATCGAGCCCGAAGGTGAGGATGGCGTTGACCTCCTCATTCACCTTCTGGGTGCCGATCTGGGCCGCGAAGGCGGCCCCGGTGCGGCCCGCGAACACGATGGCGGTCATGAGCGCCCCGAGCTCACGCAGCATGGCGACGCCGACACCATCGACCACGAAGATCACAGCGCCGAACTGCTGGGCCACCAGGCCGATCTCGAAGGCGATGATCACGCCCATCAGGAAGCCGATGAGCATGACGATGGGCACCGCATTCGCCCCCGCCTCGCTGGCCACGGTAAGCGCCTCGCCCCAGCGCACCAGACTCGGGTTCGTGATTGCCTTAAGGAGTGCGGAGGCACAGTTCCCGAGGAAGTCCGCCATCCCCTTGAGGTAGGCGAGTTGCTGCGACGCGGCGCGACCGACGTGCTCGATGATCCCCACCTCGGGGTGTGAGGCCACCGCCGCCCGGAGTTCCGTGGGGTCGTAATCGGGGATCAGGGCAGCAAGGTTCGGGGCGAGATCGCGGATCTGCACCTCGGCACCGGGGGGCCGCTCGCGGCGCTTGAGGTCGAACAGCAGGGCGATTCCGGTGTCGTCGATGTACTCCAGCCGGGAAGCATCGACCACGACGGGACGGTCGGGGTTGCGGTCGAGCGTCTCCAGCGCCGACTGCCATACCGGCCCGGCCGTGTAGGCGGTGATGCGGCCCTCAAGGGCGAGCGCGACCGGGCCTGCGGCTCTTGTCTTTTCCGTGGTCGCCATAAAGCGGAAGGCTGAGTGTCTGGCTGAGGCTTGGGCTTCGCCGCTTACCGGGGGAGGGCACATGGTACCCGAGCGTGGCAGGGGACGCGCGGCGCATGCCGGATGACGGCGCAAAACCCCCTGGTCGCGGCGCCAACCGCGCGCCGCACTCAGTGAGTCTGGACGTCTCGCTCGGCGCTCAAGCGGTAGGATAAAGGCCGACATTGTCTAGACGAGCAGTCCATCTGTGCGTGCCCATCAGGATTTCATCATGCCGGCGGGCGATCTCCTCGTCGCTGATGGACGGCATGGTCCGCGAGTGCCACTGCGGGGGCTTTCCCCGGCAGCCTGAACGGGGCGGGGGGCATCGAGTGGCCGTTCGGCCACAGGTTAAGCGCGGCCGAGTTCAGGTGCGGCACCGGCGTGGTCTTCGATTGGGGCCGTCATTGAGCTGGCGGTGGACCGATCCGGGAGGATTCGGACCGACGGACCCTGCCGGTTGCAATCGTCGGCCGTTGGACTCACCTACAACCGGCGGCGACGGCCTCCCGCGGCGTATTGGGGGACCATCGTTGTAGACGCCCCAGCCGTTCGCTGCATCCCGGGCCGTTCCCAGAGCCGGGGGGCAGTAACGTGTCGTAGGCGCGATTTTTCGCTCGACCACTGGATTGGAGAATCGATATGCACATCATGAAGCTCCCGTTGATCGGATTTGCTGCCCTCGCCGTTGTGGCCTCTGGCGCGACCTTCGCTGAAGACAAGGCGGCCGCAGAGTTCAAGGACGCGCAGGAGTCGGCCGCGGCCGCCCAGAAGTTCGCCGATCAGAAGCAGTCCGAGGCGCAGGCCGCGGTGAAAGCCCGTGAGATGGACGCTGGCGCCAAGGTAGACGAGGCGGCGGCCGCCGAAGACGTCGCCGCGAAGGCTCAAGGCGAGGCGGAAAAGGCGGGAGAAGCGATGGCGAAGTAAGCCAGCGTTCTGCGTTCGTCGGTTAAACCCAGCCGATAGCCCGCGGATATTCTGCTCTGACGCCGCCCTCTGGGCGGCGCTTCGTTTCTGGACGCTCCCTCCTCCCGTGCGCGGGTCTCAGAGCACCGGCCCAAGCATCGCGACGGCGTTGTTCCATAGCCGATGCCGCCAGCTCCAACCCTCAACGATGTCGGTAGCAACGGGAACGGACGCTGAGATGTAACGGTCCTGCCGGCGGCGCACCTCCGCGGTCAGCGCGGGATCGTAGAACAGGATGTTGTTCTCGTAGTTCAGATCGAAGCTGCGCCGATCCATGTTGGCGGAGCCGATCAGTGTTACCTCTCCATCCAGGGTCAACGACTTGGTGTGCAGCAGCCCGCCAGGGTACTCGTAGATCCCCACTCCGGCGGCGAGCAGGTCCGCGTAGTAACTGCGGCTGGCCGCCGCCACGATCCACGAGTCGTTGCGCGCCGGGAACACGATGGTCGTCGACACGTCGCGACGGGCACTGGCGCACAGGGCCGCCTGCATTGAATCGTCGGGGACATAGTAGGGTGTTGTGATCACCAACTCCCGGCGTGCGCTGTAGATCAGGGACTCGAACATCTCCGGCATGGCGGAGTAACGCACCGTGGGTCCGGTGCCGATCACCTGGGCGGTAAACCCCGCCCTGGACTCGGCAATGGGCCGCAGGAGCAACGCGTTCAGGTCTTCCCCCGTGTGGGCCGTCCAATCCGCGGCGAACAGGTGCTGGTTCTGGCGCGCGACCGGTCCCTCGAAGCGGATCACCGCATCCACCCAGGGCGCGTACTTGGCCTTGATGAGAAAGGCCGGGTCGGCGCAGTTCTGACTGCCGCAATAGGTGATGCGGTCATCGATGACGACGATCTTGCGGTGGTTGCGCAGGTCGATGCGCCCCTCGATCGCTCGAAGCAGCGGATTGCCGATCGGCAGCGCCCGGGCCAGACGCACCCCAGCCTCGCCCATGGCCTGCCAGTGCTGGGAGCGGATCAGGAGGCGAGATCCCAGGTCGTCCGCCATGGCGCGGCAGGTCACGCCACGCCCGGCCGCGCGGCTCAGCGCCTCCACCACCTTGCGGCCATTGGTGTCCGGCAGCCAGATGTAGAACAGCAGGTGCACGTGTTCCTGCGCTGCGTCGATATCCGCCACCATCGCCTCGATGGTGGCGTCGGAGTCCGGCATCAGGCGCCCGCTGTTGCCGCCGACGGGCTCGAAGCCGCTGATCGATCGTCCCACCCGGAACAGGTGCTGGTGGCGTACGGGGATCTCGGGCGCAATCTCCTCGGCATCGATGCCCGGCACATCGTCCATTCGCGGCAGGGCTGCCATGGCGCTTTGCATGCGCTGGACCCGATGCCGGCCGAGGTTCACCTCGCCGAGTAGCAGGTAGGCCGCGATGCCCACCACCGGCATCGCCACAATGACGACGATCCACGCGATGCGGGAGGCCGGGTCCCGATGGGGACGCAGCAGGACACGCACCACCAGAGCGGCTTGGATCAACAGGTGAAGCGCCACGGAGCCTGCGGTCAACAAGGCGGCTTGAGTCAATGCTTCGGACCCGATTGTGTCGGTTCGGCCCATGGTGCCCGCCTCAGGGACCACCGTCCAGCTTCGAATTGGGCGGCTGGCTCGAGGCGCCGTCTTAGCCCCGCCGAGGGGGTCCCGCCGAAACCACCGCTGGTGGCGCCCACCCGTTGGCGCTCCGTTCGCTCTTGCAGCCTCCACCCCCGCCCGTTGGTCCCAAACCGCATGGAGGCGGACTAAGCTTTGTCTTGAGGGGGAGACAAGCGAGGAGGTACATCATGAAGACTGCTACACGCATCATGATCGCCGCCAGCATTGTCGCCGCGCTGGTTGCGATTCCCATCGAGACCGCCAATGGCTATTGGCCGGGGGCACCACACTTCATGGGACCTTGGCGCAGTGCCTATGTCCATGATCCAGCGTACAGGTGGGGGACGCCGGCGATGCGCGATTACATCCGCGACCTGCATCTGCGCGGTCCTGGCTACGCGGCGTGGCGCCAGCAACGCCGCTTCGGCTACTGGTGGTAAGAGTGGATTGAGGTGACGGGTCGGCGCGCCGTGCAGGCGCCCGTCGCCTCTTCAAGGCCCACAAGGGCTGCGGAACGTTCAAGTAATCATCTGTCGCGCCGAGCAACGCGGCGCGAGCCGGCGTCTCCGAGCGCCACATGGGTCATCGCCAGATGAGAGCCGACGGCGCGCGGGAGTTTTGCCGCTGCGGCGGGGTCAGCGACAGGACGCGCCTCCGCGCGGCCGGCTCTGAGCCGGCGCCGCGGGCGCTCGTGAGGCTCACAAGGGATCTCTGGCCTGGGCCTACGGACCGGTCGAATGCCTGTGCGTTCGTTGCCGTCCGCCCCTTACAATGCGCAGATTCCTCACGTTTCCCCTTGGGCGTCATGGAAGGTCCGCCAGCTTCCAGCACCAAGGTGACCGAGGCTGGAGCGACTCGGAACGCGCGTTTGTGAGTTGCGCCCTGTTCAATGCCAGGACGGCATTAAAGCAGCATCTCCCTTGCCCCTTACGCCGCGATGTTGGAGAAGAATCGAGTGAAACCGAATGTGCGCATTTGGCGAGACATCAGCCAAGACCCAAACGCGCCGCCGGTCCGCGAATACCTGCGAGCAACCCTGCTGAGGGCGCGGCAAGGGCGTATACATGACACGAATGAATTCCTAATGGACTTCGTGCGGAATCAATCGGTTTTGGATATCGGCATCGTAGCGCACACGATCGACCAGACCTACGACCCGAGGTGGCGCCATCAATTGATCAAGAATGTCGCTGCGTCGTTGGTTGGTATCGACATACTTGAAGAGGCAGTCATCCAGTTGCGTGCGCGGGGATACGATGTCCGAGCTGTGGATGCCACAGGCGAAACCGACCTTGGCCAGCGATTCGAGCGGGTTGTAATTGGAGATGTCATAGAGCATGTGGACAATCCGGTGGCACTGTTACGCTTCGCCCAGCGCCATTTACTGCCGGGTGGTCTCGTTTTGTGCTCTACACCGAATCCCTTCCACCTTGGGACTATCATTAGCGGATTGCGTGACGGTGTCTTCATTGCCAACGCTGAGCATGTGTCCTGGATAACGCCAACCATGGCGCTGGAGCTTGGGCAACGCTCAAGGCTGAACCTCGTGCGCTATTGGCATGCGCAAAAGGAGAGGGGTGCCCTGTTGCGTAAACTTGGCATGAAGTCGCTTGGCGTTCTCGGTTGGCGCGACAGCGAGTTATGGTGTCGGACGTTCGTGTATGTATTTGAGCGCGTACAAGGAAGCGGCGAGTAATTTGGCACTTCCCGTGGTGCGCCGACGTTCCCCGTTGGTCGGAGGCCCAAGGTTCTGAAGGTTCTGCGGGGGAGAACTGGTCACTGGCAATGAACGGGGACAACCTGTTCCCGGTTGCCGCAACGGCTACTGTCCTCACGACTGAGGACGGGACCCACCACGCGAAACCCCTCTCCCTTGGCGAAAAGGTTCGGGCCGCGGGGGAATCTCGCAGCTTCGACGACCGTCATGAGCCGAGGCACCGGCTGATGGCCGCCGAGGGATCGCGATCTTGTGAAACGGGGGAGACCATCGTCATGAATTACACCGAGATATTCCGCGTCAATCCGGGCAATAAGGTCGATCTAGCGAAGGTCGACGCGGGCTTCAAGGACAAGCACGGATCCAATAAGGAGGCGCAGTCGGAGATCGAGGCCTACAGCCAGCGGCTGCGCGAGCTGCAGTACCTGCTGTACGCGGAGGGCAGGCGCTCCCTGCTGATCGTGCTGCAGGGTCGCGATGCGGCCGGCAAGGACGGAACCATCAACCACGTGCTGGGCGCGATGAACCCCCAGGGTTGCAAGGTCACCGGCTTCAAGGTGCCATCACACGAGGAGGCCGCCCACGACTTCCTCTGGCGCTACCACCAGCACGCCCCGGCCAAGGGCGAGGTGGCGATCTTCAACCGCTCCCATTACGAAGACGTGCTGGTGGTGCGGGTGCACGACCTCGTGCCCAAGTCCCTCTGGTCCAAGCGCTACGAGCAGATCAACGATTTCGAGAAGATGCTCTGCGACAACGGGACCCACATCCTCAAGTTCTATCTCCACATCGATCCGGACGAGCAGCTCCGTCGCTTCAAGCAGCGCATCGAGGACCCGGCCCGACATTGGAAGATCAGTGACGGCGACTACGCCGAGCGCCCCTACTGGGATGCCTACACGTCGGCCTTCGAGGACGCCCTCGGCAAGTGCAGCACCGAGCATGCGCCCTGGTTCATCATTCCCTCTAATCACAAGTGGTTCCGCAATCTGGCGGTCTCCCGGATTGTCGCGGAGACGCTGGAGTCGCTTAAGATGGCGTTCCCGGAGCCGACCGTCGACATCAGGGAGATCAAGCAGAAGTACCACGCGATCGTAGAGCAGGAAGCAATCGGGAACGACGAGGAAGACCCCTTGGGCGGGAAAAAGGAAAAGAAAAGCAAGAAATAATCGGTGGCGGAACCGGATCAGTTGGCCCCGGAGAAGCGCCCGATGGCCCGCTCGGAGCGGCGCCGGTAAGCTGAGGGCTTGCCCTCGCTCCCCCCGGATCGAATGCCTCCCTGGTGTTCGCGCCCCGGAACCAGGAAGGTCCGCTTAAACATCAATGGTGATTGAGAGTGACCAAGCATCTGTGCGATTCCGAGTTTTCCTGGTGTCCGGCAGACGCAAAGACCGGAGACTTCTACAAGCTCCGGGTCAGCGACCTATCGCCGACCCAGTTCGCTGTGGGCAAGGCCGAGGTCGAGGTGCGCAAGGGCCGCATGGCAAAAAAATTCAAAAACGACCCCGGCAAGCTGCACGACTACCTCCGCGTGAGGCCCGTGCCGATCATCGTTCGGCGCAACAAGTTCTATCTGGTCGATCACCATCACTTGGTACGGGCACTCTACGAGGCCCAGCGCAAGGCACGCGGCGACGACATCTGCGTCTACGTCAAGGTGCTCGGGAATGCCAGCACCCTGAAGGACGTCTACTTCTGGAAGACGATGCATCAGCAGAACTAGGTTTACCTCTTCGACCAAGCCGGAGGCGGTCCCCAATCGCCGCAGAGGTTACCCGCGCGCATCAAGGACCTCGGACTCGGTTCCTACCGGAGCCTGGCGTGGCTCGTCCGTGAGAATCACGGCTACGTGAAGAACGATGCGCCCTTCTCCGAGTTCAAGTGGGCCAACTTCTTCCGCACCCGCATCCTGCTGGACCAGGACATACTCGCGGGCAAGAGCACCTTTGACGATTTTGCCTTCACCGTTGACGAGTACGGCGAGCTCTCGGTGACCGGCGACGGCAAGGAAGTCCTAGAGGAAGCGCTCTTCCTAGCATCGAGTGCGGAGGCGCGCGGACTCCCGGGTTACCGGGGGGGAACCAACTAGGAGCACACGATGACCACAGAAAGTACCAAAACCGGGGGCTGGGGCCTGCCGATCCTGCAGGGTGTGTTGCCGATCAGAGCGGGACAGATCCCGACGGAGGTCATTGCCGGCATCACGCTGGCGGCGCTCGCCATCCCCGAGGTGATGGGCTACACGAAGATCTCCGGTACGCCGGTGATCACAGGCCTCTATACGATCCTGATCCCGATGGCGCTGTTCGCCATCTTCGGCTCCTCGCGGCACCTGGTGGTCGGGGCCGATTCGGCGACCGCCGCCATCCTTGCCGCGGGTTTGGTCGGGCTCGCCTCCACCGGCTCCGACGAGTACGTGGCGCTCGCCGCTGTCCTTGCCTTCATGGCGGCGGGATTCCTGATCCTGGCCCGCCTCATCGGCCTCGGGTTCATGGCGGACTTCCTCTCCCGCACGGTGCTGATCGGTTTCCTGACCGGCGTCGGCATCCAGGTGGCGCTGGGCCAGATCTCCGGCATGCTCGGCCTGACGGGCGGCGGGCACGGCACTTTGGGCAAGATTTGGACCGATCTGCAGCAGATCGAGCAGGTCAACTTCTACGCGCTGGCCGTGGCGGTCGCGGTGCTGGTGGTCATCGTGGGCTCGAAGAAGGTCTCGAAGAAGATCCCGGGGGCGCTGATCGCCGTGATCGGCGCCATCGCGCTGAGCTGGGCGCTGGACCTCGCAGAGCACGTCCACGTGCTCGGGAGCGTCCCCAGCGGCCTGCCCCACATCGGATTACCCCAAGTGCAGTGGAGCTGGAGTCTCGTCGGCGCGCTGGTGCCGACCGCGTTCGCCATGTTCGTCGTCATCCTGGCGCAGAGCGCGGCGACCTCGCGTGCCTACGCCGCCCGCTACAACGAGCGTTTCAGCGAGGACACCGACCTCGTCGGGCTCGGGCTCGCCAACATCGGTGCCGGACTTTCCGGCACGTTCGTCGTCAACGGCAGTCCCACCAAGACCCAGATGGTCGACAGTGCCGGCGGGCGCTCCCAGCTCTCGCTCCTGGTCACCACGGCGATCGTGCTCGTGGTACTGCTGTTCCTCACCGCCCCGTTGGCCTACATGCCCGAGGCGGTGCTGGCGGCCGTCGTCTTCCTGATCGGTATCGATCTCATCGATCTCCGAGGCATGAAGGAGATTTACCACGAGCGTCGCTCGGAGTTCTGGGTGGCCCTGATCACCGCCTTGATGGTCGTCTTCGTCGGCGTCGAGCAGGGCATCGTCCTCGCCATCGTGCTGTCGCTGATCGACCACACCCGACGTGGTTATCGGCCGAAGAATGCCTTGCTCCAGCCCGCCGGGTCCGGCACCTGGCGCGCACAGCCGGTAGCGACCAAGGTCCAGGCCCTGCCCGGGCTGCTCATCTACCGCTTCACCCACAGCATGTACTACGCCAACGCCGAGCAGCTGTCGGAAGAGATCACGGAGCTTGCCAACAATGCGCAGCCGCCATTGCGCTGGCTCTGCGTCGACGCCTCCGCGGTCGACGACGTGGACTTCTCGGCGGCGGAAACCCTGCGCTCGCTCTATGGCAATTTGAAGGAGAAGGGGGTGCGCCTGGTCGTGGCGCAGGTGATGGAGGACGTCAAAGAGGAGAGCCGTTATCAGCTCGGCCAGTTGTTCGGGGAGGACGCCTTCTACGACACACTCGAGGATGTCGTGAACGCGTACCGGCAGCAAACGGGCGCGGAGGCAAAATAATCTTAACTCGGGTCCCGGGCAGTCGCATCGGGCTCGCCCGGGGTATCCTCGCCCAAGCGGCGTGGGAGGTCTGTCGAAGCAGTTCGAGGCCTGGAAACCAGATCAACCTGGAGTAGAGACATGCAGGAAATGACCATGCTGCATCCAGGCATCATCCTTACTGGCATTGCGCTGGTCGTAGTCACCGTGTTGGTGCACGCAGTGGGGACACCATCCCTGATCCGCTTTCTCGTCCGCCGTCATTCGGATGCCAGCGGGCTGATCAAGTCGCACAAGGCGCTGCCGGCGGTGATCTGGACCGCCAGCGTCCTGATGGCGCTGCACGTGATCGAGATCCACCTCTGGGCGTTGGCATACATGTTCGTGTTGCCGGGCGACCCGCTTGATACCTATGAGAAGGCGGCCTATTTCTCGTTCATCACCTTTACCACTCTGGGTTACGGCGACGTCACGCTGTCCACACACAACTGGCGGATCCTCAGCGGCATCGAGGCCCTGGACGGCATTCTCCTGGCCGGGTGGTCGACGGCGTTGTTGTTTGTCGTCGTTCAGAGGAGCTGGAGTAATGTCGGACGGGGAAACGCAGAGACCTGAACCGGCGGTGCCGCCCTTGGTGCGATAACGGCCCATCAGCCGCACTCCGTGCGGGACCCTCCCGATCCTGCGAACCCTGAATGGGGATAAGGCGATTTCTGTCAAATCATGCACCAGCTAGCTTGTCTTTGCGCCCGCCTTCTTTGTCGCGCCGGCAGTCACATAGCCCGGCTATGCTCCTGCCGGCACTCCTTGAAGGCGGACGTAAATCCGGCGCCATCTGGTACATGATTCTCCGGCAATCGCCTAAGGCGCGTCGGGCCGTCAATGCTACTTTTCCGGAAGCCCGCCTGAGCCCGAAGTCTACCGAAGGTGCGTCGAAAGAAAGCTGCTGCATCCGATGAGAACTGAGCCTTCACCGAGCGACAGCGTCCTCCTCCGGACCAAGCGCTGCCGGCCGCTCGCGAGCGACGATCTGGTCTGCCGGCGGCGTCTGCACGAGCATCTGAAGCGCGGGGCGCAGATGCCGCTGACCCTGGTGCTGGCACCCGCCGGCTATGGGGCGGGCTCGGAACAGCATGGAAGCCATCCCCGACATATCAGACCAGGGTTACATGGCCCAATGCATGTCCAAGAGTTCTCGGCATCGACTGGATGCCGCGCGTTGGAGACCCGTCCCAACGCCGCCTCTGGCATGGTTTTGGCCCCCGGGCAGCGGCTCGCGAGGGGGGCGGGGCCGACCATCCTGCCCAGTCCGACCGGCCGATTCAACCCCGCCACCTACCGGTTCCCTACGCCCGCTGGTTCGTGTTGTTGAGCTTGGTTTTCTTGCCTCGTGACTGGCCTTCCGTGTTTCCCGCGCGCAAATGTCAATGCCTCAGCCGCCTAACGCAATCGTGATGGCAACAAGGACCAGGCCGATGGCCGACATCACGAGCCCGGAACGCCAAGCGCCGAACCCTCCATAGTGTCCGACCCCGAAACCACACAAAAACAGTAACCCCAAGGCCACTGCATTGGAGGTCCTGAGGGCGAACGCCACATCCGAAAATAGGACGAAGGGCAGAGCGACAGGTACTGTCGATGCGACAACGAGGGCAAAGACCGCAGGTTGTCGTCGGCTTGATCCAGGACGCACAGGCCCACCCGTTCTCGCAATCGGCCCGGTCCCGGTAGAGCTGGCCCATGGCTTCCAGCGCATCGTCTGCGTTGGTCACCAGCACGGCGTACTCCCAGAGCTTGACCTGGTCTGAACTGTCGATGAAGTGCAGCGCCTGCTGTGGGTCCTCACTGTTGGTCTCGGCCGCCAGGCTGTCGTTGACCCGCCGCCGCAGCACCACCACGCGCCGCGCGCGGCTCCAGCCCGACAGCCGCAGTTGGCTTTCGACGGCGTCGAAGCCCTGACCCACGCCGTGCCACTCGCCGTGCTGCCATTGCCGTTCGATCAGGCGTTTAACCCCGGCGGTCTGCCGCAGCTTGAACAGATAGCGCTGCCCCATGGCTTCCATCTCGAGCATGACCCCCGCATTGCCAAAGGCGTTGTCGCCGCGCACCAGGGTGGGGCGTTCCTCGGGGGCGAGCCGCTCGAGCAACTGACACAGGCGGGGCAGGCTGTGTTTGGCCGCGCTGGCTTTGCCGCCTTGCACCTCGACATCGAGCACCAGGCGCAGGTTGCCGATCCAGTAGGTCTGCAGGGTATGGCTTGGGCGTCCTGGCTTGGTGGGGTTGTCGCCGATCTCGGCGCCGGCCTGGTGGCCGTAGAGCAGTTTGATGGTGGTGTCGATGTCGAGGATCCAGGCGGTGCGCAGGGCCTCGCGGGTGCGTTCGCTCAGGGCCGTGTCCATCCAGGCGGTGCTCTTCGCCAGTTGTGCCACGCGCGCGGCGCGTGCTTCTTCACCGCCGCGCTTGGGCTGGTTCGGTGCCAGATGCGCCAGGGCGCGGCGCAGGCTCTCATCGCTGACGATTTTGTCCATGCCGAGGATCTGCGGGGCGACTGCGTCGCCGCGCAGTCCGGTCACGTGCGCATCGCGCCGCTGCCCATCCAGGATCGACAGCAGCCAGGTGCCAAGGACGTTCCCCACGGCGGGCGCGTTGGGGCTGGTGTAGGCCATCGGACAGCCGTCCACCCAGCGCGCGAACAGCCCCGAGACGTCCAGAAACTCGGCAAAGAACACCCACTGCCCCAGGGGTGTCAACGGCGGCGTTGGGACAGTCCTCCAGCGCGCGGCATCCAGTCGATGCCGAGAACTCTTGGACATGCATTGGCGGCGCTGCTTGCCCGGGCGCTCGCAGCCGGCTGCTCAAGTGCCCCAAAGAGGACGCTCTCGCGAACCATGCCGGCCTATGCGGCCCTGCCCAACAGGCATTATCTGGGCCACGCTGTACATGATGCTGGTCCAATACAGAGCGAACGCGTTCAGCGGGCTCACTACCGGCAGTTGGCGCGCGGCCTTCCCGGATCTGCTCTATTTCAGCTTCATCACCCTCACCACCGTCGGTTGGTGGGACATCACGCCGGTCGCGCCCCGGGCGCACTTCGCCGCATTCATGGAGTCCGTCGTCGGGCAGTTCTACATCGCCGTCTTAGTCGCGAGCCTGGTGGGAATCGGTGTCTCTAATTGGCACAAGCATTAACCCTTGCGCAGGGCTCCAGTACGATGAGCTGCCCCCAGGAAAACGGCACATCGGTCACCGGCGCAAGAACGTCCGTTCGCGCTGTGAGGTTGCGTTACTTCGAATACATCCTGATCGCACCGGGTACGCTGGCAATCAGGATACGGACGACTGGCCGCGGAATCTGGGCCGCTCGGGCTGTGGTAGGCTCGTGCATGATCCGTCGATCATGCTTGTATCCGCTTCGTTTTTCCAACACGCGAAGAAAGCTTGGCAATGGTGAATATCCCGCTGGCGTTCCTTGCCGCGTTTCTCCTGCTGGTCGCGCAGACCGCCATCTGTGAGGAACCCCCGGCGACAGATCCCTCTTCGGGGGATGTCGCCCAAGAAGTCCTCGAGGCAAAAATCCAGGAGGTCGAGTCGACCACCGGCATGGACGAGCAGGTCAAGGCGAAGCTTGTCGATCTCTATCGGCAGGCCCTGAGCAACCTGCAGACCACGAAAACCAATGCGGAGGCCGCGGAGGCATTCCGGCGAGCGGCGCTAACGGCCCCAGCTCAAAGTGAGTCTATTCGCGAAGAGATGGAGGTAGAGGGCCGTACCGCCCCAGAAGAGCCCCTGCAATTGGAGACTGCGGCGTCAGTGGCCGAGATCGCGCAGATGTTGCAGAGGGAGAAGGCCGATCTCGCGGCCGAGGATGCCAGGCGCGCGGACTTTGAGCAGCGACTGGAAGAGGAGGCGGCCCGCCCGACGCTGGTTCAACAACGCCTCAGGGAGGCCAAGGAACGTCAGCGGGAGATCGCCGCCGAGCTCAAACTGCCCCCGCCGGGGGACGTGGGCTCGGCGACGAGCGAGGCAATGCGTTGGGCGCTCATTAGCAGGTACGGGGCGCTGGGTACCGAGATCGAGATGCTCGACCAGGAGCTGCTAAGCCAGCCGGTGCGCTTGGATCTGCTGCGGATCAAGCGGGACAGGGCGGCCGCGGGAATCCAAAGGGTCGGTGCCCGCGTCAAGGCCCTGGAAGACCTGCTGAACCAGAAAAGGCAGGAGGATGCGGAGCAGGCCAGGATCCGTGCGGAGGTGACGCGCCGCGAGGCGGAGGGTCGGCATCCGCTGGTAGTCCAGCTCGCCGAGGGCAACGCGAGACTGACTGAGGATCTCGCCGAAATGGCGGCCCAACTCGCACTTATAAGCCGCGAGCAGGAGCGGACCGAAGAGCTTCAGAGCGAGGTCGAAGACGACTTCGCGGAGGCGAAAGAGACCGTCGCGATCGGCGGACTCAGTCCGGACCTCGGACATATCTTGTTCCGGCAACGCCAGTCCCTTCCCGACCGGCGTTCATTGCTCCGGCAGACGGCGGAGCGAAAGGAGAGACTTGCGTCCATTGGCCTGCAACGTCTGCGTCACCGGGAAGAGCTGAAACAGCTTCGGGACCCCGGGGATTATTTGCAGGATCGCGCGGCGGATCAGGGCCTGAAACCGACGTCTGAGGTGCTCGTGGAGCTCGGGGACCTGGCCACGAAGCGTCAGGCGCTGCTGGAGAAAGCCCTGGCGACGGACGACCTGTTGCTGCGCAAGGTCGGCGAGTTGGATGCTGTCGAGGATCGCTTGATTCAGGACATCGAGGCTTACGACGCCTTTCTGAACGAGCATCTGCTGTGGGTCAGAAGTGGTTCGCGCGCCCGCATCGAGCAACTGGGGGTATTGCCGGAGCAAGTCTGGCGAATCCTTTCGCCGGAAGGCTGGTCGGAGGTGGTGCGGGCGCTCTCCCATCGGGCCACACACTCCCCGTTGTTCGCTTTGCTTGCCGTGATGCTCGTTGCCTTGCTCTGGGGCCGGAAACGGGTGTGGGGGACAATCCAGGATCTGGGAGAGCGGCTCGGAAAGCCGACCACCGACCGATTCGTTTACAGCCTTCAGGTCTTGGTCCTGACTCTGCTGGTGGCCAGCGCTTGGCCTCTGGTGCTGTTGGTAACGGGCTGGGAGCTGAAGCTCTCGGACCAGGGGACGGACTTCTCCAGCGCCGTTGCCCAGTCCCTGTTGATCGTCGCGGCGCAGCTTTTCTATCTGCGAGCGCTTCGTCTGATCTGCATGCCGGGCGGTCTGGCGTCGGCCCATTTCCGTTGGCCCGAGGCGAGCCTGGGCCTGCTGCGCACTGAGCTCGGCCGGCTCACCTGGATCTTTATTCCTGCCGCCCTCGTCGCGGTGGTAGCGCATCACCTAGATCGACTCTATGGAGGATGGGAGATCGGGCGTACCGCAGGCTTGGTCGTCTTCGCATCGCTGGCCTTCGCCATTTTCCGCTTGTTGCATCCCAAAAGAGGGGTGCTATCCGGTTATCTACGCCATCGAGAAGGAAGGGCCTTCAAGCGTCTCTATCCAATCTGGTATGCCTTGCTGGTCGCCGCCCCCCTCGCGCTAGCCTCGATGTCCCTGCTGGGCTTCCGATACACGGCGGCAACCTTGCTCAAGCTCTTGTTGGAGACCACCTGGATGGCCGTCTCCCTCATTGTGCTGCACGCTCTGGCTGTGCGCTGGATTGTGGTCACCCGCCGGCGCCTTGCCTACCAGGCGGCCGCCTCAAGGCGCCAGGCCTTGATTGAAGCGCGGGAGGCGGATAGCGCAACGCGTGCCGGAGACGAGGCGATCGCCCCCGAGGTGGAGGAGCCGGAGGTCGATCTTGCGGCGTTGAGTGATGCCAGCCGCAAGCTTCTGAACGCCTCCATCGTCTTTTCGGGCGTCGTCGGCCTCTTGATGATCTGGTCGGAGGTCTTTCCTGCCTTCCGCATACTCGAAAACATCAACCTTTGGCACCACAGGGTGACCGTCGACGGCGAGCAGCGGGTGCTGCCAGTCACCCTCGCGGACATCGGCATGGCCCTGATCTATGCGGGCGTCACTATCCTGCTCGCCAAGCAGCTTCCGGCGGTGCTGGAGATCATCCTGCTGAGACGCTCGCAGATGTCGGCGGGCGGGCGTTACACCGTCACCACCCTGACCAATTATGCGGTCATCACCCTTGGCGTAGTGTTGGTGTTCAAGACCTTCGGCGTCGACTGGTCAAAGCTCCAATGGCTGGTCGCCGCCTTGGGTGTGGGTGTCGGGTTCGGCCTGCAGGAGATCGTGGCCAACTTTATCAGCGGTCTGATCATCCTGTTCGAGCGCCCGGTGCGGGTGGGGGACGTGGTGACCGTCGGCGACACGGACGGGACCGTGACCCGTATCCGCATCCGTGCCACGACGATCAAGAATTGGGACGGCAAGGAGTTACTGGTCCCGAACAAGGAGTTCATCACCGGTCGCCTGCTGAACTGGTCCTTGTCGGATCAGACCACCCGACTCCTGATCACCGTGGGGATTGCCTATGGCTCCAATGTCCGCCTCGCCATGCGGTTACTGGAGGAGGCCGCGCGCGAGCACCCGGACGTCCTTGCAGACCCGGCCCCATCGGTGATCTTCGAGAGTTTCGGCGACAACGCCCTGGGGATGGTCCTGCGGTGCTTTGTCGATTCAGTCGACATCCGACTTCGAACCATCAGTGACCTGAACCGGTCGATCAACGACAAGTTCATTGCTGCAGGAATCGTCGTCGCCTTCCCCCAGCGTGATCTACACATTGATGCCGTGCAGCCCCTGAAGGTCGAGATCCAGCGCGGTACCGATGTTCCGCGGCCCGATGGCGAGCCCGCGGGGAACGCTTGAGTACGGCGCTGGACCCCGCATCTGGTGCCGCCGGGTCAGCGAAGCCGTGGTCTATTCAGGCAGGATCCGCAGGAGTCGCCCGTTCGGCTCGTCGGTTAGAACGTAGAGGTAGCCGTCAGGCCCCTGACGGACGTCGCGCACGCGGGCGCCGATGGTGAGCTTCTCTTCAGTCACGACACGTTCACCGTCCAGGTCGATATGGCGGACCTGCCCGAACTTCAGCGCGCCGCTGAAGAGGTCGCCCTCCCAGCCTGGGTAGCGGTCGCCGGTGTAATAGGCAAGTCCGCTGGGCGCCTTGGAGGGGGTCCAGACCACCTTAGGCTGCACGCTGCCTGTGCGGCTGGTTTCGTCGGAGATTCGCGGCCCCCAGTACTCCATACTGTAGGTCACCACCGGCCAGCCGTAGTTGCTGCCGCCGGCGATGAGGTTCAGCTCGTCGCCGCCGCGGGCGCCATGCTCGTTGGCCCAGACCCGACCAGTCCCGGGGTCGAGGGCAAGGCCCTGGATGTTGCGGTGGCCGAGGGTCCAGATCTCGGGTCTGGCGCCGGGGCGGTTGATGAATGGGTTGTCCGGGGCCGGGGTGCCGTCGTCGCGCAGGCGCAGGATCTTGCCGAAGTGAGTGCCGAGATTCTGGGCCTGGTTGCGAATGTTCTCGCCCCGGAAGGCGATCGGCGGGTTGCCGCCGTCACCGATGCTCATGAGCAGGGTGCCGTCCGGTAGCCACAGCAGGCGTGAGCCGAAGTGCTGGCCGTCGTTCTTGGTGTCGGCGTTGCGGAAGATGACCTCGGTCCCTTCGAGCCGACCGTCCACCAGACGCCCCCGGGCCAGGGCCGTGCGGTTGGCGTCCTTGTCCCCATCGGCGACGG
Organism: uncultured Gammaproteobacteria bacterium; assembly: GCA_963698355.1. Lineage (GTDB taxonomy): Bacteria > Pseudomonadota > Gammaproteobacteria > Chromatiales > Chromatiaceae > Thiodictyon. Next base: position 76,105 of record CAVOQO010000045.1, on the reverse strand, counting down.
TCAGATAGACGAGCCGGTTCTCGGCGAATTCAGGGTGCGGCGATACGTCAAGCAGCCCGCCCTGACCGTAGGCCAGGACCTCTGGAACCCCCTCGATCGGCTGGGGGTCAATGTGACCGTCGCGGACCAGGCGCAGCCGCCCAGGACGCTCGGTGACCAGGGCCGACCCGTCCGGTAGCCAGGCGATTCCCCAGGGGTGCTCGAGTCCGGAGACCACTGTCTCGGTCCGCCAGCCGCGGGCCTCTGGGACGTCGCCGGTGGGCTGTATCGGGCCGGACTCAGGGGCGCAGCTCGCGAGCGGCAGCCACAGGAGCAGGGGAATCGCAGGGGCGTGTGCGGGGCGCATGGGCGGCTCCTTTGGCTTTGACCTTCCCAAAATTGCGGGGCTAGCCGGGCGACGTCAAGCCTGAGCGTCACCGGCCGATATGTGTTCACAGCGCCTTAGGCGCAGGCCCGGCTACAATCGCTGCGTCGGCGCCCGGCGTGATCCCGTCGCCGCCCATTCAGACCGCCAACGAGGTGCACAACGATGCTGTTGACCAATCTGGAAGTCGTCCCCGGCCGCCGGGTCGTCGAGCACCTTGGCCTGGTGCAGGGCAGTACGGTCCGCGCCAAGCATGTGGGAAAAGACATGCTGGCGGGGATCAAGAACGTCTTCGGCGGCGAGCTGCGGGCCTATACGGAGTTGCTTCAGGAGTCCCGGGAGGAGGCCATCGCGCGCATGGTCGATCAGGCGCGGGCGCTCGATGCCAACGCCGTGCTCAATGTCCGGTTCTCGACCTCCTCCATCGCCCAGGGGGCGGCCGAGCTCTTCGCCTACGGGACGGCGGTGCGGCTGGAGGAGGGCCCATGACCGACATCCTGATCGTCCTGGTCCTGCTAGTCCTGGGCTTCGGTTTCGGCACCCGAGCGGACCGGCGGCATTACAAGTCCATCCTAGAGCGGGAGGACGCCTTGCGCGAGGTCATGGTGTTCTCCGCGCGCTTCCCGCCGGAGATCGACCGTCCGCGCGAGAGCCGGATGGTGGCGGGAAACGTCGTCGTCTCGGTCGACTACTTCAAGGCTTTCGTGGCAGGGCTGCGCAGCCTCGTCGGCGGGCGGGTGACCAGCTACGAGAGCCTGCTGGATCGGGCCCGGCGGGAGGCCATCCTGCGCATGAAGGAGGATGCGGCAAACCTCGGTCCCTGCAAGATCTTCAACGTCAAAGTCGAGACCTCGTCGATTTCCAGGGGCGGCAACAACGCGCTCGGTACGGTCGAGGTCCTGGTCTACGGGACCGCCGTGGCGGACTGACCATGACCGAATACCGCAACCCGCGACTGCCCGAGGGCATCAACAACAGCGAGACCCAACCCTTCCGGGAGTTTCTCTGGCTCACCGGCGGGGTGATCGGGCTCCTGGTGCTCGGCCTCGTCACGTTGGCCCTGGCCGCCCAGTGGCTGGCCCCGAAGATCCCTTTCGACTACGAGGTTGGAATCGCCGCTCCCTTCGTCGAGTCGCTCAAGGAGGAAACGGGCTCGGGGGATCCGCGCATCGAGGCCTATCTCCAAGGGCTGGCCGACAGGCTGGCCCCGGCCACGGGGATCGACGAGTCAATGCCTATCACGGTGCACTACTCGCCGGATGACACGGTCAACGCCATGGCCACAATCGGCGGCCATCTGGTGGTTTACCGGGGCCTGATCGAGCGGCTGGAGAGCGAGAACGCCCTGGCCATGGTGATGGGTCACGAGATCGCGCACGTGCTGCACCGCGACCCAATCGTCTCCCTGGGTCGGGGCGTTGTGGTTGGGGTGGCCCTGGCGGCCCTGGCGGGGGTGTCGAGCAGCGACGTGGCGAGCCAGGTCATCGGCGAGGCGGGGCTCCTGACCACCCTGGGCTTTAGCCGGGAGCAGGAGCGTCGGGCGGACAGCGCCGGGCTCGCCGCACTGGCCGGCGTTTATGGTCATGCCGCAGGCGCTCTTGACCTGTATCGCACCCTCGGCGCCGAGGAGACCCGGAGCTCCAGTTCGCACCTGGACTTCTTCGAGACCCATCCGGACACAGGCCGGCGTGTCCAGGCCATTGAGGACGAAGCGCGGACGAACGGCTGGTCCTTGGAGGCCTCCGCCACACCACTGCCGGACTGGCTGGGTCCGGCCCTGTCGGCGTCGAAGGTCGGAGTTGACGGGGCGGAGGACTCGGGGAATTGAGTCTGAGTGGCGCGGCCTCGTGGTCTCTCGTCAGGCGTTCCGGGCGGCGGGCAGCCGGGACGGCGATTCACCCCGGGATTTGATCTCGTCGAAGGGGTCTGGCCCCTTTCGGGAGTGGCCGGCTTCCGACAGCCGCTTAAGATAATCGAGCCACAGGGGCTGCCAGGCCCGACCCAGCTTGTAGAGATATTGCCAGTCGTAGAGTCCGGAGTTGTGGCCATCGTCGAAGTAGATCTTGACCGCGTAGGTGCCGATCTGGCGAATGTCGTCGATAGTCACGTCCTCCTTGCCCACCTGAAGCTTGGCAGTGTCTGGCGAGTGTCCCCTCACCTCCGCGGACGGCGAGTACACCCGAAGATACTCGCAGGGCAGGAGAAAGCGCGCGTCGTCATCGTAGGCGATCTCTAGGGTCCGCGACTGTTTGTGCAGATTGAGCTCAATGGGGCGGGGTTGATTTTCCATGGACTTGGTCTCGAGGCTGTGATCTACGCGAGGTTGGGTCGGCCGCGATCCGCACCAAGCCTCTGACGCCGAAGGGTGCCCAACCATGCCCTCGGATCGGCCACAAAGGAGTGCTTCCGAGACCTTAAGGCGCGCGTTCCTTGTGCGAGAATCCCGCGCTCGCAGCTGGTATTTGGGGTCCGCCAGACGCCCCGCCTCCATGGCGTCCTGACGCATTTAAAGGGGTTGCCCAATGACGCCGGGTCTTTGAGGGGCGGTGAACACTGATAGGAGGGCGAGAATCATGAAGCTCTTGAGGAACATCCTGGCCCTGATCGGTCTTGCAGCGGTCCTGGGTGGGGTGGCCGCCTATGTCGCCTGGGGGGACAAGGTGGCCGACTTCGATCCCGAGTTCTCCCGTGTCTACTCGAGCTTTGCCTCCCGGTTGCTGGCGACCGGCGACCCCGGCGTCGCGATGATGTGGTCGGTCCCGGTCGAGGGGGATCCGAGCCCCGAGGATGTCGTCGAGTCGATGAAGAGCCTGGCTGCGTCCCGCAGCTTCCTGTTCGTCGGCGAGTCGCCCTTCCACAAGCAGATCTCGGCCATCACCGGCGAGGACTACCGCTATGTCAACTTCCTGTCCTTTTGCGACGCCCGGGTGGGCAAGCAGATGTTGGAGTATCGGGATCAATACAGCGGTTTCATGCCCTGCCGCATCGCGCTCGTGGAGGACAAGAACGGCAAGCTTTGGCTCCACAGCATGAACCTCGACCTGATGATCTACGGGGGCAACGCGCTTCCCCCCGATCTCAAGGCCGCTGCCCTAAGGGTTCGCGACACCATCAAGTCGATCATGGAGGGGGCGGCAAAGGGCGAGTTCTAGTCGGCCCGTTACGACTGAGAGAAACGACACTCAGCGGCCTCAACGGGAGCGCTTACACAGACAGGCCCGTTCACGCCGGCACGGGTCTGCTCAGGTGGCGATCTCCAGGTTGGGCGACGGTCGCTGCAGGAAGTTGCCCTGGACATAGTCCACGCCCGCGGTCCACAGGATGGTGAGGGCCCGGGCATCTTCCACCCCGGTCACCACGCTCTTGACGTTGTACTCCCGGGCCAGATTGGCGAGTGAGACGAGTTGCTGCTGCTTGCTGTTGTCGTCGGCCAGTCCCTTGGCGAAATCCGGTAGGAGCAGCACGAAGTCCAGCGGGATGCCCTGGAGTAGGGCCTGCGGCCGCTCGGTGGCACCGAAGCGATTGACCGCCACCCGGCATTTGATCTTCTTCAGACCATCGATCAGCTTGCTCAGGCTACCCAGGTTGCCTTCCACCAGTTCCTCCTGGAAGACGAAGGTCAGCCAGCTGCCGCGCACGTCGAACTCGCGCAGGCAGTCGCAAATCCAGACGATGAGGCTGGGGTCACGGAAGGCGTCCTCGGCCAGGTTGATGAAAAAGTTCAGCTTGTGCCCGCCGCGCCGATGCTCGCCCATGGCCTTGATGGCGTGGCGGATCGCCCATTTGTCGATCTGCTCAATGAGACCGTTGCGGATGGCCGGGCCAATGAATTCCCGCGCCTCCAGTAGATTCTCATCGGCGTCGATGAGCCGGATCAGGACGCTGTAGTTCTCCTGGTTGTCCCCCATGAGGCTGACGATCGGCTGGTAGACCAGCATCAAACGGTCATTGGCCAGCGCATACTCGATCTTGGCGGCCATGGCGTCGTCGCCTGCCTCGGCGGTCTGCTTGTCCCGGGCGGCGAGCGAGGTGCCGGGGTCGGGGGACTTCAACGCGGTTCCGGCATGGGTGTCGGTGAAACACGCCTGGTAGGCATGATCCAGGAGATCGATTGCAGGCGCGGTGCGCCCCTCGACAAGGACGTAGCCCACGTCAAAATCCGGCTCGATGCGGGATCCGCCAATCTGGGAGTCGCCCACGTGGACGTCCGCGCGGATGCGCCTGGCCAGGGTCCGCGCGCCGATCCGGTCCAGGGCGTCAACCAGCACGCAGAAGCACTCGTCGCTGATCCGGGCGAGCACCGCATCCTCGCCGCCCACCACCTCGCGCAGCGGGGCCTCCAGGGAGCCGATGACCTCGAGCCCGCGCGAGAGGCCGAGCTCCCGCATCAGGTCGGGGGCCGTGCGCACCCGCGCGCAGACGAGCCCGAATGGCCGCCGGGCACGGCTGTCATCACCGACGCGCGCCTGGATGGCGGCAATCAGCTCCCGGTAGGCCCGACTATTCCCGCGCCCCCCGGTTCCCGAATAGGACGTGCCTTCGGAGGACTGCCCCTCGACCTCGCGCACCATGATGCGGACACAGGGTTCGCCTTCGAGCTCAGACGGGGCGGCGAGCAGCAGGGCCTGGAATCGGCTGGTGTCGGCGCGAACGCAGGTCGCGCCGAGCTCGACCATCGTCGCCAGGGCGCTCGTCTCGTGCTCGCGCAGGAGCTCTCGAACCGTTTTGCGCTGCTCGGCCTCGATCAGGTCCAGAAAGGTCGCGCCTTCAAGGCCTTCCAGGCTGGGGAAGCCGAACAAGCTAAGGTACGCGGGATTGGCGTGGACGTGCAGTCCCTGCTGGACCAGGGCGATTGCGTCGCCGGTGGTCTCGATCAGCTCCCAGCTCCGTTCCTCGCACTGCTGCAGCCGCCGTGAGAGGCGCCGCGCCTGCTCGCGCTGGTGCCGATCGGAAAGCGCGCGGCCCACCGCGAGTTGCAGGTGCTCTTGGTCGAAACGTTCGATGACGTCCCGTGCCCCGGCCCGCAGTGCCTGGAGGATGATATGCGGCTCGCTTTCGGGATCGGCGATGACGATCAGGGATACGTCCGTATCCAGGTCACGGTACCTGTCCAAGACGCCCTCGAGGTCCACCTCCGGGTCATAGCCGCAGCAGACGATGAGGTCGCAGACGTTGCCCGCGAGCAATTCGTCGATGCGATTCGCGCTCGCGCTCTGCGTTCCGCGCACCGCCAGGCCCCCGTTTCGCAGCGAGGTGATGAGTCGCTCCGCCTCGGCGGCCTGGGAGGTCAGAACCAGCAGGGTGGCGAATTGCTGTGGCGATGGCATGCGGTTGGGGCGGATCCTTGCTGACGGTCTTGGTCGGGGATTATCGGCGCTTGAGGGCCGTTAGCAAACATCAGGAGGCGGGCGCCGCGTGTGAGCGCGTTCTCGTTCAGACCTCGGATGCCCCGGACAGGCCGGTCAGGGGGCGCTTGGCGGGGTCGCCCGCCACCTCCCGGACCAGCCGCGGCACCAGATAACCGGGCAGTCGCGCGCGCAGCTCCGCCTCCAGCGCGAGCGCGTGAGGGTCTGACACCGCGAAGTGGGCGGCCCCCTGGACCGGGTCCAGCTGGTGCAGATAGTAGGGCAGGACCCCAAGGCCGAATAACCGTTCGCTGAGATCAGCCAGGGTGTCCGCCCGGTCGTTGACGCCCGCGAGCAGCACGCTCTGATTCAGCAGCGTCACCCCGGCCGCCCTCAGCCGGGCCAGGGCGGCGGCGCAGGGGTCCCCAAGCTCCCGGGCGTGATTGGCGTGAATCACCAGGACCGCCGGCAGCCGGAGCCCCCGGAGATGGGTGCAGAGGGCGTCCGTAATACGCTCGGGCAATACCACGGGCAGCCGGCTGTGCAGCCGGACCCGCTGCAGATGGGGGATGGCGTGCAAGCGGCGCAGCAGGGCACCGAGGGGCGCATCATCCAGCATCAGTGGGTCGCCGCCGCTCAGGATCACCTCCGAGAGGGTCGAGTCCGCGGCGATGAGGCCGATTGCGGCCTCGAGGCGCGGTGCTTGGGGGCCCATGGCGCCATAGGGAAAGTGGCGCCGGAAGCAGTAGCGGCAATGGATGGCGCAGGCCCCGTGGGCCATCAGCAGGGCACGTCCTTGGTATTTCTGGATCAATCCTGGCGTCAGGGCGGCCGGTCCGTCTCCTACCGGGTCGGGCACGAAGCCATGCGCGGGTGCGCGCTCAACCCCGAGCGGCAAGACCTGGCGCAACAAGGGGTCAGTCGGGTCGCCAGGGGTCGTCAGGGCAGCGAATTCGCGCGGGACCAGGAGCCTAAAGTCCTCAGGCTGTGCGTCCAGGTCCGGTACCTGGTTCGGCTCCAGCCCCAGTGCAGCGAGCAGAGACCTCGGATCCGTGTAGGCCCGGGCCAGCTCCCGCCTCCAATCTCCCCTGCCGGGTTCCTGGCCCTGCCAAGGGTTTGAGCTTCGCGCTACCATTAAGCGCTTTGGCTCCACAGGTAACGAGGACGACATGGCCACCTATAGCACCAACGAATTCAAGGGCGGGCTCAAGATCATGCTGGACGGCGACCCATACACCATCGTCGAGAACGAGTTCGTCAAACCCGGCAAGGGTCAAGCCTTCAACCGGGTGCGCGTGCGCAATCTCAAGACCGGGCGCGTCGTGGAGAAGACCTTCAAGTCTGGCGACACGGTGGAGGCGGCGGACGTCCATGATACTGATATGCAGTACCTGTACAACGATGGGGAGTACTGGCATTTCATGGACCCAGCGTCGTTCGAGCAGATGACCGCGGACGCCAACGCCGTCGGCGACGGCGCGAAATGGATCAAGGAGGAGGACATGTGCAAGGTCACCCTGTGGAACGGCCAGCCGCTCACTGTGGAGGCGCCCAACTTTGTCATCCTCGAGATCACTGAGACGGACCCTGGGCTCAAGGGCGACACCTCCGGTGGCGGTGGTAAGCCCGCGACCCTGGAGACCGGTGCCGTGGTGCGGGTCCCCCTGTTCGTGCAGACGGGTGAGCTGATCAAGGTTGACACCCGCACCGGTGAGTACGTCTCCCGCGCCAAGGAGTGACGCCGGTCGCCTCCGCGTCCCACACGGAAGGCGGGGGTACGCCCCTGGAGTCGGAGACCCACTGGGCGCCCAGTGCCTCCTTGGATGTGTTGCGGGCCCGGGCCGCCATGCTGGCCCGCATTCGCGCCATCTTCGCCGAGCGGGGCCTGCTGGAGGTGGAGACGCCCATCGTCTCCCGAGCGGGGGTCTCGGACCCTGCGCTGGAGTGCCTCAGCACCCGCTGGTCTGGTCCCCAAGGCCCTCAGACCCTCTATCTGCACACCTCACCCGAGTTTCCAATGAAGCGGCTTCTGGCCGCCGGCTCGGGGCCCATCTACCAGATCTGCAAGGTCTTCCGTGACGGTGAGCGGGGCCGCCTGCACCATCCGGAGTTCAGCCTGCTGGAGTGGTACCGCCCGGGCTGGAGCTACGGGCGTCTCATGGACGAGGTGGCAGAGCTGGTGCGCTCGGCCCTCGAACGCCCCGACCTGCCGGCAGAGCGGTGGTGTTACCGGGAGCTCTTTCTTGATCGGATCGGCATCGACCCGTGGAGCACGGACGCCGCCCGGCTGCGCGCCAAGGCCCTGGAGATCGGGATCGCCGGCGCTGAGTCCCTTGATCTGGATCTTGACGGCTGGCTGGACCTGCTCCTGACCCATCGGATCGAGCCCGGCCTGGGCCTGGGCCGCCTGAGCTTCCTCCATGACTATCCGCCGAGCCAGGCCGCCCTGGCCAGGGTGCGCCCCGGCTCGGTACCCGCGGCCGAGCGTTTCGAGCTCTATTTTGAAGGCGTGGAGCTGGCCAACGGCTTTCAGGAGCTCACCGACCCTGCGGTGCTGCGGGCCCGCTTCGAAGCGGACCAGGCCGAGCGGAAGGCCCGCGGTTGGGCGGTGCCGCCGGTGGACCAGCCCTTTCTGGCAGCCCTGGCCGCCGGCATGCCCGAGGGGGCCGGGGTCGCGCTGGGGCTGGACCGACTGCTCATGGCGCGCGTCGGCGTCCAGCATATCGACGCCGTGCTCGCCTTCCCGGTGGAGCGCGCCTGATTCCCGCCCCCGCGGGGGCAGTGGCCCTGAGGTCACGCCGCGTCAGCCGTTAAAGGCCTTCTGGACCGCGCTCAGGTCCAATGCCTCCAGATAATGCTGGAGTGTCTTCTCGTCCGCGACCCCTCTGCTTTCGCCCTGAATCAGGATGCGATTCCCCACCATCAGGGTGATCTCGTATTCGTTGCTGCCCGGGGTGTGCTTGAGTACGCCCCGCTGGCCCTTGAGCGCGAAGGGTTTGCTGTTTGGGTCCGCCTGCATCATGAACGGCGAGGACAGGAACATGCTCAACATCCCGAGCATGGGCGAGTCCGCCATCAGGCGCAGGGTCACGTCGGCACCGTCGTCGCGGTAGTAGCGCCGGCTCAGGGTGGTGCCGGTGATCATGGTGGCGAGCCCGGCGGATTCGGACTGGGCCGGGTCCGCCTGCCAGCCTGGCAGGGGCTCAGGCAGAAGCAGCAGAAGGCCGGCGGTGATCTTCTCTTGGATCTTGGCGACCGTGAAGTTCAGGGTGTCCACGGCGCTGCGCAGCTCCCCGGACTCATAGGCCTTGCGGGCGGCGTCCATCTGCTCGGTTACCTCGTCGCCGAGCGCGGGGCCTGAGAGGGTCAGCGCCACAGCGAGTGAAAGGACGATGCGTTGGGTCGATGGCATGATGATCTCCCTGAAAGGATGAAAGGATGAAAGGATGAAAGTCGGAAGCGGGATTATGGACCGAGCCGGGTCTCCGCGCTCGGTTCGAAAGGGCACGGGCGGGTCGCTGGTTACCCCGAGTCCCTCCACCCGACGTGCGCCGATTCCAAGGTCGCGGCGTCAGGCGGTGGTGGGCCTCGCGCCGCAGGCCCGATTGGCCGGCACCGCGATGTCCATCAGACGCGGGTTGTCGAGCTTGAGCCCGTTCATCAGGGCCACGTACTCGGTCTTGTCCTTGACCTGGAGCCGCGGGTTGAAGCGCCGCTCCTCGCCGATCGTACTCAGGGTCATGCCGTTGTAGTCGTGCGCGGGGTAGACCAGGGTCTTGTCGGGCAGTGCGAGCAGCTTGCCGAACAGGCTGTCGTACTGTGCTGCCGGATCGCCGTTTTGGAAGTCCGTGCGGCCGGTGCCGCGGATGAGCAGGGTATCGCCGGTGAAGACGCGATCCGCCCCGTGACCGCGGCGCAGCAGGAAGCTGTAGCTGTCGTCGGTGTGCCCCGGCGTGTATAGGACCTCCAGGGCCAGGTCGTCTGCCCGGAGCCGCTCGCCCTCGCGAAAGTGCAGGGAGACACACTCGGTCCGGCTCTGCTCGCCCATGGCGGTGGCGCAGTCGGAGCGCTCGCGCAGGGCGCCGAGCCCAGTGACGTGGTCGGCGTGGATGTGGGTGTCCACCGCCAGCACCAGACGCAGGTCGAGCTGCTCGATCAGGCCTAGGTACTGGTCCACGCGCTCCAGAACGGGGTCGATGAGCAGTGCCTCACCGCCCGGGCCCGCAGCGAGCAGGTAGGTGTAGGTGGACGATTCTCGATCGAAGAGTTGCCTGAAGATCATGGTGCCCCTGGGATTCGATGGCCTTTGCCCACCATGTGGCGGCACAGGGTGCGAAGGGAAAGGGGATCTCAGGGGGGAGCGGCGCGATCGAATCGGGTTCGGGGCGCCGACGTCAAGGTCGGGCGACTCCGGGCCGACCCGACGGCCCGGAGTCCAACGCGGCTTACTCGGCCCAATTGCACTCGATGGTGACGACTGCGCCCTCTGGGTCCGGTTGCGTCTCGACGCTATCGAGCGTGGTTCCTTCCGGGCACTTCACCAGCAGCGAGCGCTGCGTATCGCCCTCGTTTGAGTCTCCGAACCCGGTTCCAGCCGGGATTCCCTGCGTCCTTTGGTCTCCACCCGCAAGCGCCACTGTCGAGATCACCAAAAGAGTTGCAATCAGCAAAGATTTCATGCGTCTTCTCCCGCATTGGTTGGTTTGGATGCGGGGCGAATTCTATGGACGCACCATAAGGGACAATGCGAAGCCCATCACGCCGGTCCGGCACGTTCGCCTTAAAAACTGCGGATTGTCACTTTCTCGTTCGTTACTCTCGAATGACTGGGTATGAGCAGGTGTGTCAACGGGCGCATTTCCTTGGGGCCGGATGCATGCTGAGGGGTATCCACGGATCGGTAGAATCCGCATAACCTCTGCCCAATCCGCCGGCCATCGAAACGATCACGCGGCGATGATTGGTTCGGCGCGGCCCCGTTCGAGCTCGATTGTGACGGCCAGGATTTGGGCTCAACCGGTCGGCCCGGGTCTCCGTGTGAGGAACATGGCATCGCCGTAGCTGAAAAAGCGGTAGCGCTCCGCCACCGCGTGACGGTAGGCGGCGAGGACCTGGTCGTAGCCGGCGAAGGCGGAGACCAACATCAGCAGGGTGGACTCGGGCAGATGGAAGTTGGTGACCAGGGCGTCGACCACCCGAAAACGGTAGCCGGGGCGAATGAAGAGTCGACTGTCGCCGCGGAACGGTTTGAGCTCGCCCTCCGCGCTGCTGGCGGCAGCAGCCGTCTCCAGGCTGCGCACGGTGGTGGTGCCCACGGCGATCACGCGCCCGCCGACGGCCCGGGCCCGTCCTATGGCGGCGCAGACGTCCTCGCTAACCTCCAGCCACTCCGCGTGCATCCGGTGCTGGTCCAGGTCATCCACCCGCACCGGCTGAAAGGTTCCGGCCCCCACATGCAAGGTGACCTCCGCGCGTCCGACGCCGAGCCGCTCCAGACGCTCGAGCATGGTCCGGTCGAAATGCAGCCCGGCGGTGGGCGCCGCCACGGCGCCTTCACGGCTGGCATAGACGGTCTGGTAGCGCTCCGCGTCCGCCGCATCGTCCGACCGCTCGATGTAGGGCGGCAGTGGCAGGTGGCCTTCGCGCTCCATCAGCTCGGTGAAAGGGGCATCCAAGGACGCGAGAAGGAACAGGTCTTCTTCCCGCCCACGCATGGCGAGGCGGGACCCATCGGCGAGCAGGATCAGGCGCCCGGGCTTGGGGGCCTTGCTGGCACGCACCTGGGCCAGGGCCTGGTGCGCGCCCGTCAGCCGCTCGATCAGCACCTCGACACCGCCACCGCTGTCCTTGCGCCCGAAGAGCCGGGCGCGCATCACACGGGTGTTGTTAAAGACCAGCAGATCCTCGGGCTTGAGCAGCGAGGGCAGGTCGGAAAACGCCAGATCACGCAGGCTCCCGTCGGCCCCGTCCAGGGTCAGCAGCCGGGAGGCACCCCGCTCGGGCAGCGGGCGTTGGGCGATCAGGTCGGGGGGCAGGTCGTAATGGAATTCGGATCGCCGCATGGACCAGGATCATAGCAGCCGTCCCGGCGGCCCTGCCCGATTGAGTCAGCCCGCGGATGCGGGGACAATCCGCCGTCCCGCGCCGCACGGCGCCTTGGCCTGGAACCCAGCGTGATCCAACTCGGAATCGACCGTCTGCTCGCCAATGCGGAGCTGCGCAAGCCCTTGTGGGGCCGACGTGTGGCCCTGCTCGGTCACCCCGCCTCGCTCACCGGAGACGGGCGCCACAGCCTGGACGCCCTGATGGCCCTGGGCGACGTCCAGCTCACCACCGCCTTCGGCCCCCAGCACGGGATGCGCGGGGATAAGCAGGATAACATGGTGGAGTCGGCCGACTTCCTGGACCCGCGACACGGAATCCCGGTCTACAGCCTCTACGGGACTGTCCGCTACCCGACCCCCGAGATGCTGGACAGCTTCGACGTGCTGCTGGTGGACCTCCAGGACATCGGCACCCGCATCTATACCTATGTCACGACCCTCGCCTATCTGATCGAGGCCTGCGCCGCCGCCGGCAAGTCCCTGTGGGTGCTCGACCGCCCCAATCCCGCCGGACGCCCGGTGGAGGGCAGCATCCTGGAGCCGGGTTGGGAGAGCTTCGTGGGGGGCGGCCCACTCATCATGCGCCACGGCCTCACCCTGGGGGAGCTGGCCAAATGGTTCGTGGCGCAGCGCCGGGCGGACCTCGACCTGCATCTGGTGGCCATGGAGGGCTATGACCCCAATGAGGCCCCGGGCTATGGCTGGCCGCTGTCCGACCTCTCGTGGGTCAACCCCAGCCCCAACGCCGCCAGCCTCAACATGGCCCGCTGCTTTCCCGGCACGGTCCTGTTCGAGGGCACCACCCTGTCGGAGGGTCGAGGCACCACCGTTGCCCTGGAGCTGGTCGGGGCCCCGGACCTGGACTTCGGTCGCGTGCTCGAGCGCATGGAGGGCGAGCGCACCGGTTGGACCGACGGCGTCCTGATCCGACCCTGTTGGTTCGAGCCCACCTTCCACAAGCACGCGGGTCGGCTCTGCTCGGGGCTTCAGCTCCATACCGACAACCGCCACTACCGCCACGACCGCTTCAAGCCCTATCGCCTGGCGGCCCTCTTGCTCAAGTGCCTGCGCCTGGAGTACCCGGACTACCCCATCTGGCGCGACTTTCCCTACGAGTACGAGACCGAGCGTCTGGCCGTCGACCTGCTCGCCGGCGGGACCTTCCTGCGCGAGTGGGTGGACGACCCCGAGGGCCGCCCCGGGGACTTGGAGCGGAGGCTCATCGGCGACGAGGAGCAGTGGTCCGCCGAGACCCGGGGATTGATGGTCTACGGCTGAGGGCGCCGGGCTGAACCGAGGCTCGCTTTGGGGCTTGCACAGAGGGGCGGGACTGCGCCACCACCCCTTCTATTGCGAAGAGAATGCCTGGTTGCTGTGCGTGGATCCGGTCCTGGGGCCCGGCGAGCGCTTCGTGGTGTTCCTGGTGAGCCGGGCCGGGCGCTGTCCCATGCTGGAGCAGCGGGCGGCTCCCCCGGGGCGCCTGATCGCCTGGGACTACCACGCGGCGGTGGTCGACGCCCAGGCCCGCGTATGGGACCTGGACAGCCGCCTGCCGCTGCCGAGCCCGGGTATCGACTGGCTGGACGCCAGCTTCGCACTCGCCGACCGGTTGCCCCGGGTCTATGCCCCACGTCTGCGGGTCGTCCCCGCGAATGAATTCCGGCGGGACTTTGCGAGCGACCGGCGCCACATGCGCGATGCCTACGGCCGCTGGCTGCGTCCGCCGCCCCCCTGGCCGCCTATCGGCACCGGCAGCAACCTTGGGCTCTATCTGGACCCTGGGGCGCCCCAGCCGGGTCGCCTGCTGGATCTCGCCGGGGCGCCCGAGTGGTTATCGGCCATTGCAGGCGTGCAAAGCACTCGATCCGCCGCGGTTTACACGGGACCAACCTGATGGGCTCTGCCGCTGCCGGCCATGCGTGTGTTTACGTAGTGAGGGCCCCGTGGGTCGGGCGGGCCGCTCGCGGGTCGACCGGGTGCCGGTGTAACCTGGCCGCCTCGAATCGTCGCGAATTGCGGGTCCACCATGGTCGCCGTGCCCGTTAGAGTCCTCGTCCTGGCCCTTGCGCTCGTCGCGTTTACCGCCGCCGCGGGAGAGCCCGACCCGGTCAAGCCGACCCTGGCGGCCGAGGCACAGGCGCAGGCGCAGGCGCGGGCGCAGGCGCAGGCGCAGGAGGATACCCCATCCGTTTCCCCTTCAAGCCCCGTCGGGCCGGGTGCGCACGCGGGACATCCGCCCCCGTCAACCCCGGTCCAGCTGGACCTGCGCGTTGCGAGCCCGCCGTCGCTCAACATCAAGCAGCCCGAGCCGGGGCAGTCGCCGCCCCACGAAGTCGAGGCCGCGGCCGAAAAGCCGGATCATCCGACGGACGACGCCGGTGAAGGTCCGGGTTCGAGCGCCGTTCTGCGTGCCTGCTGGACGCCCCAGGAGCTGGCCGGCAGCGAGTCTGAGCTACGGATCCGGCGCCACCTCAAGCCCGACCCGGAGCCTCCACCACCGTGGGCGGTCGAGGCCGCCCAATCCGCTGTGCGGCCCCTACCCGACGTGCTTGCGGGGTCCATCCGGGGGGTGGAGCCGTCAGACCCCGCCGCCCGCCTGATCGCCCTGACCTTCGACCTCTGCGAGCAGGCCAACGAGCGTGCCGGCTACGACGGGCGCATCGTGGATTGGCTGCGGGCCCACCAGGTCAAGGCGACCTTCTTCGCCGGTGGCAAGTGGATGCGGACCCACGCGGAGCGGGCCACACAGCTCATGGCGGACCCGCTCTTCGAGCTGGGGAACCACGGTTGGACGCACGGAAACCTGCGGGTGATCAAGGGCGAGGAGGCGCGCGACCAGATCCTCTGGACCCAGGCCGAGTACGAGGTGCTGCGTCAGGACCTTTACGCGCGATCCTGCACCTTATTGGCCGGTCTGCAGGAGTGGGAGCGGATCCCCGCCTGGCCCCGGGTCTTCCGCTTCCCTTACGGTGCCTGCGACCAGGAGTCCCTGGAGCTGACCGCCCATTTCGGGCTCCCGGCCATCCAATGGACCCTGGTGACCGGCGACCCGGACAAGGGGCGGAGCGCCGCGGCCATCGCCCGGACGGTCCGCGACGGGGCCAGACATCACCGGGGTGCCATCGTCGTGGCCCACGCCAACGGGCACGGCTGGCACACGGCCGAGGCCCTGCCGGTCTTCGTGCCGCAGCTCGTCGAGCAGGGCTACCGCTTCGTGACCCTGAGCGAGCTCCTTTCGGCAGGCACGCCACAGGCGGCGGACAGCTGCTACGAGGTGCGTCCGGGCGACAACCTGCGCTACGACAAGCAGTTCGGCCGGGGGACCGGCGGGTGAGCGGCGCCGAGCTCGAGCTGGTCTCGGTGCGGACGCTGGGCCTTGCGCAAGCTGGATCGATCGCGGCCGAGCTGGCGCGGATGGATCCTTGGCTGACGCTGGGCTATTCAGCCGAGATCCTGCTCAGGTCGCTCAATGCCGAACACCCGGACCTGACCCGTTACTTGGCCGTGCGCGACGGTGAGACCCTGGGCCTCGCCGTCGTCCGTCACCCTTGGCTGCGGGGCGCCTATATTGAGCTCTTTGCCGTGCTGCCTCGGGCCCAGGGACAGGGGGTCGGGCGGGCGATCCTGGACTTTGTCGAGGCCAGCTATCGCGGCCGCTGCGGCAACCTCTGGCTGCTGGTCTCCGCCTTCAATGCGGTCGCTCGGCGCTTCTACGCACGCAGCGGCTTCGTCCCCATCGGTGCAATCCCGGAGCTCGTGACGGCCGGACAGGACGAGATCCTGATGCGCAAGGTGCTTACACCGCCGTCCTGAGGGGCCGCAACCCGCTCGGGGTCAGTGGGTGACCCAAGTCCGCGCCGGGCTCTGCCCTCCGTGAGCGGCGAGCCAGCGCCAATGCCGCGCGAGCCGGCGGTAGGCGCAGAACTGGGCCGGATCGCGCAGCTCCGGGTGCTGGCACAGGGCCTCGATGTGGCGCAACACCGTCTCGGCCAGATCAGGGGGGCATCCGCGAGCGGAGCGGCGGATCAGCTCCGCGAGCCTCGCCTCGATGGCCGTCATCGAGGAGGGGTCGGAGGCGTCGGACCTGACATTAGGGTCCGTCTCGGCGGTTGGGTCGAACATTTCGCGTGTCTCCTCGTAATCAGTTGGGCATAGGAAACACCCGGCTTGCGGGCCGGAGTCAGGCTCCGGCCGGGGCTGGCGGGGCGAAGGGAAGGTGAGCGGTCTACTTGGTCAGGATCAGCTTGTTGTTGCGGGTCATGCGCAGGTAATAGCGGTCCCCCGCGTGCTCGATCAGGATGAGGTTACCGCCGCGGAGCAGCTCCCCGCTTTCAACCCGTGGCAGGTCAGGGGCGGGTGCTGAGGCTGACGGAAGTTGGCGGTGGTCTCTGGGGACGGATGTACGGACCGTGGGCTGCATGGGATCTCCTGCTCGGGCTGGCTCGGGTGATGCTGGTGGAACTTCGATAATGCGAACGATTCGCATATACGTTAGCCCTGAGATCCCGGCCCTGTCAAGCGAACCCGGGGGTGCCGGCCGCCGGCGTCAGGACGTCGCGGCCCCCGGCTGTCGGGCACCGCGGCGCCTCAGCCGTGACCCGATGCGCTCACCAAGCACCAGCAGGGCCGGCGTGAGCACCAGCGTCAGCAGGGTGGCGAAGGTCAGCCCTCCGGCGATGGCGCTCGAGAGCTGGGTCCACCACTGGGTGGAGGGGGCGCCGAAGGTCACCTCGCGTCCGATCAGGTCGATGTTCATGGCCAGCACCATGGGCAGGAGGCCCAGGACCGTGGTGAAGGCGGTGAGGAAGACCGGTCGCAGCCGCGTCTTGCCGGTCTCGAGTGCCGCATCGACCGGCCCGAGGCCTTCCGCGCGCAGCTGGTTGTAGCTGTCGATCAGCACGATGTTGTTGTTCACCACGATGCCCGCGAGGGCGATGATCCCGAGCCCCACCATCACCACGCCGAAGGGCTGGCCGGTCACCAGCAGCCCGAGCAGCACCCCGGCCGTGGAGAAGACGATGGCCGAGAGCACCATCGTCGCCTGATAGAGGCTGTTGAACTGGGTGACCAGGATCAGGGCCATGAGGAACAGGGCGATGAGGAAGGCCCGAGCGAGGAAGCTCGCGGCCTCCCGCTGGTCCGCATCCTGGCCCTTGAAGCTGAGGTTGACCGTTGGGTCCAGACCGGCCCCGGCGATGGCGGTCTTGAGCTGCTCCAGCTTCGCGTCCGGCAGCTCCCCCTCCGCCACGTCCGCCTTGATGGTGGTCACACGCCGGGCATCCACCCGGGAGAGGGTGCCGGTCTTTGGGGCTGGGTTCAGGGTGACGAAATTGGTGATGGGCACCATGCCCCGCTCGGTCGGGACCCGCAGCTCACCGAGTTGGTCCAGGTTGCGCTCGCCCACCGGGAAGCGCACGCGGATGTCCACCTCGTCGTCACTGTCGTCGGGGCGGTAGTCGGAGACCTTGATGCCGGTGGTAACCATCTGCACGGCGTTGCCGAGCAGGGCCACGTCGGCCCCGTAGCGCGCGGCCTGCTCACGGTCCACCGTCAGGCGCCACTCGATCCCGGGCAGTGGCCGGTCGTCCTCGACGTCGACGAATCCGCCGATCCGGTCCATCAGGCCCCGGACCTGCGCTACCGCGGCCGGGACGCGTGCGCTGTCGCGGGCGCTGAACTCGATCTGGATGGGCTTGCCGCCGCTCGGCCCTTCCTGGGCCTTGCGGAGCTCCAGCACCACCCCGGGGATGTCCGCGGTGCGCCGGCGCATCTCCTCGAAGATCTCGGCCGCCTTGCGCCGCTCCTGCCAGTCCTGGAGCTCCAGCTGGACCACGCCGATCAGGTCCTCCGCCTGGTCGGGTCCGCCGGCGGCGTTGAAGGAGCGGGCATAGACGGACTCCAGCTCCGGCATGTCCAGGATGCGCGACTCCACCTGGCGCACGATGGCGTCCTTCTCCCGCACCGAGAGGTCGCCGCGGGCATGGACCTGAACCAGGGCCCGCTCGGGCTCCACCTCCGGGAAGAACTCGATCCCCTTGCCCAACACGCCGTAAGCGGCATAGGTGGCGGCCAGGACGGCCAGCGCCACCCCGAGAGTCTTGCCAGGATGGCGAAGGACCAGTGCGAGCAGACGGGTGTAGGCACGCACCACGGGCCCGTCTCCCTCGGCGGAAAGAGTCCTGGTCCGTCGCCCGCCCAGGGTGCCTCCCAGCACCGGGACGAAGACCAGGGCCATGGCCAGCGAGGCGCTGAGCGCGATCAGCACCGTGATGGGCAGGAACTTCATGAACTCGCCCACGATCCCCGGCCAGAACAGCAGCGGCAGGAACACCACCAGCGTGGTCAGGGTCGAGGCGGTCACCGGCCAGGCCATGCGCTTGGCCGCGTTGGCGTAGGCGCGGGCGGGGGACTCACCCGCCGCCAGGTGCCGGTCCGCGAGCTCGATGACCACGATGGCCCCGTCCACCAGCATCCCGACCACCAGGATCAGACTGAACAGCACCACGATGTTCATGGTGTAGCCCATGAGTTGGAGGACCAGGATTCCGGCCAGGAAGGAGCCGGGGATGGCGAGCCCCACCAGCAGGGACGAGCGCAACCCAAGCGCCGCCACGATCACGATCATCACCAGCAGGATGGCGGAGATGACGTTGTTCTCCAGGTCGCCCAGCATGCGGGTGATCTCCTTGGACTTGTCCTGCAGGTAGCGGACATCGAGCCCCGACGGCCAATGGGCGCGCTCGCCCTCCACCACGGCTCGCACCTGGGCGATGGTGTCGACGATGTTGGCGTCGAGCCGCTTCTTGACCTCCAGGGTCACCGCCGGCTGGCCGGAGACCCGGGCGAATCCCTCCGGGTCCTTGAAGCCCTGTCGTACCCGTGCGACCTGACCGAAGGTCACGACCCGGTCTCCTTCGACCTTGACCGGCAGGGCCAGGACGTCCTCCACGTTCTCGACCACGCCCGGGACCTTGACTACCAGCCGGCCGGCGCCCGTGTCCATGGACCCCGCCGCCACCAGCAGGTTGTTGTTCTGGATGAGTCGGAAGAGCTGCTCGAAGCTAACCCCGTAGGTCTCCATGACTGAAGGCTCCACGACCACCTCCATCACCGCCTCCCGGTCGCCGCCGATATCCACTTCCAGCACCCCCGGGACGGCCTCGATGCGGTCCTTCAGATCCCGGGCGATGCGCACCAAACCGCGCTCCGGCAGGTTGCCGGAGAGGGCCACGGTGAGCACCGGGAACAGGGCGACGTTGACCTCCGAGACGACCGGCTCGTCAGTGGCCTCAGGCAGCTTGGATTTGGCGAAGTCCACCTTCTCGCGCACGTCGTCCAGGGCGCGCTTGCTGTCGAAGCCGGCAGAGAACTCGAGGGTGACGGAGGCACAACCCTCCGCCGCCCGCGACTGCATCTCCTTCAGTCCCTCGATGGACTGGAGCTCCTTCTCCATGGGCCGAAGCAGCAGGCGCTCCGCGTCTTCCGGCGAGATCCCCTCGTGGGTCATCTGCACGTGGACAAAGGGGATGGGGATGTCCGGCTCCGCCTCCTTGGGGATGGACCGATAGGCCAGGGTCCCGGCCACCAGGAGGAAGGCCAGGGTCAGCAGCACGGTGCGCCCGCGGGCGAAGGCGAGGTCGATCAGGCGGTTCATGGGTCGTGCTCTCGATTGTGGGTCGAGGGTCAGGGGTCGGCGTGCGGCCGCGGCTGTCGTCGCGGCATTGCCGTTTGGCTGGGGCGGGACCAGGGGCGAAGGGGGCTAACGCAGGTTGGCGGAGAGCGTGTGTCCCCATTGCTCCCGGTCCGCGACGACCGGTTCCACCTGCTCGCCGGCGGTGACGAAGCCCTGGCCCTGGACAATCACCCGAACCCGATCCGGCAGGCCGGCAACCCAGACCCCATTGGACTCGGTGCGCACCAGCGACACGGGGTGGAATTCCACCCGGTCGTCGGCGGATACGGACTTGACGCCCACCTGACCCAAGTCGTCCAGGGTCAGGGCCGCGGGGGAGAGAAAGTGGGCGGGATCCTCGCCCAGCCGCACCCGCAGCTCTGCGCTGATGCCGGCGCTCAGATGGCCGTCCGGGTTCTCGATCTCGGCCTCCACCCGGAAGCTGCGGGTGCCTGGCTCGGCCACGCTCGCCACGAAGCTGAGCCGGCCTTCGGCCTCGTGGCCGTCGAGCAGCCTGACCTGGACCGGCTGGCCGGGAGCCAGGGCGCCGGCGCCTTGCTGAGGAGCGTCGCCCACCGCGAGCAGCACCGCGTCGTCCACCAGCTCCGCCACCGGGTCGTCGCGCTCCACCAGGCTTCCCTGCTCCACGGGTCGCGACTCCACCACCCCGTCAAAGGGTGCGATTATGCGGGTGCGCGCCAGGTCCAGCCGAAGCCGCTCCAGCTCGGCCCGGGCCGCCGCCAGGGCCGCCTCCGCGGCCTTGAGCTGGGTCTCCGCCTGGAGGCCCTTGTTCTTCAGGTTGCGCTGGCCGTCCACTACCAGCTCCCGGCTTCTGACTTCTGCCTCGGCGCGGGCGATCTGGGCCCGGCGGTCCTCCTCGGCGAGCCGCACCAGGGGCTCGCCGGCCTTGACGCGCCGGCCCTTGGCGACGGGAAGCTCAACCACCAGACCGGCGGTCTCGGCGCGGACCTCCACGCGGCGCCGGGGCTCCAACTGGCCCTGAACCACCAGCTCGCGGGCGACCGGCTGCGCATGCAGGTCGACCACCTGCACCTTCATGGCCAGCGGCGACGCGGGGGCGGGTGCCGCCGGCTCCGAGCTTGGCGCCGGGCTCTGGGCCCCGAGATCGCCCCGATCGCTCAGTGCACCGCTGAGCATCCACGCGCCGACCGCCCCGGCGAGCGCCACAGACAGAAACGCTGATGCCTTCATCACTTAATCTCCCGACCAGGGGTCGCGTTGCGACCAATGGTCATTAACACGCAACAGAAACGGCCAAACCGGCGCTCCAAGGCACCGTTCGCCTAGGTGGTCGGTCGACCGATGGTCAAGTCATGACCATCGGTCGAAAACAGGGAAAAAAGCATCATCTTCACGCTCTGCCCGCCAGCCCCCCAACCATGAAATTGGTCACGGCGGAGAGGACCTGCGCCTGATCGCTCCCGAGTGGACACCAGTCGGTCCCGGCCCAAAGCATCCCGATGGCGCCTTTGAAGCAGGCATGCAGACCCAGCATTACCTCCGTCACGGGGCGGCGGGCAACAGCGCCTGCTTCCATGCCGGCCTCGATCAAGGGGCCGCCCCATTCCTCGAATGCGCGGTCCAGGGTCAGGAAATCGTCCCGCCAGGCCGGCTCCGCCCGCTCGCGGAAGTCGATCCGGTCGCAGTACTCGACCACGTAGCGGTACTCCTGGTGAGCCAGGTGGTAGCGCAGGGCATGGTCGATGAAGTGCCGTAGCTGGTCGATCGGGGGACCATTGGTCACCTGCTCCCGCAGCTGCGCGAGCAGTCCTTGGTAGAAGCGCAGGTAGAGCCGGAACAGCAGCTCGTCCTTGCTCGCGACATGCATGTAGAGGGTGCCCTTGCCCACCTCCGCCCGCTCGGCGATCTGGCCCATGGTCACGGACTCGAACTCCCGCGTGGAGCACAGCGCAAGCGCCGCGTCCAGGATCTCCGATTCCCGTCGCTCGAATTCCCGCAACCTACGATCCTGGCGTGCCATGGCCTGCGTCGCAAACTCCACGAATAATGACTGACGTTCCAATTATGACTATCGGTCATTAAATTTCAACCCCAGCCCTAACGCATGTCCCCCGATCGGGAGGGCTTGGGTCGCGCGGGGCGAGCCATTACCATCAGGACACGCGGCAGGTCCGCTGCGCTGCGCCTGCCCCGCGGACGGGGTCAGCAGCTCAAGGGCCTGCGCCTCGCGCGCCCTCAGCCCCAGTCGGTTTGCGGTGCGCGCACCCGTCTGCCACCCTGCCGTCCGAACACCTACCTGGACCGAAAATTTGATCCTCTCAGAGCTCACGGGCTATCTCGCCGAACACCGCCTCGTGGCACTCCAGGACCTCTCGTACCGCTTCGGGGCCAGCCCCGATGCGCTGCGCGGGATGCTCGCCATGCTCGAGCGCAAGGGACGGGTGCGCCGGGTCGAGGGGGTCGCCCCCTGCGCCAGCAGCTGCGGCAAGTGCGACGCGGCCACCATGGAGACCTACGAATGGCTCGGGGCCGGAACCCAACCGGGCCCGGGCGGCGATGTCCAGCCATGACCTGAGCGTCTGGGGCCACGCCCACGATTTCGCCGGGGCGGGCCAGCGCCAGGCGGAGCAGCGCACCCGCTGGGTGGTGGCCCTGACCCTGGGCGCCATGATGGTGGAGCTGGTGGCCGGCTGGCTCACCGGATCCATGGCGCTACTCGCCGACGGGTGGCACATGGGCAGCCACGCCGCGGCGTTGGGTATCAGCGCCTTCGCCTACGCCTTCGCCCGCCGTCGTCGGGACGACCCGCGCTTCACCTTCGGCACCGGTAAGGTTCCCTCGCTGGCCGGCTACACCAGCGCACTCCTGCTCGCGGGCGGTGCCCTGTGGATGCTGGTCGAGTCGGCGGGTCGGCTGGTGGACCCGGTCGTCATCCGCTACGGCGACGCACTGGCGGTCGCCGTCTTCGGCCTGGCCGTGAACCTGCTCTCAGCCTGGATGCTGGGGCACGGGGGGTACAACCATGACCACGATGATCATCATCGCCATGACGGTCACGACCACGGCGACGCCCACCATCACCACGGTCACGACCACAACCTGCGCGCCGCCTATCTCCATGTCCTGGCAGACGCCCTGACCTCCCTGCTCGCCATCGGCGCGCTGAGTCTCGGCATGGCCTTCGGGTGGGGCTTCCTGGACCCGTTGATGGGGATCGCCGGCGGACTGCTCGTCGCCCATTGGTCCTGGGGTCTCGCCCGGGACAGCGCCGCCGTGCTGATGGATGCCGAGGACCATGGCGAGACCGCCCGCCGGGTGCGTTCGGCCATCGAGTCCGACGCGGACAACGAAGTGACGGACCTCCATGTCTGGCGGGTCGCGCCCGCCGGCCGCGCCTGCATCGTCTCACTGGTCACCCACCAGCCGCGCCCGGTGGAGCACTACCGGGAGCTGGTGTCCGACGTGCCCGAGCTCCTCCACCTCACCGTGGAAGTTCAGCACTGCCGAAAATGTGACCCACCGCTCGAGGAAAATGCCGTGGGTGCTGGGCGAAGACCGAGGCTAGCGCGCCCGAGGCATTAGCCCCTCAACAAGGGCTTCCAATCGAGCTAATCGGATCTCCAGGGCAGTCACCCGCTCCCTCAGAGCCGCCTCGGCCTCTTGTCCGGCTATTGAGGGGCGGGGGATGGAGGAGTCTCTTGGTGCCTCTGCAAGGGGGGCCGTTTCCGGAATCACATCGTCACGGCCGAGAGCCGGCACCGGTTCTCCTTGAGACCGCCTCGGTCTCGCGTAATAGCGAAGCTGCACTTGGTTGAACGGACCCATCGTCTCGCCCCTCCCACTGAAGCCGAGCTCACGGCTTAACGTCTCAGGGCAAGAACTCTAGCACGCCAACTCGGGAGGGTTTGGTCGGCGATCTTCGCCACCCCGGCGACGGAAAGGCCGAGGCCCTTGCGTGTGCAATAATTCCCTGCCGTTCAGCGGGATCAAGCCATGCCAGCGCCGGAGCAAGAAGCCAGGGACCTCATCGACCGCCTGCTGGAAGCAGCCGGCTGGGCGGTATGCGACGTCAAGGATGCCAGCGGTGTCGCCATCCGGGAGTTCCCTCTGGAGTCGGGTTACGGCTTCGCCGATCACCTTCTCTACGTGGATGCCAGGGCCGCCGGGGTCATCGCGGCCAAGAAATGGGGCATACCGCTCAGGGGCGTGGAGCCCCAGTCCGGCCGCTACGCCCAGGGCTTGCCGGCCGCGCTGCCCGCCTGGTGGCGCCCGCTGCCCGCCATCCCCAACAAGGCGCGCGCCCCGTGCCTGGACGACCCGTATCGATCAGGGCCGCTTCGGATCGTGCGCTTCTGCGAGCGCGCCCTGACCGAGGGCATCGAGGAGCACCTGATCGACGGCGTGCCGGTGCGGATCACCAACCTGGCGCGGACCGTGGCGGACTGCTTCAAGTACCGCAACAAGATCGGTCTGGACGTGGCGCTGGAGGCCCTGACGGATGTCCTGAAGGAACGAAGCGGGCAGGGGGGGCGTGGGCATCGAGCGCGCATCGATGATCTGTGGCGCCATGCGCGGCTCAATCGGGTCGCAAACGTGATGCGACCCTACATTGAGGCCCTGGCATGACAGCAGCACCGCCCACCGTCGTGATCGACACCAACGTCTTCGTCGGCGCCTGCCTCGGTGCCGGGGCGTCCAACGAGGTGATCGCCCTCTGCTTGCGGGGAGAAGTCACCCCGCTCATGGGAACGGCGCTCCTCGCTGAGTACGAGGATGTCCTGGGGCGAGAGCCGTTATTCGAGCGGAGCCGGTTGGATTCGGCCGAGCGGGACGAGCTGCTCGACATCTTTCTGGCGCGTTGCCGCTGGACCAAGATCTATTATGCATGGCGTCCCAATGTCCCGGATGAAGGGGACAACCACCTGGTTGAGCTGGCCATCGCGGGCGGAGCCCAAGCGATCATCACCCGAAACCTGCGGGATCTCAGTCGGATGGACTTGCGATTCCCGACCCTCAGACTGATGACACCTGAGGACCTACTGCGAGAGATACGCAAATGACCGCGCTTACCCTGGAGCTACCGGACGAGAAACTGAGGCGCCTGGAAGTCGTTGCCCGTGCCCGCGGGACCAGCGTCGCCCGCCTCTTCGAGGAGATGTCCAGCGTCATGCTGGCCGAGGCCGATGCGGAGATGCGGTTTCAGCTACGTGCCCAGCGCGGGGCCGGGAAAGAGGTCCGGGGCTTGGAGCTGCTGGACCGGGCCGCGGGCCATGGTCCGAGTGGCGGGCCTCTGGCGGAGTCTTGATGACGGCGGGCCGGTGAGCGTTTCGATACTCGCCGGCATGACGAAGTCAGGCCCAACAACAAAAGGGAACCCACCTTGTCCGCTATCGATGACCTGATTGCCCAGGTCCAAGAGCCTCGGCTGCGCGAGCAGCTCAAGCGCGAATGGGCGGAGGCGCAGAAGACCAAGAAGTTCGGCCTGGTGTTCGACCGCCACCTGCCCGAGCTGGTGCCAATCCCCAAGGCCCGCCCGCGGCGGGGCGACCTGGTGGCGAAGAGGGGCGGCTCGCTGACTGATCTCTGGCGAGTGCGGCGCGTGAGCGGCGGCATGGTCCACTGCGTGCGGCCCGAGGGGACCCCCGGCGCTGGCGACCCCTGGGACCTGCCGCTGGACGAGCTAGGGTTCCTTGACGAACGATTTTCTGCACGCGTGAGTCAAGTTTGCGCCGGGGTCAGTTTTGCCTGATCGAACAGGTCGGCGAACGCTTGCTGCAGTCGGCCCATGGCGGTGGCGATAGGTCGGTTGGACGCGTTGGGGCAGCCGTCGAAGAGTTGGGACAATCCCGGTCGCAGGATGCGGCTGTGGACCTTGGTGAAGAACAGGGCGACCCGCAGCCCGAGGTTGGTGACCCGGTAGTGGTAGCTGTGCGGGGTCCGTTCGATCAGCCCATGCAGCCGCAGTCGCCGCAGGTCATAGGTCATACGTCCGGTGGAGTACGCGTCCTCGCGCACCCCCAAGGCTTGGGCCATCCAGGCGCGCAGCGTGGCGTTGCGGAATCCGTCGGGCAAGGTGAGAAATAGACACAGCGCGGTGAACAGGGCCAGCACCCGCGGATCATCGAAGTGCAGCCCGGGGGCCCGTTGGCCGGCGACCACTTGCGGTTGGGTGACCTGATCGAAGACCCCCTCGGCCAAGAGACAGTCCTGACTGAGCGTCTCGACCTCCAGCAGTCGGCGGTTGGCGGCAAAGCCGATGGCCCGCAAGGCGGGCAGGTTGTTCAGGTTCCGCCCGATGCCGAAGTCATGGGTGTTGTTGATCGTGGTCTCGGTGCGCAGGGCCCGGCCTTCCTTGAAATACTGCTTGATCTTGGAGGACTTGTAGCTGACATGCAGCCAGCGGTTGACCCCTTGGGTAATGACGCGGGTGTGGAAGGTCCCCGGCGTGCGTTTGGTGATCCTCCGGTTGAAGATCAGGCTGACCTTCTCGGGTCGTCCCAGGTCGAGGTTCTCGCGGATCACCGCCTCAAAGAGATGGCGCCCGGCCAGGGGCCGGTCGAACACCTGGGTGCGGGAGAACTCCGCTTGCAGGATCGAGAGTTGAACGTTGTAGCCGGCCGCGTGGTCCGCCGCCGTGAAGGGGTCCGGGAGCCGTCCCAGCCACTTAGCGACCAGTGCGGCGATCTTCTCCTCCGTCAGGTCATCCAGGAGCTGTTGCGCGTGGGCCGGATCGGCGCAGGTGAGCAGCCCGTTGTCCAGGGCCTCGAAGGCAATGCCCTCTTTGGCCAACTGCCGCTTGGCGTACTCATGTCCATTGAGACAGACCCGTGCGGTATAAGGGAAGTAGGAGCAGAACTTGATGAACAAGGGGCCGAAGTCCTCATCGACCAGGTAGAAGTAGTAGTGGTTGCACATCACGGTTCCCCGGGTGAACCAGGGGTACGGCTGACCGGTGTGGACGCTGATCTTCTTGATCATGCGGAAGCTGGCAAAGCGCTCTTGGGCCGTGCCGATGTAGAGCACGCCCTCGGGGGCCGAGAACGCCTTGAGCCGTTCCCGGGTGACCTCGTCTTTGCGCTGCCCCTTGGCGAAACGGACGATGTCGATCCCCTCCCGTTTAGCAAAGACGTGGATCGCCTTGACGAAGTCCCGACTGATCGGAGCCATCAGCACCGTCGAGGCGACCTTGGCCCCGCGATGGGCCTTGAAGAAGGTCGCCACTCCGCCGCCGGTCTGCAGCCGTGGCTGATACAGGTTGAGATACAGCCGGTCGATCCCTTCGAGGTCCAGGGTGACATGGTCCTTCAGCAACTCAGCGACGGTTTGGTCTACCATGATTGCAGGCCCCGGTTGACATCTTGGCCACGAGCCACACGCCGCTACGCGCGGCTACACCGGGAGCATAGCCTCCCGTCTCTCAACCGGGGCCGCCCCACACCGCAGAGCACCCCCCATGCCTCGTCGGTCTGAGGCGAAGCCTCGCTAGTGGTGGTGCGCCGGTTCGGCGAGCCGATCTTCCCCGCCCTGGTGCCCATGGATCAGGTTCAGAACGGCCCGGCCGACGCCCCCTGGCACAGCCTGATCGAGGCGGACAACTTCCACGCCCTGCAACTGCTGGCCTACCTCTACGCCGGCAAGGTCGACTGCATCTACATCGACCCGCCCTACAACACCGGCGCCCGGGACTGGAAGTACAACAACGACTACGTGGATGCCAACGACGCCTGGCGGCATTCGAAGTGGCTGTCGTTCATGGAGAAGCGGCTGCGGTTGGCGAAACGACTGCTGAACCCGGCAGATTCGGTGTTGATTGTCACGATTGACGAGAAGGAGTATTTGCGGCTGGGATTGTTGCTGGAGCAGGAGTTTCCGGAGGCGCGGGTGCAGATGGTGAGCATAACTATCAGCCCGCGGAGTACTAGCCGTGCAAATGAATTCTCGCGTGTTGACGAGTACGCTTTCTTCGTCTTTCTGGGGGGTGTGGAGATCGGGTCTGGCGAACGCACCGGCCAGGATACGGAAGTTCGATGGCTTTACCTGAGACGAACGCAGCGCTCCCTCGTGCGCGGTTCACGGCCACGCCAGTTCTACCCTGTTTACGTCGATGACACTACCCAGAAAATCACCCGAATCGGCGAGCCGTTGTCGATGGCGGATCGGATCGGAGGCGTTCCTGTTGTCAGGGGCACAACCCCCGTGTTTCCAATCGCTCCCGATGGGACCGCGCTGATTTGGGGCCTCACCGGTCCGAGCCTTCAGCGCGCCCTTGATGGTGGCTTCGTTCGCGTCAGTGCCGGAAACCAGTATCAGCCGTACACTATCTCCTACCTCTCTACCGAAGATATCAAGCGAGTCGAGCGCGGTGAGTATCACGTCAAGGGTACTCGGCCGGATGGATCGAAGATCGTTGTGATTCCAGGTGGCAAAGCAGCACGACCGAGTACCGTATGGCGCGAGGCGCGGCATGACGCTGGGGCATACGGAACATCGTTGCTGAGAGCGCTCATTCCTGGGCGCAAGTTTCCATTCCCGAAGTCCCTCTACGCGGTCGAAGACACGATCCGACTACTCGTCGCCAATAAACCCGACGCTCTCATACTCGACTTCTTCGCTGGCGCCGGCACTACCGCCCATGCCGTGATGCGCCTGAACAAACAGGACGGTGGCCGTCGCCAGTGTATTTCCGTCACCAACAACGAAGTAGCCGCCGATGAGCAGGCGACGCTCTGCGATCAGGGGCTGCAACCGGGCGACGCAGACTGGGAAAAGTGGGGCATCTGCAACTACATCACCTGGCCACGCCTAGCCGCTGCGATTACCGGCAAGACGCCGGATGGCCAGCCGCTTAAGGGCGAATACAAGTTTACCGACGAGTTCCCGATGGCCGACGGCTTCCCGGCGAACCTGGCCTACTTCAAGCTCGAGTTCCTGGACAAGGATCGGGTTGCGCTGAAGCGGGCCTTCCGCGAGATCCTGCCGCTCCTGTGGCTCAAGGCCGGGGCCATCGGGCCGAGGCCGGAGCTGGGACCTAAGCGGGACAGCAGAGCCGGAGCCGACCTTCTTCGCCCCGCCGGCCAATCCCTTCGCCGTGTTGCTCGATGAGGGCAGCCTCAAGGCCCTGCTGGCGGCCCTGTCCGGACGCTCGGGGCTGCGCTGTTTCTTCATCGTCACGGACTCCGAGGACGCCTTCAAGGAGCTGTCCGCCGAGGCCATGGCCGCGCTACGGTCGAGCAGCCCGAGCATCGAGACGGTTCAGCTCTACCGGGACTACCTGGAGAACTTTCTGATCAACACGGACCGGATCGGCGGCGACGGGGCAACCTCAGCCACGGGCGGTGCGCGATGAAGTGCGAGCTGTTCGACTTCCAGGAGACGGCCCTCGCGCAACTGCGCGAGAAGGTCCGCATGGCGCGCGAGTATGCGTCCAGTGAGAGCCCCCAGGCGATCTCGTTCTCGGCCCCGACGGGCAGCGGCAAGACGGTGATGATGGCGGCCCTGTTCGAGGACATCTTGTTCGGCACCGTGGGCTTTCCGGCCCAGCCCGACGCGGCGATCCTGTGGGTCTCGGACATGCCGGAGCTCAACGAGCAGACCCGGCGCCGGATCAACCAGGTCTCGGATCGGATCGGCGTGCACCGGCTGGTGACCATCGATGCGGGCTTCGACCGGGAGCAGCTTGAGCCGGGCACCATCCACTTCATCAACGTGCAGAAGCTCGGGACGGACAAGCGCCTGACCCGGCAGGGGGACGGGCGGACCTGGCCGATCTGGGCGACCTGCACGAACACCGCCAAGGCGATCCCGGACCGCTTCTACCTGGTGATCGACGAGGCGCACCGGGGCATGACCGGCGGCAAGCTTGCCAAGGAGGCCCAGACCCTGGTCCAGCGCTTCCTGCTGGGGCATAGCGAGTCGGGCCTGATCCGGATGCCGCTGGTGATCGGCGTGTCGGCGACACCGAAGCGCTTCACCGATCTGCTGGAGCACGCGCCCCACACCCTGCACAAGGTGCCCGTGCCGGTGGCCGACGTGCGCGCCTCGGGCCTGCTGAAGGACCGCATCCCGATCCATCA
The DNA here is from genome assembly GCA_963698355.1 of uncultured Gammaproteobacteria bacterium. Lineage (GTDB taxonomy): Bacteria > Pseudomonadota > Gammaproteobacteria > Chromatiales > Chromatiaceae > Thiodictyon. The sequence goes on along the minus strand of CAVOQO010000045.1, from coordinate 46,565 downwards.
TCCCAAGGTGGCGGGGCACTCCGAGATGTCCCTCTTGGAGGAGGCGGCGCGGGCCTGGGTGCGGATGAGCCAGGCATGGGACGCCTATTGCACGGCCGAGCACGAGCGGCGGGTCTGGCCCATCCTGGTGGTCCAGGTGGAGAACGGGACCGGGCGGCAGGTGTCGCGGACCGATCTCGGGGTGGCGCTGGACGTGATCGAGAAGGCCATCGGCCGGCGCTTGTTGGAGGGGGAGGCGGTGCATGCGATGCACGACTGCGGGGACATGGACCTCGGCGGGCGGCGGGTGCGGCGGGTCGATGCCTCGCGCATCGACGAGGACAAGGGCGTCGGCGTGGTCCTGTTCAAGACCAGCCTCTCGACCGGTTGGGACTGCCCGCGGGCGGAGGTGATGATGTCCTTCCGCCGGGCGGAGGACCATACCTACATCGCCCAGCTCCTGGGGCGCATGGTGCGCACGCCGCTGGCGCGGCGCATCGAGCGGGATGCGGCGCTGAACGACGTGCATCTGTTCCTGCCCTATTTCGACGAGGCCGCGGTCAAGGCCGTGGTGGAGGACCTGAAGAACGTCGAGCAGGCGCCGCCGGCAGAGGCGGGGGACGCCCGCGAGCTGGTGACGCTCGGCCGGCGCGAGGATGCGGCCGGTATCTTCGAGGCTATGGACAAGCTGGTGACCTACCGGGTGAACGCGGCCCGTGCCCAGAGCCATCTTCGGCGCTACATCGGGCTGGCGCGGCGGCTCAACCTGGACGACATCGCAGCCCGCGGCCTGGGGCGAGGCCAAGGACCAGGTGGTCGATTGGCTCGGCACCGAGCTGGCGGGGCTCAAGGCGGCCGGGAGCTTCGAGAAGCTGGTCGAGGGGCTCACCCGGGTCCAGATCAGGACGACCACGGTCCAGGCCGATGGGGACAAGGACGGCGAATTCGTCACCCCGGTGCGCGAGTACGAGATCGAGGCGTCGGAGGCGGACATCGAGCGCCAGTTCGAAGAGGCCGGACTGCGCCTGAGCAACGGGCTGCACAAGACCTATTGGGAGGCGCATGCCGACCGCGATGCCCTGGACGTGAAGGTCGAGGTCATCGTCCTGGCGCGCAACCACGCGGTCATGGCCCGGCTGGAGACCAAGGCCGAGGCCGCCTTCGATGCCCTCTACGACCAGCACAAGCACGCGACGGCGCAAGCTCAAGGAGAAGGAGCGCGGACGCTACGAGCGCCTGCGCCTGGCCACCGCGAAGCCGGTGGAGCTCCAGTGGCGGCTGCCGGAGCGGATCGAGTTCCGGCGCACCGAGAACGCCCCGAGCTACGAGCGCCATCTGTACCTGGAGGACGACGGGGGCTTCCGGGCCGATCTCGGAACCTGGGAGCGCGAGCTGCTCGCCGAGGAGCTGGCCGACCCGGATGTGGTCGGATGGCTGCGCAACCTGGACCGCAAGCCCTGGTCGCTGGAGATCCCCTACCAGACCGGCGGGGCCGAGCGGCCAATGTTCCCGGACCTGGTGATCGTGCGCCGCGGGGAGGGTGCCGACGCCGATTCCGTGGCTGCCGGCTACCGCTTCGACATCCTGGAGCCCCACGACCCCAGCCTGGCGGACAACTTCGAGAAGGCCATCGGCCTCGCCCGCTTCGCCGAGCGCCACGGCCACCTCTTCCACCGCATCCAGCTCATCCGCAAACAGCCATCCAAGGCCGGCGGCGAGCGCTACTTCCGGCTGGAGCTCAACAGCGAGGCGGTGCGCAAGCAAGTGTTGCTGGTCACGTCCAACCCGCAACTTGACGCGCTGTTCAAGGACTCTGCCCTGTAGGTGAGGGTAGCGTCTGGCGCGCCCTGCGTCGCGGCGCCGGTCATGGGCCTTCAGCGCAATAACCGCCCCTGCTGCGATACATGGTCGAATGAGAACACGAGGGCGTTCGGGGCTCGACCACGCCTGCCCACGAGGCGGCCGATGACTCCAGCCGCCTGGAGGTGACATGGATCATGTGCTGTGGTCCGACATCCAGCGCACCAGGCGGTCGACCCAGGCATGATGCGCGCACGGGTACGACGAGCTGGAGCCGACAGCCTTGCCGATGGCGACAGTCACGGCTTACCGATGTGTTCGCGGTGTGATCTGGACGCCGCTCCCCGGTGCGGGCGCCCGCTTCCCGTTCGGCCGCCACCGGTCCGAAGATCAGTGGGCACGCGCCGGCGAAGGCTCCTGGAGCACGTTGGTCTCGCCCTCGCTGCGGGCGATGATGACGGCGCCGCAGGAGTCGCTGAAGACGTTCACGGCGGTGCGCATCATGTCGAGGATGCGGTCCACCGCCAGGATCAGCCCGATGCCTTCCAGCGGCAGGCCGACGGCCCCCAGGATGACCGCGATCGCCACCAGGCTGGCGGCGGGGATGCCGGCCACGCCGATGGATGTCAACAGGGCCAGCATGACCACCATGAACTGGGTGGACAGTGAGAGCTCGATCCCGTAAGCCTGGGCGATGAACATGGCCGCCACGCACTCATAGAGCGCGGTGCCGTCCATGTTGACGGTGGCCCCGAGCGGCAGCACGAAGCTGGTCACCTTGTTGGAGACCCCGGCGTTTTTCTCCACACACTCCATGGTGATCGGCAGGGTGGCGGAGGACGAGGCGGTGGAGAAGGCGGTGAGCAGGGCCGCCCCCATGGCCTGGTAATGGCGCAGGGGGTTTACCCCGCCAATGAAGTACAGGAGCAGCGGCAGCACCACCAGGAAGTGGGTGGCGAGAGCCAGGACCACGGTGAGGAAGAAGAGGGCGAGCGGGGCGAACGCCTCCAGACCCGTATCGGCCACCGTCTTGGCCACCAGGGCGAACACACCCAGGGGTGCGAATCGCATGATGAGATCGGTGATGCCCATCATGATCTCGAACATGCCCTGGAAGAAGTTGTACTGGGCCTCGGCGTAGTCCTCGGTGATGCGGGTCAGGAAGAACCCATAGAGCAGGCTGAAGAAGATGAGGCCCAGCATCTGACCCTCGGCGGCGGCCGCCACCACGTTGGTGGGGATCATGCGCAGGAAGACCTCCACGACGTCGCCGCTGTCCTTGCCGCCCACCTTTTCTTGCAAGGACGCTGCGTCCGCGCTGAATCCGAACACCTCCTTGGGGTCCCCCTCCACCGCCCCTGGCTGGATCAGATTCACCATGACCAGCCCGACCAAAATGGCGAACAGGCTTGTCATGGCGTAATAGCCGATGGTCTTGCCGCCGAGACGGCCCAGTCCGTGGCCCCCACCGATGCCGGCCACGCCGACGATGATGGAGGACAGGATCAGGGGTACGATCAACATCTTGAGGGCATTGAGGAACAATTTGCCCACGAAGTCGAAGATGGAGTAGAAAGTGACCCCGAAGATACCGGCCTCGCGGTCGACGGCGAGGCCGACCAGGATGGCGAGGGCCATGGCAATCAGGATCTGCCAATGGAGCTTCAGCTTGAGCGGATTCATTGACGCCTCCTGGGGCAGCGCGGGCGGGGGCGGTTCGGGATCTCCACGGAGGAGTCGCGAACGTCCCCTCGAGCGGTAAAGCGGTACGTCTCGGATGATCCCAGATCGACGATGCCCCCGCAAACCAGGGGTCGGAGGTGCCAAAGACGCCTGAATCGATCCACAGTGGCGCTGAGGTGCGATGATGGGCGCTGCGGCCCCTGACCAAAGACAGCTTGCGACGATGCACTACAAAGTCTTTTATCTCTTCGACCGGACCGGTGAGTCCATCTCTTCGGCAAGCGCCCTGGAGCTGAGCACTAAGGTCATCCGAGAGCAGCTCTTGCCCAGGCTGCAGACGGAGGACGACTACCTCGGCATCATCGACCCCCAGGACAACGTTTTGCAGATCCTGTGCGAACCGGGCAACGAGCGCTACTGGGTGGAGCTCCCGATGGACGCCGCTAAGGCGTCCTACGGCCGCCACATGGCGTTGGAGGAGCTCCAGGAGCTTTTGAGCCAATTGCCGGCGGTGTTCGACCGCGAGGCCATTCCCGGACTCGAGTACAGACCCTGGTAGGCCCAGCGTTGGGGGCCAGCGGTCGGAGGCCGCGCTCTCCGTTCCAAGATTGGCCTGCGATTTTCGTAGACCCGGAGCGGCCTGATGACCGACACGCTATTCAGTCACTTCACTCTCGGCCCGTGCTATCTGCGCAACCGCATCGGCGTGGCTCCGATGACCCGCATGTCGTCGCCTGGTGACAGCATCCCCCGCCAGGACGTGCTGGAATTCCTGGTCACCAGGGCGCTGAAGGGCGCAGCGATCGTCTATAGCGAGGCGATCGTTACCGACTACGAGAGCGCCAGGGCTATCCGCGCCAGGCGCGGGTCACAACCCAGCGCCAGATCGACGCCTGGCGGTGGGTTACAGACAACATACGCGCCGCGGGTGGCGTCTCCATCATGCAGATGTTCCACTGCGGACGCATGGCCTGGCCGGAGGTCAACCCGGCGGGCCGCTCCATCGGTCCCAGTGCTCTGACCCCCAAGCAGACCAATCCGCTCACCGGCCAACCCTATCCGGTGCCGGATGTCATGAGCCAGTTCGACATCGAGCACGTGATCGAGGGTTTTCGGGAGACGGCCCGCGGGGCGGTCGCTGCGGGCTTCGATGGGGTCGAGATCCACGGTGCCCACGGTTACCTGATCAGCCAGTTCCTATCCGCCTACAGCAACCGGCGCGAGGACGACTACGGCGGCTCCGTGGCGAATCGCTACCGATTCGCCCACGAGGTCATCGAGGCGGTGAGGCCGGCGGTGCCAGCGGACCGGCTGCTCACCTTCCGCGTCTCCGACTGGGGGGTCGCTGACCCGGAGGTCTCGCTGTTCGAGACAAGGGAGGACTGGCAGCAGGTGATCGACCTGCTCGATGCCGAGAGCCCCTGGACGCCATTTCGGTCTCCAGCTACCGCTACGGGACCGACGCGAGCCTGACCCGTGAGGTCACGGGTAAGCCATTGATGATCTGCGGCGGCATCCACGACCGCGCCACTGCCGATGACGCGCTGCGGGACGCGGACATCGTGCTCTCCGCCAAGTCCATCCTGCTCAACCCCAACTGGGTGAAGGATGTGCGCGCGGGCAAGGCGCTCCCTCTGCACAAGTCCGAGGAGGCCAACGTCGCCTACACGGACGAGCCGCTGCCCTGAGCGGGCTAACCGCTCGGAATTGCTACCTTTTCTGGATCGATCCCCCACCACCCGCATCACCTCTTTGGCGATGCCGAAGTCAGACTCATGGACCGGTTAGGACGCGGCCAGCACCAGGTCGAATTGGGCGGCGAGCATGGCCGTCTCCGATCGGACGGGCCGGAAGGGAACGATGAGGGAAGCGCGGGCGGAGGGATCCGACACCGCATTCAGCAGCCAGTCCACTTGGTTCTCCGGGGCACCTTCCACGTACATCTGGGTGACCAGCGGATGGCGCCCTGGGGCCTGTACGGCGAAATGGATGTGGGGCGCGCGCCCTGGGTAAGGGACGGGCTTGATGGTGCGGAAACGGTAGCCCCCGTCTGCTCCGGTTTCGAAGCGGCCGTACCCCTGGAAGCCCGGATCCCGGGGCGGTCCCCCGCTGTCGCCTCGGTGCAGGTAGCGCCCGTTGGCGTCGCACTGCCAGATCTCCACCAGCGCCCCGCGGATGGGCTCGCCGTTGAGGTCGAGCACCCGGCCGGTCAGGTCGGTGATCTCTCCCCTGGCGAGGTCCGGATGGCCTTCCACCCGCACTAGGTCGTTGTCGTCGTCCAGGGGCAGGCGGTCCGGGTAAAAGGGGCCGCGGCTCTGGAGCGGCGTCGCAGTCAGGGCGTGGGCGGCAGAAAGCGGTGCCAGGGTGGCGACGACAGTGATGGCGTGCAGCAGGTCGCGTCGATTCATGGTCGGGCCTGGATTGGCGATGTCTCGTCGGTTTCGGTTCTCGTTGAACGCGAGTTGTATCTGGGGTCTGAAGCCGAGAAGCCCACCATCGCGTGACGCGCTTGTGTCACGAGTTCGGTTCGAGGAGCGACTCGCCGGTTCTTTTTTTCCAGTCAAGGATGACACCAATAAAAAGGGGCCTGAAGAGGCCCTGAATTCAAGCGAAGACGAACAGGCGCGCCCGGGGGCGCGCCTCGAGTCACTTACATGAAGCTGTCCTTGACGATGTTCTTGTACCAGCTGTGGGCGTACTCCACCTCGCGCTTGTGCGCCCATTCCGGGGCATCCATGGGGGTCAGCCCGCCGGAACCCGGGACCTCGGCGATCTTGCCGTCCGCACCCAGCTTGTAGACGGCCGCCACCGAGATGCCCCACTCCGGTGCCGGCGATGGAGTAACAGGTGTTGACGTAGGAGGGGACTCCGACCTCGCCGTCATTCAGCATGGCCACCACCGCCGCGGCGCACACCTTGGCCTGGCTGTTGGCGGCATAGCCGGACTTGGGCATGGCGCCGGCGATACAGGCGTCGCCGATGACATGCACGCCCTTGTGCGAGGGTCGACTCGAAGGTCTTCTGGTCCACCGGGCACCAACCCTTCTCGTCCGCCAGACCCGAGACCTGGGCGATGGCGCCGGCCCGCTGGGGCGGGATCACGTTCAACACGTCGGCCTTGATCTCGTCGCCGAAGCTGGTCTCGGCGGTCATGCCGCCCGCGTCGACCTTCACCACCGCGGCATCGGGGCCCGGGCGCCACTCGATCATGGCCTCGCAGAAGAACTTCTCCCACGCCTGGGTGAACAGCCCCTGCTTGGAGAACTTCTGCTTGGCGTCGAGGATGATCACCTTGGACTTGGGCTTGTTGTTCTTGAGATACAGGGCGATCTGGCTGGCCCGCTCATAGGGCCCGGGGGGGCAGCGGAAGGGGTTCGGCGGGGCCACGATGACCACGGTGCCGCCGTCCGCCATGGACTCGAGCTGGCCGCGCAGGATCTTGGTCTGTTCGCCGGCCTTCCAGGCGTGGGGCAGCTTCTGGGCGGCCTCCTCGCTATAGCCCTCGATCTTGCCGTAGAGGAGCTCGATACCGGGGGCGACCACGCAACGGTCATAGGGCAGCTCGGTGCCGCCGGCGGTCTTGACGACCTTCTTCTCGGCGTCGATCGCGGTGGCGGTGTCCTGCACCATATTGACCCCGTGACCTTTAAGGCCGTCGTAGCTCACCTTGATGGAGTCCAGGGTGCGCTCGCCGCTCAGAACCTCGTTGCTGAAGTAGCAGGTAAAGTACTCGGGGTTCGGCTCCACGACCGTGACATCGATGCTGGAGTCCAGCCGCTTGATGTACTTGGCGGCGGTGGCGCCGGCGGTTCCACCTCCGACGACGACGACCTTCTTGGCGGCGCCCAGGGCAAGGTGGGGAATGCCGACCAGGCCGAGGGCGGTGGTGGCGCTCGCGGCCTTTACGAAATCGCGACGATTCATCTTCATCTGGTTGTCTCCTCGATCCTTATTGTTCGCTGGCGTAGAAGGAAAACAGGGCCTTGATCCCGTCATCACCTTCTTTGGAGAGCAGGTCGTCGAGCTTGCTCCTCATCTTCTTCGGCATCTCGCGGCGGTCGTCGCGGAAATCGGACATGGCGTTGTGCAGATAGGGGGTCCACTGGCCGGCGAGGAGGACGTATTCCTCGTCTTTCGGCGAGCTTACCACCCTCGCTGTGGCATTTCTCGCAGTACTTGTCGTGGAGCTTGGCGCCCTTCTCGGCCAGCGCCACGTCGAACTCCTGTTTGACCGGCTGGTAGGGTTTTCCCGCGAAGTACTTCGCCATGAGCTCGATCTCCTCATCGGAATAGCCCTTGGCGATGCGGCCCATGACGGTCGAGTAGATGCTGCCGTCGCGGAAGCCCTCCATCACCTCGGTGAAGGTCTCGTCGTGCATGCCGCCGATGGTGGGGGACGCGGGCCCGGCGCTGGCTCCATCGGTGCCGTGGCAGCCCGCGCAGGTCTCGGCGAGCATCTGGGCACTGGCGCCGGAGATCAGCTCAGGGGCTGGGGCCGGGTCGGCGGCCGAGGCGGCGAATGCCGCGCCGAGGGCCATGGCCCCCGCGAGCCGGGCCAGATTTCTTGGTGTGTTGGCCATGTTGCCTCCTTATGGTGTGAAACAGACAGTCGATACGATGCGGAGCTAATCTCCGCCATGCAGATGAAGCCGTGGGGTTTGGCACAGCCTCTGTGCATCCTCGGTTTTGGCCTCGGGGCCGTCGGGCACGCCCAGGGTCTGATGCTCAGGAGCCCCCGGACAGAAGAGCGACGGCCTCCTGATTGCCTTTGTTCCGGGCCAGGTCCGCTGCCGTATGTCCCTCGGCATCCTTGAGACCCGGGTCAGCATGGGCGTTGATAAGGGCCTCGATCAACTCGTTGTGCCCGCTGTTGACCGCCTCTATCAGGGCCGTTGTCCCGTCCTGATCCTGAATGTTTGGATCGGCCCTGCGCTCGAGTAGAAGCTGGGTTACGGCCAGATTCCCCTTCCCGACGGCCCAGATCAGTGCCGTGGCGCCTTGAAAGTCCTTTGCATTGACGTCGGCGCCCCGTGCGATGAGCGCGCGGGCCACGCCCAGGTTCCCCCGATGGGCGGCGATGATAAGGGCGGTGGCCCTCTCCTTGTCCCTCGCCTCCAGATCCGCACCGCCGTCAACCAGAAGATCCACCAGGTCCGCATGCCCCTTGTCCGCTGCCTGCATCAGGGCAGTGCGGCCCGTCTTGTCCGAGGCCTTGGGGTCGGCACCCCGATACAGCAGCTGCTCCGCCATGTCGCGAATGCCGTAGCGGGAGGCGATCATCAGCGAATCCCAGCCGGCCCGGGTGCGATCGTGGACGTTCGCGCCGCGCTCGATCAGGAGGGCCGTCATGCCGATGTTACCGTTCTCCGCGGCGAAGGTCAGTGCGGTGCAGCCTGCGACGGTGCGGGCGTTGACCTCGGCCCCCCGGGCGAGCAGCAGCGACACCGTCGGGATGTCGTCGGTCTCCGCCGCCATCATCAGCGCGGTCTTGCCGAATTGGTTGGCCGCATTCACGTCGGCACCCTGATCGAGCAGTGCGCCCACGGCCTCGGCGTCGCCGATCATGGCCGCAAGCCGCAGCTCCTTGCCCAGATCGAGATCCGCCGCGTCTGCGCCGACCGCCAGGCAAGCGAGCAGCAAGAGGGCGGCGCGAAAGGTCTGGTAGGCAGTGCGGCTCATGTCTTGCCTCAGGGCAGATACGCGGGAGTCGGTCAGGACGAGCCCGGGTCACTGGACTCTTCCGGCTCGTCCGGCTCCTTGTGGGCGATGCCCTTGTGGCAATCGATGCAGGTCAGCCCCTTGTCCTCGGCCGACGCGTGCTTGTTACGTGCGGAACGGTCCTGCTCGGAGAGGTCCATGTTGGAGAAGTCGTGGCAGGTTCGGCACTCGCGTGAGTTGGTGCCCTTCATCTTGGCCCACACCCGGGTCGCCATGTCCCAGCGGTGGGCCTCGTATTTTTCGGGGGTGTCGATGGTGCCGATCATCTCGTGAACCACGTCCTTTGCCGCCACGATCTTGGCGACCATCTTAGGGACGAACTCCTTTGGCACGTGGCAGTCGGAGCAGGTGGCCTGGACGCCGGAGGTGTTCTTGTAGTGGATGGTCTCCTTATATTCCTCCAGGTTGACTTGCATGGAGTGACAGGAGGTGCAGAACTCCATTTCATTCGTGTAGGAGACGCCGACATTGACGAAGCCAGCGAAGGCGATGCCGGCGAGAAAGACCACGCCCAACACGATCAGCGACGCCTTGCCCGTGGCGCCTTTGGATTTTTGCTCAGGGACTTGAGCCATGGCGTCTTCCTTATCAGGGCGTCGGGTCGCCGTCTCGCCGAATGCGTCCCGGGCCGGGCGCGGCGACGTTTGGCTCACTCACCGTGTCGGTCGGGAATGTCCAGCATTCTTATTCTGCGCGCCGATGGTACGGCACGGTGCACGCTTTGCCAAGGCGTGGGATTGTGCCGTAGACCGGCCCCAATGAAGGGCCGGGACGCTCTTTTTTGGCGCCCGCCGGCGGTGGTTGACGGAGGGCGCGAGGTCGGCCGCGCGCCGGATTAGGACCCATGCGTGCAGGCCGTTGCCCGTCCGCTCCGCGGCTTAGTCGGATTGCCGCCGGGCGCCGATTCCGCGGGTCCGTACGAAGTCCAGCATGCGCTGAATGGGGATCACGGCCCGCTCGCGCACGGCGGGATCGATGTGGATCTCCTGGTCACCGATACGCAGCACCTGTTCCAGGTTCTGCAGTGCGTTCATGGCCATCCAGGGGCAGTGGGCACAGCTCTCGCAGGTGGCGCCTTCGCCGGCGGTAGGCGCGGCGATCAAGGTCTTGTGAGGCGCCAGTTGGTGCATCTTCCAAAAGATGCCCGCGTCCGTGGCGACGATGAACTCGCGATTGGGCATCTCGGTCACCGCCTGAATCAACCGGGTAGTGGAGCCCACCACGTCGGCCTGATCCACGACCTCGTCCGGGGACTCCGGGTGGACCAGGACGGCGGCCTCGGGGTGGAGCCTGCGTACCCGTTCCAGGGCGAAGGACTTGAACTCCTCGTGGACGATGCAGGCCCCGTCCCACAGCAGCATCTGAGCCCCGGTCATGCGCTCCACATAGTGACCGAGATGCTTGTCAGGCGCCCATAGGATTTTCTGTCCCTGGGCGGCCAGATGCTCCACCACCGGCAGTGCGATGCTCGATGTGACCACCCAGTCCGAGCGCGCCTTCACCAGGGCGCTGGTGTTCGCGTAGACCACCACCGTGTGGTCCGGGTGGGCGTCGCAGAAGGCGGAGAACTCATCGGCCGGGCAGCCCTCGTCCAGGGAGCAGGTGGCCCTGAGGTCCGGCATCAGGACGCGCTTCTCAGGGTTCAGGATCTTGGCGGTCTCGCCCATGAATCGCACCCCGCAAACGACCAGGGTGCGGGCGCGGCTTTCGGTGCCGAAGCGGGCCATCTCGAGTGAGTCCGCCACATAGCCGCCGGTCTCCTCCGCCAGGGCCTGGAGGTCCCCGTCGGTGTAGTAGTGTGCAACCAGGGCCGCGTCCTGCTCGGCGAGCAGATTCTTGATACGCGCCTTCAGGTCGGCCTTTTCGTCGTCATTCAGCGCGGGCCATTGCGGATGGGGCGGAACCTCGATGGGGGCACGTGTCGCGGTGGATCCTGGGATGTTGCTCATGTTCGCGCTCCGGAGTGATGGCGACGCCCGGGCTGGTGCGGGCGATCTCAGGGGCTTCGGCCTTTCCGGCTCCATGGGAAGACATGTTGCGCCATTCCTGAGCGGCGTCAACCGATCCAGTGCGTGCGGGCAGTCAAGGCACCGGCCGGTCGTTCCACAGCCAAGCGGCACCACGCACGCCGCTTGAATCCCCGTGGACGGGGGGCAGGAGACGTGTCGCCATGCCGTCGCAGAAGAGCCACGGTCGGATCAAGTCCGGAAGGTCGACATAGAGGTGCGGCAAGTTCGACAGCCCGCCGCCGAGCACGATCAACTCAGGGTCGAGCAGGTTGATGACGCTGGCCAGGGCCCGTGCCAGCCGATCGGCGTGGCGGCGCAACGCGGCACCGGCGTCCGTGTCCCCGGCCTCGGCGGCGGATCGAATCCCCGCCGGGTCCAGTTGCTGGCCGGTCTGAAGCTCGAAGTCCGCGGCCAGTCCGGGTCCGGAGACGAAAGTCTCGATGCATCCCCGCTTACCGCAGTAGCAGGCCGGGCCGGGGAGCTCGTCCGATCGCGGCCAGGGCAGGGGGTTGTGGCCCCACTCGCCGGCGATGGCGTTCGGGCCAGCGAGCAGGTGCCCGCCGATCACGATGCCGCCCCCGCAACCCGTGCCCAGGATGACCCCGAAGAGAGAGTGCGCCCCGCGTCCGGCGCCGTCGATCGCCTCCGAGAGTGCAAAACAGTCCGCATCGTTGGCGATTCGCACGGGCCGGCCCAAACCCTCGGCCAAGTCGCGGTCCAGGGGCCGGTCGTTCAGCCAGACGGAGTTGGAATTGCGCAACCGGCCGGTGAAGGGGGAGATGGCCCCAGGGGTGCCGAAGCCCAGGGAGCCCCGTTGGCCGGTCTCTGTCTCGATGGCGTCCACCAAGGCGGCAACCGCGTTCAGGGTGTGGCCATAGTCGTCTCTTGGGGCCGGGATGCGGCGCCGCGCCATGCAGGTCCCCTCGGAGCCGAGCGCGATGGCCTCGATCTTGGTCCCTCCCAGGTCGACGCCGATGCGCATCGGCGTCACGGCTCAGACGTCAGGCCGCCTCGGCCCCCGCGCCGGGTCCCGGTGCGTCCTCCTCGCGGATCGCCCGCGGGTTGGTGAAGCGCTGGTTCAGGGTCTGGACATAGGTCTCACAGGCGTCCAACACCTTGGCCACCTTGCCCCGCGCCCAGGAGTTCCAGCCCACGGGGGAGCCCGTCAAGACGGTGCGCCAGGCCCGGGTGTTACGCTCGAATGCCGCCAGCACGTTACCGGGAAGGTCCTGGCCTGTCACCTGCTTGCGCAGCCAGGGCAGCACGCTGTCTGCGGCCAATCGACGCACGCCGAAGTGGGCGGCGATCAGCAGGATCACGATCAGTGCCTCGAGACCCTCGATACCCCAGGAGATTCCTTTCAGGGTCTGCAGCCACTGGGGCTGGTAAGAGAGGCCGTGCCAGTGACCCGCGTTGATGCTCCACGCCAGGAAGACCCCGATCAGCAGGGCCAGGATGATGCCTTCAGCGAGCAGGGTGCGCCTGCGCCAGCGGCCAACGGCGGTGTCCAGTAATGGAACGGCGCGATCGTTAAAGTCGGTGGCGGTCTTGCGCAGGCTCGCGACGATGCGGTAGGCGCGCTCTAATTCAACGCCATCGATGCGCTCGAAGATCTCTGCCAGGTCCCGGTCGCGCTTGGACTCGAATCGTTTGCGCTTGGCCTCGTCCTCGATGGTGGCCGCGGCTTCTGGGTTGTAGATGGTGTAGAAGCGTCCTGCGGTCAGACCCACCTCGCCAAGTGCGCGCAGCCAGGCCGCAACCACATCCTCCGGGTTGTCCTCCCGGGCGGCGGTGTCCAGTTGGTTTAGGATGAACAGGAACTTTCCGGAATCCGGGCGGTTGATGGTGTCGACCACCAGGTGCTTCAGGGTGTCGCGCATTGCCCCAGGCTCCGGGTGGCGGGCGTCGAAGAACACCAGCACGAGGTCGGAGAGGTCGATCATATGATCGGTGATGCGCAGGACGGCGGTGCGCTGGGCGTCGGCGTCGAACCCGGGAGAATCGATCAGGATTTTGCCGCGCAGCCGATCGCTCTTACATGTCTTGAGCTGAAGGTAGGCGTCGATACGCTTGCCCTCGCCGGCGGCTACGTGCTCGATGTCTTGGGACACCCGGTAGAACGGGAAGCGCGGGTCCGAGTCTAATGCGACGCCCGGCAGGGTGCGGCCGTCCTCCTCGGGGCTGTAGACAATCACAGTGAAGCGGTCGTCCACTGCCTGATTGCCGGTTCGCTGAAGCTTTTTTCCGAGGAAGTAGTTGACGAACGTCGACTTGCCTGCCGAGAAGGTGCCGAGCACTGAGACCAGGGGCCACCACGGAATCCGGGTCGCGAAAGACTGGTCCCGCTCCAGGAGTCCCATGCCATAGGCCACCTTATCGAGATCCCGGAAGCTCTGCACGGCGCTGAGCAGCACCGGATTCTCCTGCTGAAGGTGATTTTCCAGGTTCTTTAGGCGCTGCGTGATTGCGTCCGCGGTCGGCATTGTGTGACTACCTCAGGTTTGTGACCCGGCCAGGGAGTGATGCCCGGTCCTGCGGCGCCCCGGCGGTGCAGCTTGGGTGCCGGGCGCGATGCAAAGACATTCGTCAAGCGGCGGAAAATTGACCCAGGATGGTATACCGATCATGAAGGGCGCGGTAGTCTGGCGGCGGCTCCGCTGCAGGTGCGGCGCGGACCCGGATCCCGGCAACGGTTGGGTTCACTGTCCTTGTTCAGTCTCGACGGCTCCATCGGTCCATGCGTGTCCGGTTAGCGTTCCTGTTTTCGCTCGCGTTCTCCCAATGTTGCTTGAACAATTCAGGCGCACGCGTGCATACTGCGCCATTACGCTCCAGCGTCCGATATAACGATAGCGGCACAGGCGATGCCGGACGATCGCTCGATCGAGCGAGGGGTCGATCCACCGGGGACAAGGCCGTTACGACTGATTCCGGTCGTGTTGGCGGCTGGCGCATCCCGGGGCGACACACGTTGCAGGTTCGGTCCGGCCGGCGGCGGCCGATCCCTATTTTCCTAGAAAGCTCTTGGTGTACGTTCCAATGGGAAGTAAGACGAAAAGTACTCTGGGTGCCTGCCTGCTGGCCTTTCCCCTGGCAGTCGCCGGGCCCGCGCGGGCCCAAATGGGCCCTGATTCGGGCGAAACCTTCGTCGTCCAACAGGCCCAAGGCGCCCCGACGATATCACTGGGCGGAACCGTGATCCCTTATAAGGAGGTCACGCTTGCGGCCCAGTTGCCGGGCCGGGTCTCCTTTCTCGCCGGTATCGAGGGCGACGCGTTCAAGGAGGGGGATCTGCTGCTTGCCATCGACGATGCCGAGCTGCTGGCCCAGCGGCGCGCATTGATCGCCCAGATGGCGAGCGCCGACGCCCAGTTGCGTAACGCCGGCGTGCAGTACAGCCGAGAGATCTGGTCGCCCCAGGCGAGTGCCGCCCCTGGCGGTATGGGCATCCCGAACATGTTCGACCAGATGTTCACCCGCCCCATGGAGTCCGTCGTCGGCGAACGCAGCCGCGGGGCGGAGCGTTCCGCCGACCTGTTCGCCTCCGGAACCCGGATTCAAGAGGCCCAGAACGCCATCTTTCGCCTCCAGGCGGAGCTCCAGGCGCTCGATTCCAAGATCCGCGATGCGCGCAGCATCGCCCCCTTCGCCGGGGTCATCGTCAAGAAGTTCGTGGAGGTGGGCGACACAGTTCAACCGGGTCAACCGCTCCTCAACTATGCGGACGTCGAGTACCTTCAGGTCGAGGTGGATGTGCCCGCACGGCTTCGACCGGGGCTGCGCGAGGGGATGATGGTCAAGGCCGAGTTGGACCTGAACAACCGCTCGATCCCGGTGCGGGTGGCCCAGATCTTTCCAATGGCGGATCCGCAGCGTCACACCGTCAAGATCAAGTTCGACCTGCCCCAAGGCGTGTCGGAGCCCGGAATGTACGCAAAGGTCCTGGTGCCGGATTTGAACGCGCCAGCCCGCGCCAGTCCGGTGATCCCCACGTCCGCCATCCGCTACAACGGAAGTCTGCCCGGGGTTTACGTGCTTGCCGAGAGCGGCGAGCCCCAATTGCGCCTGATTCGAGTGGGTGAGGAGATCAGCGGCGGCTATGTGACCGTACTGAGTGGTCTGACGCCAGGCGAGCGGGTGCTCGCCAATCCGGGTCCACGGGTCACGGCCGGTTGGGCCAAGGAATCCGCTGGTACCGACCGCTGATTAAGTCGTACAAACGCACCCCCGCCGCGACACGTGGCGGGGGACTCCGGGTCGCGTCGGTCCCCGTCGGACCGGCACCGGATTCAGTCATGGACCAGTCATGAGTCAAGACCTCACCTCGCCCGCATCGGAGCGGAAAGACCCGCCGTTCACCGACGAGAGCCTCGGAATTGCGGGCCGCACCGCCCGGTTCTTCATCCGCTCCCCACTCTCGCCGCTGTTCTACGTCGCCATGCTGCTGATGGGACTCCTGGGTCTCATCCTCACCCCGCGGCAGGAGGATCCGCAGATCTCCGTGCCCATGGTCGACATCATGGTGCAGTACCCGGGGGCCTCGGCCCAGCAGGTGGCCAATCTGGCCATGCAGCCCCTGGAACGGATCATGAGCGAGATCCCCGGGGTCAAGCACGTCTACTCCGCCTCCGAGCGGGGGCAGGGCCTCGTCACCGTGGAGTTCGACGTAGGCCAGGCAATGGGGCCCTCGCTGGTCAAGGTGAACGACAAGCTCGCCTCGAACATGGACAAGATCCCGCCTGGGGTCCTGCCGCCGCTGGTCCGGAGCAAGGGCATCGACGACGTCCCCATCGTGACCATGACCATCTGGTCCAAGGATCTCGACGCGGACGGTATCCCCGACGTGGACGACGGGCAGTTGCGTCTCCTCGCCCAGGACGTGCTCCAGGGCTTGAAGCAGGTCAAGGACACAGGTAACGCCTTCATCGTCGGCGGTCGCCGGGAGCAGGTCACCGTCGACGTGTTCCCGGAGCGCCTGTCCGGCTACCAGATCAGCCTCGACCAGGTGGCCCAGACCCTCAAGACCGCGAACGCCGAGGCGAATGCCGGCGGCGTGGAGTCGAGTGGCACCCGCTTCACCGTGACCACGGGTTCCTTCCTTACCGGTGTCGACGACATCAACCGCCTGGTGGTGGGGAGCTTCAAGGAAGTGCCCATCTACATGCGCGATGTCGCTCGAGTGACCCTGGGTCCCGAGGACGCCAGCCAGCTCGTGGCCTACTACACCGGGTCTGCCGCCGAGGGCGAGGAGAACGCCGATGGCCGCCCCGCCGTCACCATCGCCATCGCCAAGAAGGAGCTCACCAACGGCGTCACCGTGGCGAATGCCATCATCGACCGGATGGAGGAGCTCAAGGGCAACCGCATACCCAACAACGTGGCGGTGAGTATTACCCGTAACTACGGCCAGACCGCGGATCAGAAGGTCACCGAGCTGATACTCAAGCTGATCAAGGCGACCTTCTTCGTCTTTATTCTGGTGCTCGTTGCCTTCCGGGCGCTACGTCCCGCCATCGTGGTGATGCTGGTCATCCCGGTGGTGCTCTTCATGACCGTGTTCGTGGCCTTCGTCTGGGGGGTCACCATCGATCGTGTCAGCCTGTTCGCCCTGATCTTCTCCATCGGTATCCTGGTGGACGATGCCATCGTGGTCGTGGAGAACATCTACCGGCGCTGGCTGGAGGAGGGACGGACCGACGAAGACACCGCCGTGGACGCGGTGCGCGAGGTGGGCAACCCCACGATTCTTGCCACCTTCACCGTCATCGCCGCCCTGCTCCCCATGGGCTTCGTGAGCGGCATGATGGGTCCCTACATGGCCCCGATCCCCAAACTGGGCTCGGCGGCGATGTTCATCTCGCTCTTCGCCGCCTTCGTCTTCACCCCCTATCTCGCCATCTCCAAGTGGCTGCGTCCCTCCATGCACTACCTGGAGGCCGCCGAGAAGCGAGAGCACAAGGAGGCTGAGCATGTGGAGCGCTTCTTCCGCGGGATCTTGACCCCGCTGATCGAGAGCAAGGGCAAGCGCACCGTCTTCCGCCTGGTGCTGTGGGGCGCCTTTCTCTTCACCTGCTCGTTTTTTTATTTCAAGTGGGTGGCGGTGAAGATGCTGCCACTGGACAACAAGCCCGAGTTCTCGGTGGTGCTCGACATGTCCGAGGGCACGGCGCTGCCAGTGACCGCCAACCTCGCCCACCGCATGGCCGATAAGATGCGGACCCTACCGGAAGTCACCGCGGTCCAGCTCTACGCGGGGACGGCTCGTCCCTTCGACTTCAACGGCATGGTCCGACATTACTACCTTCGCTCCGAACCCTGGCAGGCGGAGCTTCAGGTCCAACTCACCGACAAGCACGAGCGCGAGCGCACCAGCCATGAGATCGCCGTCGAGGCGCGCGACCTGCTCGACAAGCTCGCCGAGGGCACCGGTGCCACGCTAGCGGTGGTGGAGATGCCCCCGGGGCCTCCGGTGTTGCAGTCGGTGGTGGCCGAGATCCACGGTCCGACTCCCGAGCTGAGGCGCCAGTTCGCCCGCGACGTGACCGAGTTCTTCAAGAAGGCGGAGAGCACTCGCGACGTCGACAACTACCTGCGCGGGGCCTACGACTACTGGCGCTTCGACGTCGATACGGAGAAGGCGGTGCGCCGCGGCATCTCGGTGGACGCGATCAACCGCAATCTCGCCATGGCACTAGGGGGTGCCCCGGTCGGCGACATCAAGCAGCCTGAGGGCCAGCAGAGCGGTCACGAGCCGATCCAGATCGTGATGCAGGTACCGCTCGCCGAGCGATCCCAGATCCGGAGCCTTGGTGACCTGCCGATCCAGTCCAGTCAGGGCTTCACGGTGCCGTTGCGGGAGCTGGGCGAGTTCCGCAAGGCCCCCGAGGAGGACATCATCTTCCACAAGGATCTGCGGGGCGTGGAGTTCGTGGTGGCGGACGTCGGCGGCCGCCTTGCCGCCCCTGTCTATGCCATGTTTCAGATCCAGGACCTGATGAAGGAGGCCAACTACACCGCCCCGGACGGAACCAAGCCGGCCGGGGGCGACGGTTACACCGACGCTTTCTACTGGTTTGGCGCGCCGCCGGATGATTCCCGTCTGTCCTGGGAGTGGGCGGGCGAGTGGACCGTCACCTTCGAGACCTTCCGCGATATGGGCGCGGCCTTCATGGTCGCTCTCGTACTGATCTACATCCTGGTGGTATGGGAGTTCGGCAACTTCCGTATCCCCCTGGTGATCATGGCGCCGATTCCGCTCACCCTGCTCGGGATCATTCCCGCGCATTTCATCATGTTCGAGTTGGGATTCGGGGGTGAGTTCACGGCCACGTCCATGATCGGCTGGATCGCGCTGGCCGGCATCATCGTGCGCAACTCGATCTTGCTGGTGGACTTCGCGATCCACGAGATTCAGCGGGGCATCCCGGTGGCGGAGGCGATGATCCGTTCGTGCAAGATCCGAACCCGTCCGATTCTGATCACCGCGCTCGCGCTGGTGGCAGGTTCCAGCGTCATCATTACCGACCCGATCTTTCAGGGCATGGCGATCTCGTTGCTCGCCGGCACACTGGTGTCTACGGTGCTGACCCTGATCGTCATCCCCCTGGGTTGTGTGGCGGCGAGCCGAGACATGTGCGAGGTGGCGGCGGCCACCGCCGAGCAACTGCCCGTCTCGGGGCTTCCCTGCCAGGTCGAGGCGGCGGAGCAGGCGGCCGCGGTCAAGCCGCAGCGCGAGGGCGGAGGTCTGAGCGGTGCCCTGGCCAAGGTTTTCGAGGTCCTCAGCCTGGTCTTCTACGCGGTGCGCGGCATCTTCCTGCTGCTGGTGGACATGGCCAAAAACGCCATGAAGCCCAAGCCGCCGCCGAAGCCCAAGCCGAAGCCGCCGAAGGCGCCCCAGGGCTCCGCGAGCCCTGGAACCGGTAACCCCCCGCCGCCCCCGCCGGCGGCGATCCCCGCTGCGCCCGCCCCGGCCGGACCGGCCACGCCGGCGCCGGTCGCGTCCGCACCTGCCTCAGCCGCGCCGGTCGCGGCTGCGCCGGCCCCCGCAGCGGTGGCCGGCCGTGATTCCCCCAGGGAGTCTGCACAGGCGGAGGTGGCTGTTCCGGCGGCGGAGGACGTGGCACCGGCCTCCAGCGCAGCAGATGCGCGGCGCCCGGTGGCCGAAGTAGCCGTTGCGCCGCCCTCCGCCGCGCACCCTAGTGAGGTACCGCCCGAGATGTCGCCGGCGCCCGCGACGACGGCATGGAAGTCCAGCGGTGCCACGAACAAGCCTGGCGACGGCAAGAAGACGGCGGGTGCGAAACCAGGCGCCACGACCAAGCCGGCCGCGAAATCTGCGAAGCCGGAGATGCCATCGGTGCAGAAGAAGGCGCCGCGCCGGGGGATCCGCTTGAAGATCGACGACGGCGCATCGGAAGAGGACATCTGATGGGGCTCGCTCGCGGGCGGTGCTCGGTTGGCGTTGCCTGGAGTCCCGTGAGGACTGAGGCACCGGCGTGCGATGGGGCACGAGCTTCGTGCGGGTGAAGCACATCTTGCCGTTGTTCTGCGCCCTCGCGTCTGCGCCCCTCGCGGCCGATCCCCGCCCGAATTGGGGAGCCCCTTTCGAACCGGGTAACGCGAGGCCCTCCGCCGGCGACGGCTACGCTCAATCTTGGAGCAATGAGCGGCCCGTGGTGGGTTACGAGGGCCTGCCCGCGCCCCGCGGACGTCCCGAGGGTTTCGGCGATCCAAGTTACCCGAACCCGGATGTCGTGGACCCCGGTTATCCTCATTGGGATGCCGGACCATACGGCGGGCTTCCCCCGCGCCCGCCGCCTGGATACTTTCAGCAATTCGCGGACGGCGCCTTTCGGCCATTCGAGCCGGCCGGCCCCGGGTTCCCGGACTATCAAGGTTACCGCTTCCGTCCCGTCGGGCCCGATGGTGTCCCGGAACCGGGCGTCGGCGTGGGCCCCCGTTTCGACCCCGGCGGCTATGCACCCGCGCCGGCAACGGCCTTCCCGAGCTACCTATTTCGGGGTGACACGGCGTCCGGGATGGCCGACTGGCAATCGCCGTCGCACGAAGCCGTGTATCGATTTCGTCCATTAGACGCTCAGGAGCAAGGCCGTCTGGACGCGGGCGCCGGGTATCGGCCCGTTCCCCGGCGTCCCGGTGACAATGGCTGGTCGCCGTCGGTGACACCCGGCAACGCTTACGGTTTTGAGCCTGGTGCGTCGCGGGCTCGCTGAGTGTTTGACGGCGGGGCTCACCGTGTGGAGTCAACCACCCAGTCACAATCGCGGCACACCAGGCGCGGAGCGGTGTTGCGATCGCGGTGGGGCGCCCGTTTCTTGGTCAATGACCGTGGCCTGCGCCCGGTGCGCGCGGCGCGGCTCAATTTCAAAGGCGGAGGTACTAAGCATCATGAGAATGAAAAGTCAGTGTGTCACAGCGGCGGCGCTGTTCGCGGTTGTCGCAACAACGGGTCAGGTTCAGGCGGCCGGTGCCCAATTCTCGGCGGACATGGTCAGGCGCGGGCCGGACGGCGAAGTGACCTCGGGAAAGATGTATGTCGGAGAAGGGCGCACGCGCATGGAGATGTCGCAGCAGGGGCGCGACGTGGTGCGAATCAGCGATCAGAACCGGCACATGGAGTGGATACTCTTCCCCGCCGACCAGAATTATCTCGAGCGAGGTGCGCCCCCGGGCGGCGAGCAGGCGCCCCCACCCCCAAGCGAGCCCTCCGCTGAGGCCGATCCTTGCGCCGGTGTGCCTGGGATGAGCTGCCGTCGGGTGGGCGTGGAGGACGTGAACGGCCGCCCCGCCGTCAAGTGGGAGATGTCCATCACCCAGCAGGGTAAGACCCTGACCGGGACACAGTGGCTCGATCAGGAGCGGGGGATGCCCCTCAAGAGCCTGGCACCCGACGGGCAGAGCATGGAGCTCAAGATGCTGGGCAAGGAGACCGTTGACGGACGCGCCGTGGAGAAGTGGCAGATGACCACGACGCTGGCCAATCAGGAACCCACTCGCACCTTTCAGTGGTACGACCCGGAGCTCGGGCTGGCGGTGCGCGAGGAGTTTCCGGGCGGCTACGTGAGCGAGCTGAAGAACGTCCGAGTCGGGCCTCAGCCGGAGGACCTGTTCAATGTTCCGGCCGGGTACTCCCGCATGACCATGCCAGCTGGCGGTAAAGAATCTCCCCAGGAGGGGAAATAGCCGTCGGGGCCCCGGGGCCGTCGCCCCGGGCTATGTCGCGACGGGTCTCGAAAAGAAGAAGCAGCGTCGGAAGGGCAGCATGATCACGGTCGTCGGAAGCCTCAAGGGTGGCTCGGGAAAGAGCACCGTCACCTTCAACCTGGGCGTGTGGCTCGCAATGGCGGACGTGAAAGTCCAACTGGTGGACATCGACCCGCAGGCCACCCTCACAGACGTCGTGGAGGTTCGGCAGGAGGAGGGCTTTGACCCCCCGCTGCGGGTTCTCGACAAGCGCGCACTCACCCGGGAACGGCTCAAGGGCGCGGACGAGACCCTGATCGATGTGGGCACCTCAGACATGGAGAGCATGCGCCTTGCCCTGACCCTGTGCGATCGGGTGATTGTGCCGGTGCAGCCCTCCCAGGCGGACATCTGGTCCTCCCAGCGCTATATTCATCTGGTCCACTCCGTCGAGCGTGAAGCCAACCCGGAGATCGTCGGCTTTATCAACCGCGGCGACACCCACCATGCCGTGCGGGAGACCAACGAGGCCGCTGCGGCCCTGGTGTCCCTCCCGGGTATTCGATTCATCAAGCCGCGGCTGTCCCAGCGCACCATGTTCCGCCGATCCTTCAGCGAAGGACTTGCGGTCTTCGAGCTGGAGTCCAAGGGCAAGGCAGCCCGGGAGTTCCTGGCCCTGGCGGCCGCCCTTTTTAGCAATTTGGTGAGCTGAAAGCGCGTCACTGAGGCGCACGTATGCGCCTCGCAGTCCCTCGTGGCGGCCTTGTGTCAAAATGGGGCGCAACCGAGAGAAGGTAATCCTGATCCGCCTTGTCGGGTCTGGATTTTCTGATAAGCTCAGAAATCAGCTATCCGAATACGACGATCCGTCGCGACACCCATCATGGCGCACAACGACAACCACAAGGACCCCCACCCCCCGTCGGACCCTTCCGGGAAGGGAGGCGTCGGTGCGTCTGACGGAGAAGCCGTGCATGTCGAGGCGGCCGATCCGCAACTAAACGCCTACGCCATCGAGCGGCTCTCTCAGGCCTTCGAGACCAGTGCCAAGCGCTGGGAACTGATCGTTTACCCGTCCCTGTTTGCCTTCATCATTCTGGCCGCCTACGGTTTCTACCTGGTGTTCAGCCTGGCCAAGGACATTCACTATCTGGCCATCAGCGTGGACTCCAACATGACGGTGCTCGCGAGCAACATGCAGTCCGTCTCCGACAACCTGAGCCAGATGACATCCAATATTCGCACCATGGCGGTGGGGGTGGACTCCATGGCCCGGGATGTGAGCACCCTGGAGCCCATGCTCACCAGCATGCAGAACCTGGACAGGTCCGTTCAGGGGATGACTTTCACCACGGCCAATATGCGTGACGACATGTCCACGATGACCCGCGACGTCGGTCGTCCCATGCGATTCATGAACTGGTTCATGCCCTGGTAACCCGCGCCCTTCCCGCTTCCACGCTCCTCCCATCCGCCCTCGGCCCAATTACCCACAAAGGTCCGACGGGCGTCGGCGTCCGTAATTGTCGAACTCGCTTTTCCCCGAAAGGTCTATGAAGGCGCCGGATCAGCCGGTGCGGCTCATCGTTGCCATCTCGTCGCGCGCCCTATTCGACCTGAGTGAATCCCATCGGGTGTTTGAAAACGAGGGGGTCGACACCTACCGCGCCTACCAAGTGGCCCACGAGAGCGACGCCCTCGAGCCCGGAGTGGCCTTTCCCCTCGTGCGCAAGCTTATGAACCTCAACGCGGTCCTGGGCGAGCACGGGCGGGTCGAGGTGATCCTGCTGTCGCGCAACAGCTCCGACACCGGTCTGCGCGTGCTGACCTCCGCCCATCGCCACGGGCTGGACATCAGCCGGGCGGCCTTTACCGGCGGCGCGAGTCCCTACCGCTACGTCTCCGCTTTCGGGGCGCACCTCTTTCTGTCCGCCGACCCCAGCGACGTCCGACTCGCCCTCGACGCGGGCTGCGCGGCCGCGACGGTCCTACCGGCGGCCTCTCCCGACACCGGAGCCGACGACGGTCAGGTGCGGATCGCCTTCGACGGCGATGCGGTCTTGTTCTCGGATGACTCAGAAAGGCTCTATCGGGAGGAAGGACTGGCGGTCTTCAACGCCAGCGAGTCGGCGGCAGCCCATGAGCCCCTTCCCGGCGGGCCCTTCAAGGGACTTCTGGTGGCGCTCCACCAACTTCAGACGTTATTCCCGGCGGACGAGTCACCCCTGCGCACTGCACTCGTCACCTCGCGCGGCGCACCGTCCCACGAGCGCGTGGTGCGTACCCTGCGGGCTTGGGACATCCGCATTGACGAGGCACTATTCCTAGGCGGTCTCCCCAAGGCGCATTTCCTCGCCGCCTTCGACGCAGACATCTTCTTCGACGACCAAGAGGTCCACTGCGAGGCGGCGCGCTTGCACGTGGCCACCGGTCACGTGCCCCACGGGGTGGCTAACCAGCGGTGATGTGAGTGTGGCCCTCGGCGGTCGTGGTCCTTCGCATGGAACCCCTCTGCGGATCGCGGCATGTTCGATGACGCCGTCCGATTAGGTTTCGTCAAAGGATGGACAAACCAAAGTTTCACCGGAAGGTCATGGACGCTGCCAATGGTCCTTTCAAGCCCCACCGCTGAGCTAAGCTTTCTGCTGGAGGGCTACGGAGAGAGCCTCTCCGGCGCCCGTTTTGAACGGGTAAACGAAAGGAGGGCCATCAGGGCAACCGCGGCCACACGTTATCAGGGCGACATGTTGTTTGAGACCGAGATCGGAGGTCAGAGAATCGTCAGTGACGTCACCTCGCCGATGGGCGGCAAGGGGCGGGCACCCACGCCACCCGACCTGTTCGTCGTCTCGCTCGGCGCCCGCGTCGCAGCCTTCGTTGCTCGCTACTGCGAACAGCAGGGTATCGACACCCGTGACCTGTCCGTCGAGACGAGCTTTGAGAAGACGGAAAAGCCCGCCTATCTGACCAATTTCCTCGTGAACGTTATGTTGCCCCACGGGGATTGCGCCGACCGCCAGACGGCCGCCGAGCGCGTGGCCGAGCACTGCATCATCCACGAGACGCTGCAGCACCTGAAGGCGGTCGAGATCCGTATCCATGACCGGCAGGAGTTAGCCGCCGCCTAGCGCGGCAATCCGCGCGCATCAACGGGGGGACTCCGGAGAACCCCGCCCGTTTCGACCCCTGAGCGCAGTCACCATCGGATCGCCTCGCATCAGCGCTTGATCAAGCTGCGCTCGCTCAGGCGCTGCGCAGCCGTGTGAGCTTGATCAGGCCGATGGCAGCAAAAGGCAGGACCAGGCCGAGACCGGTCGCCGTCAACAGCAGCCAGCCGAGCTCCGAGTAGTCCGCGGGGAGGGTGACGGCGCCGGTGGCGCGGTCCGTGACCTCCCGGGTGACCGTGAAGAGCTGATTCAGGTACTTGGTTCCCAACTGGCTCAGCGACAGGGCCAGGTTGGTGAAGGAGGCCATCACGGCGAAGAAGGTGGCCTTGAGGTGGGCCGGGGCGGAGTTGGCGATCCAGGCCAGCATCGGGATCATGGCCACCTGGCCCAGGGGGGACTCGACGGCCGTGTCCACCAGGGCGATGAAGCGGGCGTCCACGATGCCGCCGGTGTGGGCCGCGGTCCAGACGTGCAGTCCGTAGTACATGCCGATGATCGGCACGGCCAGCAGCGCCCCGAGCAGGGTGAGGAAACCCACGATGTAGGCAATGGAGTGATCGGCCATGAAGCGGCGGAAGATGAACATGCCGAACAGGGCGAAGGCGCTGCCGATCAGCGACAGTACGGAGATGAACTGCTGGTCGAACTTGAGCTCGTCGATCATCCACCAGGTCTGGCCCGCGCCCGGGCTCGGCATCGCCCGGAAGACGAAGATCACAATGGCGGTGCCCAGGAGTACCCGCCGCGCCTCGGGCTCGAGCTCTCCCATGAGCCGGCTGATGAGGAACACCACGATTCCCATGGAGCCGGCGAAGACGATCTCCTCGTTGTAGGGCACCTCCCCCAGGCCCATGACCAGCGTAAACACAACGAAGACCAGACTGCCGCCCAGGATCCACCAATTCGGCGCGGTGGGCTCCGGCTGCCCGTGGACCAGCCGCAGCGCGCCGTCGGCATCGTGCCCCAGCGCCCGCAGCCGCCGCAGCTCCCGCCGCTTGAGCAGCCCCCCCAGGATCACCCCTGAGACGGAGGCCACGGGGATCAAGAGCGCGAGCTCGTAGATGCGGATATAGACGGCGAGCTTCTGGGCCTCGTCCATGGCCTCGACCCCCCGAAACAGGAAGACGTTGAGTAAGGCCACCAAGACGCCGCCGCCGATGATCGCGACCCGTCCCAAGGTCTGCATGGTGGTGTGCATGAGCCGCCGAGTCTCGGCAGGGACGGGCTGGCCTGAGGCGTCCAAGGCCGGCACTGCCTCCACCGTCATGGCGTCCGCCACCACGTCCTGCACTACATAGCCCAGGGGTGCCAGGAGCACGCTCAACACGTACCAGGCCTCCACCGGCATCAGGGCCCCCATGGCGTCCGGGCGGGCGAGCAGGCCCAGCATGAGCAGCAGGCTGCCGGCGATCAGAGCGGCCCCGATATAGACCAAGGCGGATTTGTAGCGCCAGATCAGGTCCACGAGGTGCCCGAGGGGCATCTTCAGCGCCCACGGGATCATGGCCCAGAAGCCGAGGGCGGCCAGGAGCTCGGCCGAGAGGCCCAGATAGTCCTTGACGAAGAAGGTGCCGACGATGGCGGTCAGGCCCGAGACCCCCGCCGCCAGGTAGACCATCAGGGGCGGCAGATAGGACAGCCGCAACTCCCGCGCGAGCTCCAGGACGTTGCGGTCGAACCAGCGATAGGCGCGGCGTAACATGGCGGCGCAGCATAAGGGCAGGCCAGCCATTTGACAAAGGCCGTGGCGTTCACCCGACGGATCAGCCTTGGGGCGCCTTCGCCGGTCCATCGTTTCAGCGACGGGCCGTCCGATGACTGATTCTCAGACCCGGGCGGGCGATATACTTCGATCTCCCATCGAGGCGAGGGTGATCTGTCCCAGCCTCGGGAGAGACCACCTCGGAACCGGAAGATATGCCGTCGGGGTTTATCCCGTGCGCGACAGCTGCCAATCCTGGTCTGACTTTGAGCTGCGGAAAGGCGTCACCGCTTCAACTGCCCAGCGGAGACCACCAAGTTGGGCGAGCGCTTCACTTCACACACCCACTGAAACGGAACGAAACACCATGACTCGTACCCTCACCTTCGCCGCAATCCTGTCGGCCTTTCTTATCGCCCCCTTGCACGCCGATGAGGCGGTCCAAAAGACCATCGGCGAGCTCTACAAAGAAAAGGCCGAGCTTGCCGGTAAGCAGGTGACCCTTCACGGCACCGTCGTCAAGGTCAACAACCAGATCATGAACCGGAATTTCCTGCACCTGCAGGACGGGTCGGGCGAGGCGGCCGACGGCACCAACGACATCACCGTCACCAGCGACGACACGGCGGCCAAGGGCGATACGGTCACGGTCACCGGCATCGTCGCGGTGGATTTGGACTTTGGGGCCGGCTACACGTACCCGATGCTGGTGGAGAAGGCGACGATCAGCAAGGGCGACTGAAACGCCGCCCGTCCCCACTTGTTTGGCCTTGGCCGCGCCCTCTGCCCTCTTCCTGCAGTTCGCGAGACAAGGCCGTTTGGCCTCGCCAAAGACTCCGCCTTCCCGGCGGAGTCTCCGGCTTGCCGGCGTTCACGGCGCCTAGCGTCGAATCTCAGCCTCCCAGTCAACCCCTCCATTTCCATTTCCGTTTCCGTTTCCGCTTCCTTTCTTTTCCCTTTCTCCAGGAACCGTGGGCCGGAGCGACATCGTGGCATTCCAGACAATCCATCTTGCCCTGCTGGGAAGGGATCGTCTTGGGGTTGGTGTGACAGTTCGTAACAGGTGGCGTAGCTTGCCGGTGGCACCCAGGCGGCTGGAATGTCAGGGGTCTCCTGGAAGCGGGCGTTCATCAACTCCACAGCCTTGGCCACGATGTCTCCCACCAACTTGGCACAACGGTCCTTCTTTGACGAGTCGTCGCGACCGACACGCCGGCCATGGCGGCCCACGTCGACACCGAGTTGTGGCACAAGGGTGAATAGGAGACGCTGGTTGCGATGCTCGCGAGTGGTGTCGGGACCTCGGCCCGGTCCAGCGGCGGCACCCAGCCGACCAGGGCATCGGTAGGCAGCTCGGCTGTTGCAGAAATAGTCGATCAGAGCGTTGCCGAGCTGGCCGTGCACGCCAAGGATGTCCATCACCGCAATGGCCCCGTTCAATGCGCCGCAGATGGTCCCCCAGCCAACGACCCCACCAGATCCGTAGCTGTAGAGCCCCCTCGGCAGCAGTCTCCAGGGGTTGTCTGCCGGCGCTACTCTCCGCCGCGAGCGCATCCCCAAGCGCATCGATGAGCGCCTGGGCGGAGCCGTGGCCACAGCCTCCTTCCTTGTAGTAGAGACAATAGGCCGCCGTGCCACAGCATATGGGTCGAGCCCGTTGGTGGGTAATACACGCCCTTGTCGGCGCCCGGCAGTGGCGGCAAGGGCTACGGCGGTCCTGCTAGCGGTGCCCGGGAACCGGGCGATTCCGAGGCCCACCGCCACGCCTCCGGCTGTTGTGAGAAATGATCGACGAGAAACACTACCCTCTTCTGCGTTCATGTTGTGGCCTCCTTTAAAATCTGATTGCGAGGCGCTACCTCGCGTCCACACGGGCAGCCCCTCGCTTTAGGGAGCGCATGTGTCCCGGGAAACCGGCTCGCGAGCCACCCGTGCTGGCAATTGACTCGCCCCTACAAGTCCTGTCCCGTCAGCGTCGAGCCACGGTATTCAACCGACCGCTGTCTAAGCGACAGGCAGCTTGGCGGCCCGGTGCGCTGCTCGCCAGTTCCCTCGTCTAAGATTCGCACCCGAACTTAAACCCCCGCGTAACTTCTCGTAATTCCGATGTAATTTTTCTGTAAATCTTTGTGAAGCCGAGGCCGGTAGGCCTCGACGGATAGGAGGTGATACGCCTGCGCAGGCTCGCTGTGGAGGGTGTGCTTAAGGCGGCACTTGGCCCCGGCCGGGGACTCGGTAAGATGGGGCCCCGTTGGTGAGGCGATCGCTCTCAGAGCCGCCATCTCCCGACGCCTTCAAACCGCCCGATCAGGATTCAGCCATGGCCCTCAAGGCGACCGTGTTCAAGGCCCAGCTGCAGATCAGCGATCTGGATCGTCACTACTACGAGACCCACGCGCTCACCATTGCCCGCCATCCTTCGGAGAACGACGAGCGCATGATGGTCAGGCTGCTTACATTCGCCCTGTTCGCCGGCCCGGCCCTGACCTTCACCAAGGGGCTCTGCGCCGACGAGGAGCCGGATCTTTGGCAGCATTCCATGAGCGGGGAGATCGAGCGCTGGATCGAGCTCGGCCAACCGGACGAGCGGCGCCTCCGCAAGGCCTGTGGCCGATCGCGGGAGGTGTTGGTGGTCAATTACGGCGGGAGGGCGGCCGAGCTTTGGTGGCAGCAGATTGGCGACAAGCTGGCGCGTCTGTCCAATCTCGCCGTCATGGATATCCCCTCCGACCAGGTCCGGGCGCTGACGGGTCTCGCCGAGCGCACCATGGATCTGCACTGCACGATCGACGGTGGCCACGCGTGGCTCGGCAGCGCGCGCGCCAGCCTCGAGATCACACCCGCCTGGCGGCAGCGCCTAGGAGGCTGACCGGTGGGGGTGGCAGGACTGGTTCAGCCTGTCAGTGCCGGCACTCGTCCAGCCGGGCCTGGTTGCCCGGCCACAGGGCGATTAGGAAGGCGGCGGCGAGTGTGCCTGCCGCGCCCAAGACTAACCATAGGGCGGCATAGGTGGCCGGAATTGCCAGCCCAGTGGCCTCGGCGAACAGCAGCAGCAGGATTCCGGCGACCAGCAGTCCAATTGACAGCAGGACGGTCGAGCGCATGGTGTTGCAGGTGGTCACGGGTACTTCTCCGTGAAACAGTGAATAAGAATATTCTAATGTACACGCTCGCCATTGCAACCCGAGCTCGTGCCAGCGCGACGTTGTGAGACCTCCGCTCCAGTATTCGTGTTCTGCGATTCGGCGCGCTTGGACCTTGCGGTGCGACCTCAGCCCGTGCGGACGGACCCGCTGTGCACTGGTGCCACGTCTCGCCGCTTGGCGACTGGTGGGTTCGAAAGCAGCTCTGGGTTCAGAAAACCGGCAAGCGCCACCGGCTCGGGCGAGTCCAGCCAGGGGACGACACCGACGCATGGTGCATCCATCAGGGCGGCCAGGGTGGCCAGGTTGGCGTCGCTGGCCTGCATCCTGGGGTCGATGCCGTTGGCGACCCAGCCGGCCAGTTGATAGCCGTGGGCATGAATGGATTCCATGGTCAGCAGGGCGTGATTGAGGCATCCGAGCCTGAGTCCCACCACCAGCAACACCGGGAGCTCCAACGCCTTGGGGATGTCGCTGACGGAGAGGCTGGTGCCCAGCGGCACGCGCCAGCCGCCGACCCCTTCCACCACCACCCGATCCGACTCGGCGCCGAGCGCACCGTAGGCGCTGGCGATGGGCGCAAGCTCGATGTCCACCCCAGCCTGGCCTGCGGCGATGTGGGGTGCGATGGGGGGCTCGAACGCATAGGGATTGACCAGGCCGTAAGGGGCCCCGCGACTCCCCTGGGCCAGAAGTCTGAGAGCGTCTTGGTTTTGCGGTCCGGCGGGTCCTGGTCGGCAGCCGGTGGCCACGGGCTTCATTCCGAGGACGCGTAGCCCCCGCTGCTGCCACGCGGCCATGAGGCCGAGGCTGACTTCGGTCTTGCCGCAGTCGGTATCGGTCCCGGTAACGAAGAGGCCTTTCATGCCGCCCCCGGGTTGCCGCCCCTCCCGGCAGTCGGTCGCCCGATCGCGCTCAGGGGGACGGCGATGCCGCCCGCCATGGGCTTCTGCTCGGGCACCCAGGCGTGACCGTAGACCACCTCGAAGCTTGCGGGCAGGCGCCCGTCGCGCCGGCTGAGCTCATAGGTACGCTCCATTTCCGCGAGACGCCGTGGCCCGGTGAGTCCCCGCGGCCTCAGATCCGTCGCATTGCGGGCGCCAATGCCTTTCAGGTCCCGCATTAGGTCGGTGAGCCGGTTGTAGGTGAGTGTGATCCGCTCGGCGTCCATCACCGGATCTGCGAAGTGTGTGCGGACCAATGCGTCCCCCAGGTCGTGCATGTCCCCAAAGGGGCTGACATGCGTGTAGCCGTCAACCGCCGACCAGGCGGCACGCAGCTCTTTGAGCGTGTCCGGCCCGAAGGTGGTGAACATGAAGAGCCCCCCGGGGCGCAGCACCCGCAAGGCCTCGGCGAAGGTGCCGGGGAGGTCGTTGCACCATTGCAGGGTGGCGTTGGAGACGATCAGGTCCACGGCACTGTCCGCCAGGGGCAGCCGCTCGGCGTCCGCGCACAGGCATTGGGGGCGGCGCAGCCAGCTTCCGCGTCGGCGTGCCTGGGCCAGCATGGGCAGGGCAAAGTCCAGGGCCACCACTTGAGCGCGGCGATAGCGCCGGTGGAGCGATCCCACGGCATACCCGGTGCCGCACCCCAGGTCCAGGACCCGCTCCGGGGTGAGGCGCACATAGTCCAGGCGCTCCAATAATCGATCGGCCATTTCCCGTTGAAGCACGGCGGAGTCGTCATAGCCCGGCGCGGCGCGCTCGAATGAACGCCGGGCCCGTCGCTTGTCGATGGGGGCCTGGGGATAGGAGCCTTCAGTCATTCCGACCCCTTCGCTTTGGTGCGGATCATGGTTGAGACAGGGAGGTTGGACATCCGGCGGCCTGCTCGCATTGCCATTTCCACCGCGGCGCTCATGCGGTGAGCCCCTGGAGGAAGGCGCTGATCGCCTCGGTCGTCTCGACCGGGTGTGAGAGGAACGGGGCGTGGGCAGCACCCTGGATGACACGGGTGCGGGCGTCGGGCAGCAGTATCCTCAGCCGCTCGGCCACTGCCGCCGGGACCAGGGTGTCGTGACTCCCGAAGAGCCACAGCGAGGGCGGGCGCAGGTCGGGGAGTGGGCCCCGCAGGTCCTCGTCCCGCAGAAGCTCCAGGCCCAGGCTTAATGCGCTTGGGTCGGGCGCCGGTTGCGCGGCCAGCTCGTGCCGCAGTGTGCGCAGGGTCTCCCGGGCGTGCTCGCTGCCCCGGACCTGGAGTGCCAGGAAACGGGACAGGGTGCCGCCGGGGTCGGCGACCAGGCCGTCGTGAAACTGTGCCAAGGTCTCGGCGGGCATGGCCGGGGTCCAGTCGACTGCCCGCACGAAGCGGGGTGTGGCGGTCATAAGGATCAGGGCCTGGATGCGTTTCGGGGCAATGAGCGCCGCCGCCTGAGCCACCAGTCCGCCGAGTGACCAGCCGAGCCAGACTGCCCGTTCCGGGGCAGCGGCGAGACAGGCCTCCGCCCAGGCCCAGAGCGCACCCGGGCCGCCGTCGCAGGGCGGGCCGAAGGGGCTAACTCCGTGCCCGGGCAGCTCGATTCGGCGCTGGTTGAGCTTGGCCCAGAGGGCTTCCGGCAAGGCGTCCCAGACTGCGGCATTCATGCCCCAGCCGTGGATCAGGACAAGGTCCTGGACCGGCGTCTCGGCGCCGACGACTGGGTTCATGGGGCATCCCGCGCCGGCAAGGCGGAGAGTGCATCCAGTAGGCGGTCCACATCGGCTTCCGTATGGGCGGCCGAGAGGGTAATGCGCAGGCGCGCTGAGCCCTCCGGCACCGTTGGCGGGCGGATGGCGGTGACCAGGATGCCGGCGGACTCCAGGGCCTGGCTCCAGTCCAAAGCGCGGGCTGTGCCTCCGGCCATCAGCGGCTGGATGGGGGTCGGGGACTCGGCCAGCGGAAGCCCCAGTTGGCAGGCGCCGGCGCGCAGCCTCGCGATGAGGACCCTCAGGTGCTCCCGGCGCCACTCCTCCCGGCGCGCAAGGGCCAGGCTCACCCGGGTGGCCTCCGCCAGCGCGGGCGGTGTCGCCGTCGTGTAGATGTAGCTGCGGGCGCGCTGGATCAGGGTCTCGATCAGGTCCTTGGAGCCCGCCACGAAGGCCCCGAAGGTCCCGAAGGCCTTTCCCAGTGTGCCCATCAGGATCGGCACCTGCTCCGGGTCCAACCCGAAATGGTCCAGGCTTCCGCGGCCCTCGCTCCCTAGCACACCGAGCCCGTGGGCGTCGTCCACCAGGAGCCAGGCGCCGGCCTGCCGAGCGACTCGGGCCAGGTCGGGCAAAGGGGCCAGGTCGCCGTCCATGCTGAAGACCCCGTCGGTGGCGATCAGGCGCGGCCGACCGGCGCCCGCCAGACGCGCGAGCCCGGCGGCGTCCGCATGGGGATAGCGGCGCAGTGTGGCCCGTGCGAGCAGTGCCCCGTCCAGCAGGGAGGCGTGGTTGAGCCGGTCCTGGATGACCCCGTCGCCCCGCCCGGCGAGCGCCGTGATCACTCCAAGGTTGGCCATATAGCCCGTGGAGAAGAGCAATGCCCGAGGCCGACCGGTGAATTCCGCCAGCTCCTCTTCCAGGGCGTGGTGGGCGGTGCTGTGGCCGTTGACCAGATGGGCCGCCCCGCTTCCTGCCCCCCAGCGCTCGGCGCCGTGCCTGAGGGCGGCGATTAGCTCCGGGTGGTTGGCGAGCCCCAGGTAATCATTGCCGCAGAAGGCGAGCATCGGCCGCCCGTCCACCACTCCGCGCGGGCCTTGAGGACGGTCCTGCACCCGGCGCCGCCGATAAAGACCGGCGGCGCCCAGACGCGCCAGCTCCTGCGCAAGGTCTGGAGTGGGTCCTGGACCGAGCCCCGGCGCGGGTGCGGAAGAGACCATGTCGCAGGGGCTAGGCGGCCGTTGCCTGGGTGCTATGGCAGGGGCCTGGCTCGCGTCGCTCGGGCTCCATCTCCTCAAAGCCGAGACCCAGGCGGGCGAACAGGGCCCGGTCCCGGTCGGACTCGGCGTTCGGGGTGGTGAGCAGACGCTCGCCATAGAAGATGGAGTTGGCCCCGGCGAAATAGCACAGTGCCTGGAGCTCGTCGCTCATCTCCGAGCGCCCCGCGGACAGGCGTACGTAGGACCGGGGCATCAGACAGCGGGCGGCGCCCACGGTCCGCACGAACTCAAGCGGGTCCAGGGCCGCGGTGCCGAACAGCGGCGTCCCTTCCACTTGGACCAGCAGGTTGATGGGGACGGACTCCGGATGGGCCGGCAGGTTGGCGAGCTGGCGCAGCATCGAGGCGCGGTCCCGCCGCGATTCCCCCATCCCCAGGATCCCGCCGCTGCAGGTCTTGAGCCCGGCCTCGCGCACATGCCCCAGGGTCTCGAGCCGATCGCGGTAGGTACGGGTGCTGATCACCTGGCCATAGAACTCCGGTGAGGTGTCCAGGTTGTGGTTGTAGTAATCGAGACCGGCGTCCTTGAGACGCCGCGCCTGGGGTCCGGTGAGCATCCCCAGGGTGACGCAGGTCTCGAGCCCCATCCCGTGAACCGCCTCCACCATGGCGACGACCTGATCCAGGTTCTTGTCCGTGGGGTTGCGCCAGGCGGCGCCCATGCAGAAACGGGTGGCGCCCTGGTCGCGGGCCGCGCTGGCAGCGGCGATCACCTCGTCCAGCGGCAGCAGGCGCTCCCGCTCGAGTCCCGTGTCGTGATGGGCGCTCTGGGAGCAGTAGCCGCAATCCTCCGGACAGGCCCCGGTCTTGATGCTGAGCAGTGTGCTGACCTGGACCCGGTTGGGCTCGAAGTGGGTGCGGTGGACGGTCTGGGCGCTCAGCAGCAGGTCGTTGAACGGGAGATCGAGCAGGGCCTCGACCTCCTCGAGGGTCCAGTCGTGGCGAAGCTGGGCTTGGGGCATGGGGGCTTCCGGTCGGCGCTGGGCAAAACGCCAGCATCCTAGCCGGGACCGCCGACTTGTCAACCGTTGACCGTCCTTTGGGTTTACAAGTGCCGTCGAGGGTCCTTTGCAGGCCTTGTCAATCGTCTTCGCGCATTCGTTGGCAGAAGGTCCGCTCGTCCGGGTCCTCCACCGCGGAGACGATGGCATCCACGATGGTCCCCAGCTCTTCGGGGGAGATGACCGAGAGCACCCGATTGAGCAACTCCGGCGGCAGGTTGGCGTAAACGGCGCGGCCATCCTTGAGGTTCACGACGACACCGGTCCCCGCGTAGTGCTCCGCGGACTCCGGGAGGCCGGCCTCATAGAGTGCCTGCTCCATGTCGAACAGCTCGTCGTAGAGGTCCTCGATCCGGTCGGCCAGCTCATCGTCGATTTCCGCATCGTCGATCACCACCAGGGTCTCGGGGTCCCGGGGCTCGAGGGTCCAATTGAGCCCCTGCTCGCCGAGGAAATCCTGGAAGCGCTCGCGCGGCTCCTGTTCAAAGAAAACGTACTCCAGCATGATCGGCACCTCTGGTCGGTTCTCGGCGCCGATCTTAACCCAGTACTCCGATCGGTCGGCGATCTCGGCCGCATTGAACAGGCGGCGCCGGTCGGACCGGGGTAAGCATCGCCGAGCTGGGGCGGGTGACCGCTAAGTCCCTTGCCAGGCAGGCAGGTACGTGAAACACGGCGAGGGTCGAGCTTCGACGCGGAGACCGCCATCTTTCGATGAACCCCAAGTCCATCATCGCCGCGCTGTTTCCGCCCACCTGTATGCTGTGCGGTGCGCCCGGGGCGCTCGGGCGGGATCTGTGCGACGGTTGCGCCGCCGAGCTGCCAAACAACCACCATTGCTGCGCCCGTTGCGCCCTGCCGTTCGAGGCTCCCATGCCCGACGGGGCCCTGTGCGGGCCCTGCCAGCGGCACCCACCGCCCTTTGACCGCTGCATCGCGGCCCTCCGTTACGAAAACCCCGTGCCGACCCTGGTCGGCGCCGCCAAATTTCGCGGTCGACTCAACGCTGCCCGCCTGCTCGGTGAGCTTCTGACGGAACGGGTGCGATCCGAGGTCGACTCCTGGCCGCAGATCTTGATCCCCGTGCCCCTGCACCCGCGGCGGTTGGGAGAGCGGGGATACAATCAGGCCCTGGAGATCGCTCGGGTCCTGGCGCGGGAGCTGGCCCTGCCAATCGAGACCGGCAACTGTGAGCGCATCGCGTCGACCGCCCCCCAAGCGGGGCTGGACGAGCGGGAGCGCCGGCGCAATATTCGGGGCGCATTCGCCGTTTCCGGCCCCTTTGCCTGGGACCACGTGGCCATCGTGGACGACGTGGTGACCACCGGCAGCACGGTGGCGGAGCTTGCCCGTGTCCTGCGGCGCGCCGGGGCAGTCCGGGTCGAGGTGTGGGCGGCGGCGCGCACCCCCTGACATGGCGGACCGATCTGCGGTGCAATCATGAAATTTTCTCAGATGCCGCTTGGCCGGCGATTCCTCTACCAGGGAGACCGTTATGTGAAGGTCGGACCGCTCACGGCGTGCTGGGAAGGGACGGCGGAGACGCGCCTGATACCCCGCTCGGCGGCGGTGTCCCCCGTGGAGGAAGGCGGGGAGAGGGCGCCTGCCCAGAGCGCGAAGGCCCCCGGCTGGCTGTCAACGGCGCTGGATGGCTATGAGCAGGCATTGCGGGCCGTCCTTCTGCCCCCGGGTTCGGAGCCTCACCCGGACCTCGGCGCTCGCCTGGAGTCCGCCCTGGCGGTGGCGCGTCTGGCCTTCTACGAGGAGGTCACAGCTCGTCACTCGTCGGGCGGCGAGTGACCGAAGGTAGCGACTCTCGAGCAGCCCTGCACAGGGACTTAGCCCTCAGGCGACCGGTAGAGTGCGCGGGCGTCGATGCGCCGCTCGATATGGTCGAGGAGGCGCTGATAGGCGGCACTCTTCGTGTCCCGAAAGGCGGCGGCGAAGGCATCCTGGCTCAGGCCTTCAGGCAGACCGTCGATTGCCGGCATGAAGTCGTCCTCACGAAGATCCCGCTGGGCAAAGGCCTGGATCGCCAAGGCGCCGTCCCGGTCGCCGGTGGTGCGCTCCGCGAAGCGGGTGCCCGCACGATCGGCCGCCAGGTCCGCGAAACTGAATCCGCTGCCGCCACTCGAGTCAGCGATCTCCTTGAAGAGCCCCAGCAGGTCGGACAGGGCGTTGCCCCCCTGGGTGACCACGGCCGCGGAGGTCATGAAGTGCTGTGCCAGGTCGCGGCGCCCCCGCAGCAGGACGCGGTGGAAGATCATCTGGGGCGCGGCGGCGGCCCGGCCGGAGCGATCCTCGAGCGGACGCACGGTGCGGCCGTTCGTATAAGCCGCCAGGGCTAGGATGGCGGCTCGGTTCTCCTGCACCGGGTCGGCGGGCGCCCGGCGGCGAGCCTCGGACAACAGGTGGGAAAGCAGGTCGGCGAGTTGGAACGACTGGCCCCGACGGCGCCCCCTGCCATACTCGGCCAGTGCCTCCTGATAGTGCAGCAGGCGCGCCCGCTCCTCGGGTGAGACCAGCCCACTGCCCAGGGTCTCCAGCGCGTCCCGGTGCCATTGGTAGGTTAGCCGCATCTGCGCTGGCTTGAGATCCACGCGCTGCAGCAGGTGGGATTGATCGAGGGCGCCCATCAGCCGGTCCGTCAGGGTCTGGGCCAGACCGCCGGGCAGGGGCAGGCCGGCGACGCGCGCCCGTTCGATGCGCGGAAGCCCAGAGGTCCCCACCACCGTGATCTCCACGTTGAGGAAGCTGCCCCTGGGGTCCCAGGGCAGCCCCAGTGACGCAGCGGCCCGAGCCCGTTTGTCCTCGAACCGGACCGCGACACGGCCCCGGCCAATTCGGTCGATCAGAGCGGCGGCCAGCACGTTGGCCTCGGTCTCCGACAGGGTCAGAGTGGCGCTGGCCCCATCCTTCATTCCACCGGGCCTCGCTTCGTGCAGCCACTGCCTGGCCCAGGTCCGCTCCGCGGCGGTCAGCGTGTGGGCCTCGGGCACCAGGGGGCGGCTGTCGAGGAGCAGGAGCACGGCGAAAACCGCCGCCGCCAACACAGCGAGGGTGAGCAGCCAGCCCAGGGTTTTGATCAGGAAGCGCATGTGGGGTGTTCCGTCAGACTGCGATCGGACGGCCGAAGTCCGGCCGGCTGAAGTGCGAAAGTATGGGCCCGAATCGCGACGGCTACCCGCCCGTGCTTGGCGCCGGCGGGTGTGCTCAGGCGTTCGTGCGGCCGGCGACCTGGCACAGCAGCGCCATGGGACCCAGGCGCCGGATGGTTTCGAGTCCCGCCGCGTCCTTGACGAACAGGGACCCCGCGAAGCCAAGTGCGTTCACGGACACGTCTTCGACGACACTCCGACTGCCGGGGGACCGCCAGCATCCAGCGGCGCGTGACCAGCAGGTTGTAGGGACTGGATTGCCACAAGTTGCCGTCCCGCTCGACCGCGCGAATCGCGATCCGCTCCAGCAGCCGCCGATAGCGCCCATAGAGCCCGTCCGGATCGATGGCGCTCTCGGGCCCCGCCCCGTCCAATGGCGCGAAGGCGTGGGCGAAGGGAAGGGTGGGTGCCGATGCCAGGCCGGCAAGCGGGAGCCGCGTCTCCATCGGGAGTGCCGGTCCGGTCTCCGCGAGTGGCAGAGGTACCAGCTGGAGGTGCTTGTGGGGCTGGCTGGCCCCGGCCACGGTGCCCCCGTTGTAGAAGACCAGCCCGTCCACCTCCATCAGACAGCGGGCCACGGCGGCCATGTCGGTCTGGGTCAGCAGGGTCTCCTGATCCTCGAACTGGCGGGTGACCACCAGCAGATGGGACGCCAGCACGTTGAACTTGTTGAGCACCGCCACATGGGTGTCAGAGAGGGTGCCGACGGTCAGGTCCGGCTCCGGCGGCAGGAAGGGGTTCGCCGGCCGCGGGCGCTTCGCGTCCGGGCGCGCGGCCCGGCGGCGCTCCGCCTCCTTGCGGGCCAGGCTGTCCACCTGGCGCACCAGGAAGGCCACGCCCCCGTCCTCGATGACGGCCTCGCGCGTGGCGATTGGCTGGAGGGCGCCGCTGGCGAGTGCACGGGCGACGGCCGCGTCGAGCCGGGTGCGCAGCGTGCCGGGCTCGATGGGGGCGAATGGATCGGACATGGACGGCTCGCGCTTCATCTCGGGCGCTACCATAGCGAATCCCCCGCGCCCGAGGTAGATACTCTGTTCCGTTGCAAGTCCGATTTGCCTCCGTTCCATAAGCCAGTGTTATCAGTTCGTTGGGCTCACGAGCGGCGTCCGAGCCGAGGCTTCTGACCCCGTTGACACCTGGTGGGGCGGCCTGTTGGAGCGGCTTGCGGGGTCCGAGCGGGCGGACTCCGTGTGGACAAAGCGTGAATGTCGCGAGCGAACGTGGGGACAAGCCGGGGACAGCGCGCCGCGGACCTCATCCCTGGGGTGGGGAGCGAGGCAGGCGCGTTGCCCCCCGCTTGCCCCCACTCATTCACCCTTTGCCCACACTGCGCCGCGGCGAGGAAAGCGGTTGGTGCGCACGCCTGCGGCGCAACAACAATCAAGTTTTTTAAGGCATTGATCAACGGATTCTCGCTGGGTGTGCGCTCAGGTCGGGGTCGCGGCCAGAGTGTAGAAGCGGCGGCCGTCGAAGGGCTGGCGGGACTTGAGCATGCCGTGGATGGCATGCAGGAGCTTGCGCATCACCGCGCAGACGGCCTGGATCTTCTTCAGGCCCCGGCCCTCGATGAGGTGGCGGTAGTAGCCGTTGACATGGCGGTCGTGGCGCGCGGCACTCAAGGCCGGCATAAACAGGGCTAGGCGCAGGTAGCGGTTGCCCGCTTTGCTCAGGCGCGGCTTCTTGTGGACACTGGTGCCGGAGATACTCTGGCGGGGGTCGAGCCCGGCCAGGGCGACCCACTGCTTGGCACGCATGTCGGCGGGCAGGACCAGGATCTCGCCCATAAGCTGGATGGCGCTGGCGGCGGCGATACCCTTGACGCTGATGAGCAAGTCAAAGACCTCCTTGAGGCCCGCGTCGGTCTGGATCAGCCCCTCGGCCCAGGTGCGCAAGTCCTCGATCTGGTCCTCGCACTGGCGGATGCTCAGGCGCACATCGGCGAGTACAACCTCTGGGGTGGTCTGGGTCTGGATCAGCGCATGGAGCTGGTTCTTCGCCTCGGTCTTGGCCCGGTTGAGGGCCGCCAGACGCCGGGCACAGGCGCGCAGCGCCAAGGCTTGGGCGTCCGGTCGTTTCCAAGGCTCGAAGGGCATGCGCAGGGCGAACTGCGCCAGCACCGCGGCATCCACCGCATCGGTCTTGGTGCGGGTGAGCAGGGCCTCGGTGAAGCGCTTGGCCGCCTTGGGGTTGACCACCATCAGCGCCAACCCGGCCGTGTCCAAGGCGAGCGCCAGGTCCAGGTGGTAGGAACCCGTCGCCTCCAGACAGACGCGCTCGACCCGCGCCGCCTTCAGCACCTTCACCAGCGCCAGGTGACCGCTGGCGGTGTTGGCAAACTCCTGTGCCTTGCCGGCCTTCTCCTCGCTCCGAAGGACGACCCCAAGGGTCTTGTGGGCCACATCGATTCCTGCCACCTTCATCGCTGCTGGGTCTCCAAGGCTGATCGCTGTAACATCGTGTCCCGGTTCCCCGACCCTGCACCCTCGCCTACCGACCTTGTGTATGCAGGCTCACGGGCTTGGCCCAAGGCCTCGGATACTCTTCGGTATCGGCGAAGAGGGCGGGGAGCCAATCTACGTACAAGCTCAAGACTTCAGGTCGGGACGGCTTCCCGGGCACTCTCCATAAAGTCCTTTTATCAGTCCTCCCTGTCAATCCCTCGGAACAGAACATACAAGGTCGGGCTTCAGCCCGACGCGGACGCCCGTTGAACGCGGCCTGCCCCAGTCGGACTGAAGTCCGACCTACCCGGTTCTCACCGCACCTGCTTGAGCTGCCCCAGGTGACGCCACAGCAGCCAGGCGCCCCAGGCCAAGGCCGCCAGCATGACCAGGCTGCCGAGCAGGTGGCTCGCGCGGGCCAGACCGTGGTCCCAGTGGAGCCGGCCGATCTCCCCCAGCAGATACTCCCAGTCGTGGAAGCCGTAAGGGGCGGAGTGGCCGAAGTTGCCACCCACCAGCGGCAACTCCCCGGCGCGGGCGTCGTTGATATAGGGGGCGATGTCGAGGAAGTTTTCCCCCAGCCACCACAGGGCCACCGAGGCGCCGAAGGGGTCCCGGGTCTGGAGCAGCAGCACGCCGCAGCAGATGGCGGGCATCAGGAGCTGACCCAGGGTGCCCCCCAGTGAGGTCATGTACCGGCCGAAGGGGCGGAACAGGATATGGCCGAACTCGTGGAAGGGCAGGTTGACCAGGTGCAGGACGGACTCGCCGGCGGCGTTGCTCGCCACGGACGACGCGATCAACGACAGCCCCCAAATGAGGAGCAGGCCCCACAGCAGGGCGCGCGCGCCGAGGCCCAGCCCGTCGCCGCGCTGGGATGCCGGAAAGGCCAAGGCCGCCAGACCCGAGCGCTCAGGCGCTTGACGCCCGCTTGCCCCGAGCCGCGCCACCGCCGGCTCGCGCAACGTCGCGGAAGGCGTGGGGTCCCCGGGGCGCGGGTGGTACTTGTAGTACTTCTCGAAGACGATGCCGCAGCGCTCGCAGATGGCGTTGTCCGCCGGCTGCTCGGCGCCGCATTTGGGACACTGCATGGGCTCCACCCTTGTCGTCGACCGGGCACCGCTGCCCGGCCCCTTCGCGGGGAGCATAGTGTTCCAGGCAGGGGCCGCCGAGAAACCGGTCACGCAAGATCAGCGACCGGCCGCCTCCTTCGCGCTGCCCGGCTCACGCACCTGCACCAGCACCTCGTTGCGGCGCATGAACCAGGGGGTGAAGGGTGCGTTGTAGCGGGCGTACACCGGGAGCCCCACCGGCTCCAGTCCAGCGGCGCGCACCGAGCTCAACAGTGCCGACTCGTTCTCGCGGTAGTTCTCCCAGGTCCAGCGCCCCGAGTAGCGCCGCGCCGCCATCAGCCGGGGCGGCTCGCTGCGGACCTGGATACGGGAGTCCTGAGGCCGGGGCAGGGATTCTGCGGTGAAGCGCCCGGGCATGACGAAGCTCAGGACATAGTCACCCTTCGGCTCCACCCCGGCCGCCCCCGCCGACGCTTCGGGCGCGGCCGGCCGCTGGTTCACGGGGGCCGTCATCTCGATCTTCTGCTTGGGTTCGTTGTCGCCGAAGATGAACCCCGCGAGGCGCCGAAAGGCCTCGCTTCCGACCCCCTCGAAGTCCCCGGTCACGCGGGTCTCCGCGAGCAGGGTCGGGCCGTAGCGGCGCAGCTCGAAGTCGGGATAGGTCCGTACCACTTGGTAGGCGGGCTCTTCGATGGCCAATGCAGTCGCTCCGATGCTGAGTCCGATGACGATGGCGCCGAGAGCGCCCAAGCCGCGGGGCAGGGCGCGAGGGCCAAGTCGGTGGGCGGGCATGGCGGTCTCCTCTTGGGGCAACGGTATGGCGATGCACATGGGGCCGCCGTCGCTGCGTTTCATTCGCGGCCCGACCGGCGCCTCGGCCCCAGCGTCTATGCCAGGGCGTCCAGCGGGCTCTGCACGCCGCGCCCGCCGCGGTTGAGCACGTGCGTATAGATCATCGTGGTGGAGACGTCCGAATGGCCTAGGAGCTCCTGAACGGTCCGGATGTCGTAACCCGCCTGCAGCAGATGGGTCGCAAAGCTGTGGCGCAGGCAATGCGTTCCCACCCGCTTGGTGATGCCCGCCTCCCGGGCCGCCCGGTTCACCGCCTTCTGAAGACCGTTCTCGTGCAGGTGGTGGCGGCGCAGGGCGCCGCTGCGCGGGTCCGTCGAGAGCCGGCCGCTCGGGAAGCAGTACTGCCAGCGCCAGTCCTTTGCCGCGTTCGGGAACTTGCGGGCGAGCGCATCCGGAAGATAGACCTCTCCCAGACTCTCCTTGAGGTCGCCCTGGTGCAGCTCCCGTACCCGGGCCAGGTGCTCGCGCAACGCCTCGGTCGACCGCTCGGGCAGCGGCACCACCCGGTCCTTGCCGCCCTTGGCGTTGCGCACCGTGATC
Organism: uncultured Gammaproteobacteria bacterium; assembly: GCA_963698355.1. Classification (GTDB taxonomy): domain Bacteria; phylum Pseudomonadota; class Gammaproteobacteria; order Chromatiales; family Chromatiaceae; genus Thiodictyon. The sequence continues at coordinate 4,196 of CAVOQO010000045.1, read as the reverse complement.
TGGCCATAACCGAAGTCGATGTCCTGCACCCGCAGGCGCACGCACTCCATGAGCCGCATGCCGGTGCCGTAGAGGAGCGAGGCCATGAGCCGCTGGGTGCCGGAGAGCCGCTCCAGCAGGGCCGTCACCTCCGCATGGGTCAGCACCGTGGGCAGACGCCGCGGGCGCTTGGCGCGCGCGAAGTCCCCCAGGTCCAGGTCCCCCCGCTTGAGAACCTCCCGGTAGAGAAACACCAGGGCATTGAGGGCGAGATTCTGGGTGCTCGCCGAGACCTTCCGTTCCACCGCAAGGTATTCGAGAAAGGCGCTCACCTCCGCTGCGCCCTTCGCCGTCGGATCGGCGTTCCCCAGGAAGGCAATGAAGCGCATGATCCAGTGCAGGTAGGTCTGCTCGGTTCGGATCGAAAAGCCCCGCACCCGAATGGCCGCCGTCACCCGATCGAGCAGGGGCGCGTGGACGCGGCGGATCTCATCCAAAGACGCGGGCTCCGCCCTCGCGACCTTCTCCCCAGGGCTCTCCGTGTAGTCACGGGCTACGGTCGGATGCTCAGGCTCCAGGGCGCGGGCCGAGGCTCGCCATTGTTCCCAGTCCACCCGGTCCAGCCACGCGACCCCGGCCAAAGCGAACAACATCCGTATAGCATCGACCGCCTGGCGGAACTGCCAATCCTTGAGACCCGCCTGCCGTCCCAGCTCCGTCAAGTAGGCATCGACGTCAGCGGGCGACTGATCCGCCAGCCTACGGTCCGGATGGGCGGCAATGTACTGCTCCGCGCGGCGCACGGTCCATCGGTCGAAGGGCGGCTTGACGCCTGATTCGTGGAGCTTTTCGATATAGAGGTTCCAGAATGACTGGACCTTTTCCTGGTAGGTTGACGGGTTAACCGGCATGGCCTAGTCTCCGACCGACTGAACACGGGACGGGAAGGGGAGAGCGCAGCGCGCGAGCCCTTCCCACATGTCAGTTTAGAGACTAGGCCGATTCTGTCTAGCAACGCGGACGTAGAATCCGTCTAACGCTGTTAAGGCAGAATCTGTCTAATCAACTGTTATGTTCAAAAAGCAATAAGTACCGGAAATCGACAAGACAAAGCATGAATTACCAAACCCTTGATAAAACCAAAAAAAAAGAGATAGCAGGACTGTTCACTTCTGTATTCACCTCGTCAGAGGGAGAAAAGGAAGGAGCGTTGATTGGTAACCTGTCGTCAGAGTTGGCATCAAGCATTGATAATAAAGAAACAATTTGTTTTGGCATCTATGAAAATGAATCACTTATAGCCTCCATATTCTTCACTCGCCTAAAGTTCAATAATCCCATGCAGGTTTATATGCTTGCCCCAGTTGCTGTAAGCACTGAAAAGCAGGGAAAAGGCATTGGGCAAGCACTAATAAATTACGGTCTTAATGAACTCAAGAAACGCTCTGCAAGTGTTGCTGTCACATATGGCGATCCATCCTTTTATTCAAAGGTCGGTTTTCAATCTCTTTCAGAAAATGTAATTCAGGCGCCTTTAAAACTTTCAATGCCTTTTGGCTGGTTAGGCCAATCTTTAACGGGTGAGCCGATTCCAACCATTAACGAGCGTCCTGTGTGCGTAAAGGAATTCAATGATCCTGTGTACTGGTAAAACAAAAGAACATAACAATGCCATAAACACGGAAGCCAAAAAGCTACGCTGCGCTCCGCTTTTTGTCGCCGGTTATGGCTGGCGTTAGCGCGATTAAGCGGTTGGTTCATAAACGGGATTGTTATAAATGGCATTTGTAGACATGAATAATGAAGTTGATGAGGAATTGGAGCATTTTATTCAAGACTGGCACCATGATAAAAAGTCCCATAAAATCGCGCAACAAATGGGACGACTTTTTTTTGACTTCATTGATAGTTTAGAAAATGCAAAACGATCGAGCGCGACTGTTCGGAAACATCTTGATAATTGTTGGGCTATTGGGTTCTTAGAATGTCAATATGGTTATCACGAAAAGTTCTCAATAAAGCGCTTTGAACATGGTGACGCGATGCACGAATATGAATTTCGCAGGAAATTTAGTGATTCTGATTATGCCATGAAATCATATGCGTCAACGTGGAAAAAGCTCGCGCAATTTGTCAAAACATACAATTCTGAAAAAATGGAATAATTGCGCTAACAAAAGGCTCAAGGCGAGCGCATACTGCGCCGTCGCGCTTAAAGGTGGTTCGCAAGGTACGGTGTAGGCGCAGTATGCGCCGCCTTAGCCTTGCCGTTATGTTTCACTCCGAAATTCGAGGACATAATGAATAGTGAGGAAAGTATCGGGGTAGCATTTTGCTGGTACGAACCTAGCGAATGGGAGATATTGAAACGTACTGCAGCGGATTCGGAAACATTGGATGATACATATGAAGAATGGAAATCAAATGCAAACAGGGCGATATCCGAATTTAATGCCCAGGGAATAAATATCAATAAGATATCGATGAAAATGGAGGAGTTTGAAACCTGGTGCAAGGAGAATAGTTATATTAATAATTCGGAAGCACGCTCAGAATATGCTGCAAAGAAGTTGCAGGAAAGAACACGTGAAACATAACGAATAAGGTTAGATCGTGCGAGCAGAGCGAGCCACGATCTGAGCCGTTTGTTGGACAAGCCCGTGATCGGGGAGGTGCGGGGGGTATAGAAAATAGCTTTTGCGGAGCCGGAGGCGCAGTGGGCTCAGGCTCTTGCGAGGGTACCTCACCGACCGTTTGGTGGCGCGCCATGGCGGCGCGCGCAGTGCCGGCGGGTGGCGAGAGGGGCGATTTCCCCTGGATTGGAGCCGAGCGCCGCCCTCGGCCCGCGGAAGCCGAAGTCCGGGGGATCGCTGTGTCGGATGCGGTTACATCGCCAAGACCTGCGCACCATCAAGTGTTGGGATGGCAACCGGTCTTGGTGGGTGCGGCGCGATGCGGGTCTGCACGATGCGCATGTCGGCCCCGCAGCACGGACAGCTCAGCTGAGGCCGGGGTCTCAGCAGGGTGGTCAGCCGCTTCGCAGCGAGGCCGAAGAGGAACTGCAGCAGGGCGATGGCGCGCTTGCTGTTGGGGTGGAGGAAGCCGAAGTTGCGCGCGCGCCGAAAGCCCTTGGGCAAGACGTGCTGGAGCACCAAGGCGAGGAATTGCGCCCCGGGCAGGGTGCGGTACTCAAAGCGCTTGCGCTTGGCATGGCGGTAGCGGAAGGTCACCTGGCCGTTCTCGCAGGCCACGACGTCCTGCTCGCGGATGACACCGCGATAGAGATAGCGCCCCAGATAGACCAAGGCCTTCTCGCCGCGGCCAACACACTTGCAGTCGACGACCCAGGCGTTCGGGACGCTGGGCGGCAGCGCCAACCCTTCCGCGGCGATGGCTGCGAGCAGCTTGCCGCGGAAGACCTTGGCCAGGGCCTTGTGGTTGAACAGGTAGCCCCCGTGGCGCTTGGCGGATTTGCTCCGCCAACGCCGCTTGTCCTGGTCGAGGGCGGCGGCCGGCATCACCAGATGGACATGGGGGTGATAGTCCAAGCGCCGCGAATGGGTATGGAGCACCGTGATCGCCCCGGCCTCGCCCCGGAGCTGGTGGTCGTTGCGCGCGAAGGTACGCACCGTCTCCCAGCTCGCGCGGATCATCAGATCATAGAGCGTGCGCTGGTTACCCCACGCCAAGGGGCGCAGCGCCTCGGGCAAGGTGAAGGTCAGGAGGAAATAGGTCGCCGGCACCTGCTTGGCGAGCTGGCGCTCGAGCCATTGCTGGCTCTCGTGATGCTGGCAATGCGGGCAGGCGCGATGCCCACAGGAGTGCGGCACCAGCTGCGTGTGGTCGCACTCCGTGCATTGGGCGCGCATGAGCGGACTGGCCGAGGTGCGGCAGCTCTTCAGGGCCGCCAGGGCGTGGTGCTGACTGGGCAGAATCGTATCGGCGTACTGCGCCAAGTAATCCGCTTGGAAGGTCGCGATGAGCGCGGAGAGCAGGATCATTTGACGCCCCTCCACGCGATGGAGAAGCCGCCCATCAAGGCGTTGATGGCCTGCTCGGCGTTGCCGGTCGTCTGACGGGTCAGGTGGGTGTAGCGAGCGGTCGTGAGGATGGACTGGTGGCCGAGGATCTTCTGCACCTCCAGCAGATCGACGCCGGCCTCGATCAGGTGGGTGGCATAGCTATGGCGCTTATGCCGCGCGCGGCATAAGCGCCAT
>CAVOQO010000044.1:335000-501741 GCA_963698355.1 uncultured Gammaproteobacteria bacterium | reverse complement strand
ATTCCGGAGGACACCCCAATGGCCGATGTTGCCGTCACCAGTCGACCCCAGCACGCCCCGCCGAGGGTCAACGAGATCAGCCTCGAGAGCCCGTGGGAGTGGCTCAGCAAGGGTTGGGAGGACCTGAAGCGTGCGCCCAAGTTCAGCCTGACCTACGGCGCGGTCTTTTTCCTGATCAGCGTGCTGATGACCCTCGGCCTGCTGTTCGGGCACCTATTCTTCATCGTCCCCGCGCTGGCGGCCGGTTTCTTTCTCGTGGCACCGATGCTCGGCATCGGTCTCTACCAGATCAGCGAGAACCTGGAGGAGGACAAGCCGGTGGAGTATTGCCAGGCGCTGAGGGCTTGGAAGCGCAACGAGATACAACTCGGCGCGATGGCGCTCGTCCTGGTCATGGTGCTCCTGGTCTGGATGCTGCTCGGACTGCTGGTGTTTGCGCTGACCTACCACAACCCGGTGCCGACCTGGGAGAATTTCGTCCCGGTGGTGTTCCTGTCCGGGGAGAACAACCTCTTTCTGTTCACCGGCATCGCCGTCGGCGGCGCGATCGCCGTCTTTACCTACTGCATCAGCGCCATCACGGTGCCGATGCTGATGGACCGGCCGGTGGACGTCCTGACCGCGATGCGCACCAGCGTCGCGGCTGTCCGGAAGAACTGGCAGGCCATGATTCTCTGGGCGGCGCTGATCGTGATGTTCGTCGGTATCGGGATCCTGACCTACTACGTCGGCCTGATCGTGGCCATGCCGCTGGTCGGACACGCCACCTGGCACGCCTATCGGGACCTGGTCCCGCGGGACTGATGGCAGTGTGGTCCTGACCTTGAGTGGAGAAAGGCAGACCGGTCCGCGGCTTTGCAGAGCCGGCCGATGATCTCGCGCAAGGCATGGGACCGTGACCGGCATCCTGGCGCTGATCGGCCTGATCGCCGCCTGGTCCAAGCTCCATAACATCGACGACGAGGATTTCGCCCCCCAGCGGGTTCCGATAAGCGAGCACCCCGCGTTCAAACAGTAGTCGTTCGCGGGGTCGGCGGGGCGAGGCTCCAGCCGTGGGGACGGAGGGCCGGTGGCTTCCGCCTGGTCCGGCCCTGCGGCGGTATTCTGGCTGTCCAAGTGGAGACAGTAAGAGCGCATCGAGGGGTGTCCGGGCCTGCTTGAGCTGCGCAAATAAGAGAAACCCCATGAAGTGTCTGTGCGCGTCGATTCCGGTTCGCGCGTGACGTTACCCTGTCTCGAAATAGAGATGTCCCTCCGTCAGGTAAGCGCGTATAGTCCCTTGGCCGATGAGCGTTTTTTGCTTCTGAGCCAATCGATGCATCGCGGTGGACAACGCGCTGCTCAATCTCGGCGCGCTCCGCCGGGCAAGGATGCTCCGGTACCTTCAGTGGCGATAGTCACGCCATTGAAACCATTGGATTTGGGTACCTGTTTTCTCCCATCTCCGGCTAGTCCATTCCAGGTGGCGAGTGGGTCGGCAGTGACTCCATGTGGACTCCACGTCTCAGCAGAGGATAGTCCTGTTGTCCAGGGCCGGATGGCCCAAGCGTTTACCTCTAACGACCAGGTTTAGGCCGCGCCTCAAACCTCGCCGTGCGGCATTCTGCACCGACGATCGGTCTCATTCAGAAATTCCGTTCTGATCCTCGTTGACGGCCTGGGCGCGGCCTCAAGGCGCTGTGTGCCCGCAGCGGCATGGTCTTGGCGCGCGTAAATGGTCCGACCTCAACAGAAATGCAAGTTATTGGAAGGTAAAAAAATAGTGCGTAATACACTCAAGACCCTGACTCTGGTTGTCGTCACCGGTTTGGCTGGTGCATCCTTCTCCGCGAGTGCCTGGTGGGGCGGCGGTCCGGGTGGCGGCAACGGCTGGGGCGACGGCATGTGGGACAACATGGGTGACATGTTCGGTGACGGTAGTGGGGACTTCGACATGAGCATGAGCGGAGGTGGCTCCGGCCGCGGCTATGGCAGAGGCTACGGCCGCGGCTATGGTCGGGGCTACGGCAGCGGCTACGGTGGCGGGTACGGCCCCTACGGTTACGGTGGTCCCATGGGCGGTTACGGCATGCCCTATGGCGGCGGCTATGGCGCTCCCCCCTACGGTGGTGGTTACGGCGGCATGCCTTACGGTGCCCCGGGCGTAGCTCCTATCGCCGCGCCGGTTGCGGTGCCCCCTGCGCCGGCAAGTGCCGTCGTTCGATAACTCGATCCGCGCGAATTCGAATCGGTCTCGATCTGGGCCAGGGAATGGCCCACTTTTCCCGCAAACCGGTCGTCCGTCCTCCTCTGCGCACCAGCGCTATCTTTCGGCGATGCCGTCCTCGTCAATCAGTTCGGGTCGAAGCGGTAGCCCAGCAGCTCGATGTCCCGGGCGAAGTACCGTGCGACGAGCTCCGCGGTCTCGCTATCGTAATACCCCCGAAAGTCCTTCTTGCGTTCGGTCGCCCTGCGGTCATGGGGCAGGGCCGGTATCGAGACACCGATTCGCGAACAGGCGTTCTCGAAGTCCTCCTGCAGCCGCTCGTAGCGGCCGATGAAGTCCACGACGACGGCGCCGCGCAGGTCGATCAGGTAATCGCTCTGCAGCTCGATCGAGGTGTCGACGTGGTACTGATAGGGCCGTTCCGGGTCCAGCTTCCAGCGCAGGAACCCCTCGAAGGTCTCGTGGCCGCCCAGGTAATGGGGCCGTTCACGGCGGATGTGATGGAACGAGCTTACCTGCAGGTCCCAGGGGTTGCGGACGAACGCGAACTTGAACAGCGAGTCGAAGTACTCCCTCGGCAGCAGCTCCTTGGCGGCGACGATCTTGGCATGGCGGGGCAGCTTGGTCCCGATGCGGTGTCCGCTCAGATGGCTGAACCGGCTGCACAGGAACATCGGCCAGTACCAGGGGTCGCGCCAGCGCAGTCCTTCGAGCGCCGAGCGCACGCTGGTCCCGCCGGTCTTGGCGATGTGGACGAACAGGAACCGAAATCTGGGCGAAAGCAGCATCGCCCGATTGTATACCCGTCAGATATGGGTTTTCCGCCGCGATGCATGCCTCTCGCACCCGATAGCTGCGTTGCGACTCCTCGCAATCGATTTCGCTATAACGCGTCGTCGCGCCTAGCTCTCGGGCACGATCGACGCGCCTCGCTTACCGCAATACCCATACTTGACGGGTGCATCCGAGCGGCGCGGGCCGCGAGCGCTCGTCGCTCGTGGGCGTCGAAATGGTCGCAGGCAGCCGCTTTGTTCCGGACTCAATGCGACCGCTTGACCTGCACCACGTCGGACACCTGGTCGACCTTTAGCAGGACGCGGTCGAGCTGCGCCGTGTCCCGGATCTCGACGGTGAAATGCATGGTCGCCGTGTCGGTGCGACGGTCCGAGCGGGTGTTGACGCCGGTGACGTCCACGTCGTCGTCGGCGAAAACGGAGGAGATGTCGCGCAGCAGTCCCTTGCGGTCGGCGGCCACCACGCACACGTCCACCGGATAGCTCGACTCGGCCGCCTGGCCGGCCCAGCGGACCTGGATCAGCCGCTCGACCTCGGTCGGCGACAGGTGCAGCACGTTCGGGCAGTCGCGCCGGTGGACGGTCACGCCGCGCCCCCGGGTGACGAAGCCGACGATATCGTCGTAGGGCACCGGCTTACAGCAACGGGCGACCTGGGTCATCAGGTCGTCCACGCCCTCGACGACGACGTCGCCGGCCCCCGCGCGTGGGCCGAGTTTATCGGGCTTCCGGTGCCTGGTGACAGCGGGCTTGGCCTCTGGGACCCGGGGCTCGCCGATCTGGCGCGCCACCACGCCGACCGCGAGGTCCCCCCGGCCGATCGCGGCCAGCAGGTCGTCCGCGGCCTTCAGGTTGTACTCGTTGCGATCTGATCCAGCTGGGACTTCTGTTCGATGCCCGAGCCGCGTCAGCTCCTTGTCCAGGCTGGTTCGCCCCTCCTGCAGATTCTGTGCGTAGTCCTGCTGCTTGAACCACTGGCGCACCCGGTTGCGGGCGCGGTTCGTGGTCAGATAACCCTGATGCGGGCTCAGCCAGTCACGGCTCGGTGTCGCGTTCTTCTTGGTCAGAATCTCGACCGTTTCGCCGCTGTTCAGCTGCCAGCTCAGGGGCACGATACGGCCGTTCACGCGGGCGCCCCGGCAACGGTTCCCGACCTCGGAGTGGATCGCGTAGGCGAAGTCCAGCGGTGTGGCGCCCTTGGGGAGCTCGACCACCTTGTTCTGGGGCGTCAGCACATAGATGTGCGCCGGATTGATCTGGGCATTGAACGGCTCGCCGGTGTCCGCGTCGTCGTCGCCCTTGCGTTCCAGCCAGCGGCGCAGTGATACCAGACGGTTCTGGAATTCGACATCGTGCCCTCGCGATTCCTTGTAGGCCCAGTGCGCGGCGACGCCGAACTCGGCGTGCCGGTGCATCTCGCGGGTGCGGATCTGCACCTCGAGCGACTTGCCCTCGGGACCCACGACGGCGGTGTGCAGGGACTGGTACAGATTTCCTTTCGGGGTTGCGATGTAGTCGTCGAACTCTTCGGGAATGTGTGTCCAGAGGCCGTGGACGATGCCGAGCACGGCGTAGCAGGTGGCCACATCGTCGACCAGCACCCGTACCGCGCGCAGGTCGAAGATGTCCTTGATGTCGACGCCCTTGCGTTTCATCTTCTTCCAGATGCTGAAGATGTGCTTCGGGCGGCCGGTTATCTCGGCGCTGATACCGGCCTCGGCGAAGGTGTCGCGCAGGGTGGCGATGACGTCGGCGATGTAGCGTTCCCGCTTCTGGCGCCGTTCGGCGAGCAGCTTCGCGATCCGCTTGTACTCGGCCGGCTCCAGATACCGCAGCGACAGGTCCTCGAGCTCCCACTTGACCTGCCACATGCCGAGCCGGTTGGCCAGCGGGGCGTAGACGCGCTGGGTGTCGCGGGCGATCCGGGTTCGGCGCTCCGGATCCAGGTGCTTGATCGCGCGCATCACATGAACGCGCTCGGCGAGGACCACGAGCACGACCCGCACATCCTCGGCGATCCCGAGCAGCAGTCGGCGCAGGTTCTCCTCATGCTCATTCTTGTCCTTGGCGGCGATGATGGCCTCGACGTTGGCGATCTGACCGATCTTCGCCAGGTCGCCGACCATTCGCGCGATGCCGGGGCCGAAGCGCTCGACCAGTTGCACCTCCGTGACATAGCCCTGGGACATGCAGCCGTTGAGCAGGGCCGCGATCAGGGTCTCGTAGTCCATGCGCAGGTTGGCGAGGATGTCGGCGGTGGACAGCACATGACGCACGTGGGTCTCGCCGGTCTCGATCCGGTGGTCTCCCTGGCAGCGGGTCAGGGCCGCGCAGGCGCCGGCGATCAGCAGCAGCTCATCGCGCGGGTAGTGAGTCGCGAGGCTGTCGAGCCAGTGACGGATCGCGCTCTCGTCGTCCGACGCAGGCTCGGGGAGGTTGTAGACGGGCTTGACCATGGCTCGTGCGCGCTTGGCGGGCTCCATGGGCCGGCGGCCGCGCCGAGTGCGGGCCGGGGCCTGTTCGATCACTTTAGCTGGCGTCGATGGCGCTGGAATCCAACGCTCGTCGCAACTCGGCGTCCGGTGCCGGATTCGGCCTGTCAGTCCAGGACGTGGGTGACCAGTCCGTCGGCGAGCTTCGGCTCGAACCAGGTGGACTTGGGCGGCATGATCTCGCCCGCGTCGGCGACGCCATCAGGTGCTTCCATCGCGGGTCGGGAACAGCGCAAAGGCCACGGCCATCTCGCCGGTGCCACGCGCCCGCTCCAGTTCGGCTCGAGCCCGCGGATGCCGCCGACGAAGTCGATGCGCTCGTCGCGTGCGGGTCCCCGATGCCGAGCATGGGCGTCGAGCAGGTGGTCCTGCAGCAGGCTTACGTCCAGCGCGCCACCGGGTCGTCGTAGGGGATGCGCGCCGGGTCGAGCTGCAGACGGTACCAGTGGCCGGCCACGAACATGCCGAACTGCCGGGCCGCTCCGGCAGGGCCGGCTCCGCGCTGCCCTCGACCGCGAACGAGACGGCGAGCCGCGCATCAGGGATGTCCTGCTGTCGCCCGCAGGTCGGCGACCACCCGGTTATAGGCCAGGATCTGCATCTGGTCGTGCGGGAAGATCACCGACAGAAAGTACTCGTAGGGCTCCTCGCCGGTGGGATCCGGGTTGCCGGCGCGCCTTGCGGCGGCCACGCGCGAGGCCGCTGCCGAGCGGTGGTGGCCGTCGGCGACGTAGAGTGCGTCCAAGGCGTCGAACGCGGCGCTCAGGCGCTCGATTCTACCCTCATCCTCGACGACCCAGAGCTCGTGGCGAACCCCGTCAGCGGCCCGGATGTCGACCGCCGGCCGGGTCCGGCTGGCCTCGGCGAGCGTGCCGTCGATCGCCGCGGTGCTGCGGTATACCAGGAACACCGGGCCCGTCTGGGCGTTCAGGGCGTCGATCTGTCGCACCCGGTCGTCTTCCTTCACGGGGCGCGTGAACTCGTGCTTCTTGATCCGCTCGGCGTCGTAGGCGGCCACCGACGCCGCGGCCACCAGCCCGGTCTGTACATGCCCGCCCATCGTGAGCCGGTAGACGTAATAGCGCGGCGAAGGGTCGCGCGCCAGCACGCCCTCGGCCAGCATCCGGTCCAGGTTCTCCCGGGCCTTCGCATAGACACCCGTGGAGTAGGGGTTGGTCCCCGCCGGGAGGTCGACCTCGGGGCGCGATATGTGCAGGAAGCTCCAGGGCCGGCCCTCGACCATCCGCCGGGCCTCCGCGGCGTTCATCACGTCATACGGGGGGCGGCCACGTCCGCGGCACGTCCTTGGGCGGGGCGCAGACCGGCAAAGGGCTTGATCAGCGGCATCGGGGGTCTCTGGTATTTCGATCAGCGCTCTGTGAGCGATCGGGGGTCCGTGGCGCCGCCGTACGGCGGCGCCTGTTCTTAGCGCGCCGGCGGCGCGTACAGGATGCCGCCGTCGTGCCAGAGGGCGTTCAGTCCCCGCTTGATCTTGAGCGGGGACTGGTCTCCGAGATTGCGCTCGAAGATCTCGGCGTAGTTGCCGACCTGGTCGATGATCCGATAGCCCCATCCCTGGTCGAGGCCGAGCAGCTTGCCGGTCTCCCCGTCGACGTCGAGCAGCAGGCGCACCTCGTCGCTGCGGGCCCGGGCGCGGGCCTGCTCGACGTTGGTCGAGTCGATCCCGGCCTCCTCGGCGTCGATCATCGTGAACAGCGTCCAGCGCACGATGTCGAACCAGCGCTCGTCGTCCCGCCGCACGGCCGGGGACAGGGGTTCCTTCGAGATCACCTCGGGCAGTATCCGATGGGCACTCGCCGCGCCCAATCCCGCGCGCACCGCGTGCAGCTGGGACTGGTCGGTGGTCAGGGTGTAGCAGTCGCCGTTCAGATAGGCCTCCGTGGCGGCCTTGATGTCCGGAAACTGCTTGAGCTCCAGCACCATCCGATGGCGCGTGAAGTAACGCTCGGCGTTCTCGGGTCCGGTGGTGTCGGCGATGGCGCAGACGGGCTTGTTGCTGAGCTCAAGCGCGCTCAGCGTGCTGGTCTCCCGCCTGACCATGAACCCCTGTCCGTCGTAGTAAATCGGAGAGACGAAGACCACCCCCAGGTCGAGGTCCCGCGACAGGGTCCAGGTGGTGTTGCGCGAGAGAAGGTCGACCTCGCCCTCGCGCAGCACGTCGAAACGGTTCGCCGCGTTTACGGGGACGAATTCGACCTTCTCGGCCTGGCCGAGCGCCGCGGCGGCGACCGCGCGGCAGAAATCGACGTCGAGCCCGCTCCAGTGGCCGCTCGCGTCCTTGTAGGACAAGCCAGGCACCTCGCCGTTGACGCCGCAGCGCAGCGTGCCGCGCTGCTTCACGTCCTCCAGCGTTTCGGCGCCGGCCTGGTGCAGGGTGCCGGCGAGCAGGGCGCCGGCGAGCCAGACGATAGGGTGTTTCATCGAAGCAACTCTCAACGTGTGCACTTTGAGCTTGTGACCTAGGGCCGGTGTCCCTCAGGGAAACGCTGAATTGATCCGCGTTTCCGTCGCGCCTACCAGGACAGTAGCGCCCACTGGGGAACCTGGTTCTCGACACGGCTCGTGCCCCGATGCCAGGCCATGTCGCCGCTGCCGTCTTCGTCGACCAGGTAGTAGGGGGCGCCGACGCTGGGCGTGATCTTGACCATATAGAGATTGCCGTTGACCCGATACTCCTCGACCGTGCGGTTCTCGTGCTCCTGAAGTGTGATGGTCGGCCCCAGGTCCGAGTCCGTGACCCGAAGGTCGAGTGACGCCGGGTCGGGCGCGGCCACGACCGCGTGGCTCAGGGACAGGCCGAGCATCAATGCCGGTAACGGCGATGGAAAAGCACGGGGGCTGTGGGTCATCGGGGCGGCCCGGTTCGAAGTCGGGCCTATGGTAACAGCATGGCCGGAGCGCGGCGAAGGCGCGTCCGCGCCGGCCCGGCCGTGCGGCGGCTACTGCGCGCGCCTGAGCGTCTGCAGCGGCGGACGGATCAACAGGGGATAGGTGGCCAGTGTACCCGCCAGCCCGATCAGAAGCCCCGAGCCCAGTACGCCGGTGATCCAAAGCAGGGGGTTGAACTGGAACTCCAGCCCGAACAACTGGTCCGCGAGCAGCCAGCCGGTCAGCTCGGCGAACAGGGAGGCCAGCAGCCCGGCGAGCAGCCCGGCCGATGTGAACTCCACCGCCAGGCTGCCGAGTAGGGCGCGCCGCCCGGTGCCCAAGGTGCGCAGGATGCCGTGCTCGACCCGCCGCTCCTCCAGGCTGGCCTGGATTCCCGCGTACATGACCAGCATGCCGGCGGCAAGGGTGAACAGAAACACGTACTCGACGGCCAACACCCCGCGGTCCACGACTTGCCGGACTTGCCCGATCAGAGCGTCGACGTCGAGCAGGGTCACGCTCGGGAAGCCGCGCACCAGCTCCGGGACGATCGCCCCGCGGTCCGGGGGCAGGTGGAAGCTCGTGATATAAGTGGCCGCCTCCTGGCCCAGCAGCGACGGCGGCGAGACGACGAAGAAATTGACGTTGAAGCTGTCCCACTGGACCCGCCGGAGGCTGGTCACGTCTGCGCTGACCTCATGGCCCGAGACCCAGAAGGTCAACGAGTCGCCCAGCTCGATCCCGAGCGTCTCCGCGAGTCCCTGCTCGACCGAGAACTGGGGCGGCGCGTCCTCGCCGCTCCACCAGCTGCCGGCGACGATGCGGTTGTCCCCCTGTAACTCGAGCGCGTGGCTGAGGTTGAACTCACGGTCCAGGAGCCGCTCCGCGCGCGGATTCTCGTAGTCGGAAGGCTTGACCTCGCGGTCGTTGATGCGCAGCAGCCGGCCGCGGATCATCGGATACAACGCGGCATCGGCTATGCCGTTTGCCTGGAAGAAGGACTCCAGCGGCTCGACCTGCTGCGGTTGCACGTTGATCAGGAAATGGTTCGGCGCACCCTCGGGCAGGCTGTCGCGCCAGGTGCGCAGCAGGTCTACGCGCACCACGGCCAGCAGCAACAGCGCCAGTATCCCGAGACCGAAGCCGGTGATCTGCAGCACCGCGCCGGCCGGACGCCGGGCCAGGGCCGCGAGCCCGAGCCGCCAGACGCCCCGCGCGCGCCCGGCGACCCGGCCGGCGATGCGCACCAGCACGAGGACGGAGCCGATCAGCGCGATCAGGGCGCCGAGCACGCCCGCGAGCAGCTTGGACGCGAGCGCGGCGTCTCCCGCCTGCCAGAAGACCAGCAGGCTCAGAGCCAGCGCCGCCGCGACCACGGCGACGGCGGCCGACGCCCTGGGTGCGCCCAGGTCGCGGCGCAGGGCGCGCAGCGGCGGCACCCGCGCGAGCTGCATCAGCGGCGGCAAGGCGAATCCGAGCAGCGCCGTCATGCCGGTCGCAATACCGACGCCGATGGGCTTCAGCGACGCTGTGCCCATGTCCCCCGCGAACCAGTCCGCCAACAGGCGGACCAGGCCGAATTGGGCCAGCCATCCAATCAGGCAGCCGGCCAGGCTCGCGGCGAGCCCGAACAGCAGCAGACGCAGCACGAAGACGCGGACCAGCAGGTGCCGGCGTGCTCCGAGACAGCGCATGATGGCAACCGCGTCGGTCTGGCGCTCGACCAGCCGGTGGCTCGCGAGCGCAATCGCGCTGCCGGCTACCAGCAGGGTCACGAGTGTGGCCAGGTGCAGGAAACGCGAGGCGCGCTCAACGGCCGACTCGAACTCGGGGCGGGCATTGCGACCGTCGACCAGGGACAGGTTGCTCGGCAGCCGTGGGCGGAGCCAGGCGCCGAACCGCTCGACCGGTTCCGCGTCGCCGGCGATCAGCAGCCGGTAGCGGACGCGGCTCGCGTCGCTGACCAACCCGGTCCCGGCCAGATCGGACCGGCTCATCAACACCCGCGGAGCCAGTTGAAACAGGTTGCCGCCACGGTCGGGCTCGAAGCTCAGGATGGCGCCGATGCGCAGCCGCGCGTCGCCGAGCCCGATCGAGTCCCCGACCTCGGCGTCGAGCAGCCGCAGCAGCCGGGCCTCGACCCAGACCTCACCCGGTGCGGGGCCCTGCTCGACGACGCGCTCCGGTCCGCCGAGCGCATCCTGGACGCGCAGCCGGCCCCGTAGCGGGTAGCCGGGATCCGTGGCCTTCACCTGAACCAGCTGAGGGCCGTCGTCGCCGAGCACGACGCTCGGAAACTCGGCCGTGCCCGCGGTGTCGAGCCCAAACGAGGCCGCCTGCTCCTCATAGTCCCCGGGCGGCATGGACGAACCGTCGATCGCCAGGTCCGCCGCGATCAGCTCGCCGCCCTGGCGCGCCATGGTCCGCTCGACCCGGTCGGTGAAGAAGCCGACGGCGGTGATCGCCGCCACCGTCAGGAGCAGCGCGGTGGTCAGCAGATAGAGCTCGCCGCTGCGCCAGTCCTGCCGCAGCAGCCGAAGCGTGATCCTCCAGGGGCTGGCGGCCATGTTCGGCGCATGTTGTCCGGCGGCCTTCACTCGTAGGGTCCCAGGCGCCCGTCGCGCATCAGCAGGCGGCGGTCGCAACGTTCGGCCAGTCGCGGGTCGTGGGTCACCAGCACCAGGGCCGCCCCGGCCTCGCCGCGAAGATCGAGCAGCAGGTCGATGATGTGCTGGCCGGTGGTCTGGTCCAGGTTTCCGGTAGGCTCGTCGGCAAACAGCACCGCGGGGCGGGGCGCATAGGCGCGCGCGATGGCGACCCGCTGCTGCTCGCCGCCGGAGAGCTGGCGGGGGTAGTGGCCCGCCCTGGCCGTGAGCTCGACGCGATCCAGCGCATCATCGGCCCGGGCGTCGGCGTCCGGGGCGCCCGTGAGCTCCAGCGGGAGCAGGACGTTTTCGCGCGCGGTCAGAGTCGGCAGGAGCTGGAAGTTCTGGAAGACGAAACCGACCCGCCCGCCGCGCAGCTCCGCCCGTCCGTCCTCGTCAAGCCCGTCGAGGCGCTGGTCGCAGAGCCAGACGTCGCCGCTGCTGGCCGAGTCCAGACCGGCGAGCAGGCCGAGCAGCGTCGACTTGCCGGAGCCCGACGCGCCGAGGATCGCGACCGCCTCGCCGCGCCTCACCTCCAGATCCAGGCCATGGAGGATGGTCAAGCCGCCGGCCGGGCCGTTAACATGCTTGCCGAGCCCGCTCGCACGGGAAACCACCTGATCCGATTGCGCCGACATGTTTCGTCTACTCCTGCTTGCCGCCCTGTCGCTACCCGCCGCCGGCGCCGAGACCCCTCGGGTCCTGGTGCTCGGGGACAGTCTGAGCGCGGGCTATGGGCTGGCCCGCGAGAGCGGCTGGACCTGGCTGCTCGAGGAGCGCATCCGCACGCTCGGTCTTCCCCATCGGGTCGTCAACGCCAGCGTGTCCGGGGACACCACGGCCGGCGGTCTCACGCGCCTCGCGCCGTTGCTCGAGCGCGAGCAGCCCGAGGTGCTCGTCATCGAGCTTGGCGCCAACGACGGTTTGCGGGGCTTCGGTTTCGACCTCATCCGAGAGAACCTGACGGCCCTGGTCCGCGAGGGCCGCTCGGCCGGCGCGCGCGTCCTGATACTCGGCGTGCGCCTTCCGCCGAACTACGGTGCGGCTTACACCGAGGGCTTTCAAGCCGTGTTCCGGGAGGTGGCCGATGCCGAGGGTGTGCCGCTGGTGCCCCAGATGCTTGCCGGCGTGGCCGAGGACCGCGGCCTGATGCAGGCGGACGGGATCCACCCCGCCGCCGCCGCGCAGCCGCGGATACTCGATAACGTCTGGCCGGCGCTTGAGTCTCTGCTCAAGGCCGGTTCGCCCGGGAGTTGATCATGCCTCGCATCACTATAGTCGGCTCAGGCTTCGCGGCACTGACCGCGGTTCGGACCATCCGCTCGTCCGGGATGGACGCCGAGATCAGTTTGGTGAGCCCGCGGGCCGAATTCATCTACTACCCGGGCCTGATCTGGGTCCCGTCCGGGCTGCGCACCGGCGAGGACCTGCGCATCGACCTGAAGGCGTTCTTCGAGCGCAAGCGGGTCACACATGTCGCCGCGGAGGCGACCGGGCTCACCGACGGCGGGCGCCGGCTGCAGACGACCGGCGACGCCGTCGACAACGACGGCCTGATCATCGCGAGCGGCGGGCGGTTCATCAAGAAGCTTCCCGGGATCGAGCACGCGATCACCCCCTGCGAGGGAATAACGGCCGCCGAGGCGATCCGGGACCGGGTGAAACAAATGGACGGCGGCAGCATCGCGATGGGCTTCGCCGGAAACCCGAACGAGCCGAGTTCCATGCGCGGCGGGCCCATGTTCGAGTTCCTGTTCGGCATGGACAACCAGCTCCGCCGGGAGGGCCGGCGGGACCGCTTCCGGCTCGTCTTCTTCACGCCCGCGGAGCGCCCCGGCAACCGGCTGGGGCCGAAGGCCGTCGACGGCCTGCTGGGGGAGATGCAGCGGCGCGGGATCGAGACCCATCTGGGCCACAAGCTCAAGGGATTCACCGATCGCAAGGTGATGACCGAGGGCGGGGAGTTCGACGCCGACCTGATCCTGTTCATGCCCGGCATGACCGGAAATCTCTGGTTCGACAATACGGACCTCCCGCGTTCCCCGGGCGGGCTGCTCCAGGCGGACGCCCAATGCCGGGTCCCGGGGTTCGAACGGGTCTACGTCGCCGGCGACTCTGGCAGCTTTCCGGGCCCCGACTGGATGCCGAAGCAGGCCCACATGGCCGATCTGCAGGCCCGCGCCGCCGCGCTCAACCTGGCGGCCGAGCTACAGGGCCGGAAGCCGACCGAGACCTTTCGTGTCGAGCTGGTCTGCATCGTCGACGCCAACGAGACCGGGATGCTTGTCGCGCGAACCGAGAAGCGGAACCTGGTGCTCCCGTCGATGCGCGCGTTTCACTGGCTGAAGCGCGGGTTCGAGTGGTGGTACCTGCGGCAGTACCGCTGAGCCGATCTCGTTCGGCCAAGCGCGAGCGAACAACGTAGACTCTACCCGGTGCGGGCCACGGGCATTACGTCGTAGTACGTCCCCGTATCCCTTTGCACCGATTTACCTTCCGAATACCCCGTTCGGTGGGGTGACCCCGTTCTCGGCGCGGCGTGTTCTTGTGTCCCCTTGGACGGACATCTACACTGGACGTGCGATTCCGCCGACGGCAGGAAATCGATGGGCAATTTCCGCAACCAAGCCAAGAAACAAACATGATCGCCGCCGAATCCCTGCCCCGTATGTCGGTATCCGACTACCTTAATTTTGAGAGGGAGAGCGAGACGCGTCACGAACTGGTCGACGGGTACCTGTACGCCATGACGGGCGCCAGCGACCGGCACGAGGAAATCGCCGCCAATCTGCTTGCCGCGCTCCACCAGCACCTGCAGGGGTCGGGCTGCCGTGTTTATGGCAGTAACCTCAAGATTCGTGTCGGAGACGATTTTCTGTATCCGGATCTGTTCGTGCGATGCGCCACGGAACGCGGCGACCGCTATTTTTAGACCGATCCGAAGCTGGTTATCGAAGTCCTCTCACCTAACACCCAGCGTTCCGACCGGGGGGACAAACGCCTCGCCTATCAGAGCCTGCCTAGCCTGCAGGAATACGCGCTGGTGGCCCAGGACGAGCCCAGCATAGAGATTTATCGGCGGACCGAATCCGGCTGGGAGACGGCGATCCATCAGGGACTCGACACCTCGATACAGTTGCGCTGCATCGAGCTCGAGATCCGCTTGACCCGCATCTACGCCTGAACCCGCGCTCCTGGAGCGGACATCCTCGACTCCAAGTGTCGCTCAGCGCTATTGCGCCCGAGCAGGAAAGACGGCGCTTCCGGCGCCGAGCAATACTGAAGCTCACGCCGACTTAGTGTTTACGTGGTACGTCCCCGATTTCACGCGGGCGGCCGCCTGGGCGTGGCGGCAAGAACAGGCACGAGTCGAGACCCCATCGCGGCCAAGATTTGTTGTACAACGGAGACGCTGCGCAAGTGGGTGCGTCAGTCGGAGCGGGATCAGGGTATCCGCGCGGGCCTGAGTAGCGAGGAGCGTGAGCGCCTCAAGGCGCTGGAGCAGGAGAACCGCGAGCTCAAGCGTGCCAACGAGATTCTGCGCCGGGTCGCGGCCTATTTTGCCCAGGCGGAGCTCGACCGCCGACGCCGATGATGGTGTCGTTCATCGACACCCATCGGCCTGCAGCACGGGGTCGAGCCGACCTGCGCACAGCTGCCGATCGCCCCGTCGACGTACTACGAACACAAGGGACGGGCGGGGGATCCTGAGCGGCGGCCCGCGCGGAGCAAGCGCGACGCGGCCCTGATGGTCGAGATCCAACGGGTGTGGGAGGCGCACTTCCGCGTCTATGGCGCCAGGAAGGTCTGGCGGCAGCTGGGGCGCGAGGGGATTACCGTCGCCCGTTGCACCGTGGAGCGGCTCATGGGCGTTCTGGGCCTGCAGGGGGCGCTGCGCGGCAAGACCCTGCCGGACCACGGTCCCTGATGAGGCGACCGACCGGCCAGCGGATCGGGTGAACCGTCAGTTCATCGCCGCGCGGCCCAACCAGCTGTGGGTGGCCGATATCACCTACGTCGCGGCTTGGACCGGCTTTGTCTATGTCGCCTTTATCACCGATGTGTTTTCCCGCCGCTTCGTCGGCTGGCGGGTGGCCTCATCGATGAAGACCGACTTGGTGCTGGACGCCCTGGAGCAGGCGCTGTGGGCCCGCAAGGCCCCGCAGGGCCTCACCGACCGCGGCAGCCAGTACCTGTCGATCCGCTACACCGAGCCGCTCGCACAGGCCGGCATCGAATCGTCCGCCGGCCGCCGTGGCGACTCCTACGGCAACGCCCTGGCCGAGACCCTCAACGGCCTGTACAAGACCGAAGTGATCCATCGTCGCGGCCCTTGGCGCAACCGCGATGCCGTCGAGTGCGCCATGCTGGAATAGGTCGACTGGTTCAACAACCGCCGGCTGCTCGAACCGATCGGCAACATCCCACCAGCAGAGTTTGAAGCGGCGTATTATCGCCAACAGGACGAGTCAGCCCTGGTGGCCTGACTTAAGCGAAACAGTCTCCGGAATTCACGGGGCGGTTCAAAGATCATGATCGGTCATAGGCGCCTCCTTGCCCCACTATTTCCGCCAGTTAGACTAGACAGGACAAGATCCAACTGCCGGCCTTAGGATCAAGGATCGGGTGAAGGAATTGACCGCGCGACGCCGCACCCCGGTGACGCTCACGGACATGATCGGTGAGGTCAACCAAGCTCTACGGGGCTGGTCAGGCTACTTCCACTACCGCAACTGCTCGACGGTACTTGGTCGGGTCAAGACGCATACGGAGGAGCGCGTGCGCACGCAACTGCGTCGCCGCCACAAGCTCCAGAGCCGGGCTCAAGGATATATCCGGTTTCCCAATGCCCATCTGTATTAATGGTTGCGTAAGTATCCGCAGGTCCCATGTTGCCCAAGCGACTGTTTATCCGACAACTGCTGCTGCAGCGACTTTTGCAACCATTAATACGACCATGTTGGACTGTTCAAGGTCCCCACCACCGCAGGCTGGAAATCGGCGCATGCCTCGGCGTTAAGCACATCGGAAAGCCGTGAACGGGAAAACCGTATGCACGGTTTGATGAGGGAGGGCTGGCCGTGACGGCTATGGCTCGGCTATTTAGGCACCGTCAAACGAAAGGGACGGTAACCGATAAGCCGGACCATACGGGCGTTGCGGCCTGCCCTCTACTCTAACAGACACAACAGACACAGGAGATACAAGCGATGTACGGTTTTTCCACCCAGGTCAAGGTCCCGTTCGAACAGGCGCTCGAGCAGGTCACCGAGGCCCTCAAGGCGGAAGGTTTCGGGGTGCTCACGGAGATCGACGTCCAGGCGACCCTGAAGGCGAAGCTCGGCGTCGAGAGGCGGCCCTACCGGATCCTGGGCGCCTGCAACCCGCCCCTTGCCAACCAGGCCCTGGACGCCGACCCGGATATCGGCCTCCTCTTGCCCTGCAACGTTGTTGTGCGGGAAGAGGAGGACGGTCAGGTGACGGTGGCCTTCATGGATCCCGAGGCTGTCCTACGCCTGGTCGACCAGCCGGGTGTCTCCGCGCTGGCCGTCCAGGTACGCGAGCGTCTCGACCGGGTGCGCGACGCGCTCGCCGGCTCCTGACCGCCCTGTCCCCGGCGGGCGGTATCCGCCCGGGGGCCGCGTCCTGAGAGGGGGTCGACGGCCGGTCTAAGGCTCAGTCGTCCCAGTAACCGTAGCCGTGCCCGTGCCCGTGGCGGTATCTGTGGCCTTTTCCGCGCTTCGCCGGGTAATAGTATCGGCGCTCCACATACCGTCGCTCACGATAGTCGTCGGTCGCCACCACTGACCCCAGGGCGCCGCCCAGTCCGCCGCCGAGGATGGCGCCGTTGCGTCCCCCTACCTCCGAGCCGAGCAGGGCACCGAGCGCGCCCCCTAGGCCACCGCCCACGGCGGCTCGGGTGTTGAGATCGTCGGCGACGGCGGGTGCCGTCAGCGCACAGGTCAGCAACAGAATCGCCGAGCGATGTTTAGACACGATCTTGGCTCCTTGGTCTTCGATTGAGGTCTTGGCCGATGGATGATGCAGAGTCTAGAGAAGCCAAGCTGAACGCCTCCTGAACGGAGGGCCTGCGCGCGGACAGGAAATCCGAGCGACCCTGCGAGTCGAGGAAGGCCTGAGATGCGAGGCTGGCGGTGGCTTGAGGGTCGGTCAAGGCTCAAACGAGAGGACTTGCGGACCGCTCGGGAGTGCGAGAGCGAGCATCGGCGAGCTTTGGGACCAGGCTACGAGGCCCAACGGGACCCGCTCGAACAACCCTCCAAGGGCGAGACTGTTCGTGGAGAGATGCCCGGGAGACATACGTGGCGTCGGGCATGCGGGGAAAACGGTTGTGCGTGGCCTCTTCGATTTTCCGGTTGGCGCGGCTGTCCCATGCCCAAGAACGGCTGAAGTGCCCCGAATTGGAGTTTGTGGGGGCCGGGGCCGCGCGGGACAGCGTCTACCGCCTGGCCCCGGCTTCACGGGGTGTCGCAAAAGCCTTTTTTTGTGCTTTTGCGACAGCTTTTCAGTCCGCCGGTGTGTCCAGCTCGGCGAGGAGCTCGCGCGGGTTGTATACCGGAAGGGCCGCATCGGCGAAGTCCCCGTGGTTCAGACTCACGACGCTTTCGATGCCATTGATGCGGGCGCACTCGTGGGTGATGGCGTCCTCGAGATAAATCCAGCCCAGTGCCAGGGCCCCGTCGACCACGGTCTCCGTAACCGGGGCGATGCGAAGCGTCCGGCGGAGCTCGTTAAGCTTGCGCTGGGCCGTGGGCCGGTCGTAGGCGCGGGTCAACAGGTCGTGGAGGTTGTCGACGACGGCGGCGCAGATGTAGCCGTCGATACGTCCGTTGGCCGCCAGCGCCAGGAGCGCTTTTGAATCACCGTTGGTCGAGCGATGGCCGTTCAGGGCGTCCATGAGCACGCTGAGGTCGAAGAGGGCATGCAAATGTCGTTTCATTGCGACTCCTTGTAAGCGGGGAATTGGGCCAGGGCCCGAAATCGGGGGCTCTTCAGCGGTAAGGCGTTCGTTTCCGTGGGTCTCGTGCGCCACCGCCACGCGCCGGAACCCCGGGGCGTAGGACCCGAGGTATGCTCGGCAATGGATGGGGGCACGAAGTCCCCCTGGCGCTCGTCCGGGGGGGGGGGGCGGGATGCGACGAGGGGATTTGTAGCACGGAGGAAACGAATGCGTCGCCCCCGGGGGGCGACGGGTGCCTGAGCGGCACAACATCTACGATTGGAGCAAGATCGTCCATTTCCCAGCGCGACGCTGAAGGCTGACAGGGTTTCCGGACCCCACTAAAGTATGGGCGCGTCGCAATTCGGGGGCTAGCTGGTTGTCGTTCTCCTTTCTGATCTGGGTCAACTTTCTGGTTTATTTATTACGCTTTTATGACGGTCTGCCGAGAGCGATGCGGCGCGAACTATCAGGTCCACCGCGGACCGCCTGGCGGGGGGCGGCAAATGAGCCTCACGGCGAAGTAGCGGAACGTAATCGTCGTGTCCCGGCGGGCCTGCTCGACCCCGGATCTAAGCGCCCGGATATCCGCCGCACCGGCCAGTCCGGCGGCCCTAAGGCGGTCGGCTCCTGACAGCAGAAGGTCCTCGAGGTAGTCGAGCAGCCGGGTGCGGCGCTGGGGAGAGCCCCTGCTGGTGACCACCGGCAAGGTCTCGGTGCGGATGTCCCGGAAACCCAGGGTGCTCGCCAGTGCGGCTAGACGCCGGCCGACGAACGGGTCCCCGCCACCATCGGATTGGGCAAGGTTGAATCGCCGCCACCAGTCCGCGACTGCCGGAACCGCCGGCTCGAACGCAAGGCTGCCGTTGTCCACCTCAACGCAGATCAGCCGGCCGGTATCGGCCAACGTCCTGGCCGCCTCGGCGAGCACTCGAGCCGGATCGTCGACGTGCTCGAGCAGCCAGATCGTCAGTACCCGGTCGAAGCTTCCCGGCGCGAACGGCAGGGTACGCGCGTCGCCGCGGACCAGGCGCACCCGGCCGGCGCCGATGGCCGGCGCGAGCAGCGTGCGCGCGGCCGAGAGCTGCGCCTGGCTGTGCTCGAGCCCGGTCAGGTCGGCGCCCGGCCAGCGGTGCCCGATCTGGAGTAGCTCGGCGCCGACCCCGCACCCGAGCTCGAGAATCCGGCCGGCGCCGCCCAGATCGAGTCCAGCGAAGACCTCTGGCGCGAGCAGCGCGGCCTGGTCGAGCAGCCGTCGCTGTTCGGCAGCCGAGAAGCCATGGATGTAAGCCGATGTCATCGAACCCGGTGACTTCGGGGACGGAGATGACGGCCTGCCTTGCACCGGAAGCACGGGTTTCTTGCCTGACGGCTAACGCTCCCGCGGGTCAGATCTCGACCGGCAGGGGCTCGATCCGCCAGATCTTTTCGGCATATTCGCGGACGGCCCGGTCCGACGAGAATCGGCCCATGCGAGCGACGTTCAGGATCGACTTCCGTGTCCAGTCTCCGGGTTCGCGCCAGGCCTGGGCGACCCGCTCCTGACAGTCCAGGTAGGCTCGATAGTCGGCGAGGACCATGAAGGGGTCCTGATTGACTAGGTTGTCCGTCAGGGGCCGGAACAGGTTGACGTCGCCATGGGAGAAAAGGCCGGAGTTGATCAGGTCGATGACCGATTTCAGCTCCGAGTCGCCCTGATACCGCTCCCAGGGCCGGTAGCCCTGGGTATGCAGCCGCTGGACCTCCTCGACCGTCATACCGAACAGGAAGAAGTTCTCCTCGCCGACCGCCTCCCGGATCTCGACGTTCGCGCCGTCCAGGGTGCCTATGGTCAACGCACCGTTCATGGCAAATTTCATGTTGCCGGTGCCGGAGGCCTCCTTGCCCGCCAGCGAGATCTGCTCGGAGAGGTCCGCGGCCGGGTAGAGCCGCTGGCCGTTCTTGACGTTGAAATTTGGCAGGAAGGCGACGCGTATCTTCCCGTTTACCTGGGGGTCGTGGTTGATGACCTCCCCGACCGCATTGATCAGCTTGATGATCAGCTTCGCCATGTAGTAGCCGGGTGCGGCCTTGGCGCCGAAGATGAAGCTGCGCGGGACCAGGTCCAGGTTCGGACTCTGTTTGACGCGCTGATACAGGGTGATGATGTGCAGCAGGTTCAGGTGCTGGCGCTTGTACTCGTGCAGGCGTTTAGCCTGGATGTCGAACAGAGACGCCGGGTCCAGGCTCACGCCGGCGTTGCGCTCCAGCCAAACCGCCAGATCCCGCTTGGCGCTGGTCTTGACGTCGCGCCATTGGGCCTGCAACCCCGGGTCGGCAGCCCGTTCCTCGAGCGCGTGCAGGCGCGACAGATCCCCCAGCCAACGGTCGTCGCCGCAGGTCTCGGTGATCAGGGCCGCCAGGCGCGGGTTGCTGACGGCGATAAACCGGCGCGGGGTGACGCCATTGGTTACCGAGTGGAACCGCTCGGGCCAGAGCTCGTGGAAGTCCTTCAGCACCGTGCTCTTTACCAACTCCGAGTGGAGCCGGGCCACGCCGTTAACGGCGCTCGACCCGACGACCGCCAGGTTCGCCATGCGCACCCGGCGGCCGCCCTGCTCGCCGATCAGAGACATCCGCTCTACGCGGGCCTCGTCGCCCAGGAAGCGCATCCGCACCTCGTCGAGGAACCGGCGGTTGATCTCGTAGATGATCTCCAGATGACGGGGAAGCAGCTTCTCGAACAGGTTGAGCGACCAGGTCTCGAGCGCTTCCGGCAGCAGCGTGTGGTTGGTGTAGCGAAAGGTGCCGCGGGTTATCTCCCACGCCGGGTCCCAGCCCAGTCCGTGCTCATCCACCAGCAACCGCATCAGCTCGGCTACGGCCAGCGCCGGGTGGGTGTCGTTGAGCTGGACGACGAACTTGCGGTTAAAGCCCTCCAGCGGGCCGACGGTGCCCAGGTGCAGCCGCACCATGTCCTGAATTGAGCAGGAGACGAAGAAATACTGCTGCTTCAGGCGCAGCTCCTTTCCGGCCTCCGGCTCGTCGTTCGGGTAAAGGATCTTGGAGAGGGTCTCGGCCTCGATCTTGGCGTGGACCGCGCCGTAGTAGTCGCCGACGTTGAATACTTGCACATCGAACGACTCGGGCGCTTCCGATTTCCAGAGTCTGAGCAGGCTCACGTTGTTGACCCCGTAGCCGAGGATCGGGGTGTCGTAGGCGACCCCGTTGACCTCCATGTCGGCGATCCAGCGCACCCTCAGGTTGCCATGCTCGTCCTTGAACTGCTCGGTACGGCCGCCGAACTTGACCGGGAACCGCAGCTTCGGGCGCGGCAGCTCCCAGGGGTTACCGTTCCTGAGCCAGGCGTCGCTGCGCTCGACCTGCCAGCCGTCCTCTATGGCCTGGGCGAAGATGCCGAACTCGTAGCGGATCCCGTACCCGATGGCCGGGATCTGTAGCGTGCTGAGCGAGTCCATATAACAGGCGGCGAGCCGACCGAGTCCCCCGTTTCCGAGACCGGGCTCTTCCTCCGCCTCGACGATGGCCTCGAAGTCCAGTCCCAGCTCGCGGCCGGCTTCCCGGGAGGCCTCGGTGATGCCCAGGTTCAGTAGATTATTCAGCAGCTGCGGACCCAGCAGGTACTCGGCGGACAGCAGACAGACCGTCCTGACCTTGGAGTCCTTGTAGGTCTGGGCGGACTTTATCCATCGCTCCAGCAGGCGGTCGCGGACCGTGTAGGCAGCCGCCAGGTAGAGGTCGTTCAGGGTGGCGACCTCCCGAAATCGGCCCTGAATATAAAACAGGTTGTCGATATAGGCCTGTTTGAGCAACGCCTTGGACATCCCGGTGCGGGTGTGCTCCGCGGCTTGGGCCTCGGCCTTTTTGGGTTTGCTCATGGGCGCTCCTCGTCAACCTGTTGCCATGATCATGGTCTCGGACGTGTCCAGCCCGACAGGGTCTACCAATTCACCGGGCGCGGTCCCGAGCCGCAGCCGATATTGCCTGTTTCCCGCGGACGGCGCACGCCCGGCGTCGAACCCGCCCGGCCTCAATGCCCCGGGTCCCGGTCGTTCAGCGCGACCGCGGTTGTCGCGGGCACGTGCTCGATGCGCCAGCTGGAGATGGCGTGCGCCCAGAAGGCGTCGAGCCCGGGCGTGCGCGCGGGCGGTTGGCCGAGCAGGGCCCAGGCGCGGTTCAGCGCGGTCAGCGGGTTGTCCGGGTCGACCGGCGCGGCGTCCAGAGACTTGCTGAGCTTACGGCCCTCCCCGTCGAGCACCAGTGGCACATGGGCGTAACGGGGTGTCGCGATACCCAGCGCGCGCTGCAGCAGGATCTGGCGTGGCGTCGACAGCAGGAGGTCCGCGCCGCGTACGACATCGGTGATGCCCTGGTCGGCGTCGTCGACGACCACGGCAAGCTGATAGGCGTGGATGCTGTCGGCGCGCCGCAGCACGAAGTCGCCGACCGCATCGGCCACCGACTGCTGCTGCGCTTCCTGGACGCGGTCCGGGAAACGGACTACCCCGGCGTCGCATCGAAAGCGCACGGAGCGCGGGCGCCTGCCCGCCGGGAGGCCGTCGCGACAGGTCCCGGGGTAGACGGGCCCCTCGATACCGGCATGTCCGAGCCGGGCGACCTCGGCGCGGCTGCAGCCGCATGCGTAGGCCAGGCCGAGGCGGGAGAGCTCGTCCAGCGCGGTCATGTAGGCCGGGATGCGGCGGCTCTGGTAGATGACCGGGCCGTCCCAGGCGAAACCGAACGCGCGCAGCGTATGCAGGATGTCGTCCGCGGCACCCGGTACCTCCCGGGTGCGGTCGATGTCCTCGATACGAACCAGCCATTCGCCGCCGTGGGCGCGCGCGTCGGCGTAGCTCGCGACGGCGGCTATCAGGGAGCCGAAGTGGAGCGGTCCCGTGGGGGAGGGGGCGAAACGCCCCCTGTAGTTGCCGGGTGCCCGAGACCCGGGCAGGTGTTCGAGCACCCGTGCGCGGGAGGTCTAGCCCCGCTGCTTTTCGCGGATCTCGTCGAGGGTCTTGCAGTCGATACAGAGGGTTGCGGTAGGTCGCGCCTCGAGACGTCGGATTCCGATCTCGACACCGCAGGCCTCGCAGTAGCCGTACTCATGCTCCTCAATGCGATCGAGGGCCTCGTCGATTTTCTTGATCAGCTTGCGCTCGCGGTCGCGCGTGCGCAGCTCTAGGCTGAACTCGGACTCCTGCGTGGCGCGGTCATTCGGGTCCGGAAAGTTGGTCGCCTCATCCTGCATGTGATGGACGGTTCGATCGACCTCTTCCATCAGGGACTGCTTCCAGGCGCGCAGGATCTTTCGGAAATGCTCCTCCTGCCCCGAGCTCATGTACTCCTCGTCGCCGGCGGCGCTATAGGGCTGGAACCCGAACGCCTTGGCTTCTTGGCTTTTCACTTCGGCCATGAATGTGCTCCCGAAGACTCTACCCATGGGACCATCGACCGGGTACTCGAGGAGACCCGGCCCACGAAAAACGCCCTTTACTACCAGATTGCAGGCCGCGCGGCAACCAAAGCTCGCTCATTGTGCGCTTGCCCGGCACGGATCCGCCCGGTCGTGCACCCGGCGGCGCGCTCGGGTAACCTTCCCGTCCAGGTCACACTCAGCGCGGAAGGTCGTCGCGGCGGCTCGATGTACAGAATCAAGGCATTGATCTTCGACGTGGACGGAACGCTCGCCGACACCGAGCGCGACGGTCATCGGCCCGCCTTCAACAAGGCATTCGCCGAGGCGGGCCTGGACTGGAACTGGAGCGTCGAGCGTTACGGCGAGCTGCTGAGGGTCACCGGGGGCAAGGAACGGATCCGGTATTTCATCGAGTGCGACCAGCCCGCGCTCCCGGCCGCGGTCGATCTGGATGCGTTCGTCGCCGGGCTGCACCGTGCGAAAACCCGACACTACGTGTCGTTGTTGGAGTCGGGCACCATACCGCTGCGTCCCGGGGTCCTGCGCCTGCTGCGGGAGGCCAGGAATGCCGGCGTGCGGCTTGCGATCGCCACGACGACGACCCCGGAGAACGTCACCGCGCTGCTCGACAACTGCGGGACGCCGGGGCTGAACGGGTGGTTCGACGTGATCGCCGCCGGGGACGTGGTGCCTAGCAAGAAGCCCGCGCCGGACATCTACGAGCTTGCGCTGGCGCGTCTCGGGCTCAGTGGCGCCGACTGCGTGGCCATCGAGGACTCGGACAACGGCGTGCGCTCCGCGCTCGGCGCGGGGATCGAGGCCCTCGTGGTGACCGTGAGCTCCTATACGGCCGACGAGGACTTCGGCGGAGCGCCCCTGGTGGTCGACGGTTTGGGCGAGCCGGGCGCGCCGGTACGCGCGCTGGTCGGGGACCTGGGGGGTAGCGAGCTGGTCGATCTCGCGGTGCTGGATCGGCTGAATCGGAGCCAGTACGGCAAGTCCTGATGGACGGGACGAGACTCAGCGCCCGCGCCCGTGCTGCAGAGCCGTTCCATGTGATGCGGTTGTTGGCCCGCGCGCGCGAGCTGGAAGCGGCAGGGCGCCGCATCGTGCATCTGGAGATCGGCGAGCCCGATTTTCCGACCCCGGCTCCAATCGTCGACGCCGGGCGGAGAGCGCTTGCGGCCGGTCTGACTCAGTACACCGCGGCCGCAGGCCTCCCGGCCCTGCGGCAGGCGATCTCTGGCGATTATCTCAAGCGCTATGGCGCGGAAGTCGCCCCGGAGCGAATACTGGTTACGCCGGGCGCCTCCGGTGCCTTACAGCTCGTGTTGATCTCGTTGCTGGACCCCGGCGACGGGGTGATGATCGGCGACCCCTCCTACCCCTGCTACCGCCAGATCGCCCGCCTGATCGGCTGTGAGCCTGTCGCGGTACCCGCGGGGCCGGAGTCCGGGTACCGGCTGACGGCCGGGCTCGCCGAGGCGGCCTGGGCGCCGCACATCCGGGCGGTGGTCGTCGCGTCACCGTCGAACCCGACCGGTACCCTGCTCGAAAAACAGGAGCTCGCGCGCCTCTATGGGCTCTGCAGGTCCAGGGGCGCCGCATTGGTAGTGGACGAGATCTATCAGGGCCTGGTGTTCGACGCGGCGGATCACACCGCCCTGGAGCTGGGCGAGGAGGGGCTGTTCGTCATCAACAGCTTCTCGAAGTTCTACGGCATGACCGGCTGGCGGGTCGGTTGGGTCGCCGCCCCCGTCGACGCGGTCGATGCCCTCGAAAGGCTCGCCCAGAACCTGTTCATCGCGGCCCCGACGCTGGCCCAGCATGCGGCCTGCGCCGCGTTCGAGCCCGAGACCCTCGCTATTCTGGAACGGCAGCGCGCCCAGTTTCAGGTCAGGCGCGACACCCTGCTGCCGGCACTGATCGACCTCGGCTTCCGGGTCGAGGGCCGGCCGGAGGGCGCCTTCTACCTCTACGCCCGGTTGCCGACATCGGTGTCGGAAGACTCGATGGATTTTGCGGCTCGGCTGCTGGAGGAGGGCGGCGTTGCCGTCACGCCCGGGTGGGATTTCGGCGAGCAGGACGCGGGACGCCATGTCCGCTTTGCCTACACCCGAGATCTGGATGACCTGCGGGAGGGCGTCAGGCGCCTGCGCTCGCACTTGGCCGGCGGATAACTGCCGGATACCTTTCGAATCTCAGGGGGAGGGTAGGGGTGGGGCGCGGGTGCCAACGTCGGTTAAGCGATTTTGCCGGCCGGATGAGGCGCGGGTTGATCGGACCGTGCTCGGAACTGCGGATCTACTGCGTTTCCTGTCCGGGCCAAGGGTGGTCCGGCATTTTAAATGGAACTAAGCCATTGAAAATGGAGCGTTCCGAGAGGCGTGCCTCTCGGAACGCAAGCCGATCAAAGTGCCAGGACGGCATCTGATCCGCATCTTCCTACGGATCCGTTACAGGGCTCAGCGGGCCCTTGCGGTTCAGGATTTCGTCGGGGCGGATGAAATAGTAGCCGCACTGCTCCGCGGTAATGTTTTCGCTGGCCGTGCGCGGGTACTTGCGGCAGCTTGGGGGTCGAAAAAAATAGACGGCGCAGCTACTGAGCCCTTCCTCGTCGTAACGCAGGAACGGACAGGGATAGGGGAGCTTGCAGCAGGCGCCGCATCGGTTGCAGTCCCCGCGGCGGCTCGAGTCCACCGGAAACAGGGACATGAAGAAACGTTTGAGCTTGTTGAGCACGCGCGTGGTCCTCGGGGCGGTGCGATCCGGCGCGGCACTTCGGCCGCAAAACGGGCGATAGAGTATTAGGGTTCGCTGCTTTTGTCACGGCGGGAAGGGCAAAAAATAACGATGCGCGGAACAATGCTTGGCGCGATGACTGGGGAGATCTGCTCGGCTCCGGTCCTCGATCGGCGACGGTTTGGGCCCGCCGGCGGGGTGGTCTGCGTGGGACGTTTCGACCGGTCGTCGGATCGGAATCGGTGACCCGGAACGCGGTCCATGGACACGTCCCCCAAGCAGAAATTCGAGCCCTTCGACGCGGCTCAGCGCGAAGGGGCTGAGCTGCTGCTGGACCTGCATCGGCGGCTCGTGGCGCGCCCCGAGCGCCGCTGGCGTCCGCGGCTGCTGGGGCGCTTGCAGAGGCGTCGCGCCCGCGCGGAAACCCCGGTGCGCGGCCTCTATCTGTTTGGCGGTGTTGGGCGCGGCAAGACCTATCTGATGGACTGGTTCGTCGACGAGCTCCCGCTCGCGGGCAAGCGGCGCGCGCACTTTCATCACTTCATGCGGGACGTGCACGACGCCATGTCGAGGCTGCCCAAGCAGCCCGACCCATTGGAACGGGTCGCCGATCAGTTGCGGCGCGAAGTTCGCGTGCTCTGCCTGGATGAGTTCGTCGTCACCGACATCGCCGACGCGATGATTTTGCACCGCCTGCTCCGTGCCCTGTTCGCGCGGGGCATGACGCTGGTGACGACCTCGAATACCCGGCCCGCTGACCTCTACCGCAACGGCTTGCAGCGCCCCCTGTTCCTGCCGGCCATCGAGCTACTCGAACGGCATACTCGCGAGCTCGAGCTCGACGGTGGGACCGATTATCGGTTGCGCGCACTGACGGAGGCGGGTGTCTTTTTCGAATCCGAGGACGGTGAGACCCGCCTCGCGGACCAGTTCGAACGCCTGACAGGAGGGCATGCGGAGGACGTGCAGGAGTTCGAGGTCAACGGCCGCACGTTCCCGGTCCGCCGTCAGGGTACGGATGTGATCTGGTTCGAATTCGACGCCCTGTGCGGCACGCCCAGATCCGCCGCGGACTACATCGAGATCGCGCGCGAGTTCCACACCGTGCTGCTGTCCGCCGTGCCGGTGCTGACCCCGGGGCACGAGGCGGCCGCCCGGCGTTTTCTGCACCTCATTGACGAGCTGTACGATCAGCGTGTGAAGCTCGTGATGTCTGCCGCGGCCCCGATCGAGTCGCTGTATCCAGGCGGTCTGCGGGATTTTGCCCACGAGCGTCTGCTCAGCCGTCTGACCGAGATGCAATCGGCCGAATATCTGGCGGCCAAGTCGCCTTCGGCCTAGGGTCCCTCACAGCGGACTCCGGCGCTTTGCTTTCGCTGCAGAATCCTGCAAAATTTTCCGCAAACGCCGCGGATGCGGGTAATTGTGGCGCGGAACTGAAATGGCGGACTTTGCAACCGAGTTTCTGACCACGAAGGAGCTGGCGGATCTGCTGCACATCAAGGAGCGCAAGGTCTACGATCTTGCCGCCTCCGGGGCCGTGCCTTGTTCACGTGCCACCGGTAAGCTGTTGTTTCCGCGCCGGGCCGTCGAGGCCTGGATTGACGATCACAGCTCGGGTATCGCTGCGACGCGCTCCAATCGCCCGGGCAAGGTCTTTCTCGGCAGCCACGAGCCCCTGCTCGAATGGGCGCTACGGACGTCTGGTGCCGAACTGGCGACCTTTCTTGATGGCAGCCTGGACGGACTCGAGCGCTTCGGCCGCGGCGAGGGCGTGGCGACCGGGATTCACGTCTTCGAGCCCGGGACAGGAGGTTGGAATGTCGAAAGCGTGCGCGGCGGTTTTGCCGCTGCCCCGGTGGCGCTGGTGGAATTCGCCTGGCGGGAGAGGGGTCTGATCATCGCACCGGACGCCGTCGCCGCGTTCGCCGACGTGACCGCATTGGAGGGCTGTCGCGTCGTTCCCCGTCAGGAAGCCGCGGGGAGTCAGGTCCTCCTGCGACATCTGATGAAACAGGCCGGCCTCGGCCTGGACGATCTAAAGTGGTCCGACACGGCCCGAACCGAATCCGAAGCCGCGCTTGCCGTGCTCGAGGGCAAGGCCGATGCCGCTCTGGGTCTGCGGGCGATGGCTCAGCAGTTCCGCCTGGGGTTCGTGCCGCTGTTGCGAGAACGATTCGACATCCTGGTGGACCGTGGCGCTTGGTTCGATCCGCCCCTGCAGCGTCTGTTCGGCTTTTTCCGCTCCGACGTGTTTCTTGCGAAGGCCCGGGACTTGGCCGGATACGATGTGACCGGTCTCGGAAACGTCCATTTCAACGGCGGCTGAGTCCGCCACGGGAGAGACAGATGAAGCTCAGTGCACGCAATATGTTGGCGGGAACGGTGGTGGATGTCCGCAAGGACACGGTGGGCGCTCAGATACAGGTGGACATCGGCGGGGGGAATATCGTGACGTCTACCATTACGGCCGATTCGGCCAACCGGCTGGGCCTGGAG
This sequence comes from uncultured Gammaproteobacteria bacterium, assembly GCA_963698355.1. Classification (GTDB taxonomy): domain Bacteria; phylum Pseudomonadota; class Gammaproteobacteria; order Chromatiales; family Chromatiaceae; genus Thiodictyon. The sequence goes on along the minus strand of CAVOQO010000044.1, from coordinate 473,097 downwards.
AACGGGAAGGCGGTGACCGTGGTGATCAAGGCGAGTGACGTCATCCTGGCAGTGGACGATTAGGGAAACGATCTACTGCGTTTCCCGTCCGGGCCAAGGATGGCACTTGATCAGCATCCCCTTGGAATCCGAAGAAGCCGCATGGCGCCACCTAGTCGCGCCATGCGGGCGGTTCCTACTTACTTCTTGGCGTTCGGGAAGAACAACTGCTCGCCGTCGAGCTTGTAGCTCGCGATGGCGGTCTGACCTTCGTCACTCAGGATCCAGTCGATGAAGGCCTGGCCTTCATCGGCCTTGACCTTGGCGTGCTTCTCCGGGTTCACAAGAATGATGCCGTACTGGTTGAACAGCTTAGGATCGCCCTCGACCAGGATCTTGTAGTCCCCCTTGTTCTTGAAGCTGATCCAGGTTCCGCGGTCCGTCAGAGCGTAGGCCCCCATGCCCACGGCCGCGTTCAGGGTCGCGCCCATGCCGGAGCCGGTCTCCCGGTACCAACCGCCGCTCGCCGCGGTCGGGTCGATACCGGCGTCCTTCCACAGCGCCAGCTCCATCTTGTGGGTACCGGAGTTGTCGCCGCGCGAGGCAAATTTTGCTCCTGCGTCTGTAATCTTGGTCAAGGCGGCCAGGGTGTCCTTCATGCCGTCGATTCCGGCGGGATCCGATGCCGGCCCGACGATGATGAAATCGTTGTACATGACGTCGAAGCGCTCGACGCCATAGCCGTCCGCGACAAACTTCTCCTCGTCGGGCTTGGCATGGACCAGCAGCACGTCGCCGTCGCCATTCTGCGCATTCTTGATCGCCTGCCCGGTCCCTACCGCCACCACATTGACCTTGATCCCGGTCTTTTCGGTGAACATCGGCAGGATATGGTCGTATAGGCCGGAATTGGCCGTCGAGGTCGTCGACTGCAGCAGGATGGATTTGTCTTCGGCGAGAGCTGTCGTGCAGAGCAGCGCGCCGCCGAGCAGCGCTAGCGGGGCCAGTTTCACGAGATGTCTTCGCAGCATGGGCTTTCTCCTCTTCCTTCAGTGTGGTCAACGCAGAATCAGACGGCCCGCGAGATAGTCGCGCGCCGTCTCGGATCCGGGATCGTCGAAAAACCTTTGGGCCGGCGTGTGCTCGATCAGGCGGCCCCGGTTCAGAAACACCACATCGTCCGCCAAGCGGCGAGCCTGGCCCAGGTCATGGGTGACGAAGACGATCTTGGTCCCGCGCTGGTGGGCCCTCAGCACGATGGCCTCGATGGCCGCGGTGGAGGCGGGGTCCAGGCTGGCGGTGGGTTCGTCCAGGAACAACACGCGGGGATCCAGCGCGAGTGCCCGCGCGAGACTCAGGCGTTGTTGCTCGCCCCCTGACAACAGACGTGCCGGCTGGTTGGACTGTGCGGCCAGACCGACCTCGCCGAGGATTTCGGTGACGCGATAAGGTGTTGCGGTACCGCGCAGCTTCAGCGCAAAGCGGATGTTGGCGGCCACCGAGCGGCGCAGCAGCACCGGTCGTTGAAACACCATCGCCTGATGCCTGCGCTCGTCCTCGTCGAACGGCCGGCCTCCCCACAGCACCGCGCCGGCGTTGGGCGTCCAGCAGGCCGTGCAGCAGTCGCAGCAGCAGGCTCTTGCCGGCCCCGTTGGGGCCCATGACCACCGTCAGGGTTCCGCTCGGGACGGTGAGATCGATGCCGTCGATCAGCGTCTTGTCCCCCACCCTGTAGACGAGGCGGCGTGTCTCGCCCGCGGGAGCAGGCAAATCAGCTGTTTTCGCCGGCCGGATCAGTCCGTCCATCGCGACTGCTTCAAGCATACGCGTGCCGGGTCGCGGTCAGACGCAGCAGCATCAGGGTCGCATTGACGGTCAGCGCGATGCTGATCAGCACGATGCCGAGCGCCAGCGCCAGCGCGAGATCGCCCTTGGACGTCTCCAGCGCGATGGCCGTGGTCATGACCCGGGTGAGGTGATCGATGTTGCCGCCGACGATGATGACCGCGCCGACCTCGGCGACGGCCCGCCCGAAACCGGCCAGGGCGACGGTCAGCAGGCTGTAGCGGGCGTCCCACAACAGGGCGCCCACCGCCGTGCCCGGTGGCACGCAGAGTGAGCGGAACTGCTCGGCGTACTCGGTGTTCAGTGGCTCGACGACCTCACGGGACAGGGCAGCGATGATCGGTGTGATCAGAACGGCCTGGGCGATGATCATCGCCGTCGGCGTGTACAGCAGCTGCAACCAGCCCAGTGGCCCGGCATTGGAGAGCAGCAGATAAATCAGAAGACCGACGACGACCGGGGGCAGACCCATCAAGGCATTGAGCAGGACGATGACGGCCGTTCGCCCGCGGAAACGTGCAATGGCGATGGCGGCCCCGAGGGGCAGCCCGATGGTGCAGGCGACGATGACGGCGGTCAGACTAACGCGGAGCGAGAGCCCGATGATCTCCAGCAGATCCGCGTCGGCCGCGAGGACCAGCCGGAACGCCAGCCCGAAAGCTTCGTTGAAATCCTGCATTTATTACCGGCCGCTGCGAACAGGGTGCAGAAGGGCGGAAAGGTTGCACCATTTGCTGCGGTGAAACAACCGGTTCAATCCGGCATGCGGCCTTCTCCGGGCGGATCTCGGCTGGCGCATTCACGGGCTCTCGAGACTCCGCGACGGGGAACCCTTGCTTGCGGTTCCGCTACCTAATCGACCTGCTTACCCTATGGAATGGTCTTGCGGCTACAGGGATGTGGCCCCAATTTCGGCGCACCGACCGAACAGCCAACCGACCTAATCGCCGCGACGGCGAACGAGCGACCTCGGCGACTTGAAGCATCGTCGGTCCGCCTCCTGCCTCATCGTTTTTCGTTGCGCCCCGTCCGATCGTCCATCAACTGCATTGGCTTGTGTGTGAGCCGCGAAGCGGCTTTTTGGCTTGCCCCAAGCAGGCCCTTCTGTTCCAGCGCCGCGGTGGTTTTCGGCCACACCCAACGCGATAGCCGCGAGGACTCCATTACCCGGTCGACGGGGTCAGGATCCCCCGGAACCCATGCCCTGCAGTTACGGCCTCCTGTCGTTCCGATCTTGAAACCGGTACATTGAGTCGCGCCCGGCTCACCGGGTTCATCCCGCGAGCCGCAAATCGAGGCTAGGGTCATGACCTACAGTGTTCCCCATTACATCAACGGCCGAAGGGTCGAGGGCGTCTCGCCCCGCTTGGCCGATGTCTTCAATCCCGCAACAGGTGATCGGGCCGGCAAGTTGCCGCTCGCCGACGCCGCCGAGGCCGGTCGAGCCGTCGAGGCCGCGGCCGCCGCGTTCCCGGTCTGGCGCGACACGCCGGCATTGCAGCGCGCCCGGGTCATGTTTCGGTTCAAGGCGCTGATGGAATCGAATTTGGACGAACTGACTCGGCTGGTGTCCAACGAGCACGGCAAGGTCGTCAGCGATGCCCGCGGCTCGGTCGTGCGCGGGCTCGAGGTTGTCGAGTTCGCCTGCGGTGCCCCGCATCTGCTCAAGGGTGAGTTCTCGGAGTCCGTGGGGCAGGGCATCGACACCCACTCTATCCGCCAACCGCTCGGCGTCTGCGTGGGCATTACGCCCTTCAATTTTCCGGCCATGGTGCCCCTGTGGATGTTTCCGCTCGCCATCGTCTGCGGGAACACGTTCGTGCTCAAGCCGTCCGAGAAGGTGCCCTCCACCTCGGTGCGGCTGGCCGAGCTGCTCACCGAGGCGGGTCTCCCGGACGGCGTGATGAACGTGCTCCACGGCGACCGCGAGGCCGTGGATACGCTGCTGACCCACCCGCGGGTGGCCGCGATCAGCTTCGTTGGCAGCACGCCGGTTGCGGAGCATGTCCATCGGACCGGAACCGCCCACGGCAAGCGGGTCCAGGCGCTCGGTGGGGCCAAGAACCACATGGTGGTCATGCCGGACGCCGATCTGGACCAGGCGGCGGACGCCCTGATCGGCGCTGCCTACGGCTCGGCCGGTGAGCGCTGCATGGCCATCTCGGTCGCCGTCGCCGTCGGTGATGCGGTGGCCGATGCCCTGCTCGAGCGGCTGGTGCCCCGAGTGGAATCCCTAAAGATCGCGCCGGCAACGGATCCCGCCGCCGAGATGGGCCCGCTGATCACCGCCGAGCACCTGGAGCGGGTGCGCCGCTACATCGCGCTTGGCGAGGAGGAGGGGGCCAGGCTCGTGGTCGACGGACGGGGGCACAGGGTGCCGGGACATGAGAGGGGCTTCTTTCTCGGCGGCTCCCTGTTCGACCGCGTGACCGCCGATATGCGGATCTATCGCGAGGAGATCTTCGGCCCCGTGCTTTGCCTCGTACGCGTCCCCGACTTCGAGGCGGCACTCGCGCTCGTCAACGCCCATGAGTACGGGAACGGGACCGCCATCTTCACCCGCGACGGCGACACGGCGCGCAGCTTCTCGTCGCGCGTGCAGGTCGGCATGGTGGGCGTCAATGTGCCGATTCCGGTGCCTATGGCCTTCCACAGCTTCGGTGGCTGGAAGCGCAGCCTGTTCGGGGACACCCATGTCCACGGCACCGAGGGCGTGCATTTCTACACCCGGCTGAAGACCATCACCTCGCGCTGGCCCAGCGGAATCCGCGAGGGGGCGGCATTCCACATGCCGACCATGAAATAGCCGCGGGTGCAAATCACTTTCGGACCAGGGGGATCGGCTAATGAGCAATATCGGCTTTATCGGCGTTGGGATCATGGGGCGTCCGATGGCGGGGCACCTCCAAGCGGGCGGCCACCGCCTGTTCCTGGTCAAGCACCGCTCCGCGCTGCCGGCCGAGCTGGTGGCCGGCGGGGCCGTGGAATGCGCATCCCACCGGGAGGTGGCTGAACGGGCCGACATCATCATAGTCATGGTTCCAGATACCCCGGACGTCGAGGCCGTGCTGTTCGGTGAAAACGGCGTGGCCGCGGGCCTGAGCCCCGGCAAGCTGGTGATCGACATGAGCTCGATCTCGCCGATCGAGACCAAGGTGTTCGCGGCCCGGGTACGCGAGCAGGACTGCGAGTACCTGGACGCGCCGGTCTCCGGCGGCGAGGTTGGCGCAAAGGGCGGGACCCTGACCATTATGGTCGGCGGCGCCGATGCCGCCTTCGAGCGGGCCAGGCCGCTGTTCGAGCTGATGGGCACCAACATCACCCTGGTGGGTGACAGCGGAGCCGGCCAAACCTGCAAGGTGGCGAATCAGATCGTCGTCGCGCTGACCATCGAGGCCGTGGCCGAGGCGCTGCTTTTTTCGTCGAAGGCGGGCGTCGACCCGGCGCGGGTCAGGCAGGCCCTGATGGGCGGCTTCGCCGGCTCCAAGATTCTGGAGGTGCACGGCGAGCGGATGATCAAGCGGACGTTCGATCCCGGTTTCCGCATCGAGCTGCACCAGAAGGATCTGAACCTGGCACTGAACGGGGCCCGGTCCCTGGGGCTCAGCCTGCCGAACACGGCAACGGCGCAGGAGCTTTTCAACGCCTGCGCCGCCCACGACTGGTCGAACCTGGACCACTCGGCGCTGGTCAAGGCGCTCGAGGCATTGGCCGGCCATGAGTTGGCCTAGGAAAATCCCGCGCCTAGGTCAGTATTTCGGCGGTTGACGTTTGAAGGAATTGAATACACAGGCTGTTTCGGTAAAGGATGGCCCTATGAAGGAGACGGCGGCACGGCCCCTGACGGCCGTATTCTTCGTGGACCCGACGCCATTGTCGGCGGCGCCGCTTCATGCCTGGCTGGCCGCGGGTCACCGGGTTGCGGCGGTGGCTGTCTATCACGAGGTCGGGCACTCGCCCCGAATGGCACGGGAACGGTTCGTGGCCCGGCTCGCGCCGCGCTGGTCAGTCACCGCGGCAACGCGGCGCCACCGCATTCCGTTCATTGAGCTGTCGCCGCCACTCGACTGGGACGCCCTGGCGGACCGTCTTGCCGCCCTCGGCGCCGATGTTCTGGTTAGTATCGGTTTTCCGCGTCTGGTGCCTGGTAAAGTCACGGCGACATTCAGGCACGGCGGCGTGAACATCCACCCGTCACTCCTTCCGGCCTATCGCGGGCCACAACCGTTCCACGCCGTCGTCCGCGATCAGGCAGCGGGGCGTTACGGCGGGCTGACTCTCCATGTGATGAGCGAGCGGTTCGACTGCGGCGCGATCATCGCCCAGGCAGCCGCCGGCGAGGCGGCCTATAGGCAACGCCCGGAGACCGGTTTCGCCTTTGGTCGCCTGGCGGCCCGCCTTGTGTCCCGCGACTTACCGCGTTATTGCACCGGTGACCTCCTGCCGGTGACCCAAGCGGGCGGCGTTTGGCCCGAGGCGTATCTCGAGCCCGGTCCCCTGGTTCTTGAGCCAGATGCCGACCTGAAACGGCTGCGGGCCGTGCTTTCCATGTTTGTGCCGAGCCCGGGCGTCGCGGTGAAAGTAGGCGAACGGACCCCGCGCATCGCTGCGCTGTCCCGGGTGCTCGGACCGCCGAGCGGCCAACCGCCGGTGCTTCGACGGCGGACGCTGGATATGGATCTGGCCGACGCGCGCGTGCGCCTGTGGCGGGACGAACGGCTCCTAAGGCACTGGCGGCGCCTGCGCGAGGTCGTAGCGCTTATGCGCGAGCCCGTCTCCGTTTGAATATTGGAGGTGTCGGCAACCGAGTTGTCGCCCCGGGCGCTAGCGTTCGTTGAGATACCAGTGGAGCACGTCCGAGGCCCGGCCGCTCCTGACCAGCCGCCGCAGACTGCGCTCGAGCACATCGGGCGACGACACGGTGATTCGCGAATAGGATGGATCCGTCCAAAGACGGTAGTCCTTTCTGCCCACTGTCACCCGCGGCGGTATCTCGATGGTCACCTCGTGCTCCAGCCGGATACCGGCAAGCTCCGCCACGGCAGCCAGGAAGGACGAGCACTGCTGCCCGTTTAGCTGGAAGCTGCGGTGGGAGGGGAGAGCGGGGTCCATTCGCGCACGGATCGAGCGGAACTGCCTCGGATCCAGGTCGACGCGGGCGGCATAGGTGGGTCGCAGCTTGTGCGCTTCGGCCCGTTGCAGGAACCCGTCGCCCTGGTCGCGCCAGAGATAGGCGATCGGGTCGGGCTCGAAGCGCGGGCTGAGCTTCTGCGCATCCGTCGGGTCCGGGTAGCCGTATTCGGACAGATTCAGCACGCCGCGAATGAACCGCGTGGCCCCTTCGCCCTTCGGTGACAGTCCCGCGTCGATGACCTGACGCCGGCCTTCGTCGATCCCCTCGAGATAGACCCAGGAGTGTCCCATGAAGCCCTGCTTGAGCCGGGCGCGCTTGTGCAGCTGCCGCGCGAGCTTTCGTGAGTCGCCGTAATCCAGTTGCGCCGCGCGGACGAGGAACACCACGAACGGGGTATCGGAGGACCGCGCCGTGCCATGGCACGGTAGCAAGGCTATTAGCAGGAGAACCAGCAGGCGCCGGGTGCACGTCATGGCGAGTGCGGATTCCTCCGGATAATGGCTTGGCGTCGCCAGTCTACCCGATCCACGCGGTTGTCCCGGCCAAAGGGCGGCCCCCGTCGACAGGATCTGGGCTATGCTACGCCACCTGTCCGGGCAATCCCGGATCGTCCTCCCTAGACGACGAGCACACGATGAGTCCAGTACCAAGAACCCCGATTCGTTTCCGCGGTGCCTGGATCGGCACACTGCTCTCGATCCTGGTCGTCGGACCCGCCGCCGCGGATGCGGTCTCCCAGGTGCTTGGCCTGCCGGGGGCCAGTCTGCTGGTCCGGGACGGCGGCAGGTCGGCGATCGATTACCACGCCGACGCACCCATGGTGCCGGCCTCGACGATGAAAGTGCTCACCGCGCTGGCGGCGCTCGATACCTGGGGCCGTGGGCATAGGTTTGAGACCGAGTTCTATCTGGACCGTGACGGCTGGCTGTGGGTGAAGGGCCTGGCGGATCCCTACCTGGTCTCCGAGGAGCTGGATCTAGTCGTCCGGGGTCTGAAGTCGAGCGGCGTACGCTCGGTTTCGGGAATCGGGCTCGACGACAGCTACTTCAGTCCGGACGTGGAGGTGGCGGGACGCTCGTCATCCGACAACCCCTACGATGCGCCGGTCACCGCCTTGGCGGCCAATTTCAATACCGTGAGCGTGATACGCAGCGGCGGCAACGTGAGCAGCGCCGAGCCCCAGACCCCGTTGACGGAGACGGCGCGCCGTTTCGGTCTGAGCGGCGGTGCCGGAAAGCAACGTGTCAACCTGCGCGAGCGCGCTATCGCCGTGGGTTATTTCGGCGAACTGCTGGCCGCCAAAATGCAGGGAGCCGGGATCGCGGTCGGCGGCCAGCCACGCAACGCCCCGCTGCCTCGGGGCGCCAAGCTCGTCTATCGGCACGTCAATAGCCGGACGCTCGACGACATGATTCAACCGATGTTGAAGCATTCGAACAATTTCATTGCCAATGCGCTCTTCCTGCGTCTGGCCGATCCGAGCGGCAAGGGCCGTGTCAGCGTGGCCGGCGCCCAGCGCGCCATGACGGATTTCGCGCGCAAGCGCTTTGAATGGAAGGACTTCCGCGTCGAGGATGGGGCCGGCCTGTCCCGCGGAAATCGGCTCAGCGCCCGGCAGCTGGTGGATGTCATGGAGGCCTTTTCCCCGTACCGCGACCTGATGCCGGTACAGGACGGCAACAGCTCCGTGCGCGCCAAGACCGGCACGCTGCGAGGGGTCAGTTGTTACGCCGGGTATGTGCGCCGGGGCGGCGGCTGGGAGCCGTTCGCGTTGCTGATAAACCAGCCGGTCGATTACAACCTCAGACTTCGGGTGGCGAGCGGCCTGGTGCGCTGAGACCCAGGCCCTCTCGCCACGCATTCAAGGAAGGGACCCCTAGTTGTCAAGCTCGACCCCGATGGGGAATGTCGCAAAAGCCCGGCGATGGGCCTTCGCGTTGCGTGCCCGGGAAAACAAGATCTACCTTTCGCCTTGCCCGCAATGGCTTGCAGCGATCAGGCATAGTGGCTTGCCCTGGACCGCGGCCTGCCTAGCGGTGCTCATGCTGGGGGCCTGCGCCACGCCGCGGCCGGTCGACGAGGACGGGGCGCGACCCGGCGACTTCCCCTACCGGAAGGCCGGTGTCGGCTACCCAACGCTTGCCCCGCTGATGCGGCGGGTCACTCCAGCCGTGGTCAACGTCGCCGTCGAGTCCGAGGTCATTTTGGAGGATCATCCATTCCTCAGTGACCCGGACTTCCGCCGGTTCATGGAGCGGTTCGGCATGCCGGTACCCGAGAATGGCGACACCCAGGTGCGCCAGAGCGTCGGCTCCGGACTGATCGTCGATCCGGGGCGTGGCTATGTGCTCACCAACAACCATCTGCTCGAGGATGCCCAGGAGATCACGGTCACGCTAAAGGATCGGCGAAGCTACCGGGCCCAGCGCTTGGGCTCGGACCCGCGCACCGATGTCGCAATCTTGAAGATCCGGCCGGTGGATGTCGCCGCGCTCCCGTTCGCCAACTCGGACTCTCTGGAGGTGGGCGACTTCGTGATCGCCATCGGCAACCCCTTTGGCCTCGGCCAGACGGTCACGGGTGGTATCGTTAGCGCGGTGGGCCGCAGCGGGGTGGTCGGCAATCAAATGGGCGAGCTCATCCAGACCGATGCGTCCATCAATCCCGGCAACTCGGGTGGCCCGCTGATCAATCTCGCGGGTGAGGTGGTCGGCATCAATACGGCCCTGATCGGCCCCAGCGGGGGCAATGTCGGCATTGGCTTCGCGGTGCCCGGCAACCTGGTGCGCACGGGTCTGGACCGGGTGCTTCGCCGGCATTGAACGCACGGCCCCGGCGCGGTGCCCCGGTTCGAAACGCGGTCGGGCGCTGGTACAGGGTCAGGACGTCGAAGCGCCAGTTTCAATTACGGGAGCCATCATGGACCATGACCAGGCAATGCACGCCCTGCACGCCGGTGAGCTGACCGAGGCGGTAATCGCCTCTGCCCGCGACGCGAACGGCTGGACGTTGATTTTTTTGACCCGCGACGGCAAGCGGTGCCCCTACACGGGCCTCGGCGGGACCGCCAAGTTTTTCCATACGCTGGAGCACGCGACCGAGATCGCGCGCGAGATCGGCTTCGGCGACATCCGCGTCGAAGAGGAGTTCTAGAGGCGGATTACAATGTCCGGGTGGGCGCCGATGACAAAGCCCCGAGAGTCGGGTGACACTCGGGGCTTCGAATCGCCCATTAGGTTTGGATTAGAGGCCGGCGCGATTGGAGGTGGAGTCCGCGGTCTCGATGGCCTGGACCTCAACCACCGGTGACTGGCTGTCCTTCAGCGAGGCGTTGTCGCTTGTTGCGACCGCGTTCGCGAACGAGAAACCACCGACGACCAGGGCTACGGAAGCAAGTACTGCCAACATGTCTGTCTCCTGAAAAGATTAAGTTTGCTTCGATGGACAACATAATATAAGCATCAGCTAATATTGCAACGGTCGAATTGTAACCAGTTGTAACGGGCGTCGAATCGCTTTGTAACGGGTGGCCAATGGTGGCTCCAGTGGAGAGCGCCGACGATCGGAGCTCAGAGCGAAACCCAGCAACCTGTTCTAGCGCGCCGGCCCGTGAGTTATCCGCCGGGAGGCGTGACTGGATCGCCAACCCTGAAGCCGAGCGTTTTCCGATGGCCGCAAGCTCCAGTGTATTCGTGGTCCTAGCCCAGGCTTCGAAGCCGCGCGGCGGACCGTTCACGAGGAAGTAGTCGATGGCGAAGAAACCGTCAGGACCGAGCAGGGGCGGCGTCCACCGCCCGGACGCAACGCGGCCGCTAACCGGCCAACAGCCCACGAACGCCGCGGACGATGAGAAGACGGGCGTAGCCGGCAAGCCTGCGGTTCGTCCTTCAGGCGCCGGGCACACAGCGTCTGGTAAGCCGGCGAAGCGCGCCGTTCAGGCGTCGAAAAAGGCCGCCACGGCTCCGACAACTGGAACTCTGGAACCCGCGGGCGGCGCCGCGTCCGTTCCCGCCAGGCCGGCTCGCCAGCCCGAAACCGGTATCGGTACCGAACAGGCGGCGACGTCTGGGGCCCCCATCGCGGAGACACCCCGGGAAGCTCCGGCTACCAGGAAGGCGGAAACCCCGGAGGCGGCTGCCGAGCCGCCGCTGGCCGTCTCGGCGCAAGTCGCCGAAACCGAGTCCTCGCGGCCCGAGTCCGTTCGGGTCGAGGAACCGGTCCCCGCCGCCGAGGAATCTCTCCCCGGTCCTGAAGAAACCGCGCGCCCGGCAGAGTGGGTCCCGCATCGGGAGGACGCCGCGGTCGTCGATCATCCACCGGCCCTCTTTGTCGTCCACATCGCACCGGAAATGGCCCCGGTCGCCAAGGTCGGGGGCCTCGCGGACGTGGTGTTCGGCCTAACCCAGGAGCTCGCGATCCGCGGCAACCACGTCGAGATCATACTGCCCAAGTACGACAGCCTGCGGTACGACCAGATCCATGAGTTCCACGTGGTCTACCAGGACCTCTGGGTTCCCTGGTATGAGGCCGCTATCCATTGCACGGTCTACTTCGGGTTCGTCCATGATCGAAAGTGCTTCTTCATAGAGCCCCACTCCCAGGACAACTTCTTCAACCGCGGGAGCATCTACGGCTACGCCGACGATGTGCTGCGCTATGCGTTCTTCTCGCGCGCGGCGATGGAATTCCTGTGGAAGGCGGGCAAGCACCCCGACATCATCCACTGTCACGACTGGCAGACGGCCCTGGTGCCGGTATTCCTCTACGAGATCTACCAGCAGCTCGGCATGACTCACCCGCGGGTCTGTCTGACCATCCACAACTTCGCGCACCAGGGCGTAACCGGCATGGAACTGCTGCGCGCCACCGGCCTGCAGCGCCCGGAACGCTTCTTTGACTACAACCGGTTGCGGGACAACAAGCATCCGGGCGCGCTGAACCTGCTCAAGGGCGCCATCGTCTATTCGAACTTCATCACGACGGTATCGCCGCGCTACGCGTTCGAGACCCGAGACCAGGGCCAGGGTTTCGGCCTGGAGCCGACGCTGCACACCCACCACATGAAATACGGCGGCGTCGTGAACGGCATCGACTACGACGTCTGGAACCCGGAGGTCGACGGCCACATCCCGGCCCGCTATGGCGTGGGCAGCATCGACGGCAAGTACGACAACAAGCGGGCGCTGCGTCAGCGCCTGATGCTGGCCGACAACGAGAAGCCGATCGTCGCGTTCATCGGGCGGCTCGACCCGCAGAAGGGGTTGGACCTGGTCCGGCACGCGATCTTCTACTCGCTAGAGCACGGCGCCCAGTTCGTGCTGCTCGGTTCGAGCCCGGACCCCTCCATCGACGCGGACTTCTGGGGCCTGAAGCGCATGCTCAACGATAGCCCGGACTGTCACCTGGAGATCGGTTTCGACGAGGACCTGGCTCACCTCATCTATGCCGGGGCCGACATCATGCTGGTGCCAAGCCGTTTCGAGCCCTGCGGCCTTACCCAGCTCATCGCGCTGCGCTACGGCACCATCCCGGTGGTGCGCGCCGTGGGCGGACTCGCCGACACGGTGTTCGACAAGGACCACTCGAGCCGGCCCCTGCACGAGCGCAACGGCTACGCCTTCGCGGACTACGACCTACCCGGGCTGGAATCGGCCCTGGGGCGCGCGATCGCCTGCTACTTCAACCACCCGGACCACTTCCGGGAGCTGATGAAGAACGCGATGCGTACCGACTACTCCTGGAACATCCCGGGGCAGGATTACTTGAACATCTACAACTATATTCGCCACAGGTAGCGAGGCCGGTTCAGGGACCCCGATGAAGATCTACAACCTGTTTCCGCTGCTGGCCGGACCCTTCGGCGACTGGCGTCCGCACCTGGAGCGCGCCTCTTCCATGGGTTTCGACTGGGTGTTCGTCAATCCCATCCAACAGCCCGGCCGTTCGGGCAGCCTCTACTCGATCGCCGACTATTTTCGGATCAACCCGGACCTTTTGGCGCCCCGTTCCCGCAAGCGCCCGGAGACCCAGGTCCGGGAGATGGTCAAGCAGGCGGAGCGACTCGGTCTTCGGCTGATGATCGATCTGGTGATCAACCATTGCGCGGTCGACTCCAGGCTCGTCGCGGAGCACCCCCAATGGTTCGTGCGCGACGGGGATCGCGTGGCCCACCCCTTCTGCGTCGAAGAAGACGGCAACAGGGTCGTCTGGCGGGATCTCGCTCAGTTCGATCACCGGCAGTCGAGCGACGTCGAAGGGCTGCTCAGCTACTGCGGCGACATCATCGATCACCTGGTCGAACTGGGATTCACGGGCTTCCGCTGCGACGCTGCCTACCAGATCCCGACCCAGGTCTGGAGACGTCTGATCGAGCGTATCCGGCGCGAGCATCCCGAGGTCGTCTTCGTGGCCGAAACCCTGGGCTGCACGCCCGAGCAGACGCGGGAGACCGCCTCCGCCGGCTTCGACTACATATTCAACAGCTCCAAATGGTGGGACTACTCCAGTCCTTGGCTGCTGGAGCAGTACGAGCTCACGCAGCGCATCGCGCCCTCTATCAGCTTCCCGGAGAGCCACGACACCGAGCGGCTCTTCAGCGAGTCAGGGCACAACGCGGACGCGCTCAAGCAGCGGTATCTGTTCGCGGCCCTGTTTTCGGCCGGCGTCATGATGCCGATCGGCTACGAGTATGGCTTTCGCCACCGGCTGCACGTGGTCCGGACCCGCCCCGAGCACTGGGAGGAGCCGGCCGTGGACCTGACCGAGTTCATCGGTCGCGTGAACCGGATCAAGGACGCGTACCCGGTGTTCCGGGAAGAGAGCCAGCTGCAGCGGCTCGACCACCCCAACCCGGGCATTCTGTTGCTCTGGAAGGCCGCGATAAACGGCGGTGGACAGGCCTTGCTGGTGCTGAACAAGGACCCGCGCAGCCGGCAACACTTCCGCTGCGACGACCTTTACCGGCACATCCAGGCGCCTCCGCCGTTGCTCGACGTTTCCCCCGAGTGGCCGCTGGAGTTCCTGCCGACGCCGTTCGAGTACGAGCTCACACCCGGGATGGCGCGGGTGATGGTGACCGAGCCGCACTGAGCTCCGGGGCAAAACAGCGGCCGGCGGCCTGACCTGCCAATAGGCCTCCCTCGGAGAATCCTATGAATCACGCTGTCGCAGATCTGAATCGGCGCTTCGGCGGCATCGCGCGCCTTTACGGCGCCGAGGCACTCGCGCGATTTGCCGCCGCGCGGGTCGGCGTGATCGGCGTCGGAGGGGTCGGCTCGTGGGCCGTGGAGGCCCTGGCGCGCAGCGGGGTCGGCTCGTTGACGCTGGTCGATCTCGACCATGTCGCCGAGTCGAACATCAATCGCCAGCTTCAGGCCTTGGGCAGCACCCTTGGTCGCGCCAAGATCGAGGTCCTTCGCGCGCGAGTGCTGGACATCAATCCGGCCTGCCAGGTGCGCCTGATAGAAGACTTCGTGGACCCGGACAACCTGGCGGAGACCCTGGATGGCGGCCTCGATCAGGTCGTCGACTGTATCGACGGCGCGCGCGCCAAGGCCGCGCTGATCGCGCATTGCCGGCATAACAAGTTCCCACTGGTGACCGTGGGTGGTGCGGGCGGCAAGATCGATCCCGTGCGAATCCGGGTCACCGATTTGGCGCAGAGCGCCGGGGATCCTCTGCTGGCGCGGGTCCGCCGGTTGCTTCGTCAGGAACATGGCTTCAGCCGCGACCCCAAGCGTCGCTTCGGCGTCCCCTGCGTCTGGTCCGACGAGCCGATGGTACCTGCTTCGGCCACCGGAGAAACCTGCGAGACGGCGCCGAACGGCGCAGGACCTCGAGGCTTGAGCTGCGCCGGGGGAATCGGCTCCGTCATGACCGTAACCGCAACGTTCGGGCTAGCCGCCGTGGCCCAGGTCCTGAACCGACTGGCACGTCCGATCGCGCCAGACCCTGTTGCCGCGGACTAGCTGCACGGGCCATTGAGCAGGCCGGTCGGGGGAAAGTTCATGTCGAGTAACGCCGCAAAGGCCGAATCTCCGATCTGAAGGCAGGGAGCCACGCGGAGCTCGTGCCGGTCATCAGGCAGCCGGCGGCGCGAACACGGGGTGAGTTGGATTCTTGCGCGTCGTAGCGCACGAGCTGCTGTGACCAAGTACTATAGGCCCGCGTCAGGCCGAAGCGGCGATGATCGTCCGCTCCGGCTGACACAAGCGGGGAATGCCGGCGCGGGTGACAGCACAACGCAGCCACGTCCGCAATGGCCCCCCGCCGGAGAGCGCCGCTAGCGCGGCAAAAACGACCACGACCCGGAGGAAACTCAGATGACAGAAGAACAGCAACATACCGGAGCCGACGATCTCGGAACGGGGCAGGAGCCCGGCAGACGCAAGTTCCTGAAGGGCAGTCTTGCGGCCGCGGCCGGCGTCGCCACGGGCACCTTCGCGGCACCGGCGGTCGTTACCGCGGCCGCACCTACGGTGGTCAAGATGCAGACCTCCTGGCCGGCATCCGACATCTGGATGGATTTCGCCCGTCAGTACGTCGAACGGGTCGAGAGCATGTCGGGCGGTCGGTTGAAGATAGACCTGTTGCCGGCGGGCGCCGTGGTCCAGGCGTTCCAGGTCATGGACGCGGTCAATGACGGTGTGCTCGACGCGGCCCATACCGTGCCCGTGTACTGGTATGGCAAGCACAAAGCGGCCTCGCTGTTCGGCACCGGACCGGTGTTCGGCGGCAGCGCCACGACCATGCTGGCCTGGTTCAACACCGGCGGCGGTAAGGAGCTCTACCGGGAGCTGACCCAGGACATCATGAAAATGAACGTCTACGGCTTCCTCGGCTTCCCCATGTTCGCGCAGCCGTTCGGCTGGTTCAAGAAGCCGGTCACCACGGCCGAGGAGTGCAAGGGCCTGAAGTACCGCACCGTGGGCCTGGCGGCCGACCTGATGCAGAAGATGGGCATGAGCGTCGCGCAGTTGCCGGGCGGCGAGATCGTGCCGGCCATGGAGCGCGGCGTGATCGACGCGTTCGAGTTCAACAACCCGTCCTCCGACATGCGTTTCGGCGCACAGGACGTTGCCAAATACTATTACCTGTCGTCCTACCACCAGGCCAGCGAGAGCTTCGAGTTCCTGTTCAACAAGGACTTCTTCGACGATCTCGATGACGACCTGAAGGCCATACTGCAGCACGGCGTCGAGGCGGCCAGCACCGCCAACACCGCCATGGCGATGGACAATTACTCCAAGGACCTGCAGACGTTGCAGGATAAGGATGGCGTGAAGGTCGAGCGCACGTCTCAAAATATTCTGGATGCGCAGCTCAAGGCCTGGGATGAAATCATTCCGGACCTGGAGAAGGACCCCTTCATAAAGAAGGTCCTCGACAGCCAGCGCGCCTGGGTCGAGCGGGTCGTCTATTACGAGCTGATGAACTCGCCGGACTACGCCCTGGCTTACAACCACTACTTCCCGGGCAAGTTGAAGCTCTGACGAGCCCGCGCCTCGCCTGCCGTGGACGGTACCCATAGGAACACCGTCCACGGCCCTTGAGAACGATCGGCAGCTTCGCCTGGGGGATACCCGATGCTCGGTTACATACAGTTGGCCGACCGGCTGTCGGCCTGGTTCGGCAAGGCCTTTGCCTGGCTCATCCTGGTCATGGCGATCGGTGTCGGCTACGAGGTCTTCGTGCGCTACGCCCTCCACGCGCCGACCAGCTGGGCGTTCGACCTGTCCTACATCACCTACGGGACCCTGTTCATGATGGGCGGGGCCTACACGCTGTCGCGCGGCGGCCACGTTCGCGGCGACTTTCTCTACCGCCTGTGGCAGCCTCGCACCCAGGCGCGCGTCGAGCTGGTGCTCTACTTCCTGTTCTTCTTCCCCGGCGTGATCGCGCTGATCATCTCAGGCTGGAAGTATGCGGAACGGTCCTGGAGATACATGGAGGTCAGCGTCAACAGTCCCGCGGGCATCCCCATTTTTCAGTTCAAGACCGTCATCGTCGCGGCCGGCATTCTGCTGCTGATCCAGGGCATCGCCCAGGTCTTTCGCTGCATCCTCTGCATCCGGACCGGCGAGTGGCTGGCCGCGGCCGAGGACATCGAGGAGACCGAGGTGCGGCTGGCGCGCGAGAGGGGCCAGTTCGTGGCAGGTACGGCCCGCGAGGATGCACGCGGATTAAAAGAAGAATATACCGACCTGCGGGAGAGCTGAGCCATGTCCGACCCGATCTGTCGCGCTCCTGATGCTCGCAATCTTCCTGATCATCATCCTGCTCGGCTTCCCGATCGCCTTCACACTGATGGCGATGGGCATCGGCTTTCGGCTACTACGCCTATTTCGACCCATCGCGGATGTGGCGCGCTTATGACAAGGCGGTGGCGGTCGATGCGGACCAGTGGACGCAGATTCAATTGTGGATCGATGGCCTGTTCAACAACAGGATCTTCGACCTGTTCATCAACCAGACCTATTCGGTCATGTCGAACGACGTGCTGACGGCGGTGCCCCTGTTCCTGTTCATGGGCTATATCGTCGAGCGTGCCAACATCGTCGCGCGGCTGTTCCATACCCTGAACATTGCCGCCCGGCGTGTCCCTGGATCGATGGCCGTGGCCGCTCTGATCACCTGTACCCTGTTCGCGACGGCGACCGGTATCGTCGGTGCGGTCGTGACCCTGATGGGGCTGCTCGCGTTCCCCGCGATGCTCAAGGCACGCTATGACACCAGCCTGGCCGCCGGCGTCATCTGCGCGGGCGGTACGCTGGGCATCCTGATCCCGCCATCGATCATGCTGATCGTGTACGCGGCGGCCTCGGGCGTGTCCATCGTCAAGCTGTACGCCGG
Organism: uncultured Gammaproteobacteria bacterium; assembly: GCA_963698355.1. Classification (GTDB taxonomy): domain Bacteria; phylum Pseudomonadota; class Gammaproteobacteria; order Chromatiales; family Chromatiaceae; genus Thiodictyon. The sequence goes on along the minus strand of CAVOQO010000044.1, from coordinate 455,288 downwards.
CGCTTTGCTACCCGGACTCGCGCTGGCAGGGTTCTACATCATCTACGTCGTCGTCCGCTCGATGCTGCAGCCCCATTTGGCACCTAAGCCGACCCGCGACGAGATCGGCGATGTCTCGGCAGGCGCCATCTTCATCCAACTGCTGACGTCCTTCTTCCCGCTCGCCTTTCTGATCCTGGCGGTGCTGGGTGCGATCCTGTTCGGACTCGCGACCCCTTCGGAGGCCGCCGCCGTTGGCGCCCTAGGCGGTCTGCTGCTGACCTTCGCCTATCGGGCCTTCACTTGGCAGCGCCTGCGCGAGTCGGTTTACCTGACCCTTCGCACGACGGCGATGGTCTGCTGGTTGTTCGTCGGCTCCTGGACCTTCTCATCGGTCTTCTCCTATCTGGGCGGCGAACAGATTATCAGCGAGTTTGTCACCAGCCTGGACATCTCGCCGGTCATGTTCCTGATCATGGCCCAGGTGATTATCTTCCTGCTCGGCTGGCCGCTGGAGTGGTCCGAGATCATCATCATCTTCGTGCCGATCTTCCTGCCGCTGCTGCCGCATTTCGGCATCGATCCGCTCTTCTTCGGCATCCTGGTCGCGCTGAATCTGCAGACCTCCTTCCTGACGCCGCCGATGGCGATGTCCGCCTACTACCTGAAGGGTATCGCCCCGCCGCATGTACAGCTCGTGGAGATCTTCAGGGGCAGCTATCCCTACCTGGCGATGGTGTTGTTCACGATGGTCATCATGTACAACTTCCCGAATCTGATCTTCTGGCTCCCGGATCTGGTCTATGGGCGCTGAGCGGCGATGACCAACGGTATGCCAGACCTGTCGGACTTGACGGCGTTGGTCGCGCGCGAGCGCTTGGCGAGCGGCTCGGTCAGCGCCGTGGAGCTGACGACCGCTTGCCTGCGGCGGGTCGACGCTCGCGACGACGTCGTTCAGGCCTGGGCCTTTCTCGACCGGGATTACGCGCTCGCCCAAGCCGAGGCGCTCGATGCCCATCGCCGCACGGGTCGGCCGATCGGGCCGCTGCACGGGCTTCCGGTCGGGGTCAAGGACATCGTCGACACCCGGGACCTGCCGACCGAGAACGGCAACGCGATCGACGGCGGCCGGCGACCGACCAGGGATGCCTGGCTGGTTTCGCGCCTGCGCGCCGCCGGGGCCGTCGTCCTCGGCAAGACCGTCACCACCGAGTGCGCCTATCTCGCGCCGGCGAAGACCCGTAACCCCCATGACCCTGAGCACACGCCGGGGGGGTCCTCGTCGGGCTCGGCGGCGGCGGTGGCCAGCGGCATGGTGCCGCTCGCGGTCGGCACCCAGACCGGAGGCTCGGTGATCCGGCCGGCGGCATTCTGCGGCGTGGTCGGCTTCAAGCCGAGCTTCGGGTTGATCCCGCGCACCGGCGTCCTGCGCACATCGCGCCTGCTCGACACGGTCGGGACCTTTGGGCGCACGGTCGAGGATGCGGCGCTGCTCGCCGATGTGCTGGCAGGCTATGACCCCGCCGACCCGGACACCGCGCCGGCGCCGCCGCCGCGTCTGCTCGACACCGCCCTGTCCGCGCCGCCGGTCACGCCGCAGTTGGCGTTCGTCAAGACACCGGCGTGGCCAGGCATTCAGGCCGATTGTGCCGAGGGTTTCGCCGAGCTGGTCGAGGCTTTGGGCGATGGCTGTGACGAGGTCGAGCTTCCGGCGGTCTTCTCCGAGGGGGCCGCGGCACACCGCCGCATCATGCTGGCCGAAATCGCGTACAACCTGCGCCACTACTACGAGCGAGGGGCCGCCCGGCTCGCGGACGAGACCCGGGCCGCGATCGAGGAGGGGCGCACGATCACGGCCGCCGACTATCTCTCGGCCCTGGACTGGCGCGAAACCCTCTATGCCGGGCTCGACGAGGTGTTCGAGCGCTACGATGCGATCGTCACGCCAGCCGCGCCGGGGGAGGCCCCGGCCGGTCTTCGGAGCACCGGGAGCGCGTCCTTCAACGTCCTCTGGTCCCTGATGGGCGTGCCGGCGGTGACGCTGCCCTTGCTGACGGGTGCGTCGGGGCTGCCCGTCGGCGTGCAGCTGATCGGCCGACGCGGGAACGATGGGCGGCTCCTGCGCGTCGCGCGCTGGTTGGCCACGACGCTGGCGGCGCCGGCCCGATGGGGCACACCGATCAACCTGAAATGAGCTATTCGCTATTCGCCGCTCGCCGATACGGAACCTGCGGTCGCGGCCTTTGTTGACCGTGCTTCGCTCACCCGGTGGTCGACAGTGGAAAGACTTCGTCCGCGACAGACAAGAGCTAACGGCTGACGGCGTTTTGCAGGATTAAGAACGAGGTACGACACATGATAGACAAGATCATGGCGATTCTGGGCCTTGCGACGATGATCGCCTTCCTGGGGACCGTGGCCGTATTCGTGCCGGACCTGGACCTGATCGTCGTGATCACCTTCGTCTCGGCGCTGGCGATCTACGATTTCTGGACCGCGCTGCGCGACCAGGGTACCAGCAAGAAATAGTGCCCTGCCGCGGCTCCATCGAGACGCCGCGACCTTGGTTCACACCAGACGGTCCCGCGGCTCCTTTCCTCCCATGATCGCGTCCAGATTGTCCAGGGCGCGGTAGCCCATGGCGTCGCGGGTCTCGCGTGTCGCGCTGCCGATGTGGGGGAGCAGAAAGGTGTTGGGTAGGTCCCGGTAACGGGGGTCGATGTTCGGCTCGTTGTTGAACACGTCGAGACCGGCGGCGAACAGCCGGCCAGAGCGCAGGGCGTCGATCAGGGCATCGTCGTCGACGATCGCCCCGCGGGCCGTGTTGACGACCACGGCGTCGGGCGGCAGCAGGGCGATGCGCTCGGCGTTCAGCAGGTGCCGGGTCTCGTCCGTCGCCGGGCAGTGGATAGACAGGAAGTCGCAGTGGGGCAGCAGATCCTCCGGGGTTCGGTGGAAGATCGCGCCCATCTCCAGGTCCGGGTCGAGCGGGCGCCGGTTGTGGTAGTGGATTACCATGTCGAAACCGCGCGCGCGCCGGGCCATCACCTGACCGACCCGCCCCATGCCGAGGATGCCGAGCCGCTTGCCGGTCACCTGGAGCCCGAGCTGGTAGGTGGGGCTCCACTCGCGCCAGGCGGCGGTGCGGATCAATTCCGCCCCCTCGTAGGCGCGCCGGGCGGCGCCGAGCATCAGCAGCATGGCGATCTCGGCCGTGGCGTCGCTCAGCACGTCCGGCGTGTTGGTGACCACGATGCCCCGCCCCTTTGCGGCGGGGAGGTCGATGTGATCGAACCCGACCGAGAAGCTGCAGATGGCGCGCACGCTGTCCGGCAGGCGGGCGATGACCTCGGAGCTCAGTCGTTCCGTGTGGGAGGGGACGATGGCCCGCGCGCCGTCCGCGAGCGCCACCAACTCGTCCGCCGTATAGACGCGGTCCTCCCGATTGAGGCGCGGCGCATAGTCCCGCTGCAAACGGTCTTCGACCGCGGGGGGAAGCCTTCTCGTGACCAGGACGACCGGTTTGTCTTTCATTGCGGCAGCTTGCTCCAGTGGTCCGACCGTCTCGGCCCGTTGCCGTGCGGACGGCATTGGGCCGACCAGGCATGCGGGCTTGGCGTCGGCGGGTCGTCAGAATACCCGCGTCCGGCGCGTTTGTCGCCGTTTCGGCAAGGCCAGGTACCGCGTGGTTACGGTTACCATAGCCAGAGGGGGCCGGTCTGCGCAGGCCGAGCCCGATGTGGGCGGGATCTCTAGCCGGCTCGGCGCGAATCGGCGCCGACGGAGAGATCTCCGCGACCTGTGGTGCAACCTCCATCGATCCGGAAAGAGGGCAATGCAATGACCATCGAGATCGGCGACAGACTCCCGGACGCGGCGCTAACGGTCATGGGTGAAGAGGGTCCCGAGACCCTGATGACCCAGTCTCTGGGCGAGGGCCGGCGCCTGGTGATCTTCGGGCTGCCCGGGGCCTTCACGCCGACCTGCTCGGCGCTGCACTTGCCGGGTTTCTTGGCGCAGGCCGACGCGCTTCGGACGAAAGGCGTGGATGCCATCGTCTGCGTGTCTGTCAACGACGTCTATGTGATGGATGCCTGGGGTAAGCAGCAGGGCGTGGCCGGCCGGGTGATGATGGCCGCCGACGGAAACGGCGATTTCACCCGTGCTGTCGGCCTCGATGTCGACATGACGGACCGCGGCTTCGGCCTGCGGTCGAGGCGCTATGCGATGGTCGTAGAGGACGGCGTGGTGACGCTGCTCAACGTCGAGGAGCCGGGAGAGTTCAAGGTCAGCGACGCGCAGACCGTCCTCGCGTCCTTGTAGAGCCGGCGTCCGTCCCCCGGATCGCCGCCCGTCCGCCCATGGACCCCTACGACGCCCTGTTCTACGAGAGCCTCTGCCTACCCGAAACGCACCCGAATCGCCTGGCGGTGCTCGGCCGCCTGATGGGTCTGGCGGCGGCTGACCCTCGGACCTGCCGGGTGCTTGAGCTGGGGTGCGCGACCGGCGGCAACCTGATACCCATGGCCTATCGGCTGCCCCGGGCGCGTTTTCTGGGTGTCGACCTGTCGGGCGCCCAGATAGCGGCGGGGACGCGGGTGATCGAGTCCCTGGGTCTCAAGAACATCGACCTGCGGCACGCCGACATTCGCGACCTCGACGAGGACGCCGGCGAGTTCGACTACATCATCGCCCACGGGGTCTATTCCTGGGTCCCGGCCGATGTGCGCCGGCGGCTGCTCTGGCTGGCTCGCCGGCTGCTCGCCCCGAACGGAGTCGTCTATATCAGTTTCAACACGCTGCCAGGCTGGCGTATGCGGGGCATGCTGCGCGATCTGTTGCTCGATGCCTGTCGCGAACAGTCCGATCCCGGGCTTCGGCTCGCGGCCGCACAGGCGGCGCTGCGCCGGCTCGAGGCCGCACTCAGGGGTCTGCCGGGCCTGAGCGCCCAATACCTGCGCACGGAGATCGACGGCCTTCGCGACAAGCCGCCCAGCTATCTGTACTTCGAGTATCTGGCGGAGCACAACGAGGCCTTCCTGTTCCGCGATTTCGCCGCGGCCGCCGAGTCCCATGGCCTGAGATACCTCTGCGACGCCGACCTACAGACCCTGTTTCCGGCGAGCTATGGTGAGGCGGTGGAGACGGCGCTCGCCGACATCGAGGACGGGCTCGACCTGGAGCAATGGCTGGATTTCACGATCGGCCGCAATTTCCGACAGAGCCTGCTGTTTCGCGATGATGCGACGGCCGACGAGACCATCTCGCTTGACCGCTTTGCGGGCCTTTCGTTTAGCGCCGACCTGGTTCCGCCTGACAGGCTCGCCCTGGGGCGTGCCGGTCGGGCCGCCTTTATGCGTCCGACCGGCGACGCGATCGAGGTCAGCCACCCGCTGACCAAGGCAGTGACGGCGCGGCTCGCGCGCCGCTACCCGGACGCCCTGTCGCTGGCCGAACTGCTGCCCGAGGCCCAGCGGCATGTGCAGGAGGCCGGGGGCGGCCAGTTCGCCGGAGAGATCGACAGCCTGCTCTCGGAGCTGTTCGGGCTTTTCGCCCGCGGGGCCCTGGGGGCGCATGTGCATCCGCGCGTTACGGGCCGGGAACGCCCGGCCCGCCCGCGTGCCACCAAGCTGGCGCTGGCCCAGGTAGGGCAGGGCCGGCGGCAGGTGGCGAGCCTGGATCATGGCAACCTGGAGGTCGATGCGTCAGCGGCGCGGCTGATCGGGTTGCTTGACGGCACCCGGAGCGTCGAGGAGCTGGTCGAGCGGATGAAGGAGTCGTCGATGGACGAAGGAATCGGCCCTGGTCGTTTCGCCCGGAATGGCCGACACGGGCACGGCGAAACCGCGAGCCAGCCGTTCGAGCGGGTGGCCCGCAACTGGATTGAACTGTTCCGGCGATACGGTGTGCTGGAGGAGTAGGCGCGGCGGCCCCTTTCTCCGGGCTCCGACGCAACCGGATTCGACTGGTTGCGCGCCCGCGTTCACCGGCGTCGCGCCGGGGGCTGGACTGGCGCCCGACACTCCAAACGGGGGATCTGGATCTATGAAACCCTTTCGGCTGGTAATCGCGGCGGCATCTGTGCTGGTGGCTTGCGTGACGGCCAAGGCGGATGAAAGCGTCGGTCGGTCCATGCCGGCATTGCCGGAGCACTCGCTCGCGCGGTGGTACAAGCCCCAGAACGAGCGCCAGGTGTGGCTGCACACGATGTTCGCGATGCGGCGCGAGCTTCAGGCCGTCGAGGATTATGCCGCCGCCGGCGATCGCCCGGGGCTCGCGAAGTGGGCCGCACGGCTGGTGGAAGACTACCGCAGGATCCCGGAGATGGTCCCCGAGTGGTCGGACGAGCTGAATCAGTCGGCCGCAGCCGAGCTCGAGGCAGCGGCCGCCGGGGGCGACCTGGCGGCTGCCACCTCGGCCGCGCGCAGCCTGGGGCGCACCTGCGACAGCTGCCATCGGGAGTTTCGCGCCCTGGTTGCGGCACGCTTCCGCGCACCGGATTTCTCGGCGCTGAAGGTTTCCGCGGGGGACGCGGAGCCGCTCGGCTACGGCGAGCACATGGACCTGATGTCCCGGACCTTGAACCGTATCAAGATCGCCAGCGAAGATCACCGCTGGGAGGTGGCCGCCGATGCCGAGCGGGACCTCCGCGCTCAGCTAGCGCTTCTGGGTGGAACCTGCGAGTCCTGCCACGCAGATGCGGAGCCGCGGGAGCGCATCCTCGGCACCGCCTCGCTCGCGACCCTCGATGAGCTGCGCCGCGCCATCGAACGCGAATCGGAAAAGGACTCGGGCCGATACCTGGGGGAGGCTGCCGTCGAGGTCTGCGCCCGCTGCCACGGCACCCACCGGACCCTCTATGACCTCAGGCGCCAGCTGTTTCCAGAACGCTGAGCACGCGGTTCGGGCGGCCACTCAGTCGGGTGCGCGCCCGCTCCAGGCCAGCGTCAGGTCGCGGTCGGCGCCCCAGAGGCCGCGCCCCTGCTCGATGGCCTCGCGCTCCAAGGCCAGCGAGGCATCGGCGCTCGGCGGCGCCGCGCCGCCCGGCGGTGCCAGGACCATGGCGTAGCCATCGGCCAGCATGGCATCGCTGAGGGACCGGGACCCGGCCCCCGATATCTCGGCCGTGAGTCGCCCGTAGCGGTCGCGCTGCCCGGGGTCATAGGTCAGCGCGAACGGACCACCCCCGGCGACCAGCTCGCGCAGGTGTGCCGTCGCCGCCCGCCCAAGCGCCAGCAGGGTCTCGGCATCGAGGCCGGTGCGGGATGTGTCCCGCTGCAGCTTGGCATTGTCGGTGTCCTCGGGCGCGTCGATGCCCGCCAGCTGGACGCGTTCGGCCTTGCCGTCAAGCTCGACCAGCAGCGTATCCCCGTCCTCGGCCTCGACACTGTCGAGGGTCACGGTCACCGACGCCGCCATCAGCGGGGCCGCGGCGAGCAGGGCAGGCAGGGCGAGCGAAAAGCGCGCGATGTGTCTCATTCGGATGTCTCCGTAAGGGGCGGCTGCCGATCAGTGACTGGTCCCGCTGGACCGGGTCAGCTTGTTGTGGACGTTGTACTTGCCCGAGGGCTTTTTCATCGGGATGCGTTTGACCTCTTCCAGCGTGTTCCCGTCGTAGACCACCACGGCCCCGTCCTCGTCCCAGATGCTGACCAGCGCGTAGCGTCCGTCCTTCGTGAACTCGACGTGCGCCGAGGTCTTTCCGGGTGCCGGACGCAGGGTCTTGACCACTTCCAGCGTCCGCTTGTCGATCACCTGCATGGCGTCCTTGTCCTTACCGAAGAAGACATCGACCCAGGCGTAGGGGCTGTTCTCGTGACTGCGCATGAAGAAGCCGGGGCCCAGCGTCGGGATCTCCTTGATCAGCTTCCAGGTCCGGGTGTCGAGCACCGTGACCCTCGGCTCCTTGATGTCCGGCGTGGCGAGCACCGTCGTGCCCTGGTACTCCCAGGTGATCCCCGAGCTCAGGTGCGGCATACCCGGCAGGGACAGGGACTGCAGGGCCCGGCCGATATCGAGGTCCACGACCTGGCCCGCGCCGCCCCGGGTGGTGCCCGCTATCTGGCTGTAGTCCTGGGTGATGAAAAAATCGTCGAGGTAGTCCTCGATGCTAAGGCGCCGTATAGGGAACGGCTCGGACTCGCCCGCATCGCCGGACTCCTTGCGATAGTCGTGGACCCAGTGGCCGAAACCGGGCGGCGGCGGGATCCGGTAGCTGATCTCCCAGACCTCGGGAATGTCCTTGAAGGCCGCGATGAAGCTGTAGCGCGGATCGGCCGTGTAGACGGCGCTCACGCGCGAGCTCCGGCCCTCCCGATCCCGGGCCTCGATGACCTTGACCGGGGACAGGTCCCGAGCATCCAGTATGGTCAGAGTGTGGGGCAGATAGTTGGCGACGGCGACGAAGCGCCCGTCGTGCGAAACCGCGATGTTGCGGGTGTTGATGCCTGCTCGGACCTCGGCGACGTAACGCAGATTGAAGATATCGAACTTGCTGATCCAGCCGTCCCGCGAGGCGAAATAGACGTAGCGCCCCCCCTCAGCGTACTTCGGGCCCCCGTGCAGCGCGAAGCGGGTCGGAAAGCGGAGGATGGGCTCGAACGTGTCGCCATTGAGCAAGGTTGCATGATGGTCCGCAAGCTCCACGACGATGAACAGATTCTCGACATCGGCGTCGAAGAGCGGTTTGTCCTCGGGCGATCCCGGCTCCGCGTGCTGGATCCGGCTCTCGGCAATCTCCTTCATGCCCCATGGGGGGATCTCGGGCAGGGGGGTAAAGATCAGGTCCACCAGACTCTGTATCTGGTCGTCGGAGAGCTTTTCTTTGAAGGGCGGCATCTGAGTCGCCAGGCGCCCGTCGCGGATAGCGGCAAAGGCCTCCCCCTTCTTTAGCCGCCCTAGGTTCTCCGGCAGCAGAGCGGGTCCGATCGCGCCCAGCCGGTCCGCCTTGTGGCATTCCGAGCAGTGCTGCTGGTACAGGGCGCCGGCGTCGATGCTCTCGCCGGCGAAGGCGTTGCCGTTCAGCGCGACCAGGGTGATCAGCGTGAAAATCATCAGACGGATCATGTCGTTAACTTGGGGCCTAAGTGGTCGGAATGAGGCGATCTCGCCGAAGCGGCACCTTCCTTAAGAGTCCGTGCGGTTGCCCCCGCCACCTCGGGGATCCGAAGGGCCGGCCGCGGCGGTCGAACGAATACTCGAAGCGGTCGGCTGCTAAGGCCGCGCACTCGGACATCGCATCTTATGACATGGTCTCGCCGGTTGGCGCCCAAAAATGCCGGTCATGGCTGGTCGTCCGAGGCTTGTGAGAGACGTCGCCAGCCTAGGTAAGGAATCAAAACGGCGCTCGCGGTCAGGATATAGGCGATGACGATGACGGCCGCGCGTGGTCCCGGAACCGCGGTCGCCGCGAGCACGGCGATCCCGATGTGTCGGGTCGCGCAGGCAACCGCGAGTGCCGTGCGGTTCTCTCCGACCGGGCCGCCCAGCCAGTGGCCGATGGCCAGTAACGCGGCGATCAGGATCGCCAGGGTCAGCGTGCCGGGCCAGCCGGCTTCCAACAGTACCTGCAAATTATCGCCAGCAACGCGAGCGCGCAAAGCGCCAGAGTCGTCCCCGCAACCGCCATCAGGCGATCACCGATGCGCTCGGCGACGGCAGGCATCAGCCAGCGGACGAGCATGCCCGCGGCCAGCGGCCAGCGGCCAGCGGATTTTCTTTGCCCCGCAGTCATCAACGAACAATCGTGTCACTACCTTTTTCCAGGCCCATCTTTTGCTTGCATCTCGCCCAGTTTCGCGTATCGTCTGCGGCCTCACGCGCCACCCGGTCGGCGCGCCCCGTCTCTCGGTTGATTTCCCCTCCCAAGGCTCACCCGGAACGATTCACGTCACCTTAAGCCTAGACCGGCCCAGCAAGTCCTGGGTAGGCCGACCCAGGAGTTCATATGTCATTTGATTCGCTCGGCCTCTCGGCCGAATTGCTGCGCGCCGTTGCCGCGCAGGGTTACACCCAACCCACCCCGATCCAGTTGCAGGCGATCCCGGCGATCTTGGCCGGCCGCGACATCCTGGCGGGCGCCCAGACCGGCACCGGCAAGACCGCGGCCTTCACGCTGCCGATGCTTCAACTACTCAGCCAATCCCGCGCCGCCCATCGGCTGCCGCGCGCGCTGGTACTGACCCCGACCCGGGAGCTTGCGGCCCAGGTGGGGGAGAGCGTATCGACCTACGGGCAGCATCTGCCGCTGCGATCGATGCAGATCTTCGGCGGCGTCGGCATGGCACCACAGGTTGCGCAGCTGCGCCGCGGTGTGGACATCGTCGTCGCGACCCCCGGTCGGCTGCTCGACCACGCCGGCCAGCGCAACATCGACCTGTCGGCGATCGAGTTCCTGGTCCTCGACGAGGCGGACCGGATGCTGGATATGGGCTTCATCCACGATATCCGCCGCGTTCTCAAGCTGCTGCCCCCTCGGCGCCGCAACCTGCTGTTCTCGGCCACCTATTCGCGCGAGATCGAGCAACTGGCCAACGGTCTGCTGCACGATCCGCAGCGCATCGAGGTCGCGCGCCGCAACACCGCCGCCGAGAACGTGGCTCAGCTGGTGCACCCGGTCGCGAAGGAGCGCAAGCGGGAGCTGCTGTCGCACCTGATCCTCTCCGGCAGTTGGCAGCAGGTGCTGGTGTTCACCCGCACCAAGCACGGGGCCAACCGGCTCGCCCAGCAGCTCGATCGCGACGGCATCACGGCGGCGGCGATCCACGGCAACAAGAGCCAGGGGGCCCGCACCCGTGCGTTGGCGGATTTCAAGCGCGGCGCCGTTCGCACGCTGGTGGCCACGGACATCGCCGCCCGCGGGCTCGACATCGACGGTCTGCCCCACGTGGTGAATTTCGAGCTGCCGAACGTTCCGGAGGACTATGTGCACCGGATCGGCCGCACCGGTCGCGCCGGTGCCGATGGCACCGCGGTGTCGTTGGTCAGCACCGATGAGCGGGGGCTGCTTGCGGGCATCGAGCGCGTGCTCGGGCGGCGTATCCAGTCGGAGCGGATTGAGGACTTCGACAAGGCCGGCGCACCAACAGCGTCGACGGACGTTACCGAAAACCGTGATCGCGGCCCGCTGCCGGCGCAGCCGCCGCATAGACATCATTCCCGGCCGCGCTCGGACAGCCGCGAGTCCTCTCCGTACGGAACCGGTGCGAGATCGGGCGCGGCGCCGCGCCATCAAGGGCGCGGACGCAAGGCGGGCGGTAGCGGCAACCGTCGAACACCGGCCATATGATCCTCGGCGTCTGATCAGGTGCGGCGCGCAAATTAAGCGGCCGCCTGGTCTACCGGGCAGAGGTGGAAGCATTTCTTTCCCGGCACCTGGGGGGAAGCGGAATCGAGCCGTACCAGACTCCGATCGACGGTCAGATCGACGCGTCAATCGGATCCGCGGCGGGGGATAGCGGAAAGCGCAAAGGTATTGGCTTGCCAGAGCCGCCGCGCAGGTTCGGGGACCTGCGGCTATCAAGACCCTCTAATGGCCGCGTCCCCGGAGTCTGCCGGGGCGGCGAAAAAGCCGCGCGGCGACCACCCATCGCGTGGCCGTGTCGAACGCTTCCTCGGACGAGGTTGCTTTCGGGCGATTGCGTCGGCGGTTCCCCTCTCGCGGCCAAGGGCAGATGATCGCGGCAAGCGGAGCCCCAGATTTTTCCAGGCTGCCAGGGTATGGTTCCTACTCGAAAGTCACCTTGCCCTTGAACTTGTAGCCCACGCCACGAACGGTTTCGATGAGCTTCGGATCCTGAGGATTTTTTTCGAGCTTTTTGCGCAGCTTACCAACAAGCACGTCGACGCTTCGATCGTCAGGCGACCAGTCCCGGCCTGACACGAGGTCCAGGATTAGGTCCCGGGTGAGTACACGATTCCCGTGCTGAACGAAGGCGGCAAGCAATTGAAATTCGTGAGGGGTTAGAGGCATAGCCTCTCCCTCGCGAGAGGTCAGTTCGTATGAATCCAGGTCGAGCCGCCAGCGACCAAAGCAGACAATGTGACCGGACGGCGCAGTTCCGCCGCCCCGGTCATGCGATGTTCGCCGAAGCACGCTTCGCACCCTAGCGAGGAGTTCGCGTTCGTCGAATGGCTTGGTGACGTAGTCGTCGGCGCCGATTTCCAAGCAAACCACCTTGTCTACCGTATCGGATTTACCCGTGAGGATAATGACGGCTAGATCGGAAGCGGACCGCAGCTCCCGCGCCAGACTGAATCCGTCCTCGTCCGGAAGCATGAGGTCGAGAATCACCAGATCGGGGCTATGCTCGGAAATTCGTTGGCGCATCTCTCGGCCGTTGTTGGCCGTCCGCACCTCGTAGCCTTCCGGCGCGAGATAGCGTGCGAGCGACCGACACAGCCTCGGGTCGTCATCGACGATCAGAATGTGTGCCGACCCTGACATATCCTTTGGTTTCCCTTGTCGAACTTCCGGCTCAGCAGCTAAGGCGTATGGCACCTCGCGGTTGGCGTTATCCGGCTGGTACGCGAGAAGGTGTGATATACCATCGCAGACAACGTGAGGCGCGACCGGCTTGGCGGCTCGCGTCCCCTGCGGACCGCAGCCTGCGGTCGGCACCGCACTCGCAAAATCGGGTGCGCATAAGACAGCGTAGTATAGGTTGTAGTCGCGCGGGGTGACACGCCCGGTGCATTTCCAACGCTACGAAAACAGGCCCCGACGGCGGGCATCTCCGGGCGGGATGCGGCACGCGGGGCGCGGAGGAGAGGGCGCAGGTGACCGAAAGCAAGCGAATCTTCTGGTTGATCGTCATCATGATGGTCGCGGTCACGGTCAGCACGGCCGTTGCGATCGGGCTCCTCTACGAGACCGCTTTCGAGTTGGAACGAAAGCACCTGATCCAGAACGTCGACGATCAGGCCCACCTGATGGAGGCGGTGGCGCAGTTCGATCGGCTCAGCAGCGGCAGCGACCTGGCAGGCTCGGAGGCGGCCACCCTATCGCAGATCATCAGGGCCTACGATCATTACCCGAGCTACGGGCAGCTGGCCGAGATAACTGTCGCGCAACGGGAGGACGACAGAATCGTCTACCTCGTGACGCACGGGCGTGTCGAATCGCAGCCGGTGGACTCCATACCCTTTGCCTCCCGACTGGGCGAGCCCATGCGCGCGGCGCTCTCGGGCCACTCGGGGAGCATGATCGGTCTCGACTACCGCGGAACGACCGTCCTGGCGGCCTACGCGCCGGTGCCGTTGTTGAATGCGGGTGTGGTGGCGAAGATGGATCTCGCGGCGATTCGAGCCCCCTTTGTTCGGGCCGGGGCGATGGTGATCGGATTGGCGCTGGTCCTTATCACGGCCGGCACCGTCCTCTTCGTACGTCTCACCAACCCCATCGTCAAGCGCGTGACCGAAACCGAGCAGCGCTATCACCGAATCTTCTCCGGCGCGCCGGTGCCCATCTGGGAGCAGGATTTTTCCTGCGTCGCGGATGCCCTGCAAGACCTCCGAAGCTCGGGCGTCGTGGAGCTCAAGCAACACCTCGCCGAGCAACCGGAGGCGCTGGGGCAGCTCGTCGGCAAGATCCGGATCAAGGAGGCCAATGCGGCCGCGCTGCGGCTCTTTGGTGCACGCTCGGGCAGGCAGTTCATTGTCTGGCTCGAGCGGAATTTCCTCACCGCCCTCCCCGACATTGCCATTGAGAGCCTTGAAGCCCTGTGGCGCGGTGAAGGAGCCTTACTGGCTGACAATGCCATCGTCAGAACCCTCGACGGCAGGGACCTGATCGTCGTTCTTTCCATGGTGATTCCGAACGCGGGCGATGCATGTCACAGCGTTGCGGTTTCCGCGCTCGACATAACAGCAGATGTAAACCTGCGACGGCGTGAGGAAGAGCTTGACCTGATCATGGCCTCGACCGGTGAGGGCATCTTCGGGATGGATGTCAACGGGAGGTGCAGCTTCGTCAACCGCGCGGCACTGCAGATGCTCGGCTACCAGGAAGAGGGGGATCTGCTGGGCCGCGAAATGCACGCCCTCATTCACCACACCTGTCGAAACGGCTCGCCGCTACCCCCCGAGGATTGCCCCATCCACCGGGCCTGCGGCGATAACAGGGTCGTTCGTCTGGACGATGAGGAACTCTGGCGCGCGGACGGCAGCAGCTTCCCGGCCGAGTACCGCTCCTACCCCATGCTGAGGGGCGGAGTACCCGTGGGTACGGTGGTCACCTTCGCCGATATCACCGAGCGCAAGGCGAGAGAGGCACAGCTCCTGCAGTCCCAGAAGATGGAGGTCGTGGGTCAGCTCACCGGGGGTATCGCGCACGATTTCAACAACCTGCTTGCGATCATCCTGAGCAGTCTGCGCTTCCTCGGCGACAAGCTGGCAGATAAGGCGGACCCGGAGATGTCTGAGGTCATCGCCGACGCCACGTCCGCGGCGGAGGACGGCGCGACCTTGACCCGCCGTCTGCTGGCCTTCTCCCGCCGGCAACCGTTGGAACCGCGCTTGATGGATCTCGACGCCTTCATCGAGCACACCGGCCGGTTCCTGCGCCGGGTAACCGCGAAGCACATCGATCTGGTCGTCCGGCGCAGCGGTGGGCCGCTGCGAGTGCTCGTGGATCGGCAGCAACTCGAGAACGCGCTCATCAACCTGAGTATCAACGCACGGGATGCGATGCCAGACGGCGGCACGCTGACCATCGAGCTGACGCGACAGGACATCAGCCCCGGCGAGGCATCGACTCCGGCGGGATTGTCGCCCGGCCCCTACGCGGTCTTAAGCGTCTCCGACACCGGCGTCGGCATGACACCCGAGGCGGTGCGGCGCGCGGTGGAACCCTTCTATTCCACCAAGCCGATGGGTAAGGGCAGCGGGCTCGGTCTCAGCCTGTCGATGCGGTTTGCCCAGCAGTCCGGCGGCGACCTCCGGATCAACAGCGCCCCCGGCCAAGGGACGACCGTGACCCTGTACCTGCCGGAGGCGGCGCCCTCTCAAGATGGGCGGGACGAGACCGCGGCGCGGCCGGTGCCCGCTGACCAATCGGCGAAGACGGCGACGATCCTCGTCGTGGACGACGAACGGCGTGCCCGCCGACTGGCCTGACGCACCTTGTCCGAGCTGGGCTACCAGGTGCTCGAGGCGGACAACGCGGCGGCCGCCGACCCGGATTCTCGAGCAGGGTGTCGGCGTGGACCTGCTGTTCACCGACGTGGTCATGCCGGGCGAGGTCGACGGCCGCGACCTTGGGTCAGTGGGCGCGGCAGACATCGCCCCGGGCTCAGGGTCCTGCTCACCAGCGGATTTACCCAGCAGGCCGCCACCGAGGACACCCAGGCGGCGAGCCCCTGCCGTTCCTGAAGAAGCCCTACTCGCGAGAGCAGCTTGAAGGACGCGGTGCGAGACCCTTCTCTACGCCGAGGCCTCCTAGCGGGGCACCGCCGCCCCGCTGGACGCCCCGCGGCCTTCCCAATTCCGCGCGTCCATTCCAGCGACCCGGTCCGAGCCCCGCGGATGCCAGGCTTGAACTCCCCCCGCTTCACAAAGCCTCACGCAAAAATTACACAACCGTTACATGGGGTTGCGCATTCCCTTAAGTTTTCCTGCCATTATGCGAAGCAGATCACAAGCGCCCCCAAGCCGCCGTTGGCGACGAGCCGAAGTCAAGGCGGCGCAGCGGCGGGTGCCGTGATCCAGGCCTGCCGCAGCGGCACCATCCTCAGGGTGGAGGCTGCCGATTCCCCTAGGCATACCGCGGCGGTGAACGAGCTGGTGGGGAGACGAGGAGGATCTGTCATGAAACTGTCCAAATTGACCATTGGTATCACGGCGGCGCTGTTCGGCGCGGCCCTGTTCAGCGGCGCTGCGTTCGCCAAGGGCAAGCCGCCGGCACCCGAGACGGCCGCCCAGAACCTGTCGGTGCCGGCGATCCTGGTCGGTTCCCTCGGGACTCTTGTCTGCGGCGCAGATGCAGCGAATCCGTCAGAGCTGGTGCCGCCCACGGGTACCCCGCTGACCGGCTATGAGGTCCCGGGCTATTACTGGGTCCAGAAGGTGCACACCTGGCAGGCGCAGTGCTTCAACGACACTGAGGCATCGGTGTTCGGCGCCTGGGGCGACAACCTCGCGGGCGACGCGAAGCTGAAGGTCGGGCAGCCCGATCCGGGTCGAGATCGTTCTCACGAACACGACCGACTTTCGGGGCGTTCCGACGCACCTGGCAAGGCTACACGGTGATCAAGCTGCAGCCGAGCACGCTCGACCGGCTGTCCGCCTACGGGCACCAGGCCGGCGGTGACGAGACTAGCGGCTGGATCGACATCCCGGACGACTTCGGGCAGGCGTCGTGGGTGGTGCATGACGCCGGCATGCAGATCAGCGTCCAGAACCTGGACACCGGCGAGTTTGTGGTCCCGCTCCAGCCGATCGCGCCCGAGATCAACGCCACCGGCAAGATCGTGTACGGGTACAACCTGCGCGTCAGCGCGGCGGGAAACTACCAGATCCGGTTCGCCAGCACACCCGCTGTCACGTTCACGGGTGTTGACGCTGGAGACCTTTGACGCCAACAACGCCTACCTCGACATCGTCGTGACCGCGTGCCGGGCGGTGGCGGTGGCGGGCGGCAAGCCCAACGCTAAGTGACCCGGGGATTGCGTCTGACCTAGTGCGCGCTTGGCACCGCATGCTGAAGCACAGGCCGGGGAAGGGCTGGCAGACCTTCCCCGGCCATTAGTCAATTAACCCATCAAGAAAATTCCCCTCGCACATTAGAGGGGGGAGGGAGCGATGAAGAACCTTTACCTGCAGTCACTACCGATGACACTGGGCGCCGCAGCCCTGGCAGCGGCCACCCTGGCCGTTGCAACCGCCGATGCCGCGCCCCCGTCACCCCCCTGGTTCACCTGGGCGACGGTGGTGAACAACAACGACCTGATGCCGGCGCGCGCTCCGACATCAACGCCGCGCAGACGCTTTTCAACAGCTACAACCAGCCCTCGGTGAACGTGAACGGGCTGGTGGTCATCCGCGCGCGCAGCCGCGGAGCGGTGGAGGGGCGGCGGCGGGGTCAGGGCAACCGGCGACCCACGGCATCTACACCCGCGACATGGGAGTGGCCGGCGGCCCGGCGACATCGTCAGGATCCTCGACCGGAGGACCGAGGTTCCCCAGCCGAACAACCTAGGCACCACCTTCGTCGAGACCCCGTCCTTCCCGCGCATCGACATGTGGTCGGACACCATCGCCACGCGCGGGAACCACCAGCCGGTGTGGAAGGTACTGCTGACCCGGACACCGAGCGAGACCGGAGCAGCGGGAACCACCGGCATCTACACCAACCCGTTCGGCGACCTGATCACCGGCGCCAGCAAGCTCGGCGCCGTGCCCGGCTTCGAGTTCTTCGCGGTCCCCGGCGCTCGAGACCCGCCGACCATGTTCGACGTCTTCCCCGGCGCACCCGCGGTGACCGGCGGCGACACCATCGTGTTCAAGGGCAACTTCACGGTGGACGACGTCGGCAAGACCGGCGTGTTCTACCGCGAGCTTGACCCTGAGCCCATCGAGCTCGAAGACGGCACCGAGCTCGAGCCGGCCGGCGGCATGTCGGACGGTGGTGCTGATCGCCAACAACACCGACACGCGTCATTCCCGGCACCGACCACGGATCTTCGGCTCCACCTCCCCGCCCAGCGCCGCGAACGGCCAGGTGGTGTTCGCCGGCTTCGACAACGAGGAGGACCCGACCCTGGGCGGCATCTACCTGGCGCCGCTCGACGGAGACGCCCGACGCTCACGACCCTGGTCAGCATCGGCGGGCAAGGTCCCTGGCGAGTCCGTCAAGGCCACCTTCAACAACCTCGGCGAGGGCGGCGCGTTCGACGGCCGTTACGTGGGCTTCTGGGGCGCCTGGGGGACCGAGACCCGCACCGTGCGCCTGTACTGCCCGACGGAAGGCAACAAGGACCGCATCGCCTACTGCAATCGAGAGTTGGTCTGCGAAGACACGGGCGAGACCATCGGGCATCCGGACAGCGTCTGCGACGATGACGAGCGACCCGACTACGGGACAGGTGCTACCAGGACAAACAGGTCCCGGTGCACCAGGGCATCTTCGTCCACGACACCGCTGCCGCGCGGCGGAACGCGGACGGTGGCGAAGACCGAGGCGCGGTTCGACGAGTTCCTGTTCTGGAACTTCTCCGGCAAGACCCCCTGCACGGGCGGCGGACACTCCGAGGAAGGCGCCGAGGACGACGGCGAGCCGGCGCGCTGGCGCTCCTCCGCCTTCGTCGCGGTCTCGGCGGCGACGGCTAAGCCGTCGACGCGCCTTCAAGGCCGCTCGGGCCGACGGCGACGTGGTCGGCGCACGTCGGACCTCGGCGACGGGATCTACCTCAAAGGGCCGGAAGGCCATCGTGACCGTGCTCGATACGCGGCACGGACGGCCAGGCAGTGGACCCGGAGGCACCGGCGGGCTCGACCATCACCGAGCTCGGCATCGAGCGCGAGGGCCTGCGCGGCGACTGGCTGGCGGTCAGCGCGAAGATGGGGATCGAAGGCGGCACCGAGGAGGACGGGATGGCCGGCGTCTACATCACGCGGGTACCGCGCCAGTAAGACCGGCCAGTCTGCGAATCGGGCGGGCGGCGCATCGGCGTTGCCCGCCTTCCTTCCCCGCGGCCCGCGGTGATCGGTTGCGCCAGGTCAACGCCCGACACCGGTCGGTCGCCTAGTCTTTCAAGGGTCAACCCACTGAGCTCCCTCGCCAGCGGGGCTTGCTGGCGGAACCGGCGCGGGAGGGGCATCGGCCCCACCCGCGCCATGTCTCTAGCTGCAAAGGGACCGCACCAGGTCCCGACACCACGCGAGGAGAAGCACGCAATGAAACAGAAAACGATCCTTTCACGTCACTGCTGCTCGCAGTCGGAGGGGGCAGCGCATTCGCCTTGACGCCCGAGGAAGAGCTGGGGAAGTCGATCTTTTTCGACGACAACCTTTCCATCAACAACAACCAGTCCTGCGCGGCCTGCCACGCGCCGGAGTCGGGCTGGACCGGGCCGGACGCGGTCATCAACGCGGCCGGCGCCGTCTACGAGGGTTCGATCCCCGGCCGGTTCGGAGACCGCAAGCCGCCGTCCTCGGCCTATGCGACGCCGAGCCCGATCCTTCACTACGTGATCCAGAAGAAGGAGGCGCTGTTCATCGGCGGCAACTTCTGGGACGGCAGGGCGACCGGCGAGAGGCTCGGCAGCCCCGCCGCCGAGCAGGCCCTGGGGCCCTTCCTCAACCCCCTCGAGCAGGCCCTGCCTGACGCCGCCGCGGTGATCACCAGGATCTGCGCCAGCGCGTACGACGGACTGTTCACGCAGGTCTGCGGCGCCGATGCCTGCGACACGACCGACCGGCAAACGTGAGCTGCCGCCTATGACTGCGTCGGGCTTTCCGTCGCCGCGTACGAGGGCTCGCCCGAGGTGAACCAGTACTCCTCGAAGTACGACGCCTACCTTGCGGGGGCGGTCGAGCTCACGAAGGAGGAGAAGCACGGGCTGAACCTGTTCAAGGGCAAGGGCAAGTGCGCCAACTGCCATGTGCTCGACCCGGGTCCGAACGGCGAGCCGCCGCTCTTCACCGACTTCACCTACGACAACCTGGGTGTGCCGAGGAACCCGGACAACCCCTTCTACAACGAGCCGGACTTCAACCCGGCGGGCTCTTCGACTGGATCGACCTCGGCCTCGGCGGGCTTCCTCGCCTCACGGACTGGACTATCAGCAGTTACGCGGCGGCCAACAACGGCAAGCAGAAGGTGCCGACGCTGCGCAACGTGGACAAGTGGGACCCGGCACTGGGCGACAAGGTCAAGGCCTACAGCCACAACGGCTACTTCAAGTCCCTGTGGCAGATCGTGCACTTCTACAACACCCGGGACGCCAAGCCGCCGTGTGTGGATGCCTTCACGCGCGTCGGAGGATGCCCTCGCCCAGGACTGCTGGCCGGTGCCGGAGGTGCCCGTCAACGTCAACACCAAGGAGCTGGGCGACCTGCATCTGACCAGGGCCCAGGAGGACGCCATCGTCGCCTTCATGAAGACGCTGTCGGACGGCTATACGCCGTAACCCGGCAATGGCGAGGACCCACCTTACCAGTCACGCCTGTAGCCGAAGGAGCGACGCGCGCCGTCTACCGAGACGGCGCGCGTCCATCCGCGAACCTCGCCTGCACCGATTGAGCTCCCGTTCCCGGCGACTGTCAGGGGCCTGGAGCTGAAACTCCAGGGGGCGCACGCTTCCCATACAGCGGCCAGAGGCCCCGGCTCATCGACCCATTGCCTCCGACACTTGGAGGGAGAGCTGCGAAATGAACGGACGGTATCTGTACCTCGTCGTCTTCGTGGGCGGCGCCGCGGTCCTGGCCATCGAGATCCTGGGGACCCGCATCCTCGGCCCCTTCTACGGGGTGAGCCTGTTCCTCTGGTCCGCCCTGATCACGGTAACGCTGGTCGCCCTGAGCGCGGGGTATGCGATCGGCGGGCGCTGGGCGGACCGGGGCGCGAGCCCAAGCCGACTCTATTACCTGCTGCTCGCCGCCGGTCTGTGGACGCTGTGTCGTCCCCTGGCTGCGGGATCCCATCCTGGTCGTCGCCGAGCCCTTCGGCCTGCGCTTCGCGGTGCTGGTGGCCGCCTTTATCCTGTTTGCGCCTCCGCTGACGCTGCTGGGGATGGTGAGCCCCTACGCGATCCGTGTCCGGGCCTCGAGCCTGAGCGTGGTCGGGACCACGGCGGGTGACCTCTACGCGATCTCGACGGTCGGCAGCGTCGTCGCGGCGTTGCTGACCGGCTTCGTCCTGATACCGAGCGTCGGCGTCGGCCGCCTGACCCTGATGACCGGAGCCTTACTCCTGGTCACTGGGCTCGCGGGCCTGGCGCTGGGCCTGGGCTCGAGGAAGCGGCAACTGGCGGCGCTGAGCGTCGTGCCCCTGGCGCCCATCGCACTCTGGGGCCTGCCGTCCGACGGTCCCGACCCGGGTCACGGCCTGCTCGCCGTCGAGCAGAGCCCCTACGCAGAGATCCGGGTACTGGACACGCCGGACAAGCGAACGCGGTTCCTGGTGATCGACGGCGGGACCCACACCATCGTCAACCCCGCGACCGGCGAGTCCCTTTTTCCTTATGTCGCCCTCATGGGTCTGGCGCGCTGCATCGCCGAGGGACCGGGCAGGATGCTGTTGATCGGGGCTGGGGGAGGCTCGGTGATCAAGGACTTCGCCGCCGAGGGTTGGGGCGTGGACGCCGTGGAGATCGACCCGGTGGTGGTCAAGATGGCCCGGGAGCACTTCGGCCTGGCGGACTCCGAGGCCAGGGTCTTCGTCATGGACGGACGCCAGTTCCTGATCCGTCACGACGAGCGATACGACGTCATCGCCATGGACGCCTTCGGCAGCAGCTCGATCCCCTTCCACCTGGTGACCCAGGAGGTCTTCGGTCTGATCGCCTCCCGGCTCAAACCCGGGGGCCTGCTTGCCATCAATCTCGAGTCCAATGGCTGGGACGGACCGGTGGTCAAGGCGATTGCCGCCACCCTCAAGCCGCATTTCCGCGAAGTCCTGGCCTTGCCCGCCGAGCGCTCCCCCAAGGATCTGGGCAATGTCGTGCTCTTCGCCTCAAACTCGCCGCTGGAGCTTCGCCCCGATCCGGAGGGGAAGCCCAATGGCAGGTTCGACTGTGAAGCCTACTACCGGAACCGAACGCGAACCTCGGCTGGAACCGGAGATTCGTTCCGGACACGGATGGCGTGCCCGTATTGACCGACGATCTGAACCCGGTCGACCTGTGGTCGGAGGGCACGAACCTGGTGGCCCGGAAGGATCTGCACAGTTACTTCAGCGAGCGCGGTCTGAGCTCCTACTAGCGCCGACCGCGTAGGCGCCTACCAGCGACTCCGCCCCAAGCGTCCGATGCCAGAGCGACGGTTTCCTTTCTTCGGCTGGTTCCTACTTGCGGTGGCCGTCGCCGCACTGCTCATTCTCTTTCTCGCGTGGCATATCTACGAGTCGCACCGCTTCTTCGGCCAGATCGGGACCGAGTTCGTGCGGCAGACGGAGGCGATCACGGGGATCCGTGCGCTCAGATCGGAGCTGACCCAGGCGGCGCACCACGTCGTCCTGTTCGGTAACGGCGAGGATCGGCGGAAGGCCTACGACGACGCGGCGAGTCGTCTTGAGACCGAGTTGGACGCGGACCTCGGACTCCCAGCGCAACTGCGGGGACAGGGCCAGCTTCTCGGTGCTCGCGGAGCTGGCACGGAAGCTCGGCGCCATCGAGCGCAAGGCCATGGACGCGGCCCGGGAGAACCGTCAGGACGAGGCTCTGGGCCTGCTTCACTCCCCCGAGTACATGGAAGGCACGCGCCTGCTGTGCGCACAGGCCGATGCCCACGCCAAGTCGGTGTACGCCCGCCTGCAGGAGCGCCTGCAGTCCCATGGAAGAGAGCGAGCTCGTCTTCTTTTCGGTGGACATCGCCGTGTTGCTCTTCGCCGGAGGCCTGTGGTGGCTGTTGGGCGTGCGGCTGCGGCGGTGGCGGGCACTCGCCGAGTCCGAGCTTGTCAAAGCGCATCGTCGCCGAGGAACAGCTGCGCCAGGCCCAGAAGATGGAGGCCCTCGGCCAGATGGCCGCCGGCGTCGGGCACGATTTCAAGAACGTGCTGAGCAGCATCCAGGGTTACGCGGACCTGGCCTCGCGGGCGGCCGAGCGGGGACAGATCGACCACGCCAGCCTCAGGGGCATCCAGGCCGCTGCCCAGCAAGGCGCCGCGGTCACCGGCGCGCTGCTGACCTTCAGTCACAACACCGGACCGCAGAGGGAGCCCGTCGATCTCTGCCGCCTCCTGGCCGAGACGACGGACCTGTTGCGGCAGACGCTGCCGGCCGCGATCGAGATCTCCACGCGGTCGGACCTGCCCGCCGAGGAGTGCCGGATCATCGGAGACCGACAACCAGCTGCAGCAGGTGCTGCTCAATCTCGCGAACAACGCCGCAGACGCCATGCCGAAGGGCGGGCGGCTCACCATCGTGCTCAACGCGGGCGAAGGCGGCGACGCCGACCCCGGGAGCGCCGGGGCCCGTCCCGTCATCTGTCTTTCCGTGTCGGACACCGGCCAGGGGATCCCCCCGGAGATCCGGGAGCGCATCTTCGAGCCCTTCTTTACCACCAAGGGACGCGGACAAAGCACCGGCCTTGGCCTCGCGATCGTGCACGCGATCGCGATCGACCACGGGGCGACGGTCGATGTCTCGTCGGTTGCCGGCGAGGGCACGACCTTTCGGCTCTGTTTCCCCCGCGACGACGCGGAGTCGGCCGAGAGCTCGACTCCCGCCCCGAACCTGCAGGGTGTGCTCCTGATCGCCTCGAGGGAGCCCTACGCGGCGCAGCTGCTGACCACGGCGGTCGAAAGGCTCGGCCTCAGGGCCGAGCGGATTGGCGACTGGCATGGGCTTCTCGACGCCCTGGAACGGCATCGGGAGACGACCCCGACGGTCCTGCTGGACGCGGCCTTCACCGACTGCAGCGCCCGTGCCTGCAGTGAAGCCTTTGCCGCGACCGGGGCGCGGCCCCGCATCCTGATCCTGACCGAGCGCGACTCCCCTTCCGTGCGCGAGTACGAGGACGCCGGTTTCATGGTGCTCGAGCGGCCGCTCCCGCTGGCGGAGCTGGTGAGGCTCGTCGCCACGGCGGGCACGGCCGGATGAACCAGACCCCCGCAACCGTTCTCGTCGCGGACGACCACGAGCTGGTTCGGGACATGCTCGCGCGGCGGCTCGAAGAGGAGCCCGACCTCCAGGTCATCGGCACCGTCGCGGATGCCTCCACCGCCTTGGACGAGTGCCTTAAGCGCCGGCCGGACCTGGTGCTGATGGACATCGATATGCCCGGCCTGTCGGTATTCGAGGCCACCCAGCTGATCCACGACCGGCTGCCGGACACCCGGGTCCTGTTTCTGTCCGCCTACGTGCGCGACGGCTTCATCTCCCAGGCACTGGAGGTCCGCGCCGGCGGCTACCTGACCAAAGGGCAGACCCCGGAGGAGCTCATTGGCTGCATCCGCAAGGTGATCCGCGGCGGCACCTGCTTTGCGCCCGAGGTGGAAAGCCGGCTCGAGATCGGCACGGGCGGCGTCGGCCTGACCCAGAAGCGCCGATCCCGGCTGGAGCTGCTGACGGCGCGCGAGAAGCAGATCCTATCGTATCTCGCACGCGGCATGTCCAAGAAGGAGATCGCCCGCCTGGACGGAACCAGCGTCAAGACCGTCGACCATCACTGCCAGCACGTCATGGAGAAGCTGGATCTGCACGACCGCGTCGAGCTGACCCGCTTCGCGATCCGCGAGGGCCTCGTAACGCTATGACCCGTGGTTCTCGGAAACCGAAGCAGCGAGCTCGTCCCCTTTCGAGAACCCCCCCTCCAGCAAGTGAAATGCCCTGGGTGCGCCACCGAGACACCCTGCCGCCCGGGGGCGCGGCCAGACAAACGGGGAACGAGCTCTCCCACACTTCCACCGATCATCGCACCTCCACGCGACCCTGGCCGCAGGTGGAGAGGGAAAGACATAGCCCGGAAAGTCGTTGAATCACCCCTCATCCTCTGGAGCAGCAGGGCGGTTCCAGCGGTGCGGCCGCATATCAGAAGGGCACTTCGCCCGCGAGAGAGCGAAGGGCCAAGTAGGAAACGCGCGAGGTCAGTAGTCGATGACCTTATCAGCAGCAATGAACAGGGGTATTGGGCTGTCAATGTAAACTTGTTGCGTGACGTTGCCTCTCGCGTCCTCGTACACGATTAAATCTTCCGCGAATCAGGCAGTTCTCCAAACCTGTCCACCCAGCACAGCGGGCACGCTGCCAGGATTTCGCCGCCCGCCCCCAAGTAACTGTCGAGTATGTCCGGTAAGGGGAGCGGGTCCATAAACTTGCCGACCTTGTCTACCCGCGTGCAGTACTTCGAGCGCGCTTTCAAGAGCTGGGGACTCTCCATCACTTCTGAGTTGGCGATCCCGACGCCGTCGAGTGTGGCGAAGATCGTCACGTGCGCTCCACCATTCACAATGAGTCCGGTGCCAAGCTGAAGCACGACGCAGGCAGGCTCCTGGTCCTTGAGCGGGTCGGCCTGCAGGCTGATCACGATGTTCTGCGGTGGTGGCGGGGGATCATCCGCGGCCAGTGCCACCGAACCAAGGAATGGAGCCGCCACAAGGGCAGCCGCAAGAATCTGAGGACTGTTGAATTTCATTTGACACCTCATGATCGTCAATCGCTCAAAGCAAATTAAAATATAGTTAATTAATCACACTTTTTAACCAGGAAATTTCTCGATTCTCTGACCTAAGTCATGGCAGTTTGCTGCATGGGGATCAGCCTCGCTGCAGCGTCTTGACCCCCGTTCGAGCGCCCTGTTCCGCGGTGCCCCGCCGGTACCTCTCGTGCTCGAGGGGGTTACCTCGCCTCTCGGTGGTCAGCCCAGTTGCTCCGTGACCCACCCAAGCTGGGATACGGGTTCGGGATCGAAGTGAGTTTTTCACCCACTGGGGGCACTGTTATCAGCAGCCCTCTCCTCGCCAAGCCGCAGCGTGAACCCAGCCCCGGGTATTCCTCGTGTCTTGGGTGTTTGCTGGGGTTGAGTTGCCGTTGATGCCGTACACGGACGGATGGCCCGACCCTGTGGCGTCAACCAGTCCGCTTTAGACGGACGGGAGGCGGCGGCAGCCACGGGGCAGCCCGCCTCCCAGAGGAATCTAACGCGCCTGGGGAACTCACCCCATTACCCGCGGGCCCTTCTGCGCCTATAAAGACAATGAGTTCTCATGAACCGCGGCACCGAACGAGCGAAAGGCAAGTGCGGTTTGCCGGGTATAGACAGGAGGGTAAGCCATGAAGACCATGCTGTTGCGCGGAATCATCGTCGCGGCAGCCGCCTGCCTCCCCACCGCAGCGTTCGCGGACCATATGAGTCCGTACGGCGAGGGGTGGGCGAACATGCCGAACGACATCCATAACACGCGCCTCGAAACGCGCATCTTCGAGAACGAGACATTCCTGCTTTTCGTGATGTTTGGTGAGGGCGCGGATAGCACGAACCGATTCCTCGTTGAGGAAACGGCGGCCGTGGAAGACGCGGTCGCCTCGGGGCAGCGGGTCACACAGCTAGCCGCAAGACTGTTACCCCAGGATGACTTCCTGGGCGCCGGTTGGGCGAGATACACGGAGCCCGACAACGACACCCTCGTAAGCCGCGTGCTCAACATCAACGTGCGCCTGAGACTGGTCACCCAGAACGGCGCGGTGGCCAATGCAGCACTCGACTTGACTTCCGGCGAAAAGACGGTCGTCGCGCATTTCGGCTACTTGACCCCTGACGCCAGCGTCGACTATGCGGCGTGCACCCTCGAGACCGGTATTCCGATCGACACCGACGGCGACGGGGTGGCCGATTATGCCGTCTACTCGCTCTCCCTGAAGGAAGACACGACCGGCGTCATCGAGGGGACTGGTGCATGTCAGCCGATGCTGCCCGAGGTTCAACTCGGTGACATCGTAGACATCGCCGTCGATGAGGTCAGCTCAGTCCTGACGGGGAGCTTCACCGGGAGCTTCTGACAAACGCCACTGATCAACTGCGACACTCCTCCCTCCTTAGCCGCCTCCCAGGCGGCTTTTTGTTTCGCTCTGTCTGCGTTACCTGTTGCACCCGGTTCTCCCTCCCCCGGGCAGGGGGAGGGTTGGGGAGGGGGTCGAAGGCCACTGGACTGGCGGCTTCAACCCCCATCTAGTCCACGAAGGCGTCCGCCTGGGGGTGGAGATGGGGAATTCACCCCATTTCGCGCCGGGCTCTCCGCGCCTATAAAGAAATTAGGTCCCATGGATGTCCCTGAAGCAAGACACGACCGGCCTCATCGATGGGACTGGTGGATGTACCACCACGTTTGAGGGCGCATCCGGAGAGCTGAGAGAGCTGATGCTGCCCGAGTTCAACGCGGTGACATCGGAGACATCGCCGTCGATGAGGTCCGGCCGGTACTGACGGGCAGCTTCACCGGGAGCTTCTGACAAACGCCACTGATCAACTGCGACACCCCTCCCTCCTTAGCCGCCTCCCGGGCGGCTTTTTGTTGCCGCTGATCGGGGGACGAAACTGCTGGGGCGGCGTCAGGCGGTGATGCGCCGGTAGATGTCAGACACCCGGTAGGGCAGCTTGCCGACCTTCTCCACCAGGGTGTAGCTGGAGGGCCCGAACATGTGGGGCAGGTAGTCCTGGGCCTGGTCGTCGATGGTGATGCAGAACGGATGAATGCCCTGGGCACGGGCCTCCAGCACGGCCTGGCGGGTGTCTTCGATGCCGTAGTCCCCGCGGTAGCCGTCCTCGTCGTCGGGTCGGCCGTCCGAGAGCGTGATCAGGACCCGGGTGCGGGCCTCCACCTCCAGGAGCTTCCTGGTCAGATGGCGGATGGTGACCCCCATGCGGGTGTAGTCCTGGGGCCGGATGCCGCTGATGCGGTGATGGACCGCCTCGTCATAGGGCTCGTCGAACGCCTTCACCCGGAAGAGCTCGCAGCGCATGTGGGTGTAGCCGGAGAAGCCGTAGATGGCATAGCGGTCCCCGAGCAGCTCCAGTGACTCGCAGAGCAGCACCAGCGACTCGCGCTGCACCTCGTTGATCCAGCCCTTGGTGGAGCCGCTCATGTCCACCATGAAGAGCACCGCCACATTGCGGTCCAGCTTCTTGCGGCGCAGAAAGAGCCGGTCCGTCATCTCCAGGCCCTGGGTGTGGTCGGCATAGGCCTCCACCAGGGCGTCGATGTCGGGGTCCTCGCCGTGGGGCTCGCGCTTCAGGAGCTTTTCCTCTCCGCGCAGGGCCTCGAAGGTGCGGTACAGGTGCTTGAGCAGACCGCGGTATTTGTGCCGGGTCTCTTCCACGAATGCATCCGGCTGGGGGTGGACCACCCGCTCGCGCAGCTGGCACCAGCCCTTGCGGTAACCCTGGCGGCCGTAGTCCCACTCGTCGTAGACGAAGGCGTTGCGTTCCTCGGTCGGGGCCTGGTCCTCCTCGGCGCTGCCCTGGCGGCGGTGGTAGAGGCCGTGACCCGCCGCCTCCAGGTACTCCGACGGGATGTGCCCGAAGTCCTGGACGATGGAGTGCATGAGCTGCACGGTCTCGGGGATGGGCTGGATGGGCTGGTCGCCGAGCACCAACTGGAAGGCAAAGCCGCCCGGCCAGTCGTCGTCCGGCTCCGATTCCAGCCGATAGGCCGGCCGCTCGCCGTCGGAAGCACTGAGGTTGCCGCCCTGCTCATCGGCGATCACCGCGAGGGCCTCGGCGAACTGCTCCCGCTCCCGGGCGGCGCGGGCGGCGGCGATCTCGGCCACCCGGGCCGGACGCAGCTCACCCTGGTAACAGAGGGGCTCGAGCGGGGCGACCCCGGCCTGGTCCAGCTCCACGGCCAGGGACCAGGAGAGCGCCGCGGTCGGCGCCCGGCTCCTGCATGCGGGCAGCGGGAGCCTGCCAATTCTCCGGAAGCGCGGACCTGGCCCCCAAGCGCACCATCTCCCGCCACAGGCCGGGCAGCGCCTCGGCCAAGCGGGCGTCCAGGCGCAGTCCCTCGAGCGACTGAAAGAGCGCCAAACCGCGACGGGGATCGGCAAAACGGGCCAGACGCCGCTCGGCGGGCTCCGTCCAGGTGCCGAACCAGGTCTGGGCCCACAGGTGGGCGATGATGGCCTTGTAGAGCCTGAAGTTCTCGTCCCTGCTGTCGAAACGGCTCAAGGCGGCGGGGACGAACAGGGTCTCCGTGTCCGTATAGGTCATCTCGCCGGTTTCGAGGCGCAGGCGGCGGCCGGCAAGGCCGGTGGTGAAGGCATCCAGCACCTGGGCAAGGTCGGCGAAGCGCACCCCGCTCCGGCGCTCGCTCAGGGTCCGAGCATAGTCCTCGACCTGCCGCATGACCCGGATGCAGCCCTGGGTGCCCTTCTGGTCGTAGACCTCGAGCAGCTCGATCACCCAGTCGTGGAGCGCCTCATCCGGCAGGAAGCGCAGCACCTCGGGGCCCTGGACACAGAGGTGATAGGCCAGGTCGAGACTGGTGCGGCAGACCTGGTCCACCTGGGCGCAGAAGGACTCGACGCGTGCCGCCGGGAACCAGGCGAGCGCCTCGGCCGCCGGACGCACGCTGCGGCGCATGGAGAGCACCAGATAGACCAGCGATTCCAGGCGCTCGTGGATCGCATCGGCGGGCAGCGCGTCGGCGGCCGGCCGGCCATCGCGGCCATAACGTCGCGCCAGCTCCGCATCGCTCAGACGCGCGGTACGCACTCGCGCCAGGAACTCCTCCTGGCTCAGTTCCTCACCGATCGTCTTGTCGTCACTCATGGTTCTGAATCAGCCACAGTGGACACCGAGGACACAGAGGGCTACGAGGTGTGGCTGTTCGCAAATGCAATATTGACGCGGAGGAGACCCCGCAACACTTGAGGCGCCGGTCCCTCACGAGGGTGTTCTCTGTGTCCGCTGTGTCCACTGAGCCAACAAATCAAACATCGAACCGCGCCCACACCGGGCAGTGATCGGACGGGCGCTCCATGGCCCGGATGTCATAGTCGATTCCGGCGTCCACCAGACGCTCCTTCAGCGGCGCGGTGACCAGGATCAGGTCGATCCGCAGCCCGCGCTTGGGCTCCCGGTCGAATCCCTTGGAGCGGTAGTCGAACCAGCTGAAGCGGTCGCTCACATTGGGATGGACCACCCGGTAGGCATCGTGCAGGCCCCAGTCGGTGAGGGTCCGGAGCCATTCGCGCTCCTCGGGGAGGAAGCTGCACTTGCCCTCGCGCAGCCAGCGCTTGGCGTTGTCCGGGCCGATGCCGATGTCCAGATCCAATGGGGCTACGTTCATGTCCCCCATCACCACCAGGTTTTGGTCTGGACGGGCGTGTTCCATGAGGTACCGCGCCAGATCCGAGTAGAACCGTGACTTGCCGGGGAACTTGACCGGGTGGTCCCGGCTCTCGCCCTGGGGAAAATAGCCGTTGATGACGGTGAGCTCGGACCCATCACCGAGGCCATAGCGGCCGACGATGGCGC
Source organism: uncultured Gammaproteobacteria bacterium (assembly GCA_963698355.1). Classification (GTDB taxonomy): domain Bacteria; phylum Pseudomonadota; class Gammaproteobacteria; order Chromatiales; family Chromatiaceae; genus Thiodictyon. Next base: position 425,180 of record CAVOQO010000044.1, on the reverse strand, counting down.
GCCGCTGGGCCTCCTCGCCGTCGTCCGGGAGGCCCTTGTGGACCTCGATGGGCTCGGACTTGCTGAGCAGGGCGACGCCGTAATGGCCCTTCTGACCGTGAAAGTGCGTGTGGTACCCAAGCCCGGCCACCGCCTGCACCGGAAACTCGTCATCCGTGACCTTGGACTCCTGGATGCCCAGGATATCCGGGGCCAGAGTGGATCTCACCGCCTCCAGCTGGTGGGGACGGGCACGGATGCCATTGATGTTGAATGAGCAGATGGTCAGCACGTCAGGCGGCCTCCAGGACCTCGAATGTCTCGTTGCGCCCCATGTCCGCGCCGTGGCCATAGGCTCGGCCCCAGGGCGTGAACGACTGTTGAGCGATCAGATCCCGCGCATATCCATCCGGGTCGAAGGCCAGGTCGTCGGGCAGCGACTTGCCGTAACCAAGCTCCCGGATGGCGGCGACCATACCGTTGGCATAGCCCCGGTCGTACCAGAGCTGGGCCTCGTCCTGGCGCTCGAGGAATCCGTCGGTCTCGCCGTAGAGGTCCCGGAGCAGACGAATCAAACGGGGCAGGACAATGTCTGGGCTTGCCATGGGTCGGCACCTCAGGCTGCGGCGGGCTCCGGCGGCTCCCCCGCCTCGATACCGATCAGCTCTAGCACCGCCAGGGCCGCCTCCCGGGCGGCATTGTGGCGCATCCCGGCATGGATGCGCCCATACTCCGCCGCAATCTCCGCCCTGCGCGCCGGGTCCTCGATGAAGGCCAGCAACGCCGGGGCGAGCAGGTCGGGGCGGCAGCGGTCCTGGAGAAACTCCGGGGCCAGCTCACGCCCGGCGAGCAGGTTCGCCATGGCGACGTGGGGCACCTTCACCAGACCGAGCCCCTTCACGAGATGATAGGTCAGGGGGTGCACGCGATAACCCACCACCATGGGACGCTTGAGCAGCAGCGTCTCCAGGGTGGCCGTTCCGGAGGCGGTGAGTACGCAGTCGGCGGCGGCAATGACAGTGCGGCTCTGACCATCCACCAGGGTCAGGGGCAGGTCTGGTGCGAGGCGCCGCAGCTCGGCCTCGAACAAGGTGCGCAGCCGCGCATTGACGAGGGGCACGGCGAAGCGCAGGTCCGGGCGGGCGCCCAGGCACAGTGCGGCGGTCTCGATGAAGGGTGCGGCGAGCCGCTCCATCTCGCCGGTGCGGCTGCCCGGCAGGATGGCGATTACGGGTCCCGAGTTTGGCAGGCCAAGGGCGGCGCGGGCCCCGGCTTGGTCCACCTCGACCGGGATCTGATCCGCCAGCGGATGGCCCACGAATCGGGCCGGTACCCCGTGCTCCCGGAGGAACGCCTCCTCGAACGGGAAGACGCACAGCATCAGGTCAACGGCGCGGCGGATCTCCCTGACCCGCCCCGGCCGCCAGGCCCAGACGGTAGGACTCACCAGGTGCACGGCAGGGATGCCGCGCCGGCGCAGACGCCGCTCCAGACCCAGGTTGAAGTCCGGCGCGTCGATGCCGATGAAGACATCCGGGGGCTCGGAGCTGAAATATTTGACCAGTTGCCGGCGCAAGCGAAGCAGCTCACCCAAATGACCGATGACCTCGGTGAGACCCATCACCGAGAGCCTTTCCATGGGGAACAGGGTCTCGCAGCCCGCCTCCAGCATACGTGGTCCGGCCACGCCCACGAAACGCGCCTGCGGCACCAGGGAACGAATCTCGGCGACCAGAGCGGCTCCCAGGAGATCACCGGAGACCTCGTTGGCGACGACGCCAACCCGGAGCGTCGCCGGACGCATCAGCGCACGATGCTGCGGTTGCGGTCGGCCACGAAGTCTGCGAGCGGGACCACCTCGGGAACTACCGCGGCTAGCTCCCGCACCCGCTCCAGGGCCTCGTCGAGCTTGAGGCCGCCCATGTAGAGATAGCGGTAGGCGCGCTTGACGGCGGCAATGGCGTCCTCGGAGAAGCCGCGGCGGCGCAGCCCCTCGCTGTTGATACCGCGGGGCTCGGCGGGATGACCGCCGACGGTGACGTAGGGGGGCACGTCCTTGGTCAGCATCGAGCCCATGGCGCAGAAGCTGTGGGCGCCAATTCGGCAGAACTGGTGCACGATGGTGAATCCGCCCAGAATCGACCAATCCTGGATCTCCACGTGCCCTCCCAGGGAGGCGGCGTTGGCCATGATCACCTGGTCGCCGATTCGGCAGTCGTGGGCGACGTGGGTGTAGGCCATGAACAGGTTGTCGTTGCCGATGGTGGTCACACCCCGGTCCTGCACCGTACCCCGGTGGATGGTGACGAACTCGCGGATACGGTTGCGGTCCCCGATCTCGAGGCGGGTTGGCTCGCCGCCGTATTTCTTGTCCTGGGGGTCCTCGCCCACCGAGGCGAACTGGAAAATCACATTGTCTCGACCGATGCGGGTCGGTCCGCGCACCACGGTGTGGGGGCCGATCCGGGTGCCGGCGCCAATCTCGACGCCGGGGCCGATCACGGCGAAGGGGCCGACCTCGACGCCCTCATCCAGGTCGGCGCCGGGATCGATCAGGGCGGTGGGGTGGATCAACCGGTGAAGTCCCGGGCGGTACACATGATCTCGGCGCTGGCAACGATGCGGTCTTCTACCCGCGCCTCACCATGGAACTTCCAGATACCGCGGCGCACGGCCCCCAGCTTGACCTCCAGGATCAATTGATCCCCCGGCTCCACCGGGCGTTTGAAGCGTGCCTTGTCGATGCCGACGAAGTAATAGAGCGCCTTCTCACCCACCTCATCGGGACGCGACGCCATGGCCAAGATTCCGGTGGCCTGGGCCATGGCCTCCACGATCAGGACCCCGGGCATCACCGGCCTCACCGGGAAGTGACCGGTGAAGTAGGGCTCGTTGAAGCTGACGTTCTTCAGTGCGACCAGATAGTCGTCGCACTTGAAGTCCAGCACACGGTCGATCAGCAGGAAGGGATACCGGTGCGGCAGGAGGCTCAGCACCTTATGGATATCCATGGTGTTGGGACGCGAGGCGTCCACGTCGGCGCCCGGCTCGGCATCCGCCGACGCGGGTTGCATCAATTCCATCACTGATTCTCCTGCGACTGATCGCGAGGCCCTGGCGCCGCGTCCATTGCGGCGACCTGAGCCTCGAGTTGCTTGAGTCGGCGCGACAGCTCATCGAGGTGCCGAAAGCGCGCCACGTTGCGACGCCATTCCCCGCTCGGCAGGGCGGGGATGCCGCTGCTGTAGGAACCCGGCTCCGCAAAGGAGCGGGTCACCATGGCCATGCCGGTGAAGTGGACGTTGTCGCCGATCGTGAGATGCCCGGCCATGCCCACCGCACCAGAAACGGTGCAATTGCGCCCGATGCGGGTTGAGCCGGAGATGCCGGTGTTGGCAGCCATCGCCGTGTTCTCGCCGATTCGCACGTTGTGGCCGATCTGAATCTGATTGTCGAGCTTGACCCCGTTGCCAATCACGGTGTCCTCGATGGCGCCCCGATCCACCGTCGTGTTGGCGCCGATCTCCACGTCGTCACCGAGAACCGCGCGTCCCACCTGGGGGATACGGACCCAGCGCTCGCCGTCTTTCGCGAAACCGAAGCCAGAACGGCCGACCACGGCCCCGGGGTGCAGCAGGGCCCGTTTGCCCACCTGGGTGCGGGCGCATAGGGTCACCCGGGCGACCAGTCGGCTGTCCTCGTCGATGGAGACCCCCTCCCCCACGATGCAGCCAGGGCCGACGAAGACCCGCGGCCCGATCCTGGCCGCGGCCTCGACCACCGAAGTCGGACCGATCCATGCGCTCGGGTCCACCCGGGCGCTCGGATCCACCACCGCGGAGGGATGCACGCCCCCCGGCATGGGGGGGCGCGGATAGAGCAGGCGCGCGGCGTAGGCGAAGGACAGGTACGGATTGGGGCTGATCAGCACCGCCGCGGGGCAGGCGGCGGCGTCCTGTTCCCGGAGGATCACCACGCCGGCGCGTGTGTTGGGCAGATCGGAGCGGTACTTGGGGTCACCCAGGAAGGTCAGGCAATCCGGCTCGGCGCCCAAGAGGTCGCAAACCCGCGAAACGCAGACCCGCGCATCCCCGCGGAAGGGCAGCCCCAGCTGGGCCGCGAGCTGCTCCAGACGCATGGCAACGGGCATCACCAGGAAACGGCCCACGCGATGTCCCGGCAACCCTTCACTTGTCAGCGAACTCCCGCTTGAGGCGCTCGATGACCTTGTCGGAGATGTCGGTTCGCGGGCTGTAATAGACCAGGCCCTCGCTGATCACCAGGTCGATTTCAAGCTCCTTTGCGAGCTCGACCACGACCTCCTGGACCTGCTTGGCCAGCTTGGTGCGGAGCTCGTTCTGGCGTAGGGCAAAGTCCATCTGGAATTCGTCCTGTGCGTATTTGAGCTTGCGGTTACGGCTGCGGATATCATTCTGGAGCCGCTGCATCTCGTTCTCGCTCATCAGATTGCCGTCGCGCTCCAGCTTGCGTTGCAGCTCCTTGATCTGCTCCTGCTGCTCGCGCAGGGTACGCTCCCGATCCTCGACCTCACCACGCAGTGCGCGACCCGCCGCCTCGTACTGCGGCGAGCTCTCCACCACCCGGTTCGGATCTACGACGGCAATCCGGTAGGTCTCTTCGGCAGGTGAGGACCCCGCCGCCAGCAGCAGGGTGACCGCAAACAGGCTCAGAGGTACACGCGACATCACGACAGCTCCCCGCGCATCAGAAGGTTTGGCCGATTCCGAACTGGAAGGTCTGGACGTCATCCTGGTCCTTCTTGTTTAACGGGAAACCCAGACTGATGGAGAGCGCCCCCACCGGAGACAGCCAGGTGGCGGACAGACCGGTTGAGTAACGCAGCTCACCCAAGTCGAAGCCGGTGGGCTCGACCAGGTCCGAGTCCTGGGTGATCCACACGTTGCCGAAGTCGAGGAAGGCGCCGAGCCTCAAGGTCTTCGCAAGATCGCCGCCGACCGGCGGTGGCGCGAACAACTCCACGCTACCGACCATGCGCAGGTTACCGCCCACCGGGTCGTACGGGATATTGGTCTCTCGGGGTCCTAGGGTGTTGGCCTGGAAGCCGCGTACGGTGCGCGGTCCGCCGGCATAGTAATTCTCGAAAAAGGGAAGGTAGTTCAGATCGCCGTAGCCGTCGCCGTAACCCAGGTCCGCCGACAGCGACAGGACGAAACGCGAAGTCAACGGGATATAGCGGGTATCGGAGTAGGTGGCCTTGTAGTACTGCAAATCGCTCCCGGGGACGCCGATTTCGAAGCGAAGGGTCCGCAGCCCACCCTTGGAGGGGAAGATGGCGGTGTCCCGGGTGTCGTCGGAGTAGCTCGCGCTGAGAATGAAGTCGTTGAAAATGCTGCCCTGCTGCTCGACGAAATCCTGGGCGAGCACCGACGCCCCGGCGGTGAAGTCCGTGTACTGATAGCGCAGGCCGAATCCCGCCCTCGAGGTGCTCGTGATGGGCAATCCGAAATTCATGCCCAGGACACCCACGTTGGTCGCGTAATCGGCCCCGATCAGCTGGTCAAAGTCGGTCTCCCGGTAGGACATCTCGAACCCACGGCTGATGCCGTCGATGGTGTAGTAGGGGTTCTGGTAACCAATTGAATAGAGCCGGGTAGCGCTGCTGGTATTGAAGGCGAACGACACGCGCTTGCCGGTGCCCAGGAAGTTGTTCTGGGTGACGCTGGCGTTGAACAGGATGCCCTGGGACTGGGAGTAACCCACCCCGGCCAGCAGGTTGCCGGCAGGCCTCTCCTTGACCGTGACGTCCACGTCCACCTGGTCGGCCGAGCCGGGAACCGCCGGGGTCTCGATGCTGACGTCGTCGAAGAAGCCGAGTCGCTGCAGCCGCTCGCGGGACTCGCGCACCAACTTGGCCGAGAACCAGGCGGTCTCCAGCTGCCGCATCTCGCGGCGCAGCACCTCGTCGCGGGTGCGGGTGTTGCCCTTCATGTTGACCCGGCGCACATAGACGCGCTTGCCCGGGTCGACGAAGAAGGTGACCGCCACCTGCTTGGCGCTGTCGTCGATCTCGGGGACCGTATTGACGTTGGCGAAGGCGTAGCCCTCGTCCCCGAGCAGGTTGGAGATGCGCTCCGCACTCTCGGTGGTGAGCTTGCGCGAGAAGACCTCGCCCCGGCGCAACTGGATCAGGGGGAACAGCTTCTCGACCGGCACCGATGGCTCACCCGCCAGCTTGATGTCGCTGATGGTATAGGGGGCGCCCTCCTCGACCACCACCGTGATGTAGATTTCCTTCTTGTCGGCGCTGATGGAGACCTGGGTGGATTTGATGTCGAACTTGATGTAGCCGCGATCCAGGTAGTAGGAACGCAAGGACTCCAGGTCCCCCGCCAGCTTCTGCTTGGAGTACTGGTCGTTCTTCGCATAGAAGGAATACCAGCGGGTCGGCCCCAGCTCGAACTGCTTCAGCAGCGTCTTCTCGTTGAAGGCCTGGTTGCCGATGATGTTGATCTGCTTGATGCGGGCGGTCAGGCCCTCGGTGATCTCGATGCGCACGGCCACCCGGTTGCGCTCCAGAGGCGACACCGTGGACTGGATCAGGACCCCGTACTTGCCGCGCGCGTAATACTGGCGCTCCAACTCCTGCTCGATGCGATCGAGCACCGAGGGGTTGAACACCCGCCCCTCCTTGAGACCGATGTCGGCGACCGCTTTGCGCAGGGCCTCATCGTCGATGTCCTTGTTTCCACTGAACTCGATCTGGGCAATGGCGGGCCGCTCCTTGACCTGCAGGACCAGGACATTGCCGTCGCGCTCGACGCGCACGTCATCGAAGAAGCCCGTTTGATAGAGGGCGCGGATGATGTTGCCGGTGACATCGTCGCCAACCGTGTCCCCAACCTGTACGGGGAGGTAGTTGAACACGGTGCCGGGCGCGATGCGTTGCAACCCCTCCACCCGGATGTCCGCGATCTGGAAATCTTGTGCGGACGCGGCGACGACCCACAGGGCCAGGATCAGGATTGCAGCGAGAGATGGGCGCCGAGGGCGGCCGATGCCGGGAGGTGACGAGCGCAAGAAGGGTTCCCCAGGATCGCGTCGGCGCCGCGAACATGGGCGCCGGCCAAGGGAAGCTAGTATACGGGATCGCCCTACCTAGCCAAAGAGCCGGGACAGGTCCACGTAGAATGCGAGGGTCATGAGGGCGGCGAGGAGCACCATCCCCACCTTCTGACCCTGCATCTGGGCCTGCTCGGAGAGCGGGCTGCCCTTGACCCACTCGATGAACAGATACAAGAGATGCCCGCCATCGAGGATCGGGATTGGCATCAGATTGAGCACGCCCAGGCTGATGCTAACCACGGCAAGGAACTTCACGAAATAATCCAGCCCGTAGCTCGCGGTTCGTCCAGCCGTCTCCGCGATCGTGATCGGGCCGCTCAGGTTATCCAGCGAGGCCTGCCCCACCAGCATGCGCCCGATGACGCGCAGCATGAGCTGGCTCATATCGAGCGTCTTGCCCCAGGCGTGACTGAAGGCCGCTGCGGGGCCGTACCGAACCTCGACCTGATACTGATCCATCAGGTCGTCGCGGACCTCGACGCCGGCGCCGATGCGCCCGATCTCGGTCCCATCGACCACCAGGGGGCGGGGCGTCACCGTCAGTGCAACGGGTTCTCCCGCCCGATCCAGTTCGACACGCAGTGGTTTCCCCGGATGCTCCCTGACCATCTCCACCCAGTCACGCCACTCCTCGACAGGCTTCCCGTCGACCGCGAGGATGCGGTCACCCAGCCGCAGGCCCGCCTGCTCGGCGGGTTCGCCCGGGGTAAGCTCCCCGATGACCGGGGGCAGATGCGGGCGCTCAGGGGTCAGGCCCAGCCGATCGAAAATATTCGGATCTCCGGGCAGCTCGGCAAGGCGTTCCCCGTCAATCCAACGGTGCTGCTCCGCCCCGGAAGCGTCGCGCACCTGTACCGTCAGGTCCTCTCCGTCCAGTGCCTCGGCCATGAAGGCGAAGACGGCGCTATCCCAGGTGGGGGTCGAGCGATCGGCGATTCGCAGGACCTCGTCACCTCGCTGGAAACCCGCCTGGGCGGCGATGGATTGGGGCTCGACGGCACCGACCACGGGGCGCAGACCCGTGTCGCCTGCCATGAAGATGGCCCAGTAGGCCAGGATGGCGAACAAGAAATTGAATACCGGCCCGGCGGCGATGATCGCGGCGCGCTTCCAGAGCACCTGCCGGTTGAAGGACAGATGCAACTGCTCCGGGGGCACCGGGTCCTCGCGCTCGTCCAACATCTTGACATAGCCGCCAAGCGGAATACTGGCCAGAACGTATTCCGTGGCGTCGGGGCTGCGCTGGTGCCTGAGTAGGGGGCGACCGAAACCAATCGAAAAGCGCAGGACCTTGACGCCGAGCCGGCGCGCCACCCAATAGTGGCCGAATTCGTGCACCGTGATCAGGATCGCCAGGGCGACGAGGAAGGAGGCAGCGGTGAATAACAGGTCCATGGCGCTCTAACTGACCCCGTCGCTTAGAAGTTGTTCCGCTCGTTGGCGGGCGCGCCGATCGATATCGATGAGTCCATCGAGGTCCCTGCCAGCCACCGGTTCCGAGGGAAGCGCCTGCAGGGTCCTGTCCACCAGCTCGGCGATCGTGGGGAACCCGATGCGCCCGGCGAGGAAGGCCTCGACCGCCACCTCGTTGGAGGCGTTGAGAATCACCGGCGCGGATTCACCCGCCCGGGCGGCCTGGAAGGCAATGTCCAGACAGGGGAAGCGCACCGGGTCCGGGTCCTGGAACTCCAAGCGCCCGATACTCACCAGATCGAGGCCCGCGACCCCCGATTCAAGCCGTTCCGGCCAGGCCAGCGCGTGGGCGATGGGGGTGCGCATGTCGGGGTTGCCGAGCTCGGCCAAGACGGACCCGTCGCGATACTGCACCAGTGAATGGATCACGCTCTGGGGGTGAACCACCACCTGAATCTGATCGGGTCCGGTGCCGAAGAGCCAGCAGGCCTCGATGACCTCCAGACCCTTGTTCATCAGGGTCGCCGAGTCCACCGAGATCTTGCGCCCCATGCTCCACACGGGGTGGGCGCAGGCCTGCTCCGGGGTGACCGAGGCCAGCCGCTCCTCCGGCCAGTCGCGAAAGGGTCCGCCGGAGGCGGTGAGCAGGATGCGCTCCACCCCCACCTGCCGGAGTCCTGCCCCGAAACCCGACGGCAGGCATTGGAAGACCGCGTTGTGCTCACTGTCGATGGGCAGAAGCTCGGCTCCGTGCTCGGCGACGGCGCCCATGAACAGGGCACCCGCCATGACCAAGGATTCCTTGTTGGCAAGCAGCACACGCTTGCCCGAGCGAGCGGCCGCGAGGGTGGGTCTGAGCCCGGCGGCCCCGACGATGGCCGCCATGACGTAATGGGTCTCGGGCAGGGCCGCGACCTGCTCCAAACCCTCCACGCCGGCGAGGATCTCGGGCCGGCCCTCCATCCCGCGGAGTAGATCGCCCAGACGCGCCGCCGCGTCCCGGTTCGCCATGGCCGCGTAGAGCGGACGATAGCGCCGACATTGCTCGGCGAGCCGCTCCGCATTGCCGTTGGCCGTGAGTGCGACGACCCGGAATCGGTCCGGGTGCCGGGCCACGACGTCCAGGGTGCTCACGCCCACAGAGCCGGTGGACCCAAGCACGGTGACCCCGATCACCCCAGACCCCCAATCAGGTTCAGACCCAGCACAAAGACGGGCGCTGCGGCGGTGAGGCTGTCCAATCGGTCGAGAAGCCCCCCGTGTCCTGGCAGCAGGTGGCTAGAGTCCTTGACTCCGCGTTGACGCTTCAGCAGGCTCTCGTAAAGATCCCCGACCACCGAGGCCAGGACCGCCACGGCGCAGACCAGGGCCGCGAGCAGGGTGCCGCCGATCCCGAGAGACCGCGCCCACCCAAAAACGAGACCCCAAAGGGCGGCGCCCGCCAGTGCCCCGTAGACCCCAGCGCGCGTCTTCCCGGGGCTGACGGCAGGGGCCAGCTTCGTTCGCCCCCACCGCCGACCCACGAAGTAGGCGAGCGAATCCGCCGTCCACACCAGCATCATCAGAAACAGGACCAAGGCGGGCCCACGGGCTTCGATGCCGTGCAGATCTACCATGGCTGCCCAGGGCGCGGCCAAAACCAGCAGTCCGGCGGCCAGCAGCCGAGACCGAAAACCGGTGCGGGGGACGATCTCCCGTACCCGGCTGAGCCGCACCGCCTGCACCAGCCACCACAGGGCGCCGGTTGCGACAAGCCAGGGCCGCCACTGCGGAAAGAGCCAGAGCAAGAGCAGGCAGAGCGCGACTAAGGCGAGGAAGGCGGCGCGCGCCGAACCCCCGTCCAGGCCCGCCAAGGTGCCCCACTCCCAGGCCGCACCCAGCGCCACCAACCCGAGGAAGGCGGCAAACGCCTGGGTCGGCAACAGCAAGACCGCCGCGATGACCAAAGGCCCCAGGACGAAAGCGGTCAAGACCCGCTGACGCAGGGAGCTCGCGGCGGCCACGGTGCTAGCCGCCGCCATCGCTCCCCGCACCGGTGTCGCCTTCGATTTGTGCGCCGGTCAGACCGAAGCGGCGTTGGCGCTTGGCGAAGTCATCGAGGGCTCGACCGTAGGCCTCCGCGTTGAACTCCGGCCATAGGAGCTCGGTGAAATAGAGCTCCGCGTAGGCAGACTGCCAGAGGATGAAGTTGCTCAGACGCTTCTCGCCTCCGGTGCGGATGAAGAGATCCGGGTCGGGCTGATCGGCGAAGGAGAGCCGAGCGGCCAAGGCGGCCTCGTCGATGGCCGTCGGGTCCAGGCGGCCGGCCTGCACGTCGGCGACCAAGCGACGCACCGCCTGTGTGATGTCCCAACGGCCGCCGTAATTGGCTGCGACCTGGAGGTTGAGCCGGTCGTTGTTGGCGGTCAGATCCTCCGCGTCGGCGATGCGCCGTTGGAGCTTCTCGGAGAAGGCCGAGCGCTCCCCGACGACACGCAGGCGCACCCCATTCTCCTGCAAGCGTCTCATCTCCCCGCGCAGGGTGCTCATGAAGAGGTCCATCAGGATACCGACCTCGGAGGCGGGTCGGCGCCAATTTTCGCTGCTAAAGGCAAACAGGGTGAGGGTCTCCACGCCCCGACGAACGCTCTCCTCGACCACCGCCCGCACGCTCTTGACCCCTTCGCGGTGACCCCAGGTGCGCGGTCGGTTGCGCTGGCTGGCCCAGCGACCGTTGCCGTCCATGATGATCGCGACGTGTCTGGGTACGCGCTGGGGCGACTCGTCCACCCCTGTTGCCGGCGTGGCGTTATCCACGATTGATTCCCGTGGGTGCCCTCAGATGGACATCAGGTCTTCTTCCTTGGCAGTGAGTGCCTGATCCACCTCTTTGACGTATTGGTCGGTGAGCTTCTGCACGATCTCCTGGCCGCGCCGCTCGTCGTCCTCAGAGATCATCTTCTCCTTCACCAGTTCCTTGAGCTCGCCATTGGCGTCGCGCCGGATGTTGCGCACCGCGACCCTGGCCTGCTCCGCCTCGTGGCGTGCCACCTTGATCAGGTCGCGCCGGCGCTCTTCGGTGAGCGCGGGCATGGGCACGCGGATCACCGTGCCAGCGGTGTTGGGATTGAGCCCGAGGTCCGACTGCATGATCGCCTTCTCGATCGCCTGGACCATGCCCTTCTCCCATGGGGTCACGGCCAGGGTACGGGCATCCTCCGCGGTCACGTTGGCGACCTGGCGGATCGGCATCTCGCTGCCGTAATAGGAGACGCTGATGTGGTCCAGCAGGGACGGGTGCGCGCGCCCGGTGCGGATCTTGGCCAGCTCGTGGGTCAAAGCCTCGACACTCTTGGCCATGCGCTCGGCCGCGTCCTTCTTGACATCATCGATCATCTTCAGTCACCACTCACGACCAGGGATCCGACGTCTTCCCCGCGCGCCAGACGCCGCAGGGCCCCGGATTCGTTGATATTCATGACGCGCAGCGGCATGCAATGGTCCCGGCACAGGACGATGGCGGTGGCATCCATCACCTCGAGCCCCTCGCGCAGGGCCTGATCGTAGCTGATTCGGGGATAAAAGGTCGCGTCCGGGACGCGCATCGGGTCTGCGGAATAGATGCCGTTCACCTTCGTAGCCTTGATCAGCAAATCTGCGCCGATCTCGATGGCTCGAAGGCTTGCCGCGGAATCCGTCGTAAAGAAGGGGTTGCCGGTACCGGCAGCAAAAATGGCCACCCGCCCCGCCTCCAGGTGGCGCACCGCCGCATCGCGCACATAGCGCTCGCAGACCTGGTCCATCTGCAGGGCCGACATGGCCCGCGCCGGCACCCCGATGCGCTCCAAGGCGTCCTGCAGGGCCAGGGCGTTAATCACTGTCGCCAGCATGCCCATCTGGTCCCCGGTCACCCGGTCCATCCCCTTTGCGGCGAGCCCGGCGCCGCGAAAGATGTTGCCGCCGCCGATCACCAGCGCCACCTGAATTCCATCGGCGGTGAGGTCGCGCACCTCGGCCGCAAAACGCTCCAAGGTATCGGGGTCGATACCCCCGCCGCTGTTGCCCATCAGCGCCTCCCCGCTCAACTTGAGGAGGATGCGCCGATAGCAGCGCCGTTCGGATGGGTCGTCGGACAGGGTCATTGCCCAGACACCTCGCTTGGCATGGCCCCGTGGGGACCCGGACATGATTGTAGGCAGCGGTCCTAGCCGCGGACCGCGCGGATCCAGGCTAGTCTCCGCGCACCTGGGCCATCACCTCGTCGGCGAAGTTCTCGGTGCGCTTCTCGATGCCCTCTCCCACCTCGACCCGGGCGAAGCGACGCACCCGGGCGCCTGCCTGCTTGAGCAGCTTCTCCACGCTCGTGTCCGGGTCCTTGACGAAGGGCTGGCCGAGTAGGGTGACCTCCTCGAGGAATTTGCGCACACGCCCCTCGATCATCTTCTCCACGATGTTCTCGGGCTTGCCGCTTTCCAGTGCCTGGGCGCGGAAGATCTCACGCTCTTTTTCAAGGGTCCCCGAGGGCACCTGATCGGCGCTGACGCACAGGGGGCTGCTGGCAGCGATGTGCATGGCGATGTCGCGGCCCAGGGTCTCGTCGCCGCTCACCAACTCCACCAACACACCGATGCGCACGCCATGGCGGTAGCTGTAGAGCACGCCCTCGACATTGTCGAAACGCACGACGCGACGCACCTGGATGTTCTCCCCGATCTTGGCGATCAGGGCCTCTCGGGCGGCGTTGACGGTCAATGATCCGTCTCCGGCAAGTGGCAGCTCAGCCAGAGCAGCTGCGTCAGCGGCGGTGGATGACAGGGCAGTCTTGGCCACCGCCGATGCGAAGGTAGCGAAGTTCTCGTCCTTGGCCACGAAGTCGGTCTCGCAGTTGATCTCCACCAAGACGCCCTGTTTTGCGCCCTCGGCAATCTCGATCATCACAACACCCTCGGCCGCAATACGCCCGGACTTCTTGGCGGCCTTGGCCTGTCCAGACTTGCGCATCGCCTCGATTGCGGCCTCGACGTCCCCGTCGGCCTCCACCAGGGCCTTCTTGCACTCCATCATGCCAGCGCCCGTGCGCTCGCGAAGCTCCTTCACCATTGCCGCTGAAATCGCCATACCTGAAACCACCTCGCCCCAAAGGGGCCTGGAAAAAGATGAAAATCGACGACGGGGAGTGGGCATCCAGCGGGATGCCCACTCCCAAGAGGACGGGAAGCCACCGCGCGCAGGCAGGCTGCAGCTGAGGTCCGTCTCGGGTCAGGCCTGCTCGCCTGCCGCCGCCTCGACGAACTCGGACTCGCGCCCGGACACCATGGCGGCCGCGCTGTTGCGCCCGTCCAAGACGGCATCCGCAGCGCCCGCGATGTAGAGGCGCACGGCGCGGATGGCATCGTCGTTGCCCGGGATCACGTAGTCCACCCGGCTCGGATCATTGTTCGTGTCCACGACACCCACCACTGGAATGCCAAGCTTGTTCGCCTCCGTGACCGCGATCTTTTCGTGGCCGACGTCGATCACGTACAAGGCGTCCGGCAGCCCCTCCATGTTCTTGATGCCGCCCAGGCTCTGCTCGAGCTTGCCGCGCTCGCGGGAGAGGTTCAGGGCTTCCTTTTTGTTGAAGCGCTCAATGGAGCCATCGTCGAACATGGCCTCCAGCTCCTTCAGGCGCTTGATGGACTGGCGGATGGTCTTGAAATTGGTCAACATGCCGCCGAGCCAGCGGTGATTGACATAGGGCATGCCGCAGCGGAGCGCCTCCTCGCGGATCGCGTCGCGGGCGGCCCGCTTGGTTCCGACGAACAGGATTCGGCCACCGTTGGCGGCCAAGGTGCCCAAAAAGTTCATCGAGTCCTGGAAGAGGGGGACCGTCTTCTCCAGGTTGATGATGTGGATCTTGTTGCGGTGCCCGAAGATGAAGGGGCCCATCTTGGGATTCCAGTAGCGGGTCTGGTGGCCGAAGTGGACGCCGGCCTCCAGCATCTGACGCATGGATACGTCGCTCATGATCGATTCCTCGCAAGGTCGGGTTGTGCCTCCACGCGTCCCATGCCGCAACCCTCTCGGGCACCCAGCGGCACGTGCCGACACGTGTGTGGTCGAGCAGCCCGCCGAATCGACGGGACTGACGTTTACGGATTGAGCTAATTGAAGAAAGCGAAAAACCACGGGGTTTTCGCTTGGTCGCGGGCGCCAACGCCCCCAGCTTTTCGTCCGGCGCACAACGGTTTGCCGCAACGCGCCGGGCCTTATACCATAGCGGGCTTGGCCCAGGCAATCGCCAGCGGCAAATAATCTAAGTAATTCCGAGAGATCCGGATCAGACGTGGACGCATCCAGCGCGGCGATGAGCGTAGAGATCAAGACACTAGAGGCCATCGAGCGCATGCGAATCGCCGGCCGTTTGGCCGCGGACGTACTGGACATGATTGGCGAGCACGTCGAGCCTGGGGTGACCACAGACGAGCTCGACGCCATCTGCCACGACTACATCACCCGGGTCCAGCAGGCGATCCCGGCACCGCTGAATTATCGGGGTTTCCCCAAGTCCATCTGCACCTCGGTGAATCACCAGGTCTGCCACGGCATCCCCGGCAACAAGCGCCTGAAGCGGGGAGACATCGTCAATGTGGACATTACTGTCATCAAGGACGGCTACCACGGCGATACCAGCAAGATGTTCTTCGTCGGCGAGCCCTCGGTGCTTGCCCGCCGCCTCGTCCAGATCACCCGCGAGGCCATGTTCAGGGGCATCCAAGCCGTGGGCCCCGGCCGGACCCTGGGGGATGTGGGCCACGCCATCCAGCAGTTTGTCGAATCCCAGGGCTACTCGGTGGTGCGTGAGTACTGCGGACACGGGATCGGCCGCGAATTTCACGAAGACCCCCAGGTGCTGCACTACGGCAAGCCAGGCGAGGGGCTCACGCTCAGGCCCGGCATGTGCTTCACCGTGGAGCCCATGGTCAACGCCGGAAAGCGCTTCATCAAGCTGCTCCCCGACGGCTGGACCGTGGTGACCAAAGACCGAAGCCTCTCCGCCCAATGGGAGCACACGGTGCTGGTCACCGATGACGGCTTCGAGATCCTCACCCTCCGCTCAGACGAGCGGATGACGCCTTCAGTCCATGACCCCAGCCTCTAGCGTGATGCACGCGCCCAGCATGGCACCCGATCCGGGGCCGGCCACGCTGTCCCTCATCTCCACTTACCGTCAACAGCTGCGCGATGGGCGTCACGCGCTTTACGAGCAGTTCGATCAGGGGGTCCCCGTCACCACCCTGGTCCACGCGCTGAGCCAGCTCACCGACCGGGTGCTGCGCGAGGTGTGGCACCATCATTTCGGGGACAGTGCGAACGCAGCCCTGGCGGCGGTCGGCGGCTACGGGAGGGAGGAGCTGCATCCGGCCTCGGACCTGGACATACTGATCCTGGTGGAACCGGCGGCCGAGGACACCCTGCGCGATCCACTCGAGCGCCTGGTGACCTTCCTTTGGGACATCGGTCTCGAGGTCGGCCACAGCGTGCGCAGTCCCGAGCAGTGCGCGAGCGAAGCGGCGGGCGACGTCACGGTCATGACCAATCTGATGGAGGCGCGCCTGCTGACCGGCGATCCCGGACTTTTCGAGCGCATGCGGGCGGCGACGGGCCCAGACCGCATCTGGAGCAGCGAGCAATTCTTCACGGCCAAGACCGAGGAACAGCAGGCACGCTGGCACAAATACGGCGACACCGCCTACAACCTGGAGCCCAACATCAAGGAAAACCCGGGCGGCCTTAGGGACATCCAGATGATCGGCTGGGTGGCGAAGCGCCACTTCGCGGCCCGCAATCTCCACGACCTCGTCAGTCACGGCTTCCTTACCGAGCCCGAATACCAGGGCCTGGCGGAAGGCCAGAGCCTCCTCTGGCGCATCCGCTTCGCCCTGCACCGCCTCGCGCGTCGCCGCGAGGACCGGCTGCTGTTCGACTATCAGCGCACCCTCGCCGGCCAGTTCGGCTTCTGCGACGGCGAGAACAACCTCGCGGTCGAGCAGTTCATGCAGCAGTACTACCGCACCGTGCAGGAGCTGAACCGGCTGAACGAGATGCTGCTGCAGCTGTTCCGCGAGGCCATCCTCCTGCATGACGACATCGGCCCCCCGGTGCCGCTCAACAAGCGTTTCCAGTCCCGCAGCGGCTACCTGGAGGTGACCTCGGCCAACGTCTTCCGGCGCTATCCGATCGCGCTACTGGAGGTCTTCCATGTGCAGCAGACCCATCCGGGCCTGCTCGGGGTGCGCGCGAGCACCATCCGGCTGATCCGCGAGAACCGCCACCGCATCGACGACGCCTTCCGCGCCGACCTACGCGCCCGCAGCCTGTTCATGGAGATCCTGCGGGAGCCCAACGGCCTGACCCATGCCCTGCGGCGCATGAACCGCTACGGGGTGCTCGCCGCCTATATCCCGGCCTTCGCCAACATCGTCGGGCGCATGCAATACGACCTGTTCCACGTCTATACCGTGGATGAGCACACCCTGATGCTGCTGCGCAACCTGCGCCGTTTTACGTTGCCGCAGCACGACGAGGAGTTCCCCTTGTGCAGCGCCATCGCCCGGCGCATCCCCAAGCTGGAGCTACTCTATCTGGCCGGCCTCTTCCACGACATCGCGAAGGGGCGTCGGGGGGACCATTCACAGCTCGGTTCGCGGGACGCCTGGGACTTCTGCCACCTCCATGGGCTGAGCGACTTCGACAGTCGGCTGGTGGCGTGGCTGGTGGAGAAGCACCTTCTGATGTCCATGACCGCCCAGCGCAAGGATCTAAGCGACCCGGAGGAAATCCAGGCCTTTGCCGAGATCGTGGGCGATACCAACCGACTCGATTATCTCTATTTACTGACGGTGGCAGACAGCCGTGCCACCAACCCTGAGCGCTGGAACAGCTGGAAGGACGCGCTGCTGCGCGAGCTCTACCACGAGACCCGGCGCGCCCTCCTGCGCGGTCTGGAGCACCCCCAAGCCCAGGACGACCTGGTCCAGCAGAAGCAGACCGAGGCCAAGCGCCTGGTCGCGCGCTATGGCGGCGACCCAGCGGCCTGCACCGGGCTCTGGGCCAAGTTCAGCCTCGATTTCTTCCTGCACAGCTCCCCGGACGAGATCGCCTGGCAGACGCGCCATGTTTTAGGGACGGAGCCCAGCGACTTGCCGCTGGTGACGATCCGCCCGGTCACGGCGCGCGGCGGCACCGAGATCTTCATCTACGCGCGTGACCAGGCCAATCTGTTCGCCCGCACCACGGCATTGCTCGACCAGATGGGCTTGAGCATCATGGACGCGCGGGTCATGACCACCGACGACGGGATGGCGGTCAACACCTATCAGGTACTGGATCAGGACGGGGGGCTGGTCAACGACCTCATCCGCATGGAGGAGATCCGCGAGGCCCTCACCAGGGCCCTGCGCGAGCAGACGATGGGTGGCATCCAGGTGGCACGTAGCCTGCCGCGCCGGCACCGCCATTTTCCAACGGTGACGCGGGTCAGCTTCTCCGCCGACGACCCCAACCGGCGCACCGTGATGCGCCTCATCACGTTGGACCGGCCGGGACTCCTTGCGGAGGTCGGCGCCGTATTTCAGGATTGCGGGATCCGCCTGCAAAACGCCAAGATCGCCACCGTGGGGGCCGAAGTGGATGACGTGTTCTTCATCACGACCACGGAGGACACGCCCATCACCTGCGAGACGGCGCTGGCGTGCCTGCGGCGTGAGATACACAACCGGCTCGAAGGCCATGACCGCGCCTGAACCCAGCCAAATCGCCCGCCGTATCCGGGACTGGTGCTCGGGAGCCGCGTTTGCCGCACTGGCGGCCCTGACCACCGCGGCGGCAGGCGCCACGGACCAAGCACCACTGGGCGGCGCGGACGACGCGGCGTCAGGCCCCGGACGTTCCGCGACACCCAGCACCGCGGCGACGCGCGTCACGCCCTGGCTCGACGAGGTCCGGGCCCAGCGGCGCGCCTGGGAGGAGCGCCGCAAGGCCGCACACGAGGCGTTCGAGGCGCGCCATCGCGCCACGGACCCCTGGGGTGCCGCACAGCACGATGCCTGGGAGGATGAGGTCGATCGCCGCCGCGAGGCCCGCCGCCAGCAGATGGAACAGGACCGGGAGCACTTTCGGGCCCTCGCCCCCCCCGCTCCACCCGTTCCGCCCTGGCCGGAGCCCCTGGGTCCCCAACAGCCCTTTTCTCGCCCGCCGACCCCTCAGCCAACACCTTCCGAGCTGGGCAGCGGGGAAGATTCCCGCCCTCAGCTCGGTGAATCGCCGAGCGGGGGCGTGATCTACCCGCCCGGCGCCCCTCCAAAGGCGCCCTACTCCCCCCAGGACTGGGACAACCTCTGGTACTACCGAGGTTACTGAAACCCGGCGGACGACATGGCGTTGAGGTCCGTCAAGGGGCAGTCTCCTCGATGAGCTCCAAGGCGTTGCCATCCGGGTCCCGACAAAAAAGGGCACGGCGCCCCGAGCGGCTGCGGGTAAACGGCACTTGAGCGGAGGTCAGCCGCTCGGCGATCGGATCGAGCGCCGGAACGGTCATTGCCAGGTGTCGATCGCGCCCCCCGTGGGCGGGGCGTCCCTCCACCGGGTCCGGGTTGGGTAGCTCCAGCAGGTGGATTTGACCATGCCCAACCCGCAGCCAAGCCCCCGGGAACCCCAGGTCAGGGCGTTCCGGGATCGGATCGAGACACAACAGATCCGCGTAGAAACGGAGAGAGCGGGCGGTTTCCGCCACGATCAGGCTGACATGATGGATCTCCCCGATGAGGGACGTCGCGCACTGCGGCATGGGCATCTCACCGCGGCCTTTCGGCCGAATGGAGCGGATATCGAGGTTCACCTATACTAACCGCTTTTTTGGCGCAGACTCCGTACCCGCGGGCTCTGGCGCAGCGCAGGCCCGCCTACCCATGAATCCGGCCCTCGGCCTACTGCAGCCCTACCCCTTCGAGAGGCTTGCCGCACTCAAACAGGGCGTCGAGCCACCCCGCGGCCTCGACGAGATCGCGCTTTCGATCGGTGAGCCCCGGCACCCGACACCGGCCCTGATCACGGACGCCCTGATCGCCCACCTGCACACCCTCTCGGTCTATCCAAGCACCCGCGGCCTTCCGGCCCTGCGCCGGGCCATCGCGGATTGGCTGTCGGCGCGTTTCTCGATCCCGCCGGGGGCGCTCGATCCTGAGCGACACATCCTGCCCGTCAACGGCACCCGGGAGGCTCTGTTCTCCTTCGCCCAGGCCGTCATCGACCGTGGGCGCAACCCCCTGGTCCTGATGCCGAACCCCTTCTATCAAATCTACGAGGGAGCGGCCCTCTTGGCCGGGGCCGCGCCGGGCTTTCTGGCCTGTCTTCCCGGAAGCGGCCTGGTCCCGGATTTCGAAGGGGTGGACGCCGCCACTTGGGACCGTTGCCAACTCCTCTATATCTGCTCACCGGGCAACCCCACCGGCGCCGTTCTGACCCTGGCTGCCCTGACCCGCCTGGTCGAGCTGGCCGAGGCCCACGACTTCATCATCGCCTCGGACGAATGCTATTCGGAGCTCTATCTGGACGAGTCCTCACCACCGCCGGGACTGCTCCAGGCGGCGGCTGCCATGGGCAACGTGCGGTTTGAGCGCTGCGTGGTCTTCCACAGCCTGTCCAAGCGCTCCAACGCCCCGGGCCTGCGCTCCGGCTTCGTCGCCGGGGACGCATCGGTGATCGAGCGGTTCTTCTCCTACCGCACCTACCATGGCTGCGCCATGCCGCCCCCGACCCAGCACGCGAGCATCGCGGCCTGGTCCGACGAGGGGCACGTGCATGCCAACCGGGACCTCTACCGGGAAAAATTCGCCGCGGTCCGCGAGATCCTTGGTGGTGTCCTGCCGGCTCAGTCACCGGCGGGCGGCTTCTATCTGTGGCCCGAGACGCCGATCCCGGACACCGACTTCGCGCGCCGGCTGTTCGCCGAGGAGCACGTCACGGTCCTGCCAGGGAGCTTCCTTTCACGCACCGTCGGCGGACACAACCCGGGCGCCAACCGGGTCCGCATGGCCCTGGTCCCGCCACTGGACGAGTGCGTTGACGCGGCTCGACGCATCCGCCGATTTGTCGAACGACTTCATATCGAGTAGCGAGGGGCGAGTGGCGAGGGCCGAGGCATTGGCCCCTCACAACTGGCAGCTCGCCACTCGCAACTCAAGCGAGAGCGATCAATGAACGACAACCAATCCATCATCGTCGAGGCCTTCGAGCGCCGTGCCGAGATCACCCCGCGAAACGTGGAGACCCGGGTGCGGGACGCGGTGCAGGACGTCGTCGAGCGCCTGGACCGGGGTGAGATCCGGGTCGCCGAGAGACGCGACGGCGACTGGGTGGTCAACGACTGGGTGAAGAAGGCCGTGCTCTTGTCCTTCCGGATCGAGGACAACTGGTTCATGAAGGGAGGCTTCACCAACTACTACGACAAGGTCTCCTCCAAGTACGCAGACACCAACTCCCGGGAGTTTCGTGACGGCGGCGTGCGGGTGGTACCTCCGGCCACGGCGCGCAAGGGCTCCTACATCGCCCCTGGGTGCGTCCTCATGCCCTCCTACGTGAATATCGGGGCCTACGTGGACTCCGGCACCATGGTGGACACCTGGGCCACGGTCGGCTCGTGCGCCCAAATCGGAAAGAACGTACATCTGTCCGGAGGCGTGGGCATCGGCGGCGTGCTGGAGCCGGTGCAGGCCGCGCCCACCGTCATCGAGGACAACTGCTTCATCGGCGCCCGCTCCGAGATCGTCGAGGGGGTCATCGTCGGCGCGGGTGCCGTCGTGTCCATGGGCGTCTACATCGGTCAGAGCACCAAGATCTACAACCGCGAGACCGGGGAGATCGCCTATGGCCGGGTACCCCCCGGCGCGGTGGTGGTACCCGGCAACCTGCCGAGCAAGGACGGCCGCTACAGCCTCTACTGCGCCGTCATCATCAAGCAGGTGGACGAGAGGACCCGCGGCAAGGTGGGGATCAACGAGCTGCTCCGGGATATTTGAGTCGGGAGCGGCGAGTCACGAGTGGCGAGTGGCAGGGCCGAGGTCCGCAAAAGAATCGATGACCACCCTCTACGGCATCAGAAGCTGCGATACGGTGAGGAAGGCGCGTGCCTGGCTTGACGGCCATGGTATCGAGTACGCCTTCCACGACTACAAGCAGGCGGGGCTGGATGAGGCCCTGGCGCGGACCTGGGTGGCGGAGCTGGGCTGGGAGGCGCTGATCAACCACCGCGGGACCACTTGGCGCAAGCTCCCGGAGGTGGTCCGCGAGGGGATCGACGCCGAGTCCGCCGTGCGCCTGATGGTGGAGAACCCGTCGATCGTCCGCCGCCCGCTGCTGGACACCGGCGATGCTCGCCATCTGGGCTTCTCCGACAGCCAGTATCAGGGGATCTTCGGCTGATGTCCGCGACCCTGGACCTCGCCCTTGACCTGATCCGACGTCCCTCCGTGACTCCGGACGACGCGGGCTGCCAGGCGCTCATCGCCGAGCGACTTTCCGCCGTCGGTTTCCGAATCGAGTCCATGCCTTTCGGGGAAGTAAGCAATCTGTGGGCGCGTCGGGGAGACGCGGGGCCCCTCATTTGTCTGGCCGGGCACACCGATGTCGTTCCGACCGGCCCAATCGAAGACTGGACCTCGCCCCCTTTCGAGCCGACCATCCGCGACGGCCTGCTCTATGGCCGCGGGGCGGCTGACATGAAGGGATCCCTGGCGGCCATGGTTACTGCGGTAGAGGGCTTCGTCGCCGCCAACCCGGTCCATCGCGGCTCCATCGCCTTTCTCATCACCAGCGATGAGGAAGGCCCCTCGGTGGACGGCACTGTACGGGTGGTCGAGCGGCTAAAGGGCCGCGGCGAGCACATCGACTACGCCCTGGTTGGCGAGCCTTCCAGCCGGGAGCGCCTGGGAGACACCATCAAGAACGGCCGCCGCGGCAGCCTCAACGGCCATCTCACCGTGCACGGCAAGCAGGGGCACGTGGCCTATCCGCACCTGGCCAAGAACCCTTTCCATGCCGCCGCCCCGGCCCTAGCCGCGCTGTGCGCCGAGGCCTGGGACCAGGGCAACGAGCACTTCCCGCCAACCAGCCTCCAGATCGCCAACCTCCAGATGGGCACGGGCGCGGATAACGTGATCCCGGGGCGTCTGACGGCCCAGTTCAACCTGCGCTTCTCCACCGAGCAGACCGTCGAGGGCATCGACGAGCGGGTGCGGCACATTCTCGACGCCGGGGGCTTTGAGTACGAGCTCTCCTGGCAGCTCTCCGGCAATCCCTTCCTCACCCCCGCGGGTGTGCTGGTGGAGGCCGCCCGAGCGGCCATCGCCGAGGTGGAGGGGATCGAGACCCAGCTCTCCACAACCGGCGGCACCTCCGACGGACGCTTCATCGCCCCCATGGGCGCCCAGGTCGTGGAGATCGGGCCGTTGAACGCCACCATTCACCAGGTGGACGAGTGCGCAGGCGTCGCCGAACTGGACCGGCTCTCGGCCATCTATCGTCTGATCCTCCAACGGTTGCTTCTCCCGGCCTGACCCGGACTCGGCACCACGCCCCATGATCGAGATCAGGCCTGGAACGGACGCGGACAAGCCGCAGATCCTCGCGCGCATCGAGGAGGTCTTCGGGGACCGACCAGCGCGCCGCGCGGAGCGGCTGTGGGATTGGCAGTGGCATCAGGACCCGCGCCTGCCCGGCCCCGGCTATCGGGGGATCGTCGCCGAGTGGGACGGTCAAGTCATCGGCAACCTGGGCACCATACCGGCCGGACTCTACATTGCCGGCGAGCCGGCGCAGGCCTGGTGGTTCGTGGACGTATGGGTTCATTGGGGGCTGACCCGAAAGGCACTGCGCGAGCACAAGCGCAGCGGGGCTCCGGGCGGAGCCGACCTGTCCCGCGGGATCGCCGCCGCCCTCTTCGATCACCCCAACGCCGGCCCCATCCAGCTCGGCAAGCATATCTCAGACCCCATGATGGCGATCATCGAGCGAATCGCGTTCGAGCCCCAGCCGCATACGCGAAGTGTGCATCGCCGGGTCTCCGCACGGCACCCGCTCGGACGCGTATTGGGCACGGTCTTGGGTGATCACATTGCTGCCGTTGCGGACCTGGCGCTACCCCGAATCCCTCGCCCCGTCCTTCCGGTCGAGCCTTTCGACGGGCCCTTCGACAGCCGATTCGATGCACTCTGGAACGGAGTCAAGGCCGACTACCCGGCCATCTGCCGGCGCGACTCCGCGGTCCTCGACTGGCGCTATCGCCGGCACCCTGACCGCGATTACGCGGTCCTGACCCTAGACTCCGGCAACGGCCTGCGGGGCTATTGTGTCGTCAAGGTCTTCGACCGCAGTGGCCGCCGCCGGGCCAAGATCGTGGACCTGCTGACGGCGCCCGGTGATGATGCCGCCCTCCAGGCCCTGGTCGCCGGGGCGCTGCGCGAGCTGCGCCGGCGCCGGGTGGAGCGGGTGGAGTGCTTCGCCTGCGGGGCGGGGCAGCTCCGAGCCCTCGCAACCCTCGGCTTCACCCCCAGGCTCACCAAGACTCATCGCCCCCAACCACTGATGACCCGTCATCTGCCCAAGTCCGCCAAGGGGATCTATGTCACCCAGGGTGATGGGGACGGCGGCTGAGGCGCAGACCATGAACCTGCCGCGCCATCTCCGCCAAGCCCTGACCCGCAAGCTCCGCAAGCACCTCGACGCCCGCGACGAGCGCCGCTTCCACGCCCAATGGTTCCTGCTCGCGGGTCTGCGTCCGCCCGAGGCCCGCTGCGCGCCGGACCCCGCCGGGCTCGCGCCCATCTACCCGCCCCCCGACCGCTTCTGGGCGGATCCCTTCGCCTGGTCGCGGGACGGCTGCCGGTTCGTCTTTTTCGAGGAATTCCCCTTCGCGACCCGGATCGGGCGGATCAGCGTGCTGGAGCTGGGATCGGACCTGAGGCCCAAGGGGCCGGCCGTCCCGGTCATCGACGAGCCGAGACACCTGTCCTATCCCTTCCTATTCGAACACCGGGACCGGCTCTACATGATCCCGGAGAGCGCTGGCAGCGGCCGCGTCGACCTCTACCGGTGCACGCGATTCCCTTTCGAATGGACATGGGATCGCACCCTGATCGACGGCGTCCAGGCGGCGGATGCCACCCTGGTCGAGCACGAGGGACGTTGGTGGATCTTCTGCGCCGCACGCATCGGCAAGGCCCGCATCAACCAATCGCTGTTCGCCTTCCACGCCGATTCACCCCTGAGCGACCGATGGGTCCCCCACCACCACAATCCCCTGGTCCTGGACTACGCCTGCGGCCGCCCGGGCGGGCGAATGTTCTGGGATGGCGACGGCCGACTGGTCCGCCCGGCACAGGACTCGGTCCCCCGTTACGGCTACGGCCTGCGGCTCCAGGTCGTCGACAATCTGACCCCGGAGCGATTCGCAGAGCGCACCGTCTGGAGTGCCACCGGCAAGTCCCGCGGCGGCTGGCGGGCGATGCACCACTTGGACTGGCACGCTGGGCTTATGGTCATGGACGCCCAGCGACTCATACCCAAGGCAAACCCCGTTTGAGCGCCGTTTGATCGTCAGCGGTCCCGGTTCAATTACGCCGCGATCCAGAGCAAGATGTGGTAATAGCCCACCCCAAAACGACGCCGCACCATGAGCAACGAACGACCCTTCTGGGAGACCACCAGCCTGCGGGACATGACCCCAGCACAGTGGGAATCCCTGTGCGACGGCTGCGCCAAGTGCTGCCTGGAGAAGTTCGAGGAAGAGGAGACGGGCCGCATTGTGTACTCGCAGGTCGCCTGCACGCTGCTGGACCTCGGCACCTGCCGTTGCCGGGACTACGCGAACCGGGCTCGCCAGGTGTCGGACTGCGTCACCCTGACCCCCGCGGAGCTGGCCCAGCCCCAATGGCTGCCCGAGACCTGCGCCTACCGCCGCTTGGCCGAGGGCCGACCGCTGCCGGCCTGGCACCCCCTGATCAGCGGAGACTCCGACTCCGTGGCGGAGGCCGGCCACAGTGTGGGGGGGCGGGTGATCGCCCCCGGACCCGACACCGACCCGTTGATGAACCTGATCGACTGGATCCGATAGAGGTCGTCCGACCGCCCGTCCCATGGGACGGAGCGCTTCCTGCGCTCGATGGCTCTGCGCTCCGTCTCGCCGCGGGGCGCCTGCATACATCTGCGATTGACAGGGCGGCGTCCGGGTCCAGTATTGATTCAGGAGGCCCGCACCAAATGTCCGCTCAAACCGGCCGCTGGACGCACTTCGAGCACCGTGCCGACATGGGCGTGGAGGGCTTCGGTGCCACCGCGGCGGAGGCCTTCGAGCAGGCGGCACTCGCCCTAACCGCAATCGTCTGCGATCCCGCGAAGGTTCACCCGGCCCAGCGAGTGTCGGTCAGTTGTGAAGAGCCCGACCTGGAGCTTCTGTTCGTAGACTGGCTGAACGCACTGGTCTACGAGATGGCCACCCGTCGCATGCTGTTCGCTCGCTTCGCCGTGCACCTCATGGAAAGCGGCCTGGAGGCCGAGGCCTGGGGGGAGCCCGTGGACCCCGAGCGCCACCGGCCGGCCGTGGAGGTCAAAGGGGCGACCTACACCGCCCTGGCCGTGCAACAGCAGCCCGACGGGGGCTGGCTGGCCCGCTGCGTGGTAGACGTCTGACTCCTGAGGTTAAGCCATGGACATCAATGCCCTGACCAAGCTCACTGACACCCAATGGCGCAACGAGCCCAAGGGCGCCATGCGCGTTCCCGCCGTGATCTTCGGCAGCGAGCCCCTGATCCGCGAGATGGACGAGAAGGTCCTGGAACAGGCCGTCAATGTGGCCAGCCTGCCCGGAATCGTCAAGGCGGTTTACGTCATGCCCGACGGGCATTGGGGCTACGGCTTTCCCATCGGGGGGGTGGCCGCCTTCGACGCCGACGCCGGTGGCGTCGTCTCGGGCGGCGGCGTGGGATTCGACATCTCCTGCGGGGTGCGCACGCTGCATACGGGTCTCAGCCGTGCCGACATCATGAAGGACCAGAAGGCCCTGGCGGATGCACTCTATTACCGTATTCCCGTAGGCGTGGGGAGCACCGGCGGGGTCCATCTCGACAGCCGTGGCATGGACGCCATGCTGACGGGGGGCGCCCGTTGGGCCGTGGACCAGGGCTATGGCCGGCCGGAGGACCTGGCGCGCATCGAGGAGCACGGCCGCATGGGCGGTGCCGACCCGCACAAGGTGTCGGAACGGGCCAAAAAGCGCCAGCAGGACGAGATGGGCACGCTAGGCTCGGGCAACCACTATCTCGAGGTCCAGGAGGTCACACAAATCTACGACGAGGCCCTCGCCGCCGCCTTCGGAATCCGCGAAGGGGCGATCGAGGTTAGCATCCATTGCGGGTCCCGAGGCCTGGGCCACCAGATCGGCACCGAATATCTGAAGCAAATGGCACTTTCGGCATCCCGCCACGGCATCAGTCTCCCGGACCGGGAGCTCGCCTGCGCCCCCATCGAATCCGACCTCGGTCGCGCCTACCTCGGTGCCATGCGCGCCGCCATCAACTGCGCCTTGGCCAACCGCCAGATCATCACCCACCTGACGCGCAAGGTCTTCGCGGATCTCTTCGGGGTCGAGCTGACAATCCTCTACGACGTCTCCCACAACACATGCAAGCTCGAGGAGCACGTGGTCGACGGCCGCCGACGTCGGCTCTACGTGCACCGCAAGGGCGCCACCCGCGCCTTCGGCCCCGGTCATCCGGAGCTGCCCGAAGACCTGCACGCCGCCGGCCAGCCGGTGTTGATCGGGGGCACCATGGGCACCGCCTCCTACATCCTGGCCGGGACCGCCGCGGGCATGGACCTGGCGTTCGGATCCGCCTGCCATGGCGCGGGCCGCGCCATGAGCCGTCACGCGGCGACCCGGCGCTGGCACGGTCGTGCGGTCCAGGACGAACTGGCCGGTCGCGGCATCATCGTGCGCAGCCCCTCAAGCCGCGGCATCGCCGAGGAGGCACCCGGCGCGTACAAGGACGTGAGCGCGGTCGTGGCGGCCACCGATCGGGCCGGCCTGGCGCGGCGCGTCGCCCGCCTCCGACCCCTGGTCTGTATCAAGGGCTGACGACCATCCGGACCTGCGGGGTCAGCCCCTGCTACACGCAGGCTGTAGCGCGGGGGCGGAATCGTCGCGTGGACGGCCCGGCAGCCGCCGGTGGCCCCCGATACGCCGATGTCCGCTCGACTTCACTATCGCCGCGGCTTCGCGCTGAGCGGCGAGCTGGATGTCGAGCACATCGACGCGAGCCTTAACGACGGCGTCCTCACCTTGCGCATCCCCAAGCGGGCGGAGGTGCGTCCGCGCAAGGTCGAAGTACGGACCACTTAGGCGTCAGCGAGATGCATCCGGGCGCCCGTGGCTGAACCAGAGGTTTAAACAGACCCGGCGCTCCCTTTGACCCGACCGATCGAGACGCTGTCAAACCCACTACGGCAGCCAGGACTGATCACAGAGACCGTGTAAGCAACCCGAATGAAACGCCGCTCTCGGGAAGGGGGATGCGCACCCGCCAGCCGGCCCCGGGGGCGACGTTCAGGGGCTCACCCTCCAAGGATTCAATCGCCTCCAGACGGAAGCGCCGGTTGCCGGCGGGGGTGAGCAGCTGGAGCTCGTCTCCCCGTGCGAAGCGGTTCTTGACCTCGATCTCCGCCCAGCCGCCGTCCGTGTCGGCCACCTCGCCGACGAAGAGCTCACGGTCGTTTCGAGAGACGCCGTCGGCGTAGTTCTGCAGCTCGGCGGGGGCGTGACGGCGGTAAAAACCCTCCGTGTAGCCCCGGTTGGCCAGGCCGTCCAGCTCCGCGAGCAGCTCGCGGCGAAAGGGTCTGCCCTCGCAGGCGTCGTCGATGGCCGCCCGGTAGACCTGGGCGGTGCGCGCCGCATAGTAGTGCGACTTGGTGCGGCCCTCGATCTTGAGGCAGTCGACCCCGATGGCCACCAGCCGCCCCACATGCTCCACCGCCCGCAGGTCCTTGGCGTTCAGGATGTAGGTGCCGTGCTCGTCCTCGAAGACCGGCATGAACTCGTTGGGCCTCTTGGGCTCCTTCAACAGGTAGACCTCATCCGCCGCCGGGTGCCGCTCGGGCCGGCTTGCGTGGGCATCGGCCACGTCCCGCGTCGGCGCGCCGCCCAACTGGTATTCCCAGCGACACGAGTTGGTGCAGGACCCCTGATTGGCGTCGCGATGGTTGAAGTACCCCGACAGCAGACACCGGCCCGAATAGGCGATGCACAGGGCCCCGTGGACAAAAACCTCCAGCTCCGTGTCGGGGCACGACTGGCGGATCTCGGCGATCTCGTCGAGGGACAGCTCCCGGGACAGGATCACCCGGCTGACCCCCTGCGCGAACCAGAAGCGCACCGCGGCCGCGTTCACGGTGTTCGCCTGGACCGAGAGATGGATGGGCATCTCCGGCCAGCGCTCGCGCACCAGCAGGATCAGGCCAGGGTCCGCCATGATGAGCGCATCCGGCCCCAGGGCCACGATGGGCGCCATGTCCGCGACGAAGGTGCGCAGCTTGGCCCCATGGGGCATCAGGTTGGCGGCCAGATAGAATCGCTTTCCCTGGGCATGGGCCTCCGCGATCCCCACGCCCAGGTTCTCCGCATCGAATTCATTGTTGCGCACCCGCAGGCTGTAACGCGGCAGGCCGGCATAGACGGCGTCCGCCCCATAGGCGAAGGCGTAACGCAGATGGCGCAATGTCCCAGCGGGGGAGAGGAGCTCCGGGCGGCGTTGTTTGCCGGCCTTTGGCAGGGCTTTCGTCCTGGGCCCAGGTGTCGTCAATGGAGCTCGACCTCAAAGGTTAGCTGCTCATCCTCGCCGAAGAGGTGCTTGCGCCGGACCTCCACCGGCAGCCGTTGCCCGGGACGGCTGTCGATCAGGGCGATGCGGATGTCCGAGTAGGCGCTGACCGGCTGCTCGGCGATGCGGACGATGTGGTCTCCTTCCTCGATCCCCGCCGCCTTGGCCCCGCTGTCCTCCGAGAAACCCTGGACGCGGGCGCCCTCGGCGCCAATGTCCTGGGCCAGCATGACCCCGAGCAGACCTGCCGCCGGCAACTCCACCCGGCGGGGAAAGAGCAGGAAGTCCGCCGCCGTGGGGTCCAAATCCCGCACGCTTCCGTTCAGGATGCTGGCCGCGGGCACCTGGACGCGCCGCAGCACCCGCTTGGGAATGCCCTGACCGTATTCCACGTGACCCGCCCCCGCGAGCACGACCAGGGTCTTGTGCGGATGCTCGGTCAGGTAGCGTGCGGCCTGATCGGCCATGCCCTCGTCCCACAGGAGCTGGACCTCCAGGAAGTGCTCGAAGTCCTGTCTCCGTCCCATGGGGTGCATGTCGAAGACGGCCTTGACCCGCTCACGATAGGCCGGGTCGTCCCGGTCGATCTCCACGGGAATCCGGGCGCGCTCCTCCGGACTCAAGGCATCGATCCCCTCCTTGCCCACCTTGGAGGTCAGCTCAGACTCCAGGTTGAGTGCGATCACCGGGATTTTGTGCTCCCGGGCGTAGCGCAGGATGGGACGGTAGAGTCGGTAATCGAAGCGCCAGCGGTCGAAATACTCGGTACGGCGCAGGAGCTCGGCCTCATCGATCTCACCGGCAATGAAGGCGTCGAGGGCACTCTGAAAGGGCTGCTGAAAGAACTCCATGCCGATGGCCAGATCCTTGCCCTTACGATGCAGGCCCTCGATGACCGCCAGCTGGTTCAGATGGTCCTCGTAGCGGTCATGGGTCTCGCCGACGAACACGACCTGCCGGTCGGCAATGTCCCGAATCAACCGGTCCATGTGGGTCAACGTTCTGGTGTCGAGCACATGGGTGTGGGGGTCAAGGATCTCGTCGGGGCCCGTGTCCCCCGGGTGGGTCG
Organism: uncultured Gammaproteobacteria bacterium; assembly: GCA_963698355.1. Taxonomy (GTDB): domain Bacteria; phylum Pseudomonadota; class Gammaproteobacteria; order Chromatiales; family Chromatiaceae; genus Thiodictyon. Next base: position 394,730 of record CAVOQO010000044.1, on the reverse strand, counting down.
TCGTCTGCTGGCCCCCACCCTGAGAGCTTTCGGCCTCGGCGTCCGCGACCGGCCCCCACAGGCTTCCCAAGGCGAGCAGCGTGACACCACAGGCTACAAGGACCGGTCGGATCGCTGGCACGAAACCCCCTGCTGGCGTTGGCCCGCTTGTCTGGCTCGCCCCGAATGGCCCGCTATTACTGGGCCGCTGGTATTAGGCTGGGGCGGTCGGCATTATGACCCACAGGCGGCAAGCGCCGCCAACCCGGCCCACGCACGAGCCACCTCAGACCCGTCGTCCCATGCCCAAGTTCCTGCTGCCCGCCTTCCTTCTCGCCCTGATTGCGCCCGTTTTGGGCCGCCCCGTCCTGGCGGCACCCGCCGCTGCTCCGGTCGTCGCGCACCTGATCGAGGCACGCATCGACCCCGGTTCGGGGGAGATCCGCGCCACCGACCGGCTGACCCTGCCGGAAGATGCGGACTCCTGGGACCTGATTCTGCACACAGGTCTGTCCCCGAAAGTGATCGCCGGGGCTGCGAACATCGAGTCCCGCGGGCGCGAAGGACACCTCGATCTGCTCCGGCTGCGCCTCACCGGCCCTGGCCCCGTCACCCTGGCCTACGGGGGGCGGATCCGCCATGCACTCTCCTCCGTCGCCGAGGGCATGGGCCGGGAACGCCAGTTCACGGCCGGCACCATCAGTCCCCAGGGCGTCTTCCTCGACGGGGCGAGCGGCTGGTACCCCCGGGCACCCGACAGCCTCCAGACGTTCGAGCTGCGGGTGGAACTGCCCGAGGGTTGGCACGCCGTCTCCCAGGGGGAAGGACCGGAACGACCAGGATTGAGCGGCGACGCCTGGGCCGAGTCGCGGCCCCAGGACGACATCTATCTCGTCGCCGCCCCTTTCACCCTTTACCGCGAGCCGGGTCCCGCAGCCGAGGCTCAGGTCTGGTTGCGCCAACCGGCCCCCGATCTGGCCGCCGCCTACCTTGCGGCCACCCGGGAGTACCTGGACCTCTATAGCCGCCTGATCGGGCCCTATCCCTACGCCAAGTTCGCCCTGGTGGAGAACTTTTGGGAGACCGGCTACGGCATGCCCTCCTTCACCCTGCTCGGGCCCCAGGTGATCCGCCTGCCGTTCATCATCCGCACGTCCTATCCCCATGAGGTGCTGCACAACTGGTGGGGAAACGGGGTCTATGTGGACTACGCTGGCGGCAACTGGAGCGAGGGTCTGACCGCCTATCTGGCGGACCACCTGATGAAGGAGCTCGGGGGCCAGGGCTCCGAGTACCGCCGGGATGCACTCAAGACCTACGCGGACTATGTCCGCGACGCTGTGGACTTCCCCCTCACCGCCTTCCGTGCCCGCCACGGCTCGGCGAGCCAGGCCATCGGTTACGGCAAGTCCGCCATGCTCTTCCACATGCTGCGCCGCCAGTTGGGTGACGATCGATTCAAGCAGGGGCTCCAGCGCTTCTACGCGGACAACCGCTTCCGCACCGCAAGCTGGGACGATCTGCGACAGGCCTTTGAGCGCGTCAGCGGACGGGACCTGGGCGCCTTCTTCACTGCCTGGACCACCCGCACCGGCGCACCCCGGCTGGCGCTCGATCAAGTCAAGGTGGAGCAAGAAGGCATCGGATTCCGGGTCAGCGGACAGTTGGATCAGATCCAGCCGGAAGCACCGTTCCCGCTCACTGTTCCGGTGGTGATCCATCTGAAACAGGGTCCGCCGCGCGAGGAGTTCGTGTCCTTAGAGGGCCGCTACGCACAGTTCCGGATGGACCTGCCTTCCCCTCCCGTGCGTCTCGCCGTGGATCCGGCCTTCGATACCTTCCGCGACTTGATGCCCGGTGAGTCCCCGGTCGCCCTGAGCAACCTGTTCGGGTCGGAGCGCGGCCTGATCCTGGTACCGTCCGAGGCTGGCCCGGGCCTGCGGGATGGGTATCGGTCACTGGCAGAGTCCTGGGTGAAGGGGCATCCCGGCTGGGAGATCGCCTCCGACGGCGACACGCGGCAACTCCCCAAGGACCGGGCTGTCTGGTTATTGGGTTGGGAGAACCGGTTCGCCAAAGACTTTGCCGAGTCTGGCCGGGGATTTACGCTTGATCCCGCAGCCGGGCATCTCAAGCTCGGGGAGTCCAGCTACAGCAGGGAGGACGTGAGTCCGGTTCTGACCGCATCTCATCAGGGTCAGCCGCTCGGCTGGTTGGCCGCTGGAGACCCCACCGCGCTGCCCGGCCTGGCCCGCAAGCTTCCGCACTATGGCAAATACGGCTATCTCGTCTTCAGCGGGCAGGCGCCCGAGAATATCGCCAAGGGACAGTGGCCCCCGGGCGACTCAGCGCTGGTCCACTGGTTCGGCGAGGCCCGGCCGGATCTGGCCCCGCTGCCCGAGCCGCCGCTGGTGCGTCCTGAGGAGTCCTAGCCGGTCCTGCCCCCCAAGCCAGGCGTCCATGCTCGCCCTTGCCAAATAAGCGGGACCCCGAGAACTAAGGCGATTTCTGTCAGATCATGCACCAGCTCGCTTGTCTTTGCGCCCGCCTTCTTTGTCGCGCCGGCAGTCACATAGCCCGGCTATGCTCCTGCCGGCGGTCCTTGAAGGCGGACGTAAATCCGGCGCCATCTGGTACATGATTCTCCGGCAATCGCCTAACAACTGCAGCGCTTGCCTTCCTCGCACTTCTTGAAGCACGTGGTGGACTTCTGGCCTTCGACGCAAGTCTTCTGGAATCGAGAGTGCTGTTACATGCCAGCGGCGGATTGCGCAGCCGCCATCTGTTCCATCTGCTTCGCGACGGCTGCCAGCTCATTGTCAATCATCAGCAATCCCTGACCCTGGTCGCCGAACAGACGCAAGCGCCCGAGGATGTCGCTCAATGTCGCTTCTTCCTCGATCTGTTCGGTGACGAACCACTGCAGAAAAATGTTCGTCGCGTGGTCCTTCTCCGACAGGGCAAGGTCGACCAAGTCGTTGATTGCAATGGTGACCTCGCGCTCATGGGCAAGGGTTCGCTCGAACATTCCAAGTACGCCGTCGGTCTCGGCCGGCGGTGCCGCGATCTCCGTCAGCGCAATGGTCGCGTCCTGATCGATCAGGTAACGATACATCTTCATCGCATGGGTCATTTCCTCGTTGTGCTTGGCCATGAACCAAGACGCGGTACCTTTCAGGTTCATGGTCTCGGCCTGTGCCGAGAGTCCGAGGTAGAAGTAGGCGGAATAGAGCTCGCGGTTGATCTGCGCACTGATGCGTGCGGCCATGCCTTTCGAAATCATAGGTTCGGTTTCTCCTTGGGGATGGGTCGGCGTCGTCGCCAGGGTTGAGCCGCGGACAAACCGCTAGCTTGCCCATCGGCCACCGTTTTTCAAGTGCCGCTCACGGCAAAATATGGGGCTGAGAGGGTCCGCCAGACCCTCGAACAGACGTCTCCACGCGCCGGTCGGCGCGGTGATGCGTGCCATGAAGCGGCAGTGGCTGGAGTCGCGGGTGTTGGAGCCATCCCAGCTCAAGTGCTCCATGATCTGATCCAAGGGGTTTTTGTGTCGCGCGTGACCGATCGCGACACCGTCCCAGGATTGTCAGTCGTTACAGCACCGCGGCAAGCGCCGAGAGGAAGATCCCGTTCTCGTCCGGCGTGCCCACGGTGACCCTCAGACAGTCGGCGAGCAGCGGGTGGGCGCCGTTGAGATTCTTTACCAGCACACCCCGCGCCTTGAGCCCAGCGACGACGGCATCCGCTGTTCCCGGGGCGAGGCGCAGCAGGATGAAGTTGGCCTCGCTCGGGTACGGCCGCACGCCCGGGATGGCTCCGAGCCCCTCGAACAGCCGGCGACGCTCAGCGCGAATGGCCTCGGTCTGCCCATCCAGCACGTCCTTGTGGCGCAGGGCGAAAGCGGCGGACGCCTGGGTCAGGACGTTGATGTTGTACGGCAGCCGGCTCTTGTCGATCTCAACGAGCCATTCCTGTGGTCCGGCCAAATACCCCAGCCGCAGGCCCGCGAGCCCCATCTTGGAGACGGTGCGCATCACCAGCAGGTTGGGCCGCTCCCCCAGGAGGGGCAAAAACGAGGCGTCGGTGAAGGGGGCGTAGGCCTCGTCGACGATCACCAGGCCCCGAGCGGCCCCGATGATCCTCGCGACAGCCTCGGCGTCGAACAGGTTGCCAGTGGGGTTGTTGGGATAGGCGATAAAGGTGAGCGCCGGGCGCTCCCGGTCGATGGCCTCCAGGACCGCCGGCAAGTCCAAGGAGAAGTCGTCCGCATGAAGCGGCACCCCCACATACTCCATACCGGCGAACAGCGCGATCATCCGGTACATGACGAAGCCCGGGTCCACCGACAGGACCTTGCGACCGGGTTTGGCTACCGTCAGCGCCAGCATCTGGATCAGCTCGTCCGAACCATTTCCGAGCAGGAGACTCATGTGTCCGGGGATGCCCATGGTCTCCCGCAGGGCCTCCTGGACCACGCGCCCCCGGGGGTCCGGATAGCGGTTGAGCTCCACCGACCGCAGCGTCTCCAGCCACTCGGACTTTAGATCCTCCGGCCACGCGTAGGGGTTCTCCATGGCATCCAGCTTGACGAGCCCGGCCGCGTCTGGGACATGGTAGGCTTGCAAGGCCTGAATCTCGGTGCGAACCAAGTCGGCAGGGGAATCGGCCATGCTGTTATCTCTCAGAAGGGCCAAGGGCCAAGGATTGTCTATCCGCTCGGTAGGGCGGCAAATGCCGCTCGAATCCGGGGACGTGCGGGTAGACCCCGTGCAGCAATCCTTACTCGGCCCTCACTGCGGCCCGCATTTCCGCCGAACGGGCGTGAGCGGTCAGGCCCTCGCCGCGCGCCAGGACCGAGGCCGTCTTTGCCAGCTCCGCCGAGCCTGCGCGGGAGACCATGATGAGGCTCGAGCGCTTCTGGAAGTCATAGACCCCCAAGGGCGAGGAGAAACGGGCCGTCCTCGACGTCGGGAGGACATGGTTGGGTCCCGCGCAGTAGTCACCCAGTGCCTCGGCGGTGTAGCGGCCCATGAAGATGGCCCCGGCGTGGCGGATGCGCCCCACGATGGCCTGGGGATCCTCCAAGGAAAGCTCCAGGTGCTCTGGGGCCACGTGGTTGGCCACCGCGATGGCGTCGTCCAGGTCCCGGGCCTCGATCAGCGCGCCGCGCTCACGCAGGGCCGTGGCGATGATCTCCCGCCGTTCCATGGTGGGCAGGAGCCGGTCGATGCTGATCGCCACCCGGTCCAGGAAGCCGCTGTCCCAGCTCACCAGAATGGACTGGGCATCCTCGTCGTGCTCGGCCTGGGAGAAGAGGTCCATCGCGATCCAGTCCGGATCGGTGCCGCCGTCGCACAGGACCAGGATCTCGGAAGGGCCGGCCACCATGTCGATCCCCACCTGTCCGAACACCGCCCGCTTGGCGGTGGCCACATAGATGTTGCCGGGACCTACGATCTTCTCCACCGCCGGTACCGATTCGGTGCCGTAGGCCAGGGCCGCGACGGCCTGGGCGCCACCGAGCGCGAAAGCCCGGTCCACCCCGGCGATATGCGCGGCGGCCAGCACCAGGTCGTTCTGCTCGCCGCCTGGGGTCGGGACCACCATGATCAGCTCGCCCACCCCCGCCACCTTGGCCGGTATGGCGTTCATCAGCACCGAGGAGGGATAGGCGGCCTTGCCGCCAGGCACATAGAGCCCCGCGCGCTCCAGCGGCGTCACCTGCTGACCGAGCAGGGTGCCGTCGGCCTCCGTATAGCTCCAGGATTCCAGACGCTGGCGCTCCGCGTAGGCGCGGATTCGGGCGGCAGCATAGTCCAGGGCAGCGCGCTGGTCGGCCGGAATGGCTTGATAGGCGTGCTCCAACCGAGTCCGGGGAATCTCCAGGTCCCCGGGACCCTGGGGCGTCCAACGGTCGAAGCTCGCGGTGTAGTCCACAAGGGCGGCATCACCCTGCTCGCGAACCCGAGCGATGACCGTGCTGACGGTCTGCTGCACCTGTTCGTCGGAGACCGAGTCCCACGCGAGCAGGGCATCGAGCTGGCGGCGGAAATCGCTATCGGCAGTGGAAAGGCGTCGAATCTCGGTCATGGGATGGGCTCCCGGGCCCGGCGGGACCGGTCGGTTTCAGTTCGATTCCAGGGCGGACGCGGCTGCGCGCTCCGCCCCCAGGGCCCCTCGCAGGGCGGCGATCAGGGCCGTGACCGCGGCGTGCTTCATCTTCCAACTGGCCTTGTTCGCGACGAGGCGCGAGCTGATGTCCGTGATGTGCTCCAGGGGTACCAGTCCGTTGGCCTTGAGGGTATTGCCGCTCTCCACCAAGTCCACGATCAGGTCTGACAGCCCCACCAGCGGCGCCAGCTCCATGGAGCCGTAGAGTTTGATGATCTCCACCTGCTGGCCCTTGCCAGCAAAATAGCGCTCGGCGCTCCTCACATATTTGGTGGCGATGCGCAGCCGGCCCGAGGCCGGCGCGCGAGTCGGCGCATCCGGCAGGCCGGCCACCATCAGTCGGCAACGGGCAATCCGCAAATCCAGGGGCTCGTAGAGTCCCTCCCCGCCGTGCTCCAGCAGCACATCCTTGCCCGCCACGCCCAGGTCCGCCGCCCCGTATTGGACATAGGTGGGCACGTCGCTGGCGCGGATGATCACCAGCTTCACTCGGGGATTGCTGGTCTCCAGGATCAGTTTCCGGCTGGTCTCCGGATCATCCAGGGGTCGGATGCCTGCCGTCACCAAGAGGGGCAAGGTCTGATCGAAGATCCGTCCCTTGGACAGTGCAATGGTGAGCGGCGCGGCCAGCTCCAGCTCAGGATTCATGACGTCGACTTCTCTCTATCGATTGCCTTGGGACCCTCACCCTCGGCCTCCGCCACTCGTTACTCGCCACGCGTTCAGGGCGACACCTCTCCGCTTGCCCCGGCGATCCGGCGGATGCCGGCGCCCAGGGCTGAGAGCTTACCCTCCATGTCGTCGTAGCCTCGATCCAGGTGATAGATGCGGTCCACCAGGGTCTCGCCCTCGGCCACCAGCCCCGCCAGCACCAAGCCGGCAGAGGCGCGCAGGTCCGTGGCCATCACCGGGGCGGCGATCAGGCGATCCACCCCTCGGCACACCGCGACGTGTCCGTCGATGCGGATGTCCGCCCCCATGCGCTGGAGCTCCGACACGTGCATGAAGCGGTTCTCGAACACCGTCTCGGCGACCATGCCCACCCCCTCGGCGATACTGTTGAGGGCGCAGAACTGGGCCTGCATGTCGGTCGGGAAGGCGGGGTGCGGGGCCGTGTGGATATCCACCGCCCGCGGACGCTCACCCCGCATCTGGAGCTCAATCCAATCGGGACCGGTCTCGACATGGGCGCCGGCCTCGCGCAGCTTCTGCAGCACCGCGTCCAAGCAATCCGGACGGGTGTGCCCAACCCGCACTTGCCCGCCGGTCATCGCTGCCCCCACCAGGAAGGTCCCGGTCTCGATGCGATCAGGCATCACCGAATATCTGGTGCCGCCGAGGGAATCGACGCCCTGGATGTGGATACGGTCAGTCCCCGCGCCCTCGATCTGAGCGCCCAAAGCGCAGAGGAACTCGGCCAGGTCCTCGATCTCCGGCTCACGAGCGGCGTTTTCGATCACGGTCTCACCCTGGGCGAGGGTCGCGGCCATCAGCAAGTTCTCGGTACCCGTGACGGTCACCATGTCCATCACCAGCCGGGCGCCCCGCAGGCGACCGGCGCGGGCGCGGATATATCCCCCCTCCACGCTGATCTCGGCACCCATGGCCTTGAGCCCCTCGATGTGGAGATTGACCGGCCGCGCCCCGATGGCGCAACCCCCGGGCAGAGAGACGTCAGCCTGCCCGTAGCGCGCCATGAGGGGCCCCAGGACCAGGATCGAGGCGCGCATCGTCTTCACCAGCTCATACGGCGCCGCAAAGCTGCTCAGCTCCCGCGGATCACTCTGCACGCTGCCGTTCTGCTGGCTCACCTGGGCACCGAGGCGTCCCAGCAGATTGAGCGTGGTACTGATGTCACGCAGTCTCGGGATGTTGGTGAGGGTCACGGGGCCCTCCGCCAGCAGGGTGGCGGCAAGGATTGGCAATGCGGCGTTCTTGGCGCCCGAGGCGCGGACGGTGCCGCTCAGCGGCGCACCGCCGGTGATCAGGAGCTTATCCATTGGGCGCTTGGTCAGGTCGTCAGTGTTTCGGGGCGAGATCAGAGGGCAAAGCCGCTCCCCTCGCTACATGGCCAAATTGGCCGAGATCCGAGAAGGCCCCGTCAGTGCAGACCACAGCGATCGACCAAATTTCGAATCCGTCGTGGAATCCTTGGATCTTATGCAGTCGCCCACAAGGGAAAATGCACGTGGCGTTCACTGCGCCACGCTAACCTTGGGCAACCGGGAGCAGGGACCCCAGGTTGGAGAAGGCCGCAATACGCAGGAGTGATTCCGGGAGGTTCAGAAATCGGAGATCGATGCGGCGGGAGCGTGCCACGTCCATCCATTCCAACAGCAAGGCGAGGCCGGCGCTGTTTGCGGCCTCCACGCCGGAGAGGTCAATGCGCAGTCGGGCGTTTCGCCTGAACAATACCTCGGATTCGGCAACCAGCCGGCTCACACTACCGAAATCGAGCACGCCCTCGACACGCAGGCGTCCCTCACCCTCCGTAATCAGCCGGGCCCCTTTGGGCGGCCCGGCGGCCGCAGACCTCATCCCTGACCCTTGGTGTTCATGTCGCCGAGCTTGCTGATCAGCCCGTCTACCCCCTTCTGGCGTATCTCCGCGGCGAAGCTGCTCCGGTAGTTGCCCACCAGGCTCGCGTTGTTGATCACCACGTCGTAGACCTTCCATCCGGAGCCGTTGTTGTACATGCGATAGTCGATCGGAATGGGGGCACCACCGGACTCCCGCACCTCAGTTGAGACGGTGACCGTGTTGCTCTTTGAGCCGGGCTTCAGAGGCAGATAGCGGATCTCCTCCCCTGAATAGTTCAGGAGCGAGCGTGCATAGGTGCGTACCAGGACCTGCTTGAAACGATTCACCAGCTCCCGCTGCTGTGCCGAGGAGGCCTTCCGCCAGTACTGGCCGACCGCACCTTGGGTGATCTTATCGAAGTCGAAGTGCGGCGCCACGATCGTGTCGATCATGCCGTAGATCAGGGACGGGTTGCGGTCCACCTCGGTACGACGGGCCTGCAGGGTCGTCAGCATCCTTTCGGTGGTGCGTTTGACCAGCGCCGTTGCCTCGTCCTGAGCGGCGAGCACCACGCCACCTGCCGAGAACGCCAGCAGGGCCATCAATAGCAAGAAATTACGTCTGGAAATCATTTTCCCCCTTCCTCAGCCTTGCTGAACAGAAATTGACCAATCATCTGCTCCAGGATCAGGGCAGACTGGGTATGCTCGATCACGTCGCCCTCCACCAGGTAGTTCTCACTCCCGCCGGGCTCGAGGCCGACGTACTGCTCCCCGAGCAGCCCGGCGGTGAACACATTCGCAAAGGTGTCGTCAGGGATGGTGTCTACCTTGGGGTCGATGCGCATCGTCACCACCCCCTCGTAGGTCGCCTTGTCGAATCGCACGTCCTCTACCCGGCCGATCCGAACCCCGGCCATCGTCACCGGGGCACGCGCCTTGAGACTGCCCACATTGGCGAATCTCGCGGAAATCCGATAGCCGTCACCGTCACCGGCGGCGCTGAGATTGCTGACCTTCATGGCCAGAAAGAAGAGTGCCACCAGGCCGGCGGCCATGAAGGCACCGACGATGACCTCGATACTGCGCTGTTTGTTCATCGCTTGGCCGTCTCTGGCGTCAATTACCGAACATCAAGGCGGTCAACACGAAATCCAGCCCCAGCACCGCCAGGGCCGAGTGCACCACCGACCGCGTGGTGGCCCGGCTCACGCCCTCGGAGGTCGGCAAGGCGTCATGGCCCTGAAAGAGGGCGATCCAGGTAACCACCACGCCGAACACCAGGCTCTTGATCACGCCGTTGACCACGTCCTCATCAAAGTCCACCTTGGCTTGCATCTGGCTCCAGAAGGCCCCGTCATCCACGCCGAGTAACCCCACCCCCACGAAATAGCCTCCGAGGGCGCCCACCGCGCTGAACATGGCGCCGAGCAGGGGCATCGCAATCACCCCGCCGAAGAAGCGCGGGGTGAGGATGCGACGAACCGGGTCCACCGCCATCATCTCCAGACCCGACAACTGTTCGGTCGCCTTCATGAGGCCGATCTCCGCGGTCAGGGCGGACCCGGCCCGCCCCGCGACAAGCAAGGCGGTGACCACGGGTCCCAGCTCCCGGACCAGGGAGGCCGCGACCATGACGCCCAGGCTCTCTTCGGCGCCGAACTGGGACAGTACATAGTAGCCCTGCAAGGCCAGCACCATGCCAACGAAGAGCCCGGACACCACCACGATCAGGACGGACAGGACGCCCACGTTATGGACCTGGGCCAGCAAAAGCGCCGGCCGCTTCAACACCTCCGAGGTGCCCGCCAGGATGCGCAGGAGCAGTAGATGGGAGCGGCCGAGCCCGCCCAGGGCATCGAGCCCGGCGCGTCCCAGCCGGGCAAGGGAGTCAGTGGCCATTCAGCCCAACCCCCGTGCCAGCAGGTCTTCCATCAGGGCCGGCGCCGGATAATGGAGGTGAACAGGACCGTCTGGCAGACCGTCCATGAACTGGCGCACCCACGGCGAGGGCTCAGCGGCGATTTCAGCGGGACTCCCTCGGGCCACCACCTTACCGTTAGAGATGAGGTAGATGAAATCCGCGATGCCCGCGGTCTCACGCACGTCATGGGATACGAGCACGCTGGTCAGGCGGCTGGCGTCGTTGAGCTGGCGGATCAGAGTCAACAGCACCCCCATGGAGATGGGGTCCTGACCGGTAAACGGCTCGTCGTACAGGATCATCATTGGATCTAGGGCGATGGCCCGGGCCAGGGCAACGCGCCGCGCCATGCCTCCGGAGAGCTCACTCGGCATCAGATCCCGGGCGCCACGCAGACCCACCGCCTCGAGCTTCAACAACACCAGTTTGCGCAACATCGAGGGTGGCAGGTCGGTGTGCTCCCGCAGTGGGTAGGCCACGTTGTCAAAGACGCTGAGATCGGTCAGCAGGGCTCCGCTCTGGAACATCATGCCCATGCGCCGGCGTAGCCGAAACAAGGCGGCCTGGCTGAGCCTGTGAACGGGCTCGCCGTCCACCTCCACGGTGCCCGCGTCCGGCTTGAGCTGACCGCTGATCAGCTTGAGCAGGGTGGTCTTGCCGGTTCCGCTCGGGCCCATTACTGCAGTCACCGAGCCGCGCGGGATGTCGAGATCCACGCGATCGAAGACGATGCGTGAGCCATGCGAGAAGCACAGCCCGCGGATTCGCACAAGCACATCGTGCGGCGTTTCCCCGGCCACGGATGCCCGAGTAGGCAGGACACCGCCACCGGCGATCGGCGGTGCGGCTGGCCTGTCGACGCGGCGCAGGTTCTTTGGGGTTGGCGAGCGTCGCCGTGCCATGGTGACCTTGGCGGAAGGGCCGGGAGGGCCGCTGGCAGACGAGCTGGCGGCCGCGGATAAAGGCCGCAATTGTCCGGGCCTAGACCTGGGGCGTCAAGCGAGCCCCATGAGCTCCACCAGCGACTGCCAGCGCTCCAAGTCGGCAAACCCGCATTCGCCTAGAAGCGCCACCGCCGGCTCCCCGGCGCTCGGGGCGCCAGACCCGTAGACGCGCTCCTCGATCCAGCGGCGCGCGGCCCCTAGGTCGCGGATCAGGGCAGGTGGCACATCGTGGGCCAAACCGTCGACGACCCCCGCAACGCGACGGCCGGTGACAACGCGTCGCAAGTGCGCGGCGCCCATGTCGACTCCCGCGCCCGGCGCTGTCCCGCGTACGACCAGCCCGCCCAACCGCTCCCCCAGAGACTGGAGGACCACCGCCAACATGGGGGGCGACGCAGAGGTGCGGAGGTCCAGGTAGATGCGGAAACGTGCCGGGGTCTCTTCCGCCCAGGCGGACACACCCGCGGCCCCGGCGGCAGACCACAGGGGCTGAGGAACGAGCACGCCCCAGAATGCGTTGGCAAAATAGGCAAGCCGCCAGTCCTGCGGCAACTCGTCCGGGTAATAGGGGGGGTCGTCGGGGTTGGGACCCCAGCCGGTGCGTAGAGGTATGATGCGCGTCATCTGTCATCCGCCTCGCGGGCAGCCTTGAGGCCCCTCGGCCTCTGTCGCCGACCGGGCGAGAATCGGCAGGCCCCTTGGGTATTTGGTTGGCCCGCTACGGGCCCGCCCGGCGCGCCAGCGAAACCACAACGAACATGACTGAACCACGCAGACTCGGGGCGCGCAAGTACCCGCTTGCACCCGGTGAAGAAGACCGTATTCGCACCTTGGGCCGCGCCGTCATCGAAACAGAGGCGGCGGCGGTCTCCGGTCTAGCTGAGCGCATCGATAACACCTTCGTTCAGGCGTGCCGCTACATGCTAGCCTGCCAGGGTCGCATCGTGGTCCTTGGCATGGGCAAGTCGGGGCACATCGGCGGCAAGGTCGCGGCAACGCTGGCGAGCACGGGCAGCCCGGCCTTCTTCGTCCACCCGGGAGAGGCGAGCCACGGGGACCTGGGGATGATCACCCCTGATGACGTGGTGCTCGCGCTCTCCAACTCCGGCGAGACCGCAGAGATACTCACCATACTGCCGATCATCAAACGCCTGGGAGTACCCCTGATCGCCATGACCGGCCGTCCTGCATCCACCCTGGCGCGAGAGGCGGACGTGCACCTTGACGTTACCGTCGCTGCGGAAGCCTGCCCCCTGGGACTCGCACCGACCTCCAGCACCACCGCCACCCTGGCCATGGGCGATGCCCTTGCCATTGCTTGCCTGGAGAGCCGCGGATTCACCGCTGACGACTTCGCACGTTCCCACCCCGCGGGCAGTTTGGGACGCCGGCTGCTGCTGCACGTTGCGGATGTCATGCACAGGGACGAGCAGATCCCGCGGGTAACCCTGGGTACTTCCCTCATCTCCGCGTTGGAGGAGATGTCGCGCAAAGGGCTCGGCATGACCGCCGTGGTCGACGGCGATGGGGTCTTGGTTGGCATCTTCACCGACGGAGACCTTCGCCGGGCACTGGACCGCGGCGTGGACGTCCATCGCACGATGATCGACGAGGTCATGACGCGAGGATGCGTCACGACCGCCGCCGAGGACCTGGCCGCCGAGGCCCTGCACCTGATGGAATCCAAATCCATCAATGGCCTGCTGGCGGTCGACGCCGAGGGTCGCCCGGTGGGCGCCCTCAACATGCACGATCTGCTGCGGGCCGGCGTGGTCTGAAGACCGGCAGGTCGTCACCGCTCGCACAACCGATGGGCACCCAGAGAACGGGCAAACGATGCAAGACATCCTCGAACGCGCGGCCAAGGTCCGACTCGTCATCTTCGACGTGGACGGCGTGCTGACTGACGGCAGCCTGTTCCTTGGCGATGACGGACAGGAATACAAGGCATTCAACTCGCGCGACGGGCACGGCATGGTCACCCTCCAGGAGACCGGGGTTCGGCTCGCCGTCATCACGGGGCGCAACTCCGAGGTGGTTCGCATCCGCATGGAGAGCCTGGGCATCTCCCGTGTCTATCAGGGCCGTCGAGACAAGCTGCCGGCGTACGGGGAGCTCAAGGCCGCCGTCGGACTCACGGATGAGCAGATCGCCTACGTCGGCGACGACGTGGTGGACCTGCCTGTCATGCGCCGCGTGGGGCTGGCCATTGCGGTGGCGGACGCCCATCCCCTGGTGCGCCAGCACGCCCACTGGTGCACCGGCACGGGCGGGGGGCGGGGCGCGGCGCGCGAGGTGTGCGAGCTGATCATGGAGGCCCAGGGCACCTTGGACATGATCACGACCCGCTATCTCTGAACCTGAGCTCACCAAGACGACGGCCGGAGGGCATCCCGTGTGGGGCTCCAGACAGACCCTGATGGCCCTGGTGTTCGTCCTGATTGGGGGCGCGGCCTGGTGGCTGTTCGAGCAGGAACCCCAGACCGACGAGGCGCCGGCCCCCCGGGAGCGCCGGCCCGACTACGTGGTCTCCGATTTCGCCGCCGTGGAGACCGACCAGACGGGCCGGCCCAACCGGGAGCTGGAGGCCCGCCAGCTGCGTCAATACGTCGATGAGGATTTGGCCGAATTGGAACTCCCGCACCTAACCCTGTACCGGCCGGACGGACCGCCCTGGCGGGCCGAGTCAGTTCACGGCCTGCTGCTCTCCGACGGCGACGAGGTCCGCTTGAGCGAGGATGTCCGTGTGCGCCGCTCAGGTACGGCTCATGACCGTCCGGTCCGCCTTGACACCTCTGAGCTCACCGTCTGGCCCAAGCGGCAATTTGCCGAAGGGCACAGACCGGTCCGTATTGAGAGCGCGCAGGACTGGCTCACCGCGGCGGGGCTGCGGCTGTGGTATGCCGAGCCGATGCGCGCGGAATTCCCAGGTCGCGCCCATCTCTCTATCGCCCCGGAGACGCAGACCGGGCCGTCCACCGAGGAGGACCCCGGATGAATTCATTCGACCGGAGGCGCTGGGTGCCGCGACCCGTCGTGCCCGGACCCAGCGCCCTCAGCCTATCCGTGCTGCTCGCGTCGCTCCTGGCGTCGGCCCCCGCGTGGGCACTCAAGGACGACGACAAGCAACCGCTGCTGATCGAGGCCGACAAGGTCGAGCTCGACGAGGCCAAGAGCACCAGCGTCTACGTGGGTAATGTCCAGGTCAATCAAGGCAGCATGCGTCTGCTGGCGGACCACGTCACCGTCTACCACCACGACGACCGGCGCGTGAAGTACATCATCGCGCTCGGCCAGCCGGCCAAGTACAAGCAGCTCATGGATGGCGACCAGGGTGAAGTCCATGCCTTCGCCAAGCGCATGGATTACGACGCGGTCAAAGACGAACTGGTCCTGATTGGCGACGCCCTGCTGATCCAGGGACAGGACCGCCTGAGCAGCCAGCGGATCGTTTACGACCGCGCGCAGGAACGCATGCGGGCCGGGGGCTCAGGCCGGGTGAAGATCACCATCACACCGGAAAAAGAGGAAAAAAGGAACGGTCAGGACCGGCCGGCCGGTGCCCCCGCGGCGCCCAACCAAGGAAGGCCGTGACCACGCTACGCGCGACCAACCTGAAGAAGCGCTATCGCAGCCGCGAGGTCCTCCACGACGTGAGCGTGGAGGTGGACGCGGGCGAGGTGGTCGGACTCCTCGGGCCCAATGGCGCCGGCAAGACCACCTGTTTCTATCTCATCGTCGGCCTGATCCCCGCGGACCGCGGCCGCATTGAGCTCCAAGGCCGTGACATTACCCTCCTGCCGATGCATGCGCGCGCCCGCGCGGGCTTGAGCTATTTGGCCCAGGAGGCCTCCGTGTTCCGCAAGCTGTCGGCCCGCCAGAACATCCTGGCGATCCTGGAGACACGCCGCGATCTCTCGCGCGCCGAGCAGCGCGCGCGCTGCGAGCAGTTGCTGGAGGAGCTTGGCATCGCCCACGTAGGAGCCTCGGTTGCCTTGAGCCTGTCAGGGGGCGAGCGGCGACGCCTGGAGATCGCCCGGGCCCTGGCCGTTGACCCGGTGGTCATGCTGCTCGACGAGCCCTTCGCCGGCGTTGACCCTATCGCGGTGGGCGACATCAAGGCGATCGTCTCCCACCTGCGCGATCGCAACATCGGCGTGCTGATCACAGATCATAACGTGCGCGAGACGCTCGACATCTGCGACCGGGGCTACATCATTAGCTCAGGGAGCGTTATCGCAGCTGGCACCCCCGCCGACCTACTCGCCGACCAGCAGGTTCGCGACGTGTATCTTGGCGCGGACTTTTCGATGTGAGGGCCCGGCCGGCCCGCTCTGGGGGGCACTTACTCATCACGGGGACCTGAGCGAGTGGCCGGGGAGCATTAGGGCCCATCGGCAACCCGCATCGCTTACCGCTGCCTGATCCGAGGGCGACGCGACGATCATGCCTCACGTCATTACGGCTGCAGCAGCGTCGCGAGGCCGCCCGAAATCCACCCGTTGCAAGCCAGTGAAGACGTCCCATTGTCTCGGGGTGATCGGGAGGTACACAACCATGTCTGAGAGTCTTCATGTCGTCTGCCCCGCTTGCGATGCGGTCAATCGGGTACCGGGCGAGCGGCTCGGGTCCGATCCCAAGTGCGGCCAGTGTCACCGACCCTTGTTCAGAGGGGCTCCCACGGCCCTGGACGAGGGGCGCTTCGCGCGCCATCTGGAACGTAGCGACCTGCCACTCCTGGTAGATTTCTGGGCGCCTTGGTGCGGCCCCTGCCGGATGATGGCGCCGGCATTCGAGGCCGCCGCCCGTGAACTGGAGCCGAGGGTGCGGCTGGTCAAGGTCAATACGGAGGAGTCCCAGGGACTCGCCGCTCGACTCGGGATCCGCAGCATCCCCACCCTGGCCCTCTTTCGCGGCGGCAACGAGTTGGCGCGCACCGCCGGGGCGATAGACGCGCACCGCATCGTCGCCTGGGCGCGCCAGGGGCTTTAGTCGAATTCAGGACCGGAGAGCGCTGATCGTATTCAGGGCTTTGGGCCTCGGCCTAGCGGGGTGCGTGGACAGCCCGGCGGCGGTTCTTTAGAATCCCACGGGGTTTCGGGGTCCGCGCATCCGAACCCGCCCAGCGTGATCCCACGCTCTCTCGGACGGCCGCATCAAGTCCCTACCGGCCCCGGCCTGGGTCCCCGTCGCGCCGTCGCCCGGTTCGGAGAATTCCTTGAGCAAACCCGCTGTTCTGGTCCTGGAAGACGGCACGGTCTTCCGCGGGACCTCGATCGGCGCAGAAGGCGCCAGCGTCGGTGAGGTGGTCTTCAACACCGCCATGACCGGCTATCAGGAGATCCTGACGGACCCTTCTTACCTCCGTCAGCTGGTCACGCTCACCTATCCCCACATCGGCAATGTCGGCGTCAATCCCGAAGACGAGGAGTCCGAGGGGGTCCTGGTGGCGGGGCTCATCATTCGCGATTTGCCCATCCTGCCCAGCAACTTTCGCATGGCGGAGCGTCTAGACGGCTATCTGGCCCGCCAGGGGGTGGTCGGGATCGCCGACATCGACACCCGCCGGCTCACTCGGCTGCTGCGGGAACAGGGTGCCCAGAACGGCTGCTTGATGGCCGGCGATGGAATCGACGAGGCGGCCGCACTGGAGCAGGCCCGCGCCTTTCCGGGCCTCAAGGGGATGGACCTGGCGCAGCATGCCAGCACGGCCGAGCCCTACGACTGGAGCGAGGGGCTGTGGCGCCTTGGCGTCGGGCATCCTCAGGCCGAGGGCGAGCAACCCTACCATGTCGTCGCCTACGACTACGGCATCAAGCGCAACATCCTGCGGATGCTGGTCGAGCGCGGCTGCCGCGTGACTGTGGTCCCGGCCCGCACCCCGGCGGCCGAGGTCCTGGCCATGGAGCCGGACGGGGTCTTCCTCTCCAACGGCCCCGGGGATCCGGAGCCTTGTGATTACGCCATCGACGCGATCCGCGCCATCCTCGAGACCGATACGCCGCTCTTTGGCATCTGTCTCGGCCACCAGCTGCTCGGGCTTGCCAGCGGCGCGCGGACGGTCAAGATGAAGTTCGGCCACCACGGGGCCAATCACCCGGTCCAGGACCTCAAGTCAGGCGCCGTGATGATCAGCAGCCAAAATCATGGCTTTGCGGTGGACGAGTCGACCCTCCCCGAGTGCCTCACCGCCACCCACCGCTCGCTCTTCGACGGCTCGCTTCAAGGTATCCACCACAGGGCGCGACCGGCCTTTGGCTTCCAGGGCCACCCCGAGGCGAGCCCCGGTCCCCACGACGTCGCGCCGGTCTTCGACCACTTCGTCGAGCTGATGAAGGAACGGGTCAAGAGGACCCAGAATGCCTAAGCGTACCGACATCCATAGCGTCCTGATCATCGGCGCCGGGCCCATCGTCATCGGCCAGGCCTGCGAGTTCGACTATTCCGGCGCCCAGGCCTGCAAGGCACTCCGTGAGGAGGGCTACCGGGTCATCCTGGTCAACTCCAACCCCGCCACCATCATGACCGACCCGGAGATGGCGGACGCCACCTACATCGAGCCGGTCACCTGGCGCGCGGTCGCTTCGATTATCGAGAAAGAGCGCCCGGATGCCCTGTTGCCCACCATGGGCGGACAGACGGCGCTCAACTGCGCCCTGGACCTGGTGCGTGAGGGGGTGCTCGCGCGGTTCGGGGTGGAACTGATCGGGGCCTCCCGGGAGGCCATCGACAAGGCCGAGGATCGCGACCTGTTCCGCCAGGCCATGCGCAAGATCGGCCTCGACATGCCACGCTCGGCCATCGCCCACAGCCTGGAGGAGGCGATCCAGGTCCAGGCATCCATCGGCTTTCCCTGCATCATCCGCCCGTCCTTCACCCTGGGCGGGAGCGGCGGCGGGATCGCTTACAACCAGGAGGAGTTCGAGGAGATCTGCCGGCGGGGACTCGACCTCTCCCCCACCCATGAGCTGCTCATCGAGGAGTCGGCCCTGGGCTGGAAGGAGTACGAGATGGAGGTGGTGCGCGACCACAAGGACAACTGCATCATCGTCTGCTCCATCGAGAACTTCGATCCGATGGGGGTACACACCGGTGACTCCATCACCGTGGCCCCGGCCCAGACACTGACCGACAAGGAATACCAGATCATGCGCGACGCATCGCTTGCGGTGCTGCGCGAGATCGGCGTCGACACGGGGGGCTCGAACGTCCAGTTCGCGATCAATCCGGATGATGGGCGGATGATCATCATCGAGATGAATCCGCGCGTTTCCCGCTCCTCGGCCCTGGCGTCCAAGGCCACCGGCTTTCCCATCGCCAAGGTCGCGGCCAAGCTGGCGGTGGGCTACACGCTCGATGAGCTCAAGAACGAGATCACCGGCGGCGCAACCCCGGCGTCTTTTGAGCCGACGATCGATTATGTGGTCACCAAGATCCCGCGCTTCGCCTTTGAGAAGTTCCCGCAGGCCAACCCTCGACTGACGACTCAGATGAAGTCGGTCGGCGAGGTGATGGCCATCGGGCGCACCTTCCAGGAGTCACTCCAGAAGGCACTGCGGGGCCTGGAAACGGACAGGGACGGCCTGGACGAGATCGTCGACCTGGCCCAACCGGACGCGCGCAAGACCATCCAGCACGAGCTGCGCCAGGCGGGTGCCGAGCGCATCTTGTACCTGGCAGACGCCTTGCGCGCCCGCATGAGCTGCGAAGAGATACAGGGCCTGACCCGGATCGACCCCTGGTTCCTGGCCCAGATCGAGGACCTGGTGCGAATAGAAGGCGAGGTGCGCGCCGCGGGGCGCGAGGCCCTCGATGCGCCCCGCCTGCGCGCGCTGAAGCGCAAGGGATTCTCGGACCGACGCCTGGCCCGACTGGTCGCGGTCAGGGAGCAGGAGATTCGGGACCTGCGCCAGCGGCTGGGCGTGCGGCCGGTCTACAAGCGGGTGGACACCTGCGCCGCCGAGTTCGCCTCCAGCACCGCCTACATGTACTCGACCTATGAGGAGGAGTGCGAGGCGGACCCCACCGACCGCCGCAAGATCATGGTCCTCGGGGGAGGCCCCAACCGCATCGGCCAGGGCATCGAGTTCGACTACTGCTGCGTCCACGCCGCCTTCGCCATGCGCGAGGACGGTTTCGAGACCATCATGGTCAACTGCAACCCGGAGACGGTCTCCACCGACTACGACACCTCCGACCGGCTCTATTTCGAGCCCCTCACCCTGGAGGATGTGCTGGAGATCGTGGACAAGGAGCGCCCCCAGGGGGTCATCGTCCAGTACGGCGGCCAGACGCCGCTCAAACTTGCCCGGGCGCTGGAGGCCAACGGGGTGCCCATCATCGGCACCAGCCCGGACGCCATCGACCAGGCCGAGGATCGGGAGCGCTTCCAGCAGATGATCCACGAGCTGGGCTTGCGGCAGCCGCCGAACACCACCGCCAGGAGCGAGCAGGACGCGGTCGCCCAGGCCGCCGCCATCGGCTATCCGCTGGTGGTGCGCCCATCCTACGTGCTGGGTGGTCGCGCCATGGAGATCGTCTACGACGAGTCTGAGCTGAGCCGTTACATGCATCACGCGGTGCGGGTCTCCAACGAGTCTCCTGTGCTGTTGGACCGTTTCCTGGACGACGCCATCGAAGTGGACGTCGACGCCGTCTGCGACGGCCAGGACGTGCTGATAGGCGGCATTATGGAGCATATCGAGCAGGCGGGAGTGCACTCCGGCGACTCGGCGTGCTCCCTGCCACCCTATACCCT
Source organism: uncultured Gammaproteobacteria bacterium (assembly GCA_963698355.1). GTDB lineage: Bacteria > Pseudomonadota > Gammaproteobacteria > Chromatiales > Chromatiaceae > Thiodictyon. The sequence goes on along the minus strand of CAVOQO010000044.1, from coordinate 374,435 downwards.
CTCGCCGGCCATCCAGGACCGCATGCGCGAGCAGATGGCACGCATGGCCAGGGCGCTGAACGTCGTGGGACTGATGAATGCCCAGTTCGCCATCAAGGGCGACGACATCTATATCCTGGAGGTCAACCCCAGGGCTTCAAGGACGGTCCCGTTTGTCTCCAAGGCCATCGGGTTGCCGCTGGCCAAGGTCGCAGCCCGCTGCATGGTGGGCCAATCCCTCGCCGAACAGGGGCTCACCAAGGAGCGGGGGCCCAAGCACTATTTCGTCAAGGAGGCGGTCTTCCCGTTCATCAAGTTCCCCGGCGTGGACACGGTGCTCGGGCCAGAGATGAAATCCACCGGCGAGGTGATGGGGGTGGGCGAGTCCTTCGGCGAGGCCTATGCGAAGGCCCAGGAGGGCGCGGGGACCCTGCTGCCCGCCAAGGGCAAGGCGATGTTGAGCGTCCGGGCAGCGGATCGGGCGCGCCTGGTGGAGGTTGCCCGAAACCTGCTGGAGCTCGGATTCAGCCTCTACGGCACCCGGGGCACCGCCGCGGCGGTGCGCGAGGCCGGACTGCCCTGCGTGCCGGTCAACAAGGTCATGGAAGGGCGTCCGCACATCGTTGACATGATCAAGAACGGCGAGGTGAGCTTCATCGTCAACACCACCGAGGGGGCCCAGGCCATCGCGGATTCAGCCGAGATCCGCCGCGCGGCGCTGCAGCACAAGGTGAGCTACACCACCACCATTGCGGGCGCCGAGGCGACCTGCCTGGCGCTGAAACAACTGGACATCCTCAGCGTCAATCGGTTACAAAACCTCTACTGAGGATCGCCGGGACGGCTGCCCGATTAGGGCAGCAAGGTGATCCGGCGAATCCGCGGGCGCCTCCGGGCGCCCGCAGGCGTTTGAGGCCCGCAACGGGCCAGGACCGTCGCGCAGCCTGTTCCGAGGAGCGGTTGCAGCGAGCGCACACGAGGAATCCACCAATGAGCAAAGTACCTCTGACCGCCAGGGGCGCGGAGAAATTGCGTGAAGAGCTGGAGCGGCTCAAGCGGGTCGAGCGCCCGCGCATCATCGCTGCCATCGCCGAGGCGCGCGCCCATGGCGACCTCAAAGAGAACGCTGAGTATCATGCCGCGCGCGAGCAGCAAGGCTTCGTCGAGGGCCGAATCAAGAACATCGAGGGCACGCTTTCCCACGCCCACATCATCGACGTCACCAAGGTCCCGGCCAACGGCAAGGTGGTGTTCGGCGCCACCGTGCTGGTGCTCGACGTGGACAAGGACGAGGAGCTGACGTACCAGATCGTTGGCGACGACGAGGCGGATCTGAAGCACGGCATGATCTCCATCAGCTCCCCCCTAGCCCGCGCCCTGATCGGCAAGAGCCAGGACGACGTAGCCCTGGTGGATGCCCCCGGCGGCAAGCGGGAGCTGGAGATCCTGGAGGTCAGGTACATCTGAATTGCGAGTTGCGAGTTGCGAGTTGCGAGGGCCGAGGCTGGGGCTTCCCGGAAGCGGTTCGCAACGAGACACCAGTGGCCCGCTGCTCCCGGCTATCTGGCTCCGCCGCCGGAAATTCGGGTGAGGAGCCAATCCATCCCGCGGGTCGGTAGGAGCCGTCTCAGCATCCCGAAGAGGTGGGTGGGCAAGGTGACGTAGTAGCGGGCCTTGGGTCGGGGGCTCTCCAGGGCATGGATGAGCTTTTTCAGCACCGCCTCGGGCGGCAGGGTGAAGGGCTGGGCGGGCCCCTCCTTGGTGAGCCGCTCCTCGGCGCGTCGATAGGCCTCGCGGTGCACGCTCGATTCCGCGTCCACCTGGGCCTTGAAGGCGCAGTGGGCGTTCTCACGGAATCGGCTCAAGATGGGTCCGGGCTCGATCAGCGAGACATGGATGCCGGTGCCGCGCAGCTCCAGTCTCAGGGTGTCGGTGAGCCCCTCCAGGGCGAACTTGCTCGCCACGTAGGCGCCCCGGAAGGGCATCGACATGAGCCCCAGGATGGAGCTGTTCTGCACGATGCGCCCATGGCCCTGGCGACGCATCACGGGGATGACCCGGCAGGTCAGGTCGTGCCAGCCGAGCAGGTTGGTCTCCAACTGGGCGCGCAGGGCCTCCCGCGTGAGGTCCTCCACCGCCCCGGGCTGACCATAGGCCCCGTTATTGAACAAGGCGTCGAGGCGGCCGCGCGTGTGGTCCAGGGTCTCGATGACCGCTGCCTGGATAGACCGGGTATCCTCCAGGTCCAGCCGGACCGTTGTCAGCCCTTCCCCGCGCAGCCGCTCCACGTCCTCGGGCTTGCGGGCCGACGCCACGACTCCCCAGCCCCGCCCGGAGAGCCCATGGGCGCAGGCATGACCGATCCCGCTGGAGCAGCCGGTAATGAGAACGCTGCGAGTCTCGGTCATTGGGTCTCTTGGTTCTAGGGTCGGGAAGGGCACCGCCGGCAAGGGGACTTTGGATTTTCAAGGCCCCGCGAGTCAATGGGACGACGATTGGATTTCGCTTGCAATATCCCTATAAAGCGAGCGGTTTAGATGCGATTTTGAGGAGTTTGACGATGCCGATCTACGAATATCGCTGCGAGAGCTGCGGCCACGAGCTGGAGAAGATGCAGAAGCTCGCCGACCCGCCCCTCACCACTTGCCCGGCCTGCGGTCAGCCGGCCTTGAAGAAACTGATCTCGGCGGCCGGCTTCCGCCTCAAGGGTGGCGGCTGGTACGAGACCGACTTCAAGAAGGGCGACAAAAAAAAGAATCTCCACGACACCGGCGAAAAGAAGGGCGGCGAGTCCGCGTCCTCCGGTGACGCCAAGAAGACTGCTACGGACGGGGGCTCAGGGACCAAGACCAAGTCAGAGACGAAATCGACCACCCCTGCGGGCACCTGACCGCCACGGGCGCTCAGCAGGCCTATTGCCAATCCCCGGGGGCGCCGAGCTCCCCGCGCAGTGCTTGCGCATGCGCTGACGCCTCGGTATGTTGATCTGTTTTTTTTGTCCGGGTTAGGCCGGAACGACGATTAACGAGAGCAGGAACCATGCGCAGTCACTATTGCGGAGCGCTCAACAGCGGCCACGTCGGAGCGGAGGTGGTGCTGTGCGGCTGGACGCACCGGCGCCGCGATCACGGCGGCGTCATCTTCATCGACTTGCGGGACCGGGAGGGACTGGTCCAGGTTGTGTTCGACCCGGACCGGGCGGAGGTCTTCGAGCGCGCCGAGCAGGTCCGCAGCGAGTACGTGCTCAGGATCTCCGGGCGGGTACGCCCACGCCCTGAAGGCACGGTCAACCCGGATCTGCCCACCGGCGAGATCGAGGTACTGGGGACCGACCTAGAGATCCTGAACGCATCGGATACCCCGCCCGTCCAGCTCGATGCTCACGTCGCGGACGCCTCCGAGGAGATCCGGCTGCGCTACCGCTATCTGGATTTGCGCCGCCCGGAGATGCAGGAGCGCCTGCGCTTCCGCAGCCGTGTGACCCAAGCCCTGCGCGCCTTCCTGGACCAGCACGGCTTCCTCGACATCGAGACCCCCATCCTCACCAAATCCACCCCCGAGGGTGCGCGCGACTACCTGGTGCCGAGCCGCACCCATCCGGGCGAGTTCTTCGCGTTGCCCCAGTCGCCCCAGCTCTTCAAGCAGCTGCTGATGATGTCCGGGATGGACCGCTACTATCAGATCGCCCGCTGCTTTCGCGACGAGGATCTGCGCGCCGACCGCCAGCCGGAATTCACCCAGCTCGACATCGAGACCTCCTTCATGACCGAGGACGAGCTGACGGGCCTCATGGAGGAGATGATCCGGCGCCTGTTCAGTGAGGTCTCCGGGACCGAGCTGCCCGATCCTTTCCCGCGCATGACCTACGCCGAGGCCATACGCCGTTTCGGCTCGGACCGGCCGGATCTGCGGGTGTCCCTGGAGCTGGTGGACGTTGCGGACCTGATGGCGGGGGTGGACTTCAAGGTCTTCGCCGGTCCCGCCTCCGACCCCCAGGGGCGTGTCGTCGCCCTGCGCCTGCCCAAGGGCGGCAGCCTGTCGCGCAAGGAGATCGACGACTACACCAAGTTCGTCGCCATCTATGGGGCCAAGGGCCTGGCCTACGTCAAGGTCAACGAGTGGGCCGCCAAGGGCCGCGAAGGGCTGCAATCGCCCATCCTTAAGTTCCTGCCCGACGCCACCGTCACGGGCATCATGGAGCGCACCGGGGCGGAGGATGGGGACCTGATCTTCTTCGGTGCCGACAAGGCAACGGTGGTGAACGAGTCCATTGGCGCCCTGCGGGTCAAGCTTGGCCAAGATCTGGGACTCATGGAGGAGGGCTGGCGCCCCCTGTGGGTCGTGGACTTCCCCATGTTCGAGCACGACTCGGTCAACAACCGCTGGGTGGCCCTGCACCACCCATTCACGGCACCCAAGGAGGACCAGCTCGGCCTCCTGGAGACGGACCCGGGGGCCTGCCTGTCCCGCGCCTACGACGTGGTCCTGAACGGCACCGAGGTCGGCGGCGGCTCCATCCGTATCCACCGCGAGGCTGTCCAGCGGCAGGTCTTCAAGCTCCTCAACATCAGCGACGAACAGGCCGATGACCGCTTCGGATTCCTGCTCAAGGCGCTGAAGTTCGGCGCCCCGCCCCACGGCGGCATTGCGTTCGGGCTGGACCGGCTGGTGATGTTGATGACCGGGGCCGCCTCCATCCGCGATGTCATGGCCTTCCCCAAGACCCAGACCGCCGCCTGCCTGCTCACCAGCGCCCCCTCCCCCGTGGACGAGGACCAGCTGAAGGAGCTGGCGTTGCGTATCCGGCTGCGGCCCTGATGGGCGAGGCGTCGGAGGCGGAGGCGGAGGCGGATGCGGATGCGGACCGGTCGATGGACCCAGGATCCGCCTGCCCCGACGAGGCGGCGGCCCTTGATTCAGCCGGTTCGTTTGACGCACAAGCCAGCCAGGAGGGAGTAGCCGCACCGATGGCGCCCAGGCAATTCAAGCGCACCCAGTCCGTATTGGTCCTGGTCTGCACCCGGAGCGGCGAATTCCTGATGCTGCGCCGCACCCGTCCCCGCGGGTTCTGGCAGTCCGTGACCGGCAGCCTCGCCTTTGGCGAGAGCCCCCGCTCCGCCGCCCTGCGGGAGCTGCGGGAGGAGACGGGACTCGAGGCGGGCGGTGGGCTCATTGACCTGCGGCGCTCGGTTCTATTCCCCATCGTCAGCGCCTGGCGCGAGCGCTATTCGCCGAAGGCGCGCTTCAATCGGGAGTACTGGTTCGCGCTGGTCCTGGAGACCCGCCGCCTGGTCCGGCTCAATCCCGAGGAGCATCTGGAATACCGCTGGCTGCCCGCGCGGCGGGCAGCAGACCTCGCCAGCTCCTGGACCAACCGAGACGCCATCCGCGCCCTGGCGCCCTGCTGAGCCTAGGCCCCCCGACGGTGGCCCCTGCCAAGTGCGTATCCTGGTGAGCGTGGCCTCCCGCCGTGCCCTCGGAAGAACCGCCTGACGTGTGCAAAAGAGGCGGCCCGAACCGCTTACTGACCGTCCAGCAAATCACATCACCGAACGACGGGGCAACCCGGGTCAACTCGACTGGACGCCTTCGACGCAGGAACACGACACCGCCGCCGCGCGCCAGAGCCCGCCTGCGGTTCCCGTACCGGCGGTGCAGGGCCTCTGTTGACTGCGCATTTGGTCGCTTCTAGGGGGAACGTGGGCGGAAGCAAAACGCTGATACCGGACACTGGAGATCGGGCTGTCGCCAGGCCGTAAACGACCCTCAGCTGCTCGCCGAAGCTCGGTAGTTAAACGGCAGCATTCCACCACGAAGCGGACTCGGGCATGGACTCGCTAATCCGGTGGTTTTCCTCTCAACAACCGCTCCTGGTGGGCCAGATCCCGCTCGCGCTGCTGCACGCGGCGCCGGAAGCTCGCTTGGTTCTTGGTGCAGAGCAGCGCGTAGGGTCGTCCTTGCTTGTCGGTGGTGAGTTCGAGGTCGCAGCGGTGGCGGCGGATGGAGTCCTCCACATGGCTGCGCTCCGCCTGGGCGGCCTTGAATCGCCATATTGGCTCGGCGGGAGAGTCGAGAAAGCGGCTCAGGGCACGACAAGCGGTGCAGGTACAGGCGATCTCTGCCGAACGCCGCCAGTCGGCCGGCGGCTCCAAGGGCTCCGCGATACGGCTCGCGAGATGGGCGAGCACCGCCTTTCGGAGCTCGGCGATGGGCCCCGGTCCGCTAGCTGGACCGGCCCCCCACAAGGCCAGGGCAGCGGGTAGCAGTACGTCGTCCATCGGATAGATGGCGGGGAGGGACAGGAAGTGGGACAGTGCCTGATCGGCGAAAGCGGGCTCGATGCGCCCCAGGGCGACGAGCGCGTAGGCCACGAGCTCCGGGGTGGGTCGCTCTGAAAGGCCACTGTCGGCCATGGGTGTCGGACCCGTGCCGTCCGGCAGGCCCGCGATCAGGGCCAGGGCCGCGGGGCCCAGGTCGGCAGCCTGGTCGCCGGCACGCTCGGCGCAACGGGCGAGCAGGTCCGCACAGGCGCCGGGCTGATAGGTTGCGTTGTGGGCGATGACGGCGGTCAGCAGATCCGCCGCCTGCCCTGGCGCGAGGCGGGCGAGCAGCGCCGCCAGGGCCCCATTGTCCGCCGGGCCATAGGCCCCGACCGCGCACTGGCGGCGGATGAAGTCCGCCGCCCCCTTCGGGTCGCCTAGCCGTCCCAGGGACTCGAGGAGGGCGGCGCCATGCCCCGCTTTGCTCGCCTGCTGGCGCTCCCAGCTGGATGCCGGCCAGGCGTCGCGGATGGAGGCGGCGAGCGCGAGCGCCTCCTGCCACCCCTCGGCCCCAGCGGCCTGCCCGGACTCCTCCCACCGAGCGACCAGCCGGGAGAGAAATGGGACGCTGACGGCCAGGCCGCCGGCGGCCAGTATCGGGGCACGGCGCGCCCGGGGCCAGAGTACCAGCGCCGCGCGTTGATAGAAGCGCTCGAACGAGACCCCCTCGTTGCCTGTGGCCTCTTGGAAGTCGGGCTCGATCTCGTCCAGATCGGCGAGGGCCCCGGGGGGACTGATCTCGGTCTCCTCGAAGGGGAGGGCACCCATCTCGGGTGCACTGCCGTCCGGCAGGCGCCAGTCATGGACGCTGCGGCTGTCGTCCAGCACCTCCCCGATCTCGTACTCGGGGTCCCTCCAGCGCCCACCCCTCGCATATTCGGCCCAGCCGCTTTCCTCGATGCTGACCAGGGCGAGGTGGAGGTCGCAGTCCGCTTCTTTCGCGGCCCCCACCAGGACGCCGGCGACCGCGGCATCGGCCCCCTTCAGGGACCCGAAGCCAAGCTCCGCCTGGGTGTAGGCATGCTCCAGGGGGTAGATCAGCTTCGATGGCCCGTCTGCGGGCGAGGGGTCCCCCTGACCCCAGGCGCGCAACAGCTCGGCCGCCCGCTGCTGCTGCGGCGCGTAATCGGGTGGCTGCGGCAGGGGGCCAGTGCCGACACGCAGCAGGTTGTAGACCAGGGCCAGGCGATAGCCGGAAACCACCGGCAGCACCTCATGACGGCAATCGGCATAGAAGGCCGCGTAGGCGACCTCCGAGGGCTCGTCGTGCCGCAGGTCGAGCCGTACCTCACGGTTTCGGTGTCGGATCACCAGTTCACCGCCGGTATAGCTGGAGGGCAGCACGACCACCAGGGTTGCGAACATTCCCGGGGCCTTCTCGGAGTCGCGATGGCTCACGAAGAAGCCGCCGGTGTCGTAGACCAGGAGCTTGTACAAGGCCGCATCGACCTGGCCCGTGACGCCGAGGGCCGTGGTCACGCGACCGAGGATCTCGGCCAGGTCCTCGGTCCAGCGCCGACCACCGATCCGAACGCGCGCGGCGTCCAGTTGCCAGGTGCGGCGCACCTCGGTGTCGACCAAGGTCTCGTTGCCCCGGCCGTAGGGTGCCCGCTCCGCCCCCTCGATGAGCTGCTCCGCCTGGGCCGGGAGCAGTGGCAGGGCGACGGGTCCCAGACCAGTGACCTCCAGGCCCGGCAGGTGGATGTCGGCTACCCCCGTGGCGCAGAAGTCTCCGGGGCGCCGAACTTGGCTCAGCAGATCCGCAAGGGTGCTCACGAGGCTGGGCATGGGGCTCTCTCCCGACTCGGCATTAGATGACTGGGCAGACGTGGAACGGGGCGCCCGGTGTGTGGGGAGCCGCCGGCGCCTGGACTGCTGCCGCGCGCCTGCCGGGGCCTCGCAGAGACTGTTGGCGCTTGGAGGCGAGGGCAATCGCCGGCTCGGTCAGCGCGTCCCGGGCAGGGCCAGCGGTGATCGGGCGCCGGCCGGCAATAGCCCTCAGAGAAGATCCGGCGTCGCCGGGGCCGTGGGCGAGGTGGGCACCAGACCGATCTCGTCGCCCTCGTGGAGCTTGGTGAAGCCCTCGGTGAACTGCTTGTTCACCGTGACCCTTAGCCTGCCGGGCGCAAACAGGACCGCGGCTCCCTTTTTGCGGCCGCCGAGCCACCTGAGCAGGGTGTCGACGTCTGGCACCGACGCCGGCAGCACCAGCTGCTCGGATTCCTTGCGCATTTTATGGGCGAGCCAGGAAAAATAGAGCAGCCGCACCCGCTTCTCCCCCTGCTCCGGCTCCTGGCGGCGGTAGCCGATCTGCTCCAGGCGCGCCAGATAGGCCGCCCAGTTCTTTTCCCGATCCCTGCCCATGGCGTAGAGGGTGTCCCAGGAGTAGATGCCCGTGTCGTGGCCGTCGTCGAAGACCACCCGAATGGCGTACTGGCCCTGGGGCTCGATGGACGCGATGTTCACCGCCTCCTTGCCGGTGACTGGCTTGAAGGCGGTGCGCACCTCCGCGGCCTTGGAGAAGACCCGTAGGTACTCGCAGGGCAGCTCAAAGACGGACCCGTCGTCGAAGCCAATGGTGAGCAGGCGGGACTTGGCGTGGAGCTTGATTTCCGTGGGGTGGTGCTGGGCGGCTTGTTCGGTCATCGGGCGCGGAGTCGGTGGGCTGATTGCGTTCGGCTGCAGGGGCTGGCCCGAGGTTATCGGCCCGAGGACCGCAAATTGCAACCCGCACGGGGTCGCCGCGGTCCAGCGCCGGCTCGTCGCAAGGCTGGCGGCGTCGCGGCCTTAGCTGCTGATGTAGTGCTCCAGCTGCTCGATGATGAATTTCTGCTCGGAGATGATGGATTTGATCAGGTCGCCGATCGAGACCATGCCAAGCACCTGGCCGTCGTCGATCACCGGCAGGTGCCGGACCCGGTGCTCGGTCATCAGGGCCATGGCCTCCTCGGCGGGCTGGTCCGGGGTGACGCAGAGCACGTGGCTGGACATGATCTCGCGCACCGGGGTGTCGTGTGAGGTGCGGCCCTTGAGGACCACGTTGCGCGCATAGTCGCGCTCGGAGAAGAGGCCGACCGGCCCCGTATCATCGATCACCAGCAGGGCGCCGATGCCCTTCTCCGCCATCAGCCCCAACGCGTCGAAGACCATCGCGTCAGGTCCGATCGACCAGACCTGGGCGCCCTTCTCGTCCAGCAGCTGTTGGATCTTCTTCATCGCTCCTCCTCGTTCGCGGATGGGGTTCTCGGACCCGTGACCGGCCGCGATCCGTCCCGGGTCCTTGAGGTATCCAAGGAGACTAGCAGAGGGTGCAGGCCCCGGCGCACTGGGACGCGTGCTAGCCTTTAGCGGTCAGGACGAGAGGTTACTCGGATGCGCGTGGTGTTGGTACATGGAATCCTGGATACCGGAAAGGTGTTCCGCTCCCTCTCCGACGCGTTGACCGAGCGGGGTGCGGAATGCCTGACGCCCTCCCTGACCCCGAATGACGGGCGTGACGGACTGGAGGTCCTGGCCGGACAGCTTGCCGGCATCGTCGATTCGGCCTGGGGACCGGACGCACCGATCGACCTGATCGGCTTCAGCATGGGTGGGCTGATCGCCCGCTACTATCTTCAGGAGCTCGGCGGCCATCGGCGCACCCGGCGTTTCTTTGCCATCTCCGCGCCCTTTGGTGGGTCCCTGTGGTCCCGTCTCCACTGGGGCTTTGGCGTCTCCCAGATGCGTCCTGGAAGCCCCTTTCTCGCTCAGCTGGAGCAGAGCGCGGCCCTCCTCGAAGGGATGGAGCTCCATTCCTACTGGACGCCCTTCGATCTGGTCATCATCCCGCCGACGAGCTCCGTGTGGGACCGCGCCGAGAATACCCGCGTCCTTGCGCCCTGCCATCCCTGTATGTTGTGGAGCCGCACCCTGAGAGAACACATCGCCGCCCGGATGGGGCTTGGGGAATCCGCGCCCAGACTTGAGCGGGATGCGGCCTCGATTCCGCGACGGCCCCCAGGAGGTCCATAACGAATCAGGCCCGCCGATGGCGGGCCTGCTGCCAGAGACGGGACCTGAGCCCTGGCTCAGAACGCGGCGCCCGGCTGCTTGCCCATCTTTTTGAGGATGGTGGCCAAAGGGCAAAAGCCGGTGAAAGCGGATTGCAGCAGGTTGGCCCCGACGAAGGCGGTGAACCAAAGCCAGTAGGGGCTGTGATAATGGGCGAGCAGGAGGGAGAGCAGGATGAAGGCCCCGGCAGCGGCGAGGACGATCCGATCGATGGACATGACGAACCCCGATTCGAAAAAGCTGATTGGATCGAAACATATTAAACAGCTCTAATATTCGGATCAAGCGTACTTTTTTCACGATTCAGCATGGGCTTAGGGTGCAGTCACAGATGGACAACACCGATTTCAGGCGCCTGATCGAGGGGCTCATGGAACCGGCTGCGTACCCGCACCCGGCGAAACCGGTCGTCCACATCGAGACCCACATCTCCCACGTGTTCCTGGCGGGAAAATTCGCCTACAAGCTCAAGAAGCCACTCGACCTGGGGTTCCTGGACTTCTCCACACTGGCGCGTCGCCACCACTGCTGCCTGGAGGAGCTCCGGCTCAATCGCCGACTCGCGCCGGGACTCTATCTGGACGTGGTACCGGTGACAGGGACACCGGATCGCCCGCGCATGGGCGGCACGCCCGGTGCCGACGCACCTGTGCTGGAATGGGCGGTGCACATGCACCGCTTTCCTCAGGAGGGCCTGCTTGACCGCTGCGAACTCACGCCCGACCTCGTGGACCAGCTGGCTGAGCGGATCGCCGCGTTTCACCGGGAGATCCCGCCGGCGCCGCCAGACAGCGTTTTCGGCACCCCCGAGGCCGTCCTCGAGCCCATGCTCGAGAATCTGCGCCATGTGCGGGCGAGGGTGGAGGAGCCCGGAAGCGCCCAGTGCCTGGACCGGCTGGAGACCTGGACGCGCACCCGTTGGCGCGAGCTGACCCCCGCCATCCTGGCCAGGCGCGCGGCGGACCGGGTGCGGGAGTGTCACGGGGACATGCACCGGGGCAACATCGCCTTGATGGAGGGTGAGCCCCTCATCTTCGACGCACTCGAGTTCAACCCGCGCCTGCGCTGGATCGATACCGCGAGCGAGCTGGCCTTCCTCATCATGGACCTGGAGGAGGCACGAGAGCAGGACATGGCGCGGCGTCTGCTGAATCGTTACCTGGAGGTGGGCGGAGACTACGAGGCCTTGAAGGTGCTGGATTTCTACAAGGTTTACCGCGCCATGGTGCGGGCCAAGGTGCTCGCCATCCGCTTGGGTCAGCCGGACCTGAGCCTGGACGCCGCCAGCCCCCTCCGGCGAGATTGCGCCCGTTACCTGGCACTGGCCGAGAACTACACCCGCAGGCGCCGCCCGCGACTGTTGATCGCCTGCGGGCTGTCCGGGTCCGGTAAGAGCCGGCTCGGGCGCCGGCTACGCGAGGCCCTTCCAATGGTCCAGCTGCGCTCCGACGTGGAGCGCAAGCGCCTGTTCGGTCTCGACGCCGGAGCCCGCACCACCACCAGCCCAAACTCCGGCATCTACTTTCCGCAGGCAACGGAGTGGACCTATCAGCGCCTGCATCGACTCGCGGACGTGGTTCTTGGCTGCGGTTACGACGCGCTAGTGGACGCCACCTTCCTCACCCGTGAGCGCCGCCGGGCGTTTCGGGAGCTTGCCAATTCCCGGGGCGCGGGCTACGTCGTCCTGGGCCTGTCAGCACCGGTCGAGGTCCTGCGCCGCCGGGTGACCCGTCGCCTGGTCGAGGGCTGCGACGCCTCGGAGGCCAGCCTGGCCGTGCTGGAGCGTCAGCTGGCTGCCTGCGAGCACCTCGATCCATCCGAGGCGGCCGAGGCGATCCAGATTGACAGCAGCAATCCGCCGGATTTCCAAGTGGTCCTGGCCCGCATCGCTGACATCTCCGGAATCGCCATCGAGGACTGATCGCGGAACGCCTGTCACGCGAGCAGGATCAGCCCCACCCCGACGACCATGAGCGCACCCGCGGGCAGGCGACGCTTCATCCCCGGCTCCTTGAAGACCGCAGCCCCGTACAGGATCCCGAAAACGAGGCTGAGACGCTTGACGGCGATCATGTAGGCCACCTCGACCTGCCCGAGGGCAAGGAAGTGGGTGTAGGCCATGACACCCATCAGGATGCCCACCGCAAGCACCGGCAGTGGACGTCGCACGAGCTTGAGCAGTATCCGAGGCCTGGGCATTACAAAGAACAGGGTTACCGCCAGATCCAGGACCGCGAAATAGAAGGCGCCGAAGTCCTTGGGGGCCATGTAGCGCATTGCGCCCTTACCCAGCGTGGAGGTCAGGGCATAGATCGCCGCCACCGCCAGCATCATGCGCGAGCCAGGCTCCCACAGGATGGCCCGCAGGGGATCCGCCCAGCTGCGCCAGTCCTTAAGGCGTGCCCGGTCGGAGTTGAGCAGCCAAGCCCCCAACACGACCAGGAGGATGCCGGCCGCACCCTGCACGGAGACCCTTTCGCCGAGCGCCAGCCAGGCCACGCCAATCACGAGGACCGGGGTGAATGCCAGATAGGGAAGGGTGAGCGATAGTGGATGGTCGCGGATGGCGGCCATGTAGAGCAGCATGGCGGCGAGCTCCAGCGGAACGAGCGTCACCAGGAGCCACCAGAATTCCGGTGGCAGGGAGGCGAGTGGCGGCAGGTCCACAAGCAAAGGCGTCATCAGCAGCCCGGCGATGCCGAGTCTGACCACGGCCAGCTCCCGGGCGGAGAAGTCCTGGAACCAGGCCTTGGTGGCCGCGTCGGCACTTGCAAGGCTGAAGGCGCAGAGCAATGAGAGGGACAGCCAATCCATGCGGCAGGCACGATCCCGGCTGGTGCGGGTCAGGCGACTTCGACGAGGCGCCGGGGGGGCAGGGCCGCGGTCAGCACCTCGGCCCTGGCGCCGGGCAGGTGTGCGTTCTCGCTCAGATGCCGACGCCAGGCGCGCGCACCCGGTTGACCCTGGAAGAATCCGAGGATGTGCCGGCTCATGGCGTTGAGCGGCACCCCGTCGACAAGCTGTGCCTCGACGTAGGGGATGAATCGTTCGAGGACCTCGTGGCGGGTCGAGGGCGGCCCCTGTTCGCCGAAGATCAGTCGGTCCGCGTCGGCCAGCATCCAGGGGTTCTGATAGGCCTCGCGGCCGATCATCACGCCGTCCAGGCGTCCCAGGAATCCGCGCGCGGCCTCCAGGGTGACGACGCCCCCGTTGAGCGTCACGGGCAGGTCGGGGAAATCCTGCTTGAGCCGCTCCACGATCTCGTAGCGTAGGGGCGGGACCTCGCGATTCTCCCGTGGACTCAGCCCCTGCAGCCACGCCTTGCGTGCGTGCACCACGAGGGCGTCGCAGCCCGCCTCGGCGACCGCCCCCACGAAGTCGACGAGCTCCCCGTAGCTGTCCCGCTCGTCGATGCCGATTCGGGACTTGACGGTGACCGGCACCGACACGGCCGACTTCATCGCCGCTACGCACTCGGCCACCAGTTGGGGCTCGGCCATCAGGCAGGCGCCGAAGCGACCGTTTTGGACGCGGTCCGAGGGACAGCCGACGTTGATGTTGATCTCGTCATAGCCCCACTCGGCCCCGAGACGGGCGCAGCGCGCCATGTCCGCGGGATCCGAGCCGCCGAGCTGCAGGGCCAGGGGGTGCTCGGCGGGGTCGAAGCGCAGGTGGCGGTCACGGTCCCCATGGATCAGCGCCCCCGTGGTGACCATCTCGCTGTAGAGCAGGGTGCGTCGGGTGATGAGCCGCAGAAAATACCGGCAGTGCCGGTCCGTCCAGTCCAACATCGGTGCGACGGCAAGCCGGCGGTCGAGGGCGGCGGGGGCCATGGTTCAAGGGGTCAGGTGCGGTGCGGGTTCAGCGGGGGCGGGTAGGGCTCCTAGGATGCCGCGGCAGCGGTCCTCAGCTGCGGCGTCCCAAGACTCGGCGTCCCAGGGGCGTCAGAATCAGGTCCAGTGCCGCGAAGGCCAGAATCAGGACAGCGGCATCCGCCCACCCGAGCCCCAGGGGTGCCATCACCAGGAGCACGGGGATCAGCGATTCAGGCCACGGGTCCAACAGGGGGGCCGACTCACCCGAGCGGAACCCCAGGCGCCGTTTGGTGAAGCTTGCGAGCAGGTCCCCGAACATGGCGCCCAGGGCGACCAAGAGTCCCAGATGCCAAGGAAACCCCAGGGCCAGTCCGGCGAGCGGGGTCGCGAACAAGGCGCTGATGAGGCCTCGCCAGGTCTTGGACCGGCCGAGCACGGGACGGCCATCGGACCAAGACCGCCCGCCGTCCAGCGGGCGCGCCGGCCCCAATACCAGCCCCAGCAGCGCCGGCAGGCCGTTCGCCAACAGGATCAAGAAGAGTAAGGTCAGCAGGACGGACCAGTGGGGATGCACGAGAGGGGGTCTCTATTCGCGAGGAGCGCGGAGTATAGGGCACTTCGCCGGCATCGGCCGCGCCCGATCCCACTTGCGTGCTCAGCCCCTGCGCTGTCCACTCGGCCTGTTACACTGAGATTGTGGCACTAGCCCGCCATCCGGGCCGCGGGTTTCCAACGGCGACAGGCGCAACCACCGCGGCCCATCGCGCCGGCCCTGACCGGCCGGTCAAACCACCGGAGAGTCGAGACCATGCCCACCTGGATCCTGGTCGCGGACGCGAGCCGCGCCCGCATCTTCGCCGCCGACAAGGCCCTGAGCCCACTCAACGAGATCCGTACCCTGACCTTCCCGGAGGCACGTCTGCACGAGGGTGACCTAGTCACGGACAAGGGGGGACGCGACCGCAATCCCGGTGTCGGTGCCCACGGATTCAACGGGGAGGACGCGCACAAGCAGGACAACGCCGACCGTTTTGCGAGCCACGTGTGCCAAGAGCTGGAGTCGGCGCGCAACGCCGGCGAGTTTCGCAAACTCTACGTGGTCGCCGCCCCCGGATTCCTCGGCATGCTGCGTCACCACCAGTCGAGTGCATTGCGCCAGATGATCGCAGGTGAGGTGGACAAGAATCTGTCCACCCAGGACCCGACGACCATCCGCAAATGCCTGCCCGATTATCTCTGATTCTTACACTTGCGGCGGACCCCGGTGCGAGCGGGCCCTACTCTGCGCCTCAGCCGCGAACGGACAAGGACGTCCAGCCCGTTGCATTTACGGTTCCGCCCGCTCGTGCAGTGCGGGAACCGATTCCGGCCTCGGGGCACGACTAGAGGCCTTTGTCGCCGCCCCGCAGTGGGACACCTTCCACGCCGCCTCCGAACTACGCCAGTGATTGCGTGGCTCGACGAGGACCGTGAGGAAACCAGCTGAAAACCTATGGTAGCCTCCGGAGTCAATGAGCTCCCCCGCGCACACGGCGCGGGTGTCGATCGCTAACCAGACCAGCGCCGGATCTCGACCATGCCCATCCGCGAGTTCGACAGCATCGTGATTGGCACGGGCCCCGCCGGAGAGGGGGCGGCGATGAAGCTCGCCAAGTCGGGCCAGCGGGTTGGAGTGGTCGAGGCCCATCGCAGTGTGGGCGGGGGCTGCACCCATTGGGGCACCATTCCGAGCAAGGCACTGCGTCACTCCATCCAGACCCTGGCGGACTATCGTCGCAACCCGCTTTTCCAGCGCATCCGCAGCCAACTGGAGGTTGAGTTCCCGGACCTACTCCGGGCCGCGGACGGGGTCATCAACGAACAGGTCAGCACCCGCTACCGCTACTATCAGAGAAACCGCGTCGAGGTGCTGTTCGGCCGTGCGCGCTTTCTTGCCCAAGACCGCATTGCGGTGCGTCGCCCGGACGGGGTGTCCGAAGAGCTCGGCGCTCGCCATTTCGTGATCGCCACGGGCTCGCGCCCCTACCACCCGCCAGACCTGGACTTTAGCCACCCCCGGTTTCTAGACAGCGACTCGGTGCTTGCGCTGCAGCATACCCCCCGGTCCATGGCCATCTACGGGGCCGGGGTCATTGGATGCGAGTACGCGTCCATCATGAGCAACCTCGACGTCAAGGTGAATCTGGTCAATACCCGCGACCGGCTGCTCTCCTTCCTGGACGACGAGATCACGGACGCGCTCAGTTACCACCTGCGCCAAGGGGGCGTCGTCATCCGCAACGACGAGACCTACGATCATGTGGAGGCGCGCGATGACGGGGTGGTCCTGCACTGCACATCGGGCAAAAAATTCAAAACCGACGTGCTGCTTTGGGCCAACGGTCGCACTGGAAATACCCAGGACATGGGCCTGAAGGAAATCGGGCTGATCCCCAATCAGCGCGGTCAACTAGAGGTCAACGCGAGCTATCAGACCGCCCTGCCCCATGTCTACGCGGTAGGCGACGTCGCCGGCCCGCCGGCCCTGGCGAGTGCCAGCTACGACCAGGGTCGATTCGTCGGCGCCCATATCGCCGACGGGGAATGCGACTGGTCCCTGATCGAGGAATTTCCCACCGGCATCTACACGGTTCCGGAAATCAGCTCCGTAGGTCGCACCGAACGGGAGCTCACGGCCCGCCAGATACCCTACGAAGTGGCCCAGGCGGACTTCAAATCCATCGCCCGCGCCCAGATCACGGGCCACACGGTCGGTATGCTCAAACTGCTGTTTCATCGAGAGACCCTGGAGATCCTCGGCATCCACTGCTTCGGCGAACAGGCGGCGGAGATCGTCCACATCGGCCAGGCGATCATGTCCCAGCAGGGGCCGGCCAACACATTGCGCTACTTCGCCGAGACCACCTTCAACTATCCCACCATGGCCGAGGCCTATCGGGTCGCGGCGCTCAATGGGCTGAACCGTCTTTTCTAGGGGCGGGCGCGGCGTCCGAGGCGCCAGCTCCAACGCCGTGCGGCGGCGTCCGGCCGTCGTCGGATGCGACGGATCGAACCATCTGTCCCGATACGGACCCCCGTACCCTGACACTCCAAGTGACCGCGCGCCGGCGCGCCACGGGTCAAGAAAATATCAATTGCTAATTCAGTAATTTCTTATATACTGATCGCCGTTCTGGTACGGCCCGGCCGGTCCAGTGTGTGTCGGCAGCCAAACGAGAGGCGACGATGTTCAAGCCTACGATGGCGGCCGTGATCGGCCTTGTCTGCGTGGCCGCCGCGGCCGCAGAGATGGGGGTATTCGGTAACGCCG
Source organism: uncultured Gammaproteobacteria bacterium (assembly GCA_963698355.1). GTDB lineage: Bacteria > Pseudomonadota > Gammaproteobacteria > Chromatiales > Chromatiaceae > Thiodictyon. Next base: position 356,961 of record CAVOQO010000044.1, on the reverse strand, counting down.
GGGGTGACGAGGGCGCTGCGGCAGGCGCAACCTTGGAGGGCCAGGGTCCGCGCTCGGCGACATCCGCAGGCGATGACCGGCTTTTCGCCCAGGTCCCTGGCAGCAATGCTGTCTATGGCTGGCGGTACCCCTATGCGTTTTCCTGGGAACCGACCCTGAACGGATACCGTGAGACCCCGGCGCCCCCGATCCATCCCGGGACCGAGCGGTGAGCGTCTAACGCCGCAAAAATGTCCGCTGTTGTTTGCTTGCCTCAATACTCTACAAACCAAAAGGTACGTCAGATGAACAAATTGACCCATGCTGCCTCCCTTCTCGCCCTGACCGTGGCCGCCTCCTCCGCGTCCGCGTGGTATGCGCCGACCGTCCAGTCCGGCTGCATGACCGACGAGCAGAAGCAGGCCGTCGCCGACCAGCAACAGGCAATGGCCGCTCAACAGCAGGCGATGGCTGCCCAATACGCGAAGGCCGCCGAGCAGCAGGCCGCGTATTACGCGCAAACGCAGCAGAACGTGCCTGAGGTTGCGCCCCAGGCGCCGATGGTCGCAGACCCGTTCGCCGGCAACCCCTTCGGCCCGGTGGTTGGGCGCCCGGACTTCCCTCCGATGCCCGACATGCCGGCCTTCGAGCGCCCGGCAATGCATGAATTCCCGCCCATGCCGCAGATGCCCGAGTTCGGGGCCCGCGAGTTCCCGGCCATGCCCGAGATGCCCGCATTCGAGCGCCCCGCAATGCCAGATTTCCCGGCCATGCCTGAAATGCCGGAGGTGGCAGGCCCCGATTACCCGGTCATGCCACAAATGCCGGCGTTCGGGTACCCGGCCGCCTATGAGCGCGGCGCCCGCGTCGACGCCTATCGCGCCCAGGCCAAGCAGCAGCAGGATGCCCGCCGCGCCGCTCTGAGAGATATGAGCCAGCAGCGCCGCGCCTCGCATCCGTTCGGGCGTCACTACGGGCGCCGCGGCATGGCCTACATGCCTCGGGCCATGATGGCCCCCAACATGGGCATGGGCTGCGGGCCGTCCGCCTCGGCCGCCCCGGCCCCGCAGCAACAGCCAGAGGTCGCCCCCCAGCAATCAGAAGTGGTCTCCCAGCAGGCAGGGACCGTCCCGCAGCAGCCGGTGGTGGCTCCTGTCGCAACCGCTGTTGAGGTCGCTCCGGCGCAGCAGTAAGTACCCTTCCCTCGGATCCGCGGCCGCCAGCCGCCCCCGAGAGGAAACCCAAGGCCCCATCGCCCCCGCGGTGGGGCCTTTTGCGTTTTCCCACGGCAAATTGCACTTGCAAACCGGTTTGCCAGACCGTTCCCAAACACACATCGCCGTGGCCGGACTTCGCGAACTCTGCCAGGAACTCTCGCGCTCCACCTGGCAGAAGATCATGATCCTCAACCGCGCGCCCTGTCCTCACTCCGTGTTGATGTCCCGAGGGTTCCCCTACTGATGGTCGAGCGTTCCCCGGCAAACAAGAGATTGACGCCTAGCAGCCTGTCGGACTTTCCTGCCGCCGCCCGATAGAATAGGCGCATCGATCTTGGGGGCCTGAGCCGATGAGCCACTTCCGTGCGATCAACCGCGATATCGACTTTCTGCTGCCGCCCTCGGTGCAGGACTGGCTGCCCGACGGGCACTTGGCGCGCTACGTGGCCGAAGTGGTCGAGGGGCTGGATCTGAGCGAGTTGGAACAGGCCTACGCCGGGCGGGGCAGTCTGCCCTACCACCCAGCCACCTTGCTGTCGCTGCTGATCTACGGCTACGCCACCGGCTGCTACTCCAGCCGCAAGATCGAGCGGGCGACCTACGACTCCTTGGCGTTTCGCTTCATCGCCGCCAACAGCCATCCCGATCACGATACCTTGTCCACCTTCCGGAGGCGTTTCGCCAAAGAGTTCGAGGCGACCTTTGTGCAGGTGTTACAGGTCGCCCGGGAGAACCAGCTCAGCCGCTTCGGGACCGTCAGCCTCGACGGCACCAAGATCCACGCCAGCGCCAGCCGTCACAGTGCACTCTCCTATGGGCACGCCGAGGCCATCGAGGCGCAGCTCCAGGGCGAGGTCCAACAGTTGCTGGCGTTGGCCGATGAGGCCGACGGCGCCAACATCCCCGACGGCATGAGCCTGCCCGACGAGCTCAAACGCCGCGAGGACCGCCTGGCGGCCATCGCCATGGCCAAGGCCAAGATCGAGGCGCGGGCGGCCGAGCGCTTTGCCCGCGAGCAGGCCGACTATGCGGCCAAGCTCGCCGCCCGCGCGGCCAAAGCCGCCAGCGGTCGAAAGCCTGGCGGCAAACCGCCCAAGGCGCCCACCCCCGGCCCTCTTCCCACCGACCAGATCAACCTCACCGACGAAGAGTCCCGCATCATGCCGGTCGCCGGCGGTGGCTTCGAGCAGTGCTACAACGCCCAAGCGGTGGTCGATACCGAGACCATGCTGGTGCTGGTCCCACAGGTCGTGCAGGCGGCCAACGACAAGCAGCAACTCACCCCGATGCTGGAACGTATCGCTGCGCTGCCCGAAGACCTTCCCAAGCCCAAGCAACTGGCGGCCGATGCCGGCTACTTCAGCGAGGCCAACGTCACCGCCTGCGAAGCAGGCCGGTATCGAGCCATCGATCGCCATCAAGCGTGATGAGCACCATCCCCATTGGTCGGAGCGCTTCGAGAACCCCGACGCCCCGCCAGCCGATGCGACCCCAGTTGAGCGTATGACCCACCGGATCAAGACCCCCAAAGGCCGGGCGACCTACGCCCTGCGTAAACAAACCGTCGAGCCGGTGTTCGGCATCATCAAATCCGTGATGGGGTTTCGTCAGTTTCTCACCCGCGGACTGGACAACGTCCAGAACGAGTGGACCCTCGTGTGCCTGGCGTGGAACCTAAAGCGCATGGCCGCATTGCGCCCGCAGTAAGGGGAAAGGGTAGGAAAACCTCGCTTTTTGCCAAAAGACGTCTCTTCTACGCAACAAATGGCCTTTCGATGACCCCTTTCCGGCAATCGCGAGGGTCAAGTCCGACAGCCTGCTAGGTCCTGCACTCCAGCTGGAGGCAGCCCTTCCCATCACTCTCCCAGCGACAGTCTCAACGCCTCGATATGACGGTTGACCTCGCCGAGCGGCAGCTCGCGGTAGCGGGGGGGCAGGAACCGCGCGTCGGTGCACTCCTTGACCGCCAGCAGGTCCATGAACTCGAGCCGCTCGACGTGGGCCGACGGGCGGACGTCGGCGACGACCTCGGCGATGATCTCGGGTAGGCCGCGCGCACTGTCACCTTCCGGCTGGGACTCGTACAGGCGAAGGGCCCGAACAAGGATGCCCTCCATCTCGTTGCCACCGATCTGCTTGTTGTCGGGCAGCGCCGGGAGACCGCCCTCTGGGATGTCCAGCCCCACCTTGCGGGCCATCGCGGTGAAGAGCTCCTGACGGCTCTCCGGGTCCTGCGGCGGAAACAGTGGGATGTGCACGTCGAGCCGTCCCTGCCGCTTGAGGTCCACCTCCAGCAGGTCGGGGCGGCTGGTGGCGAAGACCCAGAGGATCCGGCCGCGGTTGGCCGTGTCGCTCATGGCCTTTGCCAGCATGCCGTAGACGCGGCCCGAGAGGCCGGAGTCATCGCTGTCACCGCCGCGCCGCCCGGTCATCTGGTCCGCCTCGTCGACGAACACGATCACCTGCCCCAGTGCCTTGAGGATGTTGAAGATCCGCTCCAGGTTCCCCTCGGTGGCGCCGACCCACTTCTCGCGGAAGTTCTTGATCTCGACCATGGGGACGCCGACCTCGCCCGCCCAGCACTCGACCAGGAAGGTCTTGCCGGTCCCGATGCGCCCGCACAGCAGATAGCCCATCGGGATGGCGTTCAGGCGGCCGCGGCGCAGCAGCTCCGCGTCCTGCCGCAGCCAGGACTTGGCCTCCCGATGCCCGGCGACGTGGTCCAGAGAGCGGCGGGATTCGATGAACGCGATGCGACCCAGGGCCTCCTTCTCGATCAGCTCCTTCTTGATCGCCGTCAGATAACGCTGGGTGATCGGCTCGCCGCCCTTGACGGCCCGCAGCACCAGCGAGCGGACGTTGACCCGAGACAGTCCGGTGAGCTTCGACGCCAGAGTCTCGCGGGGCACCTCGCTCAGCCGGTTGAAATCGGGCTCCTGTCCGGCGAGGTAGTCGACGTAGAGGCCCAGGTCGTCCGCGCCGGGCAGGCCGATCCGGATCTTCGCCGCGTAGGGATTCTCGATCAGCATCCGGTTGAGGTCGGTCAGGTTCTCGGTGATCAGCACGGTGGCGACATAGGCGCCGCTCAGCGTCGGGTCGCTGGCCCAGTCGAAGAGCTGGATCAGGGTCTCGGACAGCTCGCCGGAGAGGTGCAGCGGCTCACCCTGGGGCGCGACCAGGTGGGCGTAGTCCACGATCACCGCCGTCTTGAGCGGGGCCGGGCGCCGCTCGCCAGAATCGGAGGGCTCGCTGTGGTGCTGGCTCGCGCGCAGGAAGCGGTCGAGCAGGCCCAGCGCGCGCGGTGGGTCCTTGGGCAGCAGATTGCCGAGGTCCAGGGTCGCGTTGGCGTCCTCGCCCCAGCGGGGCAGCGAGGCCCATTTGGTGCCGCGGAAGGCGTCGTAGGCCTTGAGGAAGCGGGCGAAGTGGTCCCCACCCTTCGAGGCGCGGATCCCGCGCCCACGGTCGTACTGGAGGACGACGTCGAACGGCTCGAACATCACCTCGCTCAGGAAATGCCGCAGCGACACGAAGCGCAGCGCCCCCCTTGGCCCTCGCCGCCCCCGGCATCGCCGGCTGGAACCAGATCGAAGACGTTGCCGTGAAAGATGAACTGGCTCGCGGACCCGGAGCGGAAGTGCCCGCGCATCTCCTCGGCCCAAGACGGAAGACTCGGCGTTGACATTGCTAGCGTTCCTCCACCCGCCGCAGGCGGGGCAGCTCCGGCGCGCGCGCCGCTGTTTCGTCCGCGTTCAGGCTGTCGAAGAAATCCGCGTGCTCGTCGAGCCAGCGTGCGGTCTCGTTCATTGAAGAGGAGATTGCGTCGAGCCGGTCCGAGAGCTGCTCGGGCTGGGCTGAGACGGCGGTCTCCTCGCGCATCAGCTCGACCTGGTGCTCGATCCGGTCGAGCTCGGCGTCGATGATCCGGATGTTCGCCGCGGCCCGATCGAGGTTTTCCAGACGCCTGCGCTGGATCTCCAGAGTTCCGTTCAGCGAGCGGGCCAGGGACGGCTCCGTCTCCGGGTCGATCCGCGCGAGCCTGGCCTCCAGATCGGCGATCCAACCGGAGAGCGCCTTGGGGTCCAGGCCACGCAGGTTCTCCCGGATCGTCTGCCGCGATACCAGCAGGCGCAGGAAGATCGCGAGCAGTTGGTTCAGGTTGCGCCCCCGCAGGTCGGGGAGGTCGCCGAGGCTCGACCCCTGGGCCGCGTCGCCGATGCCGACGATCGCGCGGCACTGGTTCAACAGGATGAGGTAGCGGTCCGCATCCTCGGCGGAAAGCCGGTTGACCGACTCCGCCATCTGCTGCTCCCACCCCTTCTGCAGGTCCAACAGGCGCTCCCCCTGGACCAGCTTCTGGAAACGGGCACTGCCGGCCATGGCGGTCAGATAGACCACCTCCGCCGCCGCGCCGAGGAGCCAGAACCCCGGATTGACAATGCCGAGGACCGTGACGGCGCCCAGGCCCATCAGGTTCACCGGCAGCCCGCCCAGGCCCGGCACCCGTACCTTGCGGTAGAAGGCCTCCCGCAGGTAGTCGAGATAGGTTAGCGGAGAGTCCATCAGGACGCGGAGCCGGACTCGATGCGGCTGAAGGCGCGGGCCACCTCGGCGACCACCTGCTTGAACTCCGGGCTCTCCTGGGTCATCAGCGGGTCGCTGTCGCGGGTGGGCGGAATCGTGTCGTCGAACACCGCGCGGATCTGCCCGGGGGCGTGGCTCATGACCCAGACGCGGTCGCCCAGGTAGACCGCCTCGGAGATGGAGTGGGTCACCAGGAACACGGTGGCCTCGACCTCATGCCACAGCTCGGTGATCAGGCGCTGCATGTCGTAGCGGGTCGGCTCGTCGAGGGCCGAAAATGGCTCGTCCATCAGGATGATCCGGGGTTTCAGCACCAGCGAGCGGGCGATGGCCACCCGTTGCTGCATGCCCCCGGAAAGCTGGTGCGGGTATTTGTGCTCGTGCCCGGACAGACCCACCTTGCCAATCATCGCTTGGGCGCGGTCCTCGATCTCCGAGCGGTTGAGTCCGAGCTCCTTCTGATTGATCTCAAGCCCGAACCGCACGTTGCCGAGCACGGTGAGCTGCGGGAAGGAGCTGTACTTCTGGAAGATCATGCCGCGGTCTCGGCCGGGACCGCTCACCGGCCGCCCGCGCACCAGCACCTCGCCACGGGTCGGCGGATAGACGTCCGAGAAGCCCTGGATCAGGTTCAGGATCGTCGACTTGCCGCAGCCGGACGGGCCGATGATGGCGATGAACTCGCCGTACCCGGGCGCGTCGTCGACCCGGAAGCTCAGGTCCCGCAGCGCCGTGAAGGCCGCCGGGGTGTCCGGGTTGAAGGTCTTCTCGACGCCGCGGAACTCGACCACCGTCGACGCGCCGCTATCGGTGCCGCTGCTTGGCTCCGGGTGTTCTGCAGGGAGCGTCATTTCTCGACCCGGTAGGGGAACAGGCGCCGCTCGGCAGCGGCCCACAGCTTGTCGGTCAGGAAGGCGATGGCAACGATGACCGCCAGCACCAGGTAGATGTGCTCACGGGGCCCGCGCCGCTGGGAGATGATGATGATCCCCCCCAGTCCGTGGCCGATGTCGACCATCTCGGCCAGCACGATGTAGCTCCAGCCAATCCCAAAGCCCTGGCGCAGCGCCCGGAAGATATCGGGCCAGGCCACGCCGAGCAGCACCCGGCGTACGATCTGCCACTTATTGGCACCCAGGGTGAAGGCGGTCTTCAGATAGATCTCGTCGACCCCGTCCACCGCCTTGACGACCAGCGGTAACAGGTAGATCACGAAGGCCATCGCCAGGAAGGTCACCTTCTGCAACTCGCCGGTGCCGAAGAGCGACAGGGTCAGGGGCACCAGCGCCGGTATCGGCAGGTAGGACCCGAGCACCGCCAGCGGGTTGAACATCGCCTTCACCTTGGTGAAGGCCCCCATCAGGAGCCCGAGTGGAAAGGCGATGGCGACGCCCAGCGCGAAGCCGGCGGCGACGCGGCCCAGCGAGATCAGCACGTTGCGCGTCAATGCCCGGTCGAACCAGAGCGACCGGAAGGACCCGAGCACCTCGTTGGGGCTGGGCAGGATCGCCGGGGAGATCAGCCGCTCCTCGGCGCTTGCCCCCGCCGTTGCGAACCACCACAGGCCCAGGATCAGCAGGATCGGCAGGGTACCGAGCGCCCAGGCCAGCGGGGTCGGTATCTCCTCGCGGATCCGCAACCAGCCGCCGGCGAGCAGCGTCGCCCAGAACGGGCGAGCGGGTTGCGGTAGCGACTCGGGATGGCCCCGAGCCGCTACCGGTGGGTTCTCGTCGCCCCTGGGGGGGGACGGCTGCTCGGTCACGGTGCGAAACGGCTCGACGGCGCCCGGCTCACTGGGACTCGGGCGGGTAGACCGAGATCTCGACGCGCCGGTTCAGGGCGTGGTTGTCGGGGTCGTCCAGATCGGCGGGCTGATTCCAGCCCTCGCCCTCGATGATGAACTTGTTCGGGTCGAAGGCGAACTTTTCCACCAGGGCGTTCTTCACTGCCTCCGCCCGGTCGAGGCTGAGCTTTTTGACGTCCTCGAAACGCACGCCGCGGCCCCGCATCGAGGCGTCGCTGTGCCCGACGATGGCGATCACGGCACGGTCGTACTGGCCCGAGAGGCGGCCGACTTTCTCCAGCGTCGCCGCGACGTTGGGGTCGTAGAGGGTGTTGGCGAGCGGCTGATCCAGGTCGTCGTGCTCGGGCTCGAAGATGTTGGCCGAGTTGGGATAGAAGTTGATGCGGATGGTCTGGGTCAGGATCGGCGCCTCGGCCCTGACCTTCGAGTAGGTGGCGGGGGCGAAGGCGGTGCGATACTCGTCCTTTTGGCCGGCGAAGGCGCCCTCCTGCTCCAACGCCTTGATCGCCGAGAAGTCCATGACCTCATCGAACCGGACCGGGGTGCCGATGAGCCCAAGCTCGCGATAGACGAAGGTGATGTTCTTCCAGGTGCGCTCGAAATTCGCCGGTGCGTTCTGGTTGAGAAAGAACGTCTTGTTCTCCGCGAAGTTGGTCGAATGCGCGTCGGCCGCCATCCCCTTGACCTCGTCGAGCGGAATCCCGTAGCCGTCCGCCATCCACTGGAAGGCCTGGCCCTTGAAGGTGTCGTCCTTCAGCCGGTCCATGGCCTGGAAGATGCCCGCGACCAGACCCTTGATGATGTCCGGGTGGTCCTTCGCGAAATCGGCTCGTGCGGCCCAGACGTCGGCGATCAGCTTGTTGGCCTCGGCGGTCGTCGTCAGGATGCGGGTTCCGGCGACGCGGTCCGGGATGTTGTAGATGTCCGGCGCCCAGGAGACGCAGGCGTCGATGGACTTGTCGGCGACGAAGGCCGCGGCGGCCTCGAACGCGGTGGCCGTGTACCGGTGCTTCACCTCGGAGGGTTGGAGCCCCGCGTTCAGCAGCAGGTTGTTGATGAAGTACTGGGACGGGCTGTTCTGCGCGTAGACGATGCTCTTGCCCTTGAGGTCGCGAGCCGACTTGATGTTGCCCCGCACCACGATGCCGTCCCCGCCGTTGGACCAGTCAATCTGCTGGTAGATGCGCGGTGCGGTGCGCGAGTCCTTCATGAGCTCCGGGGCGAACAGGACCATCATGTCGAGTGTGCCCCAGAGGATCTGGCTCTCGCCGCTGGCGAAGGCGTCGCGGGCGACGACCGGATCGTCGATCAGCTTCAGATTGACCTTGAAGCCGTAGTCCTTGAAGAAGACGCTCTCCTCGTTGGGTGAGAATCCATGGTTGGCGGCAACGATCGGCAGCCAGCCGATCCAGACGTTGATCGGGAACTGGACGACCTTCTCCTGGGGGTCCCACTGGTAGTTGCTCACCCCCTTCACGGGAGGGAGCTTCTCGTTGGGCACATAGGTGTACTCGCTGACCGTCGTGATGCCCGCGGTGTCCGGGGCCTCGATGGTCTGCTGCTGACGGAACTTACCGAGGTCCACGTCTCCCTCGCCGCTCCCCGAAGGCATTAGGATGTCGCGCAGGTAATAGGCGGCGCCGCCCAACAGCGCGACGATGAACAATGCAATGACCACCTTCCCGAGGGCGGTGGGTCCGACCGGCTTTTGTTCGACCATTCGATCCTCCTAGCGATTGCGAGGCAGCGGCGGAAGCGGATTGTTGGCTCAGCCCTCGGGGACGCCCGGACCCAGGTCCCTTTGGGCGGGCTTGGCCGGCGGGGTCTTCGCGGCCTCCGGCTCCTCGGGGACATCCAGACCGTAGGCGGCGGCGAACTCATTCAAGGCCTGCTCGGCCATGACCTGCTGCTCGGCCTCCAGCAGCTCGACATGCGAGGTATCGATCGAGGATGCGGCGACACGGGTCCTGCCGGCGGCCTTGTCTCGGCGCTCCTGCAGGTACTCCTCGACTCGATCGAGTGTGTCGCCGGAGCCGCCGATCTGGGTGACCATGCCCTGCGCCATCTCCTGCAGCTCGGCCTGGGCCTCCAGCATCTCGGTCTCCGAGATCATGCGCTTGAGCGATTCGATCTTCGCCTTCGCCTCGTTCACCATCACATCCCGGGACTTGACCAGCTTCTTGTAGGTCTCCTCGGCGGTCTGCAGTTGCTCCTGATTCTCTTCGAGTTGCTCGCGGACGGTCTTGAGCTGCAGGGCATACTGGGCCGCGGCGCTGCGGTTGCCGATCTTGAGATGCGCGGCCGTCTTGCTCGCAAATTCCTTTTCCTGCGACTCCAGGTTTTTGACCTGGCGCATCAGCCGCTCGACGAACCCCGCATGGTTCGCGAGGTTGTCGTTGTAACGGGCGATCTGGTGGCGCAGGTTCTCCTTCTCCGCCTCGATCAGGGCCTTGGGATTGGACTTCTCCAGGCCGGTGATGAACAGGCTCAGAAATCCTTTGAACAGGGTCGCGATTCTCTCAAACATCTTTAGGGGCTCCCCTAACGGGTATCGAACGGAATCTAGAGACTTCATACACCTTGCGCGAGCGGAAGAAACGCTGCAAGCAATTCGGCAAGCAAGTGTCAGGGCGATAGTTTCTTCTCGCGGCCGAGTCCCTGGGTCGGGGTTGGAATCGAGAGCGCGACTATACCAGACGACGTCTAACAGCTAATGATCAGTGGGTCGCGCGCTCCCGCGCGGGTGCGATCCAAACTGATGTGGACGTCGAATCTGTCACGCGGCTTGCTTAAGAGCATCCTGCCAGTACCGAGACCACTGCCCGTTTGCGCGAGTAATGCGCAACGCGAGCATGGCCTCGGCGTTGTCGGGCGTCCACCAGGCGCCGGGGCGCTTGAGGCGCTGTTGCACCACATAGCGGTGCGCGCTTTCGATCTCGCCGGAGCCAATGGGCAAGCCCTGCGCGAGGGCGCCTTGGTAGTCGAGATGATCGAGCCGGTTGCTCAGATAGCGATGGCAGGCGCGCACCGGGGCCTCCGCATCGGGCACGCTGCGCGGGCTCCAGTGCCACACTCAACGCGGCCAAGACCGCGGTGCTGTCGTTGTTTTTCAAGCGCTTGCTTCTGGAGCTCCAAGCCAGGTCCGCGGGTCGTCGGGAGCGCAACCCTTGGCCGCCTCGGCGAGATAGTCGCAGACATGGAAGAAGTCCACCGATAACGGCCCTGGGTGCCGAAGCGCGCCGCGACCTGATCGGCGATCCACACCGCCCCATCGCCGAGGGCATGGACCTGGCTGTTGGCGCCCATGCCCGCCGCGATGGCACAGGCCAGCAGCTGGCGCCCGGCCACCTCGACACCACCGCGCAGGGTGGCGCCGTAGACCCGCGTGGTACGCCCGTGCGCGTGCGCCAAGCTCACCTTGGCCTCCTTCCACAGCAACCGCTTGCCCCGCCGACGGTCCGCGCTGTCGGGGTCGACCTCCACCAGCGGGACCATGCCACCGTCGACTTCGCGCGATCACGGTCGCGGCCCCCGTCTGGGTCGGCCACGCCGGTTCGCGTCGCCCTCCACGACCAGCGCGCGGGCGTGCCCTTCGGTCACTTGGCGGATCGTGCTCGGCGACAGGATGACGCCAGTAGTGCTCTTGGAGTTTGCCCGCCGCCTGCGCGAACGGCAGATCCGCCCCCAGATCCGTGACCACCCGCTGCAGCGGCAACGAGCAGCCGCGGTGGCTGCACCTGGGCACTCTGCGCAAACGGTCGCCGACGCCGTGTGCCCTCCCGGTATTGCGGCTCGTCTACTTCGATGTCGCCGAAGGTGCTGTGCCAGCAGAGTTTTTTTTACCCTCGCGCCAGACCCCCGGCGTCCGCTCCAATGCGTCCGCCCGTTTGGCAACCTGCCCGTCGGCCCAGCCTTCCAACAGCTCTTGGCCGAGCCGACGCACCTCATCGATCACGCGCCGCTCCGCCTCGTCGGCTTTGCGCAGGTCATCCCCCGCGTCCTCGACAAGGTCGACCAGACGCTCGACCCGTCCGCGCAACTGCGGATGCTTGTTCAGTCGGGCCAACAGGCGCTCGTCTTCGGTGGGCAGCGGAGTGCTCATGTGCGGTCCTCCTGTTCCTAGATGGTTACCGCGCTATTTTAATCTACTACATCAGTTTTGATCGCACCCGTCCCGCACTTCCTCCGACCGGGGAAGCCCGCCCGCAGGGGTCAGGCCGCACGACCAAGATGGGGGCCGACCGTCCGCTCAGTCCTCCACCGGAACGGCCCAGAGGTCGTGGTCGCCGGAGTCGGTGACCACGACCTCGACGAAGTCGCCCGGGTCCAGCTCCCAGGCGCCTGGAATGATGACCGTTCCGTCGATCTCGGGGGCGTCCGCATAGCTGCGTGCGAGGATCTCGTCCTCTCCTACCTCGTCGACCAGCACCGTGAGGCGCTCGCCCACGCGCGCCGCCAGCTTCTCTCGGCTGATCGTTGCCTGGGCCGCCATGAAACGGGCCAGACGGTCCTCCTTGACCTCCTCCGGGACGGGGTCCGGCAGTGTGTTGGCGGCGGCGCCGTCCACCGGCGAATAGGTGAAGCAGCCGACCCGGTCCAGCCGGGCGGCGCGGATGAACTCCAGCAGAGTCTCGAACTCGGCCTCGGTCTCGCCCGGGAAGCCGACGATGAAGGTGCTGCGAAGCACCAGATCCGGACAGCGGAGGCGCCAGCGTTCGAGCCGCTCCAGCACCCGCTCCGCGGCAGCCGGCCGGCGCATGGCTTTGAGCACCTGGGGGGAGCCGTGCTGAAGCGGCATGTCCAGGTAGGGCAGGATGAGTCCGTCCGCCATCAGGGGGATCAGGTCGTCCACGTGGGGGTAGGGGTAGACATAGTGCAGCCGCACCCAGGCGGGCAACTCGCCCAGGGTGCGGGCCAGGGTGACCAAGTCCGTTGCGAGTGGGCGCCCGAACCAGAAGTCCGGTCGGTAGCGCAAGTCCAGACCGTAGGCGCTCGTGTCCTGGGCGATCACCAGCAGCTCGCGCACCCCGGACTCCACCAGCCGCTCGGCCTCGGTCAGGACCTCCGCGATGGCGCGGCTCGCCAGGTCGCCGCGCATGCTCGGGATGATGCAGAAGCTGCAGCGGTGATTGCAGCCCTCCGAGATCTTGAGATAGGCGAAGTGGCGTGGGGTGAGGCGCACCCCCTGAGGCGGGACCAGGCTGGAGTAGGGGTCATGGGGCGCAGGCAGCGCAGCATGGACGGCGGACATGACCGCGTCCAGCTGCTGGGGACCGGTGATGGCCAGCACCTTGGGGTGGGTGCCGCGAATCAGCTCCTGCCGGGCGCCCAGGCAGCCCGTGACCACCACGCGTCCGTTCTCGGCCAGGGCCTCGCCGATGGCGTCCAAGGACTCCTCCACCGCTGAGTCGATAAATCCGCAGGTGTTGACGATGACCAGGTCTGCGCCGTCGTAGCTTGGGGTGGTGCCGTAACCCTCGGCCCGCAGTTGGGTGAGGATGCGCTCGGAATCCACAGTGGCCTTGGGGCAGCCGAGGCTGACGAAGCCGATGCGGGGGATCGGGTTGGGCAAAACGGCGTTCTCAGTGCTGGGAGAGCAAGCGGCGGTAAGTGCCGACCCGTGGGTCATCCGACTTGAGGTGCTCAATGACGGCGAGAATACCCCGGCGGCCAATGCCGTGGCGAAAGCCCGGGTCGCGGCGGTGGATCTCGGCGAGCTCGCGCAGGGCGGCGTCGTAGTCGTCCGCGAGCAGCCGCCGGGCGGCGAGCGCGAGCCTCAGGTCCAGACGCTCCGGGTCATCGGCCAGGCTGGCCTCGAGCTCTGTCTCGGGCGGTGCCTGCCCAGCCTCGACGACGAACCCAAGGTGGGTGTGCAGGCGGAGCACTTGGGGCTGCGCCCGCAGCTCCGCGGGCAGGGCATCGAGTACCGCGAAGGCGTCTAAAGCGCGTCCGTCCTGGGTCAGGAGCTTGGCCATCAGGAGCGGCAGCTCCGCCCGCTGCGGCTCCGCCACGGCCCCTTCTGCGAGCACCTGGATCGCCTTGTCGTGTTCCCCCGCTCCCCAAAGGGTCAACGCCGCAGCCTGGACCTTGTCCGCCAACGCCAGGGCATGGCGCTCGATCAGCGCCCGGTAGTCGGACTCTGTCTGCATGCCGTGGACCTGCTCCACGGGCCGGCCGTGCCGAAACAGTTTGCAGGAAGGCAGGGTCTTGACTCCGAATCGCTCGGCCAAGGCCTTTTCCCGATCAGTGTTGACCGAAACCAACAGGAAGCGACCTGCGTATTCGTCCGCCAGCCGACGCAAAAGCTCGCCTTGGCGCAGGGAGGGACCCGCCCACGGGGCCCAAAAGTCGACCAGCACCGGACCGCGGCGCGAGTTCTCGATCACCAACTGCTCGAAGTTGGCGGGGGTGGCGGTGTAAACGAATTGTTGCTGAACCATTGCGCTTGCGACATTGGCCGACGGGCGGGGCCCGGGTTGCGAGTCCGATAAACTATGGTATTTTCAGGGGCCGAGGGAAACAAACCGCGTGGCTCCCGGATCAAGGGTTCGTCCACGGGCCTTGATCGGTTCCGACGCTTCGGTGAGCATAGCGCCCTGAGGTCCTGCGCCAACGGCGCACCATCCCTTAAGCACCGACGGGCCCGCGAGTGCCGCCGCAAGCGGCCAAGGCGCGAGCCACGACAAGTCGTTCCGGTCACCGAGAGTGCCGACCCGTTCACCACCGGGCGGCCTGTAGTCTAATCGGCGGAAGGTCAGACAATGAAAAACTGTAAGCTTTGCAAGTTCAGCAGGGTCTGTAACGACCTGCCCGGTATCTGCATCCTCATTCCCTATCTCGCGATTGCCGTGGTCGTCGTCGCCCTTGGCTATCTGTTCCTCACCCAGGAAATCTTGTGACGACTCGCGGGGGCTCGAGGGTCCCCGCCTCCCCTTCCTAGTACCGAAGCACTGACCACCCAATGGCAGCATCCCCGCCGGCCATCGCGCGTGGCCATGCCGTCTCCTTGCACCTGGAGGTGCGGTTCCACGACGGTTTCATCGCCTTCTCCACGTTCGCCGAGGAGCCGATTCGGTGCACCATCGGCGACGGCACCCTAACCCCCGGTCTGGAGGAGACCATCGCCGGTTTTGCCGAAGGGGCTGAGGAGATCATTCTGGTTGACGGCTCCGAGTTGTTCGGCATCCATGACCCGGAGAACATCCACTGGCTCGACAGCGCGGAGTTCCCCGCGGGGCTGGACCCGGTCCCCGGCCAGGTAGTGGCCTTCGAGACCCCGGGCGGGCACGAGACGAGCGGCGTTATCCTTGATCGGATCAGGGGGTCTGCCGGAGACCGGGTGCGGGTTGACTTCAATCACCCGTTCGCGGGGCGTCCACTCACCCTGCACGTTCGGGTTCTTTCCGTCGACTGAGATCCGCGACATGGGCTGGTGGTCACGCGAGCCCCGCCTACTCCAACCCCAATCGTCTATCCTGTGCCCCCATGGACATACTCCTCGCCAACCCTCGGGGCTTCTGTGCCGGCGTCGACCGCGCCATCGAGATCGTCGAGCGGGTGCTCGACCTCTATGGCGCACCCATCTACGTGCGCCATGAGGTCGTGCACAACCGCTTCGTGGTCGACAGCCTGAAGCGCCGCGGTGCCGTTTTCGTCGACGAGCTGGATCAGGTGCCCGAAGGGGCAACCGTCATCTACAGCGCCCATGGAGTCGCCCAACAGGTCCGGCAGGAGGCAGAAGTCCGGGGCCTGCGCGTGTTCGACGCCACCTGCCCACTGGTCACGAAGGTCCACCTGGAGGTGGCCCGCCATTGCAGGAGCGGCTATGAGGTGGTGTTGATTGGACACCGCGGCCACCCCGAGGTGGAGGGCACCATGGGCCAGTGCCGGGCCGACGGCGGCCTGATCCATCTGGTGGAGTCGGTCGCCGATGTGCCCAGTCTTTCCGTGCGAGACTCCGAGCATCTGGCCTACGTGACCCAGACCACCCTCTCAGTGGACGACACGGCCGAGATCATCGCCGCACTACGCGAACGATTCCCCAAGATCCAGGGCCCCAAGCGTAGCGATATCTGCTATGCAACCCAGAACCGCCAGGACGCGGTCAAGGAGCTGGCGAGGCGCTGCGACCTGATGCTGGTGGTCGGCTCCCCCAACAGCTCCAACTCCAACCGGCTGCGGGAACTGGCGGCCAAACAGGGTTGCCCGGCACACCTCATTGACGGCCCTGACGACATCCGCCGAGAGTGGTTGGAGCGCGCCCCCCGGGTCGGGCTAACCGCTGGGGCATCTGCCCCCGAGGTCCTGGTCGCCGAAGTGATCGACCGGCTGCGTGAGTGGGGCGCGAAGTCGGTGGAGGAGCAGTCCGGCATCCGCGAGCAGGTCGTGTTCGCACTTCCCCGGGAGTTGATCGCCGACCCCGCCAAGGGTGCGGCCTGAACGCCTCACCGGGTTCCGGCGCAACCCGTGGCAACCTACTCAAAAGGGAGCGAGCATCCGTGAGCGACATCCTGGTCATCGGTGGCGGCATTATTGGTCTGCTCACCGCACATGAGCTGGTCCGGTCCGGGGCCAAGGTCACCCTGGTGGAGATGGGTGAGACGGGCCGCGAATCCTCCTGGGCGGGTGGCGGAATCATCTCCCCCCTCTATCCCTGGCGCTATGGGGATGCGGTCACCGCGCTCTCGAGCTGGAGCCAGGGCGTCTATCCCAAGCTCTGCACCGATCTGCATGACGAGACGGGCATCGATCCCGAGCTTACTCCCAACGGGCTCCTGATCCTGGATACGGACGAACGTGCTCAAGCCCTCGCCTGGGCTGATCGACACGCCATGGAAATCCAGGTCCTGGACGGCGAGCGTCTCCACGAGACCGAGCCGGAGCTCGGGACACGCCCCGATCAGGCGTTGTTCATGCCTACCATCGCCCAGGTGCGCACCCCGCGCCTCACCAAGGCCACTCGCCGAAGCTTGGAGGGCCGCATCGACCTTCGTGAGCAGGAAGAGGTACTGGACCTGTTGGTCGACGGGGGGCGCGCCCGGGGCGCCCGTACCGTCAAGGGTGAGATTGAGGCCGATCAGGTGGTAATCTGCACCGGAGCCTGGACCGCCCAGCTCCTCGAAAAGCTCGGCACGACGCCGGACATCGAGCCGGTGCGTGGCCAGATGATCCTCTTCCTCGCCCGCCCCGGGCAGATCAACCACATTACCCTGTGCCAGGACCGCTACGTGATCCCGCGCCGGGACGGCCATGTCCTGCTGGGCAGCACCCTGGAACACACCGGTTTCGTCAAGGCCACTACCGCCGAGGCCAAGGAAGAGCTCTACCGCACCGCCGTGGAGATGTACCCCGTCCTCAAGCGCACGCCCATTGAGGATCACTGGGCGGGGCTGCGCCCCGGGTCGCCCAGCGGCATCCCCTACATCGGCGCCTACCCGGGGATAGAGGGGCTCTACTTCAACGCAGGGCACTTCCGAAACGGCGTCGTGACCGGTCCTGCCTCCGCTCGTCTGGCCGCGGACCTCATACTCGGACGCGAACCCATCGTCGACCCGGCACCCTACGCACTGAACGCAAACCGCTGAGCAGAGACCCGTCAGTCAGGGTCCAAGGGCGGGCGTTCAAGGGATCGCGTTGAGGCCGACTTCCGCATCCCCTATACTCCCCGCCTTAACGCCGATGTAGCTCAGTCGGTAGAGCAACTGATTCGTAATTAGTAGGTCGGCGGTTCGAATCCGCCCATCGGCTCCAATAAAAACAAGCAGTTCTCGCAGGAAGCGAAAAGATACAGGATACGGAAATCGGCTCATGTATCCCGTCTGTATCCATTTCTGTCCGGATACCGTTCCTCAGAAAGCAGAAGCCCCGCTCGGGGTGGGGCTTCTGGGATCCAGCCGTAGCCGGGCTGCGTTGTCCATGACCGCCGCCGCTGCCCCGAGCTCGCAGAGCAGTTCCCGGTTGTGCGCCGCGAGCTTCCCGGCCTGCTCCACCAGCTCGGCGCGCTGGCTCGCGTTGAGGTCCTGCCACGCTTCGCGAAGGGCAATCCAGTCCGGCGGCTGCAGACCCTCTGCGCGGTAAGGGCCTCGCGCGCGTCTGCGCCGCCGTTGAGGAGCCAGTTGATGTCGACGTCGAGGGTGATCGCGGCGGCGTGCAGGTGCTTCGCGGTGACGGCCTTCACGAGGCCAGTCTCCCACTGTGATACCACGGCGGCGGTGACGCCCGCCTCAGCCGCGAGCTTCCGTTGAGTCAGCCCGGCCGCCTTCCGGGCGGCGCGGATGCGCTCGCCGACGGTCTGCTGTGTTTCCATCCAGTGTTCCGTGTTTAGCCGACCAGACTTACTCCTGCAAGCGTAAAGTAAGCACGGTGGCTGTCCAGCGCGCCCGGGTCCTCCCCCCAGGCCAACTCCCGCCGTCCTTTCGCGCCGCAGTCGGGGGCTAGCGAGAGGCGGTTTTGACTTGCGAAAACGGAAGTGGTGGAGGGTGGCCGCCAATCCCGGCCCCGGGTAGCGGTCAGGGCGTGCGGCGCTTGACCTGACGGACCCAAGACGTCGACACGCCGAAACGGTCGGCGACGACTCGGACGGGCAGGCGCTTGCCCGCGGAGCGGAGCGGCTCGGGTCTTTGCGGCTCTCCGGCGGGGGGATGTGCACCCGGTCACCCGGCCATTGGGTTCGGGCGGCAGTCTCGACGGCTTCCAGGCCCTGGCGCGGGCAGGTTACCTATGTCGGCGATCAGGGCGAGGACGGAGCGCAGGGTTGGCACCCCGCCATGATAAAGGGGGCGGCTGTCGTGCAGCCGCGTTAACTGCGCGGCGTCCGGTGACAGCCGATCCGGTCCCACGCCATGTTTGTGGTCAGAAGCGAACGGGGTGCCCCGAGGGCTTGGTCGCTTTGCACATCGCCAGACATATGGCCTGGGTCTTCTCGGACCGGCGGCGTTTCTGCTGATCGATCAAAGCGCATGCCCGGGGTTGCGGTCACCCGGCGGATCTGGCTTTGGCTGCCAGTCGGTAATCAGACGCAACTTGAGCCGGTGGGCCGTGGACCGAGCACCACCGGCAACCGGCGCGGTACGTGCACATGGCTCATCTTCGCCATCAACTCGCCGCGCCCGAGGGTCGAACTCCGCCCATTCACCGGCTTTCGGATCACCTCGCTCAGCAGCGGATAGTCCGGATCGGGGGCGAGACGCCGCAGCTCGCGCCACACTGACACGGGCGGCCTGCCGACCTGTTGGAACTGTCGGATACCCCAACCCCCTATCCCGTCAGTCCTGCGTGCGGACATCCCGGGCATCTGCCCGCGACGGGGAAAGCTGCGAACCCCACGTGGCGCAGGGGTTATCATAGCCACGCGCATATAGCCGACTCAGAGGTCCACTGCATGAACCAGGACGAGATGAAGAAACAGGCCGCCGCAGCGGCAATCGCCCATGTCGAAGGCGGCATCATCGGTGTGGGAACAGGCTCCACCGTGAACCACTTTATCGATGCTCTGGCCACCATCAAGGGGCGTATCGAAGGAGCCGTCTCCAGCTCCGAGGCCTCCACGTCCCGCATGAAGGCCCAAGGCATCCCCGTCTATGACCTGAACGCCGTTGGTGGCCTGTCCGTCTACGTGGACGGAGCGGACGAGTCAAATGCCAGGCTCGAGCTCATCAAGGGCGGCGGAGGGGCCCTCACACGCGAGAAGATCGTCGCTGCGGCCAGCCAACGCTTCGTCTGCATTGCCGACGAGACCAAGCTCGTCGACGTCCTTGGGAGCTTTCCGCTCCCCGTAGAGGTGATCCCTATGGCTCGGAGCTACGTGGCGCGCGAGCTTGTCAAGTTGGGCGGCACCCCGGTGTGGCGCGAAGGTTTCGTCACCGACAACGGCAATCTGATCCTCGATGTCCAGGGTCTCGAGATCACGGATCCGATGAAGCTTGAGCAGCAAATCAACAACATCGCAGGCGTGGTCACCGTCGGAATCTTTTCCTTGCGCCCCGCGGACGTCCTGATCCTCGGCACCCCAAATGGCCCGAGAACACTGGAGCGCCCGGCCTAACCTGCACAGCGTCGAGCGACACTGAGTCGAGAGGGGCTGGTCCATACGCAAGCCACTCGCACTCAGTGCCGAAACTCTCGTACCAGGCAAGTCCCGTATTCCGAACAAAAAACCCCTCATCGTTGCCGAGAGGGGTTTTTGTTAGAGGGTCCTGGCGGTGACCTACTTTCGCATGGGGAAGCCCCACACTATCATCGGCGATACACCGTTTCACTTCTGAGTTCGGGATGGGATCAGGTGGTTCCAGCGCTCTGTGGCCGCCAGGAAAAGGGGTGGCGCGGGCGCGGAGGCGCGCGCGCCGGGTTCGGTGGATCGCGGCAGGTGCGGATGCGTTGTCAGCCCACCCAGAATGCTTGGGTGTTATATGGTCAAGCCGCACGGTCAATTAGTACAGGTTAGCTTCGCACGTTACCGCGCTTCCACATCCTGCCTATCAACGTCGTGGTCTTCGACGGACCTTCAGGGACCTCACGGGTCCAGGGAGACCTCATCTTGGGAGGGGCTTCCCGCTTAGATGCTTTCAGCGGTTATCCCGTCCGTACATAGCTACCCGGCAGTGCCACTGGCGTGACAACCGGAACACCAGGGGTACGTCCACTCCGGTCCTCTCGTACTAGGAGCAGCTTCCCTCAAGTCTCCAACGCCCACGGCAGATAGGGACCGAACTGTCTCACGACGTTCTAAACCCAGCTCGCGTACCACTTTAAATGGCGAACAGCCATACCCTTGGGACCGACTTCAGCCCCAGGATGTGATGAGCCGACATCGAGGTGCCAAACACCGCCGTCGATATGAACTCTTGGGCGGTATCAGCCTGTTATCCCCGGAGTACCTTTTATCCGTTGAGCGATGGCCCTTCCATACAGAACCACCGGATCACTAAGACCTACTTTCGTACCTGCTCGACTTGTCTGTCTCGCAGTCAAGCACCCTTATGCCTTTGCACTCAATGCGCGATTTCCGACCGCGCTGAGGGTACCTTCGTGCTCCTCCGTTACACTTTGGGAGGAGACCGCCCCAGTCAAACTACCCACCACACACTGTCCCTAACCCGGATCACGGGTCGAGGTTAGAACTTCGAACATACCAGGGTGGTATTTCAAGGATGGCTCCACGGCAACTGGCGTCGCCGCTTCATAGCCTCCCACCTATCCTACACAAGTAGGTTCAAAGTCCAGTGTGAAGCTGTAGTAAAGGTTCACGGGGTCTTTCCGTCTAGCCGCGGGTACTCGGCATCTTAACCGAGATTTCAATTTCACTGAGTCTCTGGTGGAGACAGTGCCGCCATCGTTACGCCATTCGTGCAGGTCGGAACTTACCCGACAAGGAATTTCGCTACCTTAGGACCGTTATAGTTACGGCCGCCGTTTACCGGGGCTTCGATCAAGAGCTTCTCCGAAGATAACCCCATCACTTAACCTTCCGGCACCGGGCAGGCGTCACACCCTATACGTCCTCTTTCGAGTTTGCAGAGTGCTGTGTTTTTAATAAACAGTCGCAGCGGCCTGGTCACTGCAACCCCCGTCCGCTCGGCCCGCGAGGGGCTTCACATACCAGGGGCGTACCTTCTCCCGAAGTTACGGTACTATTTTGCCTAGTTCCTTCACCAGAGTTCTCTCAAGCGCCTTGGGATTCTCACCCTGCCCACCTGTGTCGGTTTGGGGTACGGTCACACATGACCTGAAGCTTAGAGGCTTTTCTTGGAAGCATGGCATCAATCACTTCGTCTCCGTAGAGACTCGTCATCACGCCTCGGCATTGCCACCCCGGATTTGCCTAAGGTGACTGCCTACACGCTTAAACCGGCAACCAACAGCCGGCTGACCTAGCCTTCTCCGTCCCCCCATCGCAGTCATGCGTGGTGCAGGAATATTAACCTGCTTCCCATCGACTACGCCTTTCGGCCTCGCCTTAGGGGCCGACTCACCCTGCGCCGATTAACGTTGCGCAGGAAACCTTGGGCTTTCGGCGAGGGGGCTTCTCACCCCCTTTGTCGTTACTTATGTCAGCATTCGCACTTCCGATACCTCCAGCAGACCTTACGATCTACCTTCGCAGGCGTACGGAACGCTCCCCTACCATGCAAGCAGAGCTTGCATCCGCAGCTTCGGTACATGGCTTAAGCCCCGTTACATCTTCCGCGCAGGCCGACTCGACCAGTGAGCTATTACGCTTTCTTTAAAGGATGGCTGCTTCTAAGCCAACCTCCTGGCTGTCTGGGCCTTCCCACATCGTTTCCCACTGAGCCATGATTTAGGGACCTTAGCTGGCGGTCTGGGTTGTTTCCCTTTTCACGACGGACGTTAGCACCCGCCGTGTGTCTCCCGTGATTGCACT
>CAVOQO010000044.1:0-330000 GCA_963698355.1 uncultured Gammaproteobacteria bacterium | reverse complement strand
GACGGTCACTTCGGCGATATCTTCCGGAATCGCGCCCCGCTGGAAACGCGCAATGAAGGTCTCCTGCGCCGCCCTCGCCTCGGCCGGGGAGTGGAAACGCCCCACCAATTCCAAGGCCAAGTCGAACTTAATGTCCCGCGGGTTGGCGCCGTCGGCAACAGCGGCCCGCCACGCCGCAATGTCGGCCAGGGCTCGCCAGCTGAGTAGCTCGAAGTAGCGCCACATCAGATCGTCGGACAGGGACATGATCTTGCCAAACATGTCCTCCGGTGGATCCGTGATACCGATGTAGTTGCCGAGCGATTTCGACATCTTCTGGACCCCGTCGAGCCCCTCGAGGATCGGCAGCGTGATGACGATCTGGGGCTCCTGTCCGTAAGACTCCTGCAGTTGGCGGCCGACAAGCAGATTGAATTTTTGATCGGTGCCGCCGAGCTCGACATCCGCGTGCAGTGCGACAGAGTCGTAGCCCTGAATCAGGGGATAAAGGAACTCGTGGATCGCGATGGCCTGGCCTGACTTGTAGCGCTTGGCGAAGTCGTCCCGCTCCAGCATCCGCGCGACCGTATGTTGGGCAGCAAGCCGCACCAGACCTTCAACGCCGAGTTGTGACATCCAATGGGAGTTGAACACCACCTCGGTCTTGTCGGCATCAAGAATCCGAAAAACCTGATCGCGGTAGGTCGCAGCGTTTGCCTCGATTTCTTCCCTAGATAGTGGCTTACGGGTAACGCTCTTACCCGTCGGGTCACCGATCATTCCGGTGAAGTCGCCGATCAGAAACAGGATCTGGTGACCCAGATCCTGGAATTGTCGAAGCTTGTTGATAAGAACCGTGTGCCCGAGATGGAGATCCGGGGCGGTTGGATCGAAGCCGGCCTTGATTCTGAGCGGACGACCCGATTCGAGCTTCCTGCGTAGGGGCTCTTCGAGCAGGATCTCCTCGGTGCCGCGCTGAATCAGCGCGAGTGCGGACTCGACCTCGGCCATGTGTTGCCCCCGATGCTTCGACGAAAAGCTCGCGAGGTTAAGTCCGAGCCCAGTCCTGCACAAGAGGCTGTCAGACCGCCCGGCGACGGACCGTGGAGCTTCCCGCCCAGGTCGCCGCTGCTTGAACGCATTAAACGGAGAAAGAGGAGCCGCAGCCGCAGGTGGTGGAGGCGTTGGGATTGCGGATCACGAACTGAGCGCCCTGGAGCCCCTCTGTGTAGTCGATTTCGGCCCCCATCAAATACTGGAGACTCATTGGGTCGACCAACAACTTCACACCGTCGGTGACGACCTCGGTGTCGCCGTCCTGTACGGCCTCGTCGAAGGTGAATCCGTACTGAAAGCCGGAACAGCCGCCGCCTTGGATGTAGACCCTCAACATCAGGCCCGGATTGCCTTCTTCGGCAATCAGTTGCGCAACCTTAGCGGCCGCAGGACCTGTGAAGACCAAGGGGGCGTCGGTGGATACGTCTACGCTCATGGTGTTCTCGTTACGCCATTGTGCTTACCTCAATGGCTGAGTGACATGCGTCCCTTTAGGCGGAGTTCAAGGCGCCATGCTGCAGGCCATCCCGACCGAGCCTAAAGCACGTCATGGGTTATCGACGACCCAGGGAAAGCCCTCGGAGGTACCCGCCAGCAGGTCACCCTCAGGATCGATGGTGACGGTCAGCAGGCGAGGGCTCGAAACCCTCGGGAAGGGTAAATCGGCCCCGAAAGTTCTGGAAGTGCTCGAACCGCATCGACAGCTCATTGGGTTCCGCCTGTGCCAGCTTCGCCACATTCACCGTCGTCTCTTGACCGTCCTGGAGACCCCTGACACTCACCGTGACCCGGCCCCTGGATTCACCGAAGTCCTGAATGAGCTGCGTCACGGTGAAGCTGTAGCGAAAGGACCGCGGCCCCTGGCCAGGCATCAGCCGCAGATCGTGCACGCGCACGACCCCTTTACCCCCTTCCTGAATCAGCCGCTTGAGATAGCTCGCCTCCTTGATCAGGGCCAAGCGCTCATCTTGTGCCTGTTTCAGTTGATCCTGAAGAGACCGGCTGGTCTCCCGTTCAATCTGACGCGAGCGCTCCAACACGGCGCTTTCCTGCTTCAGCGAGGCCACTTCGCTCCTGAGTGCGGCGACGTCAGCCATCGCGGCGCCACGCTCCTTCCGGAGAACCGACAGCTCCGGCCCCATCGCCGCGGTCACCCGCGCCTGTCCCAGCTCGAATCCGTACCAAAATACGACCGCCAGGAACACCGCATAGAGCGCCAGGGCGAGCAGACGCCACCAAAACCGCATCAGATTTAGAGCCATCGCCCCCTGCCCTCCGTCGCGCCCCGGCGGATCTGGAACGAGCGGCTGGACGGCCCTCGGGAATGCCGCAGCGGACTCGGGGCCAGTTCCCCGCCCGCGGCCACGCCCAGGCTCCGATCCGCCTGAGGCACCGAACACCGCCAGCCCTCGATGCTGGCCGGCGCCGGACCTTGTTTCCGGGGTCGCCAGATGCACCGATGCCGGCACCTCTTCGACGCATGCATGCCGGAGACAGACCGAACTCCGGACGGACCCAACGCGGGACGCATCACGGCAGGAGCGCCATTGCCTCGAGCCCCTGGGTCTCTTCGAAGCCGAACATCAGGTTCATATTCTGTACGGCTTGGCCCGCTGCACCCTTGACGAGATTGTCGATCACCGACTGCACCACCACCACGCCGGACTCTCCCTGACGAGTGACAGCGATGCGGCACACGTTGCTGCCACGCACCGAGCGGGTTTCCGGGTGCGAGCCCGCAGGCATGATGTCGACGAAGGGCTCGCTCGCATACCGCTTGCCGTAGAGGCCCTCCAGCTCGGCTGCCGAAGGTGCATCCGGGTCCTTCAGACGGGCGTAAAGGGTAGCTTCGATCCCCCGAATCATGGGCAACAGATGCGGGACGAAGGTCAGCCCGACCCGCGCACCTGCAAAGCGCTCCAGGTTCTGGGAGATCTCCGGAGCGTGGCGATGTCCATTGACCGAATAGGCCTTGAAGCTCTCACCGACCTCTGCCATGAGGATTCCAGTGGACGCCTTTCGCCCGGCACCGCTGGCGCCGGACTTCGCGTCCGCGACCAGCCAGCCCGGATCGACGACACCCGCCTCCAGCAGCGGAACGAAACCCAGCGTAACAGCGGTCGGATAACATCCCGGATTGGCGACCAGGCGCGCCGCGCGAACCGCGTCGCGGTTGAGCTCCGGGAGCCCGTACACCGCCTCATCCAGCAGCCCGGGGCACGCATGGGGCATCCCGTACCACGTCTCCCAGAGCGCGGGGTCCGTGAGCCTGAAGTCGGCCGCCAGGTCGATGACCCGGGCGCCCCGGTCCAACAGGTCCGGCGCAAGCCGCATGGCGGTCCCGTTTGGAGTGGCGAAGAACACCGCATCACAGCCACCAAGGGTGGCGGAATCGGGCTCCGTGAAGCGCAGATCGAGCCGTCCCCGCAGATGGGGGAACATGTCTGCGACTGCGGTCCCCGCCTCTCCGCGGGAGGTAATCACCTCCAGCGATATCCGGGGATGACCAGCGAGGATTCGCAGCAGCTCGGCGCCGGTATAGCCCGTGCCTCCGACGATTCCAACCTTCAACATTCGATCGCTCCAAAGCGCGGGGTGCGCAGACCGGCGGGTCACCTGTGTCGACACCCGCTGCCGTTCACGGCGGGTTGAGCGTTCTGCCCAACAACAAAAAAAGCGGCAGTTGCCGCTTTTTCGAGGGAGTCGTGCCGCTAGTGTTCCTGACTACTCCAGCGTGAAGGAGGGCCCTGGTGACATGATAGCCGAGCAGCCCTCTTTCACGCGCCAGATCGGCGTCGATCAGGAGCAGCCGCCCCCCGAGGACGAGCCGCAGGTTCCGCAGCCGCCACCGCCAACCTGAGGAAGGTTGTTGAAGACGAATGTGGCATGTCCCTCGCCATCGTCCACGAAATCGATCTCGACCCCACGCAGATAACCCAAGGTCCCGTCATCGACGACGACCTTGAAGCCCTCGTACGCAAGCACGCCATCATCGTCGTTGATGGCGTCGGTAAAGGTCATTCCGAAGCTGATCCCGCTGCACCCGCCGGGGGTGGCGAACACGCGAACGCCCTGGATGTTGTCATCCACCTGGCGAAACAGCTCGCTCATCTTGGACTGGGCCGGTGATGTCAGCGTGAGCTCGGATTCGGTTAGGGCGGCGGTCATGATCGCAATCTCCGCTTAAGTCTTAAAAATGGCCGGAGAATTTACCAGAAAGACGGTCGGTTATTCCAGCACGAAAACTGGACTTGAATCCGAAGCACTGGATTTCGACTGGCTAGCTCAACCGACCTGCGGCGTCCAGATTCGCCAGTTGCCGCTCGGCGTCGACCAAGTGCTGCGCCCAATGACACTCGAAGCCAAGAAACCAGGTCTCCAGCGCAGGACCAGGATTGCGCTCGAAGGCCCGCAGCCCATGCTTGAGTTCGCAGTAGATGTCGGTCAGGTCGTCCGCCAGGCTGCCCGTCATGGCCTCGGCGCCGTCCTGGTAACGGTCGAATTCCAGGAAGTATCCGTCCCGGTCGGCCAGCAGCTCGCGCAGATGCGAGTAAAGCTCGAAGCGGGCGTCCAGATCGACCGGGTGGTCATGCTCGGCGGCGGGGGCGCTGTAGTGGACCGATGTCATGGCGGCGTGCAGGCGGGGCAGCAGGTAGGCCACCTCACGCAACCAGTCCGGTCGATCGCTTCCGGACGCGTCGATCAGGTCGCAATAACGGCGGGCAATGGTCAGCACCTCGTCGATGCCGGGGTATCGCCTTCGGGAGCCGGAGGTCGGCGCGTCCATGTCGGGGAGTGTAGACGAGAACGAACCAAGCGCCCGGATTCGTTCCTCATCGGTGCCCGGGGCCTGGGGAAGGCCGGTCACACCTCCACCATCTCGAAGTCTTCCTTTCCCGCCCCACATTCCGGGCACTTCCACGTGAAGGGCACGTCGTCCCAGCGAGTCCCGGGGGCGATGCCTTCATCGGGCCAGCCTTGTGCCTCGTCGTAGATCAAACCGCAGATCACACACATGTACGCCTTCATGCTCGACTCCGTCGCCGTCACCGGATCGCCTCTGCGCGCCCGGAAACTTCAGTGGGGCACCCGCACCATCGGCGGGTCTAGAATTCAGCAAGATGAAGTTGGGATTTTCCCAAAGAATCTCAATCTCCCAAAAGCAAGCCGATCTTCGTCCAGGGCGCGCGGTTCCGATCCGGAATGCCTCGCTCGATCCGGTCAGACAGCGCCGCGAGGATAACCACATTGGACCTAACCAATAGCCCCCCAACCGTCCTCTGCATCGGAGGCCACGACCCGAGCGGAGGTGCCGGTATCATGGCCGACGCGGAGGCCGTGCGCGCTGCCGGCGCCTTTGCGCTGACGGTGGTCACGGCGCTCACCGACCAAGACACCCGCGGGCTTCGCGCCCTTTACCCGCAACCCGCCGAGCAGGTGGAGGCCCAGTGTCGGGCGCTTCTGGAGGACGGCCGGCCGAAGGTGCTCAAGATCGGGCTGATCGGCAGCTCGCGTGTCGCCCGCATGCTCGGCGCCCTGATCGATGAGAACCCGCAGCTCCCAGTGGTCCTCGACCCGGTCCTGGCCTCGGGCGCCGGGCAGGCCGTGGTGGACGCTGCACTGCTAAACCAACTGCGCACCCACCTGGTGCGGCGCGCCACCCTGGTCACACCAAACCTGCCGGAGGCCCGCACCCTGGCGGATGCGCGGGAATCCGACCGTTGTGCCCGGCGTCTCCTAGAGATCGGGGCGCGCTGGGTCCTGATCACCGGCACCCACGATGACACCGGTGAGGTGACGAACCGCCTGTATGCCGCGGACGGGGCCGTGAAGGCTTGGAGCTGGACTCGGTTGCCCGGCGAGTATCATGGATCGGGCTGCACCCTCGCGAGCGCCATCGCCGCCCGTCTGGCGATCGGACAGGGGATGGACGACGCCGTCTCCAGTGCCCAGGATTACACTTGGACCTGCCTAAGCCGGCCCTTGCGTACCGGCCTCGGTCAGCTCACGCCAAATCGCCTGTTCGACCTGCCGACGAGCGGATCCACGCCGTGAATCTCCGGTTCCGGGGCGCCGGGGCCCTCTCCCCAGCCCGCTTCGTCCCCGGTTGCGATCGGCGGCATCACGGCTGAGAATGCCCCGCGCTTAATCACGGCTGGCACGGACATGCTGGCCGTTTTCAGACTCTGACGCCGACGTCCTCGTCGCCTTGGGACCTGACTGCGGCGACCCGCACGTACAGTCGATTTTTCCACCGGGCGGTGCCCGACGGAGGACACTATGAGCCGATCCCACGATCTATTCGCCGCGGCCCAGCGCCACATCCCCGGCGGCGTCAACTCGCCGGTGCGGGCGTTTCGCGGGGTGGGCGGCGACCCGGTGTTCTTCGAGAGCGCGGCCGGTCCTTATGTCTTTGACGCCGACGGCAAACGCTACGTGGATTATGTTGGCTCATGGGGGCCGATGATCCTTGGTCACGCCCACCCGGAGGTGATCGCAGCGGTCCAGGACCGGCTGCACAAGGGACTGTCATTCGGTGCCCCCACCGCGCTCGAGACCGCCATGGCCGACAGGGTCTGCGCACTGGTCCCGAGCATGGATCTGGTGCGGATGGTGAGCTCTGGCACCGAGGCAACCATGAGCGCGCTGCGCCTCGCCCGCGGCTACACGGGGCGGGACAAGATCGTGAAGTTCGAGGGCTGCTACCACGGACACGCGGACTCACTGCTGGTGAAGGCCGGCTCCGGAGCCCTGACCCTGGGCGAGCCCAGCTCCCCCGGCGTGCCCGCTGCGTTGGCCGAGCTGACGATCACCCTGCGTTACAACGACCTGGACCAGGTGCGCGACACCTTCGCCCGAATCGGCGACGAGATCGCGTGCATCATCGTCGAGCCGGTGGCGGGGAACATGAACTGCATCCCGCCGGTGCCGGGGTTCTTGGAGGGACTGCGGGAGGTCTGCGACCAGCACGGCGCACTGCTCATCTTCGATGAGGTGATGACCGGGTTCCGGGTTGCACTCGGCGGCGCCCAGGGGCTCTACGGCATCGCGCCGGATCTGACCGCCCTAGGCAAGGTCATCGGCGGCGGCATGCCAGTCGGCGCCTTCGGAGGACGGCGCGAGGTGATGGAACGGATCTCGCCGCTGGGGCCCGTCTACCAGGCCGGGACCCTGTCCGGAAACCCCATCGCGATGGCGGCGGGCCTCAAGACCCTAGAGCTGATCTCTGCGCCCGGGTTCTACGAGGGGATTGGCCGGCGCACGACGGAGCTGGTCAACGGACTCTTGGAGCGCGCCCGCTCCGCTGGCGTGCCGCTGGCCGCCAACCGGGTCGGCGGCATGTTCGGCATCTTCTTCACCGAGGCGCCCCAGGTGACCGACTACGCACAGGCCACCGCCTGTGATCAGGGGCGCTTCCGCGCCTTCTTCCATGCCATGCTGGACCGCGGGGTCTATCTCGCGCCCTCCGCCTTCGAGGCGGGCTTCGTCTCAATCACCCACGAGGAGCCCCAGATCCAGGCGACCCTGGACGCCGCCGCGGAATCCTTTGCCGCGGTCGCGCCCTAGGAACCGGGCGTCGTCGGGGCAACCGCGCGCGGGCCGGACCTAGCCGTCGCGATGGAGGCCTTGTTCCACCAGATCCTCGACTGGGTCGGCCAGAACCCTGGCTGGGCCTACGTCGCTGTGTTCCTGGTCGCCATGGGCGAGTCCCTGGCGGTGCTCGGGATGGCGGTGCCGGGCGTCATCATGCTGGTCGGGACCGGGGCCCTGATCGCCGCCGGTGCCATCGGCTTCTGGCCCGCCTTTTTCTCCGCCACCGCCGGGGCCATCGTGGGCGACGGTATCAGCTACACCCTGGGCCGGCATTTCGACCAGCAGGTCCGAGTCGTGTGGCCCTTCTCGCGCTTCCCCGAACAACTCCAACAGGGGGTGGAATTCTTCGACCGCTACGGGGGATGGAGCGTTGCCCTTGGCCGCTTCTTCGGACCCGTCCGGGCCATCATCCCGCTGGTGGCGGGGATGATGCGCCTGCCCGCCGGGCGCTTCTATTTCGCGAACATCACCTCCGCCGTCGCCCAGACCTTTACCTACCTGCTCCCCGGCATGCTCTTCGGGGCCTCCCTGAAGCTGGCCGCAGAGGCTGCGGCGCGCCTCGCCGTCCTCGGCGTCGCCCTGTTTGCGGGCGTCTGGCTCGCAGCCTGGCTCGCCCATCGGATCTACGCACTGCTCGCGCCCCATGCCAGCGCACTCCTTCAGGGGCTGCTCCGCTGGGCGGACCTGCACCCCGATATGGGGCGCGTGGCCCACGCCTTGGCCGACCCGGACCACCCAGACGCCAAGACACTGACGGGACTTGCCTTTTTATTGATGTTGGGGTTCTTCCTGGTGGGCGCCGTTGCCGGTGTCGCCCTGCTGGGCCCGGCCGATTTGGCCTTGAACCGCTCCGCCCTCGACCTGGGTCAGAGCCTGCACACGCCGCTCGGAGATCGCGTGATGGCCTGGCTTGCCCGGCTCGGGGACCCCCTGGTGGTCCTGCCCGTCCTGGCGGTGGTGTTTGGCTATCTGCGGCGGCGAGGCAAGCTCCGGCACGCCTATTACTGGCTCGCCGCCGGGGGTTTTGCGGTGGTCGCCACCCCGGTCTTGGGCGCCTTGGTCCGGGTTCAGCGCCCCGATCTGAGGCTCGACCTCAGCTTGCCCTGGTCCTTCCCCAGCGGTCCCGTGCTCCTCGCCACCTGTGTCTACGGCTTTCTCGCCGTCTCGCTTGCCCGCGGCATCCCCGAGCAGCGTCGCTGGATCCCGTACGCCCTGGCCAGCGCGACGGTGGCGGCGGTCGCCTGGGCGCGCATCTATTTCGGGACCGAGTGGCTGACCGATGTCATCGGCAGTATCGCGCTGGGTCTCGCCTGGATCGCGGCCCTGGGACTCGCCTTCCGGCGGCACAGCAGCTTCGACCTGCGCTGGAGCGCCTTGGCCGGCGTCGCCCTGGCGGCCCTGGCCGCGGGGCTCGCTCTCGACAGCTGGGTCACTCACGGGCGCGATCTCGACCGGTACCGCCCCGCCCCAGAGGTCGAGACCCTCGACCCGGGCCGAGTGGCTCGAGAACGGCTGGCAGCGCCTGCCCCATCGGCGTGCCGACCTGAGCCAGAGTCAGCGCCACACCCTGACGCTGCAGTATGCCGGGGACCCCCGCACGCTCGCGGACGCGCTGTCGTCTGTCGGATGGCAGCCGGCCGAGCTGCTCCGCTGGGGCAACGCCCTGCGGCTCCTGTCCCCCTCGTTGCCCGTGGAGGATCTGCCCATCATCCCCCAGGTCCATGCCGGTCATCACGAATCCCTGGTCATGGCCAGGACCACTTCCGCGGGACAGCGCCAGGTGCTGCGCCTCTGGTCCACGCCCTTCCGGCTGGAGGATGGGACGCCACTCTGGGTCGGCAATCTCACCGCACAACACAAGGAAGTGATCCTGAAGCTGATCGCCTTCCCGGCCACCGATCCGGTGCCGCCGAGCGTGTCGGCCGCCGAGATCGACGGAGTGCAGGACAGGCTACCGGCGGGCGCGCAGCTTCTGAGCATCCCACCCGTCTAGGCCGACTGAGGGGACCCACAACCGCGGATCGGGGTCATGCCTTCCAGGGGTGAGCGCCAATCGCGGCAATCGGTCTAGCCGCCTTCCTGAACCAGCACGATCAGCTCCTTGGGTCCGTGCACCCCGTACGTCAGGGTCTGCTCGATGTCCGCTGATTTCGACGGACCCGTGATCAGCAGTGCATTGGTGGGCATGCCTTGGTGCCAGGCCTGCTGGTCCATCAACTCGGCAAAGGTGGAGCGTATCGATCCCGCCGCGAGCAGCACCACGTGGATCGGCGGCACCAGGGACAGGAGCCGCGGCTCGCGGCTGTCGGGCCACAGCACCAGGGTTCCGGTCTCGGCGATCGCCCCACGGCAGGTCGTGAAACCTGCGTCGATCGTGTCGAAGAGGGTCTCTCGGAATGACTCCACGGGCTCGCTGTACGGAACCAGCCTCACCACGGCGCCATCGCCGACGTCTGGGGGCCAATCCCGCTCGAGCATGGACCCAGCCTCTGTCCCCGGCCCGTAGAGCAGACTGCCCGCCCCGCGGGCGCGCAGGAGCTCGTTCAAGCGGACAGGCCAGTCCTCGCCCACAGGGTGCAACTCCCCATGCACGGCCTCCAGCCGCTCGCGAAAGCGAGTCAGCCGTTCCCGGGCGTCCCAGTCGAAGCGGCGCACGGCAATCTCTGGCGGCGCCGGTTCGGCAGGCAGGTTCCGGCGCAGACGCTCGAGGATCTGGGATCGCGAGTTGCTCATGGAGTTGTCATCGCCTTGGAGAGGAAGCGATCGGGAACCACCCGACGCCAAACCTTGCACATGAACGGGGTCTATTGCACGACGGCAAGGGAACGACTAATGTTGCACTGCAACAAAAGAACGAAGGACCGGCAATCCCTTGATTGCCGGCAGAAGTCTACCACCGGAGGCTGAGACCATGGGCTACCAGGCCACCTATGATCGCGCCCTGCGCGATCCCGAGATCTTTTGGGCCGAGGCGGCGCAACTCATCGACTGGGACCGACCCTGGGACCGGGTGCTGGACGCCTCCCGCCCTCCCTTCTACCGCTGGTTCGCCAGGGCCGAGCTCAACACCTGCCACAATGCCGTGGACCGTCACGTGTCCGCCGGGCGCGGGGGACAGGCCGCCATCATCCACGACAGCCCGGTGACCGGCACCCAGACGGTCATCACCTATGCCGACCTCCAGGACCGGGTGGCGCGGTTCGCCGGCGCCCTGCGGGACCAGGGCGTGACACGGGGCGACCGGGTCATCGTCTACATGCCCATGGTGCCGGAGGCGGCCATCGCCATGCTGGCCTGCGCCCGCATCGGGGCCATCCACTCGGTGGTGTTCGGCGGCTTCTCGGCTCGGGAGCTGGCAACCCGCATCGACGACGCCAAGCCGCGCGTGATGGTCGCCGGCTCATGCGGCATCGAGCCCAACCGGGTGGTGCACTACAAGCCCCTGCTCGACCAGGCCATCGACCTGGCCGCCCACAAACCGGAGCGCTGCATCGTACTGCAGCGCCCTCAGGAGCCCGGCGTTCTGACCCCCGGACGCGATGTCGGCTGGGCGGAGGCGGTGGCCGCGGCCGAGCCGGCACCCTGTGTCCCCGTAGCCGCCACGGACCCCCTCTACATCCTTTACACCTCGGGCACCACGGGACAGCCCAAGGGCGTGGTGCGCGACAACGGCGGCCACGCGGTGGCCATGGCCTGGAGCATGGCGAACGTCTACGGGATGCAGCCCGGCGAGGTGTTCTGGGCGGCGTCCGACGTGGGCTGGGTGGTGGGTCATTCCTACATCGTCTACGCGCCCCTGC
Source organism: uncultured Gammaproteobacteria bacterium (assembly GCA_963698355.1). Classification (GTDB taxonomy): domain Bacteria; phylum Pseudomonadota; class Gammaproteobacteria; order Chromatiales; family Chromatiaceae; genus Thiodictyon. Next base: position 318,571 of record CAVOQO010000044.1, on the reverse strand, counting down.
TCGCGGGCTGCACCACGGTCATCTATGAGGGCAAGCCCGTGGGCACGCCGGACGCCGGGGCCTTCTGGCGGTTGATCCAGGACCACGGCGTCTCGGTGCTCTTCACCGCCCCCACCGCGTTCCGCGCCATCAAACGGGATGATCCCAAGGCAGAACATCTCGCACGCTACGACCTCGGCTGCCTGCGCGCCCTGTTCCTGGCCGGAGAGCGCTGCGACCCGGACACCCTCGGCTGGGCCGAGCGCATCCTCGGCGTCCCGGTGATCGACCACTGGTGGCAGACCGAGACCGGCTGGGCCATCGCCGCCAACTGTCTCGGAATCGAGCGGCTGCCCGTGAAGCCAGGTTCGCCCACTAAGGCGGTGCCGGGTTACGGGATCGAGGTGCTGGACGACCTGGGGGAGCCGGTCAAGGCGGGTGATATCGGCCGCATCATGCTGCGCCTGCCCCTGCCGCCCGGCTGCCTGCCGACCCTATGGGGCAACGAGGAGCGCTTCTACCAGTCCTATCTCGCGGCGCAGCCGGGCTACTACCTCACGGGCGACGCCGGCTATCTGGACGAAGACGGCTATGTGTTCGTGATGAGCCGCATCGACGACATCATCAACGTGGCCGGGCATCGCCTTTCGACGGGTGCCATGGAGGGGGTGCTCGCCGGCCACCCGGACGTGGCGGAGTGCGCCGTAATCGGGGCCACCGATGCGCTCAAGGGTGAGCTACCCCTGGGCCTGGTGGTGCTCAAGGCGGGGGTGGAGCGGGATCGGACCGTCATCGCGAAGGAGCTGGTGAACCGGGTGCGCGACGAGATCGGCCCGGTGGCGGCCTTCAAGACCGTGGTCGTCGTGGAGCGCCTGCCCAAGACCCGCTCCGGCAAGATCCTCCGCGGCACCATGAAGTGCATCGCCGACGGCAAGGACTACCGGCCCCCGGCCACCATCGACGACCCGGCCATCCTCGACGAGATTGACGCCGCGCTCTCGGCCATCGGCTACGCCCACCACCAATGAGGCCCGCCGGCTGGCGGGGGCAAACCGGCCCCTATTGAGGCCGCCGATTCACTCCATTGTCGACATAGCTGCTTGACATGGCCCTTATCTCCGCTATTTTTCCTTCGATACAAGAAAAAGTGTCGACACTTTTGATGTCCGAGCCCGCGGAGACCTTTCACGAAGAGAACGCCACCATCGCCGACCGCGTCTTCGAGCAGTTGCGCCAGGCGATCGTGGAGGGCGAGATCCCCGCGGGAAGCAAGATCAGTGAGCCCGAGATGGCCGCCCGCTATGGGATCAGCCGCGGGCCATTGCGCGAGGCCATGCGTCGGCTCGAATCCACCCACCTGGTGGAGCGCCGGCCGAACCTGGGGGCCCGGGTCGTCACCCTCTCCAGCAGGCAGCTGATCGAGATCTATCTGGTCCGCGAGGCCCTCGAGGGCATGGCCGCCCGGCTTGCCGCCGAGCGCATGTCCGACGAGGCCATCGAGGAGCTCAAGGACCTCATGGAGCAGCACCGCCAAGATGTGGCCCGTGAGTTCCGGCAGGCCTATTTCCAGACGGAGGGGGACATGGACTTCCACTACCGCATCGTCCAGGGGAGCGGAAACCGGCGGCTCATCGGCATCCTGTGCGACGACCTCTATCACCTGGCGCGCATGTATCGCTGCCAGTTCGGGATGGGCGGCGACCGGGCGCGAGATGCGCTCAAGGAGCACGAGTTGGTCGTCGACGCCATCGCCGATCGAGACGGGGAGCTCGCTGAGCTCCTGATGCGGCGCCACATCCGCGCCTCGCGTCGCGGCGTCGAGGCGCGCCTGGCCGCCCAACCCAGCATGAACAACTAGGGGGAGAGTGATGAGCCCATCGAACAGCAGCCCGGGCGCCCGCCTGCGCCAGGCCGTGACCGAGGAGCGGCCATTGCAGGTGGTCGGAGCGATCAACGCCTACCACGCCATGATGGCCGAGCGCACCGGCTACCGCGCCCTGTATCTCTCCGGAGGAGGGGTTGCCGCCGGATCCTACGGCCTGCCGGACCTGGGGCTGACCAGCCTGAACGACGTGCTCGAGGACGTGCGCCGGATCACCTACGCCACCGCGCTGCCCCTGCTGGTGGACGCCGACACCGGTTGGGGCGGGGCCTTCAATATCGCGCGCACCGTGCGCGAGATGCAGCGCGCGGGGGCCGCCGGGGTGCACATCGAGGACCAAGTGGCAGCCAAGCGCTGCGGTCACCGCCCGGGCAAGGCCATCGTCCCCAAGGAGGAGATGGTCGACCGCATCAAGGCCGCGGTAGACGCCCGCAGCGACGACTTCGTGATCATGGCCCGAACCGACGCCCTGGCAGTCGAGGGGATGGAGTCCGCCATCGATCGGGCGGTGGCCTGCGTCGAGGCCGGTGCCGAAATGATCTTCCCCGAGGCCATGGTCGGGCTGGAGCAGTACCGCCGGTTCGTCGCGGCCGTGGGGGTGCCGGTGCTCGCCAACATCACCGAGTTCGGGTCCACGCCGCTGTTCACCACCACCGAGCTGGCCGAGGCGGGGGTATCCCTGGTGCTCTATCCGCTCTCCGCCTTCCGCGCCATGAACAAGGCGGCCCTGAACGTCTACCAGGCGATCCGCCGCGACGGCACCCAGGCGAATGTGGTGGACACCATGCAGACACGCATGGAGCTCTACGACTATCTCGACTACCACGGCTTCGAGCAGAAGCTGGACGCCCTGTTCGCTTCCGGCAGGGAATAAAGATATCCCCACAGAGTACACAGAGATCAATAGAGAGAGCGTCCAAGAAGAAAGGGGGAGCATCCGGCCCAACGAGGGAACAACAGGCCCCGGAAGATCAATCGATCGCGCGCGCCGAACTGGTGCCTGACAGGTCGGTCACCTCTTCTGACTCCGCGTTCTCTGTGGCCTCTGTGGCAAAAAATCCGATTACAACGAGCCCCAGTAACGCTGAATGAGGTAAACGACAATGGCCGAGCAAGAGAGTCAACTGCCGAAGCCTAAGAAATCCGTCGCCCTGTCCGGCACCGTGGCCGGCAACACCGCCGTCTGCACCGTGGGGCGCACGGGGAACGACCTGCACTACCGCGGCTACGACATCCTCGACTTCGCCGACCAGGCTCAATTCGAGGAGATCGCCTATCTGCTCATCCACGGCGGCCTGCCGAACCATGCGGAGCTCGCCGTCTACCGGAGCCGGCTGAAGTCATTGCGGGGCCTCCCGGCAGCCCTCAAGACCGCCCTGGAGCAGCTGCCCACCTCGGCCCACCCCATGGACGTCCTGCGAACGGGCGCCTCGGTGCTGGGAAGCCTCGAGCCCGAAAAGGACGCGATGCCCGTGGCCGGGGCGCGCGCCATCGGGGACCGGCTGATGGCGAGCTTCGGCTCCATGCTGCTGTACTGGTACCACTTCGCCCACAACGGCCGGCGCATTGAGGTGGAGACCGACGACGACTCCATCGGCGCCCACTTCCTGCACCTGCTCCACGGTGAGGCACCGCCCGAGTCCTGGGAGCGCGCCATGCACACCTCCCTGATCCTCTATGCCGAGCACGAGCTCAACGCCTCGACTTTCACCGCCCGCGTTGTGGCCGGCACCGACTCCGACATGTACTCCTGCATCACCGCGGCTATCGGGGCGCTGCGTGGACCCAAGCACGGCGGGGCCAACGAGGCGGCATGTGAGATCCAACTGCGCTACGCGAGCACCGCGGAGGCCGAGGCCGACATCACCGAGCGGGTGGGCAGGAAGGAGATCGTCATCGGGTTCGGGCACCCGGTCTACACCACCGGCGACCCCCGCAACGTGGTCATCAAGTCGGTGGCGCGGCGCCTGTCCGACGAGAACGGCGACCTGCGCATGTTCGAGGTCGCGGAGCGGCTGGAGACCGTCATGTGGGACCTCAAGCGAATGTTCCCCAACCTGGACTGGTTCTCGGCCGTCTCCTACGCCCAGATGGGCATCCCGACCCCGCTCTTTACGCCCATCTTTGTCGTCGCCCGCACGGCCGGCTGGGTGGCCCATGTGATCGAGCAGCGGCTGGACAGGAAGATCATCCGCCCGAGCGCCAACTATGTCGGCCCCGAGAACCGCAAGTGGGTGCCGATCGACCAGCGCTAGGGGTCTTCGATCGAGCTGCGGAGACGCGGAGTTTCGTTCGTAGGATCCGGTCTTTCCTGTGTACGTTTGCCGTGCTCCGCGTCCCCGCGGTTCAGTTTTCATCTCATTGGGATAACGTCGAATGAGCGCTCACATTGCCGACGCCAACCTGCGTCCCAACCCGGACCAGGAGCTGGTCGCCATCGCGGACTACGTCTGCGAATACGAGGTGACCTCGCAGGAGGCCATCACCACTGCCCGCCACTGCCTGATGGATTCGCTCGGCTGCGCCCTGCTGGCGCTCCAGTACCCCGAGTGCACCAAGCACCTGGGGCCGATCGTCCCCGGCACGGTGGTGCCCAACGGCGCCAAGGTCCCCGGCACCCAGTTCCAGCTCGACCCGGTGAAGGCCGCCTGGGACATCGGCGCCCTGGTGCGCTGGCTCGACTTCAATGACACCTGGCTCGCGGCAGAGTGGGGCCACCCCTCCGACAACCTGGGAGCCATCCTCGGTCTCGGTGACTACCTCTCCCGAAAGGCGGCCGCCGACGGGGCGGAGCCCCTGACCCTGGGCGACGTGCTGCATTACATGGTCAAGGCCCATGAGATCCAGGGGGTGCTGGCACTGGAGAACAGCTTCAACCGCGTCGGGCTCGACCACGTGCTACTAGTGAAGGTCGCCTCCGCCGCCGTCGCCGCTCGGATGCTCGGGGCGAACAAGGACCAGGTGATCGACACCCTGAGTCAGGCCTGGGTCGACGGCCAGAGCCTTCGGACTTACCGCCACGCGCCCAACACCGGCTCGCGCAAGTCCTGGGCCGCGGGCGACGCCAGCTCCCGCGCCGTGCGTCTGGCGATGATGGTGGACAAGGGCGAGATGGGTCTGCCCTCGGTGCTGAGCGCACCCACCTGGGGCTTCTTTGACGTGCTGTTCAAGGGCAAGCGCTTCGCCTTCCAGCGGCCCTACAGCAGCTACGTAATGGAGAACATCCTGTTCAAGATCAGCTTCCCAGCGGAGTTCCACGCCCAGACGGCGGTGGAGTGCGCCATGACCCTGCACCCGGAGGTCAGGGACCGAATCGACCAGATCGAGCGCATCGAGATCGCCACCCAGGAGTCCGGGGTGCGGATCATCAGCAAGGACGGGCCGCTCCACAACCCGGCGGACCGCGACCACTGCATCCAGTACATGGTGGCCGTGCCCCTAATCTTCGGCCGACTCACGGCGGACGACTACGAGGACTCGGTGGCGGCCGACCCGCGCATCGACGCCCTGCGCGAGAAGATGGCGGTGACCGAGGACCCCCGCTACACCCGCGACTACCTGGACCCGGACAAGCGCTCCATCGCGAACGCGATCCAAGTCTTCTTCAAGGACGGCACGGAGACGGAGAAGGTGGAGGTGGAGTACCCCATCGGTCACCGCCGCCGCCGCGCCGAGGGCATCCCGGTGCTGGAGTCCAAGTTCCTGGCGGCGCTGCGGACCCGCTTCCCCAAGGGTCAGGCCCAGCGCATCTATGACCTGTGCCAGGACCAGGCGCAGCTCATGGCCACACCCGTTAACCGGTTCATGGACCTGTTCGTGATCTGACCTGGCAGCCTCCAGCGTCCGGGGCGCCTGCCCGGCCGAAGGGCCGTTCACGCTGACCGGAGTCTCGCCCAGTCGTCGCGGTGAAGCTCCAACGAATGGGCCGGCGCCCCGGGGTGGTGGTGCGCGAGGGACCTTTGCCGACAGCGGCCATACTGACCGCGTTCAGCCAACGGAGCTGGACAGCCCCATGGTCGCTGGACGCCGTCGCCAACGAACTCGCTGCCCTCCACGATCCTTGAGCGCCCCGGCATCAGGGCTACCCACTGCCTCAGTCAGGGCCTGTTGAATTCCCTATTCTTTTTGGCGCAGAGGCACTGCTTGATCAGCCTTGCCGGCCTATACTGCCGGGCATGCGCGCACGATCCCTCACCCGCAACCGGCGGCTGATGCTCACCGTCATTGCCGCGATGCTGGCCGCCCCGGCGGCGGCTCAGCCGACCCTCGAAGTGATGAGTCCGCGCGAGCTGCTTGCGGTGTTGTCAGCAAACGCCGGCTTGACGGGCAATGTCGTGCTCGGCATTGCGGCGCGCGAGCGGCTGGCGGCGCGCGGGCGTGCGGACAGTGCGGCAGTGGTGCCGCTCATCATTGAGGCACTACGAGCGCCGCGTGCGCCCACCCAGGATGCGCGCCAGCGCAATGTCGCACTGCTCGGCGTGCTGGCCGACATCGGCCCGGCCGCCGCCGACGCGGTGCCGATACTGTCCGAGTTCGCCGCCGACACCGACCCCCGTGCGGAGTGGCTGCGCTTTCAGGCCGGACTCGCCCTGACCAACATCGGCACCCGGCAGGCGGATGCCGCGCGCGCCGAAGCTGAGCGACGCAACCTTGCCGACTGGGCGCAGAGAACCGACGCCGACGCCTTGGCGCGCTCGGTCGAGGAACAGGCCTATCTGGTGCGGCGCGAACTGCGCAGCGTCAGCCCCGACGGCGCGATCATCGACGCGGCGCTTGCCGCGCTTACGGCACTCGGCGACCGCGCCAGTGCCGCGACACCCAGTCTGCTGCGGGCTTTCAGCGATCCACGGCTGGGCTCGGGCGTGCGCCAGCGCGTCGGGACCCTGCTCGCCACACTCGGCGTCCCTGACGCGGCGGCCGCCAGCCATGTCGGGGTCCTGGACCTGGTGGCGGACGTCATCGAGGACACCCGCAATCCGGTCGCCCTGGTCCACAGCCTCGCAATGCTCGAGCTCGGCCACCTCGGTCCCAGCGAACCGGCGATCGATGCGCTGCTCGACGCTTTGCGCGCCGGCCGAAGCCCGGGGGATGCCGCGCGCGAGCTCGGCAATTACGGCGCGGCCGCGTCGCGTGCCGTGCCAGCGCTCTTGGCCATCATCGACGATGAGGTCGCGGGAACCAATGCGATCCAGGCGATCGGGCGCATTGGCGTTGCCGACGACGCGGTCGTCACCGCATTGCGCCGGCTCGTCGTCGTGCCGGAGGGCAGGCACCGGACCCAAGCGGCGGCGGCGTTGGGCGAGCTTCACGCTGATGCTGCGGTGCCGGAGTTGGTTACCGCGCTGACCGACAGCCGCGGCTTTGCCCGCAGCGCCGCCGCCCGGGCGCTCGGCGCGCTTGGCCCGGCCGCCGTCGGGGCGGTGACGCCGCTTGCGGCGCTGCTTCGCGATGGCGACACCGAGGTACGCCTTGCCGCGTTGGGGGCGCTGGGCCGGATCGGCACCGCCGCCGCCCCAGCCGTGCCGGAGATCGCCCGCCAGCTGGACGCTGACGAACGGCGGATCGCCGCTGCCGCAACCCAAGCGCTGGAGCAGATCGGCGGCGATGCGGCCTGGGCGGCGCTCGCTGCCGACGCGCAGCGCTATGCCGCCGCCGACCGCGCGGACTATCTGCAGCGGCGCGGCGGCGGCCCGGAGCCGCTGCGCGACTTGCTGCGAAGCCTGCCCGAAGAGCGCCGGGTCGCCTTGGCGCAAGCGGTCGCCAATGATGCCGATCTCCACATCGCCGAGACTGGCGCGGAGGCCTTGCTCGACGCCGGACGAGGCGACCGGGCGGTGCCGGCCCTCGCGCGCCTGGTCGCGGGCGGCGAGCAGGGCGACCGGCTTTTCCTACTGCTGCAGCAAGGGGCGCTGGGCGGCGGTACACAGCTTTTCGGGGCGGTCGTGGCGCACCTGCGCGCCAATTACTCCGGCCTGCCGCCAGCGCAGCAGCAGCGCGTTTACCGCGCCTTTGCTGCAGCCGGCCTTGCTCCCTTGCCTTAACGGCACGGCGGACGCCGGAGTCAGTTCGACGCTCGCCCCACTCCGTATATGCAACGGTACCAGGTTCTGCGTGCTTCAATCGCTATCACTCTGAGCCTGGACGCGTGCTTCCGACCCACTGCTGCCACTTACACATGCTTGAGCGCGTGTCCGCAATGGGCCTGGAGCTGCCGCCAAGGCCGACACGTTAGATAATCGAATGAAGCAGCCGCATGCAACGGTTTGTTAGTGGGGAGGAAGAGTAATTGTGTCGTTGCGACGCAGCGAAAACGCGCGCTGCAGGCTCATGCCCCGCGATGCGCTGAACGGCGTCGAAGAGATCAAAATCATTGGAACTACCCCTATCCCTCCTATCCCTCCTATCCCAATTACCGGCCGCGCATCGGAACCACTACGCTAGCGACACGTACAGCCACACGAGGGCCAGGATCAGCAGCAGACCGATCACGCCCAGTAGTACCGTACTGCCATGGTTCTTCTGCCAGCCCCTGAATATCCAGTAGCTTTGCAAACCTGCAAAGCCCGCCGCCACTGCTATGACAATGATCAGGCTCTTGTTCGGCAGATCCATCGGGATGATCAGAACGAAAAAGAATACAAACGCCACCCCCAGAGGCGTCAGGGACAGGATCCAGTCCTGTACTTCCCTGGGATCCCTGCGTGTCTTCAACAATTTCTTCAGCTTGCTATCGCCATCCACTGGGCCAGGTCCTCTGATAAATGCATTAGAGAAATTCTAATCCTAGCATAAGCGCAGAACTATGCATGGACGCCCCCCTCGGCGGCAACACGCCGATTCCATCCGTACTTCAAGGCTGTCTGGCTCATAGCAGAGCAGATCGATCGGCATGCCGACGGACAAATTGCTGCGCATCGTCGAGTCGAACGAGACGAGGACACATTGTGCGGCATCGTTGAGCGAAGTTGAGCGGGTAATGACCCGATCGATGATCGGCTTTCCACACTTGGTTTCCCCGGTCTGGAGATAAGGCGTCTCCACGCTGACCTCGATGAAGTTGCCGTCCGCATAGATCCGGAAAAGGCGTGGCGGCTCGCCCGCGATCTGGCCGCCAAGTATGAAAGAGGCATTGAAGCCGACATCACTCGCCGCCAAGTGTTCACCGTCGCGCCGATCGACGTCCCGCATTGCGTCGGACACCAGCATTGCGGCATCGAACATGGACTCCGCGCTCCAGAGATTGGTCACCCCCTCCCTGGCGTTCCGCTGCTTCAGCAAGCCGATGACGGACTGGGTTCCGGCTGGGTTGCCCTAGCGGTCGCCGCGGGTCTCGTCCGGGATTAGTGGCAAAATCGGACTCGTCTCAGTCCAGCTGGACGCCTGCGGTTTCCGGACAGCCTTGGATCTCTTCGAGTGCGCCGTTCATCAGTCGGTCGATGGAGAATCCATCGCTCATGCCGAGCGCCGTGTCGGCGAGCTGACGCGCTCGTCCTCGGGTAAAGCAGCGTATGGCGAGCTTGACTTGGGAAAGCAGCGCCGGGCTCATGCTGAGGGTGTCGACCCCCATGCCCAGGAGCAGCAATGCACCCGCCGGATCCCCCGCCATTTCTCCGCAGACACTCACGGGCTTGCCGTGACGCCGGCCGGTTTCGATTACCTGATGAATGGCGTTGAGTACGGCGGGGTGCAGTCCGTCATAAGGGGACACAACCTGGGCGTTGTTGCGATCCACCGCCAGCATATACTGGGTCAAGTCGTTGGTCCCGATCGACAGGAAGTCCACCCGCCGGATCAGGATGTCGGCCAGGTGAACCGAAGCCGGCACCTCGATCATCACACCAACGTGCGGCCGCGCCGCGTCCTTCCCCTCTTCCTCCAGCTCTCGATAGGCCCGTTCCAGCAGTCCCAGGGCCTCATCGAGCTCGCCAACTGTTCCGATCATGGGAAACAGCACTTGAAGGTTGCTCAGTCCCGCATTGGCCCGCAGCATAGCCCGCAGCTGCATCAGGAAGATCTCCGGTTGATCCAATGAAAAGCGGATGCCGCGACAGCCGAGAAAGGGGTTGTCCTCCACAGCGGGAAAATAGGACAACATCTTATCGCCGCCCACGTCCAGGGTACGCAGCGTCACGGGTCGTGGCGCGAATGCTGCCAGCACCTCGCGATAGCTTGTGCGCTGGTCATCCTCGTCCGGAAGCGTATCGCTCAGCAGGAAGCTGTACTCGGTGCGGTAGAGACCGATGCCCTCGGCCCCGCTTGCCGCAGCGGATGCGATGTCGGCGGGGAGCCCGATGTTTGCATACAAGGGGACACGGGTGCCGTCCCGGGTCTCGGCCGGTAGCTCGCGCATAGCGGCAAGCCGCTCGGCGCGGAGTCCCGCTTCACGGATGCGCCGCTGGAAAATTGCGAGGAGCCTGGGCGAGGGCTGGATGTAGACCCGGCCCTCGTCCCCATCCACCACCATCTCACTCCCGGCCAAGCGACTGCCGGGCAGAGCCGCAGGGCTGACGACGGCAGGGATGCCCAAGGCGCGCGCAAGCACCGCCATATGGGAGAGGGGGGAGCCGCGCGTGCTGACGAGGCCGGCAAGGCATCCCGCGGGTATTGAGGCGATATGGGTCAAACCGAGCGTGTGCCCAACCAGTATGCAGCGCTCCGGGGACTTCGCAAATGCCGTCTCCCCAGCCTGAAACTGCGTCAGGACGTACTCGCCAATCTCGCGAATATCATCCGCCCGTGTACGCAGGTAGGGATCTTCCATCTGCTCGAAAATCGCCGCATGCCGGGAGATGGTCTCGCGCCAGGCCCCGGGTGCCCAGCTCCCGGAGCGGATCCGCTCGATTGTGTCGAGTACCAAGCTGTCGTTGCCCAGCAGTATGGAGTAGACATCGAACAAGGAGGCCACGTCCTCGGGCACGACGCCGGCCAAACCCTCCCCGCCGGACCGCAGCTCCTGGCGGGCTGCGGCGATTGCCGCTTCGAAGACAAGTACCTCGGCGGCGACGTCTCGGACTTCTCGATCCGGTATCGACTCGAGCTTGGTCTGCGCGCCGACCAGAACCACCCGACCGATGGCCAGTCCTCTCGCTGCCGAGAGACCTTGTACGAAGGGATCCCTGCAGCGCTGACCGGCGAGCAGCGCGCTCACCGCGTCGATGGTCTCCGCGTCGTGCACAGCCTTCGCCAGCTGCGCCCCGAGACTGAGAAAAAACGTCAACTCGTCCCTGGCGTAGGGCTGGTGTGCCGGCTTCCAGGCCACCAATACCCCCAAGAGCTTGCGGTAGTGAATTAAAGGTGTGCCAAGAAAGCTGCCGTCGCGCTGATGGGGTGTGTCAGTCAACCAACGGCGATTGGGATGGGCGCCGGCATCGATTTCGACAATCAACTCCTTTCGTTCCGCCACGAGACCCACGAGGCCGTCTCCGAGTCTGACCCGGACGCTGCCGATCGAGTCCGGGGTCAGTCCTTCTGCGGCTGCCAGGACGCAGTCATCCTGTTCCACATCGGTCAGGTAGACGGCGCAGGCGTCGACCCGCACCGCCTTCTTCACTTGCTGGATGACGACTGCCAGGGCGTCGTCCAGCGTCGGTGCGGCACGGACCTGTTGCATGATCTGCCGCAGGGTGACAAGCATGAGGCGAACCTCCTACCCAGTTTGCTGGGAATGTGGGCCGAGCGCAGCGGGAGAAAGGACCTGACCAATCAGCCCGGTGTCTTCGCAAGTCCGAGCAAGTCGGAAAGCCACCGTAAACGGCGGCTGTTTTCCACTGGTCAGTGCTTGGCCAAAGAGCAGAGGGCGGACGGCTAGCAGCACGCGGTACGCGATTTGGACGCGGCATCCTGGCTCCGGGTGTCGGTCGAAGACCAGCTTAGCGCCCCCGGGTCAGCGAGTGACGGGTGGTACGTCCCCCAAGGCCGTCAAGGTGCAGAACGCGGCCGGCCATTCGATCACGCCGTTCCAGGGAGGCGGGCAAGGTCCGGAATCGATTGAGCCCACGGACGGGGCGGGCTACGCGAGCCTGGAGAACGCCACCTGACCAGGTATAAAAAGGTGAAAGCATGGACGACACATTCAACCTGACCCTGGTGGCGGGTGGCCTGACACTCGGACTCATCTTTGGCGCCGTCGTCCAGCGCTCCCGCCTCCGCATCGGCGCCGATCACCACGACAGCCCTGTCGACATTCAAACCGCCGCGTCGCGAAGACAGCCGCTATTGGAAATCTCGCCCCATGACGCAAAAAGGGGCGCGCTCCTGCACGCCCCTCCGCCCGTGGCGATTTAGTATCGAACCTCAAGTATGACCGACTCGGACGGTAGGGTGCCGGTCCGCGGGACCCTCGGCGCCAAGGAAGGCGCCGTGGAGCCTACATGGAGCCAACCTCGCAGTGTCCCGACACTCCGAACCTGACTCCGCCCCCTTCAGTCCTTGCCGCCGCCGAACATCTTCCCGGGATTGAACCTACCCTTGTCGCGCTCGGAGGAAGGTCCATCTTCGGGGCCATCGCCCCCCGGCCATTAGTAGCCGCCACCCGGACCACTGCCGTAGTCACCCGGACCGCCACCATAGCCGCCCGGACCGCCACCATAGCCGCTAGGTCCGCTGCCGTAGCCGCCCGGACCGCCGCCGTAGCCGCCCGGACCGCCGCCGTAGCCGCCCGGACCACCGCCATAGCCGCCCGGACCGCCGCCATAGCCGCCCGGACCGCCGCCATAGCCACCCGGACCGCCGCCATAGCCACCCGGACCGCCGCCATAGCCACCCGGACCGCCGAACCCGCCCGGACCGCCGCCATAGCCACCCGGGCCGCCGAAACCGCCCGGACCGCCGCCATAGCCACCCGGACCACCGAAGCCGCCCGGACCACCGCCGTAACCACCCGGACCGCTGTTACCCCCCATCCATCTGGAAGGGTTCATCATATTGCCCATCGGACCGCCGGAGCCACCCGGGCCGCTGTTGCCTCCCATCCATTTGGAAGGGTTCATCATATTGCCCATGTTGAAGGCGAAGCCGGTCCCCGCACCGCACATCATGGCGCTTCCCAGAATCAGGGCCAACGTTCGCCGCAAGATCATTCGATTGCTCATGTTTTTTCCTCATCAGTGCTACATGGTTACAGGTTTCCGGTCAGGCAGGAGTGCCGGCCGGCGACTGCGCGGCTTCAAAACGAACCGGTGGTTCCAAGCCGACGACGTTCAGATACTGGGCCACGAAGTAATTCAGGAATCTAGGCGCCACCAGCATGAGTATGGTTAACAATATATACCCAGTCGCGAGCCGCGTATGGGCGCTACCGTACATAGCGGTCCCTTTTTTTGTCCTCGGCGCGCCCAGGCGGTGGCGCCAAACCTTGTCTTACCTGGCTAAGCCGCAAAGCTGCCTGGGGATTTCGACCCAGGGCTCGCGCTCGCCTGGCACCAGGCTGAAGTTTGGTCATACCGGGGCTTTGCGACGCGGCTTGTGGGGTGGCCGCGCCAAGTGGGCGCGGATTAACTGGCGCTTCCGGCACAGGGATGAACCGGTACCAGTATTTTTTGGTCGCGCAAGCGACTGAAAATCTGAGCGATGCGGGGGCCGCGTCCTCGGATCCCACGCTGGTCAAAGCCGGGGCGATCTAAAGAGCGTCTTGCTAGGCGAACATCTGCGTGTAGTCTGCGATCAGCGCGTCGTAGCACTCGCAGGACGCTCCTTCGAGCCCCCGGCGATCGAGGACGCTGATCTCGCCGCGGATATAGTGGATGAGTCCCCGTTGTTGCAACGCGCCGGCGGCGATGGTGACGCCGCTTCTGCGCACCCCGAGCATGGCGGCGAGGTACTCGTGGGTGAGATAGAAGTGATCGGCGCGCGCGCGGTCATGCGTCGTCAGTAACAAGCGCGCCAGCCGCGGCTCGATCTCGTGGAAATGGGTGCAAGCGGCGGTTCGTGAAAACTGCGCCATCAGTACGAACAGGTAGCGGTGGAGCGTGCGCAGCAAGCAGGGGCTATTGGACAATTCCTGCCGGAACTGCTCGGCGCTCATCCGCAACGCGGTGCCGGCGCCTTGCACCACCGCGCGCATGGGTGCGAGATCGACCCCGAGTGCCAGGGTCACGCCGAGCATGCCTTCATTGCCGATCAGTGCCATTTCCAGGGGGCGATGGTTGCCGACTCTCATCACCAGCGAGATGAATCCGGCGACGGGAAAATGCACGTACTCGTAAGGCGCGTCCGGCTCACACAGGATGGCGCGAAGCGGCAGCTCCACCGACTCGCAGCGTTCCGAAAGCCGGTTGCGTTCCTCGTCTGGCAAGGCTTCGATCAGGCGGTTGAGAACGGGGATTGGCGTTGCGGCCGACACACACGGGTCCTGCGGCACGGCGAAACCAGGGAATGGCCCGAGAGAGGTGCCAGGCAATCTCGTTCTGAGAGTCTGATGGACAGACCCACCACGGTCTGTTCGCTAGGCCACGCAGCACGTGCCCGTCCGCGGCGCGCCCAAGGCCGCATTCGGGACCTCAATGGACCGGGCGCTGGGGGGTGTAGGGAAGGAGGCGATCGGTCTCCTTCTTGACGACGGCGTAACACTCGCAACACAGCTCTTCGAGTCTGGGCCGGTTCCGCACCGTGATATGTCCGCGGCGGTATTCGATCACGCCGTGCTTGTGCAAGCGGCCAGCGGCTTCGGTAACGCCTTCGCGGCGCACCCCGAGCATGTTGGCGATTAGCTCCTGGGTCATGGTCAGCTGGTTGCTCGCAAGCCGGTCCAGCGAGAGCAGGAGCCAGCGGCACAGCTGCTGGTCGATCGTGTGGTGACGGTTGCAGACCGCCGTCTGGGCCATTTGGGTGAGCAGTGCCTGGGTGTAGTGCAGCATGAGGTGCAGCAGCTCGCCGTGGCGCTCGACCTCGTCCTTGAAGCGTTTCCCCAGCAGCCGGTAGGCGTGACCGGCGCTTTGCACGATCGCCCGCCCGGTGGTGCTCTCGCCGCCCATGAACAGCGCGATGCCGACCAGGCCCTCGTTGCCCACCACCGAGATCTCCGCCGATGCGCCGCTCTCCATGACGTAGAGCAGGGAGATGATGGAGTCAGTCGGAAAATAGACGTGGCGCAAGGCATCTCCTGACTCATACAGGACCTTGCCCAGCGGCATTGGTGCCAGCTCGAGGTAGGGGACGATGCGATCCTGGGCTTCGGCCGGAAGGGCCGCCAGCAGATGGTTTTGTCGCGGTGTGGGCGTCGCCGACATCTCAGTCACCGTTGGTCACATGACCCCTCTATCCATCGTAGTGTAGACCGATGCGCTACATGGGTTGTGCGGTAACGTACATATAGATCCAGGGTGTTCGGCGGCAGGACTCCTTTCGAGCATGTGAGTTAGGGTCCTGGAAGCGGAGGCCGACAAGGGCGAGTCGCGTGTCGCTCGTGATTCAGTGCGGGGGCTCCTGCCGCCGCACGGACTCGCTCCTTGGCGACTCCTGCGCTTGGTTGTGAAGACTACCCCTGGTCTTAGGCCACAGCATGGTGTGACACCTGGGGGGCGAAATGGCGCAGCCGCAGGCTGTTGGTGACGACGAATAGGCGGGAGACGTTCATGGCCGCCGCCACCGCCGATGGTGGTCGACTCCAGCACCGGCTGGTCACCGGCGCCACGCGCGGCCTCCAAACCCTGGGGGAGGTCTGCCTGGTCGAAGCGCACCACGGCAGTCCCGCCGCCAGATTGGCTGCCGCCGGCTAGACCTCGGGCGCGCGGACAATCTCCAGCCGCGCGCTGAAGGACGAGCTGGTCATGCCGCTCGGGCCGCTTCGGATGTCCTTCGCCATCTGTGGATGCCTCCTACGCCCGTCCCTGACATGGGGGTGTCCCTCCGGCAATACGACTCGCCCCGCGCAGGTCTGCCCCATAACCCGCCTTGTTGACCGCCGCCACCAGCGCGGCAGGGTCGGGCGTGCCTCCGACCGTTGCCACACCCTGCTCCAGCCTGACCTTAGTTCTACTTTGTCAGATTAACCGCGCCGATCGTTTCCGGGATCGGCAGCCCTTGTTTTCGGAAGTGTGCCTCAGTGGCTGCGAGGCGTTTTCGATGGCGTTTCTCCATCTGGCGGATGACTTCATCTCGCTCCAAGTCCCGGCGCGGTAACGTGGTCTTGAGCAGCGTTTCGATGTCGGAACAGCTCAGCAGAGGATAGCTTTCTTTTTGCGCAATGCGCTCCTCGAGCATGAACAACAGACTCATGGCTACCATGGTCATGTGATGGTGCCAGGCCCGCCATTTGCGCGCCTGATAATCGCCCATGCCACAGTGGCTCTTGGCTTCCTGGAAGGCCCGCTCAACCCAGAACCTCTGGGCCTGCATCTGGGCCAACCGATGGGTGGGCAACTCGGGATCGGCATTGCTCAGCGTGTACTTGAGCGTCTGTGGCGAGCCGATCTCACGACGAACGATCAGGTGCCAATGACGGGCCTGTTTTTCCTTGCCGTCCCACAGCCAAACACGTCGGTGGACCACCTCAACTTCAA
Source organism: uncultured Gammaproteobacteria bacterium (assembly GCA_963698355.1). Lineage (GTDB taxonomy): Bacteria > Pseudomonadota > Gammaproteobacteria > Chromatiales > Chromatiaceae > Thiodictyon. Next base: position 302,212 of record CAVOQO010000044.1, on the reverse strand, counting down.
GGCGCCCTTCGGTGCTGTCGCGAAGCACCACCCGTTGCCAGTCCGAGGGCGCCAGGGTGTCGACCCATTCGTCCGCCCGGTGAGGGCTCGTTTGGGCCTGCAAACGGCTACGGGGACGTCCGCGTTTGCGCTCATCACCCGCCGGCACCTGTGGCTGTGGATCGTCCGCATAGATGCGCTGATCCTTGTGTACATCCGCCACGAAGACCTCGCCCATCGCTTCCAGCCCCCGCAGGAAAGCGGGCTCTTTGCCATAGCCGCCATCGGCACCCACCCAGCCAAATGCCACGCCCAGCTCGCGCTGATGACGCACCATCTCCAGCGCCAAGTCCGCCTTCGTGCGTCGGCATCGTTGCTGCTCCGGTACGCCCGCCTTGCGGCAGCGCCCCGGGCTATCCACCCATTCCTTCGGTAGATACAGTCGCAGGTCCGTCAAGGTCGCTAGATGGCCCTTGCCCAAGGCACCGAAAACACCCACCTGGCAGTTGTCCACCTTGCCTTGACGGCCGTTCCACTGGCGGGCCACACCAACGGAGTGGTTGCCCTTCTTGGCAAAACCCGATTCATCCACCAGAAAACAACTGTCCGCCGTACCGCCCAGCCACTCATTGGCCTCCATGGCCACCTGATCGAGCACCGCCCGATGATCCCAATCCGAATCGGTGAGCATATGCTGCAAGCGCTGTTCGTCGGCCTCGACCACCGTCTCTTCCATGCGTTCCATGTTCTTGCGTTTCGCTTGCATCAGCCCTTTGAGGTAATCGCCGGCCGCCTGGAAGACGGAGCGGGTCTTGCGGCGGAAATGACCGCAATACCGTTGGTGAAAACGCACAAAACGATCGGCGATCTCATCGATTGGATTGATGCATGCATTAGTATTTTCAAATGACCTTCGGGCCCGTCATTTGACTCGTTCTCCGTTGTTCGGCTGTACCTGGTGTCGCCAATATTTTACTATTCTTCAGTGGGTTATGCGATTATCTAATCTGACAAAGTAGAATTAGTGACGCCCCGCCACACCTCGAACCTGGGCGAGGGCCTCGGTGCCCGTGCCGTGACCGAGCATGGTAGGCAGAAGGCCCGCGATGATGACCGCCACCATGTCCCTGGGCCGCACCCCCGTAGCACGGCCCCGGCCATAATGGCAGCGTTGAGGTCGGCGATGGTGTGCAGCGTCTCAGCGTCCCGATGGGCCTTCAGCGCGTTGTCCAGATGCACCCGCATGACCACGCCGAACTCCGTGGCCACCCCCAACAGGGCGACGAAGACGACCGCAACGGCGACCGACCGGTTGTAGCCAGCAGGTACGTGAGGAAACGCTCGACCCCGCGGACGACCTCAGCGGCGGCGCGGCGGGGCGTTAGGCACCGAACGCCATTTGAAATTCGCGGGTGCTGGCTGGCGCCCGGCCGTCCGAGTTTTCCTGCTCCCCCTTGGAATGTATGGCGTGACTCCTTGTCCCCAACCTGACGCGTTGGCACGCCCCTAACCGCACCCAAAAACGCCCAAGGCCGGGTGATGAGGGCAGGCTAGCGAAGTGCCGGCGCCGTTTCAGGTCCTTTTGATCAGACCAACAATGAAGAGCAGAACAGCGGCTCCTGCGACGGCCGTGATCAGGGAACCGACCAGCCCGCCGGTGGCGGAGATGCCGAGCACCCCGAAGAGCCAGCCCCCGAGAACAGCGCCGACGACTCCGACGACGATGTTGCCGAGTAGTCCGAAACCGCCGCCGCGCATCAGCATGCCGGCTAGCCAGCCTGCCAAGGCTCCGATGGCGAGGAAGATGATCAGGCTTTGTAGTTCCATAGTGAGAGTCTCCCGGTGAGTAGAAGGTGAGGCTCCGCGCACGAGGTGCGAGGTGGCTAAAAGCACGCTATTTGAGGCCAACCCGCTCGGCCGCCGACTTGGTATTGAGGCCGAGTAGGGAATAGAGCGGGCAGATGCCGGCAATACCGGTCAGTACCAGGATGACGCCGATCCATCCGATCGGGTGCTGCAGAGCAAAAAAGACGTTGCCGATCAGCAGGACCCCGAGGATCACTCGGATGATGCGATCGGTCTTTCCGACGTTGTTCTTGAAGAGGTTCATAGGGTTACTCCGCGCTGTTGATTGAGTCTGCCTGCACCTTTGCGCATGTTTTTTCGGGTCTTTTCCGGTGGGCTTAATCACCTGGTCAACCTCCACCGACTCTTTGTTGGTCTACTCCGTAGCCATCTTCGATGATCTCCCGTGTCTGGTTGAGGCTTGTACTACAGCCTGAACGATCCGCTCATCGGCTTTCTCCGCCGAACCCTCGTCCTGCGAAGAGCAGCGGCGTCCATCGTTCGTTTTCGGTGCTGCAGTGGCAGTGAAGCAGTGCCTGGCAAGACGGTAGCTCCTGTCCAGAAACCGGCCTTTCCGGCTGCAAGGACGGGTGATGATCGGCCGGTCGGTGTCGGGCTGTCAGTGTCCCGGCGGCTGCCTTTCGCCCTCACCGACCTGGCGGAGAAGTCCCTGGACCTCCAGCATTACGTCTGGGAGCCGGACGCGACCGGGCGCGTCCTCGCCGAGCGCCTGGTCCAGGCGGCGGATCGCGGGGTGCGGGTCCCGGTGCTGAATAAGACTCCATGGCGACCGAAGGAGACACAACGGGGCTCCTCGTCCTGTCGCGCACAGGTTGTGGGGTATTCTTGCCTATGGCGGTGAGGTACCTAATATTTTGGTAGTGAAGGCGGATTCTCCGACCTTTCCTGAACAGGATCATGCCATGAACCCCGAGGCCACTCACCCCCATTTTCACCGGGTAGAGCACACAGATCCGATCACGGGACACACCATCGTAGATACCAAGGGACACCCCTCGGTCCAAGAAGGTGAAGCGCGCGACGGCTTGACGATCTACTTCGATTCGGAGACCAGCAAGAGTACCTACGAGGCCATTGCCGTCGAGCATCCCGAGCAGGGGCTTAGCCAGACCATGAGCAACGACGTCGATGAGGGGTTTGACGAAGGATAAGGCGGATGGCGCCGTAGCTTCTCGCGTGCGCGTAAGGGCTGGACGCGTAGCGGTCGCCACACCCCGCCAGACCGGGTCGGCTCGCATTCATCCACCAGACCTGTATCCGCCGTGCGCCGACCTTCTTGTGCCACGGTTGGCATCGCCGTTTCGTGACGAGCGATATCTGCTTATTCGTTACTGGGTGCGGAGTCGGCTCGACTCCAGATAGCCGCCACTCGGCGGCGCGGTTTCAGTGACAGCAATGGGTTGCTTCCACCCGACCAAGCTCAGGGCCGGCGGTGACCGCTTCCAGCTGCCGATTCAACCGATCGACAGGCCTAGTTTGACTAGCAGCCCCCGCTCAGGATGATTGCTACGCGAACGGAACCGCGCGGCATACGACCGGCTTCGCGCCGGGGCCGGAAACGATCAGGCTCGCTCTGAGCGGGCCTGATCGTTTGCGTGTGGGCGGATTTTGGTTAGATTTCGAGCTGGACGCGCAACTTCTTCATGGCGTTCTTCTCGATCTGGCGGATACGCTCCGCGGAGACGTTGAACTGCTGAGCCAGCTCGTGGAGCGTCTGCTTCTTCTCCGACAGCCAGCGCTCGCGAAGGATCACCTTGCTGCGCTCGTCGAGGCGCTGTAGCGCAGCGTAGAGACGCTCGCGCTGATCGCGGTCGGTGTCCTCGCGCTCCAGCATCCGCGCCGGCTCCATTCGCGTGTCCGGAAGGTAGGTGGAGGGGGCGGATGGCGCGTCGTCGTCATCGTCCTCGTAGCCGTCGAAGGCCAGGTCCTGGTTGGCGAGCCGCGACTCCATCTCTAACACTGTCTCCGGCTTCACACCGAGGTCGGCGGCCACGCTTTCCACCTCATCCTTGGTGAACCAGCCCAGCCGCTTCTTGGCGCTGCGCAGGTTGAAGAACAGCTTGCGCTGGGCCTTCGTGGTAGCCACCTTGACGATGCGCCAGTTGCGCAGGATGTACTCGTGGATCTCGGCCCGGATCCAATGGACGGCGAATGACACCAGTCGCACGCCCATGTCCGGCTCGAAGCGGCGCACCGCCTTCATCAGGCCGACGGTCCCCTCCTGAATCAGGTCGGGGAGGGGTAACCCGTAACCAAGGTAGCCGCGCGCGATGCGGATCACGAAGCGCAGATGAGACATCACCATCCGGCGCGCGGCTTCCATGTCGCCGTTATCCCGCAGACGGACCGCGAGATCTTTCTCTTCCTCGGGGGTCAACACCGGGATCTGGTAAGAGGCGCTGATGTACGCATCGATGTTGCCGGTGGGCATCAGGGCGAATTCTTTGGCCATGGTCCAAATACCTCAGTTTCAAGCTTAGGAATAAATCCTAGCAGTTTGCTATGGATTTTGCCAGCACTTTCGACGGGGTTTTCGATTCCCGACCGCGACAAAAGTTTCCAAGACTCTAGGCGAGGCTTCGGCGGGGTACAAGGGACAACCGCTTCAAAAAGCATCGGATCTTCCGATTTGATCCATCGTAGTTGACGATCATGAAATTTTTTACTGCAGATACAAAGATATGCATAAACCTACCAAATAGCGTGACGGGGGAATTAAAGTTTCGTCATGGCCGCGGGCGCGAACGGGCCAGCTCCAGCGAGAATCTGTTCAGAGCATGTTCATGGCCCAAGCTCGGGAACCGCCCTCTCAGCCCGGCTCGATCCCCTTCAGGTGACGGTTGACCGCGATCCAGCTTCCCACCAGCCCCAGCAGCATGCTTCCCGCCAGGATCCCCAGGAGGGGCAAGAAGCCAAGCCCAGACAGCGGGAACTCGCTGCCATAGAGGCTCGCGAGGCGCGACACCGGTCCCTGCAGCGCGAATACCGCGACGGTGACCAGAAACCAGGCGGACAGGCCGCCGAGAAAGCCGTACCAGCCCCCGGCATAGAGGAAGGGACGGCGGACGAACGACGCGGTTGCGCCGACCAGTTCCATGATCTCAATCTCTTCGCGACGGTTCAGGATCTCCAAGCGGATGGTATTGCCGACGATCAGGAGGACGCCTAGGCCCAGCAGCCCGCCGAGCGACAGCACCGCGGCCTGAATCAGGTCCAGGATCGCCTGGAAGCGCATCAGCCACTGGGTGTCGACCCGCACGAAGTCCGCCTCCGGCAGCTCCCTGAGACGCTCCTCCAGGTCCCCGATGGTTTCGGGCTTCGAATAGGCGGGGCGGGGTGACACCCCCAACACGGCCGGCAGCGGGTTCTCTGTCAAGTGGGCCAGTGCATCGCCAAAACCGGCCTGCTCCCGAAACTCGTCAAGGGCCTCCTGCGCGCCGATCACCTGAACCCCCTCCAGCTCCGGCCAACCGCGCAGGTGCTCCGCCACCGCACCGGCCTCTTGGTCTGACACCTCCCGGCGCAGGAAGACAGAGACCGCGGCGGCCTGGTCCCAGCTGCCCACCAGCTGTCGCAGGTTCTCGGTGAGCACGTAGAGTCCGGCGGGCAAGGCCAGGGCGACACCGATGACCGCCACCGTCATGATGGTCGGCAGCGGAGCGCGCATCAGCCGGCCCAGGGTGGCGACGGCGCTCTGGACATGATGGCTGAGCCAGGCCCGGGGCAGCTCGGCGAGGCCCGGCGCATTGCGGCGGCGGGCGCGGGTCTTCGTCCGGCCTGTGGCTCGGCCTTTCGCCAGCCCCGGGATTGAGCCCAGCGCCACCGCTACCAACCACCGGAGTCGTTCGCCAGCCGGCCCTCGCTCAGGGTGAAGGTGCGGTGGCGCATGGAGCGGATCAGGCCCAGGTCGTGGGTGGCGATCATCAGGGTGACACCCACGTGGTGGAAGCGCTCGAACAGCTCGAAGATCTCCCGTGACAGGTCCGGGTCCAGGTTGCCGGTCGGCTCGTCAGCCAGCACCAGGGGCGGTCGGGCCACCACGGCCCGGGCGATTCCGACCCGCTGCTGCTCCCCGCCGGACAGGGCAACCGGGAGCGCCCGCTCGCGCTTGAGGAGTCCGACCTGATCCAAAGCCGCCCGCACCCGCCGGCCGGTCTCCTTGTGACCCAGACCTGTCACCACCAAGGGGAGTGCCACGTTGTCGAAGACGCTGCGGTCCTGAAGCAGTCGATGGTCCTGGAAGATCATGCCCACCTGGCGGCGGTGATGGGGAATCTTGCGCCTCGGCAGGGTGGCAAGGTTGCGCCCGTTGACGAGCACCTGACCGCGGCTCGGCCGCTCCAGGAGTCCGATGAGGCGCAGCAGGGTGCTCTTGCCGGCGCCAGAGTGGCCGGTAAGGAAGACCATCTCACCCGCCTGCATCGCGAAGCTGACGTCGCACAGGGCATCGCCTCGTTCCGGATAGCGCTTGAAGACATGCTCGAACTGGATCACGGCACCGCGGCCTCCTGAATTGGCGCACCCTCAGCCAAGCAGGGCATCCAGGAACTCGTCGGGGTCGAAGGGACGCAGGTCCTCGATGGACTCGCCCACCCCGATGAACCGGATCGGGACCTTCAGCCGCTCGGCGATGGCGAACACGATGCCACCCTTGGCGGTCCCGTCCAGCTTGGTCAGCGTGATGCCGGTGAGTCCAACCGCCTGATGGAACTGGACCGCCTGATTGAGGGCGTTCTGGCCAGTTGTGGCATCCACCACCAGCATCACCTCGTGGGGCGCCTCGGGGTCGAGCTTTTTCATCACCCGGGAGATCTTGGCCAGCTCGTCCATCAGATTGGTCTTGGTATGCAAGCGCCCGGCGGTATCGGCGATCAACACATCGATACCCCGGGCGCCCGCGGCCTGGAGTGCATCGAACACCACCGACGCCGAATCCGCGCCCGACTGCTGGGCGATCACTGCAACCCCGTTGCGTTCCCCCCATGCCTGGAGCTGCTCGACGGCCGCGGCGCGGAAGGTGTCCCCGGCGGCCAGCATGACGCTGTTGCCATCGTCCTGAAGCCGCTTGGCGAGCTTGCCGATGGTCGTGGTCTTACCGGCGCCGTTGACCCCGACCATCAGGATCACCTGAGGTCGGCCCGGGGCGGCCTCGCGCACCGGGGCTTTGGCGGCCACCAGAATCTGACGCAGATCTTCTCTTAGGGCCGCCAGGAGCGCCTGAGGGTCGGACATCGCCTGGCGCTTCACGCGCTGGGTGAGATCGCGGATGATGCGCGCGGTGGCGTCCACACCCACGTCCGCCGTTAGGAGCAGGGTCTCGAGATCCTCAAGCAGCTCGTCGTCGATGCGCTTGCGGCCGAGGAAGAGGTCTCCGAGGCCAGCGCCGAGCTGGGCACGGGTGCGCGAGAGCCGCTCGCGCAGGCGCGACAACAGCCCCCGCCGGGCTTCCGGGGTCTCCTCCTCCGGATGGGCAGTCTCCTGGTGCTTCTTACCGAAACCGAACATGGTTGATTGCCGGGGGATTGGCTTGTGGCGCGGCCCAGTATGCTAACAGATGCAGCGTGCCCGCCGGCCGCGCCGAATTACCGAATGGTCATGCCCCCGCCCTCTCCCGGGACTGGAGCACGACATACTCAGCCCCTATCTCAGCGTCGCCGCGGCGACCCCTACAAACGATGACTGGAAATGTGATGCAGCGACGTTCTTCACTCCCCCATGCACTCAGGGTCGGCCTCCGTGGCCTTCCCCTGCTCGCCGGCCTCTTCGCGCCAGGCCTGGCCGCCCCGGCCTTGGCCTCCAGCGAGGAACAGCCGAAGGTCTTCGAGCGCACCCTGCACAATGGCCTCAAGGTCCTGGTGAAGCCCGACCACCGCGCCCCCATCCTCACGTCCCAGGTCTGGTACAAGGTGGGCTCCAGCTACGAGTACGGCGGTATCACCGGAGTCTCCCACGTGCTGGAGCACATGATGTTCAAGGGTACGGAGCGGCTCGCACCCGGCGAGTTCTCGCGCATCGTCGCTGAGAACGGGGGCGAGGAGAACGCCTTCACCGGCAGCGACTACACCGCCTACTATCAGAATCTGGCGAGCGACCGACTGGAGGTCTCCTTCGAGCTGGAGGCGGAGCGCATGCGCAACCTCGCACTCGACCCCAAAGACACGAAAAAGGAGTTGGAGGTGGTCAAGGAGGAGCGGCGCATGCGCACCGACGACAACCCTCAATCGCTCACCTACGAGCAATTCGGCGCGACGGCCTTCGCCGCCTCCCCCTACCGCAATCCGGTGATCGGCTGGTCCGGTGATTTGGCGCAGCTGACGCTTGAAGACATCAAGGAGTGGTACCGCCTCTGGTACGCGCCCAACAATGCCACGGTCGTGGTCGCGGGCGACGTTGACCCGGAGAAGGTCTTCGCACTGGCCGAGAAGCACTTCGGCCCCCTGAAGGCAGAGGCCATCGGGCCCCCCAAGACACGGGAAGAGCCTGAGCAGCGCGGTGAGAAGCGGCTGCGGGTCAAGGCCCCCGCCAAGGAGCCCTACCTGATCATGGGATTCAAGACGCCTTCCCTCTCGCAGGCGGATGAGGACTGGGAGCCGTATGCACTGGAGATTCTGGCCTCTGTGCTGGACGGCGGCACCAGCGCCCGGTTCGCCCGTGAGTTGGTGCGCGGCAGCCAGGTGGCATCCTCCGCCGGGGCGAGCTACAACTCCTTCTCGCGCCTGCCCGGACTCTTCCTGTTCGACGGCGTCCCGGCCAAGGGTCACGACATCCCAGCCTTGGAGTCCGCGATCCGAGCCCAGATCGAGCAGTTGAAGGCCCAGCCGGTGGACACCAACGAGTTGGAACGAATCCGCACCCAGCTCATCGCCAACAAGGTCTACGAGAAGGACTCGGTCTTCTATCAGGCCATGCAGCTCGGCCAGCTGGAGGCAGTCGGGCTGGGCTGGGAGTTGGCCGACCAGTACGTCGACAAACTCTCGGCGGTGACCCCCGAGCAGGTGCAGGCGGTTGCCAAAAAATATCTGGTCGACGACCAACTCACGGTGGCCGTTCTGTACCCCCAGCCCTTGGACGGCAAACAGCCGACGCATGCCCCGGTGGGGCTTGGAGGTCACGGAAATGTCCGTTGAGAACCGCGTGACCATAAGCCCCGCTCGGGGCGGACTCCTTCCCGCGCTGGCCGCCGGGCTTCTGCTCCTGACCGGAAGCGTTTGGGCGGGTCCCAAGATCCAGACCTGGGAGACGGGGAACGGCGCCCGGGTGCTGTTCGTGGAGGCCCCGGAGCTGCCCATGGTCGATGTGCGGGTGGTGTTCGACGCCGGCAGCGCCCGGGACGGCGACAAGCCCGGACTTGCGTCCATGACCGCCTCCATGCTCACCCAGGGCGCCCGGAATTGGGACGCCGACGCCCTTGCCTCGCGCATGGAGGACGTGGGTGCCCAGCTCAGCGCCTCGGCGGACCGGGACATGACGTCGGTCTCGATTCGCAGCCTGACGCAGGAGCCCGCCTTTGGCACGGCGCTGGAGACCCTGGCCGGGGTGCTTGCCGCGCCTACCTTCAAGCCGGACGACCTGGAGCGGGTACGCCAAAACACCCTGATCGGACTGCGGCAGGATGAGGAATCTCCGAGCACGGTCGCCAAGAAGTCCTTCTACCGCGCGGTGTTCGGCGAACACCCTTACGCGTCGGATCCCTCGGGCACCGACACATCGGTCCGTGCGTTGTCACCGGATGACCTGAAGGCCTTCCACGCCCGGTACTACACCGGGGAAAACGCCGTGGTCGCCATCGTCGGGGCCCTGGATACGACGGCGGCTAAGGCCCTGGCCGAGCGGGTGGTCGGCAAGCTGCCGAAGGGTGAGCGGGCCCCTCCACTGCCCGAAGTGGCGCAGCTCGCGGCCGGGGCGGCGCAGCGCATCGTCTTCCCCTCCAGCCAGACCACGGTGATGGCGGGTCAGCCGGGGATGCGCCGCGGCGACCCGGACTACTTCACCCTCTATCTCGGCAACCACATCCTCGGCGGCAGCGGGCTGGTGTCGCTGCTGATGGACGAGGTCAGGGAGAAGCGAGGGCTCTCCTACAGCACCTACAGCTACTTCCTTCCGCTCGCCCAGCCGGGTCCCTTCATGATGGGCCTGCAGACGCGCAACGACCAGGCGGACCAGGCGCGCGAGGTCATGATCGACACCCTGAAGCGCTTCATTGCGAAGGGTCCCACCGCAGATGAGCTGACGGCCGCCAAGAAGAACCTCTCCGGGGGCTTCCCCCTGCGCATTGCGGAGAACTCGGACATCGTCGCCTACCTGGCGGTGATCGGCTTCTATGGGCTGCCCCTGGACTATCTCGACCGTTTCGTGGAGCGCATCGAGGCGATCAGCGGCGACCAGATCCGTGATGCGTTCGCCCGCCGCGTCCACCCGGAGCGGCTGGCCGTGGTGACCGTCGGTGGTGACGGAGAGAGGGCCGAGCAGGTGTCTGCCACCGGTGGGGCGGACTAAGCCCCCCGCCGGAAGGTCGCCGCCCCTTGCCCCAGCGCCGGCCCCCGCGGGAACGGGGCGGCTGCGCATCATCGGCGGCCGATTTCGCGGCCGCCGCCTGCCGATTCCAGACCAACCGGGCCTGCGCCCCACTGGGGACCGGGTGCGGGAGACCCTGTTCAACTGGCTGGCGCCCGTGGCCGAGGGCGCACGCTGCCTGGACCCCTTTGCCGGCAGTGGCGCACTCGGTCTCGAGGCCGCTTCCCGGGGAGCCGCCCGAGTGGTGCTGATCGAGCAGTCGGGAGCGGTCGCCCGCCAGCTGCAGTCCAACGTCGAATCCCTGGGCGTGGGCGATGTGGCGCGGGTGGTTCGTGCCGACGCCCTGACGTGGCTCGCGGAGACCGACAGCGCCGCGGCGGGCGGCCCCTTCGACCTGGTCTTCCTCGACCCCCCCTTCGCCCTGGGACTTCTGGCACCCGCCTGCAACCTGCTCGACCGGGCCGGCTGGCTCGCCCCTGGGGCCCGCGTCTACCTGGAGACCGAGGCGCGGTCGAACTTCCCGCCACTCCCGGTTGGCTGGGTACTGATCCGCGAGCGCACCGCGGGGCAGGTCCGGTACGGGCTGGCACTGGCGCACCCGGTGGAGAGCACTGGCGCATAAACGGCCGCCCTCCGCGCAGGGCGCACGACGCAGCCCGCGCCTGTGCTATCGTCACGGCCTTCACCGGCGATGCAGTCAGCGCTTCCCAGGCGCGCGCCGGCCTGAACCCGAACGAGGCCCCATCCGTGCGCAGCGTGGTCTATCCTGGGACCTTCGATCCCATCACCAACGGCCATTGCGACTTGATCCTGCGCGCCGCCCGCCTGTTCGACCGGGTCGTGGTGGCCGTGGCCGCGGACACCAGTAAGGCCCCCGCCTTCGGCAGCGAGCAGCGGGTGGAGCTGGTGCGCCACGTCGTGGCCACCCAGCCCCACGCGAAGAACGTGGAGGTGGTCTCCTTCAACGGGCTCCTGGTGAACTTCGCCCGAGAGCTCGGGGTCGATGTCATCATGCGCGGGCTGCGGGCGGTGTCCGACTTCGAGTACGAGTTCCAGCTCGCGGGCATGAACCGCCGCATGGCGCCGGACATCGAGACCCTCTTTCTCACGCCGGACGAGAAATTTACCTACATCTCCTCGTCACTGGTGCGCGAGATAGCGCGTCTCGGCGGGGATGTGACGCCCTTTGTGGCGCCCACCGTCCAGGCTGCATTACGTGAGCGGTTTGGATAACATCTGCGCCCACCCCAAAACCGGGCACCACCCTTGAAATGGGCTCGGGCGACCGCCTATTCGGGATTTGAGCCGAATCGCCCTGTCACGCGATCCGAGTGTTTCGACCTAGAGGAGTTTAGCCATGGCACTGCTGATCACCGACGAATGCATTAATTGCGACGTGTGCGAGCCCGAGTGCCCGAACGGCGCCATCTCCCAGGGTGACGAGATCTATGAGATCGACCCGGATCTGTGCACCGAATGCGTCGGTCACTACGAGACCTCCCAGTGCGTCGAGGTCTGCCCGGTGGATTGCATCATCAAGGACCCGGACCGCGAGGAGTCCGAAGAGGAGCTGCGGACCAAGTACGAGCGCATCACCAAGGAGGCCTGAGGCCCCCCGAACCGCTCATCCTCTGCTGCACCCCACGCCTGTGTCCCTGCGATCGAGGGGCGGCCCCTTGGCGCCCCTCGCCCCCCTGGCCCTACTTCTGCTCGCCCTCGGCTGCCGGGCCGATGTGGACGAGCGGCCGGCCCAGGCCGCGATCGCCACGGCCCACCCCGCCGCCACCCAGGCCGGCGTCGCCATCCTCGGGGCCGGCGGCAACGCCTTCGATGCGGCGGTGGCGGTAAGTGCCGTCCTGGCTGTCGTCGAGCCCTACAGCTCCGGCCTGGGGGGCGGGGGTTTCTGGCTGCTGCACCGGGCCTGGGACGGCCGCCAAGTGATGGTCGACGGGCGCGAGCGAGCCCCCCTGGCCGCCCACCGGGACCTATACCTGAATGCCGAAGGGCGCTTTGTTCCCGAGCTGGCGCTGGACGGTCCACTGGCCGCGGGGATCCCGGGCGTACCGGCGGCCCTCGCCCACCTGAGTCGGGAGTACGGACGCCTGCCCCTCGCCCAATCCCTGGCCCCGGCGATCGCGCTCGCCCGGGACGGTTTCGAGGTGGATCCCATCTACCAGTCGCTCGCCCAGATGCGCGCAAAAGCGCTCGGCGCCTCGCCGTCGGCCGCGGCCCAGTTCCTTCTGCATGGCGATCCACCGCCCCTGGGACACCGCCTTCGCCAGCCGGAGCTCGCCGAAACCCTCCAGACCCTGGCCCGGGAGGGCCATGCCGGGTTCTATAACGGTGACCTGGCGGAGCGCCTGGTGCAGGGGGTACGCGCCGCCGGCGGCATCTGGAGCCTCCAAGACCTGGCCGATTACCGCTTGGTCGAGCGCGTGCCCGTGGTCGGGACCTATCGGGGCTGGCGGGTCGTCAGCGCAGCGCCCCCCAGCTCCGGCGGGGTGCTGCTGGTCTCCATGCTCAATATGCTCTCGGCCATGGATCCGGCCGTGTTGACCGGCCCGGACCGCCCCCACGCCCTGGTTGAGGTGATGCGCCGGGCCTACCGCGACCGCGCCCGCTATCTCGGCGACCCCGATCAGGTGGAGATCCCGATCGCACGCCTGACCCACCCCTTCTATGCCGCCGGACTGATCCGGGACTTCGACCCCGAGCGGGCGAGCCCCAGCCTGCTCACCGACCTGCAGTGCCCGCCTGGTCCGACACCGGACCCGTCGCGCGCGGCCGAGGGACAGGACACCACCCACTTCTCCATCCTGGACGCAGAGGGCAACCGAGTCGCAGCGACCCTGAGCATCAATTACCCCTTCGGCTCCGGCTTCGTTCCGCCCGGCACCGGGGTGCTTCTCAATGATGAGATGGACGACTTCTCGGCCCAGCCCGGTGTGCCAAACGTCTACGGTCTGGTCGGCGGGGAGGCCAATGCCATTGCCCCCGGCAAGCGCATGCTCTCCAGCATGTCGCCCACCTTCCTGGAGTCGGAACGGGGCGTCGCCGTCCTCGGCACGCCAGGCGGGAGCCGCATCATCAGCATGGTGCTCCAGGGCATCCTGGCGGCGGTGGACGGGGCGCCGGTGGCCGAGTGGGTGAGCCGCCCGCGGCTGCACCACCAGTTCCTTCCCAACGCCGTCCAGTTCGAGCCCGGGGCCCTCAGCGCGGACGAGCAGGCGAACCTGGTCTCCAAGGGCCATCGGCTCGACCCTCAGGCGCGCCCGTTTGGAAACATGCAGGCGCTATTCTGGGACCGGGCCTCGGGGCGCGTGGAGGCGGCGAGCGATCCACGAGGGATCGGGGCGGCCAAGGTCCTTGAGCCTGCGGCGCCCAGGGTGGAGCCACTGCGGCCCAACTGAATCCGACCCATCCCGGGGCAAAATTCGAGTTGTATTGCGCACCGGAAACCCGAGTATCTGAGGCATAGTGGCGTCCAACACGACGCCCGCTAAACCACGAGGAAGCGAATCCCACCATGAATCTCAAGATCATGCTGAACGCCGCCCTGGCCCTGCTGGTGGCCGGCCTGTTGTCCCTGCCCGAGTCCGCGGAGGCGAAGCGCTTCGGAGGGGGCGGCAGCTTCGGCAAGCAGTACAAGACCATGCCCCGGCAGGTGCAGAAACCACCCCAGACCCAGAGCCCGAGTGCCGCCGCCGGCCAGCGCACGCCCCAGACGAGCGGCGCCAGCCGCTGGCTCGGTCCCCTCGCCGGCCTGGCCGCGGGTGGGCTCCTCGCGTCCCTGTTCTTCGGCGATGCGTTCGAGGGCCTGCAGCCCATGGACTTCCTGCTGATTGGCGCCCTGGTGATCGGGGGCGTCATGCTCGTGCGCATGCTCAGGCGAGGCCAGACGGGACCCAGCCCAGCGACCGCCGGTGCCTACGGCGGGGCCGCGCAACCGCAGACTCAGCCATTGCCCCGAGACACTGCCTATGCCCGCGAGTCGGCGGCGAACCTGGGGTCAGAGACTGGCCATGGGGCGCCGGACAGTCGTACCGCCAGCGCCGTCCCCCCGAGCATGGGTGAGATGCCGCGCCAGCCCGCAGACCACGAGGAGTTTCCCGATTGGTTCGACGGCGGCTCATTCACTGAGGGCGCCAAGACCCATTTCATCCGCCTCCAGGCGGCCTGGGACCGGGCAGATTTCCGCGACATTCGCGACTACACGACGCCCCAGCTCTTCGCCGAGCTGCAGCGCGAGCGCGAGCGACTCGACGGCGAGCAATACACCGAGGTGGTGCAGCTGCGCGCAGAGATCCTCAGCACTCAGCGGGAGGAAGACTTGGTCGTCGCCAGCGTCCGGTTCACCGGCCTGATCCGCGAGGACGAGCAAGGCGTCGCCGAGGAGTTCGACGAGATCTGGCACGTCCAGCACCCGTGGGCCAGTCCCGAGGGCGACTGGCACATCGCCGGCATCCAGCAGGTCTGAGCCTCACACTCGCAGCACCCGCAAACCGTCGGCAATGGATTGCCGGCGGGCGATTCAGGTTGGATCAGCGGGTACCCCGCAGGGCGAGCCGCCATGCGGATGCCTGGCGAGACCACCGGAAAATGTCGGAACAGCGGTCCGGAGCCGTACGTTCCGGCTGTTGGCGGAACCGCTATCGCGTTCCGCCCTACGCGCTGTTCCATTGATGGGGGTCACCTAAATGGTGACCCGCTGCTTGCTGGCGCTAAAGCACGGACCTCGAGCGCGCCGAGACGCGGCGCTACATGGAAATGCTCTACGGCCTGCAGTACCGCCCCCGCGCGGCGGCGTTGGAGAAGGGCTGAGGGCAGGGTCTGCTGATACCGCTCGCCGCGCCCAAGCCGCGCCCGTGGGGCCTGGGTGGAAGCGCACGGCTCCCGCAGGTCGGGTTAGCGCCGCCTAACCGGATAGCCCCGCCTTCCGCGGCGCCAAGGCGAGGGCAAGACAGCCGCTGAAGCCCCAGCAGATATCCCACCAAATCTCCATGGTTGCGCAAATGGGCACGACAGCTATTACTCAGCGTTAGAGTGGGAAATAGCGGAACTTTTGCTTCCGGACCGCCTCGTCCTACCCACTGACACGATCGGCCAACCGAGAAAGAGCAGTTGGGCCGCAAATAAACGCGAATAATCGAGTGCTTACGACCAGTCTCATTTCCCCTGGCAGGTGACCGGGGGGAACGATGGAAGCGACTGAGTCATTTGCGAAAATTGGCGTTCATTGACGGCCAACTGACGGATTTTGGGGCCGAGCCCGCGGCGACCCGCCCCGCTTCCTGGAACGGGCGGCCAGACGCCTTCGTTCGCCTGCCACAAGAACGCAATCGGTTTCAGAAGGGGGAGGGGACATGAACCAGCCATCGCTCGCACGCGTGACAGCCGTGCTCGGCCTGCTCCTCGCGGCCGGCCCGGCGCGCGCGGATACCTTCTCGGTCGAGGCCAGCGGCACCGCCAGTTGGCCGCTCACCGGCGGCACGCTGGTGATGTCGCCCAGCGCCATCTGGGACGTCACAGGCACCCTGAGGGACGACCCCGCCAACGTCGAAGGGGCGGACTATGTGCTGCGGACCGGACCCGGGATCGTCGCCCTCAGCCAGAGCGGCGCCTACAGTCCTGCGCTCACCAGCACCCCCATGCAGCCAACCACCACAGCGGCCGCGGACTCCTCGGTGGTCTTTACCGGTCCTGGCGCCAGCGTATCGACGCAGGTGTTCGTGGACGTCTCGGGCCGCTTCGAGATGACCTGCCCACCGCCGCCTGCGGCGAGGTCTTGAGCGACATCACGGTGAGCCTGTACGGCGCCTCCACAAGCGTCTCCATCGGGCTCAGCGCCCCCTTTCCCGGGCAGGAAGGGACCTTGGCGGTGGACCGCAGCGTGCCGGGCGTGGTCAGCTTTTCCGGCCGGCTGGCGAGCCCCGTGGTCGACGTCCCCACCGGCGTGTCCCTGCCCGTCTCGGTCGATGCCACACTCGACGCCGACATCCCGCCAAGCGCGAGCAACGCAATCTGGGACGCCAACGTAACGGCGAACTTTCCGACCCAAGGGCCTGCCTTCGACCTGCCGGCCGACTTCAGCGCGAACGGATCGGACGTAGTGGACAACGCCTGGACGGCTCCCGGGACCATCACTACGGTGGCCGGCGGCGGGACCACGTACGGTGATGGCGGTCTCGCCACCGCTGCCCAGCTGAGCCTTCCCCAGGGCATCGCGGTGGATGGTGCCGGGAACATCGTCTTTGCCGATTACGACGCGTTTGTGGTGCGCCGGGTAGACGGGGCCACGGGCGTCATCACCACCATCGCAGGCGTGAACGGGGTGCTCGACTTTTTGGGTGGTGACGGCGACGGCGGCCCGGCCACTTCCGCGACGCTCGGGACGCCGCTTGGCGTTTCTCTGGATGCGGCGGGCAACGTCTACCTGGCTGATCAGCTCAACAACCGCATCCGCAAGGTGGATATGTCCACCGGCATCATCACCACCGTGGCCGGCACCAGCAGCATCCTGTTCTCCGGCGATGGCGGCCAGGCGACCCTGGCCGGCGTCGCACCGGAGGGCGTTGCCCTCGACGGGAGCGGGAACATGTACATCGCGGACACCGGGAACCTGCGCATCCGCAAGGTGAACGCGGCCGGCATCATCACTACCATCGCGGGGACAGGCAACTTCGGCACCTCCGGCGACGGTGGCTCTGCGCTCGCCGCTTCGTTCAGCTACCCCAGCCGCGTCGCCGTGGACGGCGCCGGCAACGTGTTCGTCCTCGATTCCGGCTCCGCGGGAGGAACTTCCCGCATCCGGCGCATCGCCACAAACGGCATCATCACCACCGTTGCCGGCGGCGGCGCGAGCGATGGCACCTCGGGTTCGCCCACCGCGGCAAACCTGGGGACAGGCGCCGCTTCTGCTACGGACGTTGACGTGGACGCCAATGGTGTCCTCTTCATCGCCGGCCAGCTCCGCGTGTGGAAGGCCGACCTCGCACTGAACACCATCAGCAGCGTTGCGGGCACCGGAACCTCCGGGTTTTCTGGTGACGGCGGCGATGCCACGCTCGCCCGATTTGCCGGTCTCGGCGGTGTGGCCGTGGGCACTGACGGCAGCTTCTGGGTGAGCGACTCGCTGAACCACCGCGTTCGGAAGATCCTGGTGCCCCCGCCTCCGCCTCCGCC
This sequence comes from uncultured Gammaproteobacteria bacterium, assembly GCA_963698355.1. Lineage (GTDB taxonomy): Bacteria > Pseudomonadota > Gammaproteobacteria > Chromatiales > Chromatiaceae > Thiodictyon. The sequence goes on along the minus strand of CAVOQO010000044.1, from coordinate 284,671 downwards.
CCCCCCGCCGCCCGCCTTCGATGGCAACATCACGCTCACCACCTCGCAGACCACGCTGGACGGGCTCACCTCGTTCACGGGGAGCATCTCGTTGGTGAACGTCGCGGGCTATGCGTCGCTCTCGCTGCCCAACCTCACGGACGTCAGCTTGAATTTCACCGTCTCGGGGAACCCTGACCTGACGTCGATGGGCGTCCCCGCTCCTTGCGACCGTGGGTGGAGACCTGACGGTGTCGAACAATCCGTCGCTCAGCACTGTCACGATCAGCGGGGCGACTGTCGGCGGTGACGTTTCGGTCTCAGGCAATACTAGCGAGGCTTCGCCTCAGACCGACGAGGCATGGGGGGTGCTCTGCGGTGTGGGGCGGCCCCGGTTGAGAGACGGGAGGCTATGCTCCCGGTGTAGCCGCGCGTAGCGGCGTGTGGCTCGTGGCCAAGATGTCAACCGGGGCCTGCAATCATGGTAGACCAAACCGTCGCTGAGTTGCTGAAGGACCATGTCACCCTGGACCTCGAAGGGATCGACCGGCTGTATCTCAACCTGTATCAGCCACGGCTGCAGACCGGCGGCGGAGTGGCGACCTTCTTCAAGGCCCATCGCGGGGCCAAGGTCGCCTCGACGGTGCTGATGGCTCCGATCAGTCGGGACTTCGTCAAGGCGATCCACGTCTTTGCTAAACGGGAGGGGATCGACATCGTCCGTTTCGCCAAGGGGCAGCGCAAAGACGAGGTCACCCGGGAACGGCTCAAGGCGTTCTCGGCCCCCGAGGGCGTGCTCTACATCGGCACGGCCCAAGAGCGCTTTGCCAGCTTCCGCATGATCAAGAAGATCAGCGTCCACACCGGTCAGCCGTACCCCTGGTTCACCCGGGGAACCGTGATGTGCAACCACGACTACTTCTACCTGGTCGATGAGGACTTCGGCCCCTTGTTCATCAAGTTCTGCTCCTACTTCCCTTATACCGCACGGGTCTGTCTCAATGGACATGAGTACGCCAAGCGGCAGTTGGCCAAAGAGGGCATTGCCTTCGAGGCCCTGGACAACGGGCTGCTCACCTGCGCCGATCCGGCCCACGCGCAACAGCTCCTGGATGACCTGACGGAGGAGAAGATCGCCGCACTGGTCGCTAAGTGGCTGGGACGGCTCCCGGACCCCTTCACGGCGGCGGACCACGCGGCCGGCTACAACGTTCAACTCTCGATCCTGCAAGCGGAGTTCTCCCGCACCCAGGTGTTCGACCGGCCCCTGGCCGGGCGCCATCTCTTTGAGGCGGTGATCCGCGAGAACCTCGACCTGGGACGACCCGAGAAGGTCAGCCTGATCTTCAACCGGAGGATCACCAAACGCACGCCGGGGACCTTCCACACCCGCGTCATTACCCAAGGGGTCAACCGCTGGCTGCATGTCAGCTACAAGTCCTCCAAGATCAAGCAGTATTTCAAGGAAGGCCGGGCCCTGCGCACCGAGACCACGATCAACAACACCCATGACTTCGGCATCGGGCGGAACCTGAACAACCTGCCCGCCTTGCGGGCCATCGGCTTTGCCGCCAACCGCCGACTGCTGGAGGTCGAGACGCTCAGTCAGGACTGTCTCTTGGCCGAGGGGGTCTTCGATCAGGTCACCCAACCGCAAGTGGTCGCCGGCCAACGGGCCCCCGGGCTGCACTTCGATGATCCGCGGGTGCTGGCCCTGTTCACCGCGCTGTGTCTATTTCTCACCTTGCCCGACGGATTCCGCAACGCCACGCTGCGCGCCTGGATGGCCCAAGCCTTGGGGGTGCGCGAGGACGCGTACTCCACCGGACGTATGACCTATGACCTGCGGCGACTGCGGCTGCATGGGCTGATCGAACGGACCCCGCACAGCTACCACTACCGGGTCACCAACCTCGGGCTGCGGGTCGCCCTGTTCTTCACCAAGGTCCACAGCCGCATCCTGCGACCGGGATTGTCCCAACTCTTCGACGGCTGCCCCAACGCGTCCAACCGACCTATCGCCACCGCCATGGGCCGACTGCAGCAAGCGTTCGCCGACCTGTTCGATCAGGCAAAACTGACCCCGGCGCAAACTTGACTCACGCGTGCAGAAAATCGTTCGTCAAGGAACCCTAGTGCGAGCAGTGTGACTGTTACCGGCTCGACTGCGACCGGGGCGATCACCGTAAGCGGTAACACTGCCGCGACGACCATTAGCGTGTCGGGGTCCACCGCTGATGGTGCTGTCCGGGTAACCGGGAACACTTCGGCAGATTCGATCAGCGTAACCGGCGGTCCCGCGTCCGGCAGCATCGAGGTCAGCGGCAATACGGGCGCCTCAACGATCACTGTCGATGGCTCCAGCACGACGGGTGCGGTGAGCGTAGTCGACAATCCGTCGGCGACCGTTACCCTCACCGGAGGGACTGTCGCCGGCGATCTGACGATCGAGACGACCGGCAGCACGGTGAACTACTCGACGACCACCGCCGGTGGGAACGTCGACGTCACCGGCGTGGGGACCACGACCCTCTCCGCCAACACCGGCGGCCTCGACACCTCGGTCACCCTGCTCAACACCGAAGCCACCATGCAGGCCTATCTGCCCACCGGCTCCACCACAGCTCAGGTGGGCTTCAGCGTCACCCACCAAAGCCCGAGCACTCTGCCGGCAGAGACCGGTGTCAGCTTCACGGGCACCACGGTGAACGTGGATCCCGTCTCCGCCTACAGCTTCAACTTTGCCATCCCTACCTTGAACGCCGATGCCACGCTGATCTTCGACATCGACGTGGCGGCGCTTGACCCTGCCAGCCGTTCCGACCTCCTCACCGCGCTCTCCTCCGGCGCGGCCACCCTCGCCGTGAAGGGCGACGCGGTGGGCAGCCAGTACCAGACGTTCGCCGTGTGCAGCGGGAGCGCCGCGCCCACCGCGGGCGGGTGCGTGTCCGTGTTGGCGCTGGATGCGGCGGGCAACCCGACCACCAGCACTCCGGCCAAGGTGCGTTTCACGGGGGTGGTGGGGCACTTCTCCACGTGGGCTGTGGTGGTGGTCAGCGCGATCGCTCCTCCTCCGCCTTCAGGACTGACCATCGACGGCATCAGCGCCCCGACTGACCCGCTGCCCATGAACACCGCTGTCACCGTATCTGCAACCTACGCGGGGAGTGCCACAACGGCTACGTGGAGCTGGGGCGACGGCAGCCAGTCGGCGGGCACCATCACCTCCGGAGTGGGTGGCGGTGGCGTTTCCGGCAGCCACACCTATGTCGATGCCGGCGTGTACATCATCGGGCTCGCCCTGACCAACGGCAGCGAGAGCGCTCAGGCCGAGTATCGCTACGAGGTCATCTACGATCCCACGGCAGGCTTTGTCACCGGCGGCGGCTGGTTCACCTCTCCGGCCGGGGCCCTGGCCGGCGATCCCACAGCGACCGGCAAGGCCGAGTTTGGCTTTGTCTCGCGCTACAAGAAGGGCGCCACGGTTCCGCAGGGAGAGACCGAATTCAAGCTGGAGGGTGACGCGCTGAAGTTTGTGTCGACCACCTACCAGTGGCTCGTGGTCAGCGGCTCCAAGGCGCAGTTCAAGGGCGTTGGCCAGGTAAACGACCAGCCCGGCTACTCGTTCATGGTCACCGCCAAGGACGGGCAGCTCACGGGCGGCGGCGACGTGGACACCCTCCGCGTGAAGATCTGGGACACCGCCACCGGCCAGATCGTCTACGACAACCAGGTAGGGGCAAGCGACAGCAGCACGCCGACCACGGCGCTGGGCGGTGGCCAGATCAAGATCAAGAAATAGCCGCGAGGCCCTGATGAGTGGCCGGCGGGCGGCGATGCGGGCGCAAGTGACGCTTGGAAGTCCAACAACCTTGACGGAGGACCCGATGAAGACACCATTTCCCGTTCGCTCGCCGCTGGGCCTTATCCGAATCGGTCTCGCGACGGGACTCGGTCTGGGCTGCGCCAACGCGCTGGCCGACACGCCGCCGCTGACCCTGGACGACCCCGCGCCGCAGGCCTACGCGAACTTCGGCGCCGCGCTGGCCGGGGTGGGCGACGTCGACGGGGATGGCGTCGCGGATCTACTCGTCGGCGCCCCGAACCAGGGCGCGGGACGCGCCTTCGTGTTCAGCGGCAGCGACGGGGCAGTCATCCGCGCCCTCGATGACCCCACTACCCAGGCCAGCTCGAACTTCGGGGCGGCCGTTGCCGACGCGGGGGACCTCAACGGCGATGGCGTCTCCGACCAGGCGGTGGGGGCCTACTTCCAAACCGTCGGGGCCAACGCCGGGCAAGGGCAGGTGTTCCTCTTCAGCGGGGCCGACGGCGGACTGCTGCGCACGCTGGACGACCCCACGCCCCAGGCCTACGCCAACTTCGGCGCTGCGGTGGCGGGCATCGGGGACGTCGACGGGGATGGAGTGGCCGACCTGGTGGTGGGAGCGCGCTACCAGGCCCCGGGAGGCAATACGGCCCAGGGCCAAGTCTTCGTCTTCAGCGGCGCTGACGGTGGCCTGCTCTTGACCCTCGACGACCCGGTGCCGCAGGCCTCCGCCAATTTTGGCTATGCCCTGGCTGGCGTTGGCGACGTCGATGCCGACGGTACCCCGGACCTGCTGGTGGGGGCACCCTATCAGGGGCAGGGCGAGGCTTTCGTCTTCAGCGGCAGCGACGGGACCCTGCTCCACACCCTCGACACCCCGACACCGCTGGTCCTGTCGGGTCTCGGGTTCGCGGTGGCCGGAACCGGCGACGTCGACCACGATGGCGTCGCCGACCTCTTGGCCGGGGCGCCCTACCAGGACGTCGGCGCTCACCCGATGCAGGGCCAGGCGTTGGTCTTCAGCGGGGCCGATGGGGGTCTGCTGCTCACGCTGAACGACCCCACGCCGCAGGATTATGCCAATTTCGGCAGCGCGGTGGCCGGCATCGGCGACCTCGACGGCGACGGCACCCCGGACCTGGCAGTCGCCGCGCCCTACCAGACGGTGGGCGGCGTCCTCTACAAGGGCCAGGTGTCGGTCTTCAGCGGGGCCGGCGGGGGCCTGCTGCAGACCCTCGACGACCCGACGACGGCCCAGAGCTTCGGCGGCTTCTTCGGCAACGCCATCGCCGCCGTGGGGGACCCCAACCAGGGCGGGACGCCGGGGCTGCTGGTGGGGGCGCCCTACCAATACGCCGACGGCAACTCCAGCCAGGGCCAGGCCTACCTCTTCTTCGCCGGCGCTGGCGGGGGCGCCACCCAGGTCGCGGTCGACGTCGTGCCTGGCGGCAGCGACAACAGCTTCAGCTGCGCCAACAGCGGGGATCTGCCGGTCGCCATCCTGAGTGGCCCCGATTTCGACGCGACCGCCGTGGACACCGCCAGCGTCTCACTGAGCGGCCCGGCCGGAAGCGTCGGCGCGCTCGGCATGGCGGCTAGGCCGGACCTGAACGCAGACGGGCTGCGCGATCGGGTGGTCTTCTTCAAAGCAGGTAGCGTGGCGGCGGCGCTCGGGTGTCCGCTGCCCGCCGGTACTGGGGTGAGTGTGACCGTCTCAGGTGAAACGAACCTCGGGACCGCCTTCGAGGGGACCGACATACTGGTGATCGTCGGCCAGTCCGCCCACTGATGCGCGTTGCGCAAGCGCTGGCAGGGCGCCTCTACCTCTAGGGTGAGCGGCTCAGCGAGGCGGCGCCTGACGGGGAGTTCAGGCAAGGCGCCCTGCGCAGTCGGCGCACGGCGTTGTTGTCAACACGCGGCTGCGGTGGCTCGTACCTTGTTGGTATCGCCGACGGTGCGCGCACTGCTCATCGAGCTGAGCTGCGCGCGCGGCAGCGGCCCGGACCCTGCACGCGTGCAGGACCAGGCGGGCAAGGGTCTGCGCCGGTCGGGGGGGCCGCCGCTCGGTGCGCCAGTGCGAGGGCCCGGCTGACCGCAAGGTCCTGAATTGGGTCTCGTACGGTATCTTCAGCAGACCTGCCCAAAACGAGAAAGGCCCAGTGCTCAGCTGGGCCACTTCTGGGCTCCGTGAAATTTTCCGTTCGTCAGAGGTGCCGAAAATTCGGGATTCAATTCACCTGTTCGGCACTGAACTCTGACGAACGATCTGGGCGATCAGGCCCCGTAATTGCTGGCCACGAAGGACCAGTTGATCTTGTCCCAGATGGTTTCCAGGTATTTCGGACGGGCGTTGCGGTAGTCGATGTAGTAGGCGTGCTCCCAGACATCGACCGTGAGCAGGGCCTTCTTGCCGGAGGTCATGGGGGTGCCCGCGTTGGAGGTGTTGAAGATCTCGATTGACCCGTCCACGTTCTTCACCAGCCAGGTCCAGCCGGAGCCGAAGTTGGTGACGGCGGACTGGGAGAACTGCTTCTTGAACTCGTCGAAAGAACCGAACTTGGCGTTGATGGCATCGCCCAAGGCGCCTGTCGGTGCGCCGCCGCCGTTGGGGCTCAGGCAGTTCCAGTAGAAGCTGTGGTTCCACACCTGAGCGGCATTGTTGAAGACGCCGCCGGAGGACTTCATGATGATGTCTTCCAGGGACATGGACTCGAACTCGGTCCCCGGGATCAGGTTGTTCAGGTTGGTGACATAGGCCTGGTGGTGCTTACCGTAGTGATACTCGATGGTCTCGGCGGAGATCACCGGCTCCAGGGCGTTCTTTTCGTAGGGAAGGGCGGGAAGTTCATGGGTCATCGTCGACGTCTCCTTGAGTCTTGTGGGTTGAGGCTGGGAAACCTTAGGTTGCGCCGGGAAGATAGGCGCCGTACCGGATTTCTCAAGCCGGTCACTGCCTCGGTGGGATCAGGGCGGTCTCCAACGACCTATGGCCGGCGGCCGACCTTTGCAACCGCGCGTCCTGGCGCGTGATCATCGACCCCGGCGAACGAGCACCCGTCCCCCGTGTCCCTGAACGCCATCGACCTCGGAATCTTCGCCAGCCGCCTGACCGCGGTATGCGACGAGATGGGGGTGGTCCTGCGCAACGCCGCCTTCTCCACCAACATCCGCGACCGGCTGGACTTTTCCTGCGCGGTGTTCGACGCCACTGGCCAGCTCTGTGCCCAGGCCGCCCACATCCCCGTGCACCTGGGGAGCATGGCCTACGCCATGGGCGCCATCGTCTCCACCGTGGATTGGTCCCCCGGCGACGTGGTGGCGCTGAACGACCCCTACCTGGGCGGCACTCATCTGCCCGACGTGACGCTGATCGCGCCGCTGTTCGCGCCGGCGTCCGAACCAGGGGGCGGTCCTGGCTCCGCGCCCGTCGCCTTCCTGGCCAACCGCGCCCATCACGCGGACATCGGCGCGGCGGCACCGGGGTCCATGCCGGTGTCGCGGTCCCTGGACGAGGAGGGGTTGGTGATCCCGCCCACCCATCTTATGCGCGCTGGGGCCCTGGACGGGTCAGCGTTGGAGGCCATCGTGCAGACAACACGCAATCCCGACCACGGCCGCGGCGACTTCCTCGCGCAGATCAGCGCCAACCGGGCGGGGCTGGAGCGGCTGGGGCTCCTGGTCGAGCGGATGGGCACGTCCGCCTATGCGGACGCGCTGAACGACCTGAACGACTATGGGGAGCGTCTGGCGCGGGCCGCACTCCGGTCCATCCCGACTGGCGTGTACCGGTTCGAGGACTGGATGGACGACGATGGCCAGGGCACCCAGGACATCCCGATCCGCTTGCGGATGGATTGCTCGCCGGCCGGGGTGCATCTGGACTTCACGGGCACCGCCCCCCAGGTGCCGGGTAACATCAACTGCCCCCTGTCGGTGGCCGCTGCGGCAGTGCTCTACTGCTTCCGCTGCCTGATGCCGCATCAGACCCCCGCCTGCGCCGGGACCTTCCGCCCGATCAGCCTGGAGGCCCCGGAGGGCTCGTTGCTCAACGCGCGGCGCCCAGCGGCGGTAGCGGCCGGCAACGTGGAGACCAGCTCCCGGGTGGTGGACGTGGTCTTGGGTGCCCTGGCCCAGGCGGCCCCGGAGCGAATCCCGGCGGCCAGCCACGGCAGCATGAACAATCTCGCCCTTGGGAGCACCGACCCGGCCGCTGCGTGGGATTACTACGAGACCATCGGCGGGGGCATGGGGGCGGGCGCGACGGGCGGGGGCTGGTCCGGCGTACAGACCCATATGACCAACACCCTGAGCACCCCCATCGAGGTGCTGGAGTCCCGCTTCCCCCTGCGCGTCACCCGCTACGGGCTGCGGCACGGGTCCGGAGGCGCCGGCGCACGTCCGGGAGGTGACGGGATCGTTCGGGAGCTGGAATTTCTCGCGCCCGCACAGGTGACGCTGCTCACCGAGCGCCGCCGGCAAGCACCCTGGGGCCTTGCCGGCGGCGGGGCGGGGAGGCCCGGGTTCAATCGCTTGAACGGCACCGAGATCCCGGGCAAGGTCTCGCTGGCGGTGCGGCCGGGTGACCGGCTCACCATCGAGACACCGGGCGGCGGCGGCTGGGGCCCGCCGCCCGATTCGACGAGCGGCGACATGGGAGAGGAGCAGTCCTGAATGTGCGGTATCTGCGGTGAGCTGCGACTCGACGGCGCCCCGGCGGATCTGGACGCCATCCAGCGCATGATGGGCGAGCTGACCCGGCGCGGACCCGACCACGGAGGCAGCTACAGCGACGGGGCGCTGGGCTTCGGCCACCGGCGTCTCTCCATCATCGATCTCTCGGTACGATCCAACCAGCCCATGGTGGACGCGGAGCTTGGGCTCGCCCTGGTCTTCAACGGCGCCATCTACAACTACCGGGCCCTGCGCAGGGAGCTGGAGGGCCAGGACTACCGCTTCTTCTCCGACGGCGACAGCGAGGTGATCCTCAAGGCCTGGCACGCCTGGGGCACGCACTGCCCGGAGCGCCTCCACGGCATGTTTGCCTTCGCCGTGTGGGACGCCAACCAGCGCGTCCTGTTCCTGGCCCGGGACCGTTTCGGGATCAAGCCCCTCTATTGGAGCGAGCAGGGCGGCGTCTTGCGTTTCGCCTCCAGCACCCAGGCCCTGCTCGCCGCCGGCGGCGTCGACACCTCCATCGACCCGATGGCCCTGCACCATCTCTTCACCCTCCATGCGGTGGTGCCCGCGCCACGCACCATCCTCAACGGGGTGCGCAAGCTCCCGCCCGCCCATTGGATGCGGGTGGACGCCGATGGCCGACGCGAGGAGGCCGCCTACTGGCATCTGGACGCCACCCGCCCGGCCGAGCCCTGGACCGACGCGGACTGGCTCGCCGCCATCCACGACAGCCTGCGCCAGGCGGTGAAGAAGCGCAGCGAGGTCGCGGACGTGCCAGTGGGGGTGCTGCTCTCCGGCGGGCTCGATTCCAGCCTGCTGGTGGCACTGCTGGCGGAGGCGGGGGTCCCAGACCTGCGGACCTTCTCGGTGGGATTCGAGGACACGCCGGAGGAGGCGGGCAGCGAGTTCGAGTACTCGGACCAGGTGGTGGAGCGCTACCGGACGCGCCACCGCAAGTTCCGGGTTCCCAACGACCAGGTACTCTGGCGCCTGCCGGAGGCCGTGGACGCCATGACCGAGCCCATGTTCGGCCAAGACGCGGTGGCCTTCTACCTGCTCTCGGAGCAGGTCTCCCGGGAGATCAAGGTGGTGCAGTCGGGCCAGGGAGCGGACGAGGTCTTTGGCGGCTACTTCTGGTATCCGCGCATCCAGTCGGAGACCTCGGGATCACCCGCGGAGCGCCTGGCTCGGCACTATTTCGACCGCGACCATGACGAATACCTGCGTCTGGCGGCCCCCGCCTATGCTGGGTCTGACCACACGGGCGCCCTGATCGCCGAGCGGCTCGCGGAGCCGGGCGCGGACGAGCTGATGGATGCGGTCCTGCGTCTGGACGTGACCACCCTGATCGTCGACGACCCGGTCAAGCGGGTGGACAACATGACCATGGCCTGGGGCCTGGAGGCCCGAGTCCCCTTCCTGGACCATGAACTGGTGGAGCTGGCGGCCCGCTGCCCGCCGGCGCTCAAGCTGCGGGAGGGGGGCAAGTATCCGCTCAAGGCCATGGCGCGGGGACTCCTGCCCGATGCGGTGATCGACCGGCCCAAGGGCTACTTCCCCATGCCGGCCCTGAAGTACGTCCGAGGCCCCTTCCTCGAGCTGATGCGGGACCTGCTCGACTCCCGCGCCTGCCGGGAGCGAGGGCTCTACCAGCGTGACTACGTGGACATGCTGCTGGCCGCCCCCGACATGCACCACACCCGGATCCAGGGCAACAAGCTCTGGCACCTGGCGCTGCTGGAGCTTTGGCTTCAGCGCAATGTCGACCTGGACCGAGTGACGCCTTCGCCGGCGGTGAGCCAGACGGCAGTTGAAAACCTCGCTGTCGTCCCGACTCTACTGCGGGTTAGCAATCTACCCAGCCTCAAGAGGTTAACGATGGACGTTCTGCAGCGAATCGACGAGCAGGTGAAGAGCAACCCCGTGGTCATCTACATGAAGGGCACGCCCCAGTTCCCGCAGTGCGGGTTCTCCATGAGGGCGGCCGCCGCGCTGCAGGAGTGCGGCCTGCCCTTTGCCTACGTGAACGTGCTGCAGGACGCGGAGATCTTCGAGAATCTGCCGCGTTACGCGGACTGGCCGACCTTCCCGCAGATCTACATCGACGGCGAGCTGGTCGGCGGTTGCGACATCACCCTGGAGCTGCACGCCAACGGCCAGCTCAAGGAGATGATGGAACAGGCGGTCGCCAAGGCACCGCAGGAAGACTGATCCCACGCCGCCAAACCCGCCTGCCATGCGGAGGCGCGGGGGCAAGTGCGCGGCGCCTGGTTCATCCATCCGCGAGGTCGCCCTCCCCTCCGCCGTCATCCTCGGAGCGGTCCCAGTAACGGATCGGATCCAGCTCCCGCCACCGGTTCACCACGGCACAGAAAAGCCGCGCCGTCTGCTCCGCGTCATAGATGGCGGAGTGGGCCTCGCTGTTCTTCCAGCCGAGACCCGCCGCCTGGGCGGCCCGGGCCAGGACCGTCTGGCCGAACATGAGTCCACCCAGGGTCACGGTGTCGAAGACGCTGAAGTTGTGGAAGGGGTTTCGCTTGAAGCCGGTGCGCTCCACCGCCGCTTTGACGAACCCGAGGTCAAAGTGGGCGTTGTGGCCGACCAGCACGGCCCGGTTGCAGCCGGTGGACTTCAGCGCCTTGCGGATGGGGACCAGGACGCGGGACAGCGCCTCGTGCTCCGGCACGGCGTCGCGAAAGGGGTGATCCGGGTCAATGCCGTTGAAGGCCAAGGCCCGGGGGTCGATCTCCGCACCCATGAAGGGCAGGACATGGGCGGCCAAAGGTGCGGATGGCTCCAGGTTGCCGTCAGGACGCATGCGGATGATCACCGCCGCAATCTCCAGGAGCGCATGACGCTGGGCGTCGAAGCCGCCTGTCTCCACGTCGACCACCACCGGGAGAAACCCGCGAAAGCGCCGGGCGATAAGGTGTCTGGGCGGATCGTCTCGGTTCATCGCGACAGCATAAGTGCCGCCGTGCGGGTTGCCAAACGACGACGACGACAAGCAGGCCGACTGGACGGTCATCGTGGATGCCCCCGGATGCCCCCAGCGGAGCGCACTGCTATAGTGCCCCGCTGTTTGATTGAACGGAAAAACAGGACGCAGGCGATGGGGCAGATCCTTGACTGGTGCAGTCGGGCCTGTTGGCTGCTCGGCTTGCTGGCCGCAGTGGTCCTGTCGGGGGCGGTCCAAGCCAATGAGGCACCGCGACGGGGCGCCATCCTCTACGAGGTCCGTGCCCCGGATGGTCAGACCGCCAACTACCTGTTCGGCACCATCCACAGTGAGGATCCCCGTGTCCTGGACCTGCCGGGGCCGGTTCTCAAGGCCTTCGCAGACAGCCCGTCTTTCGCCCTGGAGGTGGTTCCGGACACCGAGGCGATCATCAAGTCCATGGTCACCATGACCTACACCGACGGCCGCACCCTGCGCGAGGTGCTGCCCGAAGACCTTTACCCGGAAGCCGCCGCCGCCCTCCAGGGACTCGGGATGCCGCCGGCCGCCTTCCGCGACTTCAAGCCCTGGGCCGTGGTGACGCTCATCAGCGTCCCCCCGGCCGAGACCGGAGAATTCTTGGACATGCAGCTCTATCGGAAGGCACTAAAGGCCGGTAAGCACGTCTTGGGGCTGGAGAGCATGGAGGAGCAGCTTGCGGTCTTCGACGACCTGAGCGAATCGGACCAGATCGCCCTGCTGCGGGAGGCCCTGGAGTCTCGGGACGAGCTGCCCGCCATGTTCGAGGCCCTGATCGCGGCCTACCTGGAGCGCGATCTCGACGCGCTGATGGAGCGCAGCGAACAGTATCTCCAGGGCCGCGACCCGAGGCTCGCGGCCCGGTTTCGGGAGGCCGCGGTCGAATCGCGCAACCGGCGCATGGCCCAGCGGATGCTGCCCCTGTTTGACCAGGGCGGTTGGTTCATCGCCGTGGGCTCACTCCATCTGCCCGGGGTAAACGGAATCCTCAGCCTGATCGAGCAGAAGGGATATCGGGTGATTCCTGTCCATTGACCTCCGTTTCGTGTGCCGGCCCGGCCCTTGGAGGATAGGGCGGGTGGCGACGGAGGACCCTGTGATACGATCCGTTTCGTTCAACCAGCGAGGTAGTCCGGGGGATTTCTAGGTCGATGTGCAGTCGCCGTTCGCAATTGTTGGCTCCCAACTGGCTTGGATTGCCGCTGCTCATGCTGGCGGTTCTGGTCGCGGCGGGCTGCGCGTCCAACTCCAGCCGGGTGACCGACCCGCGGGATCCGCTCGAGCCCTTCAACCGGGCCGTGTACCGCTTCAACACCGATTTCGACAACGCCTTCATGCGCCCCCTCGCGAAGGGCTACAAGGCCATCACGCCGGAGCCGGTCGACCGCGGCATCACCAATTTCTTCGGCAACATCGACGACGTCACCTCGTTCGTGAACAACGTCCTCCAGTTCAAGATGTCGCGGGCCGGCAGCGACCTCGGACGGATCTTCATGAACTCCACGGTGGGCGTTCTGGGCTTTTTCGATGTGGCGACCAACGCCGGGCTGCCCAGCTACAAGGAAGACTTCGACCAGACCTTGGGCTACTGGGGTCTCGAACCCGGCGCATTCGTGATGCTGCCGATCCTGGGGCCGAGCAGCATCCGAGGGACCATAGGCTGGGCAGGCGACATCGTCACCGACCCCTTCTTCAGCATCGAGACCGGCGACATCTACTGGGGTTTTGTCGGACTGCGCATGGTCGACTACCGGGCCGATCGGCTGGCGGCTGGAGACATCCTGGTGGACGCCTCCCTGGACCCTTACACCTTCCTGCGCGATGCCTATCTGCAGCGACGCCAAAACCTGGTCTATGACGGCAACCCGCCCGAGTCCGAGGAAGGGGGGGATATCTGGGAAGACGTGGACTTCCAGAAACGGGAGGCTCCAGGGTCTGCGAAGCGGGCGCCGACGCCGCCGAACAAAGAGAGTCCGGAAAACTTCGGGCACTAGCGCCCCGGCCCAGGCCGGGGGGCACCCGCTTAAGGCAGCAGCCGCCAGTTGAGGACCTTGCTGGCCGCCAGGGGGATCACACGGCTCGACCCGAAGGCGTAGTCGCTCGGGACCTCCCATGGCTCCCGGCGCAGGGTCAGGGTCCCGGAGTTGCGGCACAGACCGTAAAAATCGGGGCCGTGATGGCTCGCAAAGCCCTCCAGCCGGTTCAGGGCGCCCGCCTCTTCGAACGCCTCAGCGTAGAGCTCCAGGGCGGCGTGGGCGCTGTAGGCGCCGGCGCAGCCGCAGGCGCTTTCCTTGTCAACCGCCGGATGGGGGGCGCTGTCCGTGCCCAGGAAGAAGCGCGGGTGGCCGCTGGTCGCCGCCTCGAGCAGGGCGAGCCGGTGGCGCTCGCGCTTGAGCACCGGCAGGCAGTAGTAGTGGGGCCGGATGCCGCCAGCGAGCATGGCGTTACGGTTATAGAGCAGGTGGTGGGGCGTGATGGTGGCCCCGAGGTTTTCCGGTCCCTGGCGCACGAACTCCACCGCATCGGCGGTGGTCACATGCTCAAAGACGATCCTCAAGGTCGGTAACGCCGCGGCGAGAGGCGCTAGCCGCTCTTCGATGAAGACGCGCTCCCGGTCAAAGACATCCACGCGGGCATCGGTGACCTCCCCGTGCACCAGGAGCGGCAGACCCAGGTCCGCCATGGCCTCCAGGACCGGGTGAATGCGGTCGATGTCCGTCACGCCGCTCTCGGAATTGGTGGTGGCCCCGGCCGGATAGAGCTTGCAGGCGAAAACGGCTCCGCTTTCCCGTGCGGTGGACATCTCCTCGGGTCTGGTGTTGTCGGTGAGGTAAAGGGTCATGAGCGGCTCAAAGCCGCTCCCCGTGGGCAAGGCGGCCAGGATGCGCTCCCGATAGGCCAGGGCCTGTGCCGTGGTCGTCACCGGGGGCTTGAGATTGGGCATGACGATGGCGCGGGCGAATTGCCGGGCACTGTGCCCGACGACGCTCGCCATCGCGGCCCCGTCACGCAGGTGTAGATGCCAGTCATCCGGACGGGTCAGGGTGAGCTCGTCGCTCCGATGTGCCATCGTTGTTGTCCCCGCTGACTTGCGCATGCACATGATTGACCGGGCCCAGGCTCGCCGCGGCCTCGCATGGCGTAGAATCTCGGAATCTCAAGGGGCGCCCTTTTATGGTGCGACGCCGCCCCCCACAGAGCCCGAATTTTCCGTCGACGGGCCTCTGCGGCCGCCCTAGAGCCCGAAATCCGTTGGCCCGTGACTTGCTGCGTATTCTCGACTCAACCGCCGCCCGACGGCGAGCCCGAATGGCGCCCCAGAACAGTCCGCTCTGACACGCGGCCATTGTATGTCCGATCGAGGAGGTCCTTATGACCAGAATCCATGACGGTGCGGCACGCACCAGCAATCGCAGGCTCGTGGCCTGGGTGGATGAGATGGCCGCCCTGTGCAACCCCGACAGGATCTATTGGTGTGACGGATCGCAAGAGGAAAACGACCGGCTCTGCAACGAGATGGTGGAGTCCCGGGAGTTCATACGGCTGAATCCCGCCAAGCGCCCCAACAGCTATCTGGCCCGCTCCCACCCGAGCGACGTCGCGCGGGTGGAGGAGCGAACCTTCATCTGCTCCAGGCGCCAGGAGGACGCCGGCCCTACCAACAACTGGATGGACCCGCGGAAGATGAAGGCCATCCTCGAGGGCCAGTTCAGGGACTGCATGCGCGGGCGGACCCTCTATATCATTCCGTTCAGCATGGGACCCATCGGCTCGCCCATCGCCCATATCGGGGTGGAGATCACTGACTCTCCCTACGTGGTGGTCAACCAGCGCATCATGACCCGTATGGGTCAGTCCGTTCTGGACGCCCTTGGGTCGGACGGCGAGTTCGTCCCGTGTATGCACTCGGTTGGAGCGCCTCTCCAGCCGGGCGAGGCGGACGTTCCCTGGCCCTGCGCTCCGCGGATCGAGGACAAGTACATCGCCCACTTCCCGGAGACGCGGGAGATCTGGTCCTACGGCAGCGGCTACGGGGGCAACGCGCTCCTCGGCAAGAAGTGCCTGGCTCTCCGCATCGCCTCGGTAATGGCCCGGGACGAGGGCTGGCTCGCCGAGCACATGCTGATCGTCGGCGTGGAGTCTCCCCAGGGCAAGAAAGTCTACGTCGCTGGGGCCTTCCCCAGCGCCTGCGGCAAGACCAACTTCGCGATGCTGATCCCGCCGAAGGGATTCGAGGGTTGGAGGGTCACCACGGTCGGCGACGACATCGCCTGGATCAAGCCGAACCCCGCGGATGGCAAGTTCTACGCCATCAACCCCGAGTCCGGCTACTTTGGCGTTGCCCCCGGGACCAACGCGGAATCCAACCCGAACGCCCTGGCCGCGCTCGATGCCAACTGCATCTTCACCAATTGCGCCCTGACCGACGATGGCGATGTCTGGTGGGAAGGCCTGACCAAGGAGCCCCCGGACCATCTGATCGACTGGAAGGGCAGAGACTGGACGCCCGGGACGGGCTCTCCGGCCGCCCATCCCAATGCCCGCTTTACCGCCCCCGCCGCCCAGTGCCCCTCCATCGACCCGGAGTGGGAGAATCCGGCCGGGGTTCCCATCAGTGCCTTCCTGTTCGGCGGACGGGTGAGCAAAAACTTCCCATTGGTCTTCCAGAGCTACAACTGGGAGCACGGGGTCTACATGGCCGCTACCATGGGCTCGGAGGCCACGGCGGCATCCATCGGCCAGGCCGCGGTGCGCCGCGACCCGATGGCCATGCTGCCCTTCTGCGGGTACAACATGGCCGACTACTGGCGCCACTGGCTACGCATCGGCCGCAAGATGGTCGCCACGCCGCCGCGCATCTTTCGCGTCAATTGGTTCCGCAAGGATGAGCATGGCCGCTTCATCTGGCCGGGTTTCGGGGAGAACATGCGCGTGCTCAAGTGGGTGTTCGACCGCTGCAACAGCAACGGCGGCGCGATCGAGGGCCCGCTTGGCTGGCTGCCGAACTACGAGGCCATCCAATGGGAGGGGCTCGATTTCTCCCGCGAGGCCTTCTGCAGCATCATGAACATCGACACGGAAATGGCGCGCCTGGAGGCCAACGACCAAGAAGAGCTGTTTACCCGCTTCGGCGACCACCTTCCCCGAGAACTGGAGATCGAGCGCGAGCTCCAGCTCGCCCGGCTGTATCATTCGCCCGAGGTTTGGGACCTGTCAGCCGCCGCGACTTAATCGCCTCCGTGCCGGACCTCGCGAGGCAGCTGTCATCAGCCCCATTTCCTTTGCTTCCCCAACGCGCCGCGGCCCATCGCAGCCTGTCAACCCGGTGAACATTGCGGGAATGACAAGCGGCGTGGGGGTTGTGCACACCCCACCGACGGGCGATCCTCAATCAGGCATCGATTAGGCATTGGAGAGCTCGCAGGACATGGGATTCATCCTCTTGACCAAGCCACGCGCGCTCGCGGGATCCCTCGCAACCTTGCTGCTGCTCCAGGTCCAAACCGTGTCGGCCGGACTCTTCACCACGGAGCGGACGGTTGCGAATTTCCGCTTCAACGGCACCGCGCTGGATTATGACCCCAGCCCCCGACTCGTCCGGGCGAGCGACCCAGTTTCCGGGTCGAGCAGCGCATCTGACGCCAATGGCCCCCTTCACATCGACGAGGGGCTCGACAACTTCGGCAACCTGAAAAACGTGAGCTTCAACCTGTTCGGCAGTGTGCCGCCGGCGGCGTCCCTGCCGGAGATCGACCTCATCAAGGACTCACTCAAAGCGCTGCGAGCGGATAACAAGGGCGCGGGCTCCGTTGCGTTTCTCGCCGAGCGGGACACCGTGACCGGCTCCCTCGCCAACCAGTACCGCAGCGCGGGCGTGTTCGTCCTCCTGAACGGCGTGGACGAGGTCAATTGGATCAACGGATACAAGGATGCGGCCGCCATCGCCGAGCTGCTCAATCTGGAGGAGGGGCCGGCCGTCCCCTTCCGGGGACGCTGATCCTGCTGGCTGGCGGCTCCCGCTGCTTGGCGCCACCATCGCCGGCCAAGCTGATTCCCGGACCCGTTTGAGTCCTATTACCTGAGTGCGGCTCGCAAAGGCGATCCGCCCTTTTCGTTTCTGTGAATCAGGGAGGGATGATTTAGGACCCCGGCCGGGCCATACTGTGTTTATCAACAGGTATCGCTCGAACGGGTGCGCCGATTGGCTGCCGGTTACGCGGAGTTCTGCTGCCGCTCCAACTTCTCCTTCCTCGAGGGCGCCTCGCATCCGGAGGAGCTGGTCCGGCGAGCCCATGAGCTGGGCTACGCCGCACTGGCGCTGACCGACCGCTGCTCCCTGGCAGGGGTGGTGCGGGCCCACGAGGAGGCGAAGACCCTGGGGCTGCACCTGATCATCGGCTCCGAATTGGAGATCGAGTCGGGACCCCGGCTGGTGGCCCTGGCCATGGACCGAACCGGCTACGGCAATCTCTCTCAGCTGATCACCCGGGGGAGGCGGCGCGCGCCCAAGGGGAGCTGCCGCCTCCTCGGCTCGGACCTGGACGACGGGCTCCCGCAGTGCCTCGCGTTGTGGCTGCCGGATGGCGGCCGAGCGCCGGCCGATGCCGCCGCCCAGGGACTCTGGCTCAAGGAGCGGTTCAAGGACCGGCTCTGGATCGGGGCGGTCCTGCATCGGCGGGGGAGAGACCGGGTCTGGCTTGCACGGCTGCAGGGGCTTGGCCGCACCTGCGGTCTGGGGCTTGCGGCCTGCGGTCAGGTGTCGATGCACGCCCCGAGCCGGCGTCCGCTGATGGACACCCTGACCGCCATCCGGCTTGGCATCCGGGTGGACGCGGCCGGGGCGGCCCTGGACCAGAATCGGGAGAACCATCTGCGCAGCCTGACCCAGCTGGCCCGTTTTTATCCTCCGGATTTACTCGTCCGCACCCTGGAGCTTGCCGCCGCCTGCCACTTCTCACTCGACGAGCTGCGCTACGAATATCCGGACGAGCTGGTCCCGACCGGTGTCACGCCCAGCGAGCACCTGCGCCGTTTGACCGAGGCAGGAGCGGCGGTGCGCTGGCCCCAGGGCATGCCTGCCCGGGTGCGCACCCTGGTGGAGCACGAGCGGGCCCTGATCGCCGAGCTCCGCTACGAGCCCTATTTCCTCACCGTCCACGACATCGTGCGCTTCGCCCGCTCCCGGGGAATCCTCTGCCAGGGGCGCGGCTCCGCTGCCAACTCGGCGGTGTGCTATTGCCTCGGGATCACGGAGGTGGACCCGGCGCGTATGGAGATGCTGTTCGAGCGCTTCATCTCCCGGGAGCGGGGGGAGCCGCCCGACATCGACGTGGACTTCGAGCACCAGCGCCGCGAGGAGGTCATCCAGTACATCTATAGGAAATACGGCCGGGAGCGGGCGGCCCTGGCGGCCACCGTCATCTCCTATCGTCCCAAGAGCGCGGTGCGCGACGTGGGAAAGGCACTCGGCATGGATCCCGATCAAGTGGATCGGCTGGCCCGCAACCTCAACTGGTGGGACAGTCAGGCGGTGGCCCCGGATCGTCTCCGGGAGGTCGGGCTCGACCCTTACAACCCGCTGGTGCTCAAGACCATGCGCCTGGTCCACGAGATCCTGGGCTTCCCGCGGCATCTGTCCCAGCACGTGGGTGGATTCGTGATTTCGCGCGGCCCGCTGGAGCGGCTGGTGCCGGTGGAAAACGCGGCCATGGACGGGCGCACCGTCATCCAATGGGACAAGGACGACCTGGATGCACTCGGGCTGCTCAAGGTGGACTGCCTGGCGCTGGGAATGCTGTCGGCCATCCGCCGGGCCTTGGAACTCATCAACGGCTTCCGCGGCAGCCGGCTCACCGTGGCGGCAATCCCGCCGGAGGATCCGGCGGTCTATCGCATGATCCAGCGGGGCGAGACCACCGGGGTCTTCCAGATCGAATCCCGGGCCCAGATGGCCATGCTGCCGCGCCTGCGGCCCGCCTGCTTCTACGACCTGGTGATCGAGGTGGCGATCGTCCGCCCGGGGCCCATCCAGGGCGACATGGTCCATCCCTACCTGCGCCGCCGCCAGGGGCTGGAGCCGGTGGACTATCCGTCGCCGGAGGTCAAGGAGGCGCTGGGGCGGACCCTCGGGGTGCCCATCTTCCAGGAACAGGTGATCAAGGTGGCCCAGGTGGCGGCAGGTTTCAGCCCCGGCGAGGCGGACCAGGTGCGCCGCTCCATGGCCGCCTGGCGCCGCCGGGGCGGGTTGGAGGGCCTGCGCGAGCGCCTCATCGGCGGCATGGTAGAGCGCGGCTATCAGCGCGACTTCGCCGAGCGGATCTACCACCAGATCCTGGGCTTCGGCGAATACGGCTTCCCCGAGTCCCATGCCGCGAGCTTCGCCCTGCTGGTCTATGTGTCCGCCTGGCTCAAGCACCACGAGCCCGCGGCCTTCTTCGCCGCGCTGATCAACAGCCAGCCCATGGGCTTCTATGCCCCGGCCCAGCTGATCCGGGAGGCGCGCCGCCAGGGAGTGGAGGTCCGACCGGTGGACGTGACCGCGAGCGACTGGGACTGCACCCTTGAACCCGTGGACCCAGCCGCCAAGCGCCGGGAGCCGGCCCTGCGGCTGGGTCTGCGGCTGGTCAAGGGACTCTCGCGGGCAGGGGCGGGTCGCCTGGTGAAGGCACGACGCGATGCTCCCTGGTCGTCTCTCCAGGATCTGATCGAGCGCGCCGCCCTGGACCGGGCCGATCTCAAGGCCCTGGCGGGGGCCGATGCCCTGGCCAACCTGGCGGGGAATCGCCACCGGGCGGTCTGGTCGGTGTCAGGGCTCATGGCCGTCGGGCGCCAGCGGGGGCAGGGCGCGCTGACCCTGCCACCCCCGCAGGACCGGGATTGCCTGCCCCTCCTGGCCCCGCCCAGTGAGGGCGCGGAGATCGTGGCGGATTACGCGACGCTGGGGTTGACGCTCCGCCGCCACCCGATCGCCCTGTTGCGGGGACGGCTCTCCGCCCACCGACTCCTGTCTGCCCAGGAGATCGCGGAGGTTCCCGAAAGGGCCCGCGTCGCCACCGCCGGCCTGGTGATCAACCGCCAGCGGCCGGCGGCCGCCAACGAGGTGACCTTCGTGACCATCGAGGACGAGACGGGCCACGTCAACCTGGTGGTGTGGAAGCGGGTCGCGGAGCGCCAGCGCGCCGCCCTGCTCGGGGCGCGCCTCTTGGGGGTCTATGGGGAGGTACGGCGCGAGAGTGGGGTGACCCACCTGATCGCCGAGCGGCTCGCGGACTATTCCTCACTGCTCGGGGGGCTCGTCACCGTCTCGCGGGACTTTCACTGACGCCCAACCGTGGTCCGGCCGGGCGCGGGGCGGCGCCTTCCCTGCGCCGCGGTCTGTGCGCTTACGCCTTCAATCTTCCTTCTTACTCGACTTCTTCGACGTGGTGCTCTCCTTGCTCTTAGTCGCCGTCGTCTTCTCCTTGCTGCTCGAGGAACTGCTCCGATTGCCGACACTCTTGCAGTAGCTCGCCACCTTGACGCCGTCCTTGCGGGTATAGCCATCGACCCAGGTACAGTCACCCTTGCCCTCGCACTGGCGCTTCTCCAGGCCTTTGCAGGCAGACTCGGCCTGGACGCCGACCGCAAAGGTAGCGGCGAAAACGGCAGCGGCCAGCAAGCTGGACGTCGTGGAACGGCGCTCTCTTTTGTTCATTCGATCTCTCCTGTGGGTCCTCGGTGATTCCGCGGCGGCAACCACATCCGACGCCGCTCTGCGCTTATAAATTCCATCGCAATCGGATGCAAGCCTGTTTACCAAGCCTTATCCTTTCCGACCCACAGAGCACCATCATCAAACGCCGTCCCGCCAGGGTCGGCCCCTATCCGCGCCACAGGGCCAGAGGAACGAACTTGAACATCGACGCACTGAATGCCGAGCACGGGATCGCCCAGACCCTGCGGATCACCGAGGGCCAAGGCGGATTGCCCATGATCGAGATCGAAAACGGGTTGGCGACCGCCTTGATCTCGCTCCATGCGGGGCAGGTGCTCGCCTATCGCCCGGCCGATGTGGCCCAGGATCTGCTCTTCCTCAGCGAACGGGCCTATTTCGCGCCGGGCAAGGCGATCAAGGGCGGGATCCCCGTCTGCTGGCCCTGGTTCGGGGCGGACCCGGAGGGCGGCGGCCGGCCAGCCCACGGTTTCGTGCGAAGCATGCCCTGGATCCTGCGCGACACCAGCACCCTGGACGGCGGCGCGACCCGCGTCACCTTGGGGCTGGCAGATGATGACGCCACCCGAGCGCTCTGGCCCCACCGGTACAACGTGATGGTGGAGATCACGGTCGGTTCCAGCCTGCGGGTGGAGCTGATCACCCGTAACGCTGAAGATCGGCCATTCACCATCACCCAGGCCCTGCACACCTACTTCAAGGTGGGTGACGCCACCCGGACCCGGGTCCTCGGGCTGGAAGGCTGCCGATACATCGACAAGGCCAAAGGCGGAAACGACGCGGTCATCACCCAACAGGGCCCGGTCACCGTGTCAGGGGAGGTGAATCGCATCTATCAGGCCGTCCCACCGGCCCTCAGCATCGAGGACCCGGCGCTGGGCCGGCGCGTGGGCATCGCGACGGAGAACAGCACCACCTGCATCGTCTGGAACCCCTGGATCGAGACCGCTCGGGCCATGGACGACCTGGACGACGAGGACTATCGGATCATGCTGTGCGTGGAGACGGCCAACGCCGCCGACGAGGTGATCGAGGTCCCAGCCGGGGGCGAGGTGCGACTCGGTGTCGTGTACGTTGTCGAGCCGCTCTAAGGCGGATCGCCCGGATCAAGGCGCCACTCAGATCGATCCGGCCCCGGCCCCGGCCCGCCCACTGAACCATGACAGACCAACCGAACCTGACAGCCCCCAGCGACCGCCTGTGGCAGGAGTACCTTCTGTGGGCGGTCGAACAGGGGCTAGACCCGCCGGCCGACCCCGGGTTCGAAGACGTCCGGGCCCGGGTCTGGGAGGCCAGCGAATACGTCGCCACGGCCGCCGCGCGCCATCCTGAAGCTTTCGCGGAGCTGCGAGAGAGCGGCGACCTAAGGCGTCCCTATGCCCCCGACGACCTGTGTGAGCGGCTCGCTCTAGCCCTCTCCGGGGTCGCCGACGAGGGTGCGCTGCACCAGGCTCTGCGCCGCGTCCGCCGCCGCGAGATGATCCGCATCATCTGGCGCGACATCGGCAATCTGGCCCCGCTCGACGAGACCCTGGAAGAACTCTCCGAGCTCGCGGACTGCTGCATCCTCCAGACCCTGGACCTGCTCTACGCCTGGACCTGCGCCGAGCTCGGCACCCCCCGCGACGCCGCCGGGCGCGAGCAGCACCTGCTGGTCATCGGCATGGGCAAGCTGGGGGCACGGGAGCTCAACCTGTCCTCCGACATCGACCTGATCTTCGCCTTCCCCAACCACGGCCAGGTGGAGGGCGGACCCCGCGAGCTGGACAACGGGCGGTTCTTCACCCGCCTCGCCCAACGCCTGGTTCATGCCCTCAGCGCCCAGACCGTCGAGGGCTTCGTGTTCCGGGTGGACACCAGGCTGCGGCCCTTCGGCGACTCCGGCCCCCTGGTCATGAGCTTCGACGCCCTTGAGGACTATTACCAGTCCCAGGCCCGGGAGTGGGAGCGTTACGCCATGATCAAGGCGCGCGTCCTGGACGGGAACCCGCAAGACGTCCAAGCCCTGGAGTCGATGCTGAGGCCCTTCGTCTACCGCCGCTATCTGGACTTCGGCTCCATCGAGTCACTGCGCGAGATGAAGCGCATGATCGACAAGGAGCTGCACAAGAAGGGCATGGAGGCCAACATCAAGCTCGGCCCAGGCGGCATCCGCGAGGTCGAATTTATCGGCCAGGTCTTCCAGCTGGTCCGTGGCGGGCGCGACCCGGACCTGCAGATCCGGCCCATCCGCAAGGTGCTGGCCGTACTCGCCCAGAAGGGCCTGATGCCCGAGGACGAGGTGGAGTCGCTGGATGCGGCCTATGTATTCCTGCGCCTGGCCGAGAACCGCATTCAGGCGTTCCGCGACAAGCAGACCCACCTGCTCCCGGGAGACGCGATCGGGCGCTTGCGGCTCGCCCGATCCATGGGCTTCGACGACTGGGAGAGATTTGACCGCGCGCTCGTCGGGCACCGCCGCCTGGTCCAGGATCAATTCGACCAGGTGTTCGCCAAGGACAACGGCACTAAGCCGGCGCGCGGTGCACCCGAGGCGGACCCGGCCCTTGCCGCGCTCTGGGGCGGCGCCCCGGAGCCCGCCCGCGCCCAGGAGATCCTGACCCAGGCCGGCTTCACCGAGGCCCCTGTGGCCTGGGAGCGGCTCGGGACTTTCCGAGAGTCGGCGGCCCGCAAGGGGCTCAGCACCAAGGGAAGCGAACGGCTGAATCGGCTGATGCCCATGGCCCTGACGGCCATTGCCGCCAGCGACTCCCCGGATCTCGCACTGGAGCGGGTGCTGCGGGTCTTGGAGGCCGTGGTGCAGCGCACCGCCTATCTAGCCATGCTGATGGAGCGCCCCCAGGCACTCACCCAGCTCGCCCGCCTCACCGGTATGAGCCCCTGGGTGGCGGACCAGATCGCCCGCCAGCCCCTGCTGCTGGACGAGCTGATCGACCCCCGCCGCCTCTTCGAGCCGCTGCGCCGCGCTGAGCTGGACGCCGAGCTGGACGCCTTGCTGGAACCGGTGGACCCCGAAGACCTGGAGCAGCAGATGGAGCGGCTGCGCCAATTCGCCCACGGCAACATGCTACGGGTGGCCGCCGCCGACCTCACCGGCGTGGTGCCGCTCATGAAGGTGAGCGACTACCTCACCGAGATCGCCGAGGTCACGGTTGGGCGGGTGCTGCGCCTCGCCTTCGCGCACCTGGCCGGGCGTCACGGATGCCCCCAGGGACTGGCCGACGGAGAGACCGGTCTCCTGGTGCTCGGGTACGGCAAGCTCGGAGGCATCGAGCTCGGCTACGGATCGGACCTGGACCTGGTCTTCGTCCACGGCTGCGAGCAGGGATGGGCGGAGACGTCGGGCCCGAAGCCCATCAGCCATGAACAGTTCTACAACCGCCTCGGGCAGCGCATCATCCACATGATGACCACGCGCACCCCGTCGGGCATCCTCTACGAGCTGGACATGCGCCTGCGCCCGGACGGCAACAAAGGGATGCTGGCGCGCTCGTTGACCGCGTTCGCGGACTATCAGGAGAGCCAGGCGTGGACCTGGGAGCATCAGGCACTGACGCGTGCCCGGCCGATTGCAGGCGATGCCCGCCTTGCCGCACCCTTCGGTGAGGTCCGCCGTTTGGTCCTGTGCCGTCCGCGCGATCCGGACAAGCTGCGTACGGAGGTCTGCTCCATGCGCGCCAAGATGCGAGAGAACCTGGACAAGACCCGGGCCGGACGCTTCGACCTCAAGCAGGGTCCGGGCGGTATTGCCGATATCGAGTTTATGGTTCAATACTCGGTCCTTCGCTGGGCCGCCGACTATCCGGATCTCGCTGACTGGACCGACAATATCCGCATCCTCGAGACCCTGGACCGACACCGTCTGCTGCCCGGTGACGCGGCGGCAGACCTCACGGAGGCCTACAAGTCACTGCGTGCGGCCTATCACCGAAGTGCGCTGCAGGAGCAACCGAAGACGGTCCCGGACGACCAGCTGCTCGACGAGCGCCGACGCGTCAAGGATCTGTGGGTACGGTTGCTTGAGGATTGAAGCCATCGCCCTGCGCTTTCGGCCCTGGGCCGTCGCGGCGGAATCACACCAATCCGGGGCCGGCGCGCCCCATCTTCACGGAGTAGCACATGGCGACGATGGCAGACCGTGACGGCCTGATCTGGCTGGACGGGGAGATGGTGCCCTGGCGGGAGGCCAAGACCCACGTGCTGACCCACACACTGCACTACGGGATGGGCGTCTTCGAGGGCGTGCGCGCCTACCAGACCGACAAGGGCGCGGCCATCTTCCGCCTGGGCGACCATACCGAGCGGTTATTCAACTCCGCCCACATCCTGGGAATGCCCATGCCCTGGGACCGGGCCACACTCAATGACGCCCAGCGCGCCGTGGTGCGCGAGAACGCGCTCGCCTCCGCCTACATCAGGCCCATGTGCTTCTACGGCTCCGAGGGCATGGGCCTGCGCGCCGACAACCTCCAAGTCCACTGCATGGTCGCCGCTTGGGAGTGGGGAGCCTATTTGGGGGAGGACAACATCAAGAACGGCATCCGCATCAAGGTGTCGTCCTTCACGCGCCACCACGTCAACATCACCATGTGCCGGGCGAAGGCCAACGGCAACTACATGAACTCCATGATGGCGCTGCAGGAGGCCCTGCGCGACGGCTATGACGAGGCCCTGTTGCTGGACGCCTCGGGCTACGTCATGGAAGGCAGCGGCGAAAACGTCTTTATCGCGCGCGACGGAGTGCTGTACACGCCCGATCTGACCTCGGCCCTGGACGGTATCACCCGCAAGACCGTGATCGCCCTGTGCAGCGAGCTTGGGCTCAATGTCGTAGAGAAGCGCATCACCCGCGACGAGGTCTACATCGCCGACGAGGCCTTTTTCACCGGCACCGCCGCCGAGGTGACCCCGATCCGCGAGGTGGACGGCCGCACCATCGGCCGGGGTGGGCGCGGCCCCATCACCGAGCGCCTTCAGCGACTCTATTTCGACCAGGTTCACGGGCGGCGCGACGAGCACCCGGAGTGGCTGACCCTGGTCTGAAGCGTCGTCATTTACGGGACCGGGGGGCGCCCGGTTTACTTCGCCACCGGCGCACGCACCCGCCCATATCGGTTCCGCCGAGACAACAAGCGCCATATCAAGGAGTCCTCCATGTCCGATGCTGCCACCGAGCAACGCACTGAGCACCGCGCCATTGAGGTCAGGCGCGCCGATCTGCCCCTCGCCTGCCCGTGCCCGGAGGACGAGCTCTGGGACATGCACCCGCGGGTCTACCTGCCCATCGAGGACGAGCCAACCAAGGAGGCCGTCTGCCCATACTGCGGCGCCCGCTACCGGCTAGTCGACTGAAGTAGCTCGCTGGCGGCATCCGTGCCCCAGACACCGCGGCACCGGGATGCCGCTTTTGAATGGCGTCACCCCAGCCGGGCAACACAGCAGGCCACGAAGGGACCGAGGGGCTCACCGCTGTCATCGAAACGCCGAATCCGGGTGGTGAATCCGGCGAGCGCCAGGATCTCACTCAGCTCGCGGGTCGAAACGGGAAAATCACGCTGTCTCATGTGCGCAATGGTGCTGAGGGTTCCATCCGTATCCCCGCCGCGCGCGATGAGCGTGCGGCGCATTTGCTCCAGGTACTCCAAGCGCCAGGATGGCTCGCCTGAACTGGTGTCTTCGGCAAAGTCGAAGGCGGTGATGCCCGCGGCCGCAATCCGCCCGGCATCGATCAACCGGAAAGACTTGGAGGCATCCTCCGGGTTGACATCTATCCGCGGCCGATAAGGCTGGGCATCCGGTCGATAAACGTCATGGCTGAACAGCAGCCCGTCGGAAGCAAGGAGCCCGCGCAACTGCCGGGCGAGATACAGCAGCTCCTCCGGATTGCCGTGATGAAGGTTCATGCCGCTGAAGATCAGCTCGTACTCACTGGAGATCCCGAGCGGTCCCAGGTCCCATGCATTGCCCTCCAGGATGCGCACGGTAAGGACATTGGATGGAAACTCGAACAGCGTAGCCGCAAGCTCGACCTGGTCGGGATTGATGTCGATGCCCGTATAGGCAAATGCCCGCTCGGGAAAGGCCGCCATCACTCCGGCGATAGCGGTCGGCCAGCCGCCGCAGGCCAGGTCCAGCACCTTCACTGGGTCGTAGGACGCGCGTTTCTGGAATATGGGCGTTAGGGCCTCAATTGCCACCGCTGCCGCCTCCCGGTGAAGCAGCGCGTTACAGTCCAACAGAAACCGGTAATATCCGCTGCGGCTGAAAAGCTCTTCTCGGCGCATTCCGAGTTTCTCCCGATAGGTGCGACGGCATCTCCCTGGTATTCGTTGCGACGCCGTGCGCAATACCTTCTGACACTGTTCTTCACGGTTCTTGAATCGCAGGCTTCCTGTCGGACGACCGCTACGCGCTGGCAACGAAGTCTCGTGTCCACGCAATCGCAGCCGATCAATATGTAGACGACCTCGCCCCGTTTCGCTACGGGCCGAGTGCCTGTCGGTTCGCTGTAAAAACCGCTACATTGCCTGGTAGTTGGGCTCACCGGATTCCCTCGTGAGCCAAGCCCGAGGGCGGCGTCATGGCGAACAGCATTCCGCATTTTATCGACGGCCGACGGGTCGAGGGTGCCGCGTCCCGTTACGGCGACCTGTTCAACCCGGCCACTGGGGATCGATCCAGCCGCGTGCCCTTTGCCGATTCCGCTGAAACCGACAGGGCCGTGGAGGCCGCCGCCGCTGCGTACCCGTCCTGGAGGGACACGCCGCCGCTGTACCGTGCCCGCGTCATGTTCCGATTCAAGGCACTGATGGAGTCGTACCTGGACGAGCTGACCCGTCTGGTATCGGACGAGCATGGCAAGGTGCGCAGCGACGCCCGCGGGTCGGTCGTGCGCGGACTGGAAGTGGTCGAGTTCGCCTGCGGTGCGCCCAGCCTGCTGAAGGGGGCCTTCTCCGAGGACGTGGGACGCGGCATCGACAGCCATTCCATGCGCCAGCCGCTCGGCGTCTGCGTTGGGATCACACCCTTCAACTTCCCTGCGATGGTGCCCCTGTGGATGTTTCCCCTCGCCATCGTCTGCGGCAACACCTTCGTGCTCAAGCCATCCGAGAAGGTGCCCTCGACCTCCGTCCGACTGGCGGAGCTGTTGACCGAGGCGGGTCTCCCGAACGGTGTCATGAACGTGGTCCACGGAGATCGGGAAGCGGTGGACACGCTGCTGACCCATCCCCAGGTGGCCGCCATCAGCTTCGTGGGCAGCACACCGGTCGCGGAGCATGTCCATCGGACCGGGACCACACGCGGCAAGCGCGTGCAGGCACTGGGCGGGGCGAAGAACCACATGGTCGTGATGCCCGATGCGGACCTGGATCAGGCGGCGGATGCCCTGATGGGGGCCGCCTACGGCTCGGCGGGCGAGCGCTGCATGGCCATTTCGGTCGCGGTCGCAGTCGGTGACGCCGTCGCGGATGCGCTGCTCGAGCGCCTGGTGCCCCGCGTGAAGGCGTTGAAAGTCGGGCCGGCCACGGACCCGGGCTCGGAGATGGGCCCACTGATCACCCGCGAGCACCTGGAACGGGTCCGCGGATACGTCTCGCTGGGCCTGGAGGAGGGCGCGAGGCTCATGGTGGACGGGAGGGATCTCAAGGTTCCCGGCCTCGAGCGCGGCTTCTTCATCGGGGGCTGCCTGTTCGACCGGGTCACCCCTGACATGCGGATCTACCGGGAAGAGATCTTCGGCCCCGTGCTGTGCCTGGTGCGGGTCCCTGACTTTGAGGCGTCGCTCGCGCTGGTGAATGCCCATGAATACGGGAACGGGACCGCCATCTTTACCCGCGACGGCGACACCGCGCGCACCTTCTCGTCCCGGGTCCAAGTGGGAATGGTGGGCATCAACGTGCCGATCCCCGTGCCCATGGCGTTCCACAGCTTCGGCGGTTGGAAACGCAGCCTGTTCGGGGACCTCCACGTCCACGGCACCGAGGGTGTCAACTTCTACACGCGGTTGAAGACGGTGACCTCCCGCTGGCCCACGGGTATCCGGGAGGGCGCGGCCTTCCATATGCCGACCATGAAATAGCCGTCGGCCTGACTCACGCCGACGCGGAGGACGACATCATGAGCAACATCGGATTCATCGGCCTGGGAATCATGGGGCGCCCGATGGCCGGGCACCTCCAGGCAGCCGGGCATCGGCTGTATCTGGTCAAGCACCGCTCACCGCTGCCGGCGGAGCTGCTGGAGGGCGGGGCCGTCGAGTGCGGCTCGTGCAAGGAGGTCGCACAGCAGGCCGACATCGTCATCACCCTGGTGCCCGACACGCCCGACGTGGAGGCGGTCCTGTTCGGGTCCGACGGCGTTTCCGCGGGCCTGTCCCCCGGCAAGCTGGTGATCGACATGAGCTCCATCTCGCCCATCGAGACCAAGGCCTTGGCGTCGCGCATCGGCGAGCAGGGGTGCGACTACCTGGACGCCCCGGTCTCCGGTGGTGAGGTGGGCGCCAAGGCGGCGACCTTGACCATCATGGTGGGCGGGACCGACGCGGCGTTTGCGCGGGCCAAGCCGCTGTTCGAGCTGATGGGAAAGAACATCACACTGGTGGGCGACAGCGGGGCCGGTCAGACCTGCAAGGTGGCCAACCAGATCGTGGTGGCCCTGACCATCGAGGCGGTGGCCGAGGCCCTGCTCTTTTCCTCGAAGGCGGGCGTGGACCCGGCGCGGGTGAGGCAGGCCCTGATGGGCGGGTTTGCCGGCTCGAAGATCCTGGAGGTGCACGGTGAGCGCATGATCAAGCGGACCTTCGAGCCGGGGTTCCGCATCGCGCTGCACCAGAAGGACCTCAACCTCGCCCTATCGGGCGCCCGCGCCCTGGGGCTCAGCCTGCCGAACACCGCGACGGCCCAGGAGCTCTTCAACGCCTGCGCCGCCCATGACTGGTCCAACCTGGATCATTCGGCCCTGGTCAAGGCGCTGGAGGCGCTGGCCGACCACGAAGTGGCCTAGCGGGAAGTCCAGGCTACGCGCCAACTCCGAAGCCCAACCCATGCGCTGGTAGCGACAGCCCACGCCATCGCTTCCAAATCCATCGACCCCGCGACCATGACTTCGCCACATCTGCTTCTCTGCGCCTTTCTGGTGATTGCCCAGAACGCATTCGCTGCGGAGTGGAAGCCCGCGGGGGAAGCGGACCGCCAGGACATCAGCCCGGACCGGCTCTACGCCAAACGGACGGCGGTCCGTCCATCCGACGGCAGACAGGTCACTGCGCACCTCGCCTTTTTCACGTCACGGGCGTTTCGCTTGAAGGTCGTCGATCTCGGGGCCGCTGCCGAGCCCGCCTATTCGACCCTGACGGATGCCTTCCGAGCCGAGGGATGTGCCGCGGGGGTCAATGGCGGCTTTTTCCACCCGGACTGGCGGCCATCCGGGCTCGTGATCTCCGAGGGGCGCCGGATCAACCGGTTCGAGACCGCGAAACTCCTCAGCGGCGTGATGTACAGCGACAGCAGGGGCATCCACCTGGTCCGCCGGACCCAGTTCCAGGATCACCCGGGCATCACCGCCTTATTGCAGAGCGGCCCCTACCTCGTGGAAGGCGGACGGGCGGTACGGGGTCTTTCTGCGTCCGATCCCAACCGCCGCACCTTCATCGCCACGGATTGGCGCGGGCACTGGGTCCTGGGGGCCACCCTGGACTCCCTCAGCCTCGCCGAGCTGGCGGAATGCCTCGCCTCGCCGCATGCCCTGACCCCTTGGAGGGTCGAACGCGCCCTCAACCTGGACGGCGGATCCTCGACCGGATTCTTCTTCGACCAGGGGGAAGGGCGCGCTCCGGTGGCACTAGATCCCCTGGAAGCGGGTCCGCAACCTGCTCGGAATCGCCCCGCGCTGAACCCTGTGGGCGAGGCGGCGCAAGACAGCGCGCTAACCTGCCCCCCAGGAAGCGGTGAATCGATCAGTGCTTGAACCTGCTTCGCCCTTTCCAGACGGATTCGAAGAAGTCCACGTAGCACATGATCAGCACGACGCCGACGATCAGCCCGAATTCGATCGAGCCGATGGAGATGGCGAGGCCGCCCGCGAAGAGGGAAAGTAAAACGATAGCCAGCAGGCCGGTGATGAAGTTCGTCATAGGTCGCGTAGACCTCCGTTAATCCATTGCAGTGGATGAAGGGTCATGCCGCCAGCGACTCCACAAGCCAACGGGCGGTTCGCATCAGCCGTGCGTCATCCCCGTGCGAGGCCACGAGCTGGACACCGACGGGCATGCCGTTGGAGCCCTGCAGCAGGGGCAGGCTCAACGCCGGCAGGCCGCACAGGGTCCACAGGGTGCAGAACGCGGGGCTGCCGGTGGAGGCGGTCCCAACGGGCGCCTCACCCGTGGCCGCCGGGGTCAGGATGGCGTCGAAATCGTCAAAAATTTCGTTCAGCTCGGCCCGCAACGGCGCAATCCCGCTAATCGCCTGCTTGTAGTCGACGGCCCGGTGCTGACGACCGCGCTCGATCATCTCGCGCAGTGTCCCGCTCAGGCTGTCGCGGCCCCGTTCGAATTCGCGGGCGAGGCTGACCGCCAGGTCGGTCTCCATGATGGTGCGGTGCAGATCCAGCGCCTGACCGAACACTCCGCTCAATTCGATCTCCTCGACCCGGTCGCCCAGGTGCGAGCACAGCTCCTCGAACCCGCCGTGGACGTCGGCATCCGCCTGGTCCCATACGGGGGTTCGCACGAACGCCAGCCGCGGGGGCAACGGGGGCTCCTGGCCGAGAATCTGACTCAGCGCGGGGCGCATGCGCGGTCGCAGGTCCGGATCGCGGGCGTCGAACGCCATCAGCGTCTCGGCACAGAGGGCCAGGTCCTCCAGCGTGCGCGCGAACACGCCGACGTGGTCCAGCAGGCGCGACAGAGCGAGCACGCGATGGCGTGAGATCAGACCGAAGCTGGGTTTGTAGCCGAAGACACCGCAGTAGGATGCCGGTCGGATGATCGAGCCATTGGTCTGGGTTCCCAGCGCCAGCGGGACCATTCGGGCCGCCACCGCCGCCGCGGACCCGCTTGATGAGCCGCCCGGCGTGCGTTCGTGGTCGTGGGGGTTGCGGGTCTTTCCCGGCGCGTAGACGGCCAGCTCGGTGCTGACCGTCTTTCCCATGATGACGGCGCCTGCCTGCCGCAGCAGGGCCACGGCGGTCGCATCGTAGCCGGGTGTCCTGCCGGCGTGCAGGATCGTCCCGTTCTCAGTCGGCATGTCCGCCGTGTCGAAGATGTCCTTGATGCCGACGGGTATGCCCTGCAGCGGACCCACGGACCGACCCGTCCTGCGCTCTGCATCCGCCGCCCGCGCCCGCTCCAGGGCCAGCTCCGGGTCGAGGTGGGCCCAGGCCCCCACCGAGGGCTCGACCTCATCGATCCGCCGGAGACAGCTGCGCACCAGCTCCTCGGAGGTCAGCGTACCGGCCCGGATTGCGGCCGAGGCCTCGGTGGCAGTCATCTGGTACGGATTCATGCAGGATCCCACGAAGGCGTCGATCTACCTCCCCGCCGGCGCCGCACGGCGCCACTGTCGCACGCTAGCCGAACAAGTACTTCGGCAGCCACAGGACGATCTCCGGAAACAGGTACACGAGGATCATGGCGAGAAGAACGATGCCCAGATAGGGCATGATCCCGCGGAAGATGTCGATCAGCTGCACCTCTGGCGGCGCCACACCCTTCAGGTAATAAGCCGACATGGCCATTGGCGGGGTCAGGAAAGAGGTCTGCAGATTCAGCGCCACCAGGACCCCGAAAAACAACGGGTCCACGTTGAAGGTTGCCAGCATGGGCAGGAAGATGGGCACGAAGATGATGATGATCTCGCTCCACTCCAGCGGCCAGCCGAGGAAGAAGATGATCAGTTGGGCGAGGATCAGGAATCCTACGGGTCCGAGCTCCATGCTTACGACCCAGTGCTCGATCAGCCCATGGCCGCCGAGATAGGAAAAGACCGACGCGAAGGTCCATGAACCGACGAACAGCCAACAGACCATGGCCGAGGTGCGCGCGGTCAGGAACACGGCCTCCTTCAGCCGCTGCCAGGTCAGCGCCCGGTAAATGGCCGCCAGCACGAGTCCACCCATGGAACCGACGCCGGCGGCCTCGGCGGGGGTGGCGATGCCGGCCAGGATGGAGCCCAGCACGCCGAGGATCAGGGCCGCGAGCGGCACGAAGGACGTCAGCAGCTGCAAGATGATCAGGCTCATCTTTGGCACATCTTCTTCCGGCGGCTTGGGCGCCAGCTTGGGATTGAAATAGGCGCGGCCGACCACGTAGAGGATGTACAGGCCCGCGAGCATCATTCCGGGAAACAGGGCCGCGGCGTAGAGGCGCACCGGCGACACCTGGGCGATGGCCGCGTAGACGATGAGCATGATGCTCGGGGGAATGAGTATCCCCAGTGTGCCGCCGGCGCAGATGACGCCGGTCGCGAGCTTTCGCTCGTAGCCCGCCTTGAGCATCGCCGGCAGGGCGAGCAGGCCCATCAGCGTCACCACCGCGCCGACGATGCCGGAGGCGGTCGCGAACAGGGCACAGGTCACCAGCGCCGCGACCGCCATGGAGCCGGGCAGGTGACGGGACGCAAGCTGGATGCTGAAGAACAGCCGGTCGACGATGTTGGCCCGCTCCACGATGTACCCCATGAACAGGAACAGGGGTACCGCCACCAGTACCTCGTTCGACATCACCGAGAAGGTGTTCTGGACGAAGAGGTCGAAGATCCGGTTGTCGAAGATGTTTTCCATCTGGTTCGGCAACGCATAGGCGTAATAGCCGAACCCAAGGCCCATGGCGATGAGGGTGAAGGCGATCGGGAACCCCAGCAGGACGATGACGATGAACAGGGTCAGCATCAAGATGGCGACTTGAGGGTCGGTCATCGGCCGCCCTCCTTGCCGTTGGAACCGTCCCGCGGCAGCAAGTCGTCCTCGACTTCGCGCTTGATCTTTTCGTGGACCCTGATGATCTCGGATTCCTCCCGGATCAGGGCGGTCTCGTCCTCGCGCCGATGCAGAAGCATGGTCTCGGTTTCTTCCACATCGTGCAGGCGGGCAGGCCAGGCACCGGTGCGCAGGCACATGACGCAGCGCGTCGCCTCGGCGATCCCCTGCAGCAGCACCAGGGAGCCGGCGATGGGGATCAGAGTCTTGAAGAAATAGATCTGGATGCGGGCGGGGCTGTTCCAGCTCACCTCCTTGTAGGACCAGGAGTCGGCCGCGAACCCATAACCGTAATAGATCAGCGCAAAGGTCCCGGGGAGCAGGAACAGGATGTAGAGCGTGAGATCGATGCTGGCCTGGACGCGTATCGGCAGCAAGCCGGTGGATGACGTCACCCCGAACGTGGCCGTTGCGCGACAACGTATAGGCGCCTGCCATCATGAACAGGGCGCCGTACATCTGCACACTCACGTCGAACGCCCAGGTGGTTGGAGAATCCAGTACGTAGCGGACGAACACCTCGTAACAGGTGGCAAAAGTCAGTATCAGAATGCTCCAGCCGAATGCCTTGCCCATCCAGGCACTCAGGCTGTCCACGAAGTACAAGAATGGGTTCATTAGGTCGCCCGCCTGCGTCGTTCACGGATCTGCCCGCGTGGTGGGGGCGCTATTCCGCGCCGCCGCCACGCGGGCTGTTAGGGACACGTTGGTCCGTCCGGGCCGACCTTAGAAGGGGCTTCCGAAGTAATGCTTATAGGCGGCCTCGTAGTCCGGCGCGTTGGTCAACTCGTAGGCACCCACGCGTTTCGCCCAGACCTTCTGGGACTCGACCACCTTTGCGAAGAATGGGCTCTTGGCGGTGAATTCCGCGATCACCTTGTCCCAGGCCACGAGCTGGGCGGCCATGATGTCGTCGGACGTGCGGTGCACCTTGACGCCGAAGTCCTTCTGCAGGGCGATCAAATCCTGCGAGTAGCGGTCCTGATACTTCCAGGACATGTCCGCGGAGGCGGCCTCGGTACCGTATCTCAGGATCGCCTTGTGCTCGTCGGAGAGGGAATCCCAGATCTTGCGGTTGAAGATGATCTCGAAGGTCTCCTGGGACTGGTGGTAGCTCGCCAGGTAATAGTTCTTCGCCACGTCCTGCATGCCGAAGTCCTTGTCGGATGACGGGTTGTTGAACTCGGCCGCGTCGATCAGGCCGCGCTCCATGGCGGGCTGGATCTCGCCGCCGGGAAGCTGCACCACGGACATGCCCATTTCCTGCATGACGTTGGCGGCAAGGCCGACGGTGCGGTACTTGAGCCCCTTCATGTCCGCGACGCTGTTGACCTCCTTGCGGAACCAGCCCAGCGGCTGGGCCGGCATGGGGCCTGACAGGAATCCCACGATCTGGAGCTTCAGGATGTCGCGCATGAGCTCGTCGTAGAGCTCCTTGCCCCCGCCGTAGTAGAACCAGCCGAGCAGCTGATTGGAGGTCCAGCCCCAGCAGGGCCCGGTGCCGAACAGCGACGACGACTCGTCCTTGCTGTACCAGTAGGCGGCGACCAGGTGCGCGCCGTCGATGACGCCCTTGCTGACGGCGGTCTGGATCTCGGGGGTCTTGACCACGGCGCCGACGTCCAGGTAGTCGAGCTTCAGGGAGCCGCCGGACATCTCATTGACGCGCCTGACATAGTCGAGGGCAAACTCCTTGAAGATGCCGCTTCCCCAGGCGCCCTGGATCTTGAGCACGCGGGGGGCGGCGGCTCGGGAAACCATCGGGAAGCCGACGGCAACACCCGCAGCCGCGAGGCCTGTCTTCAGGAACTTACGGCGGCTGCTGGCGGAATCACCGGTCTGCGCGGTGCCGCTTGCGGCGGTTTGGCTCTCTGCGGAATCTTGTTTTTGCATGCGGAATATCCTCTGGTGGAACCTTCTTAGGGTTATTGCACCGAGGCAACGGGGGCCGACCTTGATCGGTCCGGGTGCCTCATCTCGCCAAGCGCAAGAACACTGCGCCGTCGGAAGTCGCGAGCCATTACGCCGCCACGCGGGCCGATTCCTGATCCGGTTTGGCGTCAATGCGATCTGACCCGGCGGGCATGATGCGAGCAAACACACCCATCAAACAAGCCGGTCGCGGGGCGCACGCCCGGAAAAAATGGCATCAAGGTTGTCCAACGCCCGGAAACCCATTGCGTCACGGGTCTCGCGGGTCGCGCTGCCGATGTGCGGCAGCAGGAAGGTGTTGGGCAAATCGCGGTAGCGCGGATCGATGTTGGGCTCGTTGTTGAACACATCGAGCCCGGCGGCAAAAAGCCTTCCCGAGCGTAGCGCCTCGATGAGGGCGTCATCGTCCACCACGGCTCCGCGGGCCGTGTTGATGACGACCGCATCGCGCGGCAGCAGTGCAATCCGGTCCGCGTTCAGAAGATGCCGGGTATCGGGCGTGGCGGGGCAGTGGATGGAGAGGAAGTCGCTGAGGGGCAGAAGATCCTCGAGGCTGTCGTGGAAGATTGCGCCCTGCTCCTGATCGGGATCGAGCCGACGCCGATTGTGATAATGGATCTGCATGTCGAAGCCGCGGGCACGCCTCGCCACCACCTGACCGACGCGCCCCATGCCGATGAGCCCCAGGCGCTTGCCCGTGACCTGAATGCCGAGCTGATAGGTGGGGCTCCACTCGCGCCAGGTGGCGGTGCGGATCAACTGCTCGCCCTCGTGGGCACGCCGCGCCGCGCCAAGCATCAGCAGCATCGCGATCTCGGCCGTGGCGTCGCTGAGCACCTCCGGCGTGTTGGTGACGATGATTCCCCTGGCCTTGGCGGCCTGGAGGTCGATGTGGTCGTAGCCGACGGAGAAGCTGCAGATGGCTTGGATGCTGGCGGGTAGCCGAGGGATGATCTCCGCGCTCAACCGCTCCGTATGGGAAGGAACGATGGCGTCAGCGCCCTGCGCGAGGGCGACCAGCTCGTCGCCTGAGTAGACCCGGTCATCCTGGTTGAATCGGGGCCTGTAGTCTCGGCTCAAGCGCTCTTCCACCGCGGGGGGAAGCTTGCGGGTTACCAGGACGGCGGGCTTGTTTGTCATCGTTCTCGCTCCTACCAGTGGCGGCAGACCCTGAGCCCCGGGTGTTCCGGGCTGCGCTTGGCGGGTACGGTGCCGGCGACCAGTCGATGGCCCGCATCCCCATGGTTATTGTTGTTGCGCCGGCGAGCATTTGACCGCTGAGCTAGGATAACCATACCAAAAGGTCCCGCCTACACAAACCAGAACCGGCGCCAGTGGGCCTGGCTGCTGGGCTTCATGAGGCGGGGTCTCCCCTTGAATTGACCCCAAAAGCGCCCGCAGGCTCGAATATCGCCGGCCGCGGCAGGCAAGGACCCTGGTCGGCATGCCGGGGGAATCGGCCGACGGGATCAAACCGACGATCACTCCCTACGGAGAACACTGCCATGACTCTGACGATCGGAGACCGCCTTCCCAACGCAACGCTGACGATCATGGAAGAGGCTGGTCCGCAGACAGTGACGACCGAGTCTTTATGCAAAGGCAGGCGCGTGGTGCTGTTCGGTTTGCCGGGAGCGTTCACGCCGACGTGTTCGGCGCTACACCTGCCGGGTTACCTGGGGCTGGCGGACGCACTCCGCGCCAAAGGGGTCGACGCCATCGTCTGCGTGGCGGTGAACGACGTCTATGTGATGGACGCCTGGGGAAAGCAGCAGGGTGTCCCCGACAAGGTGGTCATGGCCGCCGACGGCAATGGGGATTTCACGCGCGCCGCGGGCCTCGAGCTGGACATGACGGACAGGGGGTTCGGTCGGCGATCCCTGCGGTACGCCATGGTGGTCGACGACGGTGTGGTCAGCGTGCTGAACGTCGAGCAACCGGGTGAGTTCAAGGTCAGCGACGCGCAAACCATCCTTGGATGCCTGTAGCAATTCTCGGGACTCAACCTTGGCGTTGACCAGATCGATTCTGCTGGTACTCGCCGCTGTCGTGCTCGGCTGGTCCGCGCCACCGGTGGCGCACGCCGCTGACGTCGGGGTCAATGTGGGTGTGCTCGCGTTTCGGGGCGACGACCGGGCCCGTCGGCGATGGGAGCCAACATCGAACTTCCTGAGTTCGTCGTTGACGGGTTATGACTTCAGGCTGACTCCGCTCGACCTGCAGGGAATGCACGATGCCCTGGAAAGGGATCAGCTTGATTTTGTACTCACGAACCCGGGCAACTACGTTGAGCTTGAGGCCGAGTTCGGCATCACGCGAATCGCAACCCTGAAGAACGTCCGCCAGGGGCAGGCATACGTGGAGTTTGGCGCCGTTATCTTCACCCGTGCTGACCGGACCGATATTCGGGATCTGACCGATCTGAAACATGCCTCGTTTGCCGCGGTCGACCGCGACGCGTTCGGCGGCTTTGAGATGGCCTGGCGGGAGCTCGCCGAAGCTGGTGTCGACCCGTTCCGCGACCTTCGCGAGCTCAAATTCGTCGGCTTCCCTCAGGATGAGGTGGTCTACCAGGTGCGTGACGGCAAGGTCGATGCCGGAACCGTC
This sequence comes from uncultured Gammaproteobacteria bacterium, assembly GCA_963698355.1. GTDB lineage: Bacteria > Pseudomonadota > Gammaproteobacteria > Chromatiales > Chromatiaceae > Thiodictyon. Next base: position 245,989 of record CAVOQO010000044.1, on the reverse strand, counting down.
CGAACCGATGTATTGGAACGTATGGCCAGTCAGGGTTTGATCGAGCCTGACGACTTCCGCGTACTCAATCCGCGCCTCACGGAAGGATTTCCTTTCCGGCACAGCACCCGACTGTACCCCGAGTGGGCCTTTGCCAAGGCAAGACACACCTCCGACGAACTTGCCAAGGCCGTCATGATCGCGCTCCTCAGAATGCCCGCCGATCACCCCGCCGCCGTGGCTGGCAGACACGCGGGCTGGACCGTGCCGCTCGACTACCAGCCCGTGCACGAGCTCTTCAGGGCCCTGCGGATCGGCCCATACAAGCACTTCGGCGAGCTGACCCTGGGCGGAATCGTGCAGCGCTATTGGTACTGGTTCGCCGCGGTGCTTGCCATACTGGCGTTCAGCATCTTTCACAACATCTGGGTGGAACGTGTGGTGGGACAGCGCACGGCCGATCTGGTCAAGACGAACCGAGTGCTGGGAGATGAGGTCGGCGAACGCAAGCGGGCGCAGGAGGAAACTCAAGTCGTTCTCAAGGAGAACCGCTTTCTGATTCGAAAATCCCTAGCGGTACAGGAAGAGGAACGCCGGCATCTGGCGCGCGAGCTGCACGACGAACTGGGGCAGTGCATCACCGCTATCCAGGCGGATGCGGAGACGATACGCGATCGGGCCGGCGGGAAAGACTCGCTGATCAACACGAGCGCGAGTGCAATCCTGGACGTGTCCGCTCACCTCTACGACGTTGTGCACTGCATGATTCAGAGGGCCCGGCCGGGCGTGTTAGATGACCTAGGTCTGGAGGTCGCCCTGCAGGAGCTCGTGAATGACTGCCGTGCCCGATTCCCCGGGGTCGAATATCGACTGACCGCGGCTGGCGAGCTGGAGACGTTGGGCGAGCAGATCAACATCACGATCTACCGGATCGTTCAGGAGTGCCTGACCAATATCGCCAAGCACGCGGCCGCGACACGCGTAACGATCAGTCTCACGACGGAAGCGGGCAGGCACGGCAAGGCGCATGCCTCCGACACGACCGGTTTGGTGGGTCTCGTGGTCAGCGACAACGGACGCGGCATGAACGGGATTAGCAACGGTCGCGGGCTCGGTATTGCCGGCATGCGGGAACGGGTAGAGGCCCTTCACGGACAGTTCACCATCGAGACCCCACCAGCTGGCGGCGTAACGGTCAGCATCGCGATCCCGACGGATGCCACGATGGACGAGCAGGCGTAGCGGCATGGACAGGATCAGCGTGTTGCTGACGGATGATCACGAGGTGGTGCGCGCCGGTTACCGTCGGCTGCTAGAGAGCACCCCGGACATCTCGGTCATCGCCGAGGCGGCCGACGGCGACGAGGCCTACCATCGCTATCTCGAACAGAAACCGGATGTGGTCGTGATGGATCTCTCGATGAACGGTGTGGGGGGCCTCGAGGCGAGCCGGCGAATCCTGTCACGGGACAAAGCTGCGCGCATCCTCGTCTTCAGCGTGCACGAAAACGAGGTGTTCCTGAACCGGGCGATGGACGCCGGGATTCTGGGTTACATCTCCAAGCGCAGCGCCTCCCGAGTGATGATCGAGGCGGTGCGCCAAGTCGCTTCCGGCAAGATCTACGTCGGTCAGGAAATGATGCCCTTCCTGCTCAAGCGGACATCCTCTACCGATGCTCAGGCGATCTCAGGACTGACAGCCAGGGAATTTGAGGTGTTTCGTCTGCTTGCGGACAGCAAGTCGGTCAATGAGATCGCCGAGCTTTTGAACCTCAGCCCCAAGACCGTGGGCCACCACGCCACCAGCGTAAAGACCAAGCTGGGGATTTCCAGCATGGCCGGCCTCACCCGCCTGGCCATCCGGCTGGGCGTCATCAATCCCTAACAAGCTCCCCTTCGGCAGCCCTTAGCGGCCAGTGGGCCGCCCTCGGTACACGGGCGCGGAAGCATATCGATATCTGTTGCAATGCTTCTTGAGTGTTCTGCTCAACAGTTATAAGGATTTTCCCTATTCGCAGTTCCACGGCGCCTTACTAGGCTGGACCAACGATTGCCGTGTAGTCACATGACTGACCAAGGCAGTTGGGGCGCCAGGCCCGTCTTCAGGGTCATGAGGAGAAAATGAGCCCGCATGCGCGGCATACACACCCTTATGCTCGAGAGCAATTTAATGATCACACGTAACCCCATTCTTGTTTCCTGCATCGCGGGAAGTGCGCTTGCATTGTGCGCAGTCAGTTCGTCGGTTTACGCCAAGGACAAGACCGTCACGCTGATGCAATTGCAGGATGTGCATGGGCATATCCACCCGCATGCCGAGATTTTTCCGGACGACCGCAAGGATCCCGACAGTGGTGGCCTTGCCAAGCTCACTACGCTTATTGAGCAGGTTCGTAAAGAGGTCGGCAAGGAGAACAGCATGTTGCTCGCCATCGGTGACACCACTCACGGCAGCACCGAGACTACATTTTCGCTGGGCGACGCGCTCATGCCCTGGCTGAACAGCCTCGATATCGACGCCTTTACACCCGGCAACTGGGACTTCGGCTACGGGCCGCGGGTGTATAAACAGCGCTTTGTCAAACTCCCCTCCAACCCAGATGATTCAACCAGTAATGCAGCAAAGGCGTTCTGGCTCGCCCCCAATAACCGCACCACCATTGCCTGGATGGATGGCATGACGGGTACGGCCGCACTGCCCTTCGGTCGTGAAAACCAAAAATGCAACACGCCTGGTGGGATTGTTGTCAATTACAGCGACTGCCATGTCACCCGGGCCAGCTTCCCGACCGTGGCCATCAACCTCTACAACTACAACGAGGCGGCAGGCGCAACCAATCCGGCCCAGCCGCTGGGTCCACGGGTGCATGACGGCTATATCGTGAAGCGGGTCGGCGATGTGATGGTGGGCGTGATCGGCATCACCAGTGACGTGGTGCCGCAGCAGGCCCAGGCCTTCAACACCAGCTTTCGCTTCACCATGGGCTACAAGGAACTGCCGGAGATGATCGCCAACGCCAAGGCCGACGGTGCCGAGCTGATCGTGGTGCTGTCGGAACTGGGCCTTGCAAAGAACGTGCAGCTGGTGAAGGAATTCCCTGAAATCCACGTTATGTTCAGCGGCCACACCCATGAACGCACACCGGAAGCGATCGTCATCGATCATGGCAACCGCATCAGTTTGGTCACCGAAGCGGGCGAGGATAGCTTCCTCGGTCGTCTGGATATCAAGCTGACCGACGGCAAGATTCAGGCCTGGAGCTGGGGCCTAATGGAGGCGGATTCCGGAGTTCCCGAGGATGAAGATGTCGAAGAATACGTGGACGAGTTCCGCAAAACCTTCGTGTCGGGCCAGGACCACAAGTGCCACACCTTCGGACCCAATGCCTTCCCGTTTGGCTACGGGCACACCGTGTGCGACCCCATGGACACCGTGGTCGGTCATACCGACGTGACCATCCAGCGCTGGCACGTGCTCGAGGACGTCTCGAACAATGTCATGGTCGACGCCTTCCTGGATCTTGCGGAGAGCCTGGGCGAGGTGGACAGCAAGGGTAATGCGCTCAGCGATGCCAACACCCTGTCGACCACCAACGGATTCCGCTTCGATATCGTCATCCTGGGCTCAAAGGACGGCTTTCCAGGCGACATCACCCTAGAGGATCTCTATGACTATTACCCCATCGGGGCCGCGGTGGCACTGGCCGAGTTCACCGGCGGGCGTCTGAAACAGCACTGGGAAGGCATTCTCAGCAATGTTTTCGACCCGAACCCCTACCGCCAGCGCGGCGGCTGGTTCCTTGGCTTCACCCACAACATGCACTTCGACGTGCGGCTCAGCGATGATTTCCCGCGCACCATCAGCGAGGGCAAGCGCATCACCGGCCTCAGTATCAACGACGGCTCCGGACCGCAGAAGTTCGACGACAGCAAGGTCTACACGCTGGCCTCCTGCTATCCACACGGCAACCCGGTCGACGAGGTCTGCCGCACGACGGGCGCGACCAATGTTCGCTTCATCAAGGGTACCCAGGAAGCCTGTAACTCTAACGTCGCGGCCACCTTCAACGGCCCGGGCGGTACGACGATCAGGAATTGCCAGCTGGATGTCAGCAATGACCTCACCTTCGACGTTGTGCCCCCCGTAAGCAGTGAAAACATCTGGGACCCGGTGCGCTTTGCCAATGGCGGCCCGCTGTTTCTTAAGGTGGCGCCAAATGACTTCGTGCACCCGGTCGACGCCCTGCGCCGGTATCTGGCCAGCCACGATGTCAATCTGGATGACCATGGCCTTGGCCGGGTCAACGCGGTTGACGGCGTGCCGGCTTCGGAATACGGCAATCCGCCCGGTGTCCCGGACAATATCGTGCAACCCACCCAGGGCTCGGGTCCGGCCTGGCTGAAGCGGGAATTCGTCGATTAATCAGCCGTTCACCGGCAAGATCCCTTAGGCCCATGCGGAGCAGGACCAGTCTGATGTGCCGGCTGGTCCTGCATCCCCGCAATGTCGAGACGCCGGAACGCCTGCGCGGCGACAAATCCTGGACGGGACCGCTGTTGTATCACCGTGTGCCGACGCGGTAAGGGCGACAGGGCATTAAACACAAAATAGTAGGAGGAGCGGATGGTCTACACACACAAAAACCCGGCGTTGCTGATCATGGGGCTCGTCATGCTGGCGATCGGGGCCAGCGTGAGCCTCGGCTGGCAGGACGCCATCATCGAGTACCTTGATCTCAAAAAGATGGTCTGGGAGATGACGTCCCTGACCTACATCTTCGGCGCCATCGCGGTGGTCGTCGGGCTCTGGCACCTGATCGGCAAGCATGAGGAGGGCAACCTCGACTATTACCTGTCCGCCGTGGCGGGGGCCATCTTCATACTACTCATCGCCATGCTGGTCCGCTGGTATCTGGCTCCCTATGTGGCGGTGCTGAGCAAAGCTCTCGGACCCGTCATGGGGGACAAGTACCTGCACGACGTGCTCGGACTCAACTACGTCGTGCTGGGCATCGTGGCCGGTATCCTGGTGGTGAACGTGTTCAAGGTACCGCGCTGGGCCGAAAACGGCGTCCGGCTGTCCCGCCTGGGTCTCAAGACCGGTGTCATCCTGCTCGGCACTCTGTACTCCGCCGCGGAGCTGCGACAGCTCGGCGGGCTGTCCATCGTCATGATCGGCTTCTTCGTCCTCGGCTCGGTTGGCTTGGTGCTGTGGATGGGCGCCCGTAGAAACATCCCCAACTCCATGGCCGGCGTGCTCTCTGCGGGCATGGGAGTCTGCGGCGTGTCGGCCACGGTGGCCGCCGCCCCCGTCGTACAAGCCAAGTCGGTCGAGATCGCCTACACGATCGGGACCATTCTGTTGTGGGGCGTCGGCTGCATGTTCCTGTTTCCGGTAATCGGGCATGTGTTCAACATGGGCCATGTGCAGTTCGGTGCCTGGGCGGGTACCGGCATCCTCAACTCCGCTCAGGTGGCGGGAGCAGCCCTGGCCTATCAGCCCGACGGCATCGAGACCCTGAAGGTCGCGGAGATCTTCAACATCACCCGCGTGCTCGTGCTGCCGATCATCGTGGTGTGGCTGGCGGTTTGGTACGTCAAGCGGGAGGAGAACGCGCCCGACGTCAACGTCGCCCGAGTCATCTTCGACAAGTTCCCGATCTTCGTGATCGGCTTTTTGCTGATGTTCGCCCTTTCCTCCACCGGCATCTTTTCTCCGGCCGAGCACTACCAAGGGAAGTATTTCGATAACAACATTGCGGCCGAGAAGCTTCTCAAGGACGACGAGGTCGCTATGCTCCAGAACGAGACAGGAAAAGTGCAGCGCCAGGACCAGCAGCAGGCACTTGCGCGGTTGATCGAAAACCGCAAGGTCATGTCCCCGGACGACGACGACGTGCTGCGCGGTCTGGTCAACGCCAAGGTCCTGTCCAAGGACGCCAGCGGAATACTCAAGGGCGCGCACAAGGCGGTTCGCCACACCGCGAAGAAGGTCCACGCGTTCCGCAACTGGATCACCTGGCTCTTCGCCTTCGGTCTAGTGGGACTGGGCATGCAGATAACCCTGGCAGCCATCAAGCAGGCCGGCGGACAGCCCCTCATAATCGGCGGCGTCGTGGGCACCCTCAAAGCGGTACTGTCGCTGGTTGTGGTGCTGCTGCTCGTTCACGAGACCATCTGAAGGAGGAGACAGGAATGACCGATCCCCGTAGCCAAGATATCGACCTGCAGCAGGAGGCGGGCGCCAAGTTTCACCGCGGGTCTGCGCTCTCCATCTTCAAGAGCGACCGTCGTGAGGACCTAGTAGCCCTGGTCCTAGCTCTCCTAATCGCCTTAGGCGTCTATCTGTTCGTCGGTTGACTCGGGCGGGCGCCCCTGCGGGCGCCTCAGAACCACCCATGCAGTATCTGAATGTCCTCGTGGCGAGTCACGGCACCCCAGGTGCCGTGGCCGCCGAATCCTTGTCCCTCGACCTGTGCGCCGCCGGCGGTACGCTGTACCACCTGCTGGTGGTGCCGGACCTCTGGCAGGGCATGATGGGGGACGACTGGCTGAACAACGCACGCACCCGCGTGGCCTTCGGCGAGTACCTGGAAGGCGAGCTCTCCCGGGAGGTGGCAGAGCACCAGACCAGGATCTCGCAGGCCGCCGCCGCGCGGGGCCTGGTCTATCGTCCCGAGCTGCGACAAGGAGACCCGGCAGACTGCCTGATCGCCTACGCTCGCAAGACCGACTGCGAGCTTCTGGTGGTCGGCGCTCCGCGCCCCAAGGACACCCCGGGGTTGCGCTCGCGTCTGCGCCTGGAGCCACTGGTCCGTGCCCTGACCGTTCCCTTGATCGTCGCCCCGGTTCCTCATGCCTGAGCCTCGACCGGAGGGGGTGGGGACGGACGCGGCCTGGGTGGGCGTGACCACAACCCTAGCCCCGGGACAGGTGCTCGCCCTGTTGGATGACCCGGAGCGTCTTCTTCGAGTCAACTCCCAATGGCTTTTCGACACCTGGGAACAGTCCTCCGGAAGTCGCTTCCGCCTGCGCATTCACAACAGCAGCAACAATCGCATCTGGGAAACCGACGGTGGTCTTCAGCGCCTTTCCGATGGACTTCGTCTGGACTACGCACAAGGGATCAAGGCATCTACCCGGTTCATCGTGGAACCCGCTGAAGAGGGTGCCCGTCTTTGGGTGGTGGAGGACTACGGCCGTCTGCCCGAGGAGGAGCGGCGGGCGCGCACGGACGAGGTGGACCGCAGCCTCCCACGCTGGGGACAGGATCTCTATCGCTATCTCCGCGGCTGGGCACGCTGGTCGCGTTTTCCCCCCTGGCGCTGGTACATCGAGCGTGTGTGGCAACCCATGGGGCCGTTGGGGCGCCGCGTTGTCCGCTTGTTGATCTGGGCAACGGTGGCGGAGCTGCTCGTTTTTCTCGGGCTGGTCATAGTCTTGCGCCTGGAGCTGAGCGCCTGATCCCTGGGGCCGGGAACTTCGACGCGGCGGGGATAGCCGCCGTCCGTTGCGGACCACGCGGGCGAGGGGGCACGCCCCGGGTCCACCTTCCCTGACATACAGAGATCGGCCGCCCCGGCGCGGCCCTCATCCTCGGCGCTTGTTTGGCTTTGGACCGGTGTTGAGGAGCGTTCCCAAGATTTGTTCGAAACGCGCCGCCGCGGGGTCGAGTCGGTCGATGGAGCGCTTCACCTGTGCGAGCCGACGCTCGTCGTCCTCGTCCTCGACCATGGACTCCAGGCTGGCCAGGAGCGACTGAGCGACGTCATTGTCTCCCCTGGCGCTGTGCAGCATCGCCAGCGCCCCGTAGACGGCAAACACCTCCTGGATATGGAGGCGCTCACGCTCGGCGAGACCTTGAAGTAGCTGCTCTGCCTCGTCGATCTCGCCATCCGCGATGAGGGTCTTCGCGAGATTGCAGCGGGCGAACAGGTAATCCGGGTGCTTTGCGACAACCTCCCGCAGCAGGGGCAGCGCCTCGTCGCCTCGCCCCTGCATGCTGCGCACGGCGGCGAGGTTGCCGAGTGCGACCGGGTGGTCTGGAACGTGCTGCAAGATGGTGTTCAGCCGGCCCTCGGCCTCCGCGGGCTGGCCGTCGTTGTGGAGGACGACCGCCTCGCTGAGCAGCGCCTCAAGGTCCGAGGGCAGATCGCTCTCCTTGGCCTCGCGATAGATCTCGGTGCCCGTGACCCTGATCTCGCGCAGCCGCTCGCCGTCCCAATACCCGACCGGCTCGTCGCGACCGATCAAGTGGTGGGTCTGCAGAAAACTCAGAAAGCCAAAGCGCTCATCCTTGGTCCCCACCGGTAAACGTGCAAACTCCCGAAGGAGCCGCGCCGAGTCCGGATCGGATTGCTCGGCCCGATGCTTGAGAACGAAGCCGACAAGGGTGCGCAGCGTTTGGTCTCCGCCGAGATAGAGTGCCTCGAGGTAGGCGTTGGAGGCCGTCAGGGCCTCCAGCTCCGCGGTGGCGTCCTGTTTGCTCGCGCGCAGCGCCGTCGTCCAAGCGATCGGCAGGGACTGGTGAGTTTCAAAGAGCTGGGGGAAGCTCGGTGGCTTCCCATCCCGGTCGAACTGATTGAGATTGGCGCCTGCAAGCTTGAGCTCGGGATACACCGCCAACGCCCCCTGCCACCAGCGGCGGGCGTCGGCACTCTTCCCCAACCGGCAGGCGGCGCAGGCCCCGAAGTGCCGCAACATGGCTCCGCTGATGCCCGTGCCGGGATCAAACCAGTCACTCTTTGTCGATCGCTCGAACGCGTCCCAGGCCAGTTGGTCCTGTTGGAGAAGCAGCAAGGCGTCGACTTGAGCAAGCGCATCTTCCAGTCGGCGCGCCGTGGCGGCGGCGAGAGGCGTAGACAAGCCGCGGGCGCCCGTATCGTCCCCCCGGTAGAGCCGCAGCCGAAGCGCCCAGCCCAGGGCGAACAGGTTCTCCGGATCCAGTTGCCAATTGGATAGGAAGGCATCCTGGGCCTCACCGACCCGGTCCAGGTGGAAGATGGCGAGGGCGCGGTTGTTGCGGGCCGGCGGCAACTCCAGACCCTCGAGCCAGTACATCGCTCCGGCGAAGTCATTTCCCTCCAGGTGCATCTTGCCGATATCGAACCGCTCCATGGCGTCGGCGCTCGCACGGGTGCCGTCGGGCAGCACCAGCATGACATCCTTCAGGGCCGGGTCGAGCGGATAACCGGGGGTTTCGCCGCCCAGGTCGCGGACCTTCCGCGCGATGCGCTCGGCGAGCATCACATGGCCAAGCGCTGTCGCGAAGTGGAGCAGTGCCTCCTGGGCAAGTAGGCTGTTGGGCCGGCGCGCGGCCCAAGCGAAGGCGGCGAGCCCCGCGGCGCGGGGACCCTCTGCCTGATCGAGTGCCTCGACCAGCGCTCGGTGCAGTCCGCCGTGATCGGGGAAGCGCCGTAGCAGCGGTTTGATTCTCCTGATGGCCCCCTGGTAGTCCTCACCCTCCAGCAGCCGCTCGATGGCCTTCGTCTGCGCCGGTTCGGGTTGGAGCTTGGTCTGCGACTTCTTCTCGGCCGGCTTTCTCGCCACGTGTCAGGGTCCCCTTGGGTGGGTTAAGTCAGGGGAGGCAAGATACAGAATCGCCGTCCGGGGATCACCTATTGCGGACGGTCACCCAGACCGGCGCCTGGCGCGCCTTCGATACTGAACAGGACCTGAGGCTTGCGGGCCACGGGCGGCACACGCCGGAGATTGTGCGTCCGCGCTCTCCCGCAGAGCCGCGGCGGAGTTGCTCCAACTCGACCGCCAGGGCGAACTTGAATTCAGTGCCATCCGCCGCTGCGATCCTCAACCGTCAGCGGGAGGGCAGCATCCCCTCCCGCACCACGAAATCGGCGATCTCGGGCAGCCCCTGGCCGGCCTTGAGATTCGTGAAGACGAAGGGCCGCTGGCCGCGCATGCGCCGGGCGTCCCGTTCCATCACGTCCAGGGACGCGCCCACGTAGGGGGCAAGGTCGATCTTGTTGATCACCAGCAGGTCGGAGCGGGTGATGCCGGGCCCGCCTTTGCGGGGGATCTTCTCGCCCTCGGCCACGTCGATCACATAGATCGTCAGGTCCGCCAGCTCGGGGCTGAAGGTGGCGGCCAGATTGTCGCCGCCGCTCTCGATGAAAATCAGGTCCAGGTCCGGAAAGCGGTCCTGCAGATCCTCCACCGCCGCCAGGTTCATGGAGGCGTCTTCGCGGATCGCGGTGTGGGGACAGCCACCGGTCTCCACTCCGACGATGCGCTCGGGCTCCAGCGCCTCGGAGCGAATGAGGAACTCTGCGTCCTCTCGCGTGTAGATGTCGTTGGTCACGACCGCGATCTGGTAACGGTCGCGCAGGCGCTTGCAGAGGGCATCCAGCAGCGCGGTCTTGCCGGAGCCCACGGGCCCGCCGACGCCGACCCGAAGGGGGGAAGATTCAGCCATGTGTCGCTCGTTCGAAGCTGTTTCGCTTGGTCAGGATCTGAACAGGCGGGTGTATTGGGTTTCGTGGGCACTGCTCGCAATCGCGAGCGCGGGGTTGCTGGCTCCGATCTCGTCATCCGACAGCGACAACGCGAGATCCAGGGCTGGCGGGACCTGGGTCGCCAGGCGCGCCAGGGCCTGTTGGCCCTGGGTCTGGCCCAGCGGCACGATCTTGACCGCCGCCAGCACCAAGTTCTCCAGCCAGGACCACGCGTATCCCGCAGCGGCCAGTCTGGGCTCGATGCCGAAGGCCGTTGAGGCGAAGGCGAAGCCGGCCGCCTGGCTGCGGGCCAGCAGGGCACGGCGCTCCCGGGCGCCGTCGATCCCCCAGGCCGCGAGCAGATCCGCCAGGGCGCGACCACGGTTGCACTCCTCGGCGCGCAGCTCAGCGGTCTCACGGGAGGCCAGAAGACGGTCGATCCAGATACGCAGGGTCGCGTCGTCCCTCACTTCGGCCGCGGCCCGAAGGCGAGCCAACAGGGGCAGGTCGACCCGTACCATCACGGTCTGGAGCTGGTCGGCGATCCAGTCCTCCAGGTCCGCCAAGGTGCGAATCCAGCCCGCCTCCACCGCCCATTCGATGCCTTGGGAATAGGTGAAGCCGCCGACCGGAAGGGATGGGCTCACCAGCTGCAGGAGGCGCAGCAGGGCGGGTGTCTGGTCAATCCCCGTGGTCATGCCCATGGCCCTGATGCTGACCGCGCCCCTGCCCGTGACCATGGCCGCTGTACGCTCCCGTCTCGGGCTCAAAAGGGGCCTCCACCACGAGCACCGGAAGTCCCAGACCGCGCACCAGATCATCCAGCACGTGGTCGTGGAGGTAGGACAGACGCCCGGGCTCGATCTGCAGGGCGACGTGACGATTGCCCAGGTGATAGCAGGCCCGGGCGAGCAGCAACGGATCGGCGGCCTCCACCCGGGACAGGGTCTCGCGGGCGGCCCGGACCCGTACGCGGAGACCGTCGTCGGACTCGAGTCCGTCGCCGTCCCTCAGGGTGGTTCCCCGGGGCAGCAGGATGCCGGCCGGCCGGCCGTCGTCCAGGGTCACTCGAAGACGGCTGCGGGTGCGCTGATCGAGGGTCAGGGTGACGCTGGGCCCGGCGTCGGGCGGCGCCGCCATCTTGCGGATGAGCTGAATCATGGCCGCCTTCGGATCCAGAACGTGGCCGGCGGTCATTCCCGCACCACAGCGCCGTTGGCGCTCTCGAGGTCCAGATCCGGGCCCGCCGGGCCCATGGGATGGACGAGGATGTCCCCGCTCCCGATCCTGACCTCGACCCGGTCCCAGTGGCCCGCCACCAGACCCACCGCCAGCTTGGTGTCCCGCTCGGTGAAGACGCCTTGATGGCTGACCCGGTAGGTCATGACCCCGTCTCGGACGGTGATAACGTGATCGGCGCGGGCCGTGGGCAGTCCGAACCCGCGGGCCTGGAGACGGAACAGGCCCGGATCCTCGCCACCCATCCAATAGACGATGACATTGGCCTCGTCCGCCAGGATGCGCAGCACCCGGGGCGCCGGGTCGAACTCCCCGGCGCGCACCCAGTCCTGGGCATTGTCGTTGACCGGGGTCGCCAGGAGCACGCCCACAAGCATCACCAGGCCGGCCAGCCCGTAGCCGGTCGCCGTCAGGACCGGGTATTTCAACGGGACCTTGTCCGGCGGGGGCCGGCCCGCCATGGCCGCCTCCCGCTCCGGCACTCGCAACACCCAGTAGTAGAGGACCAGGGCGATCCCGTAGGCGAAGACTGCGGACCAGATGACGTCAGACAGGAAGTGATCGCCGGCGGTCATGCGCCCAACCCCGATCAGGGTCCCGAGGACGATGGCCCCCGCGAGAGCCGCCCAGGCGAGGCGCGGGCGGCTGCGCCGCCAGATCAGGAAGAAGACCCCCAGCATGTAACCGACCGAGCTGTGACCGCAGGGGAAAGACTTGCCCTTGCCCCGCTCGCCGATCATCAGGGGCGGCAGATAGTCCTTGGTGCCCCCCAGTGCCTCCACCTGATTGGGGCGCGGTCGCCCCCAGTTGTCCTTGAAGACGCCGTTTACCGTGAGACCGGGGCCGATCACGGCAGCGGCGATGACCAGGATGGCATAGAGCCGAAGCCGGCGAAGCCCCGGCCACAGGTTTCCCGCCGCCAGCACCAGGAGGCCGCCCAGCATCACAACCCCCATGAGGAGCGGCGATGCCACGTAGAGGAAGGACCAGAGCGGCTCCCCCGCCTGATACCAGGGGTCATCCAGGCCCGGGTGGTAGAAGATGGCCGCGGCCCGCATGTCGAGGTCCGTAAACCAGAACGGGACGGTGCCGAGTAGAGCGACGAGGCCCAGAACCAGAACTTGGGGGAGCCAGTCGCGGCGGGACGAGTTTGCGTCTTGCATGGTACCGGGCAGATGTGGGATCAACGCCCGATGATACCGATCCCGGCCGGCGGCGACGTGTCCGTCGCCAGCGTAAAAGGGGTGGCCCGAAACGGGAGGCCCCAGTTGGCGCGGTGCCGCTTACCAGGTGAGGGTCTGAGTTCCGTCCTTGAACAGGAACCCGCCGGTCAGCTCGGGCTTGCCGACCTTCAGCCCTTCCAGCAGATCAGACTCCGCGACGCCATAGTGCTTCATGCACATCGGGCAGACGATGACCGTGGCACCCTTGCTGATCAGCTCGCCGATGGCCGTCTGCTGATCTCCAAGCTTGTCCGCGTTGGACTTGGAGCCGAGGTAGACCCCGTTGTCGTTGAGGAAGACGGTCAGTGGATGACCCAGCTCCATCTGCTTGGCGCCGAATGTCAGCGCCATGTTGGCGCGGTGGCCGTCGTCCGTGGTCAGGTTGATGAACAGGGGATCGGAGTCACCCGCAACCGCCTGGACGGCAGCGGCCAAGACCAGCCCCAGGGCGAGCATTAGTTGGCCGATCGTTTTCATTTTCAGGGTTCCTTTACATGGTGAATTAGGGATGCCAAGTTGACCTGGAGAACGGCGCTTCGTCAACGACCATTGGGGCAGGGGCGGACTCAAGCCGCCCCCGTCGACTCGGGTTGGAAGCCAAGCTTTGCCGAGATCTCGGCCCCGGCGGCGAGCACGTCGGTGACCCAGGCGAGCCGGCGCCGCTCGATGGGGGCGGAGACGGAGAGCCCGCCGCTGACGTTGCCGGTGGCGTCGTTCAGCAGGACGCCGATGCAGCCTACGTCGATCTCCGCCTCCTCGTTGTCCAAGGCATAGCCCTGGGCCAAGGCCCGGGTGCACTCCTCGATGAGGCGGGGCAGGTCGGTGATGGTATTGCGGGTATAGGCGGGGAGGTTGGTGCGCTGGGCGTAAGCGCGCATGCCGTCCTCACCGGCGGCGCCCAACATGAGCTTGCCCACCGCCGTGACGTGCAGCGGCGCGCGGGCGCCCACCAGCTGCTGCACGTGGATCATGCGTTTGGGCGTAGCCTTCTCGATATAGACGACCTCGTCGCCCTCGCGGATGGTGAGGTTCACCGATTCCCCCAGCCTGTCCCGCAGGGCCTCCATCACCGGCAGGGCCACGGCGCGCATGTCCACGTTGCCGTGCAGCCGAACCCCGAGCTGCAGCAGGCGCAGCCCCAGCCGATAGCGCCCGGCTGCATCCTTCTCCACGAATCGGTTCTGGATCAGCGAGGCCAGTATCCGGTGGGCCGTGGAGGCGTGCAGGCCGGTCTCCGCGCTCAGGATCTTGAGGCTCACCGGCTCCGGATAGCGGGCGAGGGCGTCGAGCAAGGCGGCGGCCCGGTCGATCACCTGGATGCGGGTGCCGGGAAGGTCGTCTTTCAGCTCCATCGAGATCTATCTCACGATGCGGAATATGGTGGCGCAGTATCTCACGATAGCGGGATGTTTCGATACGGTCCTGTCAGCTGGTAGGTGGCAGAACCGAGCCCACACCTCGCCGCCCCCCTGCCGCCCAATATCCTCCTATCCCGGTATTCAGAAGCATCTCCACAGACATTCCGCATTATGGAAACCCGAGAGTCGCACCCGAAGACGTCGGGACTTCGCCAGTTTTTCAGATAGTTAGCCACCCTTTAGTAGTGATCTAAGCGTGATTCCGCATCGTGAAATGAGATCTACATTGTGAAAATACAAAGTGTCGACTAACTTCGCCTCAACGCCGGGCCCCACCCCGTCCGGACAACACCAACCGACCGAGCGGAGCGACACGACCATGACCACTGCCACCGAGACCTCCAGGACCGCGCCCGGCTTCTGCGCCGGCATGCTGCACTTTGGCACCCCGACCGCGGACTTCGCTGCCCTCGCCGCCCGCCCCGCGATCGCCGAGGGCGAGCACGGCATCAGCGAGATCGATGACGCCGCGGTCTACCAGACCCAGCTCATGACCGACGCCCTGCGCTACACCACTCTCCAGCTCTGCGCCTCCAAGGAGTCTGGACACCCGGGCGGCTTCGCCAGCTCCGCGGACGCCTACTCCGCCCTGGTGATGCTCGGCCACACCAACATCGTGACCGAGGTGGGCCACCACGCGCCTGGCTTCTACAGCGCCATGTTCCTGGACGGCTCGCTTGAGGCCATGGGGATCCACACCATGGAGCATCTCCAGGAGCGCTTCCGCGAGCGCGACGGGCTGCTAGGGCACCTGTCCGGAGCCATCCCGGGTCTGCTCGCACCCGCCGGCCCTCTCGGCCAGGGCCAGCACTTCGCCATGGCCGGCGCCTATCTGAACCGGGACAGACTCTTTCCGTGCACTATCGGCGACGGCGGACTAGGCGAGCCCTACATCCTGTCTGCGATGAAGCATTTCCATACCAGCTATCAGGAGGTGACCAACTTCCTCCCCGTTCTGGTGTGGAATGGATTCAGCCAGGAGCATCACTCGATGGTGTCGCTGATGGACAACGCCCAGATGATCGCCTACTGGAAGGCCCACGACTTCGCGCGGGTGATCCTGATCGACGCCAAGGACTATGACGACGCGGGCCAGGCCGGCGCCTACGTGGACAGCACCCTGTTCGGACCCGAGGCGCGGCGCGCATTCACCCGGGCGGTGCTCGAGGGCGTGAAGCAGGCCGCGGACTCGGCGCTGTCCGGAACCCTGACGGCAGTGATCGTCAAGCAGCTCAAGGGCGCCGGGGTGCACGCCAACGGGGCCAAGTCCCACAATCTGTATCCCGGCGACAACGCCACCAAGCCCAACATCGCCGCCGCCCTGGAGCGCGGCGCCCTGGCCCCGGAGGCCTGGGACCTGGTGCGCACAAACATGTCCCGCGCCGGCGGTGGCCCGGCGGGCA
This sequence comes from uncultured Gammaproteobacteria bacterium, assembly GCA_963698355.1. Classification (GTDB taxonomy): domain Bacteria; phylum Pseudomonadota; class Gammaproteobacteria; order Chromatiales; family Chromatiaceae; genus Thiodictyon. Next base: position 230,276 of record CAVOQO010000044.1, on the reverse strand, counting down.
AGACGGTGGTGACCGAATTCGAGCGCGCACTGCCCGACATCGGCACCCTGCCCACCCAGGCATTCGCACCCGGCGAGAAGGCGGTGCCGGCCTCGGCCATGGCAGAAATGGTGGCCGCACTCGGCGAGCGCGACCCGCTGTTCGTGGTGACCAACGCCGACGGCAACGAGGCCTCCAACATGAAGGTCATCAACGAGCGGCTGAAGATCCGCCACCCCACCGAGGACGGGCTCTACAACCAGTCCCCGGACGGCCAGGTCTACGAGCCTCTGAACGAGGACGCCTGCGCTGGCTTCGCGGCTGGCCTGGCCCTGTTCGGCGGGCGCTCGCTCTGGCTCTCCTACGAGAGCTTCGCCATCAACGGCTGGCCCATCATGCAGACCGTCGGCCAGGCCATGGCGGAGCTGCGGCGCAAGACCCCGGCGGTCGTCTCCATGTTCACCGCCGGCGCCCTGGAGCAGGGCCGCAACGGCTGGACCCATCAGCGCCCGGAGATCGAGAATTACATCGGCGGGCAGATGCGCAACGGCAACGTCTACCTGCTCTACCCGGCGGACGCCAACATGATTCAGGCGGCCTACGGCTGGGCAGTGGAGCAGTCCAACAAGTGCATTAGCATCATCGCGTCCAAGTCGGCCCTTCCGGTCTACACCACGCCGGAGCAGGCCCGGGAGGCCATCGAGTCGGGTGCCGCGACCCTCTACGAGACGGCGGGCGCCGGCGAGCGGCCCAACGTGGTGTTCGCGGTGACGGGCGATATGGTCTTGCTGCCCGTGTTCGAGGCCAAAGACCGGCTGGAGTCCGCGGGACTCACCGTTCGGATCGTGTCGGTCGCCAACCCGCGCCGGCTCTACCGCGCCGGTGACGTGGCCTGGTCGCACAGCGCCGAGCCCGACGGACGCTTCATGGACGACGCCGAATTCTCGGCCCTGTTCGATGGTGACACCCTGATCGGCGTGAGCGGCGGAGGCACCCTGGCCCTGGAACCGGTGATGCTGCGCGGCCGCGTCCCGGCCCGCGACCTGTTCGGGTGGCAGCGCGGCGAGACCACCGCGAGCCCCGCCGAGATCATGGCCTACAACGGCATCAGCGGTGAGTCGCTTGCCGAACGTGCCCGGTCCCTGATCGGGGGTGCCGCACTGGACCAGGCGGCCTAAGAACCACGGCAAGGCGGATGCCCGACAGGGCGATCCGCCGATGCCCACAGACCCCAATGGCGGAACCGCTTTCGGCGTTCCGCCCTACCTGGCCGAGATCCATGACCGACCCGACCCAGACGAATCCAACGACCAAGATCATCGCCATCGACGACGACCCCACGGGTTCCCAGACCGTCCATGGGTGTCTGCTGCTGACCCGCTGGGACCCGGCGACCCTGCGTGAGGCCCTGACCGACGCATCGCCGCTTTTCTTCGTGCTGAGCAACACCCGCGGCATGGGGGCGCAGGAGGCGGCGGCGGTCACCAGGGAGATCTGCGTCAACCTGCGCGAGGCCATGGCGCAACTCGCCGCCGAGGGTTTCGCGGTCCAGCCAGTGGTTGTGAGCCGCTCCGACAGCACCTTGCGTGGTCACTATCCGGTGGAGACCGACGTGATTGCCGAGGAGCTCGGCCCATTCGACGCCCACTTTCTGGTGCCGGCCTTCTTCGAGGGCGGGCGCATCACCCGCGGCGGCGTGCATTACCTGATCGTCGACGGAGAACCGGTGCCGGTGAACCAGACCGAGTTCGCCCGCGACTCGGTCTTCGGATACAGCCACGCCTATCTGCCGAGCTACGTGGAGGAGAAGACCGGCGGGCGCATCCGGTCCGATCAGGTGGAGCGCTTCGGCCTGGAGGCCGTGCGCGGAGACATCGGCGCCCGCCTGCGGGCCCTGGAAGGCAACATCTGCTGCGTAGTGGACGCAGAGCAGCAGTCGGACCTGGACGGCTTCGCACGCCAGGTGCTCGCCGCCGCGGCCGACGGCAAGCGCTTCCTGTTCCGCAGTGCCGCGAGCCTGCTCACCGCACTCGCTGCCCTGCCGCCCCAGCCGGTGGCCCCAAGTGCGATGTCGAGCTATGTGCGCGGGGGGCGACCCGGTGTGGTGCTGATGGGCTCCCATGTGGCGACGTCCTCGCGACAGCTGGAGCACCTCATCGCCCATAGCGACGCGTTGCCCGTGGAGGTGGACGTAGACCGCCTCCTCACCGACGAAGACGGACTCTACGGGTCCATACAGGGCCAGGTCGAGTCCGGCCTGCGCGAGGGACGGAGTCTGGTGATCTACACCAGCCGGGGTGAACGCCAGTTCCCCTGCACGGCGGATCGCCTCGCCTTCGGCGAGCGGGTGTCCCACTTCCTGATGCGGATCGTCCGCGGACTACCAGAGGACATCGGCTTCCTCATCAGCAAGGGCGGCATCACCTCCAACGACACCCTGAGCAAGGGGCTGTCGCTTCGCACCGCCCGGGTCCTGGGCCAGGTCCGCGCCGGCTGCTCCGTCGTGCGCTGCCCGCCAGACCACCCCCGCTTCCCGGATCTGCCCGTAGTCATCTTCCCCGGAAACGTGGGCGGCCCGGAGGCCCTGACTGAGGTCTACAGCATCCTGACCGGGAAGCCCGGTGGACAGTCGGCCGGTCACCGCGCCGCGGCATGAACCCGCGCTGAGCCGCCGGCGACGGCGGCCGCGAACTCCCCGGCCGCCCCATCGTCTCGACACAGCCCGATGGTCACCATCTCCCGACACACCCGAGCCCGCCCAGGTAGGCCCCTTTTCGCGGATCCGGGCCCCCAGGGCTCTTTTGTTTCCTCGGTCTGACGAAAATTGTCACACGCCGAGAATTGCAAAACTTCTATCGCTTTGTTTTTTCTTGACGAAACAGTGTGGCATTACCATTGCCTATGCCCTGTCGTACGACAACGCCAACGGTCTTGCGCACAGGAGCTCATCCAATGACGGCCACCCACAAACCTCTCGCCGTAGCAGTTGCCTTTTCCCTCGGCGCCGGCGTTCTGGTCCCGCTGCCGGCCTATGCCTTGATGATCACGACTACCGACGTTGGCTTCAGCGACAGCGCCAGCGTCACCGATGTAGAGGGGGGTGGCGCGACTGCCATCTACGATCGCAGCCTCGGAACCAGCTCGGTCAGCCAGTTCGACCCAAATCTGGGCGTGCTGACGGGCACCACGCTGAATCTCACCTCGGACCGCACCCAGTCGGTCAATGTCGCTTCTACTGCCGGTGGGGGCAGGGACGCTAATTTCGACGTAATTTCTAGAGGCAGGGGAATCAGCACCGTCGATATCATGGCACCGGGGTTAAGCACCTCTTTTGGCCCCCTCAGTGCGAACGATTCCTGCGCGGACAAGTGGAAGAGCGACTGTAACGATGGTGCTACCACCGGTACCGACCACCCAAGCTTGAGCGGGGGCGAAGTGGAGGTGCTTTCCGCCGACCTCGACAGCTACGTAGGGATAGGCGGTGTAACGGTGACCCGCACGGCGTCGACACTGGAAGCTCAACAGATCAACGGTGTTTTCAGCGGCACTGAGTCGACTGAATCTAAGGTGACTTGGAGCGGTAGCGTCTCAGCAACGTACGACTACCTGCTGCACGCCGACGCTGTGCTTTCCGATGGCACCGCATCCGGAACGACCTTGGATCTGGACTTCGGCAGCGTCGTCCTGGGCGATGCGGTCTCTGGCCTGGACTTCAGCATCTTCAACACCCTCGGTGAGCGGGTCGGCTTGGATCTGGACGGCATCAGCGGCAGCGGCGATACCGTCGAAGCTGACCACCAACCTGGACCTGTTCTATGACCTGGTTGCGGGATCGGGAAACGCCTTTGTCGCCACCTTCGATAGCTCAAGCCTCGGCGAGTTTGCCGCAACCTATCTCCTGACGCTGTCGGACGCGGATGTGGGCGCGGCCACGAGTCGTCTCAGCTATACCCTCACCCTGAACCTGACAGGCAGAGTGGTCGAGGAGGACGGTATCACGCCCAGCATCGCTGAGCCCGCCTCGGTCGCCCTGCTGGGGCTCGGAATCGCCGGGATCGGCCTCCAGCGGCGGAAGACGAACGCCTAAGTGGCCAAGGCCCTTTCGGTGCGAAAGCCGGCCTCATGCCGTTCGATCAGCGCTTCTTCTTCGCCCGCGGGTGGGCCTGGTCGTAGACCTGGGCCAGGTGCTGGAAGTCCAGGTGGGTGTAGACCTGGGTGGTGCTGATGTCGGAGTGGCCCAACAGCTCCTGCACGGCGCGCAGGTCGCCGGAGGACTCCAGCAGGTGGCTCGCAAAGGAGTGTCGCAGCAGGTGCGGATGGACCCCGCGGGCGGCACCCCGTTCCTGGGCCCACTGGGCGAGCCTGGCCTGGACGGTGCGCGGGCTGGATTCGGCCGCCGCGGCTGCTGACGAAGAGTGCCGGCTCGCCCTCGGCGGCCAGGTTGGCGCGCACCCGCATCCAGCGGCCGACCGCCTCGCGCGCCTGGCTCCCCACCGGGCACCCGACGGGTCTTGGCACCCTTGCCGGTGACGCTGAGGGCGCCGTCCGCCATGTCGATGTCCCCGAGGTTCACCGCGACCAGCTCCGATAGACGCAGCCCCGAGGAGTAGAAGAGCTCGACCATGGCGGTGTCGCGAATGGCGAGCAGGTCGTCCTCCGGCTGGTCGAGTAGGCGGCAGAGCTGGTCCGCGTCGAGGGTCGATGGCAGCTTGCGTGGGGTCTTGGGGGCGCGCACCCCGACCGCCGGGCTGACCGGCGCGAGTCCCTCGCGCAGCAGCCAGCGGTAGAGGCTTCGCAGGCTGGAGAGCTCCCGCTGAAGGGTGCGCCCGGAGGCCCCGGCGCGGTGGCGCCAGGCCACGTAGCGGCGCACCTGCTGCTGGTCCATGCAGGCGATGGCGTCCGGACCGCCTCCCGCACTCGCCAGCCAGTCGGCGATGCCCCTGAGGTCCCGGCGATAGTTGACGATGGTGAGCGGCGAGAGGCGCCGCTCATGCGCAAGGTGCGCGAGGAAGGGCTCAATGGGGACCGTGCCGGGCTCGCCTCCCGCGGTGGGGGGCGAGTCGGGGTCTAGGTCCCGGGGCTCAATCGGACTGCGCCTCGGCATTCGGCTCGGACACCTCGCCCTGCCCAGCTTGAGACGGACTGACCGCGCCGGCGCCAGTCGGTCCGGGTTTCGCGGCCGGCTTGCGGGCAGACCTGGGGGCCGATTTTCCGGCAGATCTGGAGGTGGCTTTCGGGGACGCCTTGCGGCTCCTCGACTTGGGCGCCGGATCCAGCGGCAGGGTGCGCAGCTTGTGGCCGACAATCTCCCCCAGCCGGTCGAGCAGGTCGGTTCCCATGTCCGGCTTGAAGCGTTCCGGGTCTGCGGCGCCGATGGCGAGCACGCCGAAGCGGCCCTCGGCGCGGATGGGCACCAGGGCGGCACTTCTGACCTCGCCGCCCAGCTCGCCGAACAGGATCTGGTGCTTTTCCGACTCCAAGGGGCCGCACAGGGCATGCTCTCGGTCCAGAAAATCCCGGAAGGCATCGGTCAAGGGATCGGCGTCGCCGACCGCTTCCGGATCTAGCGGGAAGAGTCTCAGCGTCACCGCCTCGGCGCTGAACTCCCGGCGCAGGGCGTCCTTGAGCGCATCGCCCAAGCGCCTGCAGGTCGGTCGCGGGGATGAGCTGCAAGACCAGACCGTGCAGGCGCGTGGAGAGTGACTCGTATTCCCGCGCCCGGGTGATGAGGTGGGTGAGGCGCGCGCGCTCGGTGTCAAGTTGGCGGCGCAGCACCTTGACCTGATGCTCGATCAGGGAGACGGCCCCGCCCGAGCCATGGGGGACCTGAAGGTGAGCTAGGACCTCGGGGTTGCGCTCGAAAAAGTCGGCGTGGGTGCTCAGATAGCCGGCGACGGTGGCCTCGAGGTCCGGCTCCAGCGCTTCGCCCATGCCCGGCGACTGCGCGGCTTTCTGGTCAGTGGCGGTCTTGCCGCCCTTGCCGGATTTGGCCTGTCGGCTGCTCATGGTTCGATCTCCCCCTCGAAGACCCGCTCCGCCGGTCCCGTCATCAGAACCGGGTGCGGCAGCGCCTCGCCACTCTATCACAAGATCCCCGCCGGGCAGGCTGACCCGCACCCGCGCGCCGAGCAGGCCCCGCAGCCGCCCGCTGACCACCGCGGCGCAGGCCCCGGTGCCGCAGGCTAGGGTCTCGCCTGCGCCCCGCTCGTAGACCCGCAGCCGGATGTGGTCGGGCGCGAGCACCTGCAGGAAGCCCGCGTTGACCCGCTGGGGAAAGCGTGGGTGGGACTCGATCAGGGGCCCCAGGCGCGCCACCGGGGCGGTCTCCACGTCGTCCACCAGCAGCACCGCATGGGGGTTGCCCATGGAGACGGCGCCGATCGTCAAGGTCTCGCCGTCGACCTCAAGTGGGTAGGTCGACGATTCCGAATCCGCCAGAAAAGGGATGCGCTCTGGCGCCAGCACCGGGGGACCCATGTCCACCCGCACCTGGCCGTCGGGCTGCACGTACAGTCGGATGGGTCCGGCGGCGGTGCCTACCGGGATCTCGGTCTTGTCGGTGAGCCCCTGATCGCGCACGAAGCGGGCGAAGCAGCGGGCGCCGTTCCCGCACTGCTCCACCTCGGATCCGTCGGCGTTGAAGATGCGGTAGTGGAAGTCGGTGCCTGGCAGGCGCGGCGGCTCTACCAGAAGGATCTGGTCGCAGCCGATTCCGAAGCGCCGGTTCGCCAAGCGGCGGATGCCCGCGGCGTCCAGATGCACGGACTGGCGCACCCCGTCAAAGACCACGAAATCGTTGCCTAGGCCGTGCATTTTGGTGAAATGGAGAGGGCCGAGACGGGCGTGTCTCGCGGGTTTCGAGAACAGGGTCCGGGCTCATGCGAGCCGCCCCATCACCGCCAGGTGCCGGTCGCTCACCACTCCGACCTCGAGGTCCTCGAGGCCGGCCTCCCCGAGCTGACTCACCACCTCCTGGGGCTCGAAGGCGGCGAAGAGCGAGTTGCGGAAATCATTGCGCAGCACGTGCGGGGCATCCGCCGCATAGGTAGCCACCAAGGCCTCGGCCCAGGCGGCGGAGGCCGGCCGCATCAGGTCCATGATCAGCACGACGGCACCCGGCTTGGCGGTCTCCCGCACCGTGCGCCACAGCACCTGGGGATCGTGCAGGTGGTGGAGCAGGCTGTTGGAGAGGATCAGGTCGTAGTGGGCGGGCGGCAGCTCGGAACAGGGCAGGGTGTGGCACAGGAGCCGGCAGCGGGGGGCAACGCCCGGCAGGCGCTCCAGCGCCGAGCGGGCGTGATCGAGCATGGCCGGCGAGCCATCCAGGGCATCGCAGTGGGCCTGCGGATAGGCCCGCAGGAAGCGGATCACGATGTCCGCGGGCCCGCAGCCCAGGTCCAGGGCGTTAGCCCCGTGCAGTGGGCCGGGCTCCAGACGCCCGAGCAGATTAAGAAACAGGTTGTTGGCCTCGGAGAAGTCGGCCTGGGCATAGGCGAGCGCCTGGTCGGCCCCGTCCATCAGCTCGGGCTCCAGACGGCGCTTCACGGCAGCAGTGCCTCGTCGGCGAAGAGCTCGGGGATCGTCTCGCGCCGGCGCACCAGGTGGGCCTCGGCCCCATCGACCATGATCTCTGCAGCACGCGGGCGACTGTTGTAATTGGAGCTCATGCTGAAGCCGTAGGCGCCGCTGCCGCGGATCGCGAGCAGGTCCCCGGGCGCGATGGCAAGCAGCCGGTCCTTGCCGAGGAAGTCGGCGGTCTCGCACACGGGGCCGACCAGGTCGTAGCGGGCCGGATCGGCGTCCGAGCCCAGACGCACCGGGATGATCTCCTGGTGGGCCTGATACAGGGCGGGTCGGATCAGGTCGTTCATGGCCGCGTCCAGGATCGCAAAACGGTGGTGCGCCGTCGGCTTGAGGTACTCCACCCGGGTCAGCAGCAGCCCCGCATTGCCGGCGATGGCGCGGCCCGGCTCCAGGATGACCTCGTAGCCGCGCTCGCCCAAGCGGTGCAGCAGGGCGCTCGCATAGGCCGCGGGCTCCGGGGGATGCTCGCTGGTGTAGCGGATCCCGAGCCCCCCGCCGAGATCCAGGTGGGCGATGGGGATGCCCGCCGCCTCCAGCCGGTCCGCCAGGTCCAGCACCCGGTCGAGGGCCGTCAGGAAGGGGGCCAGGTCCGTGAGCTGGGAGCCGATGTGGCAGTCGATGCCGGTGACCCGAAGATGGGGCAGGTCGGCGGCTCGCCGGTACACCGACTCCGCCGCCTGGATGTCGATGCCGAACTTGTTCTCCTTCAGGCCGGTGGCGATGTAGGGGTGGGTGCGGGCGTCCACGTCCGGGTTGACCCGCAGGGAAACCGGCGCCAACAACCCGACCCCAGCCGCCACCCGGTCGATCCGCTCCAGCTCGGGCTCCGACTCCACGTTGAAGCAGCGGATGCCCACCTCCAGCGCCCGACGAATCTCGTCCTCCCGTTTGCCGACGCCCGAGAAGATCACGCGCGTGGGGTCGCCGCCAGCCGCCAACACCCGCTCCAGCTCCCCCACCGAGACGATGTCGAAGCCGGAGCCGAGTCTGGCCAGCACATTCAGCACGCCGAGGTTGGAGTTGGCCTTGACCGCGAAGCAGATCAGGTGGGGGTGATCGTGAAAGGCCCGGTCGAAGGCCCGCCAGTGGCGCTCCAGGGTGGCACGGGAGTAAACGTAGCAAGGGGTCCCGAACCGCTCGGCAACCTCGATGAGAGGCAGGTCCTCGGCATAGAGGAGGTCGCCGCGATAGTTGAAATGGTCCATTCGGTCAGGGAGGCCGGTTCTGATGCGGTGAATCGGGGCGGAATACCGTAAGTCCGGCCGCGCCTCAGGGCCGGTCCGGACGCGGCACGGGCTTTTCGGCCGGCGCTGGCGTGGGGACATCCGTTTCGCCCGAGCCAGGCTGGGGGGCTGGCTTCTCAGGGAGATAGAGGGGGCCCTTGCGCCCGCAGGCGCTCATCATGCTCAGGGTGCCAAGCACGACGACCACGGCGATGAATAGAGTGCGTGCCCAACAATGCATCAGGGGCTCGGAACGGCCTCGTTCGGTCAAGCGGGCAAGTATAGCCGCGTCGGCATTGGGACGGCGGGTGGCTGCTCGTTGGTCCCAGCGGGGAAAAGCAAAATGGCGGCGAGATCAGGGCCGACCGGCGCCCTGTTGAGCCCCCGCCGGTTCGGCGGTATCCACCTGCGCCGGCACGGGAGCGGCCGCCCGGAAGCGTGCCGCCGGCTTGCCCTTATCGGTGACCAGGGTCAGCTCACTGCCCTCGATACGGTAGCCCGCAACCGTCTCCAGTGCCCGCGCATAGGCAGCGGCCTGCTCCGCCGCCCCATCTGGCCCGCGGCAGGCCATGCGAGTGGTGGCCAGAGGTCCAATGCTGAGTTTCTGGTCCTCGAGTGTGTACCCGCTCATATAGCGATTACAGCCGTCGGAGCCTCCCAGGGTGCCGTCATCGCGCAGCTCCAGGGTGATCTCCGTGTCTTTCAGGACCGAGACGATGGCCTGCTTGCCGTTGTTGTAGCCGGTAAGTCCCCAGGTCTGTTCAGTCAGCGGGGAGGGTTCCAGGGCGTCGAAGCGCAGGAGCGGCTCGCCGCTCGCGTTCAGGAGCTCGAGAAGTTTGGCGTCGAACCGGTAGGATGAGACGCCCGCCAGGGCGGCGCTCACCGCCTGCTCCTGGGCCATCAGAGGGTCCGGGCAGGCCATCATGGTGGAGGACACGCGCGGCTCGAAGCCAAGACCCTCGCCGTTCACCGTAAAGACCCCCATCAGCCGGTTGCAGCCGGCGCTCCCCGCCATGGTGCCCCCCTCGAAGCGGAATATCGCGGGCCCGCGGCCCTCCTTGACCTCCGCCAGGGCATCGCCGGAACGGTAAGCGACGAGTTTCCAGGGCATGCCCTCGAAGGGCGCTGGCGCGGTGAGGCCTGCGCCAACCTCGGGCTGCGTCGCGTCTCCCTCGGTTGCGGCGGAAAGCTCCGGAACCGTCGAGATCGCAAAGGGGATCGCGATCAAGCTCACGGCCAGGGCGGCGGAGATGCGGGGCAATTTCATGATGGGTGACCATCTCTGTTTCTGTTGGGGTTTGAGTCGGCGGCTCGGCTGACCGCTACTGACCGTTGGCGACAGGGTGACCGATGATCGCTCCCGGCCGGTCTGATTTTATACCGGGCGAGGCACAATTTCGGCCTCGAGGATCTGCGGCAGGCGCCGGGCCCGGTTTCCGTACGCCGTCGGCGCTCAGGCCCGTGCGGTCTCGGCACCCGCGCGCGGACCTTGAGTCCGCACCCGCGTAGACCTTACGCTTCCGCCATGCCGCCGCCCGATCTCCATCGCATCGCCGCCCTCGGTTTGCCGACCCTCTGTCTGTTCCTTTCCCTGAGCGCGGGAGTTTGGGCAGGCGCCGAGGGCCTGCCCGACCCGCTCGGCCTGGACCAGGCGATCGCCCTTGCCGAGGCACACCCACGGGTCGACGCGACCCCCGCGCTGGCGGAGCGCTTTCCCCGACGCCGACCCTTGTACCTGGACTGCCACACGCTGGCCTTCGGCAATGCGGCGATCGACCCGGGGCGTGACAGCCCCCTGGCACCCCTGATCGAGCCCGCCGACGCCCAGCGTCTGGAGGTGTTGACCCGGTTCCTGGACGTGCTCCTCGCCGACCTGGCCTTCGCCCGTTACAACGAGGCCTTGGCGGTCGCGTACACCCAGTTCGACCGGGCGGCGGCCCGCCGCGACCTGGGGCAGATCTCCGATCTGCGGGTTCTGGAGCTGGAGTCGGTCTACCAGGAGGTGCTGCAGAACCGCACCGCCAACGAGATCGCTCAACAGCTCACCCGTTCTCTACTGGCCCAGGCCCTGGACAGACCCGACACCCTGCCGCGGGACCTGGCCACTCCAAACCTCCCCGAGCCGCCGGACCCGCTCCCCCAAACCCAAGCGCTCTCGGAAGAGGCGGCCGCCAATAACACCGCCCTGCGCACTCGACTGACGGAAGGCAGCGCGGCGGACCGCCGATTGGCGGAGCTGGAGCTGCACCAGCAGGTGCAGGAGCTGCTCTTGCGTCTGCAAGCCCTGGCCGCGGCGCAGCGCCAGGTGCGCACCGAGTCCGCCTATCGTGACCTCAAGCTCGATGAGAGCCGCACCCTCTACGATCAGGAGGTGACGGCCGACCTGGGATATTCCATGAGCCAGCAGACCATGACCCGGATGCGCGATCAACGCATCGCCTTCTGCCGCGCCGTCGCCTGGGCCGAGCTCAACGTCCTCGCCGGCAGGCCCATGCTGTCCCCAGCACACCAAGCAGACAGGTCCCAATGATGCACGCACGCCTGGCAGCCGCCGCCCTGTTGCTCGCACTCTCGACCGAAGCCTGGGCCGGCTTGGAGCTCAAGGGCTGGCTGGAATGGGTGCACGAGGTGGAGCTCCGGGTGGTCGAAAACGGTGTCGTGGAAGAGGTGACGGTCAGCGCCGGCCAGCACGTGAAGAAGGGCGAGCTGCTGTTGCGCATGGACCAGCGTGAGGCCAAGGCCAACCTGCTCCAAGCCCGCGCCCGGGTGGCGCGGGCGCGGGTGGAGGGCCAGAAGGCCCAGCGCGCCCTGGACCGCGCACAGGAGCTCTTCGACCGGGGCCTGATCGCCGTGGAAGAGCTCAGGGACGCCGAGCTTGAGCAGGTGGCCGCCACCGCGGAAGAGGAGGCCGCCAAGGCCGCCGAGGCAGCGGCCGCCGTAGCCCTGGATCGCACCGAGTTGCGCGCGCCCTTCGACGGCATCGTGGTCACCCGTAACGCCTGGAACGGGGCCGTGATCTACAAGACGATCCAGGAGGAGCCCCTGATCGTGGTGGCGCCGGACGACCGGATGCTCGCCCGCGCATTGGTCACCGCCAGTGTCCTGCGCCGCTTCGCTCCGGGCGAGCGGGTGCAGGTACGGGTCAACGGAAGCGTGCGTGATGCCAGCATCTACAGCCGCGGTGTCCAGTCCGTGCGGGTGGAGCTGGAGGGGTCCGTCTATTACCTGGACGCCATCTTCGACCTGCGCCCCAACGAGCTCCTGCGCCCGTCCGAGACGGTGCAGATCATCGCCCGCTGAGGGCTAACCCGCACCCATCGACCGACCTCAAAGCGGAGCGCGGCTCTGCCAAGGCCCTAACAAGGCCGGTGCCGTGGGTCCGGGCCCCATCCGTTCGCGGATGATCGGTCCGCGACGATCAACCGATCGTTTCCACCGACGTTCTTGGCCGATGAAAGGCCGACTCGCCTCCCGCAACTCCCTGACTTCATTGGTTTCCGAAATCGCTCGGTCGGGCCGGGTTTGACCTCATTAGGGAAAACCCTATAAGATGAGAACATCGTCACAGTTTGATTCTCTCCTCCCATGATCGATCCAAAGACCTGGGCCCTGGCGGCCCTCGGCGTCCTTTTCTGCGCCCAAACCCCGGCCCTGGCCTCCGATGATCAACCCGTCATTGCGATGGCTGCGCCGTCCGCGACCCCCGAATTTCCCCATAAAGACAAGGAAGAAAGCAGGCAGGAGACAGCAACAGAAGACAAGAACGACGAGGCGGCCGCGAAGAAGACAGTTGAAGCCAAGACAGGATCTGACTCGGCCGAGAAGGCCAAGCCTGCCAATCCACTGCCCGTCCCCAAGCTGTCGAAAGCCGAGTGGGATCGATCCGTCGAATGCCTCGCCCTCAACATTTACCACGAGGCACGCTCAGAGCCGCGCAAGGGACAGCAGGCGGTGGCCGCCGTGACCATCAACCGCGTCGCCTCCCCCGCCTTCCCCAACTCCATCTGCAAGGTCGTCAAACAGGGAGGAAAGAAGCGCAATAAGTGCCAGTTTTCTTGGTGGTGCGACAAGTACTCCGATAAGCCTCGGGAGAGCTCGGCCTGGCAGCACGCCCTGGAGCTGAGCCGCAGGACCCTCGCGGGTGAGATCTCCGACCCCACGGGCGGCGCCCTCTACTACCACGCGAAACGCGTCAAGCCCCGCTGGGCACGCACCTTCACGCGCACCGAAAAGATCGGCCAGCACCTCTTCTACAAGCCGCAAGGGGCCTGACCAGCGGGCCGCTGGACCCTCAGCGGTTCTTGTCGCGAAGCCGGTCCAGCCGCAGCCGCTCGCGCTCGTCGAACAGACGGCGCGAGCCGATCCATACCGCCACCATGGCACCCAAGCCTGTCCCGGCGGAAATCAGGAACATGATCAGGAGCTGGTACTTGGCGGCCTCCATGGGTGGGCTGCCGGCTAGGATCTGGCCGGTCATCATGCCCGGCAGGTTCACCAGGCCGGCGGTGGACATGGCGTTCACGATGGGGATCAGACCCGAGCGCAGGGCATCCCGCCGGATATCCTCGATGGCCTGCTCCCAGGTCGCACCGGCGAGCAGGCGTGCCTCGATGCGGCCCCGGGCGTCCCAGGCGTTACGGGTCAGGCTGTCGAGCGCGATGGCCACGCCGCTCATGGCGTTTCCGAGCAGCATCCCCAGGAGCGGGATCAGGTACTGTGGCTGATACCAGGGCTCCACGCGGATGATGACGGTCAGCGCCAGCAACAGCACGCTGAAGGACGACACGAACATGGAGAAGGAACCGATCCCATAGCCCCAGGGCCCGCAGAAGCGCCGCTTCTGGCGCTGCATGGCCTCGAAGCCCGCCACCGACAGCATGAAAAGGGCCATGAGGGCGACCAGGGCCGGATGGGTCTGGGCAAACAGGGCCTTGAGCACCAGCCCCACCAGCATCAGCTGAACCGTGCTTCGGGCGGCGGCGATCAGCACCCGCCGCTCCACACCCAGGTGCAGGCGCCAAGACATCAAGGCCAGGAGCAGCACCAGGCAGGAGGCCAGGGCCAAGTCGAATGGAGAGAGCAGGATCAGTCCCACGGGCGGCGGCTCAATGCATGGGCTCCAGACGCCCGTCACGGATGCCGAGCTGGCGACCGCCGCCCAGCAGCCGTTTGCGCTGCTCCGGGTCATGGCTGACCCAGATCACCGCCGTACCGTGGTCGGCACGATAGGCCTCCACGACGCGCTCGACCCGCTCGCGGTTCGCCGGGTCCAGATTGGCCGTGGCCTCATCGAGGAGCAGCGCCTCCGGCCGCTGGGCCAGCATCCGCGCCAGTGCCAGACGCTGGCGCTCCCCCGTCGACAGCCGCGAGACGGCCCAGTCGAGCACTGTGGGCTCGAACCCCAGCCCGGCGAGAACCCCGGTCAGACCCTCGTCCGGTTGCTGACCGGCAACATCCGCCGGGAAGTGCTCGCCCACCAAGTCCGCCCACCAGGAAGACTCTGCGGGGAGCAGCCCCACCCGGCGCCGCCAGCGCGACGGTGGCATGGCCGAACGGGCCTCGCCGTCCAGCCACACCTCGCCCTCGTGAGGATCGAGGTCCGCCACGGCGCGTAGCAGCAGACTCTTACCGGACCCGGAGGGACCGGAGACGAACACGAGCTCTCCGGAGCCGACCTCCAGGTCCACGGGCGCCAGCACGCGGGGACGCACACCCACGAGACGCAGGCCGGCCATCAACACCGCCGAAACACCAGGTCCCGGACCCGATGCCCGAGGCGCTCGCCGCGGCGCTCGAAACGGGTGAGCGGCCGCTCCGGCGGCCGCTCGGCGAAGCGTCCCGGCCCAGCGGTATTTTCGAAGGGACTCCCCGGGGCCTCCAGCACCGCCAGCATCTGCTCCGCATAGGGCTCCCAGTCGGTGGCCGCGTGGAAGATGCCCCCCGGTCGGATGGCTCGTCCCAGGACGATGACGAATTGTGGAGACAGGATGCGCCGCTTGTGGTGCCGCTTCTTGGGCCAGGGGTCGGGAAAATAGAGCTGGACCCGGTCCAGGACCCCGGGCGCAATGCCTTGGGCCAGCAGCTCAACGGCGTCGTGCCGAATCAGCCGGAGGTTGGTGAGCCCCCGCCGCTCGATCTCCAAGAGCAGGTGCCCGACCCCGGGCCCGTGGACCTCCACCCCGAGCCAGTTTCGTCCAGGGTCAGCGGCGACCATCTCAGCGAGACTGTCCCCGTTGCCGAAGCCAATCTCCAGCACCACCGGTCTGTCGTTGCCGAACAATTGCCGTAAGTCCAAGGCGGTGCCTGGCAACCAATCCACCCCGTAACGTGGCCAAAGCTCCGCGAAGGCCCGCTCCTGGGCCGCGGTGAAACGCCCCTGGCGTAGCACGAAGCTGCGGATGGGGCGGATTGAACGAATCGGTTCGGTCACGTTCGATCGGGTCTCAAAGGGGTTGAGTGGACCGGCGGTTCCCCGCTGCGCGGGCGGCACGACGGGGCCGCCGTGACGCTGATTCGCGCGTGCCTCGTTGTGTCCGTGCCGTGAAAAGCTGAGGCTGCCCCAACTGGCGATCAGAAGAACAGCCCTTCGATGGGCGAGGAGGCGGAGGCAAAGCGCTTTGGGGCCATGCGACCGGCGAGGTACGCCTCGCGGCCGGCCTCGATGGCCTTGCGCATGGCGCTCGCCATGAGCACCGGATCCCGAGCGGCCGCGATGGCGGTGTTCATCAGGACCCCGTCACAGCCGAGCTCCATGGCGACGGCCGCGTCTGACGCTGTGCCCACGCCCGCGTCCACCAGCACCGGGACCCTGGCGTTCTCGACGATGGTGCGGATATTCAACGGGTTTCTGATTCCCAACCCCGAGCCGATGGGGGCAGCGAGCGGCATCACCGCCACGCAGCCGATCTCCTCCAGGCGCTTGGCGATGATGGGGTCGTCGTTCGTATAGACCATGACCTCGAATCCGTCCTTCACCAGCTCCTCAGCGGCCTGGAGGGTGGCGATCACATCCGGAAACAGGGTCTTCTCGTCACCCAGCACCTCCAGCTTCACCAGCGTGTGGCCGTCCAAGAGCTCCCGCGCGAGACGGCAGGTGCGCACGGCGGTGGCGGCGTCATAACAGCCGGCGGTGTTTGGGAGGATGGTGTAGCGGTCCGGGGACAGGACGTCCAGGATATTGGGCTCGCCAGGGTTCTGGCCGATATTGGTGCGGCGAACCGCCACGGTGACGATCTCCGCGCCGCTGGCCTCGATGGCCCCGACGGTTTGGTCCATGTCCTTGTATTTCCCTGTACCCACCAGGAGTCGCGAGCTGTACTGTCGGCCGGCGACGGTGAAGCGGTCGGTTCGGTGGGTGGATTGGGACATGGTGGTACAACTCCGGCTGGCGAATTGAGCGCCGAGGATAAACGATTCATCTGGGCAGCGGCTCTCGCGCCTCAGCCGCCGCCGACGGCATGGATGATTTCGACCCGGTCGCCTTCGTTCAAACGATGCTCGGTGAATCGGCTGCGTGGCACCAGCTCCTCATTCACCTCCACGGCGACGCGCTGGCCGGCGAGTCCGAGCTGCTCGATCAGGGCGGACATGGGGGCAGCGTCGCGAACTTGCGCTGGGGTTCCGTTGACGGTGATGTTCATGAGGAAGTGGCCCTTCCGGTGGGGTCGATTCAGTGTCCGTGGATTTTAACCCAGCGGCCTCCCCGACGCCGGTCCAGGCCCGACGCGGCCCGGGCTCCAACAGGTTGTGCCGATTGCAAAACCTTGACCAGCCCGATACCGTAACGCCGCCGCGCGGCGTGGCGCCACCGCCGGGCCTCACCGGCAACGTGTGCGACGCGGCCGCGTTCCAGCTTCCACGCCGGGAGGCGGGTCGATAAAGCAACATAAGATCACTGAGAACGCGGCCGCGCCGAGGCACGACAGGGCGTGGCCGGCGAGGAGGCTGACTTGAGTCGATGGTCCGAGGATCTGATCTCGGTCGAGCGCGCGGGGACCCTTGACGGCCTCTTCCTGCAACGGGTCAAGCGCTCACCCGACCGGGTCGCCTATCGCCACCACGTGCGGGAGCTCGGCTGGCAGTCCCTGACCTGGCGCGACATGGCGCGGGCAGTGGCTCGCTGGCGTAAGGCCCTGTCGGGCGAGGCCCTGTCCGCCGGCGACCGGGTGGCCGTGCTGCTTCGCAACTGTCCCGAATGGGTCATGTTCGATCAGGCCGCTTTGTCCCTGGGGCTGGTGACCGTTCCGCTCTACACCGACGATCGGGCGGACAATGCGGCCTATGTGATCCAAGATGCCGCAGTGAAGGTGCTTCTGGTTCAGGACGCCAACCGCTGGAAACGCCTAGCGGCGGTGCTCGGGGACTCACCCTGCCCCCAACGGGTCGTCCTGCTGGAGAGCGGCGTGGAAGCCGCGCGGGTCGCCGACGACGACCCGCGTGTGGTGGTTGCGGACAGCTGGCTTCCCGCGTCGGGGCCCGAGATCGCGCCGCGGCAGGCCGATCCCCGCTCTTTGGCCACGATTGTCTACACCTCCGGGACCACCGGGCGGCCCAAGGGCGTCATGCTGTCTCACCGCAATATCCTGAGCAACGCCCATGGGGGTGTGACCCTCATCGACGTCTACCAGGAGGACGTCTTCCTTTCGTTCCTGCCCCTCTCCCACACCCTGGAGCGCACCGGCGGCTATTACCTGCCCATGATGACGGGATCCGAGGTCGCCTATGCACGGTCGGTGGCCCAGCTCGCGGAGGACATGCAGACCATCCGTCCCACGGTCATCATCGCCGTCCCACGGGTTTTCGAGCGGGTCTACCAGCGCATCCAGGACCAGATGGCTAAGCGTCCAGCCCCGGTGCGGTTGCTGTTTCGGTTTGCAGCCAACGTGGGTTGGCGCCGCTTCCTGCGCGAGCAGGGCCGCGCGGGCTGGCATCCACTGCTGATTCTGTGGCCGATCCTGCGGCGCAAGGTCGCCGGTCAGGTGCTGGATAAGCTGGGTGGACGCATGCGCGCGGCGGTCAGCGGCGGCGCCCCCTTGCCCCAGGGCGTCGCGCACACCTTCCTCGGGCTGGGTCTTCCCCTGCTGCAGGGTTATGGGCTCACCGAGACCAGCCCAGTCATCTCGGTCAATCCGCTCAAGGACAATGTCCCCGAGAGCGTGGGGGTCCCCATTCGCGGGATTCAGCTCCGCATCGGCCAGGACGATGAGCTCCTGGTCAAGGGCGACAATGTCATGATCGGCTACTGGAACAACCACGCGGCCACCGCCCGGGTCCTGTCCCAAGACGGCTGGCTGCAAACCGGGGACCAGGTGCGCATCGAGAATGGGCATATCTACATCACCGGCCGCCTGAAGGACATTCTGGTGCTCTCCAACGGGGAGAAGGTACCGCCCGCGGACATGGAGATGGCGATCGCCATGGACCCTCTGTTCGAGCAGGCCACGGTGCTCGGAGAGGGGCGCTCCTATCTCACCGCACTCCTGGTGCTGAACGGAGACCTGTGGGGCGGCCTCGCCCGCGAGTACGGGCTCGACCCCGGCAAACCGGAGAGCCTCAACGACCCCCATCTGCTGAAAGATATGTTGAAGCGGGTGCGTGTCGCCCTGAGAGACTTCCCGGGCTACGCCAAGATCCGCCGCGCCACCCTGACCCTTGAGCCCTGGACGGTGGAGAACGGGCTCCTCACCCCGACGCTGAAGGTCAAGCGCACCCAGGTGCTGAACCGCTATCGGGAGGCCATCGACCAGATGTACGACATGGATGCCTGAGCCGCCGGCCCACCCCCGTTCCCGCTTGCGCGCTGCCAGTGCAATGCATAAACTCTCCAGCCCGCGCGGGTGTAGTTCAATGGTAGAACTGCAGCTTCCCAAGCTGCTAACGTGGGTTCGATTCCCATCACCCGCTCCATCTTCCTCGCACTTGGCGCTCCTTCCGGCGCCCCAGCCCGTCGTTCCGGCCTGAGGCACTGATGCAGCGTCTCTATCTGGCCCGGGACCGCATCGAGGCCCAGCTCATCCACGACTTCTTGGATCGGCACCTGATCCGCACGGTGGTGCTGGGCGACTTTCTGTCGGGCGCCATCGGGGAGCTTCCCGCGGACATCTGCCCTGCACTCTGGGTGATCGACGACTTGGATCTGGAGCGCGCGCGGGAGATGCTCACCCGCTTCCTCGCCCCTAGCGATCCACGCTCGGACGCCAGGGCCTGGACCTGCCCGGCGTGCGGGGAGTCGGTGGAGGCTGACTTTGATGTCTGCTGGAATTGCGGCCGCGCGCGGCCCGCCGACTGCGTCGGCTGATCGTCTCATCCATGCCCCCTGATGACCCCTCAGACGCCTTTGCTCAGCCCTTGCTCGCTTGGTACGACCGCGAGGGCCGCAAGGACCTGCCGTGGAAGCGGGACCCCACACCCTATCGGGTCTGGGTATCTGAGATCATGCTGCAGCAGACTCAGGTCTCAGTGGCGATCCCGTACTTCGAGCGCTTCATGGCGAGATTCCCGACGCTGGGCGATCTGGCGGCTGCCCCGGTCGACGACGTTCTCGCCCTCTGGTCGGGACTCGGCTATTACGCCCGCGCCCGGAATCTGCACCGTGCCGCCGCCCTGATCCGAGGGCGCCACAACGGCCTCTTCCCAACGACCCTGGAGCAGGTGCAGGACTTGCCGGGAGTCGGTCGCTCCACGGCCGGGGCCGTTCTGTCCCTTGCACTGGGCCAGCGCCATCCCATACTGGACGGTAACGTCAAACGGGTCCTGGCCCGTCGCCTCGGGGTCGAGGGCTGGCCCGGACGCTCGGAGGTGCAAACGAGGCTGTGGCGACTCGCGGAATACCACACCCCTCTCGAGCGGGTGGGCGATTACAACCAGGCCATGATGGACTTGGGGGCGACGCTGTGTATCCGGGCGACGCCCCACTGCAGCCGCTGCCCGTTTGCAGCTCCCTGCATCGCCCGCGCCCATGGACGTCAGCGCGAGCTGCCCCAGGGGCGCCCGGCGCGGCGGCTTCCGGAGCGTGAGACCTTGATGATCGTTGCGCGCGGCGGCCACGGAGAGATTCTGCTAGAGCGCCGTCCGCCCGCCGGGATCTGGGGCGGTCTTTGGAGCCTGCCGGAGGCGGAACCCGGGACTGACCCCGCCGGTTGGTGTCGCCGTCGACTGGGTCTCACGCCCCATCGGGTTGAAATGCTGCCCAGCCGCCGTCACACATTTTCCCACTTCGCACTGGTCATCCGAACGGCCGAGGTGCGAATCGACGATTCCCCGTCCGCCGTCGCGGACACGGGCGATCAAATTTGGGCCAGCCCCTCGGCGCTCGTGAACATCGGTCTGCCGGCCCCGGTTCGGTCGATCCTCGAGGCCGCCAGCGAGTCGCCCCCCCATCGCACCCCTAATCAGGAACAGGAACCATCTCCATGAGCCGTATCGTCCACTGCGTCAAGCTCGGCCGCGAGGCCGAGGGACTCGACCGCCAGCCCTATCCCGGGGAGCTGGGCAAACGCATCTATGAGCAAGTCTCAAAGCAGGCCTGGGCCGACTGGCTGCGCCACCAGACCATGCTGATCAACGAGAACCGCCTGAGCCCCATGGACCCCAAGGCGCGCACGTTTCTGGAGGAGCAGATGGAGCGCTATTTCTTCGGTGAGGGGGCGGAGTTGCCCCAGGGCTATGTGCCGCCAAAGACCTGACGTGGACTCAGCCGGCCCCTAGCGCGGCCCGATTCGCAGGCTCGCCGTCGCCACATAGATCTCGCGCAGAAACAGCAGCAGCGCGACGATCAGCGACAGCATGGCCACGATGAAGAGCAGGGCGACCACCTCGGAGGCATCGAATGACACGAATGCCCCGAGAGACAGGACACCGATCACCGAGGCGATGAGCAGCGCGGCAAAGGTGCCCAGCCCGATGGTCACGCCGATGAGACGCGCCCGGCGCCGCAGGACATCGACCTCGGCGCGGTGCTCGGCCACCAGCATCGGGTCCCCCTTCACCCAGTCCTCGATCAGGCGCGCCCGATCGATGGTCCGGGCCAGCCGGGTTGTCATCACCCCGAGCATGGCGCCGATCGCCGTCAAGAGGAAGGCGGGTGCAACGGCCAGTTGAATCGCGTGGGCGACGGAGCTGATGGCGGGTTCGACGGTCATGCGCCCTTAAGACGGGTTCCTTGCCCGATGCCCGCTTGGTTGAATCTGAAAGCTCAATGTCCCGCCGCGCGGATCACGACCGGTCGCAAGACTCCTCGCGGTGTCATTAATCCAGCCTGCCGTGACGGCTCGGCGATCCGCGCACCGGAGCCGGAGCGGCGCTGGCGCACCGCACCGACCCCCCACGCGGCGCGGCCTCAGCCCGCCATTGCCGCCTTCATCTCGGCCGCGTATTGGTCAGCGTTCAAGCCGACCAACAGATGCAGCACGTTCTCCGGCAGCCGGAGTACGCCCTGCACGCCTGCGGCCTTGAGCGACCCCTCGTCAAGCTTGCTGGAGTCGGCCAGAGTGACGCGCAGCCGGGTCTCGGCAGCGGCCTCGGCCTGCTGAACATTCGGTGAGCCACCGAGTCCGGCGAGGATGGCGCGGGCCTTGTCCGGGGCGAGCGGGTCGCGGGCCCGAGGCTTCAGCGCATCGGCCTTGTACTGGACCTTGGGCGCCGCCGCGCCCTCGGGTAGCTCGGCCTCGGCGCCGGCTTGGGCCAGATACTCTTCCAAGTCGGTCTTTAGGTTGTCCGACTTGGGCCCGAAGATGGCCTGCAGGTTGTTGCCCACGGTCACCACCCCGGCGGCGCCCAGCGCCTTAAGCTTGTCCGGGTTGGCCTTGTTGATATCCCCCACCTCGACCCGCAGGCGGGTGATGCAGGCATCCAGCCCCTTGATGTTGCTCTTGCCGCCGAAGGCCAGGACCAGCTCCTTGGCGAAGTCGTCTGCCACCGCGGCCTTGACGTCCGCCATGTCGACCGCCGCCTCCGCCTCGCGGCCCGGGGTCTTGAGATCCATGCGCAGGATCAGGGTGCGGAAGACGAAGAAATAGATGCCAGCGAAAATCGGACCCAGGATCAGGATCATCCAGGGCCGGATGTTGTTGACGTAGTAGAGGGCGTAGTCGATGAATCCGTGACTGAAGCTGTAGCCGAGCCGGGCATCGAGGAGGTAGGTGGCAAGGAAGGCCAGACCAACCAGCACCGCGTGGGCGGCGTAGAGGACCGGGGCCACGAACAGGAAGGAGAACTCCAGTGGCTCGGTGATTCCGGTGAGGAAGGAGGTGAGAGCCGCCGAGGCCATGATGCCCGCCACCCGCGCCTTGTTCTCAGGCTTGGCCGTCGTATAGATGGCGTAGGCCGCCGCGGGCAGGCCGAACATCTTGAACACGAATCCGCCGCCGAGTATGGCCGCCTCGTAGTCGCCAGCGAAGAAGCGGCTCAGGACACCGTGGACCGTCTCGCCGGTCTGGGGGTTCACGTAGGTGCCCACCTCGAAGAAGAAGGGCACGTTCCAGATGTGATGCAGACCGAAGGGGAGCAGCAGGCGCTCCACGACACCGTAGATGGTCACCGCCGCCGCCGGGTTGCCGTAGGCCGCCCAGTCGCCAAAGTCCCGAATCGCCGCCCCGATGGGGGGCCAGACGACCGCGAGCACGGCCGCGAGCCCAATGGCCGCAAACGACACCACGATGGGCACGAAGCGCTTGCCGGCGAAGAAGCCCAGATAGGGCGGGAGTGAGATCCGGTAGTAGCGGTTGAAGAGGTAGGCCGCGATTAGCCCGATCAGGATGCCCCCAAAGACGCCGGTGTCGATGGATTCGATGCCGAAGATCTTTTTGATCTCGGCCCGGCTCTTGGCGGCCGGGAAGGGCACCATCTCCCCCTTGCCCGCGTCGTAGAGTGCGATGGCCCCCTCCTCCCCCTCGCCTGCGTTTAGGACGTAGGGGACCGAAACGTCGTCGCAGGTCAGGGCGTTGCCTTGGATCTCATCGGCCCTGAGCTTCTCAAGCGTTCGCCCATCCTTGTCCAGGCAGAGGAAGCGGTTTCGCGCCGCGTCGTATTCCACATGGACGACCTTGCCGTCCGCGCCATTGATCTGGAGGGGCTCGGCCGGTGCCACCCAACCGATGAAGATCAGGCCGATGACGCCCAAGGCCGCCAAAAGGACGAAGTAGCCGACGGTGGCCGCCAGGGCCGCCACACCGTCGTTCTTGGTGAATCCCAACACCACGCCGATGGCGAAGATGAGCGGCAGGATCATGAAGATGGCATCGCCGGAGGCGGACATGATCCGGCCGATCTCGGCGATCCAGGGGGTCTGCGCCTCGCGGGCGATGGAGGCCCCGACGCCCAAGAGGATGCCCGCCACCGGCAGCACGGACACCGGCAGCATCAGCGCCTTGCCGATCTTCTGAAGAC
This sequence comes from uncultured Gammaproteobacteria bacterium, assembly GCA_963698355.1. Lineage (GTDB taxonomy): Bacteria > Pseudomonadota > Gammaproteobacteria > Chromatiales > Chromatiaceae > Thiodictyon. The sequence continues at coordinate 207,105 of CAVOQO010000044.1, read as the reverse complement.
CGCCGAAGGCGCTACCCCAAACAGTGGTGAGGCTCATGGTTCAGTCTCCTTGGGTCGAGTCAGTAGTCGAGGGGGACCAGGGCGCGAACCGCGGCGGCGGTGTCCTGGGTGAGGGCCTGCTGGGCCAGGGCCTGACAGTCGGCGAAGGAGCGGGCACGCACCTCGGCCTTCACCGCCGGGATGGCGGGCACGCTGCAGGAGAGCTCGCGCACGCCGAGGCCTACCAGGATGGGCACCGCCTGAGGGTCGCTCGCGAGTCCGCCGCACACACCCACCCACTTGCCCTCGGCCACCGCCCCGTCGACCGTCTGCGCGATCAGCCGGAGCACGGCCGGGTTCATGGCGTCCGCCTTGGCGGCGAGCTTGGGATGGCCCCGGTCCATGGCCAGAGTGTATTGGGTCAAGTCGTTGGTCCCGATGGAGAAGAAGTCCACCTCCCGAGCAAACTGCCGCGCCATCACGGCAGCAGAGGGCACCTCCACCATGATCCCGATCTCGACCGGGTCGGCGTCTGCGACCTTTGACCGCTCCTCCTCCACCAAGCCCTTCACCGAACGGATCTCGTCCAAGGTGGCGATCATGGGGAACATCATCCGCACCTGGTTGCCCTTGCCGGCTCGCAGGATCGCGCGCACCTGGGTGCGAAGGATCTCCGGCCGATCGAGCCCGACGCGCACCCCGCGGATACCCAGGAACGGGTTCTCCTCCCGCGGCATGGGGAGATAGGGCAAAGGCTTGTCGCCCCCCACGTCGAGGGTGCGGATGATCAGCGGCTTGCCGTTCAGCGCCCTCGCAATGTCTGAGTAGATCTGTGCCTGCTCGTCCTCGCTCGGGGCCGTGGCCCGCTCCAGGTAGAGGAACTCGGATCGGAGCAGCCCGACCCCCTCGGCCCCCAGCTTCATTCCCTTCTCGGCGTCCGCCAACCCGCCGATGTTGGCCACCACCTCCACATTGTGCCCGTCGGTGGTAGTGGCGGGCTCGTGCGCCGCCGCCAGGTCCGCGGCCTTCTTCTCGGCCATGCGCTGCTTGGCCGCGGTGATGCGATCCACCTCGGCTGGGTCGGGGTTTATGCGGAGCTGTCCCTTGCCGCCGTCCAGGATCACGTCCGAGCCGTTGGGTAGCTCGAGCGCCCGAGGCTCGATGCCCGCCACCGCGGGGATGTCAAGCGAGCGGGCCAGGATGGCCACGTGCGAAGTGGCCCCGCCGCCTACGGTGGCGAAGCCCAAGACTTCTGCCGGATTGAGCTTGGCGGTGTCCGACGGGGCCAGCTCCTCGGCGATCAGGATGGATCCCGCGGGGGGCTTTGGCTCCTCTACCGGTTGTCCGGTGAGGATACCCAGGATGCGTCGGCCGACGTCCCGCAGGTCCGCGGCCCGCCCGGCCATGATCTCGTTCCTGAGCTTGGCCAGGCGCTCGGCGTGGATGGTGTAGGCACGCTGCCAGGCATAGGCCGCGCCCTTGCCCTTGGCGATAGCGCTCTCGGCGATGTCGAGCAGATCCGGGTCCTCCAGGAGTTCCTGGTGGGCGGCGAAAATGGCGGCCTTCTTGGGATCGGCCTGGGCGTGGAGCTCCGCCTGGAGTGCCTCCAACTCGTTCTTGCCTCGATCCAGCGCATCCTCGAGCTTGCGGCGTTCTTTGCGGGGGTCGACGTCCCCGGTCTCCGGGACCTTGATCTCCTCGCGACGCACCTGGAAGACCTTGCCGACCCCGAGCCCCGGGGAGGCAGCCACGCCAAGGAGCAGGTTGGGGTCCTCCGAACGGGGGCGCGGTGCCGGGGCATTTGCCGGGTCCGGCTCGGTGGTCGCTGGGGCCGGGGCGGGTCTGGAGCCCTCGTCACCGAGACCGGCGGCCAGCTCAGGGGTGATGGTGTCGATCGCCTCCTGGGCATCGGGCCCCTGGGCGACCACCACCACCTTGTCCCCTTGGGCGATCTCGATCCCCATGATGGAGACCACGCTCTTGGCGTTTGCCTGGTCGTCGCCGCGCTGAAGCAGGATCCGTGACTTGTACTTCTTGGCCAGGTTTGCCAGCACCGCCGCCGGGCGGGCGTGCAGCCCTGTCGGATTGGGGATCAGGACCGCCTCCGAGGTCACACTTCTGCCGGCGGCCTCGGCCTCGCCCTCACCCACGGCGGCCAGGTCCAGGGTCAGCAGGGTGTCCACACCGGTGCGCACCGACCCACTGGCCGGGTGGTAGGCAGCGACACGCTCACCGTTGACCACCACGATCTGGGTCAGCAGGCTCTTGGCGTGGGTGGCCAGGAAGTCCGCATCGAATTCGATCAGGGGATCACCCGCGGCAACCGTCTGACCCTCGGCGACCCTGGGCGTGAAGCCCTCGCCTTTGAGGTCCACGGTGTCGAGCCCGATGTGCATCATCAGCTCGATACCCTCGGGTGTGGTCAGGGTCACCGCGTGCCCCGCCCGGTGAAGCTGGGTCACGGTCCCCGGGCACGGGGCGGTCAGGACCTGACTCAATGGGTCGAGGGACACCCCGTCACCCACCATCTTCTGGGAGAAGACGGGGTCCGGGACCTGTTCCAGGGGGAGGATGACGCCGTCCAGGGGCGCTTTGAGCTCGATGGTTTGCACCGCAATCTCCTCTGCGACTAACTTCAGTGGTGGAGTCAGGTCGCCCCGGCGAGGGGTTGACGGGTCGGGGCGGGAAAGACGGATCGGGGGCTGACGGGCGAGCGAGCGCCCGCTCGGGCAATGGCGGTAACGCGGAGGCGAGGCCGCATCACGTCGGTCCTCCTCATCGGTTCTTTTTATTTCCCCCGGGCACTCCGGGGCAGACGCCTGCTTATCCTGGCAGTTCGTTGACTAAACGGCAATCGGTGTGTCGCGGCGCAGGGGCGCGCGGGAGTCTGAGGTGCGAAATTGGGGAAACAGGCCTGAATCTGTGGCCGGTTCTATTCGCGCGTCTTACGGCAACTCAGTGACCTGAGGGACCCGCGGGTGACCCGGGGCGAGGTCAGCCCGGGGCGAGGTCAGGATTGAAGGCGGCCGCCGCAGACGTGCCGCGGCGGCCTACGCGGGTACCGGAACGCCGGGCTGTGCGCCCTCGGCGGTCTAACGGGACTGGCTCCGGCGCCCCGTCACCCAAGCGTGCGAAAAAATGCGGCCATCGCTGCAATCCTGCCTGGCGATGACCGGACCGGGATGGCGTTGGGCTGATCCGGCACGACTGGCTTTGACTCAGCCTCCTGCCGTCCTTGGCGAGGCTTTCGCTCCTGCGGTCCCGAGATCACCGTGCGCCTTCCGGCGGCCTTAGGTTCTACACGTCCGGCGACGGACCGGACTCCACATCTGTGCCCGTCCCGGGCTCTTTTCCTATCTGACCCTTGCTGTGCCGCGGTGCGCCCTTCGGCGGATGGCTGCCTTGCTTCGCTGTGTGCCCCGTGCGTCCTTCGGGCTTGCCTATTCGGTTCACTTCAGAACCCAGCACGGACCGTGCCACCGCCCTTTCAACAGCAAAATCAGATTGATAGAAAACGACAAGACCCATGTTGACGGCATGCACCGTCAACAGGTGACAGGAATGGTTCGTACCGGGGAAAGCCAGGATCGGGCGTGGCCGGGGAGCAGGGTCAAGGGCCTGGCGTAGATCGAGAATGCGCGGGCAAAATCCAGAGCGACTCAGAGCGGGAGCGGCACGCCGTGGACGGGCGACGCCGTCGGTTCCGTCGCTCGACCGGGCGAAGTGGTCTGCGCTCGGGCTACGCAAGGGCCGCCCGGCAAACCAATGGTCGGTCAGGCACCCACGACGGGCACAGTGCGGGGAATCGAACTCCAGAGGGGGGAAGACCCGGGACCCCGCGGATTGGGGGTCGCTGGCCCTGTCGAAGTGGAACGTGGTCTATGACCGGGGCGCTAACCGAGTGCCGAGCAGCGGCAATCTCAGGGAATTTAGCGCCGGAGCGATGGCGAAACCGCAGGGACCGGGGTTCCGTCACTATGAGCCAAAGCGGCGTCTGCGCTTCGGATCGGACCGCTGGTGTCGGGGTCCAACATGCACCACGCGGAGGAAACGAGCGCGAAGGCAATCCAGAGCACAAGTTTCGGTGCCATAAATCCGATCCAACCGCCCCATGGCGGCACATTGACTGTTGATTGGGCGAAGGGGCGAAGGGGCGATACAACGGGGAAGCGCCCAAACAAAAAGGGCCGCATCGTCACCTTTGCAGCCCGTTGCCGCTGATTGGCGCTCCCTAGGGGTTTCGAACCCCTGTTACCGGCGTGAGAGGCCGGTGTCCTAGGCCACTAGACGAAGGGAGCGGAACAGGATCAAGGAAACGAGTATTATACGGACAATGCCCCGCCCCACAAGCGGGCGTTTGCCACCCTCACCGGAGAGCCTGGCGCTTGGATCTCAATGGCCGCCACCGAGCGCCGGGATCCTGGGCCGCCGCAGGCGCCCCCTCGCCCACAAGGACACCGCACGACAAGGTGATGCTGGAAACCGACACCGACGCAGACCGCGGCCCACAGCACGCGACGCCCCTGATCGTCCCCCGCGCCGAGCACAACATCTCCCGCGCTAATATCAGCGAATACGCCCTCAAGGTGTTGTACAAGCTCAAGCAGGAGGGCTTCGCCGCCCATTTGGTCGGCGGGGGGGTGCGGGACCTCCTGCTCGGCCACGAACCCAAGGACTTCGACGTGGCAACAAACGCCACGCCCGAGCAGGTGCGGGCCGTGTTCCGCAACTGCCGCCTGATCGGGCGGCGCTTCCGACTCGCCCACGTGCACTTTGGACGGGAGATCATCGAGGTCGCAACCTTCCGCGGCTCGGGGTCGGACACAGAGGACGCAGACCGCCATATCGAGAACGGTATGATCCTGCGGGACAACGCGTACGGCACCATCGAGGAAGATGCACTGCGGCGCGACTTCACCATCAACGCCCTCTACTACGACATCAGCGACTTCTCGCTGATCGACTATGCGGGCGGACTGGCGGATCTACGCGCCGGGCAACTGCGTCTGATCGGCGATGCCGAGCCGCGCTACCGGGAGGATCCGGTACGGATGCTGCGGGCCGTGCGCTTTGCGTGCAAGCTGGGATTCACGGTGGAGCCGGAGACGGAGAAGCCCCTGTTCGCGCTCTCCCATCTGCTCGGGGACGTGGCCGCGGCGCGCCTGTTCGACGAGTTGATCAAATTGTTCCACACGGGCTACGGGCTCGATGCCTTCGAGAAGCTGCGTCATTACGGGTTGTTCGGCCAGCTGTTCCCAGACACGGAGGCATGCCTGGCCCGCGAGGAGCAGTCGTTCCCCATCACCTTCGTCAGTCGTGGACTGACCAATACCGACCGGCGTCTTCAGGAGGACAAGCCGGTCACCGCCTTCTTCCTGTTCGCCATTCTGCTGTGGGAACCGGTGCGTCGGCGCTACGAGCAACTCGTATCGGCGGGAAAGGCCCAGAACGATGCCATCTTCCAGGCGGCCGAGGAGGTCTGTGCCCGCCAACACCTGCGGGTCTCGATCCCCAAGCGTTTTTCTCTCCCGATGCGGGAGATCTGGTACCTCCAGCCCCGGCTCGTGCAACGGGACGGCAAGCGGCCCCACCGGCTCATCACCCACCCGCGCTTTCGGGCCGCCTATGATTTCCTGGTCCTGCGGGCCGAGTCGGGGGAGGCGGACCCCGAGCTCGCGGCCTGGTGGACCCGGTTCCAGGAGGCGAGCGGCGAGGAACGCGCCAGCATGACCGAGGGAGGCAGCCAGCGCCGCCGGCCGCGTCGGCGGCGTCGCAAGGCCGGTTCGGACCACGGAGCAACCGCTTTCGCCGAACCCCCGGGGGCGGCCGATGGAGCGGTCTGATCACGGCGACCCGCCCACCGCCACCTAGCCCGGCTGGATGATTTGCCGGGCACCCGTCCGGCGCGCCACGGAAATCGGGGTATCCTGCGACACGCCAGTTCGGCTGGCACATCAGGGGCCGAGCAATTATCCTCGCGCCCTGTCTGAAGGGACGCCGAAAAGGCCCGCACAGGGCCGAGTCTTCAGAGTCCGGTTTCCAACCCGCGTCCCCGGAGCCCCCATGTCCTCCGCGCCTATCACCGTCGCGACCCTGGCCGCCATGAAGTCCCGTGGCGAACCCATCGTCTGCCTCACCTGCTACGACGCAAGCTTTGCACGACTGCTGGACGTCGCTGGAGTGGACATGTTGCTGGTGGGCGACTCGCTCGGCATGGTCCTGCAGGGCCATTCGACCACGGTGCCCGTCACTGTCGAGCAGATTTCCTATCACAGCGCGTGCGTCGCCCGCGGCCAGCGCCGGGCCCTGATCGTGGCGGACCTGCCCTTTCTCGCAAGCGCCACCCCCGAGCGGGCCGTCGCGAGCGCTGCCCGCCTGATGCAGGAGGGTGGCGCACAGGTCGTGAAGCTGGAGGGCGGCGCGCCGATGCTGCCCACGGTCCGGCGCCTCACGGAGCAGGGGGTGGCGGTATGCGCCCATCTAGGGCTGCTGCCGCAAGCCGTGAACCGCATCGGCGGCTACCGATTCCAGGGCCGCGACCCGGCCTCCGCGGACGCCATCCGTGAGGACGCCCTGGCCCTTCAAGAGGCAGGGGCAAGCCTGCTCGTACTCGAATGCGTGCCCGCCGCCCTAGCGAGCGAGATCTCGCGATCACTCGCCATTCCGGTGATTGGAATTGGGGCCGGCAACGGGTGTGACGGCCAGGTCCTGGTGCTCCACGACATGTTGGGCCTCAATCCAGGACGGCCCCCGAGCTTCAGCCGCGATTTCCTGAAGGGCCGCGGCTCGGCGGCGGAGGCCCTCGCCGACTATGTGGCGGCGGTCCGGGACCGGAGCTTTCCCGGCCCCGACGAGACTCCCTATTGAATCCGCCTCAAGCAAAGCCCACCCATGGAACAAATCGAGGGCCTGGTTGGTCTGCGCCAGCGCATCGCCGAATGGCGCACCGTCGGCGAGTCCGTTGCCTTTGTGCCCACCATGGGCAACCTGCATCCCGGGCACATCGCCCTGGTCCGGGAGGCGGGCAGGCAGGCAGGGCGTGTGGTGGCAAGCATCTTCGTCAACCCGCTTCAGTTCGGCCCCAGCGAGGATCTGGCCGCCTATCCACGCACCCCGGGGCGGGACGCCAAGATGCTGGCGGAGGCGGGATGCGACCTGCTGTTCACTCCCGGGGTCGAGACCATGTACCCGCGCGGTCAGGCGGACCAGACCCGGGTGCTGGTACCGGGGATCTCGGATTTGCTGTGCGGGGCCAGCCGCCCGGGACACTTCGTCGGCGTGGCCACGGTGGTGTGTAGGCTGCTCAACATGGTCCAGCCGGACCTGGCACTGTTCGGTGAGAAGGACTTTCAACAGCTCCTGGTCATCCGTCGGATGGTGGAGGATCTCGCCATGCCGGTCGAGATCCTGGGCATTCCCACGGTACGGGAGCCGGACGGTCTGGCGATGAGCTCCCGCAACGGTTACCTTTCGGCGGACGAGCGGGCAATCGCACCGGCACTGTATCGGACCTTGGGCGCTGCCGCGTCGGCGCTGAATGAGGGCCGGCGCCCCGATGAAGTGGAGGCGGAGGCGCTGCACGCGCTCTCTGCGGCAGGCTTCAGACCCGATTACGTCAGCATTGGTCGGACCGCGGATCTTGCGCCGCCCGCCGAGGAGGACCGGGACTTGGTGGTGCTGGCCGCCGCCTATCTCGGGCGGGCGCGACTGATCGACAATCTGCGAGTGAGGCGCGAGGCGCCGCCCGATGCGGCACTGAACCGGACATCCGCACTGGAAATCTAATGATGGAATGCCGAATCATAAAAATCTGATGGTGCGCCGCAACAATTGTGCGCTAGACTTGACACCCATCTGAAATACAACGAGTTTCCATCGGGATTCGGCTGGAGCCTGGACCGATGGGAGCACTTGGAGGACCCGATAGATGCAACTAACCTTGCTGAAGTGCAAGCTGCACCGGGCTTGCGTTACCCACGCCGAAGTGGACTACGAGGGCTCCTGCGCCATCGACGAGGATCTACTGCGGCTCGCGGGCATCCGCGAGTACGAGCAGATCCAAATCTACAACGTCACCAACGGTGAGCGATTCATCACCTACGCGATCCGCGCCGAGCGCGGCTCACAAGTGATCTCCGTCAACGGCGCAGCGGCCCACAAGGCAGCACCCGGTGACCGCGTCATCATCTGCGCCTACGCGGGTATGAGCGAGGCCGAGGCGCTCGGCTTCAAGCCCACCCTGGTCTATCTCGACGACCAGAACCAAGTCACCCGCACGGGTGATGCCATTCCTGCCCAGGCAGCCTGAGACCGAGAATCCCGATCACTCCTCGACACGAGGACGGCCGCTCGCCCCGCCCGGGGTCATGTTTCTCGATTCAATTCGGGGGGAATGGGGATTCCGACCCACCGAGGCCTGCGGGGCATCCGACGGCCGTGCGAGGCTCGCGCGCTAGGCCGATGCCACTTGTCCCGAATGCCGTCGCTCCGCCAGGGCCCCCTCATAGAGCTGGAGATAGGATCGGGCGCTGGACTCCCAGCTGAAATCCTGCGCCATGCCGGCCGTGGCCAGACGACGCCATGCCTCCGAATCCCCACGGAACAGGCCCAGCGCCTGTTGCACCGCGCTCCAAAGGGCATTTGGCGTCGGCTCGTCGAACAGGAATCCTGTTGCAGTGCCGTTGGCCAGGGTCTCGTGAGTCGAGTGGACCACGGTGTCCGCGAGTCCGCCGGTGCGATGCGCGATGGGAGGAGTCCCGTAGCGCAGGCTGTAGAGCTGATTGAGCCCACAGGGCTCGAAGCGCGAGGGCATCAGGAAGGCGTCGCAGCCGGCCTCGATGCGGTGGGCGCGGGTCTCGTCGTAACCCACGAAGACACCCACCTGCTTGGGATGGGCGGCGGCCAGGGCCAACAACGCCTGCTCCAGATGCCGCTCACCGGCGGCCTGAATGACGAATTGGACGTCCGAGTCCTGCAGCAGCCCGGGTAGGATCGCCAGGATCAGATCCACGCCTTTTTGCTCCACCAGGCGCCCCACGTGGCCCAGCAGAAAGGCCCCCTCATTGCGTGTCAGCCCGAACTCCCGCTGAACATCCAGCTTGTTCTCGGCCTTCAGGCCGAAGGTGTCCCGGTCGAACGGCTGGAGGATCATTGGATCGGTTGCGGGGTCCCAATCCTTGAAGTCCACGCCGTTCAGGATGCCTGAAAAGCGCGTGCCGATCTGGCGGAGCAACCCATCGAGGCCACACCCGAAGCGCGGGGTACGCACCTCGTCCGCATAGGTGGGGCTGACGGTGTTGACCCGGTCGGAAAACACGATCCCCCCTTTGATGAAGGACATGCGCTGGTGGAACTCCAGACCAGAGACGCTCCACAGGGCGGGGGGCAGGGCAAGTCGATCGAAGGTGGCCCGGTCGAACAGTCCCTGATAGGCCAGGTTGTGAATGGTGAAGACGGTGGCCGGGCGCTCCGGCAAGTCCTGCATCAAGGCGGGCGCAAGACCGGTCTGCCAGTCATTGCCGTGCAGCACGTCCGGGCGCCAGCCGATCGCCGGGAGCCCCTGGGCGATTTGGGCAACCACCCGACTGAACAGCAGGAAGCGCTCCGCATTGTCGCCCCAGTCGCGGCCCGACAGATCCGTGTAGGGATTACCCTCACGCCCGAAGTGCTCTGGGGCGTCCACCAGATAGACGGGCAGTTCGTGGTCCGGGTGGCTGCCCTCCAGAATCCGTACGTTGGTCCGGCATCCCGGGAGCTTGATCTCGCACAAGGGCTTTGGTTCGCGCAGGTGCCTTGCGGCGCGCGGATAGGCTGGGATAATCAGCCGGGCGTCGTGGCCCAACTCCCGAAGCGCTGCCGGCAGGCTGGCGGCCACATCGGCCAGGCCGCCGGTCTTGATCAGGGGGTGAGCCTCACTGCTTGCCGCGAGGACACGGAGTCCCTCGGTACTGGGGTAAGAAAAGGGAGCGTGCTCCATGATGGACCCTGGTCCTGAGCGCCGCCTAACGCGGCCCCCGGCGTGCGCCGCGGCCCCCGCCCAATGCGTGGGACCGCTTGTTATGGTTTCTCAGTCCGTAGTTTTACCGAAATGTTAGGGGGCAACGCAATGCTGGATCCCTGCACCATCGTGATTTTCGGGGCCACCGGTAACCTCGCGAGCTACAAGCTGCTGCCAGCCCTTTACCATATCGAGGCCGCGGAGCGATTCCACCCCGCAAGCCGGATCCTGGGTTTCGGCCGCCGCCCCTGGTCGGACACCGACTGGCAGGGGGAGGTGCGGGAGATTCTGGGACAGCGTATCGCCGGGGGCCCCAACCCCGCCGTCCTGGAGCGGCTGCTCGAGCGCTGTCGCTTCGTCGGGGGCGATCTGGAGGCACCAGAAGGCTACGCCAAACTGGGGAAACGGCTGTGCGACGAGGATGATCTGCCCGACAACCGAATCTACTATCTGGCCGTGGCCCCCCGCCATTATGCGGTGGTGGCCGAGGAGCTGACCGCCCTGGCACTTCAGAGTGACGACGGCGGCTGGTCCCGCCTGGTGGTTGAAAAGCCCTTCGGGTTCGATCAGGAGAGCGCCCGCATCCTGGACCAGCGCCTGCACCGCTGCTTCACCGAGGACCAGATCTACCGCATCGACCACTACCTGGGCAAGAGCACGGTTCAGAACATCCTGGTGTTTCGCTTCGCCAACTTGATGCTCGAGCCCCTGTGGAACCGCAATTACATCGACCACGTCCAGATTTCCCACGCCGAGGCGCGGGGCATCGAGGAGCGGGCCGGCTTCTACGATGGGGTCGGTGCCATGCGGGACATGATCCAAAGCCACCTGCTGCAGATGCTGACGCTGGTGGCCATGGAGCCGCCCCCCAACCTGGACGCCGAGGCGCTGCGCGACGAGAAGGTCAAGGTGCTGCGCTCCATCCGGCCCATCCCCCGGGAAGCAGTCCATGCCCACGCCTTCCGCGCCCAATACACCGCTGGCCGGGGCACGGACGGCAAGGTGCTGGGTTATCGGGACGAGCCAGGAGTGGGTCACAACAGCAGCACCGAGACCTATGCGGCCCTGAAGGTCTATATCGACAATTGGCGCTGGCGCAACGTCCCCTTTTATCTGCGCACCGGCAAGCGCCTGGCCCGCACCAACTCCCTGGTGGCCATCCGCTTCAAGCACCCGCCCCAGCAGCTGTTCCGCCACACCGCCATCGAGCAGCTCAAACCCAACTGGCTGCTGCTCAACATCCAGCCCAACGAGTGCATGCGCATCGAGATTCAGGTCAAGGAGCCGGGGTTTGAGATGCGCGCCCAGACCGAGCGGCTGGACGCCAGCTCCTGCGCCCTGGCCCCGGAGCACATCGACGCCTACGAGGCCCTGATCCTTGACATCATTGAGGGCGACCACACCCACTTCCTGCGCGGAGACGAGGTCAGCTGGGCCTGGCAGGTGGTCGACCCCGTCCTCAAGCTCTGGGCCACCGAGCGCGACTACATCCACACCTACCCCGCAGGTACCTGGGGCCCAGCGGAGGCCAATCGGCTCTTCGACCGGGAGGATCAGGACTGGCGCAACGGACTCGACGAGGAGGTCGCCCTGACGCATTAGGGGTTGCGTCCAGACCCTAGCCCCGGTCCACCTCTCTACCCATCCCATCCTAGAAGTTCAGGAGAAGAACCCATGTCGCTCGTCAATCAGATCCCCCAATGGCAGGCCCTGGAGCGCCACTGGCAGCAGATGAAGGACGTGCAGATGCGCGACCTGTTCGCGACCGATCCTGAGCGCGCCCAGACCATGACCCTGGAAGCGGCGGGACTGCATCTGGATTACTCCAAGAATCGGGTGACCCGCGAGACGCTAACGCTCCTGTTCGACCTCGCAGAGGCGGTGGACCTCAAGGGCTGGACCCGGCGCATGTTCGCAGGTGAGCCGATCAACAACACCGAGCAGCGGGCAGTGCTGCACGTCGCCCTGCGCAACCGCTCCAATCGGCCCATCCACGTGGACGGGGAGGACGTGATGCCTTTGGTCAACGGCGTCCTGGACAAGATGGAGACCTTCGTCGGACGGGTTCGCTCGGGTGACTGGAAGGGCTATACGGGTGAGCGCATCACCGACGTGGTCAACATCGGCATTGGCGGCTCCAATCTGGGGCCGAAGATGGTGTGCGCGGCCCTTGGGCCCTATCTCAGCGACCGGCTCCGGGTGCACTTTGTCTCCAACATCGACGGGACCCATCTCACCGAGACCATTCGCTGGCTCGACCCCGCCACCACCCTGTTCGTGGTCGCCTCCAAGACCTTCACCACCCAGGAGACCATGACCAACGCACGCAGCGCCCGGGACTGGACCCTGGCCGCCATGAAGGACCCGGCGGCCGTGGCCAACCATTTCGTCGCCGTCTCCACCCATGCCGAAACGGTGTCGGAATTCGGCATCGATACCGCCAACATGTTCGAGTTCTGGGACTGGGTCGGCGGGCGTTACTCACTCTGGTCGGCCATTGGGCTGCCCATCGCGCTGGCCGTCGGATTCGACCGCTTCGTGGAGCTTCTGGAAGGCGCCCACACCATGGACGAGCATTTCAGAACCGCCGACGTCAGCGAGAGCCTGCCGGCGATTCAGGGCCTGATCGGTGTCTGGTATGCCAACTTCTTCGGCGCCCGAACCCACGCCGTCTTGCCCTATGACCAATACCTGCGATTCCTTCCCGCCTACCTCCAGCAGGGCGATATGGAGAGCAATGGTAAACGGGTGACCCGCGAGGGCGTCACCGTGGACTACAGCACTGGTCCGGTCGTCTGGGGTGAGCCCGGCACCGACGGCCAGCATGCCTTCTATCAGCTCATCCACCAGGGAACCCAGATGATCCCCGCCGACTTCATCGGCGCCATCCACAGCCACAACCCGCTGGGGGACCATCACCTCAAGTTCATGGCCAACTTCTTCGCCCAGACCGAGGCCCTGATGCACGGGCGCACCTTTGATGACGCCCTGGCTGAAATGCTCGATGCCGACATGCCCGAGGAACGCGCCCGGTTCCTGGCGAGTCACCGCACCTTCCCGGGCAACCGACCCACCAACAGCATCCTCATGGAACGTCTCACCCCCCACACCCTGGGGGCACTCATCGCCATGTACGAGCACCGCATCTTCACCCAGGGGATCATCTGGGGCATCAACTCCTATGACCAGTGGGGCGTTGAGCTCGGCAAGCAGCTCGCCTCCGTCATCCTCCCCGAGCTCGAGGACGGGGAGGTGACCGCCGAGCATGACGGCTCCACCGCCGCACTCATGCAGCACTTCATGCGGAATCGCGGCTGAGTCAGGGAGGGTACGAAAATCACGGAACACCGCGGCACCCGTTCGGCGGGCGTGGTGGTGCTCCGCCGCTTCGACGGCGAGATGCGCTGCCTGCTCCTGCGCTGCTACGCCTATTGGGACTTTCCCAAGGGTGAGCTGTCACCCGGCGAAGAGCCGCTTCAGGCCGCCTGCCGGGAGGTCACTGAGGAGACCGGGCTACAGGAGCTGGACTTCCGCTGGGGCGAGGACTTCATCGAGACCCCGCCCTACGCCCGCGGCAAGATCGCACGCTACTACTTGGCCGAGTGCTCAGAGGGGGAGGTGACGCTTGGCGTCAATCCCGAGCTTGGCCACCCGGAGCACCACGAATACCGATGGGCCAACCTTGGGGAAGCCGATTCGCTGCTGAACGCGCGGCTCAGGCGCGTCGTCGCGTGGGCCAGAGACCGGATCGGCGTCTAGGCCCTTTCGCGACGTCGGTGCAGGGAGAGGAAGGTCATGGCGATGGGGTTGCGCTCATCGGCCGGATATTCGGAGCGGCTGACCAGCTCCCAGTCCGAACGGTCCCAGGCTGGAAAGCGAACATCGCCCTCCAGGTCGGCGTGGACCAGGGTGAGATAGAGCCGGTCCGCGCGCGCCAGGACCTGGGCATAGAGGCTCGCGCCGCCAACGATCATCAGCTCGGGGGCCTCTGCCGCGGCGGCGATGGCCGCATCCAGGGAACCCACGACGGTGCAGCCCTCGGCACGGTAATTCGGGTCCCGGGTGACCACGATGTGGCGCCGCCGTGGCAGGAGCCCGGGCAGGGACTCCCAGGTGCGCCGACCCATCAGGATCGGCTTGTCCAGCGTGAGGCGCTTGAAGTGGACCAGGTCCGCGGGCAGGTGCCAGGGCAAGGCATTGCCGCGGCCGATGATCCCGTTCTCGGCCACGGCGGCGACGATCGAAAGGATGGGAACTGCGGAGGCGCGCTCGGTCATCGCTCAACCTGCGTCTCATAACGGGCCAAGGCCACGCCCAGCCGCCGTGCGACCGCCTCGCGCAGGGCTTTGGGCGCGATCACCTCCACGTCCGGTCCATATTTGAGCACGTCCATTACCAGCTCGAGCTGGCTGCTGTAGGGGACCCTGAGCTCGTAACAGCCGTCGTCAAGGAAACGCCCCTCCTGGTCTCTATGCCATTGCTCCTTGGAAACCCAGCGGGCCCGCTCGGGGCTGAAGCGCAGCACCGCCACTTGATCCGGGACCCCGGCGAAGATTCCGTAGGAGGACGCGTAGTGGCGGTCCAACTCCTCTTCCGCGACCTCCAACGGCGCCGCGTCGAGTGCGGTCGCCCCCTCGATGGCGTCGAGCGCGAAGGTGCGCAGCGCCTCGCGTAGATGACACCAGGCATCCAGATACCAGTTGTCGCGATAGTAGGCGAGCCGCTGGGGTGAGACCACCCGCTCGCTGTGGGCGTCGGCACCACGGTTGAAATAGCGGATCTGCAGACGCTGGCGCTGGGCCAGAGCCCCGGCCACGGTGAGGAAGTGGTCGCCACCCCGGCGCGATGCCATCTGGAGGATGCGCACCCGATCGGCGAGCCCGTCGGAGCCCGGGCGCTGCAGCTCCAGCAGCGCGTCGATGCGCTTCTGCAGAGGCCTCAGGTGCTGGTCCAGCAGCCCGGGCTGGACCCCGGCCAGGAGCTGCTGGACGGTCAGCAAGGCGTGCAGCTCGGAGGCGTTGAACCAGAGCCCGGGGAGCTCGTACATCTGCCCCTCGGACTGATCGTAGCGGTAGCCCCCGCATCCCCGGTCGTAGACGATGGGGGCGTTCAGATAGAGGCGCATGTCCTCGATGATGCGCTTGACGGTGGCGCGGGAGCACTCGAGCTCCTCTTGCAGGCGCCGGCGGGAGACGGGGCGACGCGCCCCCTGGAGGATGCGGTTGAGCTCAAAGATGCGGTCGAACCGATCCATCCGGGGGGCGCTGCGCGGGCGTCAGAGGGTAGCGGACGCCACCTTCGGAACCGGTGCAGGTGCGGACCACAGCCTCTCCAGATTGTAGTAGTCGCGCACCTTGGGAAGCATCACGTGGACCACGACCCCGTTGAGGTCGACCAGGGCCCATTCGCCCTCGTTCACCCCCTCGGTGCCCAGCGGCGTCTCGCCCGCCTCCTTGGCACGAAAGGCCACGGTCTCCGCGATGGCCTTCACATGCCGGTCGGAGGTCCCGGATGCCACGATCATATAGTCGGTCACGGCAGTCTTGCCGCGAACGTCCATCACCTCGATATCCCGGGCCTTCATGTCGGCCAGGGTATCCACCACCAGTTGCCGAAGTTTCTCGAGCTGCATGCGATCTCCTCTGCTTGTGAGTCAGGTCTCAAGGTCGGGCCGCCGCGATGGCCCTTGCGTCCCTGGGTCTGCCGGGGCGCGACGGTGCAAGCGTCGCGCCCCCGCGCTTCGCCCGACCGGCGATCCGATCAGGCCCGGCTCCCCCTTCCCGGAGCCGCCGAATTCTTTGCGTGAGACGGCCGTGCCAGGGGGCCATCATCGATATAGCCCCTCGCGATCGATCATGGCGAGCACCGCGTTCGGCACCAGATAGCGCGGGCTTCGCCCCTGGGCGATCAGTCTCCGCACCTGGGTCGAGGAGATATCCATCTGGGTCACGTCCTGCAGCAGGATGCGCCCGCCTGGGGTGTCCGCTAGGTCCTGCCGGTCATCGCAGCCTCGCCCGGCATAGAGGTCCCGCAAGGCCGGGCCGAGATCCGCACCGATGCCGGTTCCGGGCCGGCGCATCACCACCAGATGGGCCAGCTCCAGGATCTCGCCAGGTCGGTACCAGTCGAGGAAGCCAGCAAAGGCGTCGCTGCCAACCAGAAGGCAGAGCGGGGAGGTCTCCCCCAACTCGGCGCGCAGGGAGACCAAGGTATCGTGGGAGTAGGACCCCCCCGGTCGCTCGAGCTCCCGCGGATCCTCGACGAATCCAGGCTGACCGGCGATTGCCGCCCGCAACATCTCCAGCCGCAGGGCCGGGGGTGCCACGGGCTGGGGGCGGTGCACGGCCACGCTGAGTGGGACGAACCGCAGCTCCTCCAGATCGAGGGCCTGGAGGCAGTCCAGGGCCGGGCGCAGGTGCCCGAAATGGATTGGATCGAAGGTGCCGCCCAGGACGCCGATCATTCGCAGCGGATCGTCCGCCCGAGGCTCCCTGGCAGACGCAGTTTAAGGTCAACGCGGACCCGCATGCTCCTTTGGGCCCGCGCGGCTGGAATAAGGGTCGCCCGCCGCGGCCGTCGGACCGTCCAGCGGGGCCGGAAGCTCTTTGAGCAGACGCCGGTTCGTGGCAAAGGGTTACAAAAGACCTCGCGGTACGGTTGGCTGAGGCGCCGGGGATGCAAAAACGTTAGCAGAATCCTCGACCGTTGTCCGCTATGTCCGTATTTCGCCGTCCCCGAGCACGACAAACTTGACGGAGGTCAGACCCTCCAGTCCCACCGGCCCGCGGGCGTGGAATTTGTCGGTGCTGATGCCGATCTCCGCCCCCAACCCGTATTCGAACCCGTCGGCGAATCGGGTGCTGGCGTTCACCATCACGGAACTCGAATCCACCTCCCGCAGGAATCGGCGCGCGCGGCTGTAATCCTCGGTGACGATGGCGTCCGTGTGGGCAGAGCCATGACGCGCGATATGGTCCATGGCCTCATCGAGCCCGTCGACGACCCGGATGGAGAGGATGGGGGCCAGGTACTCGGTGTCCCAGTCCGACTCCGTCGCGGGCTGGGCCTGTGGCAGAATGTCGCGGGTGCGCGGGCAGCCCCGAAGCTCCACCCCCTTGTCCCCGTAGGCGGACCCGAGTCGCGGGAGGATCGCCTGCGCCACCGAAGCATCCACCAGCAGGGTCTCCATGGTGTTGCAGGTGCCATAGCGCTGGGTCTTGGCGTTCATGGCAATGACGAACGCCTTCTCCAGGTCCGCCGCGGCATCGATGTAGACGTGGCAGATGCCGTCCAGGTGCTTGATCACCGGCACCCGCGCCTCCCGGCTGATTCGCTCGATGAGACCCTTGCCGCCCCGGGGGATGATGACGTCGATGAACTCCGGCATGGTGATCATGGCACCCACCGCCGCCCGGTCCGTGGTGGCCACGACCTGGACCCCGTCCTCCGGCAACCCAGCCCGGGATAGCCCCTGGCGAATACAGGCGGCGATGGCCTGGTTGGAGTTGAACGCCTCCGAGCCCCCGCGCAACACCGTGGCATTGCCGGACTTGAGACAGAGCCCCGCGGCGTCCGCGGTCACATTGGGGCGAGACTCGTAGATGATGCCGATGACGCCGAGTGGGACCCGCATGCGCCCCACCTGGATGCCGGAGGGGCGGTAGTTGAGGTCGGTGATGGCCCCAACCGGGTCCGGCAGCGTGGCGATCTGGCGTAGACCCTCGATCATGGAGTCGACGCGGCTTGGGGTAAGCTCCAGTCGGTCCAGCAAGGCGGCGTCCAGCCCCTTTGCGGCACCCGCCTCCAGGTCCGCCCGATTGGCGGAGGCGATTGCGTCGCGGCTCAGGTCGATCGCGTCCGCGATGGCGCCGAGCGCCAGGTTCTTGGCGCCGGTGCTGGCCCGGGCCAGCAAGCGGGAAGCGGCACGGGCGCGTCGGCCCAGGTCGGTCATGTAGGCGTCGATGTCGCTGATCTGGGTCTGGTGCATGGGCTTCGGCGGCCGCTGTGGCCACGCTGTCGGGTGGTTTGGCGATGGCCGCGGAGGATACCAGCTTCCGCCTACCCCGCGCGAAACAAGGGTTGCCGGCATGCCCTGACCTGGCAGACGCTCGCAATCTGAACAATACTAACCAACCGCACCACTCAACCAACGAATCACCTGTCGCGGCACGCAGAGGCCCCGGACCACTCCAGTGTTCCGCGTCCTGCACGACGACACCACCTGGAGGTTCCATGCAGAAGTCCCTTTTTATCGACCCGGTGAAGTGCACCGGCTGTCTGCAGTGCGAGATGGCCTGTTCGTATATCCACACCGGCTCCATCAACCCATCGAAGTCGCGCATCAAGGTCTTCAACTTCGAGCACGAGGGGCGAAAGGTTCCCTACACCTGCACCCAGTGCAGCGACGCCTGGTGCATGCATGCGTGCCCCGTGGATGCCATCAAGCTCGACCCCCTGACAGGCGCCAAGGTCGTGCTGGAGGCCACCTGCGTGGGTTGCAAGGTATGCACGATCGCGTGCCCCTTCGGCACCATCAACTACATGGCGGACGTGGGCAAGGTGCAGAAGTGCGACCTGTGCGATGGGGATCCGGCCTGCGTCACCGCCTGCCCCACGGACGCCATCACCTATGTGGATTCCGATTGGACCGGGCTCGACCGCATGCGCACCTGGGCCCAACGCGCCAATGCCGCGGCCCTTTGAGGAGGAGACAGACTATGTCCTGGAACAGAAAAATCCTTCGGGTCGACCTGAGCGCCGGCACCTGCAACCCTGAGCCCCTCGACATGGAGTGGGCCTTCGACTATCTCGGCTCCCGCGGACTGGCGAGCAAATATCTGGTGGAGGAGGTCGACCCCAAGGTCGACCCCCTGTCCCCAGACAATAAGCTGATTATGTCCACCGGCCCTCTCACCGGCACCATGGCCTCCACGGGCGGGCGCTATACGGTGGTCACCAAGGGACCCCTCACCGGCGCCATCGCCTGCTCCAACTCCGGCGGCTACTTCGGCGCAGAGATGAAGTTCGCCGGCTGGGACATGATCATCTTCGAGGGCCGCTCGCCCAAGCCGGTCTATCTCTACCTGGAGAACGACCGGGCCGAACTACGAGACGCGGCCCATCTGTGGGGCAAGAGCACCTGGGTGACCGAGGAGGCCATCAAGGACGAGCTGCAGGACCCGCAGATCCGCATCTCATCCATCGGACAGGCGGGCGAGAACGGGGTGCTCTACGCCGCCGTGGTGAACGACCTGCACCGCGCCGCCGGCCGCTCCGGCGTCGGCGCCGTCATGGGCTCCAAGAACCTCAAGGCGGTCGCCATCCGCGGCACCAAGGGCTTCTCCGGCATCCGCGATTTCCCCGAGTTCCTCAAGGTCACCGCCGAGAAGAAGCAGATCCTGGCGGACAACGCCGTCACCGGTCAGGGCCTGCCCAAGTACGGGACCCAGGTGCTGATGAACGTGATCAACGAGATCGGCGCCCTGCCCACCCGCAACCACCGGGACGTGCAGTTCGAAGACGCGGGCAAGATCTCGGCCGAGGCGATGCACGAGCCGCGGACCTCGGACGGCAAGCCCCATCTGGTGACCAACGCCGCCTGCTTCGGATGCACCATCGCCTGCGGGCGCATCTCCAAGATCGACGAGACCCACTTCTCGGTGGTCAACAAGCCCGAGTACTGGGGCGCCTCCGGCGGCCTCGAGTACGAAGCGGCCTGGGCCCTGGGCGCGGCCAACGGAGTCGGCGACCTCGAGGCCCTGCAGTACGCCAACCTGGTCTGCAACGAATCCGGCATGGACCCCATCTCCTTCGGGGCGACCGTGGGTGCGGCCATGGAGCTCTACGACCTGGGGCTGCTCACCGAGGAGCAGCTCGGCCTCGACGCGCCCTTCGGCTCCGCCCAGGCCCTGGTGACCCTGGCGGAGATGACGGCTCGGGGCGAGGGTTTCGGACGTGAGCTGGGACAGGGCTCGAAGCGGCTGTGCACAAAGTACGGTCGCCCGGACCTCTCCATGACCGTCAAGGGGCAGGAGTTCCCGGCCTACGACTCCCGCGGCATCCAGGGCATGGGCCTGGCCTATGCCACCTCCAACCGCGGCGCCTGCCACCTGCGGGGCTACACGGTGGCCTCGGAGGTCCTGGGGATCCCGGTCAAGACGGATCCCCTGACCACGGAGGGCAAGCCGGCCCTGGTCAAGGCCTTTCAGGACGCCACCGCGGCCTTCGACTCCTCCGGGCTCTGTATCTTCACCAGCTTCGCCTGGAGCCTGGCGGACATCCAGCCCCAGATCCAGGCCGCTTGCGAGGGCGACTGGTCCCTAGAGCGCCTGGAGCTGGTCGGCGAGCGAATCTGGAACATGGAGAAGCAGTTCAACCTGGCGGCGGGCCTGACCAGGGCGGACGACAACCTGCCGCCCCGGCTCACCACGGAGCCAGCCAAGACGGGCCCTGCCAAGGGCCTGGTTAACGGGCTCGACGTGATGCTGCCGGAGTACTATGGACTACGGGGTTGGGATCCGGAGGGGGTGCCCAAGTCCGAGACCCTCAACCGCTTGGGGCTCTGAGCCGCAGGGACCCCCCGCCTCTAAACCAGGCGTAGGAGTGCCGCCCACGGCCCGATGGGGCGTTTTCAGTGACCTCGCTGGAAGACGCCTCGTCGCGCCGCAGCGACGCTCTTACGGCGGACCAAAACCCCGTCTTCAGCGAGAGACCTCCATGAAACACCTGATCCTGGGCAATGGCCCGGCCGGCGTCATCGCCGCCGAGGCCCTGCGCCGAGCGGCCCCCGAAGCCGAGATCCTACTGGTGGGGAGCGAGGACGCCCCGCCCTACTCCCGTATGGCCATCCCCTATCTGCTGGAGGGTCACATCGACGAGGCCGGTACCTACCTGCGCAAGGAGCCGGACCACTATGCGCGGCTGCGTATCACGGAGCGGCGCGGCCGGGCCGTGGCGCTGCACTCTGATTTGCGCGATGTGCTCTTCGACGACGGCAGCCGAGAGACCTACGACCGCCTGCTGATTGCCACTGGCTCCCACCCGGTGCGCCCCCCCATCCCCGGCGTCGACCTCCCCCAGGTCCTCACCTGCTGGACCCTGGAGGATGCCCGGGCCATCGCCCGCCTCGCCGGGCGCGGCAGCCGGGTGGTGCAGCTTGGGGCCGGGTTCATCGGGTGCATCATCATGGAGTCCCTGGCCGCCCGCGGAGTGGAGCTGACGGTGGTCGAGCTGGGCGACCGCATGGTCCCGCGCATGATGACCCCCAAGGCCGGAGGTATGATCCGCCAGTGGGTGGAATCCAAAGGGGTGCGGGTCATCACCCAGGCCGGCATCGACCGAATCGACCCAGCCCACGGCGGTACACTTCGGGTCCATCTCACCACCGGCTCTGCGCTCGACGCGGACCTCGTCATCGTTTCCGCCGGAGTCTCCCCCAACATCGGCTTCTTGGAGTCGACCCCGGTCCACGTCGCCAAGGGGGTCCTGGTGGACGACCGGCTGGAGACCTCAGTCCCAGGCGTTTTCGCGGCGGGTGACGTGGCAGAGGCCCCGGACCTATTCACCGGCGCCCACCTGGTGGCGGCCATCCAGCCCAACGCGGCGGACCAGGCGCGGGTCGCGGCGCTGAACATGGCCGGTCAGGACGTGCGGCTGCCAGGGGTGCTCGCCATCAACGTCCTGGACACCTTGGGCCTGGTCTCGTCCTCCTTCGGCCAGTGGTGGGGTGCGGAGCACCCGGACGGGGTCGAGCTGGTGGACGAGGACCATCACCGGTATCTGAGCCTCCAGTTCGAGGACGATGTCCTGATCGGCGCCACCGCCATCGGGCTCACCCAGCACGTGGGCGTGCTGCGGGGACTGATCCAGAGCAAGACGCCCCTAGGCCCCTGGAAGCAGGCGCTCAAGGAATCGCCCCTGCGCTTCCCGGAGGCCTATGTGGCGCGCAACCAGCAACCGACCGCGCTTCTCCATTGAGCGTCCCCAGGCGCTTCAACAACGCGACCGTGCGGATTACCTTGAAGCTCTACGCGACCCTGGGGGACTATCTGCCCCCTGGTGCACGGGATAACCGGGTGGAACTGGCGGTCGACGAGTCGGACACGGTTCAACAGATCCTGCAACGCCATCGGCTGCCCGCGCGGCTCACCCACCTGGTGCTGGTCAACGGGGTCTTCGTGCCGCCCGGCGAGCGGTGCAACCGGCGGCTCGCCCCTGGGGACCAGCTGGCCGTGTGGCCGCCCATTGCGGGCGGCTGAGCTCGAGGCGGTTCACCTGGTCGCGGAGGTGCTGGAGCGGGAGATGTCCGCGTCGCCGGCGGACGTGGCCCGGGGGCTTGAGAGCGCCTTCCCCGGAACCGTCGAGGGCGGCCCCCTGGCGTTTCGGGTCGATGCACTCGGTGCCGTTATGGAGATCGACCTGATGCCCGGCCCCGAGCGGGTCATCGCCCTGCTCCGTCTTCCGACCCTCAGGGCACGCATCCGCTTCACCGCCGGAGACGCCGCCGCCCGCGCCAAAATGCTCGCACGCTTCGATCTCGCCACCCGACGCGGCGGCGGCTGAACCGGCTACTTGCGAGTGATCCACACCATGCCCCATACCAACGACTGCGGGGACGACGGCCCCCGCCTGAGCGTCCAGCAGGCGCGAGAGACCCTAGTCCGCACCGTCACCCCCGTGTCCGGCTGGGAGTCGGTACCCGTGCGCTCCGCCCTCGACCGCATCCTGGCCCGCGACCTGATCGCGCCCTTCGACGTCCCCGCCCACGACAACTCCGCCATGGACGGCTACGCGGTACGGGCCGCCGACCTGACCGGCGCGGAGAACCGCCTGCATATCGTCGGCGCCGCCTACGCCGGTAGGGGCTTTACTGGGGCCATTGGCAGAGGAGAGGCGGTGCGGATCATGACCGGCGCCGTGATGCCCCAGGGGGCCGACTCCGTGGTCATTCAGGAGGCCGTGCAGTTGGAGGGCGAAACGGTCATCCTGCCACCTTGCGACAAGGCCGGCCAGAATGTGCGCCGAGCCGGCGAAGATCTCGCCGCGGGCCAGACCGCACTCTCGGCGGGGCGGCGAATCGGGCCGCCCGAGCTGGGTCTCGCCGCCTCACTAGGGATGGCGGAGCTGCGGGTCCGCCGACGCCCGCGGGTCGCCTTCTTCTCCACCGGCGATGAGCTCGCCTCCATCGGTCGCGCCCTGCGCCCCGGCGAGGTGTACGACAGCAACCGCTACAGCCTCTACGGGGCCCTGACCCGACTGGACCTCGATGTCCACGACCTGGGCGTGGTGCGCGACGACCCCACCTCGCTCGAGCAGGCCTTCGCCGAGGCCGCCGAGCAGTCTGACGCCGTCATCACCACCGGCGGCGTCTCCGTGGGGGAGGCGGACTATATCCGCGACATCCTCGCTCGCTTGGGTGACGTCCACTTCTGGCGCATCAACATCAAGCCCGGCCGGCCCATGGCCTTCGGGCGGCTGGGCGGCGCCTGGTTCTTCGGCCTGCCCGGCAACCCGGTGGCGGTGCTGGTGTGCTTCTACCAGATCGTCCGCGACGCCCTACTGCACCTGCAGGGACTCGACCCCATCCCGGCCCGTCCCAGCGTTCGTGTCCCTTGTGACGATGCACTCAGGAAGCGTCCAGGCCGGCTCGAATTTCCACGCGGCTACCTGTACCTGGCGAACGGCCAATGGCGCGTGCGCCTCTCCGGCCGTCAGGGCTCCGGCGTGCTGCGCTCAGTGACCGACGCCAACTGTTTCATCTGCCTGCCCGAGGAAAGCGGAGGCGTTACCCCCGGCGACCTCGTCGAGGTGCAGCCCTTCGCCGGCGCGCTGTGAGTCCGGGCCCAGGGAAGGGCCCGCTTCTCAGAACGAGTCGATTGGCGGGGGGAGCTTGAAACCGCCGGCGGCGAGGGCATCGGCGATGATGCCGAGTCGGTGCCAGGGATCCATTGGGGAGAGCCCCTTGATGGAGCGGTCCGCCGCAGCACACTGGCGCAGCATCGCCCGGAGCAGCCTGGTCGAGAGCCGCCGCAGGGCACGCTCGATCGTCTCATGGCGAGTTGCGGGGACCTTGTGCGCGGAAAAGACAGGGGTGCGGGACGCGCCTCTGGCCTTGGCCGCGGCCGCCTCGGCGAGCATCCGGATCTCCCGGGTCAAGGCCCACAGCACGAGGGCGTTGGCGGTGCCCTCTGCATGCAGGACGGAGAGGATACGCTGGACCCGCGCCCGGTCGCCGGCCAGGGCCGCGTCGGTAAGCGAGAAGAGGTCAAAGCGGGCGCTGTCCGCCAGGTTGCCTAGGAGGTCCTCCAGCGCCAAGGGCCCGGCCTCCCGCAGGAGACGCAGCTTCTCGATCTCCTGCGCGGCCGCGAGCAGGTTGCCCTCGGAGCGCTCGGCGAGGAGCTCCGCCACACCGGGCTGGGGCTGGAATCCCATGGCATCCAGTCGCTCCCCGAGCCAGCGGTTCAGCTCAGATCCCTTGAGGGGCCACACCTGGACGATGGCCCCTACGGATTCCACGGCCTTGGCCCATTGGGAGGCCAGCTCCTTGCGCTCGAGGGCGGGCGCGACCATGAGGAGCAGGTTGTCCGGGCAGGGGCGCTCGCAGTAGGACCGCAGGGCCGCGCCGCCTTCCTTTCCGAGCTTTGCGGTGCTGACCCGCAGATCGATCAGCTTCCTGCTGGAGAAGAGCGACATGGCGCTCGCCGTCGCCGCAAGGGCATCCCAGTCAAAGGCGCCGTCCGCATCCAGCACCTCGCGCTCGGCAAAACCGCTGGCGCGCGCCCGCTCCCGAACCAGTCGGGCGGCCTCGCCCAGTTGATAGGGCTCGTCGCCGCAAACCAGGTAGACGGGCGAGGGCCCGCGATCAAGCTGGGCACCGAGCTGGTTGAAGCGCAGGCGCACTTGGGGGTGCCCCGGTTAAAGCAGGACGGCCCGCAGCCGCATCAGGACGCGGTCGGCGGCATCCACGGCGAAGTCGTTGTAGATCATCTCCTCTTCGAGCTGCTTGCCCAGGACCTCCACATCCGGGTTGTCGAAGTTGCGTACCAGATCCAGGGTCTGGGGCGGGACCTTCTGCTGACCGTCCGGGGCAACGGCGTCGAAGCGCACCTGGTAATGGAGCTCGTAGGCGAGGGCCTTGCCGCTCGCGTCCACTGCGGCCACCCAAGACGAGCGCCCCTCCGAGAGGATGCGCAGGATAAGCTTGGCCTGGGCCGCGCTGGAGGCGAGCTTGACCGTGCTGCCCGAGAGCTGGTCCTCGATCGCCGTGCGCACCGGCGATCCCCCCGGGGCCTGGATGAACATCGGGGTGAGCGCGGGTGGAATCTCCACGGCGCCGCGCAGATGGAAGCCGCAACCCGCAAGCTGCGCGGCGACGCAGAGCAAGAGCGCGATGAGGCCGGAGTGGCCAGCGCCCAAGCTCCGGGGAGGTCGACGCAAGGGCCATCGACTGCTGCTCTCACGCCTGTCTCTGTCAGCCCGGTCCACTTTCTAGCCCGCCACCACGTTGACGAGCTTGGCCGGGACCACAATGACCTTTCGCACCGTCTGCCCGTCGGTGTAGCGCCGCACCGCCTCGCTGGCCAGGACTGCCGCCTCCAACGCCGACCGGTCTGCGTCCGCCGGCACGACAACTTTGCCACGTACCTTGCCGTTGACCTGGACCACGTATTCGATGGAGTCCTGCCGCAGCGCGGACTCGTCCACCTGCGGCCAGGGGGCGTTCAGGATGTCGTCACCGTAGCCCAGCTCGCGCCACAGGTGGTGCGACACATGAGGTGCAATGGGACCGAGCAGCCGCAGCACGATGCCCAAACCCTCGCGCAGCACGGCGTTGGTGGCGGGCGACTCATCCAGCCTGTAGAGGGCGTTCACCATCGTCATGCAGGCCGAGACCACGGTGTTGAACTGGTGACGCTCATAGTCGAAGCGAGCCTTCTTGAGCGCCCCATGGACCTCCCGACGCGCGGTCGCCGCCGCCTCATCCAAGTCGGCCGCCGCGCCGGCATCGGCCCCGACCCCCGGGCTGCCGGCTGCCAAGGTCCACAGACGCCTGATGAAACGGGAGGCGCCCTCCACGCCCTCGTCGTTCCATTCCAGTGACTGATCCGGAGGCGAGGTGAACATGGTGTAGAGCCGCACCGTGTCGGCGCCGTAACGGGTGATCAGGGTCTCCGGGTCCACCCCGTTGTTCTTGGACTTGGACATCTTCTCGATGCCGCCGAAGCTCACCGGCCGGCCGTCCGCCTTGAGGACGGCACCGATCAGGCGGCCCTTGTCGTCGCGTGTGACGTCCACGTCGGCCGCGTTGAACCACTCCTTGCGGCCCTCAGCGTCCTCCCGGCACCAGGTCTCGGCCACCACCATTCCCTGAGTGAGCAGCCGCGTGAAGGGCTCGTCGCAGTCCACCAGGCCCTCATCGCGCATCAGCTTGTGGAAGAATCGGGCGTACAGCAGGTGCAGGACCGCGTGCTCGATGCCGCCGACGTACTGGTCTACCGGCAGCCAGTAGCGGGCCCGCGCGTCGAGCATGGCCGTATCGCAGTCGGACGAGCAGTAGCGCGCGTAGTACCAGCTGGACTCGAAGAATGTATCGAAGGTGTCAGTCTCGCGGGTCTCGCCGCCAGGCAGCGCGAAGAAGGCCGGGAGCTTCTTGAGGGGCGAACCGGAACCGTCCACCACGAGGTCCTCGGGGAGCCGCACGGGCAGCTCGGTCTCGGGGCGGATACCACCCTCCGCGTCATGGACCACCGGAATGGGACAGCCCCAGTATCGCTGGCGGGAGACGCCCCAGTCCCGCAGGCGGAAGTTGACCCGCTTCGCGCCCTTGCTGCGCTGGGCGAGCCAGGCGGCGATGGCCTCGAAGGCCTGGTCCGACGTCAGTCCGTCGAAGGGGCCCGAGTCAAACAAGACGCCCTTTTCCACGAAGGCGGCGTCCTCGATTCCGCAGGGGCTGCCATCCAGGGAGCGGATCACCTGGCGTTTGGGGATGCCGTACTTCTCGGCGAACTCCCAGTCACGCTGATCATGGGCCGGGACCGCCATGACGGCGCCGGTTCCATAGCCCATGAGCACGAAATTTGCCGCGTAGATGGGCACGGATTCACCGCTGACCGGATGGATGGCGCTCCTGCCCAAGGCGTGACCGCGCTTCTCCATGGTCTCGATCTCGGCCTCCGAGACACCCCCCTGCCGGCACTCCTCGATAAAGGCTGCAAGCCCGGGGTTGGTCTCGGCGACGCGGCGAGTCAGGGGATGCTCGGCGGCGACCGCCACATAAGTGACGCCCATCAGGGTGTCGGGGCGGGTGGTGTAGATGCCGAGCACCTCTTCAGCGCCTTCGATGCCGAACTCCATGTAGACGCCCTCGGAGCGCCCGATCCAGTTGCGCTGCATGGTGCGCACCTGCTCGGGCCAGCCGTCCAGGGTATCGATGGCGTCGAGCAGCTCCTGGGCATAGTCCGTGATCCGAACCGACCATTGCTCGATCTCGCGTTTCTCGACCAAGGCGCCCGAGCGCCAGCCACGCCCGTCGATCACCTGCTCGTTGGCGAGCACCGTCTGATCGATGGGGTCCCAGTTGACGACGGCGGTGGCGCGATAGGCGATCCCCTTCTCCATGAGGCGTGTGAAGAGCCATTGCTCCCAGCGATAGTAGTCCGGGTCGCAGGTGGCGAGCTCGCGGTCCCAGTCGTAACCAAACCCCAGGCGCTTTAGCTGCGCCTTCATGTAGGCGATGTTGGAGCGAGTCCACTGGGATGGGGGGATACCGTGCTTGATCGCCGCGTTCTCGGCCGGCAGACCGAAGGCATCCCAGCCCATGGGCTGGAGCACGTTCTTGCCCAGCATGCGCTGATAGCGGGCGATAACGTCGCCGATGGTGTAGTTGCGCACATGCCCCATGTGAAGCCGCCCGGAGGGGTAGGGGAACATGGACAGGCAGTAGAACTTCTCGCGGCCCGGTTCCTCCACCGCCTTGAAGGACTGGTTGGATTCCCAATAGGTCTGGGCCGCGGCCTCCACGGCGCGCGGGTCGTAGTCGTGTTGCATCGGTTTGGTTCGGTCGAGGGTTCGGGGCTGATCGCTGACAGGATACCGCAAGCCCGGCCGGCGGAACGATGGGTGCGCGGCTGGCCTGCGCATAGGCTCAGTCTGCGCCGCCCTTGGGGGTCAGATACCCCGTGCATGGGAGATGCACGGGCTCGATCGGTTTCTCCCTGCGCAGCCGAATGGCCGTGAGGCTCCCTCCCCACAGACAGCCGCTGTCGATTCCCCAGACGTTGTCCCGATTCCAATAGCCGAGGCTAGACCAGTGTCCGAAGATGATTCGGTCGCCCTGGGTCCGCCTGTCCGGACACTGGAACCAGGGGATCAGATGGCTGGGCCGGGTCGCTAGGGTCCCCTTTTCCTTCAGGGCCAGAGTCCCATCCGCGGTGCAGTAGCGCAAGCGGGTGAGACAGTTAGTGATGAAGCGCAGGCGGTCCATGCCCGTAAGATCATTCGACCAGCGAGCAGGCTCATTGCCGTACATGGCGAACAGAAAGTCACGGTAATCGGGTCCCCGTAGGGCGTCCTCCAGCTCCCGGGCATGGGCCAGGGCCTCGGCCAGGGTCCATTGGGGCGGGAGTCCCGCATGGAGCAGGGTGAAGCCGCGGTGGCCGTCGTGGTGCATAAGCGGGCAGTGACGCAGCCAGTCTAGCAACTCGTCGCGATCCGGAGCGGCGAGGACCGCCTCGAGGTTGCTCTTCTTGGCGTTCTTGGTATTTCCCTGCGCGAGGGCGAGCAGATGCAGGTCGTGGTTACCGAGCACCACCACGGAACTGGCGTCAAGTGAACGGACAAGACGTAGGACGCCGAGTGACCCCGGGCCCCGATTGACCAGATCGCCTGCAAACCACAGCAGGTCCTGAGCAGGGTCGAAGCGTAGGCGATCGAGCAGCCGGCACAGCTCGTCCTCGCAGCCCTGGACGTCACCGATGGCAAAAGTCGCCATGGGGAATTCGATAAGCGATGCTTAGGGTCAGTGGACCCTTGTGAGGGACGCGAGCGAGAAGGCGGGAATTTCCGCTTCGAAGCGGATTCCGTCGTCCCCCACCATGCCATAGCTGCCGTGCATGCTACCCACGGGGGTCGGGATCACGGTTCCGCTGGTGTACTCGAACCGCTCGCCTGGCCTGAGATAGGGCTGCTCGCCAACGACCCCCTGGCCGCGAACCTCCTGAACCCCACCGTCTGCATCCGTGATGACCCAATGGCGGTCCAGAAGGCGGGCGGGCTCACTGCCCTGGTTTTCGATGGTGACGGTATAGGAGAAGACGTAGCGCCCATCCGCCGGTGCGGACTGCTCCGGATGGAAAGCGCTCTTTGCCGACACCTTGATTGCATGCCCTTTCACGTCGCCTCCCGCCGCTCCGGTTCGGACTGCTACAGGCCTTCTAGGGTACCCGATCGAGGGTGCGGCGAGAACGTCGAATGCGGTTCTTGCGCCCGGTCAATCGTCCAGGCGATTAAACTTCTCGGAAAGCAGACAATCGCCCACGAACGCGTGATAATGCACAGAAATCAACCTCGAATCTGGCTAATCTGCATCCAGTGCGCCGTCGCACTCGTCATTGTTTCAATTTGTTGCATACTCTTCTTGACCACCAACTCCAAGTGATTGCCGGTTCGCCCATGATCTACAATCGCAGTCGTCGGAAGCCGGATCCATTCTCCTTGCTGCTGATCGTCGTTGCGCTCGGAATGTCCGCGACCCTCGCGTACCAGATCAATGTCTATTACGGCGTCGATGCCGTGCCGATTGCCAAGCAGACGCCCTCTCCGGGCGGCGTGGGAGGATGATCTTCGGCCGTCTGAAGCCGGCCTGGGGCCCCGCCGGCCGGTTTCACCCCCATGCTTCACCTGGGGTCTGACCCTTAGGTCAGCGTCTCCCGTTTCTTCCCCGCTCACTGTTCTTTAGCCATGTCATACAAGCTGCGCGTCGCCGTGATCGGCGTCGGATACTTGGGGCGCTTCCATGCCCTGATCTACTCGCGCATGCCGGACGTGGATCTGGTGGCTGTGGTCGACAGCGACGCCGAGCGGGCCCACGCGGTCGCCGCCGAGGCAGGCTGCGCCGTCTTCGCATCCGCCGCCGACCTGCTCGACCGTGTCGACGCGGTCAGCGTAGTGGTGCCCACCACCGCCCACCTAGGGGCCGCCGAGCCCTTCCTGCGTCGCGGTCTCGCGGTGCTCCTCGAGAAGCCGATCGCCTCGACCCTCGGGGATGGTGTGGCCATCGTGCGGCTTGCGGCCGACCATGGGGCCATGTTGCAGATCGGACACGTGGAGCGTTTCAATGCGGGGGTCATGGCGCTTGCCGAGCGCATTACCTCCCCCCGCTACATCGAGGCCCAGCGCATGGGCGGCTTCGTGGAGCGGGCCACCGACGTGGATGTGGTTTCGGACCTGATGATCCACGACATCGACATCATCCTGTCACTCGTGGGGGCCGAGATCGCACACATCTCCGCGGTGGGGGCCTCGGTTCTGACCCCTCACGTGGATATCGCCAGCGCCCGCCTGGAATTCGACAACGGCGCCGTAGCCAACGTGGTCGCAAGTCGGGTGTCGGACAAGAAGACCCGGCGGATCCGCGTTTTTCAGCCGGGCCGTTATCTCTCCCTAGACTTCATCGACCAGACGATCGAGATCGCGGAGCTTCGGGAGATCCCCGGGGCAACCCGCCCGGAGATCGCGCGGGAACGCGTGCAAGTGGAGCCGGTCAAGCCCCTGGACCTGGAGTTGGCGGAGTTCGTGCGCTGCGCGCGGGATGGCTGCCAGCCACTGGTGGGCGGACACATCGGACTCAAGGCGCTCGAGGTGGCCCTGGAGGTCCAGGCCCGTATCGGGACCTGAGAGGGACGCGGACCGTCAGGCGCGCGCGGCGCCCACCATGGCCAGGGCCACGGAGATGGCCGCACGCAGGCTGCCCAGGTCGGCCTGGTTCGTCCCCGCCAGGTCCAGCGCAGTACCGTGATCAACCGACGTGCGGATGATAGGCAGCCCCAGGGTGATGTTCACGGCCTCGCCAAACCCGAGGTGCTTGAGCACCGGCAACCCCTGATCATGGTACATGGCGAGCACCGCGTCGGCGCCGGCGAGGCGCTCCGGTAGGAACGCCGTGTCCGCCGGGATCGGCCCCTCGAGATCCCAGCCCCGCTCCCGCAGTCGCCGCAGGACCGGCTCTATGACCTCAATCTCCTCCCGCCCGAGATGCCCGCCCTCTCCCGCGTGGGGATTGAGCCCACAGACCAGGACGCGCGGAGCGGCCACACCGAAGCGCCCACGCAGATCCCGATATAGGATCTCGATCACCCGCTCGAGGTGCCCGGTCGTGATGGCCGAGCTCACCTGCGCAAGGGGCAGGTGCGTGGTGGCCAGAGCGACCCGCAGCCCAGGCGCCGCCAGCATCATCACGGGCTCGGCCCCGCAGCGCTCGGCCAGCAGCTCCGTGTGACCGGTGAAGGGAAGACCCGCGTCATTGATCACACCCTTGTGGACGGGTCCGGTCACCAGGGCATCGAAGGTACCGGAGAGACATCCGTCGCAGGCGACTTCCAGGGTCTCCACAACATAGGCCGCGTTGAGTGTATTGAGCCGGCCGGGCGTCGCCGCGGCGCGCAGAGCCACCGACAACACGACGAGCGTGCCCGGTTGGGTTGGGGCCGGCGGATCCCCCGGCTCGAAGTCCAGACAGCGCAGAGGGAGCGCGAGCCGGTCGGCACGGTCCCTAAGCATCCCCGGGTCGGCCACCGCCACCAGTTGAGCCTCCTGCCGCTCCTGGGCAAGGCGAACCACCAGGTCCGGTCCCACCCCGGCTGGCTCTCCCGGGGTCACGGCCAAGCGCGGCAGCGCGAACGCGCCCTTCAAGACCCGGGACTCATAGCGCCCCCGTCTCCCCATCCGACCGCACCTCCACATAGGCCTCATCGCGCAGCTGCCGCAGCCAGGCCTCTGTGGCCTCCTCCGCCTTGCGGCGCTGGATGGCCTCCCGCGCCTTGAGTCGCAGCAGCTCATCGGCAGTATCCTGGGTGCGGCGCTCCTGAACCTGAACGATGTGCCACCCAAACGGGCTCTTGAAGGGCTCGCTGA
Source organism: uncultured Gammaproteobacteria bacterium (assembly GCA_963698355.1). GTDB lineage: Bacteria > Pseudomonadota > Gammaproteobacteria > Chromatiales > Chromatiaceae > Thiodictyon. The sequence goes on along the minus strand of CAVOQO010000044.1, from coordinate 175,001 downwards.
TCTCGCCGGGGGCCAGCGCATTCATCGCCTCTTCAAACTCAGGCACCGTGTCGCCAGGGCTCACCCACCCCAGATCGCCACCTTTGAGGGCCGAGCCCGTATCCTCGGAATGCGCGCGCGCCAGGGTAGCGAAGTCGTCGCCGCCCTGAATCCGCTGGCGAAGCTGGGTGAGCCGTGTCTTTGCGTCCGCGTCGGAGACCAGCTCGTTGGTGCGCACCAGAATGTGGCGGGCATGGGTCTGGGTGACGTTGTCCGGGGCGCCGCCCTTGATGTCCGTGAGCTTGATGATGTTGAACCCGCTCGGGCTGCGCAGTGGTTCGGTGATCTCCCCCTTGACCAGGGTACGGGCCAAGTCCGACACCAGGCTCGGCACAGCGGCCATCTCGAACCAACCCAGATCACCGCCCTGCAGGGCCGTGCGCCCGTCAGAGCTGGCGGCCGCCACGGCCGCAAAATCCGCCCCGGCACGCAGCTTAGCCACGACGGCGTTCGCCTTCTTTTCGGCCTGGGCAACCTGGCCCGGGGTCGGGTCGTCCGGCAGGGCAATCAGGATATGACTGAGCCGAACCTGCTCGCGCGGCACGAGGGACTGGGCCTCGCGTGCCAGCAATCGGTCCACCTCCTGGTCGGTCACCTGAATGTTGCGCACCACTTCCTGATTCTGCAGGCGGCTGGTGAGTATCTGCATCCGGGTGTCCTCGCGGAAGTCCGCGAACCGGATGCCACCCGCCTCCAAGGTGGCCTTCAGTTCCTCCAGGGAGATTCCGTTGCGCGCCGCGATGTTCGACATGGTCTCCACCAGGGTGGCCTCGTCCACGTCGATACCGAGCTGCCTGGCGCGCTGCTGCTGGAGACGCTTCAGAATCAGTCGCTCCAGCACCTGCTTGCGCAGCTGATCGGGCGGGGGAACCGCGGTGCCCTGCTGCTGAAGCTGCGGGATCACGAGATCGATCTCGTGATCCACCTCGCTCTGCACCACCACGTCGTCGTTAACCACGGCGACAATGGCATCGAGCTCTTCCGCGGCCGTGGGAGGGGCCGAGGCGGCCAGCCAGACGATCGCCGCAAGGGATGCCCAGACCCAGTGCCAGCGCGGGAAGCGCAGCCACCAGGGGGCACCCATTGGGCGCCGGTCAGTCGGAACGATAGCCATAGATGCCCTGCTCCAGGAGTTTGTCGATTGAATTACCCAAGGCCCCCAGCCCTGCCAGCTCCAGCTGCAACATGATGCTGGTGTTACCGGTATCGCTCGCGGAGGTTTTGAGGTGGCGCCCCAGGACCCGCAATCGCCAGCAGCAGCGGCCAAACTCGATGCCGGCGAAGGCGTCAACGGTCTCGGCATTTAGCAGCGAGTAGAGCCAGCGGCCCACGAGCTGTATCTGCGGCGTCACCGGCAGGCGGAAGGACAAATCGGTGTCCTCGTAGCGCTGGACCCTGGTGGTGCCCTGATTGTACCGATAGGCAAGGTTCAATATCCGGTTCTCACCTGGCGCATAACGCAGCTGCAGGACCCGTTTCTCCCACGGGTCCGCACTCGCGTGCGGGTTCCACTGCACGCTCGCGCGGGCGCTCCAGTCCTCATCCAGGCTCGCCGCCAGCTCACCCGCCATGGAAGAGCTCGAGTCCTCCTCAATGCCCTCGCCCGAGAGCTGTACCTGCCGGTTCTGGAAGAAGTAGACCTGACCGACGCTCGCCCGAAACAACTCACTGCCCTCGCTGTTGCTCAGGGTTCGGGACGTTAGACCGACGGTGAGCCGATTCTCGTCGCCGACCCGGTCGTAACCGGTAAAGCGGTTCGGGCGGAACAGGCTTGCGAAGCTGAAGTCCAGCTCCGTCGTGTCGAACAGGGGCGTCTCGGTCTGGTTGGCGTAAGGGGTCAGCACATAGTAGAGCCGCGGCTCCAGGGTCTGAAGCGCCCCGTTCCCAAACCAGTCCATGTCCCGCTCGAAGATGAGCTTGCCGTCCACATCCAGGCTCGGGACCAGATGCGACTGGCGGGGGGATACGCCTGGGTCCACGTCACTGAGATCGTAACCGGTCAAGAAGGCGCGGCCGCGCGGGATCAGGTAGCCGTAGCTGCGTCGCAGCGGCAGCCGCACCGAGGGCAGTCCCACGAGGCGGCTTCCGTGAACCTTGGCGTCATGGCTGAAATAGTCATAGCGGCCCTCGAACCCGTAGTCCAACAGACCGGTTCCGCGCGGAGGCTGGAGATGGAACTCGACATGGGGAAGCTGGGCGTAGGGGGTGCTGCGTGCCGGGATACTGGGATCCACGGTCTGGAAATTCTGCAGCCAGGCCAGCACCCGGTAGCCGTCGCCGCGGTAGGCCAGGTCACCGCGCTGGGGCAGGTTGCGTACGCTGGTCACGTCCAGACGGTTGCCGAAGTCCGGCAGGTAGCGATCGTCAGACACGGCGCTGTAATCGATCTTCGATGTCCAGCGGGTCCCCAGGCGACCGCCCTGCTCCACGCGCAGTGCCCAGCGGGCCCCTCCCTCCTCGTCCTTGGAGTCGTTCGGCAGAAGCTCGCCGTCGATCGTCAAATCCTGGAAGGTCGCCAGGTGGCGAAACTCGCCGCCCAACATCAGGCCGCGGGTGCTCATCACGCGGGGGTAGAAGGTCGCGTCCATTTGCGGCGCGATGTTCCAGTAGTAGGGGATGGTTATATCCGTACCATTGTTGTTCGACGACCCAATGGTCGGGATCAGTAGACCGCTGCGACGGCGGTCGTCGATGGGGAAGCGCAGATAGGGGCTGTAGGCCACCGGGACCCCGACGAGTCGGATGCGCGCATTGTAGGCCGTGCCCATGCCGTCCGCGTGATCGAGCAGCAGCTCGCTGGCCCGGAGGGACCAGTCAGAGCGGCCGGGCGGACAGGTGGTGTAGATGACGTCCTGGTAGCGGGTCTTGTCGTCCGCGAGCAGCTCCGCGTGCTGGGCGCTGCCGCGTAGGTTGGCGTTGCCCGCAAGACGATAATGCACGCCCTCCAGGGTGCCTTCCTTGGTGTTGAGGTTGTAGTGGGCGGAGTCCGCCGTCAGGCGTGCCCCCGGGTATTCCACATAGACGTCCCCCACGGCGTCCACGGCCCCGGTTCCGCGCTCATAGGTCGACCGATCCGCCGTGAGCCGCTGGTCTCGCTGCACGAATTGGACCCCACCCTTGAGCGTGATCACATCACGCCGGCGATCATAGATCGCCCGATCCGCGTCCACGTCCACGGGCGCCCCCGAATCTGCCGAGGGCGGGACGACACCACCGCCGATGCCCGTGAGCCCGACCCGGGGCCCGCAGAAGTCCCATGGCAAATCCTGGTACAGACGGTCGCCATCGCCGCGATAGCCCGGCGTGGGCAAGGGCCCCAGAGCGGCGTCTGCTGCTGGGGTGGCGGACCCTGGAGTGATGTAATCCCGGGGCGGGAGTACCCAGGGAGACTCGCCGCTCAGGTCCTGCCGCTCCGAGTCCACGAGGGGCGCAACGGCTGGAGGCTCGATCTCCAGGACGGGCTCCGGGGGCAACGGCAAGGTCGGCGGCGCCGGGACCTCCGCCTGACCGGGGGGAAGCGGTTCCGGCATCGGCGTGGGCTGGGGCGCGGAGGTCGCCGGGGGCGGCGTTGACGTCGCCGCTTCCGGAGCTGGTTCGATCGCCGACGATGACGATTGGGCGTCGGGTGGAAGCGGCGTCCCAAGACTCGGCGGTGGCCGCTCCACGGTCTCCTGGGGCGTGGTCCCAGAAGCCGCCCCGGAGGCGGCCGGCGGAACGGCACCGGCCGCTGCGGCCGTGTCGCCCTGTGGGGAATCGGCGCCCGCCTCCCCCGACTGCCCCGACCCATGCGCCGCCGCGGTCACCATGAGTCGCCCGCCTGAAACGAAAGGCGGATCACCCGCCGGATCAGAGCGGCAGTCCCAACGCCCGTCAGAGCGCGTCCCGCAATCCCAGTCGGGGGATGGGGCGGCCACGGCGGCCCCGGACGCAAGTGAGACGGAGTGCAGAATGAGTGCGAGGGTCAGCGAGCGCACCTTGGAGTTTCCGTTGATCACGCCCAGCGCTTGCTCGACGCGGGACTCCCGGCTTGAGGAAAGGTGGACCGAGGCAGTCAGTAGACGAGCCCCGGGATAAGCTGTAACCATGTCATATTCGGCACGGACCGGCAATTGGGGCGTGGCCTCGACGCGGAACCACCCACCAAAGCCCAAGGGGGTTTTCTTGACCGAACGGCACGATCTGATGACGCGCTGGTTAGCCAGCGTGCTTGGCACGGACGATTACGTCCTAGAAGCCGCCTCCTCCGACGCGAGCTTTCGGCAATATTGGCGAGTCCGTAGCGCCGGCCGCACCCTGATCGTCATGGACGCCCCGCCGGAGCACGAGGACTGCGGCCGCTACGCCGATCTGGCGAGACGCTTCCGCGCGGTCGGACTCCACACCCCGGAGATCCATGCCGAAGACGTGGCCAACGGTTTGTTGGCCATCTCGGACCTCGGGGACCGGATCTATCTTGGCGAGCTCGACGAACAGAGCGCCGACCGACTCTACGGCGACGCGCTCTCGGCCCTGGCGGCCATCCAGGCATGCGGGCCTGTGGATGGGCTGCCATCCTACGACTCGGCCTTCCTGCGCCGAGAGCTTGAGATCTTTCGCGAGTGGTACCTGGGCCGGCATCTGGGCGTCGAGCTGACCGAAGCGGAGCAGGCGGGCTGGGAAGGGGTCTGCACGACCCTCATCGCCAACGCCCTGGAGCAGCCCCAGGTGTGCGTCCATCGCGACTACCACTCGCGCAACCTGATGGTCACGGAGCCGCCGAGCCCGGGGATCCTGGATTTCCAGGACGCCGTGGTGGGCCCGGTGACCTACGACCTGGTCTCCCTGCTGCGGGACTGCTACATCGCCTGGGAACCGGAGCGGGTCACCGACTGGGCCCTGGGCTATCTCGCGCTCGCAGTCCAGTCCGGGATCCTGCCGGAGGTGGAGCCCACGCGTTTCCTGCGCTGGTTCGACTTCATGGGCGTACAGCGTCACCTCAAGGCGTGCGGCATCTTTGCCCGGCTCAAGCACCGCGACAGCAAGCCCCATTACCTGGGAGATGTCCCGCGCACACTCGATTACGTCCGAGACGTCGCCGCACGCTACCGCGAGCTTGCGGATTTGGAGCGTCTGATCCGGGACCGGGTGGACCGATCCGAGTGGGAGCCCTTGAGGCGGCTCGACCCGAACCAAGGAGCCTCCCCGATCGGATCGGGCTGATGGATTGCGTCCCATACCGCCGAAGATTCGATCTTTACGTTTCCGGCGCTTGAACCCGGCGACTTAACCTGCGAGACAGGTCCCGCTCAGACGCCGCCGCGTTCAGAACAGGGTGTAGATAAAGGGCGCGATTGCTGATCCCTGCGACAGGACGATAAGCGTTCCGAGCAGTAGCATGAAGATGATGATTGGCGCGAGCCAGAATTTCTTGCGCACCCTCATGAAGTCCCAAAGATCCTTGAGTAGATCCAACATTAAAATGGCCTCTCGAATCGGTCTCTCGGGTGGTCGTGGCTCTGGGCTCGGTAACTCTTCTGGGCAGTCAGACGCCGCGACATAGGGTCCCGTCCAATAGCGCGCATGATCAGACCCGCGGGAATAATCATGGCGCAAAACATCACTGCGAGGATTAGACGCGTGTTCGCCCACCCCAGCGCGTGACCGACCGCCATCCAACCTCTGTATACGGGGCGGAGGGCGGAGGGGTGGAGGAGACCGACGGCAACGGGGACGGCTCCCAGGATCCACGGCCACACCGGAAGCGGGCGGTCGAAGAGAAAGGGCAAGGTCACACCGAACAGTGCGGCCACGATCGCGCCCGTTGTCAGTCCAAACTGGCGCAGGCTCCGGTTGCCGAGCTCAGGCGTCTTTGGGATATCCATCTTTCGAGCCCTCCTGTCAGTCCAGCTCGAACTCTTCCTTCCAGGAATCATCCGTCGTCCCCCACGGCTGGTGTTTTTTGCTCAGTACGATGTTTTCCATGATCAGGTAATCCATCTCGGTGCGCATGAAACAGCGGTAGGCATCTTCCGGCGTGCACACGATGGGTTCCCCGCGTACGTTGAAAGACGTATTGATTAGGACCGGGCAGGCGGTCCTCTCTTCGAATCTGCTGAGCAAATCGTGGAAGCGGGGGTTCGTTTCCTCGTGAACCGTTTGGATGCGGGCCGAATAGTCGACGTGCGTAATCGCGGGGATCTCGGAGCGAGGGACCTTAAGCCTGTCGACCCCAAAGAGCGCCTTCTGCGCGTCGGTCATCGCTATCCGCCGGTCTTCGCTAACGGGTGCGACCATCAGCATGTAGGGGCTTGGGCGGTCGATCTCGAACCAATCCGAGACGCGGTCCGCCTTGACCGCCGGGGCAAATGGGCGGAAGGATTCACGGTACTTGATCTTCAAGTTCATTACCGATTGCATCCTGGGGCTTCTCGGGTCGCCTAGGATCGAACGGCCGCCAAGGGCGCGGGGGCCGAATTCCATGCGCCCGCTAAACCATCCGACGACCCGCTCGTCGGCGAGGAGGTCCGCGAGTCTCGGCATCAGGACGTGGTCGTCCAGCTCATCGTAGGGTGCGCCGATGCCGTCCAGGTAGGTCTTGATCTCCTGGTTGGTAAAGCGCCGTCCGAGATAGGCGCCCTGCATGGCGTCGGGGAAGCTGATCTGGCGCGGCTCCTCGAGGTACTCGTGCCAGATGGACAGGGCAGCACCTAGTGCCCCGCCTGCGTCGCCCGCCGCCGGTTGCACCCAGATATCTCGATATGGCCCTTCCCGCAACAGACGGCCGTTGGCGACACAGTTCAGGGCCACGCCGCCGGCGAGGCACAGACAGTCCATGTCGAGCTCGGTGTGCACGGTCCGAGCAAGACGTAGAACGATCTCCTCGGTGACCGTCTGAATCGAGCGCGCAATATCCATTTCCCGCTGGGTCAGAGGGGACTCGGGCTCGCGTCTCGGCCCCCCGAAGAGGTCGGCGAACCTGCGGTTCGTCATCGTGAGCCCCGTGGCGAAGTTGAAATACGCCATGTTGAGTCGAAAGGTGCCGTCTTCCTTGAGATCCACGAGATTGTCCAGGATCTTATCCACGTACCTGGGCTCTCCGTAGGGCGCCAGACCCATGAGCTTGTACTCACCGGAATTCACCTTGAAACCGGTGAAATAGGTGAATGCCGAATAGAGCAGACCCAGCGAATGGGGGAAGTCGATCTCCCATTTGGGCACCAGCCGGTTGCCCTCCCCGACCCAAACGGATGTCGTCGCCCACTCCCCAACGCCGTCAAGGCACATGACCGCCGCCTTCTCGAACGGACTCGGAAAAAAGGCCGAGGCGGCGTGGGATCGATGATGCTCGTTGAAGAGCAGCGGCGGCAGTGCCCGTTCACTGCAGCCGCCCAGGGCCGCGAGCTCCCGCTTTAGGGTTGTCTTGAGGAACAGCTTGTCCTTGAGCCAAACCGGCATTGCAGCGACGAAGGACCGGAAACCCCTGGGGGCGTAGGCCAGATAGGTCTCGAGCAGGCGCTCGAACTTGACGAGGGGCTTGTCGTAGAACACGACGCGCCCCAGGTCCGTGACACGCAAATTGGCTTCATCGAGACAATACTTGATGGCGTTCGCGGGGAACGCCGGGTCGTGCTTCTTGCGGGTGAAGCGTTCTTCCTGGGCGGCCGCCAAGATCCGGCCGTCTCGTACCAAAGCCGCGGCGCTGTCATGGTAGAAAGCCGAGATGCCTAGAATGTCCATGTCTTTGGGATTACGCCAAGCACCTGGGCTGCCAGAGAAAAGCGTCCTGGAAAAAGAGGCGCCAGTTGAGTGAAAAGGGGCGTTTGGTTGGCATGCCACTCGCTCCAACACGTTCGTGCAGCGCAGAGCGGCCTTGGGAATTGCCGGCCTCGGGGAGAAAGCGCGATGGACCGACGCGAGGCACGGGACTAGGATGCGCGCATCATGACCCCCCCCCGAGAGCACCGCGTCCACCGCGCGCACGCCGACCCCCCGGTGGGTGTTGGCGCTGATTACGGCCGCGCTAGTGGCCGGCATGCTCTACGCCGGCCTTGAGATTGTCGCGCGCTCCAACCGGGTTGTCGACAGCGGGATAGCCGATCGGATCTCTGCCGCCAAGGACCCGCGCCGCGAGCTTCAGAGCTTGGCCTCGTACACTGAAGTGAGCTATGGGTGGGACTGGCAGCCGATTCTGATTCCACCCGCCGACGGCAGTAACGCGCTTCGCTCCGACGTCCTGTTTTTGGGTGATTCGGTCACAAGGGGATTCTCGCTCGAGGAACCGGAGCGCCAGTCCTTCCCAGCCCTGCTGCAGGCGGACCTGTCGGTCGATGGCCCTATCCGTATCGTCAACGCGGCAGTGCCGGGGTTCGGTGTAGACCAGATGGTGCTGAAGCTCGGGTCCGAGCTCTCCAGCCGAAAACCGAGGGTGGTCATCGTCGCCTATATCCCGCACGACCTTTATCGATCGGGACGAAATATTAATTTCGGTATCACCAAACCGGTGCTGTCGCGCTACTCGGATGGGTCCTGGGAGAGGCGCGCAGCCCTGGACCTGTTCGATTTCTACCAGGGATACCTCGACGCGCGATCCGGGCTAAGGCTTGGCCCCTGGTGGCTCCGCTACATGGCTGACAACCAGCAGTACTTTCTTCCGATGATCAACCGGACCGTCTACGAGACCCGATTCGAGGGCATCCGAGAGAATCTGCACGACCTGGCCGAGGAGCACGGCGTGAGGATCGTTCTGGTGCGACTCGCCAATGGGAACCTGGGCGGCACCGTTACCGCGTTGGATCAATGGGCGACCAGGGCCTTCACCGCCGGTGCCGGTGGCAGTCCGCGGTTCGTTGATGTCGAGCCTTGCGCAATAGGGCAGACAATGAAAGAAGGTCTCGACGTCGACCGGGAATTCGGCGGGCATCCGGGCCCTCGCGCGCACCGTATATTTGCGCGCTGCCTCCTGCCCGTTGCGACCGAAGAACTCGCTGCCCGGCCTTGAACTGGCTGCCGATACGGTAGCACTTCGTTGATGACCCGGCATCGAGATGGTCCCGGGCGCATCCCCCTCCCGGTACGGCCCAGACCCTTTCGCCGTGATTTCGCCCAAGGTGCGCAACTCTTGGGGGCGCCATGCTCCCCCACGTAAGTAGCCGAACATGGAGACACGTTTCTGAGCCGCCGGAAGCGCCGGATTTCCAAACGGTGGGTATATCTTGCCCGCACTGGACAAAATCCAGCGTTCAGGCTGCGCGGATGCAATGCACGATTCGACCGCCATTCAGCCGCGTCTCGTCGGGATAGGCTTGAGCACATTCCGGAATGGCCTCTGGGCAGCGGGGATGGAAGTGGCAGCCGGACGGCGGACTCGCCGGCGAGGGCATGTCGCCTTCCAGGCGGATGATCGGACGACGTTTGTGCGCGTCCACCACCGGGACCGCAGAGAGGAGCGCCCGGGTGTAAGGGTGGCGCGGGTCGTCGAGGATCTGATCCACCGGCCCCCGCTCGACCACCCGACCCAGATACATGACGGCCACCTCGTGGGCCAGATAGGCCACCACCGAGATATTGTGGGTAATGAAGAGATAGGCGAGCCCGAGTCGCTCCTGCAGGTCCTTGAGGAGATTCAGGATCTGCGCCTGGACCGAGACGTCAAGGGCGCTGGTGGGCTCGTCGCACACGATGACCTTGGGTTCCACCGCTAAGGCCCGCGCGATACAGATGCGCTGGCGTTGACCACCGGAGAATTCGTGGGGGTAGCGGTTCGCGGCGTCCGGGCTCATGCCCACCAGCTCAAGGAGCTCAGCCACGCGCCGCATACGCCTTTCTCGGCTGGGCTCCAGACCAAGCGCCTGGAGCCCCTCCCCGATCACGTCTCCCACCAGCATGCGCGGGTTCATCGAGGCGAAAGGATCCTGAAAGATGATCTGAAGGTCCTTGCGGAACGCCCGCATGCGCCGATGACCGAGCCCCCGAAGCTCCTGCCCCCGGTAGAGCACTGAGCCGCCCGTCGGGGCGATGAGCTGGAGCAGCCCCTTGCCGGCCGTCGTCTTACCGCAGCCGGACTCGCCCACCAGCGCCAGGGTGCGTCCGGCCTCCAGTCGCAAGCTCACACCGTCCACGGCCCGCACATGGCCGGCTACCCGCCGAAACACACCCCGATGGATGGGGAAGTGGACCTGGAGTCCGTCGATTCGGAGCAGTTCTCCGCCCTGTCCAGACTCAACAGCGAGCGGACCCGACACGGCCCCGTCGCCGGCCGGTTGGTCGGAGCGTGAGTCCGCTGCCGGCGACGCCCCGCCGCCCCACAGGTGACAGCGCACACCCCGCCCGGACCCAAGGTCGTCCCAAACGGGCACTTGAGTGTGGCAGTGCGTCATCACCGAGGGGCAGCGTGGTGAGAACCGGCATCCCGCAAAGGCTTGGTCCAGGGGAGGCACGCGCCCGGGAATCACCGCCAGTCGGCCCCGGCGCTTCTCGGCATCTGGCAGGCTGTCCATCAATCGACGACTGTAGGGGTGGGCGGGGGCGCTGAAGAAATCCCCGACACGCGCGGTCTCCACAATCTGGCCGGCATACATCACTGCCAGCCGGTCCGCGGTCTCCGCCACCACCCCCAGGTCGTGGGTGATCAGGAGCACCGACATGCCCGTGGACCCCTGCAAGTCCTTGAGTAGACAAAGGACTTGGGCCTGAATGGTGACGTCCAGCGCCGTGGTGGGCTCATCGGCGATCAGCAGCTCCGGGTCCCCGGCCAGGGCCATGGCGATCATCACCCGCTGCTTCATGCCTCCAGAGAGCTGGTGGGGATACTCGCCGGTACGGCGCGCTGGATCCGGGATACCGACCGCGTCGAGCAGCTCCAGGACCCGCGCTCGCACACTGGATCTGGGCCGTCCCTCGTGGACCCGAACCGCCTCGGCGATCTGATCGCCCACCGTCAGGACCGGGTTGAGTGAGGTCTGGGGCTCCTGGAAGATCATGGCCATGCGTCCGCCGCGGACCCGGCGCATCTGGGCTTCGGTGAGACGCAGCAGGTCGGTGCCGCCCAGGTGCACCGCACCCCCCGTGATCCAGCCCGCCGGGGGCAGGAGGCGCATGAGTGTCAGGGCGGTCATCGATTTGCCGCAGCCGGACTCGCCCAGGAGGGCGAAGGTCTCCCCGCGGCGGATGCACAGATCCAGGCCGTCCACCGCCCGCACTGGCGAGCGCCCCCCGGACTCGCCCCCGCCGATCTCGGTGGTAAGCCCTCGGACCTCGAGCAGGGTGTCGGACATGGCGGTCAACTCGGGTTTTGCGCTTGGTCGGACGCCTGGTCCGCCGTCAGCCCGAGCACGGCGCGGGCATTGGCCGTGGTCTCGGCCGCAAGCTCCGCCGGGGCGGCGCCGCGAACCTGCGCAAGGGCCGTCAGCACGTCCGGGAGGTATTCCGGGCTGTTGCGCTCGGCCCGATGGGCGGCCACGGTCAGATCCGGCGCATCGGTCTCCAACACGATGGCGTCAATGGGAAGCTCACTCGCGAGCCGACGCAGCTTGCTGGAGCGCTCGAAGGTCAGCATGCCGCCAAACCCCAGCTTGAAGCCCAGGTCCTGGTAGCGCCGTGCCTCCTCAATGCCCCCGCTGAAGGCGTGCGCGATGCCGCCACGCACCCGAATGCGCCTTAAGGTAGCCAGCACCTGCTCGTGGGCCTTGCGCACATGCAGGAGCACCGGCAGATCGGCGGCCCGGGCGACCTCGAGCTGGGCCTCGAAGAGCGCCTGCTGGCGGTGCCGATCCAACTCCCGCACGAAGTAGTCGAGCCCGATCTCGCCGACGGCCACCGGCCGCCGCTCGGCGACGGTCTGCTCCAGGGCGGCGATGTCGGCGTCCCGGTGCCGCTCCAGATAGACTGGATGCAGGCCGAGCGCGGGGTGAAGATCCGGGTACCGGCCACAGAATTCCATCAGCCAGGACCAGCCATGGCGGTGGATGGCCGGCACCACGATGCCGGTCACCCCCACCGCTCGGGCGCGCCCGAGCACCGCCTCCCGGTCCGGATCGAACTCGCTCACATCCAAGTGGCAATGGGTGTCGATCAATTCCATGACGCCAGAACCCGTTGCTTCAATCGGGTCCCGCGGTGTCCCGAACGTAGATGGTCTTGTGGGGTCCCTTGCCGATCGTCCGTTCCTCCGTCTCTAGGAATCCGACGGCCTTGAGCAGACCGCTCAGCTTGGCATAGCCGTAGTTTCGGGAATCGAACTCGGGGCTGCGCTTGGCGATCGCGGAACCCACGGCCCCAAGATGGGCCCAACCCGCCTCGTCTGCGGCACTATTCAAAGCGCTTCGGATGAGGGTGACCAGCCGGGTGTCACGCTTGAGCTCCTTGCCACTCTTTCGGGTTGGAGCGTCGCGGTCCGCGTCCTCGCGCAGAATCTCCGTGTAAACGAACTTGTCGCACGCGGCGACGAACGGCTCCGGTGTCTTCTGCTCGCCGAAACCGTAGACGGTCATGCCCGATTCGCGCAGGCGTGAGGCCAGGCGGGTGAAGTCACTGTCACTGGAGACGATGCAGAAGCCATCGAAGTTGCTGGAGTAGAGCAGGTCCATGGCGTCGATCATCATGGCCCCGTCCGTGGCGTTCTTACCCTTCGTGTAGCGGAACTGCTGCATGGGTTGGATGGAGTGCTTGAGCAGGGTTTCCTTCCAGGACCCGAGGTTGGGGAGCGTCCAGTCCCCGTAAATCCGCTTGACGTGCGCGGTGCCGTACTTGGCGATTTCGGCAAGCAGGCCCTCGACGAGGGAGGCCTGGGCGTTGTCCGCGTCGATCAGGACCGCAAGCTTGCGGTTGGAAGCATCAGACATGGCAGATCCTCCGCTCGAATCGTCCTTAATGGCTGGGCACCGGGGTGCCTGGCCGACAACCGCTACCAGATAAGGTCATCGGGGACCTGGTAGTCGGCGTAGGGGTCGTCGGCCTCGATGGCTTTGGCCGGTTGGTTCCAGACGAGCACCAGGCCCGGGTCCCGATCGCGCAGGCGCCCGGCGATCTCGGTTGGCACGATCTCATAGAAGGTGTCCTGGCGCACGATGGCGAGGCGCCCGTCGACCAGTCGCCGGTGCTGGTCCTGGTTGACGTAGAGTCGCTTCAGGGTGCCCCCGTCCGCAAAGTTGTAGGCGACGTCTCCCGACTCGCGCACCACCCGATGTGCGTGGATCAACTGACGGATCTCGTTTTCCCGCGCCCGCTTCTGGGCTTCCTCCTGGTGCTGGCGGTTCAGCTCCCGATCCTTGCGGGCCTTCTCGGCGCGAGCTGCCTCAGCGGCTCGCGCCGAGTCGTCGGGATCGGGACCCCGCCTACCGCCCTGCTTGCTGGCTTTGCGCTTGGTCGAGCGCGTCTCCTTGATCCGTTGCTCGTTGACCAGACCGGCCTTGAGCAGTTGTTCCTGTAGCGAGTTCCCCACGGTTCGGTGTCTCCACAAGCCTGATCGGCGTCAAGGGCCGAAAGCATCCGACAGCCGGGCGGGCAACGCAACCCGGTCGAAGGTCCAAGACGCCTGACCCGCTCCTGCCGAGGGGTCACTTCGCTTAGAATCCTGGCCCGCGGGCCGGGGAAAAGACCGGCCACCGCCCGACGGCGAGATTCCATTCGCCCGTTCAACCTCAAACTCCGTACCAGATCCGCTTAGGAGCCGAAATCCATGCCCATACACCGCCTGATCGTTTTGATGCTCTCCCTGGCCCTACCCCTCGCGGCCCCCGCCGCCGACCTCGGCTTCGTCGATATGCAACGGGTGCTCGAGGAGAGCGCGGTCGGCAAGACGGTCCAGGGCCAATTGCGGAAGGACTTCGAGCCCAAGGCCGAGACACTCAACAAGGAGGAGCAGGAGATTCGCAAGCTCCAGGAGACCCTGGCGCGCGATTCGGCCCTGATGAGCAAGGACCAGGTCACCAAGAAAGAGGCAGAGATCAAGCAGCGGATCGAGGCCTACAAGAAGGAAGCGGGCGCCGCGCAGCAGCAGCTGCTCAAGGTCCAGCAGGAAAAGGGACGGGAGATCATCGGTCCAGCCCAGAAGGCCGTGGACGCGGTGGCCAAACAGAAGAAGCTGTCCATGGTCGTCGAGCGCAGCCTGGCCGGCATCCTCTACCTCGACAAGGGTCTGGACATCACCGCCGACGTGATCAAGTACATGGATTCCAACGCCAAATAACTAGGCCGAGGCGCTCAGCGAATGTGACCCGGATCAAAGCGGTTACCAAGGTGTTTCACGCCGAAGCCCCTGAGGTAAACTACTGTGCGAAGGACCGGGTACCGCCGCCGGGCGCCCGGGCTAGCCATCCGTTACGCAATGCCAGTCCCCGAGTTGGGGCGGCCATACACACTGTAGAGGAACGGACCCAATGCTTGGTGAACCCCACGACCTGCTGCACGAGTTCCCGGAGTTGGAGGGCAAGATCGAGGCGATGCGCGCCTCCAACGCCGACTTCGCGCACCTGATGAATGACTACGACTCCCTGGACGCACGCGTGCGACAGATCGAGGAGCTCGGCACCCCGGTGGCCGACGAGACCATCGAGGAGCTGAAGAAAGAGCGTCTCGTCCTCAAGGACCGGCTCTACACGATCTTGCGCGGCTGAGACCCCGCCCCGGGGGACACACTGGGACCACGCGTGCCCAGCAGGACCTCCCGGAATGGACTAAGACCGTCCCGGCCTCCGAGGCTTGGCACCCGAGGCCAGCGTGGAATTTCGGATTCTCCCGGTTACAGCCTTCCAGCAGAACTGCACGCTCCTATGGTGTGAGCGCACCCGCCGGGCGGCCATTGTGGACCCTGGCGGCGACGCGGATCGCATCCTGGCCCTGGTGGAGCAGCTCGAGCTGACACCGGAGTGCATCCTCCTTACACACGGTCACCTGGACCACGTGGGCGCGAGCGGTGTCATTGCGCCGCGCTTGAGCGTTCCCATTGTCGGGCCCCATCGGGACGACGCCTTTCTGATCCACGCCTTGACCGCCCAATGCCAGATGTTTGGATTCCCCGCCGTGCCCTCATTCGAGCCGGACCGCTGGCTCGACAACGGCGACTGCGTGCAGATTGGCGACACGGCACTCTCGGTCATCCACTGCCCCGGTCACACGCCGGGGCACATGGTGTTCTACGACGCGGGGGGGCGGCTCGCCCAAGTGGGCGATGTGCTGTTCCGAGGGTCCATCGGACGAACCGATTTTCCCCGCGGAGACCACGCCCAGCTGCTCGAATCCATCCGGGGTCGGCTCTTCCCCCTCGGTGACGACGTGCGCTTCATTCCAGGCCACGGGCCCATGTCCAGCTTCGGCGCGGAACGGCTTGAAAACCCCTATGTTGGGGAGCGTGCGTTCGCAAAACGGCACATCTAGCGTTTTAGAGCAACTCAACCCTTGACTTTTAGGCTAGAATGGTTGCGCAAGTCGACCTCGGGCCCCATGACCGTCGGGCTACCGCCAGGAAGAGAGATGATGCGAAAAGCAGTCACCGACAGGATCACGCCCCTCAAGGAGGCCAGTGGGCGCCGTTATTGGATGCGGGTCACCCCCGGTGGCCCCAAGGCCCCGCCGGCCGAGGTGGGTGGTAAGCGCCCGCCAAAGACACGCTTCCTTGAGCCCTACCATCTGTCAGGCGATCACCGCGCAGCCCTGCTGGAACGGCTCGCAGCCGCAGGCGTAGGCGACGCGGAGAGCCGCGACCTGTTTGCCTCCGCCATCGAGTACGATATCGCGAATGCTCGGCAGGCCGGCGTCCAGGACGAGACCCTGCTGCCGCCCCAAGCCGCGGTCGCTGACCCGGCGCCCGAGGCGACCATCGCCGAGGACAAAACGGGACTTGCCGAGCTCGCCGCCTCGGCTCGCTCAGTGGCGGATCACATCGGTGGCATGGACGAGACCGCCCGGGCCGCCCTCGGGGCGGCGCTCCGCGCCACGGACCCCTTCCAGCGCGGCTATGACGCAGGTTATTTCGTGGCCCTGTGTACCGAGCTTCGGCGCATGGCCGGCGCGGCGGCCAACCTGCCAGCAGCTGGTCCCGCAGCGGATCTGAAGCCCGAGCTCCCACCTGCGCCTCCGGAGCCACCCATGAGCGCCAGCGGCCGGCGCTTTGTGCGGCGGGTCGCGCGGGTCTACGAAGAGGTGCTGGAGACCAAGGCCAGCCTAGACCCCGATGGCCCCTTCCTGGCGACCCTGCAACTGATCACCCGAGAGGCGGGGGTCCCGCTTCCGAGGGATCCGGACGTCCTGTCCGCGGCCATCCTGGAGCGCTGACACCGGCAGCCGGTCGTTCGCACGGCGTGTTCTAAAGGACACCCGCGCCCCTGACGAACTTGCCCTTGACGAACGGGCACGCTCCGGCGCCGTCCCTCGCCCCCCTCGGGTACAATCCCCCACTCGCCAGCCAATGTCAGCCCCGCAGGTAACCGATCCCCGATGTTGTTCGACCGACTGCTCAAGAAGCGCCGCCCGGCCATCGCCAAAACCAAGAGCCAGGAGATGCTTGCGGACCTGGCGTGCAACCATGCGGACCCCGCGGTGCGGCTCGATGCGGTGCGACTTCTGGCGAGCCTGCCCAGGCTGCGCGACGTCCTGGTAACCGAAGGCGACGTCAGCGTTCGCGAGATCGCCTTAGCCCGCTATCGCAACCTGCTCTGCGGAACCGATGATGGCGGCGTCTCACTCGAGGAGCGCTTAGCGGAGGTCGCACGCGCGGAGGATCCGCGGGTGCTCGAGCATGTGGCAAGAGACGGGCGGGAGCCCGAGATCCGGCGGACCGCCATCGAGCGGGTGGACAATCCAGCCGTGCTGGTCGGGTGCGTGCTTCACGACTCCCTCGCCGCCAACCGCGGCACAGCCTTGGCCCGCCTCCAGGATCGCCCCTCGCTGGAGCAGATCGCGCGCCGCATCGGCAAGAAGGACAAGGCGGTCTACCGTGAGGCGCGGGAGCGTCTGCGCAACCTGGCCGAGCTGGAGGAGCGGCCGCGGCGCCTGCGCGCCCAATGCGCCGACCTGTGCGATCGCGCCGAGCGCCTGGGACACCTCGAGCACTGGAGCCAGGACCGAGCCCTACTCGAGCATCTGGACCAGCAGTGGGCCGAGCTCGAGCCCGAGGCCGAGCCCGCGTGGCGCACCCGCTACGGCGCCGCCCGCGAGCGGTTTCTCGCCGCCTACGAGGCCTACCGGCAAGCCAACGCGGCACAGATCGCCGCTGAGGAGGCGCGGGTCGCCCTGCGCGCCGCACGCGAGTCCCTGCTCGCAGACGCCGAGCGCGCCCCAACCCTGGACAGCGAGCGCGAGCTGGCGTCCGAGCGCGCCCGGCTGACCGCCGCCTGGGAATCTCAGGGCACGCTCCCCGAACCCGAGCAGCGGATGCTCGACAAACGGCTCGCAAGAGCACTGGATGCCTTGGACGCCAAGCTGAGCGAATTGGCGGACGAGCGCAAGGGTGTGGTCCGACTCAAAAAATCGGTATCCAAGGCGGAAAAGCTGCTGGCCGAGTCCCGCCCACTGGAGGCCTCTCGGGTGCGCGATCTGCTCTCTCAGGGACGCACCCTGGCGGAATCCCTACCGGGAAGCACGGAGGGCGCGACCTTTACCGGCCTCGCAGAACGCCTGGAGACGCGCCTCAAGACCCAACGTAAGCACGCAGAGCAGCGCCTGGGGCAGCTCCCCGAACGGCTCACGGAGCTGGAATCGGCGCTGGAGGCGGGCGAGCTGAAGCGTGCGGATCCGGTGTACCAGAGCATCCAGGCAGGCCTGGAGCTGGTGCAGTCGAGCGGCCTTTCGGGCCATGCCGTCGACGAGATTGTCCGGCGGCTGCGCACGCTCGCGCCCCGCCTCAGGGATCTGCAGCACTGGCGGCGCTGGGGCGCCGACCAGCACCGGGAGGCGCTGTGCGAGGCGATGGAAGCCCTGCGGGAGGAGGACCTGCCCCTGCCGGCGGTGGCCGAGCGTCTGCATGTCCTGCAAGTGGACTGGAAGGAACTGGATCAGTCCGGGTCTCCGACCAATCAGGCCTTATGGGGGCGCTTCCACGCCGCATCCGATGCGGTCTACGCCCGCTGCCGCCCGGTCCTTGAGGCCGAGGCGGCGGAACGGGAGGCCAACCGCGCGGCGCGCGAGACGATTTGCCGACAGCTGGAGTCATTCCTGGAGCGGGTTGACTGGGACCGCGTGGACTGGAAGCGGGTCATGCGTGCCGAGCGCGAGACGCGCCAAGCCTGGGCCGGCATCGGTCCCTGCGAGGCTCGCCATCGGCGCACCTTGGAGCGACGTTTTCACAAGGCACTCGAGGCCCTCGATCAACGGCTGGCGGAGGAGCGGGGGCGCAACCAAGCCCTCAAGCGGGGACTGGTCGAGCGGGTACGCGCCCTTGCCGACCAGTCGGACCTGGATAAGGCCATTGAGGAGATCAAGGCCCTGCAGCGCGAGTGGCACACGACGGTGCCCGCACGCCAGCGCGACGAGAACCGTTTGTGGGGCGAGTTCCGGTCGGCCTGCGATGCGGTCTTTGAGCGGCGGGCCACCATCCACCAGGCCTACCGCACCGAGCTCGACGAGAACCTGGCCGCCCGTCAGGCCCTGTGCGATGAGGCCATCGCGCTGGCGGAGTCCGAGACCGACTCCCGGCATCTGCTCGCCGCCCAGCGCGAGCTGGAACAACGCTGGCGCGATTCCGAAGCCCAGGCCGTCCCTCGCCAGTCGGCCGGTCCCTTGGCGAGGCGCTGGAAGGAGGCCCGCGAGCGACTGATCACCCACCGGCGGGAGCGGCAGGCCACCGAGCAGCGCGGTGCGCTGGATCTCCTGGCGCGCCAGGCTGAGCTGTGCGAAGGCGTGGAGCGGCAGATTCTCGCTGATAGCGCAGGCGCCCTGAGCCTGGATGCGCAGGAGGCGGAGCGCGCCTGGGCGGAGTTGCCGGAGCTACACGACCAGGCCCTGCAGGGAGCCATGGCGGCCCGGCTGCGCGCGGCCATCGATGCCGCGGGGGACCCCCAGCGTCTGGAAGCCCTGCGGGGGCGTCTGGCGGCCAATGCCGAGCGGCGGCGCCGCTTGTGTCTTGAGATCGAGATCGCCGCCGGGGTGGCTTCGCCGCCGAGTCTGGCCCGCGAGCGGCTCGAGCTCCAGGTCTCCCGACTCGCCGAGCATATGGGAGAAGGCGAGGGCGGCAGTCTCAGGGACGCCGACGATCTGCTCGGCGACTGGTACCGCTGTGGGCCCGCACCCGAGGACCCGGAGCTCAGGTCGCGCCTGGAGCGGGTGCGGGCCAGTCTCGGATCAGGGCCCGTCACCGCCCCCGACCCGTCCAGCCCTGAATCATGAGGGCACCAATCGTGCAGGATGGACATCAAGCACCCGATGAGGCCGAAGCGGCCTTCTACGCGGCCTTCGCCACCACCGACCTCAGGGCCATGGACCGCGTTTGGCAGGATGGGGAGGATGCGGTCTGCATCCACCCCGGAGGGGCCCTTTTGCTGGGCAAGCCGGCGGTGATGCAGAGCTGGGCGGAGATCCTCGGGGGCACCGCCCCACCGCGCATCGATTACCGGCTGCTCAACAGGATCGCGGCCCCCGGTCTGGAGATCCACTTGGTGGAGGAATCCATCCGCGCAGGCGCTGACCCGGACGCCCGGCCGAACCGGGTGATGGCCACCAATGTCTATGCCCAGGGCGCAGCCGGCTGGCGCATGACGGTTCACCACGCCTCCCTGCCCCTCATGGCGCGGCGAGGGACGCCAGGGTCGGGGCATCAGCTGCACTGAGCGGCCCCGCGGCGGCCGGTCCCTTCAGACGGGATCCAGCCCCAGACCGTGCAGCACCCGATCGACCAGCTGCGCCGGGGTGCGTGAGATGACCTCCGCCGGGACTCCGTGCCGCTGGGTCAGGCGATCGTAATCCTCGAAGCCATACGAAACGATGAAGGCATGCATGCCGGCGTTGACAGCGGCCAGGTAGTCCTTGGCCTCGTCGCCACAGGCGAAGGCCCGGGCCGGGTTGACTTCGAACTCCTCACGGAGGCGCCGATAGACCGGAAGCTTCTCCTGGCGCAGGGGCAGGTGGACCAGGAAATCGAAACGCCCCGGATCGAAACCGAGACGGCGGAACAGTCGCTCGATGGTCTCCACCGGCTCCCGGGTGATATTACGGGTGACGATTCCGACGCGTACCCCGGGCTCCTCCGTCAGCCGCCACAGCAGGGGCTCGATGCCGCTGTAGAGGCCGGCCTCCTCCCGATACACGTCGGTCAGGCTCTCGACCAGCTTGGCGCGCTTCTGAGGGCCGATCTGTTTGCGCAGGTTACGCGGGAATTCCTTGATTCCACCGAGATACTTGAACAGGTTGCGGCGCTTCTGGAACCGATTCAAGGGGCCAATGTTCATGCCGTGATGGGCGAAGGTCCGATCGATGGCGCTAAAGGCATCGATGGTGGTCCCATCGGCATCGAGGATCACCAGGCGGTCGTTTTTGTACATGGGTTGAGGCCCTGGCGAGGGGTGAGCGCCTGGCGGCCGGACCTGAGGGGCGCGCGGGTATTCTAGGGCCACGGGCCTCGCCGCACGAGCGGTGCGGCGGGCAGTTGCGGACCATCCGCTGTGCCTTGTTGACGAGAGGTTCCATGACCCTGATCGGCGTCGATACCGGTGGCACCTTCACGGACTTCGTGGTTTGGAGCGACGGCGAGGTACGCATCCACAAGGTACTGTCCACGCCCCGGTCCCCGGAACAGGCCATCCTCCAGGGGATCGCCGAGCTGGGCCTATCTTCGGCGGGACTGTCGGTGGTGCACGGTAGCACCGTGGCCACCAATGCGGCGCTGGAAGGCAAGGGGGCGCGGACCCTTTATGTTGGCAATCGGGGCCTTGAGGATCTTCTCACCCTCGGGCGTCAGGCGCGCACCGACCTCTACGACCTGCAGCCGCCTCCCCGACACCCGCCGGTTCCCGGCTCCCTGTGCCTGGGTACCGGTGGACGGCTGGCGCCGGACGGCTCTTGGGTGGAGCCCCTGACCGACGCGGACCTGGCCGCCCTGGGCGAGGCGGTCGTCCGTCTCGCCCCGGAAGCGGTGGCCATCAACCTGCTCTTCTCCTACCTCGATGACAGCGCCGAGCGTGCGGTCGCCGAGGCCCTGCCCCCCGGGGTGTTCATCTCCCGCTCCTCTGAGGTCCTGCCAATCGCCGGCGAATACGAGCGCGGAATTGCCACCTGGCTCAATGCCTGGGTGGGGCCCGTGGTCGCCCGTTATCTTCAACGGCTCCAGGCAGGGCTGCCGGGCGCGCGTGTTTCAGTCATGCAGAGCAGCGGCGAGGCCATTGCCGCCGATCAGACCGCTCGCCACGCCGCGCGCCTGCTCCTGTCCGGTCCCGCCGGGGGCCTGGCCGGTTCGGCATTCGCGGCGGCGGCCGGAGGGGTGCGGAGGCTGCTGACCTTCGACATGGGCGGCACCTCCACAGACGTGGCGGCCATCGACGGTGTTCCGCGCCTCACAATGGCCGGGCGGATCGCGGGCTACCCCATTGCCCTGCCGATGGTCGACATGCACACCATCGGCGCCGGGGGCGGGTCCGTCGCGCGGTTGGACGCGGCCGGGCTCCTGCTGGTGGGCCCTCAATCCGCTGGCGCAGACCCGGGACCGGCCTGCTACGGGCGGGGGGGCACCCTGCCCACCGTGACCGACGCCGACCTGGTCCTCGGGCGGCTCGACGCCGAGGCATTCCTCGGCGGCCGCATGCGGCTGGACGCCCCAGCCGCGCGGGCGGCGATAGGCCCAGTCGCTAAACGGCTCGGGCTCTCGGTGGAGGCCGCAGCGCTCGGCATCGTGCGCCTGGCAGACGAACACATGGCCCGCGCGCTGCGGGTGATCTCCGTGGAGCGGGGCCTGGACCCGCGAGACTTCACCCTGACCTCCTTCGGCGGTGCCGGCGGCCTGCACGTGTGCGCGCTCGCCGACGCGCTGGGGATCGACAGCGCGCTGGCACCGGTGCACGCCGGCGTGCTCTCGGCCCTGGGTATGCTCGCGTCCCCGGCCGGCCGGACCCTGACCCGCACCCACCTCGGTGCCTTGGCGAACCTTGACGATTCCGAGATCGACGCAGCGCTCGGCACCCTTGCCAAGGAAGGCGAGTCCGAGCTTCGACTGGAAGGCGCCGCGGACCGGGGGCTGCGGTTCGAGCACTCGCTTGATCTCCGCTATTGCGGCCAGTCGTATACCTTGAACATCCCGTGGGAGGGCGGTATACGAACGGCGGAGACGTTTCATCGCCGCCATGCCGAGTCCTACGGACACCGCCTGGACCTGCCGGTTGAACTGGTCAACCTTCGAGTCAGGGTGCGCGCACCGGCCCTATCCCTGAGCCTGCCGCCGATGGAGGTGTCGCCCAGACCCCATCCCCCCGCAGTCCGAACCCTGAGGGCGCACGGCTGCGCTCGGCCCGCCCCGGTCTACTCTCGATCCGAGCTTGCGGGCTGTTTACCCGTGCCGGGCCCCACGGTGATTGCCGACCCCGTGTCCACGCTTTGGGTTGCCCCCGGCTGGCAGGTCCGGTTGGACGCGGTGGGTAACCTATGGCTGGCCAGGACGGGATCGGGCCGGCGATCCATGCGTCCGGCGACACTAGAGAAGCAGAGGGCTTATCCGGTATAGTCCCCGGGGTAAAGAGCGAAGCTGGCCCGCGCCGCACAATGAAACTTCGCGTGCCACCTCTCGACTCGTCCCAACCCCCTTTTTCCTTGAGCGGCCATCGCTGGGGCCTGTCGTCGATTCGCGTCAGCCCCCAATGATCCGGTGCGCCCCGTGTCTTTTACGGAGACCCTATGACCCTACACGGCATCCTCGATGTCAGCCTCTGGCAAGCGGTAGTGATTACACTCGCCTTGACCCATGTCACTATCGCCGCAGTGACCATCTATCTGCACCGCGCCCAAGCCCATCGGGCCCTCGACCTGCACCCCTTGGCAGCCCATTTTTTCCGCTTCTGGCTGTGGCTCACCACCGGCATGGTCACCCGGGAGTGGGTCGCGGTGCATCGCCGTCACCACGCCAAATGCGAGACGCCGGAGGATCCGCACAGTCCCCAGGTACTCGGACTACGCAAGGTCCTGACCGAAGGCGCAGAGCTTTATGGTCAAGCCGCCGCCGAGCCGGACACCGTCGCCCGATATGGCCACGGAACCCCCAGCGACTGGCTGGAGCACAACGTCTATAGCCGCTACCAATGGCAGGGCGTTGGCCTGATGCTGATCCTGGATGTGGCGCTGTTCGGCCTTTACGGGCCGGTGATGTGGGCGGTGCAGATGCTGTGGATCCCATTCTGGGCGGCGGGCGTGGTCAACGGAGTCGGCCACTATTGGGGCTACCGCAACTACGAGTCCCCGGACGCCTCCACCAACGTCTCCCCCTGGGGCATCCTGATCGGCGGCGAGGAGCTGCACAATAACCACCATGCCTTTCCGAGCTCGGCCAAGCTTTCGTCCAAGCCTTGGGAGTTCGATATCGGCTGGCTCTACATCCGCATCCTGAGCGCGCTTGGGCTCGCCCGAGTGAAAAAGGTGGCGCCCGAGCTGCTGGTGTTGAAAGGTAAGAAGCTGGCGGACATGGACACCCTGCGCGCCGTGGTGGTCAGCCGGATGCACGTCTTCGCCCGCTACACCCAGGAGGTGCTGGCGCCGGTCACACGGGCGGAGCTCTGCCGTGACGTTAATCACTGCCGGCGCGTCTTGCGGTACAGTCAGCAGCTGCTGGCCCGGGAGGGAAAGCGCCTGGACGCCAACGCCCGCCAACGCCTGGAGCAGATCCTCGACCAGAGCCAGACGCTCGCCACGGTCTACCAGTTCCGCGAGCGGCTCCAGGACATCTGGGAGCGCAGCGCCACCAGCCAGGAGGCCTTGCTGCGAGCGCTCCAAGACTGGTGCCGGCAGGCGGAGGAAACGGGAATCCAGGCCCTCGAGCGCTTTGCTCAAAACCTCAAGGGTTTCTCCCTGCAGGCGGCGCCCTGATCGGGAACGAATCCGAAACGGAGGTCACCCCGCGCCGGAGTGTGCCCGGCCCCGAGCGCCGTGCACTCGGTCGGTCGTCGAAAAAAAGCCCGCATGCGCGGGCTTTTTTTCGTGCCGGAGAGGAAAGGGATTATTTGATCTTTCCTTCCTTATAGATCACATGCTGGCGAACGACGGGATCGAACTTCTTGATCTCCATCTTGCCCGGCTGATTGCGCTTGTTCTTGGTGGTCGTGTAAAAGTGACCGGTCCCGGCGCTGGAGTTCAGACGAATCTTTTCGCGTGCTGCCTTGGCCATTGCTATATCCCCTTAGGACGTGATGGGCGGCGCGGCCTTAAACCTGCTCGCCGCGCGCCCGAATTTCCTGGAGCACCGCGTCGATGCCCTTCTTGTCGATCAGCCGCATCCCGCTGCAGGAGAGGCGCAGCCGCACCCATCGTTTTTCACTCTCCACCCAGTACCTGTGGTAATGCAGGTTGGGTAGGAAGCGCCGCTTGGTCTTGTTGTTGGCGTGGGAAACGTTGTGGCCGCTGATCGGCCGCTTACCGGTAACCTGACAAACCCGAGACATGGCGGAAATCCTTCGGCGAATTGGGTGGGTCGAAATCGCAAGGGCGCGCGACTAAAGGGCGGGAAGGCTACCACGTACCGGGGCGAGCGGCAAGCCGATCGCGGGTCTGCGGCCGCCACCCCGATCAGAGCAACCCGCGCTCCGCGAGCGAGGTCCCCTGGCCTTCGCCGACGATCAAGTGGTCCAACACCCGCACCTCGACGAGGGCAAGGGCGTCCTTGAGGCGCTGGGTGATGCGCAGGTCCGCCTGGCTCGGCTCGGCCACGCCGGAGGGGTGATTGTGGGCGAAGATGACCGCCGCCGCATTGGTCTCCATGACCTTGCGGACCACCTCCCGGGGGTGGACGCTGGCCCCGTCGATGGTCCCTCGGAACAGCTCCTCATAGCGGATGACCCGGTGCCGGTTATCCAAGAATAGGCAGGCAAAGACCTCGTAGGGCAGCCCATAGAGCTTCAGCTTGAGGTAGTCGCGGGTCGCGTCAGGGCTGGTCAGGACGTCCTGCTCGGCGATCCGAGTCTGCAGATAGCGGCGGCTGAGCTCCAGAACCGCCATGAGCTGGGCGTATTTGGCCCGCCCCAGCCCCTTGATTTCGCAGAAACGGCGCTCGTTCGCCCCCATGAGCCCGGCCAGTCCACCGAAGCTCGAAAGCAGCTCGCGCGCCAGATCCACCGCACTCTTCCCCGGAACGCCGGTGCGAAGGAAGATCGCCAGGAGCTCGGAATCGCTGAGCGCATCGGGCCCCCGTTCCAGCAGCTTCTCCCGCGGGCGCTCACCCTCGGGCCAATCGGTGATCGTCATCGCCCCTCCCTTTTCTGTCGTTAATTGTCCACCCGCGGGCCGCAAAGCGCGATGGCGGGTCCTCACGACGCCGCGAGTATCGATCAGTTACACTTCGGCCCAATTCGAGTCAAGGGCGATGCGGCGCCATTCATGAATCCTGATCGCGGCCCACGGGTATTGCTCGGTGTCGGCGGCGGCATCGCCGCCTATAAGTCCGCCGAGCTCGTGCGGCGGCTGCGCGAGCGCGGCTGCGAGGTCAGGGTGGCGATGACCCGGGCGGCGACGGCCTTCGTGGCACCCCTCACCTTTCAGGCGCTGTCGGGCCATTCGGCCCGCACGACCCTTCTGGACCCCACCGCCGAGGCCGGCATGGACCACATCGAGCTGGCCCGATGGGCGGACCGGCTCCTGGTTGCACCGGCCACGGCGGACCTGATCGCCCGACTCGCCGCCGGACTTGCAGACGACTTGGTGACGACCCTCGCCCTGGCCAGCAATGCCCCACTTTTTCTGGCCCCCGCCATGAACCAGGCCATGTGGCAACACCCGGCGACCCAGGCGAACCTGGAGACCCTGCGCGCGCGCGGCGCCCATATCCTCGGCCCGGCCGAGGGGAGCCAGGCCTGCGGCGACTCGGGTCCGGGGCGCATGCTCGAGCCAGATGCCATTGCGGATCTGGTGGTCGGCGCAGCCGCCGACGGGGCGACGGGCGCCATGGCGGGCATACGGGTGCTCATCACCGCAGGACCGACGCGCGAACCCCTGGACCCAGTCCGTTATCTGGGCAACCGAAGCTCCGGACGGATGGGCTACGCGCTGGCCGAGGCCCTCGCCCAAATGGGTGCGCGGGTGGTACTGGTGAGCGGGCCGAGCGCCCTGGCGGCGCCGGCCGGAATTGAGCGGGTGGTGGTCGAGACCGCCTTGGAGATGCACGCCGCCGTGATGGCGCGGGTCTCCGACTGCGACCTGTTCATCGGCACCGCCGCCGTGGCGGACTACCGGCCTGCCGAGCCAGCGGCAACCAAGATCAAGAAGTCCGAGGCCGGGCTCACGGTGCGTCTGATACCCAACCCGGATATCCTCGCCGAGGTGGCCGCTCGGCCGCGGCCGCCCTACACCGTTGGGTTTGCGGCCGAAACCGACAGTGACCGGTTGGAGGACTATGCCCGCGGCAAGCTCGCGGCGAAGGGCCTGGACCTGATCGCCGCAAACCGTGTGGGTGGACCGCACGGCGGTTTCGAGCGTGAGGAAAATGCCCTGGTGGCCCTCTGGGCCGACGGTCGTCGGGAATTCCCCATGATGCCCAAGCCCCGGCTGGCCCGGGCCCTGGCCGAGCTGATCGTTGAGCGCTATGTTGCATCGTCTTGAGGTAAAGATTCTGGACTCCCGGCTCGGGGGCGACTTCCCCCTGCCGCACTACGCAACGGAAGGTTCCGCCGGACTCGATCTGCGTGCCATGATCGACCAACCCGTCGAGCTCGGTCCCGGGGACAGCGAGCTGGTGCCGACAGGCATGGCCATCCATATCGCCGACCCGGGGGTGGCGGGCCTGGTCCTGCCGCGATCGGGTCTGGGCCACCGCCACGGCATCGTGCTGGGCAATCTGGTAGGTCTGATCGACTCTGACTACCAGGGGCAGCTCCTGGTGTCCTGCTGGAATCGGGGCGAGGCGACCTTCCGGATCGAAGTGGGAGAGCGCATCGCCCAGTTGATCCTGGTTCCGGTGCTGCGCGCCGAGCTCGCGATCGTCCGCGACTTCGAGGCATCGGCCCGCGGCCACGGCGGTTTCGGCCACACGGGGAAACACTGACCGCGCACGCGGCGACGCTGGGATTGGAGGCACTGCATGCGAATGCCGTGGACGAAAGGGGCCCAACCGGGGCCTGCCCCACCCGAGCGCCGCCCAAGCGTCAAGACCCATTGGGTACGCAGCTACATCGGCATCGCCCTGGTGCTGCTCCTGGCCTTCGCCCTGGCGATTGCCCTCTGGGCGAGCCGGGAAGCGGCGGGCCAGCGGCGTCAGCTGGCAAGCGCAACGGACATCCTGGTGCGCAGCGCGACGGCCGATCTGGCGCGCATCCGCCGGCAGCTCGAGACCATCCGCACGGACCCCGAGCTGCAGGCGGCCTTTGAGGCGTCCCGCCCCGAGCGACTGCGCGACGAGGAGGCCGCCATCAGGGCCCGACTGCCCGGCACCCTCGGCGTCCACCTCTTCACCCTCGATCCGATGAGCTCGGACGAGGGGATCCCCTTTATGAGCTACGCGGGGCTGGATCTCACGCGGCAGGCGGCCCACAAACAGGCGCCGACCCAAATTGAGGTCCACAAGGTAGGACAGGCCGACATGCACCTGGCCATCGCGGCGCCCGTGCTGGACGCGGCGGGGAAGCAGACCCTCGGCGTGGTCCACCTGGCGCTGCCCATGTCTCTGCTCCCGGACCCGGCCGAGCTGCTGGGGGAGCTGGGCACGGCGCGCTACCAGCAGGTGGTCGGAAATGACATCGCGACCCTCAAGGGCTCGGGTCCGATCCCTGGCGGAGACCCGGATTACGTGGCGCCAATCGCCGGGACCCGTTTGCAAGCGGCCGCGTGGCTCGACCGCAAGGCCCTCCTCGATCCCTGGCTTGCCGGCCAGCTCGGGGCGGCATATCTGGTCCTGCTCGGGCTGATCGGCGCCATCCTGTGGCTGGGCTACCGGGCCCTGAGGCGCGACCTGATCCAGGACTGGGACGTGTTCCCCGCCTTGGTGGACGACGCCCTCCACCGCCGCGCCCTGCAGGCACCCAAATCCCGGTTGGCCGAGTCCCAGGTCGCCTACGCGGAGGTGATTGCGAAGCTGCGCGGCCTCAAGCCCAGGCGTACCTCCCTGCGGGGCATGGCGCTCGTGGAGGCCGCCGATGACCTGCTGGGTCCCTCCCTCGTCACTCAGGAGGCCGACGTCAAAGTGGAGGAGCCGCCCGACACCGACGACGTTGGTGGGGCACGGACGGACGCAGCCTCGGAGCCCCACCGCCCCAGTCCGGTGGAGGATTTCGACGCCCTGAAGCCGCTCTACGACGAGTTGTCGGCTGTGGAGTCGGTCGTGCCGGGGGTGGCGGCGGAGGTCTTCCGTGCCTACGACATCCGCGGGATCGTGGACCACCAGCTCAACTCCGAGACCATGAGCGCCATCGGTCGCGCACTTGGAAGCGAAGCGTCGGCTCGCGGCGACGATACGGTGATGATCGGGCGGGACCTGCGTGCGAGCAGCCCCCGGCTGTCCGCGGCGCTGGTCGAAGGTATCCGAGCCGCCGGACCGGACGTGGTCGACCTCGGCGTGGTGCCGACCCCCCTGGTCTACTTCGCCTGCTGCCACCCGGCCCTGCACTCCGGGGCCATGGTGACCGCCAGTCACAACCCCCCCGAGTACAACGGCGTCAAGCCGGTGCTGATGGGTGAGAGCGCCGATGCGGACACCATCCAAGGCCTGCGCCGCCGCATCGAGCAGGGCCAGCTCGCTCACGGCAGCGGCGGCTACCGCCGCGAGGATCTGAGCGCCGAATACCGGAATTACATCGCCCAGGACGTGACCCTGGCCCGGCATCACAAGTTGGTGATCGACTGCGGGAATGCCACGGCCTCGGCGCTGGGACCCCAATTGTACCGCGACCTGGGCTGTGAGGTGATCGAGCTCAACTGCGACGTTGAGGCAGGGATGGGTGACCGGATGCCGGATCCGTCGGTTCCAGACCAGCTGCGCGACCTGGGTGACCTGGTGCGGACCAACAAGGCCGACATTGGATTGGCCTTCGACGGGGACGGTGACCGCCTGGGCGTGGTCGACTCCGAGGGCCGTTTTGTCGCCGCGGACCGGGTCCTGATGCTCCTCGCGACCGACGTGCTAGCGCGTAATCCCGGCAGCGATGTGGTGTTCGACGTCAAGTGCAGCCACCACCTCGCGGAGGAGATTCGGCGGGCCGGGGGGCGTCCGCTGATGTGGAAATCCGGTCACACACCGCTCAAGGCCAAGCTGCGGGAGACTGGCGCCTTGATCGCAGGAGAGCTGAGCGGTCACTTCATTTTCAAGGAGCGCTGGTTCGGGTTCGACGACGCACTCTATGCAGGGGCCCGCCTGCTGGAGGTGCTGTCGCTCGATCCCCGGTCGACCCGGGAGATCTTCGCCGCACTGCCAGGGGGCATCGCCACTCCGGAGCTCTCCCTGCCGCTGGCCGAGGGCGAGCCGGCACGCGTCATGGAATCCGTGCTCAAGCTGGCGAAGCGATTAGATGGCGCGAACCTGATCCTGATCGACGGACTGCGGGCCGAGCTTGAGAGGGGCTGGGGCCTGGTCCGCGCATCCAATACCCAGCCCAAGCTGACCTTCCGTTTCGAGGGCGACGACCAGGAATCCTTGGAGCAGATTCAGGCGCTGTTTCGCCGGCTCATGGAGACGGCGGCGCCTGAGCTGACCGACCTGCCGTTTTGAGTCCCGACCCCGGCACAATTGCGATCCCCCACCGAGGGTACCCACCGAGATGTCACTCCCAAGCGAACGAGCCCAAACCACGGCCCGCGTCCTGATCGAGGCGCTGCCCTACATCCGCCGCTTCAGCGGGAAGACCGTGGTCATCAAGTACGGCGGCAACGCCATGGTGGACCAGGCCCTCAAACAGGGATTCGCCCGGGACGTGGTGCTGATGAAGCTGGTGGGCATCAACCCGGTGGTGGTTCACGGCGGCGGTCCCCAGATCGGCTCCCTGCTCAAGCGCCTGGGCAAGGCCAGCGAGTTCGTCCAAGGGATGCGGGTGACCGACGCCGAGACCATGGACGTGGTGGAGATGGTCCTGGGCGGACTGGTGAACAAGGAGATCGTCAACCTCATCAACCGCCACGGGGGCTCCGCCGTGGGCCTCACCGGCAAGGACGGGGATCTGATCCACGCCCGCAAGCTGCTCCTGCGCCGCGATGCGCCGGAGCTCAATGAACCCGAGATCATCGACATCGGCCATGTGGGGGAGGTCGAGAGCATCGACGTCTCGGTGGTGGACATGCTGGTCCGGGGAGACTTCATCCCGGTGATCGCCCCGATCGGCGTTGGCGACGATGGACACTCCTACAACATCAACGCCGACCTGGTGGCCGGCAAGGTCGCGGAGGTCCTGAAGGCGGAGAAGCTGCTCTTGCTGACCAACACCCCGGGGCTCCTGGATGCCGGGGGCCGGTTGATCAAGGAGCTCGACGTCGGGCGGGTCCAGGAGCTGATCCGAGAGGGCGTCATCGCCGGCGGCATGCTTCCCAAGGTGCGGTGCGCGGTGGAAGCGGTCCAGGCCGGGGTAAGAACCGCCCACATCATCGACGGCCGGGTAGAGCATGCGGTGATGCTCGATCTCTTCACCGACGAGGGGATCGGGACCCTCATCCGCAGCCGCTGACCAGAGCTGGTCCGTCGTCGTCAGCGGCGTCCGCTCAAGGGGGATCGGCCACTGGGCGCAACGGAGCCGCCTGCGGCGGATCAGACACCGCGTTACGGAACCCATCCAGCACGCTCAAAGCCTGATCGCCTTCGCAGCCAGTCTCGACCTGGCCCTCACTCTGACACCGCATGTCCAGGAAGAGGGAGGCGGACTCGGAGTCCTTTTCCCGGATCAGGGAGAGCGTCAGGCTTAGATCGTCCGGGGTCGCCGGGGGGGCGGTAAGCAGGATATTCGAGCCAAGGGTCTGAACCGGCGTGGTGGCGTGCGCCTTTACATAGCCCACGGCCCGCACCCAGAACCGGGCGCATTGCTCCTGGCCCTCACAGGTCACCACGTTTCGCAGCTCCGGCCGGGGCTCCTCCTGCTCGGGAGAGGTGTTGTCGGCCGGGCTATCCTTGAGCTGGCGAAAACGCTTGAGCTGGCGATCGAAGTCCAACCGGATCTTGTCCTTCTGCTGCTCTCGCTCCACGATCGAGGCGTAGGTGTCGCGGATGGTGGCCTCGATCTTGGCGATTCCGTCGGCGATAGCCTTGGGAACGGGTTTGCCAGCCCGCTCGAGGTTGGCCGCGTCGGCCTGTAGCTCCTGCATCCGTTCCTGTTGGCGTCGGATTTTGGTGCGAGCCACCCCGATGATCACGTCAATGGCGGCAACCTTGCCGTCCCGGGTCATGATCAGGTCATCGACCGAACGGAAGGTGCGAAGCAGCACCCGATCAGCCGCCTTCTGCTGCTCGACCAACCGCTCCTGCTCCGCGCGCAGCCGCTCGAGCGCCCGTTCCCGCTCGATCTCCTCGACGGATTGCGCCGGGGGGACCGTCTCGACCCGAAGACCCTGATCATTGAGCTCCGTGTGGCCCTTTTCCGCTTCGCTTGGGGGCATCCGATCCGTGTAGTGGACAGCCCCCGCATCGTCCACCCAGCGGTAGAGCCGGGCCTGGGCTGTGCCAAGACACAGGGCGATCGCCATCCCCAACAGTGCCGCAATCTGCCGCCGCGAGCCGGCAGATTGCTGCAGCAATGTTCGAGGCCCGGCCCGGCGGCCGGGCGCCGCGGGAGGCCGCGTGCAGCGGGCCCGTTGCCCTAGGTCAGATTCCATAGTCCGCACGGTAGCTCCGCAGCCTCGCCACAGGGCCTCCGGCGTCCTCCGCCCCCTCAAGGACTGCGATCAGATCGTCCAGGGTGACGACGCTGAGCACCGGACATCCAAAGCGCTCGCTCACCTCAGCGACCGCGGATCGGCCGTCGGCGCCGCGTTCCTGGCGGTCCAGCGCAATGACCACACCGGCAGGCTCGGCGCCCGCCGCACGGATAATCTTCACGGACTCGCGCACCGAGGTGCCGGCGGTGATGACGTCGTCGATGATCAGGACCCTGCCGGTCAGGGGCCGCCCGACGATCACGCCGCCCTCTCCGTGATCCTTGGCCTCCTTTCGGTTGAAGGCGAACGGGAGATCGCGACCGTGCTCTGCGGCCAGGGCAATGCTGGTGGCGGCGGCGAGCGGGATGCCCTTGTATGCCGGACCATAGAGCATGTCGAACTGCAGGCCTGAGTCCACAATCCGCCGCGCATAGGCGCTGGCCAGCCGGGCCAGCTTGGCGCCGGTGTCGAAGAGGCCGGTGTTGAAGAAATAGGGGCTCTGCCTTCCGGACTTGAGGGTGAAGTCACCGAATCGCAGCACCCCAATCTCGGCGCAAAATGTCAAAAAATCACGTTGGTAGGGCTGCATGCTGGTGGGCCTGACACCGCGGTACTTTGCTATGATACACCGCCGCCGGGGCCTGGAGGCCTGGACGGGAGGGCGTCCACCGGCCCGGCAAGAGGCACAGGAGGGCCGATGCGCGCACGGCGACGGCATACCCCGGCCGCCTCATTGCAAGCCCCAACGACCCACGCCACGTCTGTACGCGCATCCGGAGCTCCGGCTTGAGCCCTCCCGGCGCCTATCTCACCGCCTTTCTCGTCGGCCTGCTCGGCGGCGTGCATTGCCTATCCATGTGCGGGGGCTTGGTCGGCACCCTGACCATGGGCCTTGATGCGCGCGTGCGCAGCGACCCGTTACGCCTGTTGCCGTTCCAGCTCGGGTATAACCTGGGCCGGATCGGCGGCTACTCGGTCGCAGGCGCGATTTTCGGGGCCATGGGTGCGCTCCTCCTGCAGCTCGACGCCCTTCAGACGGCCCAGCGCGCGCTGTACGGCCTTGCCGGTGTGGTCATGATCCTGCTGGGACTCTATCTGGCGGGCTGGTGGCGTGTCCTGGGCAGGGTCGAGCGGCTCGGCCTGCGATTATGGCGCCGCCTGGAGCCCCTGGCGCGACGTCTGCTCCCGATTCGCCGCTTGACCGACGCGATTGCACTGGGCCTCCTGTGGGCCTGGATCCCGTGCGGACTGGTCTACAGTGTCCTGATCTCCGCCGCGGCCACGGGCGACCCCCTTGATGGGGCCCTGCTGATGCTGGCCTTTGGCGCCGGGACTCTACCCAACCTACTGGGCATCGGGCTGCTCGCCGGGGCCGCCGCCCGTTTGGCAGAGCGAGCGTGGGTGCGTCAGGTGGCCGGACTCATCGTGATCGCCTTCGGCCTCCATGCATTGTGGCAACTCGCAGGAGGGGACTGATTCGGTTCCGCCCCGGTCGGCGCGGAACCGAAGGAACCCCGGCACCGGCTTATTCCGTAAAGAACTGCTGGCTCAGCGCCACTTCGGTGGCTGCGTCGACCCCTTGCGGCTTAACACGGATCGCGAACTTGATCGTCTGGGCGTTGTACACCGGGAACTCGCCGATGTAGTAAACCGCCTCCTTGTCCTTGATCTCTCGCATTGGAATCCGGCTCTTCTGGCCGGTGATATTGACGACGTCCACGCCAACGTCCGCCGGGACGGAGCTGCCGGTGGTTCCCGGCGCCTCCTTCACCACGGCCACGTTCAGCAGACCGCGGAATTTACTCCGTTGGAACCCGTACGCCTGGGCCACCTCGGGGCTCAGGGTGTCGGCCGTAAAGGCATTGTAATGGATGGTGTAATCGCCAGCCCTGGTGCTGTTCTCCGCGGCGGCCTGCTGGTAGGACAGGGCGCCGGCGGCCACCAGGGCGGCGAGGGCTAGACGCTTGATCATGGGGTTCCTCCTTCTTGGTCGTGATTCAGCTTTGTGGATCCATTTTTGCGGCCCCGCCCGCACAGACGGAGCGGCTGCCTGGGACGTCCCGCGACCCCGAAAGGGCGGGACTCAGGCCGGCACGGTTCCACCGGCGCCAAGCCTAGAGGATAGGAGCACGCAGTGGAACAGAAAAGATGCCCGCGCACTGAGCAGGGGACGGCTGGAACCCGCCGGCGGGACTCGCGCCACCCTCTACCGCCGGGGGACGGTTTCGGCCGTGGCGCTGGAGGAGACCAGCCGGAGTCTCGCCGGCGCGTCGTGCTCGACCAAAGGGTCGTGCTGCAGGGCGTTGTGGATGTTACGCAATGCGGTCAGCTCCTGGTCGAAACCGGCGCATTGTCCCTGCATGGCCTCGATGCGCTCGCGCAGGGCGTCATCCGAACGGCCGATGCGCTGCAGCTTCTCCAGCCGCGTCTCCATCATGGCCTTATGCTCTCGGATCTCCTCGGCCAATGGCTCCAGGGCTTCGCGGGTCCAGCCGTCGAAGGCTTCCCGCAGCTGGTCGAAAAGGACTCGGACACGGCTGACCATGCGCTCGTGAAAGTGTCGAATCACCACGCCGCGCCCTAAGAGGATCATGGCCGGGCTGCGCCGAAACGTCTCCACCTCCTGGAGAAGAAGCTCGATCTCCACCCGGTATCTGATGGGGACGAAGACCCGGGGCACCGGGACGTCGAACTGAAAGTCGTCACGGAACGTCTGGTAGGTCTCCCGCACGAGCTTGCGGATCCGCTCGCTCTCCGTCGCGACCGCCTGCACGACCCAGCGCAGATCGTCGAACAGCGATTTCATGGCGCGGCTCAGACCAGGCGTGGTCCAGCGATGCGCCAGGTCCTGATGCGCGCGCTCGATCAGGGTCTCGATGTTCTCGCGCTCCAGGGTGCGACGGGAGTCGCGGGTCTCGGCCACCAACCCCTCTCGGCTGTGCCGGAACTGCTGCACACTCTTGAGGTAGAGCTCCTGCTCGCGCCGGGTCGTCTCCAGAAGCCGGGCAACCAAGTCCTGGCTCTCGTCGCGCAGACGTTCCAGCTCCTCGAGCGTGGACTTGACCCGGACCATGTGGGAGGCGATCCGGGTCCGGTTGCGGTCCAGTACTGGCGCAAGGTCGGCGCTGACGGCATCCGTCAGTTGCCGTTGCTTTGTCTCCAGAATACGGGCCGAAAGGTGTTGCTCAAGCATGGGCAGGCCGCTCCGCCGCAGGAGCCCCTCGTCCTTGCGGATCCTGGCGACCAAGCCGTTCTGGGCCGAGACAGGTAACACAGCGTCCGCTTCGATCCCCAGAACCTCGGCGATGTTGCGGCGCTGCGAGGCGGTCATGGCGTCAGTGACGGCGTGCTCGCGCCGGCCGTCCCACGGCACCTCCGACTTGTCGAGGACCACCATCAGGACCCGCTGCCGCGTGCTCTGAAAACCCTTCAGATGATGCTGCCAGATCTCCAGGTCACTGCGGGTCACGCCCGTCTCCGCGGCAAGCACGAACAGGACCGCTTGAACCGCCGGCAGCATGCTGGCGGTGAGCTCGGGCTCGGCGCCCAGGGCGTTGAGCCCTGGAATGTCAAGCAGGACGAGCCCCTGCTTGAGCAGCGGATGGGGGAGGCTGATGATGGCATGACGCCACTTTGGGATTTCCACCTCGTCGGTGGCCGGGTGCCCATCGGGCGTCAAACCTGCGCTGGAGAGACCGAGACGGGTGGCCTCCGCCATGGACACGGTCTTGGTCTGAAGGATCTCCGTCAAGGTCCCCTCCATCTGCTCGGAGACCTGGACGTTCAGCGGATACTGGACCCACTGCCCGGGGTCCGTCTTGAGCTCGGCGATGGGGGTTTCCTGGGCGCGGGTCTCGACCGGCAGGAGACGCAGATAGGCCTCGTCGCGCTCGATGTCCCAGAGGAGTTCGGTGGGGCACCGGGAGGCGCCTCCAGCCGAGGGCGGGTACAGGCGCCCCGCGAAGTCTGAAAAGAAGATGGCGTTGATTAACTCGCTGCTGCCGCGCGAGTGCTCCGCGACAACGGCGATGGTGAGACGATCAAGCCGAACGGCGCCGAGGGCCGTCTTGATCTGGTCGCGGGCCCTCGGGGTGGCGCGTCGGTGGTCATCGAGCCACTGCTCGAGCTCCGAGATGGCGCGCGCCAGCTGGGTCTTCCATTCCTGATAGGCGCTCAACCGACGCTGGATGACCGGGGCGGACATGACTCTGTGCCGTTTTCGGAACCGATGCTGAGCGACCTGCCAATGCGCCCCTGCTCGCACCGGCGGCGAGGGCAAGGTGCGCTGAAGGCGCATTCCTGATCGCTGCATTATATCCAATGGGGTGGAGCACTTCCGGGAGAGGCGTCGGCGGATCCCAAACGGCCACGGCCGCCATCAGGGACGGTGCACGGGAACGGGAAACCGGCGCGGGGCACGGATCAGCAGGCACTTGTGCCTTGAGGTCTCACCGCCGATCAGCTCCACCTGGGAGAGGGACACGCCGAAGGCATCAGCGAGGAAGCGGCGCAGGGCCGAATTGGCCTTGCCGTCGACCGGCGGGGCCTTGATCCGAACCCGATAGTGGTCCGGCTGCGCCTCGATGAACTCGTCCCGGGCCCCGCGCGGCTGGACGCGCAGGCGTATCTCGAGGTCATCACCCTTCCAACGATACCAGCCCGGGGTTGCCATCCAGGCAGATCAGAACGGGCTGCCGGTTAGGGCCTTCAGCGGCGGCAGCAGGAGCATCTGGAGCAGCACCAGACCGACCATCACCAACATGGGGGAGAGATCGATTCCGCCGATCGGCGGCAGCAGGCGTTGGGCAGGGCGCAGGATAGGGTCCGTCAGACGGTCCAGGAGCGCCACCGCCGGATTATAGGGGTCTGGATTGACCCAGCTCAGGACCACTCGCACCAGGACAGCGAACAGGAAGAGATCGATCGCCAGCTCGATCAGGGCGGGTACCGCCCAGGCCAGGGCCCCGAGCAGGGAGCCACCGTAGCCGACGAGCCCGGCGATGAGGGCCAACTCAACCGCCTTCAGTGCCCAGGCAAGCACGAGCGAGGCCAGGTCGAGGCCCCCATAGCCCGGGATGACCTGACGAAGGGGTCGAAGCACGGGGGCGGTGACCCGCACCACGAACTGCGAGATGGGATTGTAGAAGTCGGCCCTGGCCCATTGCAGGAGGAAGCGGATCAGCACCACGGCGATGTAGAGCCCGAACAGGGTGCGAATCAGAAAGACCAATGGGTCGGTGAGGTAGGAACCGGTCATGTTTGCTCCTGTAGGTTGCGCGAGATCTCGGCCGCCCGCTCCCGGGCGGCGCTGGCGGCCCGGCTCACCAGCTCGCGCAGCCCAGCGTCCTCGAACACGCGAATGGCGCGCTCGGTGGTGCCGCCGGGGGAGGTAACCTGCTCGCGCAGTCGCGCCGGCGGGGCATCGCTCTCCACCGCCATGCGCGCGGCCCCCAGGGCGGTCTGAATGGTCAGCAGACGCGCCGTCTCCGGATCCAGGCCCAGGTCGATTCCGGCCTGCTCCAGGGCCTCCATCAGCAGAAAGAAATAGGCTGGACCGCTGCCGGAGAGGGCGGTGACGGCGTCGATCTGGGCCTCATCCCCCACCCAACGAACCAGACCGGCCGAGCGCAGGATG
This sequence comes from uncultured Gammaproteobacteria bacterium, assembly GCA_963698355.1. Taxonomy (GTDB): domain Bacteria; phylum Pseudomonadota; class Gammaproteobacteria; order Chromatiales; family Chromatiaceae; genus Thiodictyon. The sequence continues at coordinate 137,416 of CAVOQO010000044.1, read as the reverse complement.
GTCTCGGCCCGGTTGCGGCCGTCTTCGGTGACCTCGGGGCTGGCATGCAGCCCGATGGCCCCGGTCTGCACCATGGCCGGGGTGTTCGGCATGGCGCGCACCACGGGCAGGGACGCACCCATCCAGCGCTGGATTCCCGCCTCCGTGACGCCGGCCATGACCGAGATCACCAGTAGCCCCAGACCGGCGACGAGGTCCCCGATCTCCCGGCAGACCCCCGGGGCCAGCTGGGGCTTAACGCACAGGACCAGCGTCTCCGCGTGGGCGAGGGCATCCCGATTGTCCGCCACCACCTGAACCCCGAAGCGTTCGCGCAGGATCTCCCGCCGGTTGGCGTCCGGTTCGGAGATGCACAGGCTCGCGGGTGCACAGCCGTCGGCAACCAGGCCAGCGATCAGACTGGTCGCCATGTTTCCGCCGCCGATGAAGGCGATACCGGGTTGTTTCATAGGGACACCCAGGAGATTCGTGCGTGGTGCATGGGAGACGATGCCGGTGCCCGAGGCTTCAACCTGGCTCCCCGTCCGACACCGGAGCCGTATTATAGTGGCGGGAACCGAACACCGCCGTGCCGATGCGGACCAGGGTGGCGCCCTCAGCGACGGCCGCCTCCAGGTCATCCGACATGCCCATTGAGAGGCAGGCCAAGGGCCGCTCCATGGTCGTAAATCGGTCCCGTAGCTCGCGCAGCGCCCGGAAGGGCCGGCGCTGGAGATCGAAGCCCTCCACGGGGACCGGCAGGGTCATAAGCCCCACGACCCTGATCCCCGGCAGGTCGGCGCAGGCGTCAAGCAGGTCCGGCAGGGCAGCGGGCTCCACGCCCGCCTTGCCTGGCTCGCCGCTCAGGCTCACCTGGATGCAGGCGCGCAGCGGCTGGGCCCCTGCCGGCCGCTGGGCACTCAGGCGGCGGGCGTGGCCGGCATCGCAAAGGCCGTGGACCCAGTCGAAGTGCTCCGCGATGGCGCGGGTCTTGTTGGCCTGGATGCGGCCGATGAAGTGCCACTCGATCGCGAGGTCCGCCAGCGCGGCCTGCTTGCCCAGGGCCTCTTGGACGTAATTCTCGCCGAAGGCACGCTGGCCGGCGGCGAAGGCGGCGCGGATGGCCGCCGCTTCATGAAGCTTGCTGACCGCGATCAGGCGTACCGATTCGGGCGAGCGCCCCGCCTTGGTCGCGGCGTCACGGATGCGGGCGCGCACCTGCTCCAGGCGCGTGGCGATGCAGACGTCGTCGATCATTGGTCTGGGCCCGGCAGAGCCTGGGGGCTCAGGCCGAGCGATCCCTGTCCAACAGCCGGCGCAGCTGGCGCAATGCCTGGCCACGGTGACTGAGCCCGTTCTTGACCGCGGACTCCAGCTCGGCGGCGCTGCGCCCCTCGGTGGGGACGTAGAAGACCGGATCGTAGCCAAACCCGTTCTCCCCCTGGGGGGCGAAGAGGATCCGTCCCTCCCAGGCCCCCTGGCAGATCAGCGGGGTGGGGTCCGCGGCATGGCGCATGTACACCATCACGCACTGGAAACGGGCCGTACGCTCGGACTCGGGCACCGATTCGAGCGCGTGCAGAAGCTTGACCACATTGTCCGCGTCCGACGCACCAACCCCGGCGTAACGCGCGGAGTAGATACCGGGCGCCCCATGCAGGGCGTCGACCTCAAGACCGGAGTCGTCGGCAATGGCGGGCAACCCGCTGTGCTGGGCGGCGTTGCGTGCCTTGAGGATGGCGTTCTCCACGAACGAGAGTCCGGTCTCGTCCGCCTCCGGCACCCCGAAGTCCCCCTGCGGGACGACGCGGATCCGGGCCCCGGCGAGCAGCTCCGTGAGCTCGCGCACCTTGCCCGCATTGTTGCTGGCCAGCACGATCGATTCCCCGGCATGGGATCGGGTCTGGGTCATGGTCGGCTCCCTGTGGGTCGTCCGGTCAAAGGCCGAGTGCTCGGCGCTGCTCGACCTGGATGCGGCCGATGCCCGTGGTGCCGAGGTCTAACAAGGCATCGAGCTCGGCGCGGCTGAACGGGATGCCCTCGGCCGTGCCCTGGACCTCGATGAATCGCCCCGCACCGTCCATCACCAGGTTCATGTCGGTGTGGGCGCTGCTGTCTTCGGCATAGTCAAGGTCCAGCACTGGGACCCCCTCGTAGACACCCACCGAGACGGCCGCGATCTGGGTGCGCATGGGGTCCGCCGTCAGGGCGCCGGATGCCTTGAGCCCGGCGAGTGCGTCATGCAGGGCGATCCATGCGCCGGTGATCGCGGCGGTGCGCGTGCCGCCGTCTGCCTGGAGCACGTCGCAATCGAGGGTGACGGTGCGCTCGCCGAGCAGGTCGAGATCCATGGCCGCCCGCAGCGACCGGCCGATCAGCCGCTGGATCTCGAGTGTCCTCCCCCCTTGCTTGCCCCGGGCCGCCTCGCGGGGCGTGCGCTCCCCAGTGGCACGCGGCAGCATGCCGTATTCCGCGGTGACCCAGCCCTGGCCCTGACCCTTCAGGAAGGGCGGAACCCGCTCCTCCACGCTGGCGGTGCACAGCACCCGGGTGTCGCCGAACTCCACCAGAACCGACCCTTCGGCATGGCGAGTGTAGCCGCGAGTGAATCGGATCGGCCGCAGCTCGTCAGGCTGGCGCTGGGATGGTCTCATGGGCGTGCAAGTCTCCAAGTGGTGGCTGGTCAACCGAGGTCGCTGGGCGCGCCCTCGCCGATCCCTTTAAGCTCGCGCTCGGCGGTCAGATCCGAGAAGCGCGAATGAGGCAGATCACCGACGGCACCGCCCAGGGCGGCGAGAAGCTCTCCCGCGTCCTGAGGTCTCGTGGTGGGGTCCATGGACATGGCCCAGTCCACCGCATTCAACAGGAACATGGGATAACGGGTCTTCAGTTCCTCCGCGGCAGGGATCAGGGTGTCCTTCCTGTGACGCTCGATCGACGGCGGGGGGGTGCGCCCCTCCATGCAGGTGCGCATGCTCGCCCCGACCGCGTAAACATCGCTCCAGGGACCCACGTGTCCGCCCCGGTAGTACTGCTCCACCGGGGAGTAGCCGGCGGTGATCACCTGTCCACCCCGGAACCGGCCGCGGCTGAGGGGATGCACAGCGCCTAGGTCCAGCAGCAGCGGTTGGTTGCCGTGACGCAGGTGGATGTTCCCGGGCTTGACGTCCAGATGCAGCATGGCTCGGCCGTGTAGCATCGCCAAGGCATCGAGGATGGGTAGGAAGACATCCAGGAGAAAGGTGGTGCTCAATCCCCCGCGACGCTCCTGGATATAGGCCCCGAGGTTGCGCCCCCGCTCGTTCGGCATCACCAGGTAGCTGGTGTCGTTGGCCAGGAAGAAGTCGAGCACCCGGACGATGTTGGGATGCTTGAGAGAGGCGAGGGCCTTCACCTCGTGAAAGAACAGCTTGCGCCCCCGATGCAGGTTTTCGGTGAACTGGCTCTGCAAGGGCGTCACGCAGCCCTTGGAGTCACGGCAGGCGATCTTCTTGGGCATGAACTCCTTGATCACCACCTCGTCGCCCGTATCCTCCACCTGCGCCAGATAGATGAGGCTGAATCCCCCCTTGCCGATGACGCCGAGCACGCGATAGGCCCCGAGCAGGATGCCGGGCGGGAGCGTTTCGCGGACGGCAGTAGTCACCGTGGATTCGACTCGGCTGGGGGCGTCAGGGATGTAACTGCGGCTATGATAGCGCCAACCTGTTGAGCCGGCCCCGACGAGAGACCCATGATCAAGAGCATGACCGCCTTCGCCCGGGAGTCCCGAAACGGGGAGATCGGCGAGCTGGCCTGGGAGCTTCGCTCCGTCAACCATCGCTACCTCGAGCCCCACATCCGCCTGCCCGAGGAGCTGCGCACCTTGGAACCCGCGGTGCGCGAGCGTCTCGTGGCACGCTTGCAGCGCGGCAAGGTCGATTGTGTGCTGCGCTATGTTCCCGCCCCCGGCGCGGTCGGGGAGCTGCGGATCAACCACCAATTCGTCGAACAACTGCTGGACGCCGCCCGCCAAATGGATGCGCTGGTCGGACGAGCGGCAGCGCCCGCGCCCCTGGATCTGCTGCGTTGGCCGGGCGTCCTGGTCGAGCAGGAACGGGATCTGGACCTGGTCACCGCGGGTGCACTGGAGCTTCTCGATCAGGCCATCGACACCCTGCTTGCGACCCGCGAACGCGAGGGCGAGCGGCTCGCGACCCTGCTGCGCGAGCGCTGCGACCGCCTACAGGAGTCGGTGGCCCGGGTGCGCCAACGCATGCCGGTCATCATCGAGGGCGTGCGCCGGCGCCTCGCGGAACGCCTGGCGGAGATACGCGGCGAGCTTGACCCCGGCCGCCTGGAGCAAGAGATGGCCCTGCTCGCGGCCCGGCTCGACGTGGACGAGGAGATGGATCGACTCTCCACCCATGTGGCGGAGGTGCGCGACGTTCTCGGTCGCGACGAGCCGGTGGGCCGCCGGCTCGACTTTCTGATGCAGGAGCTCAACCGGGAGGCCAACACGCTGGGGTCCAAATCCGCCGACGTGGAGACCACCCGCGAGTCCGTGGAGATGAAGGTCCTCATCGAGCAGATGCGCGAGCAGGTCCAGAACCTGGAGTGAGGCCCCCATGCAATCAGCCCCCGCGCCTCAGGGCATCCTGTTCGTCGTCTCGGCCCCCTCCGGGGCGGGCAAGACCAGCCTCGTCAAGGCGTTGCTCCAGCGGGACCCCAACCTCGCCCTGTCGGTCTCCTGCACGACGCGCCCGCCGCGGGACGGGGAGCAGGCCGGGGTGCATTATCACTTCCTCGACCGGGAGAGGTTCGACACGGCGGTGGCGGCCGGCCGATTCGTGGAGCATGCCGAGGTCTTCGGCAACCTCTACGGGACCCGCGAGGACGACCTTCGCGCCAACCTCGACACCGGTCTCGATCTGATCCTGGAGATCGATTGGCAGGGCGCCCGCCAGGTCCGGAGCCGGTTTCCGGGCGTGGTGGGCGTTTTCATCGCGCCCCCCTCACTGACCGAGTTGGAGCGGCGGCTGCGAGGCAGGGGAACCGATGGGGAGGAGGTGATCGCCAGGCGTCTCGCCCAGGCCATCGAGGACCTTGGCCACTTTGCCGAATACGACTATCTGGTGATCAACGGGCGCTTCGAGCGCGCACTCGACGACCTGGCGGCCATCGTCCTGGCCGAGCGGCTGCGCACGTCCAGACAGAGCGATCGGATCGCCGCACTGTTGGGCTCGCCGAAGAACTAAGGCGGTAAACAGCCGCACGAGCGCTTGTAGCTTCGACCCATCGTCGCAAACTCGCGACAAATAGAGGCACGCGCTGGAAGCCGACGCCGGCCGCACCCATCGGATGGACGCAGTCCAAGCCGTTGTCTATGTTAGTCTACAGGGTCGCGCGCCGGCGCCGCGTCGCCTGGCCAGCGCAACAGGGTGCCCCACGTCGCGGCCCGGCTCTCCGGACGTTAGCGTCTTGGGAAAACCGCAACACCGATTCTTTGGAGTAGCAAAGACAATGGCCCGTATCACCGTCGAGGACTGCCTGAACCACGTCGACAACCGCTTCGACCTGGTCCTGCTCGCCACCAAGCGCGCCCGCCAGCTTGCAAACGGGGTTGAGCCCGTTCTGCCCTGGGAGAACGACAAACCCACCGTCATGGCCCTGCGCGAAATCGCCGAGGGCAAGATCTCCAACGAGATCGTCCAAGCCGCCCAAAAGGAGATGGACGAGACCGCGGCCGCCCTGGAGCAGCGTCTCGCCGTGGAGCTGGCGATTGAGCTTTCCGAACCCGATACCGATCGCGAGTGAGCGCCCGGATGAACCCCCGGATGAACCCAGGCCACCGTACTCCGTGTCCCCCTGGCCCAGGCCCCGTTCACGGGATGCGACGGTGAGTTGAGCCATGTCGACCGCCGTGCTGCCCGCCAGCGAGACCCGTCCGCAGATGCCGGACGAGGCACGCTATCTGGTCAGTGACCTGTGCCACTACCTGGACAGCTACCTGCCCTCTGATCAGGTCAGCGCGGTCTACCGAGCCTACCTCTTCAGCGCCGAGGCCCACGAGGGTCAGAAGCGCAAATCGGGTGAACCCTATATCTACCACCCGGTCGCGGTCGCGCGCATCTTGGCCGAGATGCGCATGGACTACCAGTGCCTGATTGCGGCCATACTCCACGACGTCATCGAGGACACGCCGGTGGCCAAGGAGCAGCTGGCCGCGGCCTTCGACAACGAGGTGGCGGAGCTGGTGGACGGGGTCAGCAAGCTCTCCCAGATCGACTTCGAGTCCCGCGCCGAGGCCCAGGCCGCCAGCCTGCAGAAGATGCTGCTGGCCATGACCCGTGACATCCGGGTCATCCTGATCAAACTGGCCGACCGTCTGCACAACATGCGCACCCTGGGCGTCATGCGCCCCGAGAGCCGGCGACGGATCTCCGGCGAAACCCTCGACATTTTCGCCCCGATCGCCTATCGCCTCGGCATCGACCGCATCCGCCTGGAGCTCGAGGAGCTTGGGTTCTCACACTATTGGCCGTGGCGCCACCTGGTCCTGGAGCGCGCCGTTCAGCGGGCCAGCGCCGGGCGCTCCGAGCTGCTCGGCACCGTTGAGACCGCGCTGAAGCGCCGCCTGACTCAGGAGGGCATCCAGGGTGTGGTGGAAGGGCGGCGCAAGAACCTGTACAGCATCTATCGCAAGATGCGCGAAAAGCGCCGTTCCTTCTCCGACCTGGTGGACGTGTTCGGCTTCCGGGTCACGGTGGACCGGGTGGACACCTGTTACCGGGTACTGGGCCAGGTACACAGCCTCTACAAGCCAGTCCCCGGCCGTTTCAAGGACTACATCGCCATCCCCAAGGCCAACGGTTACCAGTCACTGCACACGGTTTTGTTCGGGCCCCAGGGCGTGCCGATCGAGATCCAGATCCGCACCGAGCAGATGCAGCGTAACGCCGAGTCCGGCATCGCGGCCCACTGGATGTACAAAAGCGGGGCCCAGTCGCCCGCAACTCCGCCGAAGTTGGCTACCGAATGGCTCCAGAACCTGCTGGAGATGCAGCGCGGCGCGGGAAACTCCGTCGAGTTCCTGGAGCACGTCAAGGTCGATCTCTTCCCCGACGAGGTCTATGTCTTCACCCCCAAGGGGCGCATCCTCACCCTCAAGCGCGGCGCCACAGTCGTCGACTTCGCCTACGCCATCCATTCCGACGTAGGCGATAGCTGTGTGGCCGCGCGCATCGACCGACGGCTCGCCCCGCTGAGCACCGTGCTGCGCAGCGGCCAGACCGTGGAGATCATCACGGCACCCGGCGCCAAGCCCAACCCGGCCTGGCTGTCGTTCGTGGTCAGCGGAAAGGCCCGCGCCAGCATCCGGGGTTTCCTCAAGAACCTCAAGCAGATGGAGGCGGAAGCCCTGGGCCTGCGCCTGATCAACGCGGAGCTGGCAAACGCCTCCACCGATTGGGAGCACGTGGACCCGGTTCGCATCGCCGCCTATCTCGATGACGCCCGCCTCGCGACGACCGAGGGACTGCTCGCAGACATTGGTCTCGGCAATCGCCTGCCCGCCCTGGTGGCACGGCGCCTGACCGCCGGCGAGGTAGAGCTGCCGGCCCCACAGCCCGGAGCGGCCGCGGGCGCGGCGGATATTCACCCTCACCGGCTGGCGATCCGCGGCACCGAGGGCATGGTCGTCAATTTCGCCCGCTGCTGCCGGCCCATCCCCGGCGACGGAATCGCCGCCCTGTTTAGCCCCGGCCGGGGCATCGTCGTCCACCGCAACGACTGCCGCAACCTCGGCAGCCTGGAAACCAAGCGCGACAAGCGGATCGACGTGGAGTGGGCGGCCGACCCCGACGGAGAGTTCCCGGTAGAGATCCGCGTCGAGATTGGCAACCGGCGCGGCGCGCTCGCCGTGGTGGCGAGCGCCGTCGCCGAGCAGGGCTCCAACATCGAGAACGTCCACTCACGCGAGAAGGACGGCATGACCTCGGCCCTGGAATTCGTGATCACGGTGCGGGGTCGCAAGCACCTCGCCCGCATCATGCGCCGCCTTCGCCAGATCCCTCTGGTGATGCGCATCGTCCGGGTCAGTCACTGAAGCCGAGACACGGGGTCGAACGCCAATCGGCGCGTCTCAACCCTGCCGCCGCCGGCCGGACGGTTCGCGGACCCTCAGCAGTCGGCCCCGCCACGACCGATGCCGGCCTCCGCCAGGGACACGGCCCGGAAAATGGCGCGGCCCTTGTTCATGGTCTCCTTCCACTCCAGCTCCGGGATGGAGTCCGCCACCACGCCCGCACCTGCCTGGATATGCAGGGTGCCGTCCTTGATGACGGCGGTACGGATGGCGATCGCGGTGTCCATGTTGCCATTCCAGGAGAGATACCCCACGGCGCCGGAGTAGATGCCGCGCTTGACGGGCTCCAGCTCGTCGATGATCTCCATGGCCCGGATCTTGGGCGCGCCGGACACGGTGCCCGCGGGAAAGGTGGCGCGCAGCACGTCGACGGCCGTCATGCCCTCCCGCAACTCGCCCACCACGTTGGAGACGATGTGCATGACGTGGGAGTAACGCTCCACGATCATGCGGTCGGTCACGCGCACCGAGCCCACCCGGGCCACGCGTCCCGTGTCGTTGCGACCCAGGTCGATCAGCATCAGGTGCTCCGCGAGTTCCTTGGGGTCTGCCAGAAGCTCCACCTCCAGGGCGTTGTCCTCGGCCTCCGTGTAGCCCCGTCGGCGGGTACCGGCGATGGGGCGCACCGTCACGATTCCATCCTCCAGCCGCGTCAGGATTTCCGGTGAGGAGCCGACGATATGAAAGTCCCCCAGGTCCAGAAAGTACATGTAGGGGGAGGGGTTGAGTCCCCGCAGGGCGCGGTAGAGGTCCAGCGGCGGTGCCCGGAAGGGGATGGAGAGGCGCTGGGACAGCACCACCTGCATGCAGTCCCCCTCCAGGATGTAGTCCTTGATGCGCTCCACCGCCGCCTCGAAGCCGCCCTCCGTGAAGCCGGAGACGAAGTCCCCCTCGTGGACCTGGCGCGAACCCTCGGCGGTGCGGCGCGGGGCGCCTCGCTGCATGCGCCCGATGAGCTCGCGCATGCGCGCGCGGCCAGAGTCCAGCGTGTCGCCGGCTTGGGGATCCAGGTGCAGGATGATGTACATGCGCCCGGCGAGGTTGTCGAACACAACCACCTCGTCCGAGACCATGAGCAGGATGTCCGGGGTGCCGAGCTGGTCGGGGTTTGGGCAGGTCGCCAGCCGCGGCTCGATGTAACGGATGGTGTCGTAGCCGAAATAGCCCACCAGCCCGCCGGTGAAGCGCGGCATCCCGGTATGGGCGGCGACCTGGAAGCGGGCCTGGTAGGCCTGAATCCAGGCCAGGGGGTCGGCGCGCTCGGCCGTCTCGATAACGGCACCGTCACGCTCCACCGCGATGGTCCGACCGTGCACCTTCAACACGCTGCGGCAGGGCAGACCGATGATGGAGTAACGGCCCCATTTCTCGCCGCCCTGAACGGACTCGAAGAGATAGGAAAAGGGTCCCTCGGCAAGCTTGAGGTAGACGCTGAGCGGGGTGTCGAGATCGGCGAGGACCTCGCAAACGAGGGGGATGCGGTTGCGGCCCTGATCTTTAAGGGCGGCGAATGCGTCGGGAGTCATGGGAGTCTCCGGGCAAATGGTCGATGGGAGTCTGAACGGTGTCGACTCAGCGTCGCCATCGCGGTCCCATCGGTGCCCGGTGTCTCCGATCGGCCATCTTGGGTCTCAAGCGGCGGGGGCGATCAGGCCCTCGAGCTCAACCATGCTGTCGATCACCGCGTCCGGGTTCGCCTCCCGGATGTCCTGGCCGTGGTTGTAGCCGTAGCTCATGCAAACGATCCCGAACCCGGCGGCGCGCGCCGCCTTCACGTCGCTCACCGAGTCGCCGATCATCAGGGCGTCGCGGGGCTCGACCCCGAAGTGCTGTGCCGCGTGAAGCAGCGGCAGGGGATGCGGTTTCTTTTCGGGCAGGCTATCGCCGCTCACCACCAGACCGAAGGCATCGAGCACCCCCAGATCCCTGAGCAGCGGCAGGGTGAACTGGGCCGCCTTGTTGGTCACGCAGCCCAGGGGATAGCCGTTGGTCCGCAGATAGTCGACACCCTCCCGAACCCCGGGGTAGAGGACGGAGCGCTGGGAGGTGTTCTCGGCATAGAGGTCCAGGAAGATGGGGTAGGCGCGCGCGAAATCGGCCTCCTCCGGCTCGCCGTCCAGTTGACCGATCAGGGCCCGGCACACCAGGCGCTCGACTCCGTTGCCGACCCAGTTGCGCACCGCGGCCTCGCCATGGGGGGGACGCCCCAGGCGGGCCATCATCTCGTCCACGCAGTAGGCCAGGTCCGGGACACTGTCCACGAGTGTCCCGTCCAGGTCGATCAGGATCATCCGGGGTTTCATTCGGGGCCGCGGCATGCGTTTACAGCTCCATCGGGGGTTGGCGCGGCGAGACCGCGCTCAGCGGCTGACGCCCGCCATGGCCTCACGCATCTGGCGGATGATGGTGTCGTAGCGGTGGGGGTCGCCGGCCTGCGCCTTGCTGAAGATGCCAGAGCCGGAGACGAAGGTATCCGCACCCGCCGCCTTGATCTCGGCGATGTTGTCCGCCTTCACGCCGCCATCGATCTCAAGCCGGATGTCGAGACCGGAGTCGTCGATCATCTTGCGCACCTGGCGCAGCTTGTCCATCGCCGACGGGATGAAACTCTGGCCGCCGAAACCCGGGTTCACTGACATGAGCAGGATCATGTCGCACTTGTCCAGCACATACTCCAGGTAGGACAGCGAGGTGGCGGGGTTGAACACCAGCCCGGACTTGCAGCCCTCGTTGCGGATCAGCTGGAGGGTGCGATCAACGTGCTCGCTCGCCTCCGGGTGGAAGGTGATGTAGGTGGCACCGGCGGCGGCGAAGTCCGGGACGATTCGGTCCACCGGCTTGACCATCAGATGCACGTCGATGGGAGCGGTGACTCCGTGCTTCCGCAGGGCCTCGCAAACCAGCGGCCCGATGGTCAGATTGGGGACATAGTGGTTGTCCATCACGTCGAAGTGGACGATATCCGCCCCCGCGGCGAGGACATTGTCGACCTCCTCGCCCAGCTTGGCGAAGTCGGCGGACAGGATGGAAGGTGCGATGTAGTCGGTCGCCATGGGTGTCCTCCGGGGGTTTCGCTGGCCGGTGCGTGACATCGCCGGCCTGGATAGGGTTTTGAAACCACCCTACTTTAACCCAAGCGGTGCCGATTTTCACTTGACCGAGCGGCCGTGTCCGGCCGCACGAGTTGCCAAGGCTGCCCGCTCGCGCTTGCCAGCGGATCCCTAGGCCGCCCGCGTTCGGGCGATGGCCTCGTAAGCCCGGCGGATCTCCTGGGTCTTCTGGGACGCCAGCTTGAGGGCCTCCTCCGGCATCCCGCGCGACGCCAGCTTGTCCGGATGGTGACGATTCATCAGACGGCGGTAGGCCTGTTTCACCTCCGCATCACTCGCGCCCGGCTCCACCCCCAGGGTGGCGTAGGCGCCGGCCAAGGGATCAAGCGCCCTGCCCCGCGACGCACCCTGAGAGCGGGACCCGCCGCTACGTCCCGCGCCCGGGTTGGCCCCGAACCCGCCGAGCACCCGTTTCTGGATCAGGATCAAGCGCTCGAGGCGGCGGTAACTGGCCAGCGGCATCTGCAGGGCACGCCGGATGCGCTCCAGGATCTCCCGCTGCCCGGCGGTCGGCTCCCCGTCCGCGTGGGCCGCCCCGAGCTGCACCTCCAGGAAGATCTGCAGCAGCGGGCCCTGGCCGAGCCCGGCCCGGCTCAGCCCGCTCAACGAGCCCATCAGGTCAAAGCCGGGGGCCTTGCCTTGATTGAAGCAGAGGATGGCGGCCCGCCGCAGGGCCGCGCTCAGCTCCATGCGGTCCATCACCGACTCGGCAAAGGCGATCTCGGGCGCGCTCACGCGGCCGTCCGCCTTGGTCAGATGGCCCATGACCTCGAAGGTCGTCTCGAAGAATCGCTCTTTGAGCCGGGCCCTGCCCGAGGCGGTCGCCCCCCCGAACAAGTCCACCCGCGCCGCGCCCCGGTCCAGCCCCCGACCGATGGCCGCTCCGACCAGGGCCCCGAGGGGTCCGCCGACCGCAAGGCCCACCGCGCCGCCGAAGGCCGTGCCCCACCACCCCATGACGAAACCCCGCTATTTACCGTGGAGATACTGCTCGTCGCTGAAGGAGTAGACCCACTGGGGCTTGAAGGCCACCAGGACGGCCAGCAGCCAGCCGTTCAGGATCGCCTCGGGCAGGAACATCAGCGGGAAGAAGGGTAGCACCGTCTGATTCAGCTCGGCGAAGGTGTAGGCCCCGCTCGCCACCAGCAGCCCGGCGGCCAGATAGCCGGTGGCGGCCCCCACGAAGCCGGCGGTGAGGAAGCCGTTGACCAGCACGTAGATAAAAAAGTGCTTGGGCAGGTACCAGCGGATCAGGATCAGCAGGATCTGGGTCAGGGTGATCGGCACCACGCCGCACACCAGGGCGTTGAGGGCGAAGCCGTCCCAGCCGCCGCCCCCGTTGAGCGTTACCCCCAGCAGCGCGAGCGAAGCCGCGATCACCGCCAAGGACCAGCCGAACATCAGGGTGATGGCGGTCACCCCGAGCAGGTGGAAGGACAGGCCTGGCTGCACCGGGGCGCCCATGCGCCACAGCACAAGCAGGGCCACGACGGTGCCCAGGAAGACGTGCAGCTGCTCGGTGTCGCGGAACTTGCGCCAAGGAGCCATCCGCACGGCACCGAGCAGCGCCAAAGCGAACAGGATGTTTATCGCCCACAGGGCGGCCGGGTTGAACAGGGCGCCGTCGATGGTCATGTCGGGTCTCGCAACGAGCCGGCGAACAATGGAAGTCCGACTAAGCGCATTATTTATCGTCAACCACAGCCTTCCGCAACCCCGCAGACGCCATTCAGCGCTACCCGCGTGTCTCTGTTTTCCCTGGGGCGTTTGCTTTTCCTATCAAACTTGTCGGTCTTGCGCTAGTCTTCACATTAGCGGTTTCGGCCACCTTGCAGCGCATAGTCAGAATCGGGCCTACGGCATGATCGAATGACCGGTTTGAACGCGCTATGTCGCGCGAAGAACACCAGATGCGTAAGGGGATGTGGACATGGGCGCTGCGCAGGGAAACAGAGCCTTCATCGGGGTAACCTCGACACTGATCGTCGGGTCCCTGGTGGTTGGTTACGGTCTCATGGAGCCCTGCTCGGGAACGCAGACTACAATGCTTGGTATGATCCGAACGTTTCTCTCATGGAGGCCCTCGATCTGCATTCGCGCTTTGTAGCGTGTGCTGGCGGTGAAATCTGGGCAGACTTCCTTTCGGATGACGTTGGCTGCTGCCGCAAAGGTTTAGACGAAGATATCGGACTGATCCAAAAAGTTGGATTGCTTGCATGAGCGAGCAGTGAGCATTGAGCAGTGAGCGTAGCAGTGAGCAGTGAGCAGTGAGCAGTGAGCAGTGAGCAGTGAGCAGTGAGCAGTGAGCAGTGAGCAGTGAGCAGTGAGCAGTGAGCAGTGAGCAGTGAGCAGTGAGCAGTGAGCAGTGAGCAGTGAGCAGTGAGCAGTGAGCAGTGAGCAGTGAGCAGTGAGCAGTGAGCAGTGAGCAGTGAGCAGTGAGCAGTGAGCAGTGAGCAGTGAGCAGTGAGCAGTGAGCAGTGAGCAGTATATTAACAGACAACAACGCATTGGCGCAGCAGATTCGGGAATGCCACGAAGTCGCCAAAGAAAACAGCGCTCGCATTGAGTCAATGACTGCGGAGCTGGAGTATCTTGAGAATAACAGCCTAGAACCGACGGACTACGTTCGGCAGCTTAAAGAAATGGAGCCGGGGCTCGTGCTTATCCCCCGCGCCCACTATGCAAGTTGCGACCACTTCTCGCGCACTGCATGCGAGCGGGGTAAAAAAGGCTCACCGCGAAGGGCCGGTGAACTGGAGGGTCCTCGATTCGGGAAATAGGACGCCATCCAATCAGTATGCCGGATCTAGGACCGGCCTAGGAATTGCCTTTTCCAGGCCATACGAGAAAAGCGTCAGCTTCCAAAAAATTTTTACCCTTGGGAACGAGGGCGACCCTGTTTGAATCGGTCCGATAGCGAAAGGTCGTTCTCTAATCCCGCTATGGTACCAGTCGAGTTGACCAGTTGCTTGCTCCAGCCGGGTAGCAAATCGTCTTAGACGCAGTCAACGCCGCAGCAGAGGTCTCGGGCAAATGACGGAAGCTCGCCGACTCAGGGAGGAGAAAGCGAGCGAGGCCCTTAGACGCACCGGGGACCTGAAAACCGGACGCTCAGTGGCCGGTTGCTGGCGACTGCTCTACGCGCATTGCGGTCGGTCGCACGTCACGCCGCGACAGGCTGTTCACGACCCAAAGCCGACACCCGTCCCCCGAATCTCAACGGCCGCAGTCCAACGGACAGCGGTCGTTCGCTGCAGCCCCCCAGGATCACGCTGCTGTGCTGTACATAAAAACAGCTATCCGCGTGATCATGCCGCGCTGCCGACATGGCCGCCAACCCACAGGGATGCCGCCCCGCTGTCTACGCCCGTCGTCGCCCCGAGCAAACCGTCCTCTACCGTCTCGTCCAGGAACACCTGGAGACCTACCTCGCGCTCGCGCGCGAAGGGGACTGGGACGGCCAGCGGGTACCGGCGTCCGTGGAGCGGGAATTCCGCCGCTATCTCCGGTGTGCGGATCCTGATCCTGGCCTGGGGTTTCTGTCGGGCCCGTTGCCCGGCCTGCGGCCAGGACTTCCTCGTCGCCTTCTCGTGCAAAGGCAGAGTCCTGTGCCCCTCGTGCAACGCCCGGCGCACGGCGGAAACCGCCGCGCACCTCGTCGATCATGTCTTCCCGCCGGTGCCCGTGCGTCAGTGGGTCTTGTCGATGCCCAAGCGCCTGCGCTGGTATCTGGAGCGGGAGCCAAAGGCCGTTAGTGCCGTGCTGCACATCGTCCTGCGCGTCATCGAAGGCTATCTGTGCCAGGCCAGCGGCGCCACCTCGGCGCCCGCGCGCCTTGGGGCAGTGAGCTTTATCCACCGTTTTGGCGCCTCGCTCAACCGCCATATTCACTACCACTGTTGCATCATCGACGGCGTATTCGAGCGTGTGGATAACGCGGTCGGTGTCTGCGAAGCCGTGCACTTCCGACCTGCGCCGGCGCTGGCCCCAGGCCATCGCCGCCATCTGCGAGCAGGTACGTGTGCGGGTGTTGCGATGGTTCGCCCGCAGCGGCCTGATCGACAGCGATGACGTCCGCGAGATGCTCACCTGGGAGAACAGCGGATTCTCGCTCGATGCCGAGGTGCGGATTGCCGCTCGGGATCGCGCGGGCCTGGAGCGGCTGCTGCGCTATTGTGCCCGCCCGCTCTTTGCGCTCGAGCGTCTCGACCGGATCGACGATCAGCACGTGATCTACCGCTTGCCCAGGGCTCAACGGGACGGAAGCACGGTGCTGTCCCTCACGCCGCTGGAGCTGATTGATTATCTGGCGGCCTTGATCCCGCCACCGAGGTTGCACCGCCATCGCTATCACGGCGTTCTGGCACCCAACTCACCCGTGCATGCGGCCGTCACCACCTACGGGCGCGATGCAGCCGAGGAGAATCCTCCCGCTGAAGCCGTCTCAGCGCCAGCAGCCACAGCGCAACGGCTGCGGCGCTGCGCCCATTATCTATGGGCCATGCTGCTGGCACGGCTGTTCGAGTCGCTCCCGCTGGTCTGCCCCAACTGCGGCGCGGACATGCGCATCATCGCCTTCGTGACCGAGGCCGCCCCGGTACAGCGGATCCTCGCCCATATCGGCGAGCCCACCGGGCCACTTCGATCGCTCCTGCCCGCGGACCACCCGCCTGGGATGATGATCCCGAGCCGATGCCGGACTGGGACCTCGTCGCCCAACCGGACCCTGGCTTCGCGTTTGACCAGCGCATCTCCTGGTAACCGCCGTCTTATGCGATCGACGGCGCCGCCGCCCCTTATCTCGGGGCTGACGAAACCTCGCCCACGACCCTCCGACGCGTCGCTCTCGCAGATTCCGGGAGGCCCGAGCCCGACCTCGCTTGAGCCTTGAACGACCCTTCGGCCCTCGTTAACCTCCTGCCTCAGACCGCCCTGGACTCGCAGGGCCGCTTGAATTTTTTTTCCTTACTTCCCCGGCCCCAACGGTGAGGCGGTGACCGCCGTCGGCGCAATGGCCGCGGCGGGCGGGGAGTCTTTCCTCTATCTGTTCGGCCTCCCTGGAACCGGCAAGTCCCACCTGCTCCAAGGCGCCTGTCTCGCCGCCCGCGTAGCACGGCGGCATGCCTACTATTACCTAAATGCTGCAAGCGCTGAATACAGGATGCGTAGAATGGTAACCTTCTCAGTACATTAGAGCCGCATTGGGTTCGCCTTGAGGAGTCACCGTTTCGATGAGCAAACCGACCGCAAAGAGACCCGGATCGGCCCGGGGTGCGTCGCCGAAGATCCGGCTGGAAGACGCAGGACGTGGCATGAGCAGCCAAGCCGGGCTGGTGCCGGTGGTCAAGTTTCTCGACGCCCTGGGCTTCGGCGGCCTGTTCGGTCATCACGTTGAGCACACGCGCGCGGCGAACGCCCTCTACCAACTCGGCGACGCCGCGTTCCTGGTGGTGGTGGGCTTGATCGGCGGGGCGCGCAGCCTCAGTCAGTGCATGGCGCTGTGGTCCGACGAGGTGCTGCGCCGGGTAGCCGGTTGGCAGCGCCTGCCCGATCAGAGCACGCTCGGGCGGGTGTTTAAGGAGGTGCGCGAGCGGCATGTCAGCGGCCTGGAGACGCTGGTCCATGCGCTGCGCCAGCGGGTGTGGGCCCGCGCCCTGCGCGCCGGGCGCTCGCATCTGGCCACGCAGTGCCAAAAATGGATCGATGCCGACTCCACGGTCAAGACTGTCTACGGTCGCCAGCAAGGGACGGCCAAGGGCTACAACCCCCACAAACGCGGCGCGCGTTCCTATCATCCGTTGCTCGCCTTCTGCAGCGACACCAAAGAGATCGTACAGGCGTGGTTGCGCACCGGCAGCGCCTACACCAGCAATGGCATGGTGGCGTTCATGCAGCAACTGCTCGCCCAGTTCCCGGCGCATCATCGCCTGATTCTGCGCGCCGACAGCGGCTTCTTCGACGGCGCCTTGCTCGACCTGCTCGACGCCCGCGGCCACGGCTACCTGATCAAGGTCAAGATGAGGAACCTCGCCCAGCTGCTCGGCCAACAGCGCTGGACCCCGATCCACCGGCGCCGCGGCTGGGAGCAATGTGAATTCTCTCACCGAGCCGGCGGGTGGAGCCGTGAGCGGTTCTTCCTCGCGGTGCGCTGCCCGCAAGCGCGCGATGCCGATCACCCCCAAGGCGAGCTGCTCGAGCTGGAGTGCTATGACTGCTTCTGCTACGTGAGCACCGAGCCGCTGAGCCCGTGGCTCGCCCATCGCACCTATGGTCAACGCGCCACCTCCGAGACCTGGATCGAGGAGGCCAAGAGCCAAATGGGCCTGGCCCACCTGAAGACCGTCCACTTCCTGGCCAACGCCGCGTTGTTCCAGTGCGCGGTCCTCGCCTATAACACCCTGCGCTGGATGGCCCTGCTCAGCGGCAACGCCCAGCTCAAGCGCTGGGAGCCGCAGAGCATCCGTCTGTTCCTGATTCGCGTGGCGGGGAAACTCCTGACCGGCGCCAATCAGTTGCGCATCAAGCTCGCGCGCCAGCACCTGCATGCCCGGGTCTGGGAGGACTGGTTGGCATTGAGCCAACCGCTCTAAGTCCTTCCAATGCTCCAAGGCGAAGTGATCGCCGGCCTGATCGTCCAGGTCGGCGGGCCCTGTTTGGAGCGGCATCCGCGCTGGCGCTTCCGGCCCCAATCCGGCCCGCCAAAGCGACCGCGGGAGGTGGCTGCGGCGGCGATTCGGTCATCCGCCCGGCAATTGTCGCCCCCGCTATCGCCCATTAATCAGACCCCTTTGTTCTGGTCGTCGCGCTCAGAGCGCACTTGCAAAATCTAGGTATTACTATGTGCCCCTGGGGCGGCTGGGACTGGACCCCACCGTGCTGGACAACCTGGAGCGCCTGGACCTGGTGGCGGTGGACGATCTGGACCGGGTCGCCGGCAGCCCGGATTGGGAGCGCGCCCTGTTCGATCTATTCAACCGCCTGCGCGAGCGGGGCCGTTCCCTGTTGACCGCGGCCGCGGTCGCGCCCGACGACCTGGCCATCGGGCTGGCGGACCTGCGCTCCCGCCTGCACTGGGGGCCTCGCTACCGGCTGCTTCCGCTGACCGAGCCCGACTGCGAGACCCTGCTGGTCGAGACCGCGCAGCGCCGCGGCCTCGCACTGAGCCCCGAGGTCGTGCGCTATATCATGACCTACCACGCCCGCGACCCGGCCTCACTGCTGGAGCTTGTGGCGCAGGTGGACAGTGCGAGCCCGCGCGAGCAGCGCCATCCGACCATCCCGCTAGTCAAGCGCGTGATGCGCGGCGAGGCCTGACGGCTTCCGAAGTCCGGTCTGGGATCGCGCAACGGAGGGGCAGGATGAAACCGGGCCGCGAGACGGGAAGGAACAGGCACAGCGGGGGGATGGGGCCTTGATCGCGGTAAATGGCATCGCGCCTGGGCGAACCGGCCGGATGCTACACTGGCATGGCGTGATCAACCTGCTCCCGGACCTTTGCGGGGTATCATCCATGAAAGCGACTTTCTTCCTGCTCCTGCTCCTGCTCCTCGGCTCGCCTATTGCGCTTGCTCAAGACACAACGCCGGCCGTGGATCTCGATGACCCCGGTGCCGTCGAGGCCAGGGGCGACTGCCTTTCCGAGTGCGAAGCGGTCTTCTCCGATTGCGAGTCCGAGTGTGAAAACAGTGGCGCCAGGGCGCGAGAACCCCACGACGAGGGCCCGGATCTCCCGGCCGGGGAATGCATCGACGATTGCAACGCCGACCTGAAGCTCTGCAGCGAGGATTGCTGATCCACCAGGCTCGACCAGCCGGACCGCTCCCTGCCGTCAGGGCCTACGGAGTGCCTGCCACCGGACGGATTCGGACGAGGCCAAACGGCACCCCATGTGACTCTTGAGACGCGGACGCGAGCGGACCGGTACCGTGCGTCATCGACAACCCCGGCATGCCGCACACCGGTTCATCCGCCGGTGCGTATCGGCGTGTCCTCAGCTCCTGGGTATCCCCTATGCCCGTCAAAACCACCGCTCGCGGTTTCCGCCCGATCCATGTCCTCCTTCTCTCGGCCTCCCTGGTCGCCTTGGCGGGCTGCGGGACCGACGGTTTCGCCCCGGACGCGCTGATCGAGAACCCTGGAGCTGACGCCTTCCTGACCCGCGTCGGCCAGGCGTGCGGCAAGGAGTCCGTCGGCAATCAGCCCCTGAACTGGCTGCTCAGCACCAGCAACGACGACACTACCCTCGTGGACACCACCTCGAAGCTCTATCTCGGGACATTCACGAGGGCGCAATACAGGGACGCCATCAACGACTTCTACCCAACCGGCACCAATCAGCCGGCACTTAACTGCATCTTCGGGCTGCTGCCATCGGAAAACGCTGATTGATGACGCGTGCCGTGCCGGGCACGAATGCCCTGCCATTTTCAGAAACGTATGCGTCTGAAAATGGCTTCGGAGGGGGCCCACCAATCGCGGAGCGGTAACGGATACCAGCCCTCGACAGTGGAGGCTTGCCTCAGGGCACGGGTCCGGTCAAGGAGGCATCGGTACCCGCGCAAAGGGACCCCCAGGCACCCTGCCATCTAAAGCTTCCTGGGCTTACGCGGGACCTCGTGGCGGCCCGACAAACCGGGCTCGGTCACCTGCGGGCGCTGTAGGATCCCTCGGCACTCCTGGGGGTGCCGAGGGAGCATCACGGGCAATTACTGGCCGCCGATCTCCTTGGCATCGTCCTTGAGCATCGCGCCTGTCTTGGCGGACTCGGCCTTCTGGGCGTCTTCGGCAGACAGATCCTGAACAGCGGCCGCCTCGTTTTCGTAGGCCTCCGCGTTCGTCGCCGCCTCCTCGGCTTCCAGTTCCGCCTTCATGGCCGCGCGCTTGTTGGCCTCAGTCGGGTCGGCCTTGGCCTTGGCTTGCGCCTCGGCGGCGGCCTTTATCTTCGCGTTCATCTCCTGCTCTGCCGCGGCCGCGTCCTTCTGTTCCATCACGACGTCGGCGGCCATGGCCTTCTCGGAAGCCGCCGCGGCGGCCGCGGCAGCGTCAGCCGCGGTTTCGGCCCTGACAACTCCAGACAGGGCGATGGCAGCAGCCGCGGTGGAACAAACGACAAGTTGCTTCAGATACATACGCTTCCTCTCCAGTGTCGAGGTTTGAGATTCAGGCCGATGGAACCTTGATTATCCGCAACGGCCTCGACGGACACCGCCAACCAACGGGGCTCCAGAATCACGCGGGTCTTGGGAACCGGGCAGACTCCCCGGCGATTCGTTTGCCCTCCCGAAATAGACAGCCAGAGCGCCTCGGTAAACCTGCCGCAGGTTACGCACAGAGACCACCTCTGGCTTGACATTTCGCGACACCTTACAAAGACGTCATGAAACGGCTGAGTGCCATCGCGGATGGGGTCCGGTCGGCGGTGCGATGTCGAACGATGCGGCAGGCTCCGCCCCCAGGGTTCGAAACCGATCAGGCCATCACTGACGTTTGCGTCGCCCATCCAAGGGTTCAGCGCACTAACGAGTGAAGTGAATCCGGGCTTCGGCCTCTCGGTTCCCGGGATCGGGAGGGGAAGGGGCGGGTTTCGGCACGCCCGATTGCTGCTCCGCCCAGCCCTTCCGCCCCTATACGGGTCCGGTTCCCGCGTGAGCGGCCTTGCGCGCGGCCAAAGCCACGAAAAGATAGGACCAGCCGTTAAAAATGAGCTCGATGGCCACGAAGAGGCCGATCACCCAGAGACCGGAGGCCGGCCATTGGGCAATGATCATGCCCCCAAGCAGGATGGAAACGAGGCCGGACAAGAGGGACCAGTACCAGCCGTCCACCGCCCCCCGAAGCTGGAAGGCCATGATGATGCGAATCACGCCGATGGCAATCAAAATGCCCGCCAGCACCAGGGTCAGTACCTTTGAGGCACGAACCGGATCGGCGATGATGTCGATGCCGGCCGCCACGTAGAGGAGCGCGATCAGCAGGTGCCACAACACGGATTTCCAGCCCTTGCACGTGAAGGCATGGACGAGTTGCAGTACCCCAAGCACGAGGATCAGGACCCCGAAAAACAAGACGCTCGCCAGGGTGAGCCCGAAGGTCATATAGAGCCCAAGGGTTCCCAGGACAATCGAGACGATGCCCAGGGCCAGAAGCCAGCCCCAGTTCCGCTTCACCTCCCCGAACGCGGCGTCCCGTAGGGTCGCCAACGCAGCCTCATTGGTTGCAGACATGATGATCTCCTCAGGTGAGTGGGTGTCAGCTCCATCTCGGCCGGTCGGCGCCGAAAAAACCCATCAGCTGCCGCTGTCTACGCGGCAGCGCCGATCCAAGCGACAGGTGCCGCTCGCATTACTCGAATACATCACTTAGGGGAAGCGCGGCGAGCGCCGGCCTAAGGCTCCTGGGGAATGTAAACATACGCGGGTGGCACGTTAGCACCCTTGATCTTAAATGCCTGGGAGGAGTAGTACCCACCTAGGCTCACGGTCTGTCCTGCCGGGAACTCGCCGACCCGCTCTTCGTTGGCGGTCACCTCGTAGCTTCCGCTGCCAGCAGGCATGACCAGGCTCACCTGACAGGGTGAGGTATCGCAGGTCCCGGTGTCCCCAGGCTTGACCGTGACCGCAATCGCCCCGGTGGGGTCATTCGCCGTGGAGCCGCATGCGGCGATGAATAGGCTTGACAGCGCCAGCGCTTGGAGGCGGGTGGCTACGCCTCGGCCGTCTGACGCGCGACTCATGTGTCTCTTCATCTGGGATGCTCCGCTGAGTTGCCCACCAGCCCCGTCCGACCGGGGCTGATCGAACCGAGTGTGATAAGGAGGGCTTACTTCGGCACCGCTGTACGACCCTCGCCCTCGGCCGGCGCATCGGTAGCCGCGGCGGCATCGCCCTGCGAAGCGTCCATATCGCTCTTCTTTTCCACGGCCTCCTCCTCCTGCAGCTGGGTCTGGGACTCGGATGCCGCAAAGGCGGCGGCGTCCAACTCCTTCTCGGACTGGGTCTCCGCCCACAGGACGGGCGGGACGGTCATGGCTAGGGTGAATAGGGCGGTCGCGAACATCGTCTGGCTGTGTTTCATCGTCGATCTCTCCTGGTGGGCTCCGAATGGAGTCCCTGTAAGATAGCGTCAACTGTCCGTTTTGTCCCTACTCGGGCGCCCGCCCTCGCCCGCGCGAATCGGCAGGCGCCTGCTCCTCCTTCCATCCCTGGACGCTACCGGCCCCTGCCCACACGAAACGTAACAGAGGCCTCTTTTTCCACGTTCGCCCGCCTCTTTGCACTGGGCGTCCTGTTCGCCCTGGGCGCATCCGCCCATGCCCAGACCGATCCACTACCCTCGTGGAACGATGGCTCGGCCAAGCAAGTCATCTTGGACTTCGTGAAGGAAACCACCACCCAGGGCAGCCCGAAAATTGTGCCTCCCGCCGAGCGTATTGCTCGTGACCGCCCTGCGCGCGCTCATCCGTCCCTATCTCGCGCAGGGTCATCCACACCTGTCCCTGGTGGCCGAGATCGTCGGCATGAGCGAGCGCACCTTGCAGCGTCGGCTGGCGCAAAGCGGCTCCACCTATTCCGAAATTGTCCAGGAGGCGCGTTTCTCGGTCGCATCCGACCTGTTGGCCGATCCCGACCTGAACATCGCCGACATCGCGTTTGCCGCCGGCTACGACAACGCGCCGCATTTTTCGAGGGCGTTCAAGCGGCTGACCGGCATGACGCCTCGCGACTACCGCTGCGGTCTGACCTGACGCCTCGGCGACGGGCATGATGCCCACGGATGGGAAATCCGGGCGCCCTTGCCTATCCAGACTGAACGGCACGCGCTCCATCGCCGCCGACACAGTGCTGCGCCTCGGCCGGTACTTCAACACGACCCCGCAATCCTGGCTCGACCTCCAGAAGAACTGCGAGCTGGAGATGGCGAAGCGGACGGCAGGCCAAGCCATCGCATCCGAGGTGTCTCCACGGGCTGCGTGATGGCCAGACGGGTTTCTCCAAGGTGCCGCGCTGCTGTGCTCAAATGGGACCTGCCTGCCGGATGAGCTGAGCCGTATCCGGTTCCGAGCCGAGTGCCGGGATCGCCTACGCAACGCACAAGGCACCGCTTTCCAGGAGCGCTGGCAGAGCAACAGATCGGTTTCGGCCTGCACCAGGGATATGGCTTGTAGCGCCTGTGCGACCGTAGCGCTATATTTTTGGCAAACCTTGCCAATCGGGAGCGAACGCCATGGCCACGATGAACATCTCCCTGCCGGACGAACTGCGCGACTTCGTTAACGAACAGGTCGCCGAGTCCGGCTACACCAGCACCAGCGAATACCTGCGTCAGCTGATCCGAGAGCACCGCGAGTTGGTGATGTTTCGCAAGCTCATCGAGGAGGGCGCCAGTTCGCCGATCGAAGGCACCTTCGACAAAGGCTACTTCGACGACCTCCGCGCCCGCGCAAGACGCAGGAAGACCCAAGAGTGACGGGCAAATCACTCATCCGCCGCGAGCGGGCAAGGAGAGATCTGGAGGAAGCCGCCGACGACTATTTCGCCGAGGGCGGCGAGGCGTTGGAGTTGAGGTTCATCGACGCCATCGAGCACACACTGAATCTCATCGCCGAAAGGCCCGCGATCGGCTCGATGCGCTACGCGCACCTATTGCAATGCAGCGATCTGCGTTGCTTCCCGGCAAAGCGATTCCAGTATTGATAGTTGCATAAGTCCCCGCAGGTCGGATTCCAGCCATATCAGGAGCCTGCGCCTCAGAAATACTGCGAAGACTTACGGGATCATCAATATCTGGTCTTCTACATCGAGTTTCCGGACCGAATCGATGTGCTGCGCATCCTGCACGGCCGTCGAGACATCCCTGCCATCTTGCAAGCGACCAGTGGGAATGACGATGCTTTAGTCTTCCGGCACCGGACAGATCGCCCTGCAATGTTTTGAACAAGCATGTCGCATGTCTCCACGTCCTGTCGCGCTTGCCGCGGTTTCGTGGTCGCGTCTGTCGCTTATAATGAACTGTCGAGCAAAGCACGGATCGACTTTCACACTTTGGCTCGCGTGCTGGCTCTTGTTTGCGCCTGCCGCCCCGGCCGCAGAGAACCGGAACGTCCTCGTACTGTATTCCAACCATCGCTTGCTGCCGGCGAATCTCGAATTCGAATCCGGCCTGCGCGAGACGCTCGCCAATTCGACGCAGCTGAGCGCAGAGTTTCTCGACTATCCCCGTTTTGACGGCGAGTCCTACATGCGCGCCCTGACCAGGTTCCTGAGCGAGAAGTACGCGTTGCGACCGCCGGCCGTGCTGGTCGTCGGGGGCGAGGGGGCACTCGATTTCGTGCTCAGCCATCGCGCCGAGCTGTTTCCGCGGGTCCCGGTCATCCACGCGGCCGTTCTCCGTTCGTTCCTGCAATCGCGCCCGCCGCTGCCGGCCGACATGGTCGGCGTTCCGATCGAATACGATTTTTCGGGCACCATTGAGCTTGCGCTGCGCTGGCATCCGCACGCCCGACGGCTGCTGGTGGTGACGGGCGCCTCCGCGCAGGATCGCGCCTGGGAAGCCGAGTTGCGCGGCGAAGTGTCGCGATTCCAGGACCGGGTAAGCGCCGAGTTTCTCGCCGGCCTGCCGACCGACGCGGTGTTGAAACGGCTGAGTGAGTTGAGCAGTGACGCCGTGGTGTTTACGCCGGGCTACTTCGAGGACGGTGTCGGTCGCCTGTTTTCCCCTCGCGAAGCCGCCCGGCTCATGGCCGCTGCCGCCGCCGCGCCGGTGTACGGACCCTTCGATACCTTCATCGGCACCGGCATCGTCGGTGGCTCCATGCCGAATTTCGCGGCCATGGGGCGGCAGGCGGGACGCCTCGTGAATGACCGGCTTGCCGGCGGCGCGCCCGCCGCGCCGCGCTTGCCGGAGATGATGCCCAAGGCCGTGAACGTCGACTGGCGACAGATCCGGCGGTGGGACATCGACCCGAGTGCGATTCCCATGGACGCCATCGTGTCTTTCAAGACCCCGACGCTCATGGAGGAACATGCAACCGCAATGGTCGTCGCCACTGTCGTATTCCTGCTGCAGGCTGGGCTGATCGCCGGACTCCTGTTCGAACGCCGCCGCCGCCGCCGGATGGAACTGTCCGTGCAGCAACAGCGCTTCGAACTCGCCCATGCCTCGCGGCTGGCGGTCGCCGGGGAGTTGACGGGCGCGATCGCCCACGAGATCAACCAGCCCCTCGGCGCGATTCTGAGCAATGCCGATGCCGCCGACCTCCTGCTCGCGTCCGGTGCGGATCGGCGTGACGAACTACGCGCGATTTTGGCCGACATTCGCCAGGACAACTTGCGGGCCAGCGAGGTCATCCGCCGGCTGCGGGCGCTGCTCGCCAAGCAGCCGCTGGATTGGCACCCATTCGATCTGAACGATGCTGTCGGCGAGGTGGAGCCCGTGCTGCGCGCCGAAGCGCGGCGCCGCGGGGTGGCGCTCGACCTGCGACTTGCCGCGACCGCCGCCATCCTGGTCGGCGATCGAGTCCAGATCCAGCAGGTGCTCATCAATCTGGTGCTCAACGCCATGGATGCGGCGAACGGCCTGCCCGAGGCGCGACGCACGGTCGCCGTGTCCGTCGAACGCGACGCGGATCGCCTGGCTCTGGTGGTCCGCGATCAGGGACACGGCATCGCCCCCGAGCACCTGCCGAAGCTGTTCGATTCGTTCTTCAGCACCAAGCCCCGGGGCATGGGACTGGGGCTGTCGATCACCCGTACCCTCGTCGAAGCCCACGGCGGCCGCATCTGGGCCGAATCCGGTGCCGGTTCCGGATCGGGCGCGGGCGCGGTGTTCCGGGTCGAATGGCCAGTGGCCGGCGGCGCGGGCACAGCGGAGCCGGCATGACCACCCCTACACCCCTGATCCACGTCGTCGATGACGACGAGTCACTGCGCACGGCGCTGCTGCGGTTGCTCGACGCGGCCGGCTTCAAAGCGCGCGGCTACGCCTCGGTCGGCGATTTCCTGTTGCAGCCGCCGCCGGATGGTCCCGGCTGCGTGCTGCTGGATGTGCGGATGCCGGGGCCGTCGGGTCTCGACCTGCAAGCCGCTCTGCTGCGCCAGGGCAATCCGCTGCCGGTGGTTTTTCTGACCGGCTACGCCGACGTGGTTGCCAGCGTGAAGGCGATGAAGGCTGGGGCGGTGGATTTTCTGACCAAGCCGGTCAAACGCGAGGCCCTGTTCGAGGCGCTCCAGCGCGCGCTCGACCGCGACGCGGCCGAGCGTGCGGCCCGTGCGGAGGCGGAGCAATTGCGCGCGGCCTTTGCCGCGCTGACCCTCCGCGAGCAAGCGGTTTTCGACCGCGTCGTCGCCGGTGAGCTCAACAAACAGATCGCCGATGCGCTGGGAATCGCGGAACGCACCGTCAAGATGCAGCGCGCGCAACTGATGGCGAAGCTGGGCGCGAGTTCGGCGGCCGAACTCGGCCGGTTGGCCGAGCGGCTGCAACACTTGCCCGACTGATCCCGTCCGCGTTCGCGATCACGCCCACCTTTGCCCTTTCGGGCAAACCCCCTTGCCCCTTTGCCCGATAGTCTCGTTGCCGTTCCGGTGGGATGATCGAGAATAGGTCGAGCGGTTTAGTCGGATATGCCCTCCATTGGTGGAGATCCGATTGCGTGTCTGGCCAACCCGTTTCGCGGCACCGCATCGCTGGAAGCCATCGACGCCGCGATCACAGCCGCGAAGCCGCAACGAGCGCCCGGTTTACTTTAGTCCCCTTGTCTGCAACCCTGACCCCAGCGCCCATCTTTGGGCGCGGAACTCTGACACCGCTTCTTAACCGGAGGATAGTGTACATGCGACTCAACAGACGACCACTCCCGAAATCGTCCCCCATGGCGGGGCTCAAGACCGCCGGCTCGATCCTGGCCTTGACGGCCTGTCTCGCCATCGGCAGCGCCCAGGCCGCCGACCCCACTGACAAGCCCAACATCCTGTTCATCATGGGCGATGACATCGGCATCATGAACGTGGGTGCCTACCATCAGGGAATCATGGTTGGGGAGACCCCCAACATCGACCGCATCGCGGATGAAGGTGCGCGGTTCATGACCTATTATGCCGAGCAGAGCTGCACGGCAGGTCGCACCGCCTTCTTCACCGGCATGCATCCGCTACGGGCGGGCATGGTCATGCCGCAGCTTCCGGGTGCCACCAGCTCGCTGTTGCCGGGCACGCCCGCGCTTGCCAAATTCCTGCTGGATCTCGGTTACAACACCGGCGAGTTCGGCAAGAACCACCTCGGCGACAAATCGGCGTCGCTGCCCACGGCACACGGCTTCCAAGAATTCTGGGGCTACCTGTATCACCTCGACGCCATGCAGGGGGTGAGCTTCCCGGATATCAACAAGACGCCGACCGATCAGACCGTTGTTCCGCCCTGTAAGAACACCCCGGTCAAGGGCCTCGAAGAGGTTGCCGGTGCGGTGGATCCGAAGACCGCGCTCTGTATGACCCCACCGCGGCCGGTCATCCACTGCACTTCCTCGGACGGCACGGAAGAGAACCAGAGCTGCAAGGACGAAGGGCCGCTGACGCTGGAACGCTCCAAGACCGTGGACGAGGAAATCTCCGCCCAGGTCATCGACTTCCTCGACCGCAACGACCCCGAGAAGACCAACAAGCCATTCTTCGTCTGGTATAACCCGGCGCGCATGCACGTCACCACCATGCTTCCGGACAAGTACATGGACATGCTGGGCCAGAAGGGCGGCAAGGACTGGGGTATCAACGAAGCCGGCATGAAGCAGATGGACGACAACATCGGCTACGTGCTGCAAAAGCTCGAGGATATGGGCGAGCTCGACAACACCATCGTCGTCTTCACCACCGATAACGGCGCTGAGACGATCACCTATCCGGATGGTGGTGTGACGCCTTTCAGGGGCGGCAAGCTCACCACCTGGGAAGGCGGTATGCGGGCTCCGATGGTCGTTCGCTGGCCAGGCCACGTCAAGGCTGGCACGCATCCGGACCAGATATTCTCGTCACTGGACTGGGTGCCCACCTTCGTCAATATCGCCGGCGGGCCTTCGGGTGATGGCCTGAAGAAGCAGATCGAGGCCGGCGAGTACCCCGGCATCGTCAAGACGACGCTAGACGGCGTCGATCAGCGGGACTATCTCGAAGGCAAGTCGGATTCGGCACGCGACACCTTCTTCTACTACACCGGTAAAGATCCTTCGGCGGTGCGGTACAAGAACTGGAAGTTCTACTACACGATGGTTTCTTCCAATGCGACGGAGGCGTTCGGCCCCCCAGAGACTTATCACTGGACCTATGTCAGCAACCTCAAGCGTGATCCCTTCGAGCGGTCGGTCGCGACGGTTGATGGCACCCTCTTGGGCTACGGCGGCGCACTGGCCGCGCCAAGCACGGCGTACATCTATGACTGGAACCTGCTGCCCACCGGGCAGCTGCTGTGGCTGAAGGAACTCGAGACCTACAGGGAATTCCCCTCGCTGCAGATGCCAGCGAGCTACAACCTGGATCAGGTGATCGAGGCGATGCAGTCCGCGAAACACATCAGCCACGCGGGTGAGTAACGGCGCGAAACGCCGGTAATGCGATGGACCGGGCGGCTCGCAAGGGCCGCCCGGGAAGAACGGGGTCACGTCTTGTCTTTTGCCTGACAAAAGAGGCAAAACGCGAGACCTGAGCCCGTTTTCCTTATGTGAGCCCGTTTCCCGGTGGCGCACTCCACCATAAGGCCGCTGAGGGCCGAGGCGAGGCGCTGACGAGTCAACTGCTCGCAACAGCTCGTAGGCTGGGTTTCGTACCTCAACCCATCGTTCCTTACGAACAACGCCCGAATCCTTCTTGCCGAGGCACCCATTGCCTCTACCCGAAGACTGAGCTCATGAACAAATCATTCAATCCATGGCGTTCGCTGGTCTGGGCTTTGGCCATCACATGGCTGGGATGCGCACCGGCGATGGCCGAGATGAGCGCCGAGGACCTGGCCAAGCTCGCGCAGAACCCGGTCGGCAATCTCATCAGCGTACCGTTTCAGAACAACACCAACCTCAACTACGGGCCGGAACGGGGCACGCAGAACATCCTCAATATCCAGCCGGTGATCCCGATCTCGATCAACAAAGACTGGAACATCATCACGCGGACCATCGTGCCCGTGATCTGGATGCCCTCGCTCGGAGAAGACATCGGCAGCACGACCGGCATCGGGGATACCGTTTTCACGGCCTTTTTGTCGCCGGCCAATCCCGGCAAATGGATCTGGGGGGCAGGACCGGTCGTTCAGGTCCCGACCAACACCAGCGACGAGCTGGGTAACGGCAACTGGGGGCTTGGCCCATCTGCGGTGCTGTTGCATCTGGAGCACGGCAGTCCCTGGGTCTATGGCGCCTTGGTCAACAATATTTGGTCGCTGACCAGCAACCAGCAGGGCGGCTACTACAACAACGGGCTGATTCAGCCCTTTGTCAACTACAACTTCAAAGGCGGCTTGTATCTGGTCTCGGCGCCGATCATCACCGCCAATTGGACCGCCGACAGCGACAACCGCTGGACCGTTCCGGTCGGCGGCGGCGTCGGCAAGATCTTCCACGTCGGCAAGCTGCCGGTGAACACGCAGCTCTCCGGGTACTACAACGCCGTGAGCCCGGACTTCGGTGCCGACTGGCAGATCCGCGCACAAGTCCAGTTCATGTTTCCCAAATAGGTACTCGACGGTTTGGAGGTGGGCACGATTAGAAAGATCTG
Organism: uncultured Gammaproteobacteria bacterium; assembly: GCA_963698355.1. Lineage (GTDB taxonomy): Bacteria > Pseudomonadota > Gammaproteobacteria > Chromatiales > Chromatiaceae > Thiodictyon. The sequence continues at coordinate 107,447 of CAVOQO010000044.1, read as the reverse complement.
AATCCAAATTCATCCCAGTCGATTGCCTGATTTTGAACCGTGCGAGGAGAACCGATGCCCGATCCCCTGTCTGCCGGCCGGCGCCCTGCCACCGCCCCGTTGCCGATGGTGACTGCCGCCCGGAGCCTGGCCCCGGTTGTCGTGTTAGTCCTTGGCATGCTGCTTCCCGGTGTGTCGGCGCTCGCGGCCGACGAGGCCGCCGCCGACGGCTATGTCGGCAGCGCGCGCTGCGGCACCTGCCACGCCGCCGAGCTCACCGCCTGGCGCGGCTCCCACCACGACCTGGCCATGGCCGAGGCAACGCCGGAGAACGTCCTCGGCGACTTCGACGACGCCGAATTCACCGCCCACGGCGTCACCACGCGCTTCTACCGGGACGGCGACGAATTCCGGGTGGACACCGACGGCCCGGACGGCAAGCCTGCGAGTTATCCCATCGCCTACACCTTCGGCTGGACGCCGTTGCAGCAGTACCTGATCCGCTTCCCGGGCGGGCGGCTGCAGGCGCTCGGCATCGCCTGGGACTCGCGCCCGGCGGACCAGGGCGGCCAGCGCTGGTTCCACCTCTACCCGGACGAGGCGGACTACGGCCCCGACAACCCGCTGCACTGGACCAACCGCGACCAGACCTGGAACTACCAGTGCGCCGAGTGCCACTCCACCGGCCTGCAGCAAGGGCTACGACCTGAGCACCGACGCCTACACCACCACCTGGGCCGAGATCGACGTCGCCTGCGAGGCCTGCCACGGCCCCGGCGCCGCGCACGCAGCGCAGGCCGAGGCTGCGGCGGCGGGCAATGCCGATGCCTGGGACGACCACAAAGGCCTGGCGCCGGACCTCGCCGACCGCGACAACGCCACCTGGCTGCAGGACCCGGAGACCGGCCTGCCGCACCGCGAGCCGGCCCGCGGCAGTCATGCCGAGGTCAACACCTGCGCCCGTTGCCACGCCCGCCGCGGACAGCTCCACGTCCCCTACACGCCGGACGCGCCGCTGGCGGACACCCATCGGCTGGCCTTGCTGGCGGAGGGCCTGTACTACGCCGACGGGCAGATCCAAGACGAGGTCTTCGTGCACGGCTCCTTCATCCAGAGCCGCATGTTCCACCAGGGCGTCACCTGCAGCGACTGCCACGACCCGCACTCGCTGCAACTGCGCGCGCCCGGCAACGCCGTCTGTGCCCGCTGCCATGCACCGCGCGCATATGACAGCGCCGAGCACCATCATCACCCGATGACCGATACCGCCGGCGCCAAGGGCAGCGGCACCGCCTGCGTCGACTGCCACATGCCAGAGCGCAACTACATGGTCATCGACGCGCGCGCCGACCACAGCCTGCGCATCCCGCGCCCGGACCTCGCCGCGGCCCTCGGCACCCCCGACGCCTGCACCGGCTGCCATGCCGAGCTAACCCCGGCGCAGGCGGCGGCGCAGGTGCAGACCTGGTACGGCACGCCAAAGCGCCCGGCGCACTTCGCAACCGCGCTGCACGCCGGTCGCAGCGGAGCGCCGGACGCCGCAGCAAAGCTCGCCAAGCTGGCGGCGGATACAGCAGGCACCCACGATCGCCCGGGCGACGGCCCTGGACCTGCTCGCCCAGCGGCCCGAACCCGTCGATCCAGCCCTGTTGGAAGGCCTCGCCGAGTCCGATTCCCCGCTGCTGCGCGCCGCCGTCGCCCGCGCCCTAGAACGCCTGCCGCCGCAGGACGCGCTGCGCATCGGGCTTGAGCTGTTGCAAGACCCGACGCGCCTGGTGCGCGTCGACACGGCACGCTCGCTGGCCGCCTTCGCCCGGCTGGAGGCCAACATTCCCGGCCGTGAATCCCCGCTGCGCAAGGCCCTCGCACCGGCCCTGGCGGAGTACCGCGAGGCCCAGCTCACCAACGCCGAGCGCCCCGAGGACTGGCTCAACCTCGGCGTGCTCGACAGCCTGCTGGGCGACTCCGATGCCGCGGAGCGCGACTACCGCCAGGCGCTGGCGCTCGACCCCGAATTCACCCCGACCTACGCGAACCTTGCGGACCTGTACCGCGCCCTCGGTCGCGACGCGGACGGTCGCGCCGTGCTGGAGCAAGGGCTGGCACAGGCAGCGGACGACGCCGACCTGCTGCACGCACTCGGCCTCTTGGAGATCCGCGCCAAGCACCTGCCCGCCGCGGTGGACCTGCTCGGCCGCGCCGCCGAGCAGGCCCCGGACCAGTCGCGCTACGCCTATGTCCACGCCTTGGCGCAGGAGGCGGCCGGCGACCCGCGCGCGGCCATCGCCACCCTCACGGCAGCCACCGACCGCCATCCCAACGACGCCGACATCGCGCTCGCGCTGGTGAGCCTCAACGCCAAGGCCGGCGACCGGGACGCCACCATCGCCTGGGCGGAGCGCTACCTGGCCCGCTTCCCGGACCCGTCCGGGCAGGTCAGCACGCTGCTGGCGCAGCTCAGGGGCGCTGCCGAGTAGCAGCGGACGCCGCCAATTCCCAAGGCGGTTCCCCAATCACTTGCCCACATCCTTGACTCGGAGAAATGATGAAAAAGACCTTGCTAAAGCTCGTTCCGCTGATTGCGTTGTCGGCCTGGATGTCCGGCGCCATGGCGGCCGCCGAAAAGCCCAATATCCTCGTCATCTTCGGCGACGATATCGGCATGTGGAATGTCGGCGCCTATACCCACGGCATGATGGGCCACACGCCGAACATCGACCGCATCGCCAAAGAGGGCATGCTGTTTACCGACCACTACGCGCACCCAAGCTGCACCGCCGGACGGGCCGCGTTCATCACCGGGCAATTGCCGGTGCGCACCGGCATGACGACCATCGGCATCCCCGGCTCGAAGCAGGGCCTGCAGAAGGAAGACCCGACACTGGCCGAGGTCCTGAGGCCGCTTGGCTATGCGACCGGGCAGTTCGGCAAGAACCACCTGGGCGACCGCAACGAGTTCCTGCCGACCGTGCACGGTTTCGACGAGTTCTACGGCAACCTCTATCACCTCAACGCCGAGGAAGAGCCAGAGCAGCTCGACTACCCGGGGGTGAAGAATCCAGAGTTCAAAGAGAAGTTCGGCCCGCGCGGCGTCCTGCATTGCTGGGCGACGGACACCGACGACCCCACCGAAGACCCCAAGTTCGGCCCCATGGGCAAGCAGCGCTGCGAGGACACCGGTGCGCTCACGCGCGAGCGCATGAAGACCGTGGACGGCGAGTTCCTGAAGGCGGCCGAGACCTTCATCGAGAGCAGCGTCAAGGAAGACAAGCCCTTCTTCGTCTGGTTCAACCCCACCCGGATGCACATCTGGACCCACGTACCCCAGGAGTACATGCAGAAGGCCGTCGATGAGGGACGCCCCGAGGCCGATGTCTACCGCGCCGGCATGATCCAGCACGACGAGGAGATCGGCGCGCTGCTGAAGAAGCTCGACGACCTGGGGGTTGCCGACAACACCATCGTGATCTACTCGACGGATAACGGCTACGAGATGATGTTATGGCCGGACGGCGGCTACGCGCCCTTCCGGGGCGAGAAGGGCACGACCTGGGAGGGCGGCGTGCGGGTGCCGATGATGGTCCGCTGGCCCGGCAAGATTCCTTCGGGCAGCGTCTCCAACGCCATCCAGAGCCATGAAGACCTGTTCGTCACGCTGGCCGCGGCCGCGGGCGAGCCGGACATCAAGGACAAGCTGCTCCAGGGCGCGGAGATGGGCGGCATGACCTACAAGGTCCACCTGGACGGCTACGACAATCTCGATCTGTGGACCGGCAAGACGGACAAGTCCGCCCGTCGGGAGTACTTCTATTACGACGAGGCGAATCTCACCGGCGTGCGCGTGGGAGATTGGAAGATGCTGTTCGCGATCAAGGAGGAAGGGCTGTGGTGGGACCCACTGGTTTATCCGTCGGTGCCCTATCTCTTCAACCTGCGCATGGACCCCATGGAGCACTTCGACCCCCATTCCCGCGAATGGGGCTATATGGCCCGCAAGCTCTTCGCCGAGAAGATGTGGACCCTGGTGCCGGCACAAGGGATCATCGCCGAGCACATGAAGAGCCTGCAGGAATGGCCGCCGCGCCAACGGGCGGAGTCGCTGAGCCTGCAGAAGGCCATGGAGGCGGTGATGCAGCAGCTCGAGAAGGACCCCGGCCAGGTCTGGTAAACCGATCCACGCGGGTCCGATCGCCGGCTGGGAGTCCGGCAGTCGGGCCGGGGATCATCAAGTTCTCTTGCAACGAGGGAACGGAGGTCACGAGGGAACGGGCGTCTTGTCTGTTGCCTGATAGAGGGGCAGAAGGTAAGACCTGACGCCGTTCCCTGACCCCATTCCCCTGCCGATTCAACCGATCGACGCAACACATGCGGCAAATCGTTCTGCTGGTGTTTCGTAGTCTAGTGTTTTCCTCGGTCGTTCGTTTAGCCGTTTGGCGACGGCGTTGAGTTTCGCTTGGGAGTGAACCGACAGGTCTGTCCCCTTCGGGAAGTACTGCCGCAGAAGTCCGTTGGTAGCAATCGAACGCAGCGAGCGCCCCACGACCACACCCCGCGATACCTCTTCGCGCTCCGCCAGCGTCAGCGCAAGCGGCGAGCGGCGAGCGGCGACGCGGTGCAGGCCGTATCCCCCCGGTCTGCGCGAGAATGCCTTGAATCGCGGAGTGTCCTCGATCAAACAACCGCGCGATCGCGTGCAGCGACTCGCCCTTCCGCCAGCGCTCCCACATCAGCGCCTTCTGCGCCTCCGTGTAATAAATCCGTCGTCTCTGCTTCATCTGCAACACCTCCTGACTCTCTCCCCATTGAGCTTAGGGTTTTGCATCCACCGGTTGAATTCACACCTCAATGCGGACGCTTGAGCACCCGCGTCGGAAAGGGCCGGCGTCGCAATGTCTGGCCATCGTAGATACAGAAATGCCGTTCCTGGAGCTTGTTGCTGTGTACAGCATGTCCATTCAAGCGGCCGGCTCTCCAGGGACATAGGACGGCCCGCGGGGCACTCCAACCGGGTTGGATGATGTCATGGATGCGTCGGCGTCGGTCCTCGGCGCCCTCTCAGGGTTGCTGGTCCGACGCGTCCCGCCGCAGCACCGTCTCGCACGGATTGCCGAAGTCGGTCAGGCGTTGGATGACCTGACCGGCCACCAGGCTCAGACCGCCCGTGGCCCAGGCGGCGGCGCCTTCGACGAGGAGATCGTCGCGGTCGATGGTGGCGCGCGGGTGCTTCAGCGTGCCGTCGACGACGACAAAACGGTCGGCGACGCCGAGCAGGCTGAGTCCGACCCCGGCGCGTTTGACGGTCTTAAAGCGCAGCTCGATCTCTTCCGTCTCCAGCTTGATAGCGCCGCCGCCCAGCACATTGAGCTTGTCGGTTTGTAGCGCCAACCCGTGCTTGCTGGTGGCGATGCCGTTGGCGATATCGAACTGCAGCACCGCGCATTGGAGGCTGAGGAGGTCCTGCCGGACGCGGATCGTGCTGAGTCGGGTCGGATTGACCCTGTCGAGCAGGCTGACCACAACGCCCCCAAACGGCAGCTTGGAGGCCTTTCGGTCCAGCTGCCCGGCACCCAAGACCAGGTCTATGCGCCCATCGGCGGAGTGCAGCAGCTTAGGAATGGAGGCGCCGACAGCGTTCATGCGGATCTCGACGGCGACGGGCACGCTGGAGAGTGCCTGTTGATTCTTCGCCTTGATCAGCCGACCCAGGTTGAGCTTGCCCTTGTGGTGCAAGTCAAACTGCCAGTCGGACTCGCCGGGCCGCAATTCCAGATCTAATGACAGGCCGCCCTGAGCGGCATTGGCGGACAGTACGAGATGCCCGGCGTCGATGCGCGCATCCAGCGTGCCATTGTCGATGGCGAAGTCGCCGAGGTCGACGCGACCGGCGCTCAGTTTGAGTGAACCGTCGAGGACCTTCAGTCCTTCCAACGGCAGCGACTGCTCACCGCTATTGTCGCGCCCGAATCGGGGGGCGCCGCTGCCCTGCATGCCGGTCAAGGCGTCGGTCGGGTCTGGGCTCCCGGCCAGAAACGGGCTCAGGTCCAGTGTGTCAGCGTTCAGATTGGCGTCGATTCGCAAACGCTCGCCGAGGCCGATGCGGACCTGCCCGGCGACATCACTGCCCGCGCTGCTTGCCTTTAGGTCCAGTAGCTCGAGCTGACGGGCCTGACCCTGGAGGCGCGCCGTCGCCGAGAATGGCTGCGCGGATAGCCCAGGATGCAATGCCGCCAGGCTCTCCCCGGCGAACCGCGCCTGGAATTGACTTCCCGCTAGGCCATCGAATCGGGCGAGCTTGCCCGATAGGGCGCCGGTTAGGGCATCGGTTTGGCCGGCGTTATCGGTCAGGCTCAGGTCGAGCATCAGGTCGCGGCCGGTGCGGATGGCCGCGAGCGGCCCCAGGTGACCGCGGATGCTCAGCTGATGCTGGTCGATGCGGGTCTCCGCAGTGATGTCGATCCGAGGCCAGGACCGCCCCCCCGGCAGCAGGTCGGTCAGCGTCCCGCCCGTCAGCATCAGGTCGATGGCCTGCCCTGCCCTCGCCAAGCCGGTCTTGAACCTCACCGCCTGGCCGGCATCGACGTGCAGATTAGGGCTGGCGAGCTCGATTGCCGTGGCCCTTTGGCCCCGCTTGGCGGGCGGTAGCAGCCGGGCCGATTTGGCCTCCAGGGTGCCGCTCAGGGCGCGGATCAGTGTCGCCGGAGTCGCGCCGCTGGCCTCGGCGTCCAGACTCAAGCCGACGATGCTGCCGCCCAACTTCGGGCCCTGGGCCAGCATCGACAGGGCCTGTGGCAAGTCGATGCGGTCCGTGTTCAGCTTGAGGTTGAGCGCGGGTGTCTTAGGGCCCGAGTCGACGAAGGCCTGGCCGCTGACGGTCAATCCGGGCAGCGCCAGCCTGACCCCGTCAAGCTCGAGCCGCCCCCTACGGAGTGTGGCCCGAGCCTGCAGTCCGCGCAGGGTGATCCGCTGCCAGGTCAGGGCCTCGACGGCGAGATCCAGGTCCGCATCGAGCCGGGTCAGCGATGAGAACGGCAGCGGCCTGTCGGCCCAGGTCGGGGCCTCAGCCGCCTTGCTTTTCGCCTTGGTTTTGGTTGCGGCGGGCCCCGAGGTTTCATATGCACCAGGCTTAGAAACGTTGTCCTGCGCGCCGTCCACCAACCTGACCGTCCCGACGTTGAGCTTGCCGCTGAGCAGCGCCGGGGCGTCACCCGATGCCGGCCGCAGCTCGCCGTCGAAACGGCCTTCGGCGAGCGTTGCCTTAATCGCCAGGGCGCCGGTCGCCTGGACACCTGTGGTTTGGGTGCCAGCAGTCTGGTCACTGGCTTTCGGCGTGGCGACCGGTGTCAGTTGCAGCGTCGCCGGCCGATCGCCGAGCTTCCCCGTCATCCGCACGGACCAGGGGCCATGCAAGGGGACGCTGATCTCGCCATCGCTGACGGTCAGCGGCGCGGGCAGGATATCCGCCTCCGATGATCCACTGATCGCACTGGCCTGTAGGGTCTGACCGTCCCAGCTCAGGCCCGTCTCAAACCGAAAGGGGCCCGCCGGCAGCCCCTTGATCCCGGCGATTTGCCCTAACGGAACCGCCGTCGGCCCCTGCACCTGGAGTTTGGCATCCAGCCCGGTGGTAGCGAACAGCGCGGGGGTGCTGCCGTTCAGTGCGACGCGGGTGTCGGCGCTCTGCGCCTGTACCTGGAAGGGCCAGCGGGCGCCTGTCGGAGCATCCGCGGCACCAGCGCGAGCGCTCAAGGTCAGTGGCGTCTGATTGATCATCAGTTCAGCCTGGAGAACCAAGGGTTCGGCGCCCAGCCCGTCGAGCTGAAGTCGCATGATATCGGCGCGTCGCACCGGCGCCTTTGGGGGCGCAAAGGTGATCTGCGAATCGATCACCTGCACCGTCGGAACCCGAAGGCTGATCTTGCCGACACCCTTGCCTTTGGTGGCACCAAGTTGCCAGTTGGCGCGGCCATCGGCGGTCTTCTGGAGCATCAAGCGCGCACCACGGATCACCAGTTGGTCGATGCGGACCTGTCGGTGCAACAGCGCCCGCAGCTGCCATGTCACATCGACCCGCTCGGCCTCCAACAGGTGCGGCCCCAGAGTCCGCTCGGTGTCCCAGTCCGGATTCGACACCCGCAGCCCGTTCAGCACGATCGACAGGCCCGGCCGTGGATGCAACAACCAGCCCAGCGCCACGCCGTCGATCGCGACCGGCCGCCCAAGGGCCTCGCCCGCCACGGCCTCCAGGTCCGCCTTATGCGCCTCCAGATAGAACGGCAGATAGCCGAAGGTGCCCACCAAAAGCAAAAACACCGGCAGCAGCAGCCAGGCAAGAACGCGTAGGGTTTTCATTCAGTGGTGTAGGCCAATTGAAGACGGATCATCGTTGGGCCGATTGGGCGGAGGAAGTCTAAGTCTGCCACATCGCTCAAAGTTGCGATTGACATTTCACGAAAGCTTCCATGCATCGGACTCGATCTGTGCGCCGGCCAAGGCAATGGGCGGTCAGGGCGCATTACCTGATGCCGAGGCATGCGCACCCGATCATCTCAGAAACGACATCTGCACGGCCGCGGGGGATACGTCCCGCGCAACGGTGTCCGGCTCCCCTATAGGTAGGCCATCAATAGGTGCCGTAGCTCGCGCTCATAGAGCGCAGGGGAGGCCGGCTTGAGAAAGCAATGCTTGAAGAACCGCAGCACCTGGCGGCTAACCTTGGCGGTATAGCGGAACAGGGGTGCGGTCCAATCGGGGCGATCGGTCCCGTCGGGTTGCTCGGGGCGCTTGGCTTGACGGCGCGCCTGTCGGCGTAATGCCTTGGCGTCGGTGAGCCCATCGCCACCGAGGGTGGTGACGAACATCATCGCCACCAGGATGCTGGTGACAATGGCCAGGCGCACCTGGTTGTCGATGGCCACGGCACGCTTGCCCCAGGCCTTGGCCTGGCTGAAGTCGTTCTTCCAGGTGTCGAAGCACTTCTCCTCCTCCCAGCGGCGGGAGTACAGAAAGGCGACGACACCGGGTTGCAGATCGAACTCGTTGGTGAGGAACTCCACCCTATGGCCGCGGCGAGTGCGGTAGGTGATCAGGCGCCAGGGCTCAGGGGAGCTTGCGAGCATGACGCGCAGGTCGCGCTGCACACCGGTGTTGACGGGGTCGGCATCGACGCCGAGGTTCTCGCTGGAGTCGATGCGCAGATTCGACTTCATGCGCGTGATGATCAGATGCCAGTGCGCGGCGAAATTAAACGCCGATCACCGCGAATGGGATCTGGTCAACCTTCGCGAGGATCTCGATCGGATCGGCGGGTCGGGCCGCGAGGGTGCAACCATAACGCGTGTAGCTCGCCTTGCCGCCCAGAGGGAGAGACTGGGCAAGCATTCCCTGCCATCGAAATCGCTATCGGGATCGCTATCGAAACCGTTTGGGGGATCAATGCTTTGCCCTTCAGGTTGGGAGAGGCACCGGCAAGGATCGTCGATGTCGTTCCCGATTTCGGTCCCAAGTAGTTCCGGTCCGAGTCGCGGGCGGCACCTTGGCCGAGCGGCTCGAATACTTGCCCGGCCTCGGAGCGCGGCGTAACGAGTCCTCGGCGGCGGCGGTCCGGTTCCGGCATGGCACCGGGTTGGGCTGGAGCCACTCTCGCCCTCAGGGACTGGACCGCCCGTGAGGCTCGGTATTCCTGTGCGAAGCTGATCAGCGCACTTGCGAAAGCAGGGGTCTTGACTCGTGCCTCTCAACCCTGATCGCGGTCGGCCGTCGCGCCCGATGGTCGACCAAAGCACCGATGGGGTCAACAGCGCGTAGGATGTGGTGACGAAGGAACCGCCGTTCGCGATTGATGCGGTTCGGGTACTCACCGCATCCCACGCGCCCGGGAACTCCACCGTCGGCTTTGGATACCACTGCGGTCGCCTAAGGGGCATCCATCAGTGACCGCAATTGGCAGCCGAACGCAGCCCCTCAGAGAGTTGGGTTCGGGAGGCCGCAATGCGTCCCAAGCGGACGCCCAGTCGGATCGCCGGACTGTCCGCTCTGGGTGTGTGTGCGCCCGCACCGACCCTCCAGCCCTTAGGCTTGGTACCGGGGAGGTGACCGCAGAGCGATCAAGGAGCCTCCGCGTCCTTCCGGTCAAGCACTAACGCCAGAGCACCGGAGCGCCAATCGGTGGGAAACGGGTAGGTCGAGCGCTTGACCTGAATCCCTCATGTATCCCTTCAGGCTCTCCCGAGAGCCCCGAGGGACCCTATGCGAGGTTGCTTCCCCTCACCGCGTGGGAAGGGGGTGGGTCGAGGCTGATGCCTTCCCGAAGGCTGCCTTATACCCCTTGGGTATCCTCAAGCGGACGCCAATGGAGACTGTTCGTCGCTGAAGGAGTAGACCCACTGGGGCTTGAAGGCCACCAGGACGGCCAGCAGCCAGCCGTTCAGGATCGCGGGCAGGAACATCAGGGGGAAGAAGGGCAGCAGGGTCTGATCCAGCTCGGCGAAGGTGTAGGTGCCGCTCGCCACCAGCAGCCCGGCGGCCAAATCGCCGGTGGCGGGCCCCACGAAGCCGGCGGCGAGGAAGCCGTTGACCTGAAAGTGGCTGACAACTTGCCCGTAATCTCACGCTGTCCGTGAGGCACGTGGGCTAATTCACCAAGGAAATTTCTTGCATGTCACCATGCCTGGCAGTGGAATGGTGGAGCCACGCACGACTAAATTGGAAGGGCTTTCGTCAGTTTCGTGTCGGAGACTGCGCACAGACCAGGCGGGGGCGATGCTTGAGCGATGACCACCGCTCACCGACTATTAATGCCATATCATCAGGAGAAACTTGTGAAAGATTTAGTTTGGAACAACGCGCTGAGTGTCCAGGTCGAGGAAATAGATGAAGATCACCGCAGACTTGTAAATCTGTTTAATATTCTCAACCATTCTGTAGTGGAAGGCGATGCGACGAACTATATCGAGGCGGTGCTGGAAGAGTTGATAAGTTGTACCGCCTGGCATTTCAGGCACGAGGAGCGGTTGATGCTGAAGTATGGTTATGAAGGTTTTGTGGAACATAAGACGGAGCACCAGGAGTTAATCGATAGCGTCAAGGCGTTGCAGCAGAAGTTTCTGCAGGAGGGCAAGCCGGTCTCGAGTGAAGATATCGAGTTTCTAGAGCACTGGTTAACCGAGCATATCGTCGTTGCCGATATGGAGTTGGGCTCTTATCTTGGCGAGGTAATGTAGGACCGGTTACGAACGACATTTCGAACGTGCGTTTGGGTCCGGCGCGGCGGCAGAATTCAGCAAGAGCCGCTTGCGCCTCACCCACCCCGATTCGGAAGTCACAGCGCCGAGAAGTAATGTCGCCGGGACGAGGTCCTGACCGAAGAGCCCGTCGGCTGACCGGAACGTAGCTTGATGGACATATTCGAGGAGTGGAACTCAACCTGATTCCAAGCGAACCATGACGAGTTCAAAGAAAAGGAAACCTAACAAGCAGTTCTTCGGAACGAATTCCGGTGCGAATTCCGGTGCGGTCGGGTAGCAGGGTGGCGTTACCGCCACCCCGCCCCCTAAGAACCGTGCAAGCGACTTTCACCGCACACGGCTCAAGCCTCGAAAAGGCGCCGTGAAGCACCCGGTGGCCAAGGGCGAAAACCCGCCCTGACCATCTTCACGATAGAGGATTGTAATTGGCTTACATGTGCGCCCCACGGGCCTTCAATGACGCCAAAGGCGTTCATCGTCTAAGTAACCACATGGGTTGAGCCTTTCCGCACCTTTCTCGTGATTCGAGACCAGTCGGAAGTCAGCCCCCTTTCGGGGTGGGGCAAAGTTCGAACCCCTATCGGCTCGATTACCGAGCGGCATTCGCTTCCTCCGACCTCCGTTACCCGCTCGCCCATCGGTGAGCCCTTGCGGGCCACTTGCCGCTATCCCTGCGGGAACAAACGGGCTTACCACGTTCCGCACGCACACCAATCCAGAAGGGGGTAGGTCTCGCCTCGGCGCCGGCAGCGCAACATCTGCGCGAGGAGAAGAACTGCCCCCTCGACCTGGCTGCCCACCTTTTGGTTCATGCCTCTCAGCCTCTTAGGCATGTTTGTCCTCACGACGGCTCAATAGCGATTCACCTATGTTGACCTTGCCCTCCAACCCCAGCTCCCGACCGTCTTGAGGCTGACAGTCACGGACTCCCCTCGCGGTTCGCCCGCCCGTTGTGAAACGGAGGCTACAGTGTCCCAGACGCTTCGCACCCCGCAGTTGCCCACGGCGCACGGTCTGGTAGGGTACCGGTGGCAGAACACCGGATCATATTCCTTGATAAATGCACGTGCGACTTCGTGTCGCACAATTCCGGTGACAGTACACGAACCTCCAAAACGCGGAGAACATGATGCAGCACCGCCCATTGGGACGAACGGGTATCAAGGTCAGCGCCCTGTGCCTGGGGACCATGACCTTCGGCGAGCAAAACACCGAGGCCGAGGCCCACGCCCAGCTCGATCGGGCGCTGGCGGCCGGCATCCAGTTCATCGACACCGCCGAGATGTATCCGGTGCCACCGATGGCGGAGACTCAGGGGCGCACCGAGTCCTATATCGGCAGCTGGCTCGCCTCCCGCGGCGGCCGCGACCGGGTCATCCTGGCCACCAAGGTCGCCGGCCCTGGGGATTGGATCACCTGGCTGCGCGGCGGTGGGCACCGGCTCGATCGCCGCAACATCGAAGCCGCCCTGGAGGCGAGTCTGCGCCGCCTGCAGACGGACTACGTGGACCTCTATCAGCTCCACTGGCCCGACCGGGAGACCAACTTCTTCGGCCAGCTTGGGTACGCCCCGGTGGAGCACGACAACAGCGTGCCTCTCCTGGAGACCCTGGAGGTGCTCGCAGACCTGGTGGAGGTGGGCAAGGTCCGCGCCGTCGGCGTCTCGAACGAGACGCCTTGGGGGCTGATGCGCTTTCTGACACTCGCCGAGCAGCACGGGCTGCCGCGCATGGCGAGCATCCAGAACCCCTACAGCCTGCTCAACCGCACCTTCGAGATCGGACTCGCGGAGGTGGCGATGCGCGAGCAGTGCGGGCTGTTGGCCTACTCGCCGCTCGGATTCGGAGTCCTCTCAGGCAAGTATCTTGACGGCCGGCGCCCAGCCGGGGCGCGTCTGACCCTCTACGAGCGCTTTAACAGGTACTCCAACCCCGAGTCCGATCGGGCCGCCGCCGAGTACGTGGCCCTCGCGCGACGTCATGGGCTGGACCCCGCCCAGATGGCGCTTGCCTGGGTCACCAGCCGGCCCTTTACTTCGGCCAACATCATTGGGGCGACGACCCTGGAGCAGCTGGAGTCCAACATCGGGAGCGCTTCGATCAGCCTCTCCGATGAGCTTGTCACCGAGATCGAGGCCATCCATCGGCGCCAACCCAATCCGGCGCCTTAGGCGACGGCCGGGTGGAGGAGGACCCAGCCGCCCTCCAAAGTGACGGGAACAGGTGTGAGATAGGCGCCGAGACAGGGGCCGTGGACGCACTCCCCGATGTCCACCAGGAACAGGGCCCCGTGCAGGGCGCACTGGATCAGCTCCTCGGCCGGGTCCAGGAACTGGTGGGGAAGCCAGTCCAAGGGGGCGCCGGTGTGGGGACAACTGTTGCGGTAGGCGAAGACCTCGCCCCCGCGCCTGACCAGAAAGCACTCCACCGGGCCGTCCCGTGAGTCGACAGCGAAACCCAGACTGCCCGGATCCCGGATCTGATCCAGGCGGCACAGGGCCCGGGTCGTCATTGCATTCCAGCCTCGCGGGCCGCCTCGGCCAGCCCGTAGAGCCCCATTCGGCCGCACTTGATCCCGGCCAGGCGCACCGCGCCGGTGACCGCCCGCTCCGGGTCCATTCCGCGCATCAGCCCGTCGATGACCCCCGCGTTCAACACGTCGCCCGCGCCCAGGGTGTCGATGACGCGCGGCGGTGGAGTCGCAGCGATGGGCCGGGGCGATCCTCCGCGCGCCAGCACCCAGGCACCCTCTGCCCCCCAGCCGAGCACCAGAAGCCGGACATCGCTGCGCTCGGCCAGATTGGAGAGAAAGTCGGCTGGAACCGCGGTGTTGCACGCCCGGGCCAGGGCGAAGGCGCGGGAGATGAGAAGCAGGTCGGGGCCGGCGAACAAGGACTCGATTTCGGCGCGCGGCTTCTCCAGCTCCACGGAGATTCGGGCACCGGGGGCCTCCCGCCGGACGCGATCCAGCATTCGCGCAGTCTCCTCTGGATTGCGTCCTTCGAAATGGACCCAGTCCAACCCGATGAGGGGCACCCGCGCGAAGTCCGCCGCCGTGAGCTCCGGCAGGTTCCGGTGATGGACGATGGTGCGACTGCCGGTGGCGCGGCTGAGCGCGATGTAGGATGTGGGTGTCGCCGTGGCCGGGACCCGCACGGCGTGATCGACGCGGATGCCCCGGCCAGCCAGGTCCGCGCGGATAAAGTCCGCATCGGCGTCGTCTGCCAGGGTGCCGACCCAGGCGCAGCGGTGGCCGAGTTGCGCGAGCACTGCGAGGGTGTTGGCGGCGTTTCCGCCGCGCGCCCGGCGCTGGGCCAGGGCCCGGACCTCCGCGTCCTCTTCCGGGTAGGCCCTGACCTCGTTGACCAGGTCCAGAGTGGCGATCCCGACTCCCAGAATAGAGCCGGTTCGTGGCCCCGGCATCCTCACGGATCCCGGGCGACGCGTAACCCGAGGTTGTTGAGTCGGGCCTCGGGGACGAACTTGGACCGCATCCAGGTACGCATCGACGAGGCCGGCTTGTTGAAGGCGCCGCCGCGGGCCACCCGGAAGGCACAGTCCCCGTCGACGCGCGCTCGGCCGTCGGCACTTGCGCCCTCGTAGCCCGGACGGTAGCAGTCCGAAACCCACTCCAGCACATTGCCCGCCGTGTCGAAGAGCCCGAAGGCGCTGGGCGGAAAGCCACCCACCTGGGCGGTGGATCGATTGTCCCACTGGCTGCCGCAGTCGAAGCACACGGCACGACCCGGCTCCAAACCAAAACCCCACCAATAGGACCCACGGCTCCCACCGCGGGCGGCAAACTCCCACTCCGCCTCACTGGGCAGGCGGTAGCGCTGGCCGGTTTGACGCGACAACCACTTCACGTAGGCCTGCGCATCGGACCAGGAGATCCCGACCACCGGGCGGGTGCCACGCCCCCAACCGAAATCGTCCGGGTAGCGCCGCCCGGTCGCGCGCACGAACCGATCGTACTGTTGGAAGGTCACCTCATAGGCCCCGATCAGAAAGGGGGCTACCTGAATGTCATGCTCTGGACCGCTGTCACCGCCGGTGAGGCTATTGTGACCCATGCGGAACAGCCCGCCTTCAAGGACCACCATCGTTGGGCCAAAGCCGCCGTTGCGCAGGCGGTCGCGCTGGGTTGGCGGGGGTTCCGGGGGCGGCGCGACCGGGGCAATCGGCGCCCCATGGGCCACATCTTCGGGCGCGTCCTGCGCAGCGACCGGGGTCTCTGCCGTCGAGCCCTCGGCTGCATCGTCGACGGCAGACGGCAGCCCCGGGGATCGCTGGGGGGCGCGGTCCCGATCCGGCCCGCCCCAGATCAACAGGGCGGCAATCCCCAGCACGACCAAACCGGACATCAGGCCGGCGGAGAAGCTCATCACGTGCTGGGCGGGCCCGGGCGGCGGGTCGGGCGTCACCGGGGGGAGGGGCAAACCGGAGGCAAGTGGCGGCATGGGGGCCATGCCGCTGGCCTGGCTCACGTCGGCCGACTGGTCCTGGATCTCCTCCAGCCGGCGCTGAAGGTGCAAGACTTCTTCGCGCGCGGCCTTGAGTGAGCTCTCCTTGCTCTCGACCTCTTGCTTGAGATCGTCGAAGGCGACGTGCTGGTCCTCGAGCTCGTCCTCCAGACGGCGGCACTCGTTGGTGATCTGGTCGAGTGTCTTCTCTTTCTCGCCCAGGGCGTGTTGCAGGACGGACAGCTCCTGCATCATGGACTGGCGTTCTGTCGCGGTGGCCGCGGTGCGCTCGGCGGCCAGCTCGCGCTCGGCCAGCCGGCGGTTGAGCCGAGCGATCTCCACTTCCGCCTGCTTGCGCATCTGCTCCAAGGCGGAGCGCAGGTCGGAGGCAAGCGGAGTCGGTTCTAGGAGGTCCGATTGCTCGGGCATAGTTTCGCGATGGACGTTCGATCGGGTTCGGAACAGTCGACCCGGGGGCCCTCTGACAGGTTAACCGCGTCGGCGCCTCACCAGGCGTTCTCCCGGCGGCGACAGGCCGAGCCAGCCACCTCGGGTGGACACCGACCCAAGGGCCAACGGATACCGCAATTGCGGGACCGCCACCGTGAAGGTCCTCTCGAAAAGCCGCTATTTGTGGCTCGCGCGGTCCTCAGCCGCCGGTCACCGGCGGAAACAGCGCGACCTCGTCGCCATCGTGCACCCGCGTCTCGGGACGGGCCATCTCCTGGTTGACCGCGATCATGAGGGTCTCGCCCTCGGCGAGGGCCTCCGCCCAGACGCCTCCGCGGGTGCGCAGATGGGAAACCAGGTCCGCCGCGGTGATTACGCCCGGCGGTGCCGCGATGCGCTCGCGCGCGCTGCCGAGGCGCTCGCGCAGACGCGCAAAGTACAGGATGTCGATCATGGAACCTGGCCTTGGGGTCGGCCCGCTAAGGACCGTCCCGCTGAGACTAAGCGGTGCGATGGAAGTGCGGCAAGCACGGGCGGATCTTCCAGCCGAGGCATCGGCATTTTTACGTTTAATCGACTGAATAAAATAAAAAAAAGTGGGCGCAGCAGCAGGGGTGGTTACTGCCTACAATGCCTTTGCGGTTTGGCGGGGGAAGCGAAGGCCGAGTGCGTCGAGGAGCGTGCGTTGCTCGTCGTCGGGTTGAATGAGGCGCGCGTAGCAGGTGCCTTTGATGTCATAGATCAAATAGGTCAGCCGACTGAGCGCTTGTAATGCATCCTCAGGGGTCGTGGCATGGGGATCATCATCCGTGGTGCCAAAGGCCCGATGCAACAGTGATTGAAAGAGGCGCGTGACCTTCAGTGCCAACATCGCCACGAAGACGTGGGCTTTGGTGCGCTCGCCATTGCGCAGAAAGATCGGACGGACCTCGAGAAAGTCGGTTTTCATGGTCTTGAAACCGCGCTCGACGCGTTGCAGATCGCGATAGCGCTCATCCACCGTCTGCTGATCCATGCTGGCCGCGGGGACCGTGGTTTCCAAGACATAGCAGCCATCCAACAAGGCGACCTCATCGAGTTTGTCCTGGTCAATCGCGCAGCGGATTTGGTCTTCTTCGAGCGACAAGGTCACGAAGCCGTGGAGCTTATGGCGCTTCACCCATTGCTCGAGCTGGCGCAGTCCCGCGGCGGGATCGGCGCGCGTCGACTGACTAACAAAGGCATTGCGCTCGGCGATCAACGCCTCAAGGCGCTGGAGCTTGTCGGTCCGGCGTGCCCGCACACGGCGCTGCATGGGCTCATTGCGCCGCACGATCAGCCGTTTCCCGTCCTGCGCCACCTCGCCGATGTCCGCGTCGAACAGGTCCGGCTGCAACACGCCGGCCGTGAGCAAGGCGCGGATCTGCGGCTTGGTGAGCGCACTGATGTAGCGCCAGCCCGCAACGCTGAGCGCTGCCTTGCCCTTCGCCTTGAGCATGCCACGGTCGCCGATGAACACCACCTCTTCGACACCGAACTGCTGCTTGAGCAGCCCGATCTGCGTGCTGACTGTGCTCGGATCGGCCGCGTTGCCTTCGAACACGCGCACCGCCAAGGGCTCGCCGTCGGCGCCGGTCAGCAAGCCGATGACGATCTGCTGCTTGCCTTTCTTACCGTCGCGGTTGTAGCCGTAATTGGCCAACTCGTTGTGCTCGCCCTCGAAATAGCTGGAGGTGACGTCGTAGAGGACGATCGCCGGCGGCGTGCCACCACTGTCTTCCAAATAGCGCTGATACAGTTGCTGCTCGATGCGCGTCTGCTCCGTTGCCAGCCAATCCAGGGTCGCATAGAGATCATTCTCATCGAACTCCTCAAGGCCGAGGATATCGCTCACTGCATGCTGCTCGGCCCAGCGCACGGCTGAGAGCCGCGAGCCGGCATGAGCAATGCGTGCCAATACCAAGAACAGGGCCAGACGGCCCTCGTTGGACGGCCCCAGTACGCGGGTCATGCCCACTTGGTCAGCCAGCTGCTTTAAGGCGAATAAGACGCCGAAGATCTCGCCACTGACGGCCTCTGCGTCCATGCCATCGAAATCGCCCTTGAGGGCCTTGCGCAAGGCTTCGATACGCTCGGGTGCCCAATGCGTCAGGTTAGCGATGGTGCGCGTCTTGACCTTGCCGTTGTCGCGATAGGACTCGCGCAACAGAATCGCGGGTGGGGATTTGCGATTAGGCACGGTCGCAATGTACATGCGGTAAAAGTAGACAATAAAGCCCGCCTAGTCAATGTTCAAGATAGCGATTACATGCCTACAACAATGACCAGGATCAAGAGCTTTTCAAATTCTGCCAGAGACTTAGGCGAATGATGGCTGGAAGATCCGACGGGGCAGGGCCCGTCTGCCGAGAGGCACGGCCGGCAGAGCCCCCGCACAGGGCGGAGCCGACGGGTCGCATCAGTGCAGAAGCGCATCGAACGGGATGAAGTCCACCGGGTCCCCGCGCCGCAGAGTCTGACCCTCGGGGATCTCCACGAAGCCGTCGGCCCAGGCCACGGAGGACAGCACGCCCGACGAGCGGGAGGGAAAGACCACGGCCTCCGTCTCGCCATCAGCACCCTGCTGGAGCCTCGCGCGCTGGAGTTCCCGGCGATGGTCCGGGCGGGGCCAGTCGAATGCGGCGCGGACCTTGAGGCTGCGCGGCGCCAGCTCCCCCGCCACGCCCTGCAGGCGCAGGATGAAAGGCCGGGCGAACAGACAGAAGGTGGCAAACAGGGACACCGGGTTGCCCGGGCTGCCAAGGAAGGGAGTGGCGCCGATGTGGCCGAAGGCCAAGGGCTTGCCGGGGCGGATGGCGATCTTCCAGAGGGCCAGGGTGCCCAGCCGTTCGACCGCAGGCTTCACGTGGTCTTCCTCTCCCACCGAGACCCCGCCGCTGGCGACGATCAGGTCCGCGACCCGCCCGCCCCGGTCCAATGCCTCCACCGTAGCCTCGAGTGAATCCTGCACCTGCCCCAGATCCAAGACTTCGCAGCCCAGCCCCCGGAGCAGCCCGAGAAGGGTAAAGCGGTTGGAATTGTAGATGCGACCGGGCGCGAGCGGCTCCCCGGGCATGACGAGCTCGTCCCCGCTGGAAAAGATCGCCACCCGCAGGCGCCGGTAGACCTGGAGCTGGGCCGCGCCCACGGAGGCCGCGAGCCCCAGGTGCTGGGGACCGAGCCGAGTGCCCGGGGCCATGACCTCGGCGCCGGCTTGGATATCCTCCCCGGCGCGCCGGATGTTGACTCCCGGTGCAGTCCCCGCCCGGGGGACGCGTACCCAGTCGCCATCGCGCGCACAGACCTCCTGGATCACGACGGCATCCGCCCCTGGGGGGATGGGTGCCCCGGTGAAGATGCGCGCGGCCGTGCCGGAGTCCAGCGGCCGACCGACGGCGCCCGCGGGGATGCGTTGCGTGACCCGAAGCCGGGTCTCGGGTTCGGAGAGGTCAGCGGTGCACACCGCGTAGCCGTCCATCGCGCTGTTGTCCCATGGGGGGACGTCGATCGCGCTGGTCACCGATTGGGCGAGCACCCGACCCAGCCCGTCCTCGGTGGCAATCGTCTCGCGCTCGGTCACGGGGTGGGCGGCCGACAGGAGCAGATCGAGCGCCTCCTGCTTGTTGAGCGGCGCACGCTCGGCGGGATCGAGGCAGCCATCGGGCTCGACTTGCATAGTCGCGGCCCTCACCGCTCCAGGAGCCGTGGGAGCAGTTGGGCGAAATTGCAGGGCCGGGTACGGCTGTCGAGCTGGGGCAACAGGATCTGGTCCCAGGCGGTGCGGCAGGCCCCGGTGGAGCCCGGCAGGCAGAAGACGAAGGTGCCGTTGGCCAGCCCGGCGAAGGCGCGGGACTGGACCGTCGAGGCGCCGATCTCGCCGAAGGAGACCTGGCGGAACAGCTCGCCGAATCCTTCCACCTGCTTGTCGAGCAGCGGGGCGACGGCCTCCGGGGTACTGTCGCGCCCGGTGACGCCGGTGCCGCCGGTGCTCACGATCACCTGAACACCGGGGTCCGCGATCCAGCGGGAATAGACCGCCCGCAGCTGGTAGACGTCGTCGCGGACAATCTCCTTGGCCACCACCCGGTGGCCGGCCGCCTCGGCCTTGTCTCGCAGCAGGTGGCCCGAGGTGTCGTCCTCCTCGGTGCGCGAATCGGATACGGTGAGCACGGCGATGTTCAACGGCACGAAGCCTTGGTCGGTGAAATGTGCGGTCATGGATCGGGGGTCTCGGGTCGACGATTGGAGCCGCAACGGGGCCAAAAAAGGATTCTGGATGCCTGGGCCATCAAGGCCTTGATTTGCCTCAATCGCCTGTCGGGTTCGCGGCCAGGTTCACCACTGCTCAGATCCACTTGGGGATCAGGATCAGCCCCCAGGTGATCCAGGTGAGGGCCATGCTCATGAAGACCGCGGCCGATGCGATGTCCTTGGCGCGCCCCGAGAGCTCGTGGCGCTCGGTGCCGATGCGGTCCACGTTCGCCTCGATGGCGGAGTTCAAGAGCTCGACGACCAGCACGATCAGCAGACACCCCACGAGCAAGACACGTTCCACCGGCGTCTCACCCAACCACAGCCCCATGGGGGCCAGGAACAGCAGGAGGAACAGTTCCTGACGGAAGGCCTCCTCCGCCTCGAAGCAGGCTTTCAGGCCCTTCATCGAGTAGCCGAAGGCGTAGAAGACGCGGCCCCAGCCTTGGACGTTGTGGTTAGCCACGGCTTCCCTCGGGGCCGACCTCGGGAGACCAGGCGAGGTCCAGCAGGCGCGCAGCACGGACATCGTCGAGGCGGCGAACCGGCATCGTATGGGGGGCGCTCCGGACCAGCTCGGCGTTGGCCCAGGCCTCGTCTCTGATCGCCACCAGGGCGGCCACGAAGCCGTCCAACTCCTCCTTGGTCTCGCTCTCCGTCGGCTCGATCAGCAGACACTCCGGCACCAGGAGCGGGAAATAGGTGGTGGGGGCGTGGTAACCGTAATCGAGCAGACGCTTGGCGAAGTCCATGGCGGTGACGCCGAGCTCCCGGGCCTCGCGCTTCAGGGTGATGATGAATTCGTGGCTGGCGCGCCGCTTTGGATAGGCGGCCTCGAATCCGGCCTCGGTTAGCCGGATCATCAGATAGTTGGCGTTCAGGGTTGCGAACTCGGAGACCCGCTTCATGCCTTCCCGGCCGAGCAATCGGGCATAGACATAGGCGCGCAACAGAATGCCCATGTTTCCACCAAACGCGGTCAGGCGTCCGATGGTCTGGGGGCGGTCGCGCTCCACGAGCCAGCGGTAGTCGCTGCCGTCGTAGGCCACCAGCGGCACCGGCAGGTAAGGCTCCAGCCGGGCCGACACGCCAACAGGACCCGCACCGGGACCGCCGCCGCCGTGGGGTGTGGAGAAGGTCTTGTGCAGGTTCATGTGGATGACGTCGAAGCCCATGTCACCCGGACGCACCTTACCCAGGATGGCGTTGAGGTTGGCCCCGTCGTAGTAGAGGAGCCCACCGGCGTCATGGACTGTTCTGGCGATGGACTGGATGTTGCGATCGAACACGCCCACGGTGCTCGGGTTGGTGAGCATGATTCCGGCGGTCTGTGGGCCGACGGCGTCGCGGAGCGCCGCAACGTCCACGTCGCCGTTGCTCCCCGTGGGAATCTCGCGCGCCTTGTATCCGCACATGACGGCGGAGGCCGGATTGGTGCCATGGGCGGCGTCGGGCACCAGGATCTCGGTACGGGCGGAATCGCCCCGGGCCTGGTGATAGGCGCGGATCATGGCCACGCCGGCGAACTCGCCCTGGGCCCCGGCGGAGGGTGCCAGCGACACCGCGTGCATCCCCGTGACCTCTTTCAGCATCTCCTGGAGATCATGCAGACAGGCGAGCAGGCCCTGGCCGTGTGACTCGGGCGCCGCCGGGTGCCGCGCCAGGAAACCCGGCAGCATGGCGAGGGTGTTACAGGCCCTGGGGTTGTACTTCATGGTACAGGAGCCCAGGGGGTAGAAATGGGTGTCGATGGAGAAGTTCTTCTGGGACAGCCGCGTGTAGTGGCGAACCGCCTGGAGTTCCGAGACCTCAGGCAGGATCGGCTGCCGCTCCCGGCGCAGGTGCGCGGGGATGTCGGCCGTCTCCGCCCTGGCGAGCGGGGCCTGCGCCGTGGCGCGGCGGCCGGGTCTGGAATGCTCGTGGATCAGCATGGCGGTTGCGTCTTACGTTTGGGAAAGACCGGATTGCCACAGAGGGCACAGAGCACACATAGACCGAGTCGGATCGCTCGCGTTGACGAGCAGCCGACGCAACGGACAGTTCCAGGTTTGACCCGCGGTCCCCGGGCGAGCGGCCGACCGCCCATCGCGTTGACCCGGAGCCGGCGTCGCCGCCGCGCCCAGAACCCGGGCAACGGCAGCCGCCAGTCTCTGTGCCCTCTGTGGCTTGACTTCTGACTTACAGCGCCGCGAGGGCCGCGTCGTAGTCCGGCTCCTGGGTGATCTCCGGAACCAGCTGCGTGTAGACGACCCGGTCATTCGCATCCAGGACCACCACGGCGCGGGCGGTGATTCCGGCGAGCGGGCCGTCCTCGATCAGCACGCCATAGTCCTTGGCAAAGTTGCGCGAGCGCATCATGGACAGGCTCACCACATTGTCGATGCCCTCGGCGTCGCAGAAACGACCCTGGGCGAAGGGCAGATCCGACGAGATCACCAGGGCCACCGAATCGGTCCTGCCGGCCATGGCCGCGTTGAACTTCTTGGTCGAGGTAGCGCAGACCCCGGTATCCAGGCTCGGGACGATGTTCAGTAGCTTCTTCTTGCCGGCGAAGTCTGCCAGGGTCTTGTCGCTCAGGTCCTTGGCGACCAGCTTGAAGCCGGGGGCCTGGCTGCCGACGGCGGGCAGGTCGCCGCTCAGGTTGACCGGGTTACCTTGTAGGGCGGTTTGGGCCATGAGGTTTTCTCCTTCTCGCGGGTGGTGGACAGTGGTTCGGGTTAGGCGTGCGCCACGCCATTCGGGTCTT
Source organism: uncultured Gammaproteobacteria bacterium (assembly GCA_963698355.1). Classification (GTDB taxonomy): domain Bacteria; phylum Pseudomonadota; class Gammaproteobacteria; order Chromatiales; family Chromatiaceae; genus Thiodictyon. The sequence goes on along the minus strand of CAVOQO010000044.1, from coordinate 84,298 downwards.
GCCGGGGCGCCTGAAGCGCCTTAGCGCGCGAGGCGCGTCTCAGGAAAACTTCGGCTCCACCGGGCACTTGGCCTGGGTACGGGTAGCAATGACCCGGGCGAGCTTCGTCGAATAGGACTGCATCTCCTCTTCGGTACGCAACTCCGTCGCGCACACCAGCAGTGCCGGGTCCAGCTCAGGGTAGTCCAGCCCCAGGTCGAAACCGCCCAGGATGTTGTGAGCGGCGAGGGAGCGCAGCACGTCTGCCGCAGGGGCCGGTAAGCGCAGGGCCCGTTCATGGAAGACCGGGCGGTCGAACAGGGGCTCTACGCCCGGTATCTCGCTCAGCATCCCGACGAGCCGGGCCGTGTTGGCATGACAGGCGGACGCCACCCGCTCCAGCCCTTCGGCCCCGAGGATCGCCATGTGGATGGTGGCCGCGGTGACCAGCAGGCCCTGGTTGGTGCAGATGTTCGAGGTGGCCTTGCCCCGGCGGATGTGCTGCTCGCGCGCCTGCAGTGTCAGGGTGTAGCCCGGCTTTTCGTCCAGATCCAGGGTGCGCCCCACGATCCGCCCGGGCATTTGGCGAACGAGCTCCTTCTTGCAGCACAGAAACCCGGCATAGGGACCGCCCGATGAGAGCGGGATTCCCAGGGGCTGCGCCTCGCCGCAGGCGATGTCCGCGCCGCCGCCCGAACCCCACTCACCGGGCGGCTTCAGCAGCGCCAAAGCGACCGGGTTGGCCACGGCAATGGTCAGCGCGCCCCGAGCCCGGGCCCAGTCGGTGAGCGCATCGACCTCCTCCAGGACGCCGAAAAAGTTAGGCTGGGCGACCACCAACGCGGCGACCTCTTGCCCTGCGGCCGCGGCCTCCAGCCGGTCAGTCGGTGTATGGCCGCCGCGGGGATCGAAGGGGACCTCGACGATGGCGATCCCCTGGGGCTCGACGATCGCCTTGAGTGCCTTGCGGTAACCCGGATGCAGACTGCGCGGCACCAACACCCGGGCGGTCTTGACCTTGCGGTTGGCACGCACGGCCATCAGCACCGCCTCCGCCACGGCGGAGCCGCCGTCGTAGAGTGAGGCATTGGAGACGTCGAGCCCGGTGAGTGCCGTCATCATGGACTGGTACTCGTAGAGCAGCTGCAGGGTGCCCTGGCTCGCCTCTGCCTGATAGGGGGTATAGGAGCTATAGAACTCGCCGCGGGTCGCGATCTGCCACACCGCCGCAGGGATGTGATGGTCATAGGCCCCGGCACCGATGAAGCACAGCGGCTGGCCGTCCTCTCGGGCCCGGGCCTGCATCAAGCGGGCAATCTCCATCTCGGCCATGCCGGTCGGGATGGCGGCCAGCTCGCCGATGCGCAGCTCAGGCGGAATCTCATCGAACAGATCGTCGATGGAAGAGACCCCGATGGCGCCGAGCATGGCGCGGACGTCGTCGTCGGTGTGGGGGATGAACGGCATGGTGGAGATCCTGGGGCCCGGCCCGTAGTGCCTGTCGCTGGCCGCCCGTCGTCGGATGGGGGCTCAGACCTCCTCGTCCAACACCGACTGGTAGGCGTCGGCATCCAGCAGACCGCCCCGGAGCGAGGGATCGTCGAGCCGCAGGGCGAAGAGCCAGCCCTCGTCGTAGGGGCTCTGGTTGATGGCATCCGGGGTGTCCGCCAGGGCCTCGTTGATGGCCACGATCTCACCCGCCACGGGCGCGTAGATGTCGGACGCCGCCTTCACCGACTCGACCACCGCGCACGCCTCTTCGGCGTCGACCTGGCGGCCGATCTCGGGAGTCTCGACGAACACGATGTCGCCCAGGGCCTCCTGGGCATGATCGGTGATCCCGACGGTCACGGTGCCGTCGCCGTTGTCCTTCACCCACTCGTGGCTCTTCGTGTATTTGAGGTCTGAAGGGACTTCGCTCATGGCTCTCTCTCCATTATTGACCGGTTCGCGCCGGCCGATCGCTGAAGGTTCTGGGGGCGCGTCTGCTGCCTGGGTCCGGCCCCGATCAGATCTCGAGACAGGGCTTGCCGTTGCGCACAAAGGTGGTCTTGACGATCCGCGCCGGCACCGCCTTGCCGCGAATCTCCACCTCGCAGCCCCCGCCTCCGTCGTGCATCAGCCGGGGCGCCACCCGGGCGAACGCGATGGAGCGCTCCAAGGTGGGTGAAAAGCCGCCCGACGTGATCTCGCCCACGGTACGCCCCCCGGCCAGCACCGGCTGGTGGGCGCGGAGCACCCCGCGGCCGGTGAGCAGGAGCCCAACCAAGTCGCGGCGCGCGGGATTGTCGCGCATGGCGCTGAGCGCCGCCCGGCCGATGAAATCGCGCTCTGCCGGCTCCCAGGCAATGGTCCAGCCGAGGCCGGATTCGAGGGGCCCGACGGTCTCGTCCATATCCTGGCCGTAAAGGTTCATGCCGGCCTCGAGACGCAGGGTGTCACGGGCGCCGAGGCCGCAGGGCCTTACGCCGGCGGCCAGCAGCGCCTGCCACAGAGCCGGGGCATCGGCGACAGGGAGTATCAGCTCAAATCCGTCCTCGCCGGTGTAGCCGGTGCGCCCAACGAACCAGTGACCACACTCCGCTGCGAAGAAGGGCCTCAGCGACATGGCGGCGTCGCGGCACTCGGCAGGCAGCTGGGGTGCCGTGAGCGCGCGGGCTTGCGGCCCCTGGACGGCGATCATGGCCAGGTCGTCTCGACGCCCGATGGTCACATCGAAGCCTCGTGCCTGGGACTGCATCCAGGTCACGTCCTTGTCCGCGGTGGCGGCATTGACCACGGCCCGATAGCGGTCGGGCCCTCGGTAGTAGACGATGAGGTCGTCGACCACGCCGCCCTGCTGGTTCAGCATGCAGCTGTAAAGGGCCTTCCCCGGGTCCTTGAGCTTGGCCACGTCATTGGCGATGAGTCGGCGCAGGAACGCCCGGGCGCCGGGTCCGGCGATGTCGACCGGCCGCATGTGGGAGACGTCGAACATACCCGCCGCGCGGCGCACGGCGTGATGCTCTTCAATCTGGGAGCCGTAGTGCAGCGGCATGTCCCAGCCGCCGAACGGGACGATGCGGGCGCCGAGGCGCTCGTGTTCGTGATACAGGGGTGTGCGCAAACCCATCCGACTCTCCTCGATCTCTGCGTGCCGCCGCGAGCCGAGAGGCCAGCGCACGACGGAGCGGTGACGGGGGACCCGCGGTACCCCCGCCGTCGCCCCTCTGTCCCAGACCTGAGAGTTTGCAGGGGTGCCCAAACGGCATATCCCCGCTGCCCCGTCGGTGGGTTGCGGCCTGCGCGACAGGCGGCAACCGCTCTCCAGAGTCGGTCCCAATCCCCGTGGTCCTTTTTGCCTGAGCGATTCCGGGCGGTGTTGCGCCTTCGGCGCCGGGCCAGTCCGCGGCCGAATGATTCAGCGGCGAGCCGGGTCGGTCTCTCCCGCGGGGCATGACGCGAGACGCGACTATACGGGCGGGCACCGCGGATTTCTAGCCAGGCAAGGGTGTGGGTGAGGATGCTGTTGCGGCCTCATCGCCTGGTGAAAGGCCTGCGCTCGCGCACTCGCCCGTCGCCCCCGCTTAGCTCAAGTCCCCCTCGTCCTTGCTTTGCTCCTTGCGGCGGAAGGTGGTGTTGCCGCAGTCCGCGCAGGGGGGGATGCGTCCGGCCTGGACGAAATGGGTCTCGGCGCCGCACTTGTCGCACACCAAGGTACCGGGGCCGGTGATCTCGCCCGCCTGGTAGAGGCTCATCTGGCGCGCGGTCTCCGCCCACTGGGCGAGCTGCAGGCTGGTCTGATCGGCCACCTTGGCGAACATGTCCATCATCCGTTGTTCCATCAGCTCCAGATCGAAGCGCCACCAGTCGCGCATGTCCTGGCCAGTCTCTGCGATGTAGCTCGCCGCGTCCTCCACGTCCCGGCGCAGGTACTCGGACACCTTTTGGGCCTCCTCGCGGGTCAGCTCCCCAATCTCCACCAGGTTGTCCCGGGCCTTCTCCAGCAGCTCCCGGAAGCGCGGGACCGATTCCTCCTGCGCCGTTTCCAGTGTCTCCTGGGTGCGCTTCAGGAGCTCCTCGTAAGCCGCCACCATCCTGTCCACGGGCTCTTGGTCCGGCTCATCCTGGGGCTTGGTCTTTTCGGGGTCGGTCATGGTCGTCTCCTCCACGATGGGTTCGGCTCAAGTGTGCGCCATGGGGGCGATTCCGCAAGCGCGCGGGCGACGGTGCTCGGGCAGCAGCGGCGAAGGGTCAGGACGACGTCGAAAGCCCGTCAAGCTCAGTGAGACGGACCTTGCGGTTGGATTCCACCTGATACCTGACCATCTGAATAGGAGTGTCGCGTGTCGCTCGTGAATCCGTCCGGGGGCTCCTGCCGCCGGACGGACTCGCTCCTTGGCGACAACCTTTGGTGCCCCGGTGCGCCCCGCTCCGGGCCGCGGCTTCGGCACGACCTGCCCCCTGCGGGGGCGGTCGGCCTGCGCCACAGCCCTTCGACGGTGGCTTGACGCCGTGTCGGATGCGCTTTGCATGTTCCCTACGCAGCTTCGGGTCTCGCGCCCCTTCGCCACTCCGGGCCCACGCCCGCGCCGACGGCTACCGGGGACTACCGGCCTTCGCGTTCGCTCTCCCTGGCCGGCAGCGTCTGTGTCTTGGCGGACCGCGCCAAAAACGGGCTGCTCAAAGAGCGAAGCGGCTCCCCGGAGCCCTCTGGCTGAATGCCCCGACGTTGCATGGCAATCGAGTAAAGGGCAAGCCGCACCTCTGGCGCGAGGCCCGCGAACGACTTCGGATTCAAGCGATGCACAGGGAGCAGCGCCTTGACCTCCGAGTCCAGCTCCTTGAGCAGATCAGGGCGGGCACCTTGGAGCACGAGGGCCGCGTTCACCACGTTCCAGGCGACCTGACGCTTCGAACGCCAGAAAGAGTAAAAAGGATAGGCAATCCCGAGCAACAGAACTGCCGTGAGCGCGATCATGATGGGAACAAGCTTGGCGTCCACCGTGCGAGTGTCACGAAGCTTTGCGAAGGGAAGCCCGATCTTACCGGAGTTCGACGCGGGGTTTCGTGGTCGCGGGGAATCCGCGAAGGTTCACGCGCGGCAAATCATCCGTCGGCTTTGGCAGAGGGCGGCAATGAGCGGTCACCGTGAAATGACGGCGGCAATCACGAGACCCGCCCCGGTACGATCAAAATGGACGCGACAAAGAACATGACGGATGTCTTGAGAAAGATCAGTCCAACACCGATCCCGATCAGCGTCGTCCCACCAATGGCCCAGGTGCTCTTGTCACTTTGTTCGCCCACTTCGCCACCTGCTAACTCAACGACGGCGTGATTTCACGCCGCCCACCGCTCGGACAGCGCCTTCGCTTGCTGGAGCGCGGTCTGCACCCTTCCTCCTCGCCCCGCCTTGTCTGGCTTTCAGTCATCCGGGGCGCCGCCTGCTTGTGCCTCTTGCAGCTCCTTAAGCGTGCGCCCGGCATCGTCTCGCCACTCGACGCGTCCATTGGCGGAACGACCGAGCAGCACGCCTGCAGCCGTCGACGGTGAATTGAAGATGTAATCCTGGGTCAAGACGTAGTGTTGTCCCTCGACGGCCAAGACCCCTTTCTCCAAGAGGTCGTGACGTTGGACTTTGAGGTAGTGGTGAATGGACGGCACCTCGACCATCACTGCCGTAGCGCGGGCCTCGGCGATAAATCCCCGCGAGGATTCATAACCCTTGGCTGATATGCCCTTGGCGCTGAGGCTCAGAAGCTGGCGCTTTTGCTTGCGTGCCGGGGCCTTGTCGAAGGCGTTCAGGCCAAGCAGCGGAAAGATGCTCAACATGTACGCCAGAAAGGTCTCCATGTCCGCCATATCCGGCTCCGACAGCGTGGGGGCTGTGGGACCGTCTGGTTTTCCAATGACACGCGCTTGGCTTCGGCGGCAAGCTGGATGAGGCGTGATTCGAGGTACTGCACGTGTGCCTTATTGAGGCTGACGTCCTTGGACACGAAGAACACCGTCCACGTCCAGAAGTCCTTCTTGGCATAGTGGCTCTCCAGCCTGGGCCGTACTGGGTCCCCTTCGCCGATGTGGAGCAACGACTTATCGCCTGCCGGATCGGGACCGACGAGGAGATAGACTCCCGTGCTCTCGAACTCCTCGCGACTCTTGACGTCCGGCAAGAGAACACGCGGGAAGACGACAGCACGTCCCGTCCAGTTCGAGCGGTCTACAAGGCGCAAGCCTTCGGGGTTGCCGTCGGAGACGAAGATACGGATGGAGAACGGCTGCGGAGAGGTCATGCGACCTCCTCGAAGGCGTCCATGTTGCCCCTGAGCTTATCGGCGGCGAGGAACAGCTTGGCCTCGAAGCCGAGGCTGGAGCCGTTGGTGTTCTGGTTTTTCTTCGCGGTCCGGGCCACCAGCACCTCCCTTGGCATATTCGCGTGACGGGCCGGAAAGACACAACCACCGGGCAGCCCAGCGCACGCTTCGTAGGCATTTCGGGCGGTCAAGGTTTCAGCAGGTCGGGGGCGATTTGGGCGAGGTCGTCGTCGCTGTAGGAGGCCGTCTGCTCCAAGTGCCCCCAAACGGGCTTGGGCCAGCAGGGATCCTCCGGTCGGCGGCCGATCACGTGGACGTGCAGCTGGGGGACTAGGTTGCCGATCCAGGCGACGTTGACCCGGGTGCTCGCGAAGCGCGCCCGCAGGCAGTCGCTGACCCGCTTACAGTCCGCCAGCACCGCATCCCGCTGGGGAGTGGGCAGGTCCAAGAGGTTGGCCAGGTCGGTCTCCGGCACCAGGATGAACCAGGGGACTGCGGCATTGCGGTGCAGGAGCAGGTGGGCGGCTGGCAGCCGCCCGAGAACATGACAGTCCGCGAGCAGTTGGGGGTGGATCGCGAAGTCGCTCATCCTGCGGAGGTCATCCAGCCAGATCGTGAAGGAGACCGTTCGACGCCACTCAAGCCGCCAGGGCCAGCCGCTTCACGCCACCGAAATCGGTCTTGCCGCTGCCGAGCTTGGGGATGGCGTCCACCCGCAGGACCTCCGAGGGGATGCTGAGCGGATTCGCACCGATCCCCAGCAGGGCGCGGCGCAGGGCGTCTGGATCGATGTCCTCCGCGGCCAAGAGCACGATGCGCTCGCCCTTCTTCTCGTCGGGCAGGTTGACGGCCGCGATCTCCAGCTCCGGCTGGCCGAGGGCGCGCCGCACCTGCTCCTCCACCGCCCCCAGGCTGATCATCTCGCCGCCGAGCTTGGCGAATCGGGAGTAGCGGTCGACGATGGTGAGGAAGCCGTCCGCGTCCAGGTGGCCCTTGTCGCCGGTCTTGTACCAGCGCATGCCGTCCAGCTCCACCACGGAGTCGGCGGTCTTCTCCGGGGCGTTCAGATAGCCCTTCATGACCTGGACCCCGCCGATCAGGATCAGGCCGTCCTCGCCGGTGGGCAGGGCCTCCAGTGTCACGGGGTCCACGACCCGGAAGCTGGTCCCTGGAAGGGGAAGGCCGACGCTTCCGGGCTTGGAGCCGAACTGGATCTTCCAGCTCTCGGGATCCAGGGTGTCCGGCACGTTCACGCTCGCCACCGGCGTGGTCTCGGTGGCGCCGTAGCCCTCGTAGATTGGCTTGCCGAATTTGAGCATGAAGGCCTCCCGCACGTCCGGGGGCAACCGCTCGGCCCCGGCCACCACCACCCGGAGCGATTCGAGCATGAGCGGGTGGATCTTCCGGTTGCGGGTGTAAAGGCGCAGGAAGGTGGCGGTGCTGCACAGAACGGTAGCGCGGTAACGGGCGATGGCCTTGGCGGTGCCGACCGCGTCCGTGGGGTCCGGATGGCAGACCATCGGGATGCCCTCGATGAGCGGCAGGAAGGTGGTCACCGTGAGCCCAAAGGCGTGGAAGGGCGGCAGATTGGCCAGGACGACGTCGTCGCTCTCGGTGTTCAGCACGTCCGAGATCTGGCGGACGTTGGCCATGACGTTGCGGTGGGTCAGCTCGATACCCTTGGGGGTACCCTCGCTGCCGCTGGAGAAGAGGATTGCGGCGGTGTCGTCCGGCTGGACGTGCCGTCCGAAGATCGCGAGCAGGGCGCCCGCCGGCAGCAGGATCCCGACGGCGAGCATGGCGAGCGCCTCGACCTTGCCGATACCGGCGCGCAGCTCCTCCATCGGGTGCAGCGTCACATCGGCGAAGGCTTCGCCGAGCTCGATGCCGCGGCCTTCCAGCTTGCGCAGGAAGCGGTCCGCGGTGATTACGTGGCGGATGCCTGCGTTGGCGATGCCCGCCTTGATCGCGGTGGGGCTCGCCGTGTAGTTGAGGTTCACCACCGACTTGCCGGCCAGGAGCGCGGCCAGGTTGGCGATGGCCGCGGCGCTGCTTGCCGGCAGAAGGATGCCGACAACGGGCTCCGGTGCCAGGGCCCGGACCCGCCGGGTGAACAGCAGCACGGCGGCAATCAGCCGGCGGTTGGTGAGACTGGTGCCGGCGGAATCGATCACCGCGACCTGTCCCAGGCTGCGCTTGGCGCTTCCCATCCACGCTTGGGGCAGCGTGCTGAGCCCGGCGACGTAGGTCTGCCAGGAGCTGACCGAGAGCTCGAAGACCGCCTGCTTGACCCGCTCCGCGCCGGATTCCCGGGGGAGCGGCGCCCCGAAGGCCACCACGACCGCCCGGGCGCGACCCTCGCGCCGCGTCTCCTTGAGCTTGGCGCTGGCATAGGAGAATCGGCTGCCCCAGAGTCCGCGCATGTAGAAGGGTAGGATCACCCCGGAGCTCGCAGCCCGGGCGGACAGCTCGAAACCGCGCTTGAACTCCGAGAGCTGGCCGTTTTTGCTGATGGTGCCCTCGGGAAACAGGCACACCACCTCACCCGCGTCCAGCAGTTCGGAGACGGTCCGGATGGCATGGCGGCTGCTGCCACGGGAAATCGGCACCACACCGAAGAAGTCCAGGAAGTGCTTCAGGTACCAGCGCTCGTAAATCTCACGCTCCATGACGAAGCGGACCGGCCGCGGGCTCGCCATCTGCACCATGGCCCAGTCTACCCAGCTGATGTGGTTGCCAAGCATCAGAACCCCCCCTTGGGCGGGAAGATTCTTGAGCCCGATCACGTTCAGCCGGTAGCGGGCCGCCATGATGCGCGCGATCACGAAACGTACCAGTGACTGGGGCAGCTGGTAGAGGGTGTAGACGGCGCCGACCAGGGCCACCACCGCCAGGGCGACCATCAGGGTCAGCCCGCCGAGCCGGGCGAAGGCGGCGGCAACGGTCAGCCCGAGGAAAGCGAGCATCCAGATGTTCTGGATGAAATTGCTGGCGGCGAGCACCCGGCCCAGGCCCTGCTCCCCCGCGTTGAACTGGATCAATGCGTTGAGCGGCACCAGGAACAGCCCGCCGAGGAAGCCCAGGGCAAGGAAGTTGAGGCCGTGCATCCAGGCGGCGTCGAGGCCCGGCAGCAAGAAGAGCGCAACGGCGATGCCGATGGCGCCGATCGGGATCAGGGCGGTCTCGATATGATCGCGCGAGTAGCGGCCGGCGCTGATGGAGCCGAGGATGATGCCGATCCCTGAGCAGGCGAGCATGCCCTGGATCACCACCGTGTTGGTCTCCCCCAGGGTCTCCTTGGCGAAGGCGGGGAAGACCGCCAGGATTACCTGAGAGATGGACCAGAACACCGCGAGACCGATGATGGAGAGCCAGATCACCCGATTGTCCCAGGCCGTGCCCAGGTTGGTTCTCAGATAGCGCCCGCTGCGGTAGTCGGCCCAGTCGAAGGCCATGGCGGCGCCTGGCCGGGTCTGGGGCAGCCGGTACGCCATGCCCACCTCGATCATTGACCCGAGGACCAGTACCCAGCCCACCGGGGCGATGAGGTGCATGACATCGCCGGGGGTCCCATAGTCAACGCCCGCGAGCCTCCCCTCGAACAGCACGGAGAAGAAGAAGATCCCTGCCAGGATGGCCGTGGTGGTGGTGGCCTGGACCCAGCCGTTGGCGGCGGCGAGTGACTCCTTGCCCACCAGCTCCTTGATGTAGCCGTACTTGGACGGCGAGTAGATGGCGCTCTGCACCGCCAGCAGGAAGGTCATCGCAAAGGCGGGCCAGAACCATCCGAGGTAATAGCAGAGGGTAATGCCAAGGGTGATCGCCACCGCTGCCCAGGCGCTCGCGCGCATCACGCTGACCTTTTGGAATCGGTCCGCGAGGAAACCCGAGGGGGTGAACAGCAGGACGAAGGGCAGCAGGATCAGGGCATTGACGATCGCGGTGAGCAGGATCTGTTCATCGCCATCGTAGGTTTTGAAGAGCGTGTTCTGGATGACGATCTTGTGGCCCAGGTCCACGAAGGCGTTGAGGAACATCATCGCCACGAAGGAGACAAAGCCGGCGATGCGAAACAGTTGACCCATGAATTTTCCGCTCCTCGTTTCAACGCGTTCCGCAAGGCCCCAGGGGTTTGGGGCGCGGGATCGGATCATGCCAACCAAGTGGCCGGGAGTCGAGCGGCGGGAGAATCGCTGATGTGCCGGGAATCAGTGTTCGTTATGCTGGCGGCCCTCAGGTCTCATCGGCCCCAGCGTTCCCGAGCCAGGGGCAGGGTCTCGGCAGTAACCCCAGAGCGGAGGACCTCGAATGGCCGACTTTCTCTCCTGGCGTGACGATTGGAAGACCGATATCGCTTGGGTGGACGAAGACCACCTGGAGATGGTGAAACGGCTGAACCGCCTCGCCGACGCGTGCGACTGGGGCTCGGGCGACCGCGGCTCCCCATCGACGCCCTACAAGGAGCGCGTGCTGGACGCACTGGACGCCCTGATCGAGCACAACCGCCGGCACTTTCAGGCGGAGGAGGCGTTCCTGCGCGAGATCGCCTATCCGGGGTACGAATCGCACCGTCGCGAGCACGTGATGCAGTTGGCCGAGTTTCTCGATCTGCGCCGTGACCTGGAGCGGGACCTTGCGCAGAACCTGGGGCCCCATACCCTGGACGACTTCAAACGCTGGTTCTTCAACCACGTGATCGCGGAAGACCACGTCTACGCGCGACTTCTACCACGCCCAGCTCGCTGATAAGGGCCCCGGCGCCTGACGACCGCCTGCCGCGCCTGATGGCTCGGTTCGCTCATTCTCCAACAAACTTGCGTTCCCCCGATTGGTCGGCAGGAGGGGGCGTCGCTGCGACGTTGCCAACTGCAAGGCCCGACGCGGCCAGGATCAGGCCGCCCGGGCCTTGTTCCCCGCGGTGTCCGGCCGCTCCGGCCGCCTTAGCGGCCGCTGCATCCATGGCCGCCCATAAATCTGCTTGAAATCCAAATAGATTTGCTTAATATAAGCGATAACTAATATTTAACGTGTAGACCCCCATGCATATCTTCAACCTGTCTGCGGGCCTGGCCGCCCTTCTGACATTCAACGCCTTGGCGGCCGAGCCGGAATCCGCCGGCGCGGACGCCGCCCAGAAACCGACCGCCGAGCTCGCCACCGCCGTGGCCGCAATATCAGACCGTTTCCCGCGAGTACCGCCTCGACGGCGTCGTGGAGGCCGTCAATCGCACCACGGTCTCGGCCCAGACCCAGGGTCAGGTCGAGGAGATCCTCTATGACGTCGATGATTACGTGGAAAAGGACACGGTCATCGCCCGCCTGAAGGACACCGAGCACAAGACGCGGGTGGCCCAGGCGGCCGCCGACATCAAGTCAGCCACCGCGCAGCTCCAGCAGGCCAAGGACGAGCATATCCGGGTCAAGGGACTCTACGAGAAGAAGAACGTCTCGGACTCGGCCATGGACAAGGCCACGGCGGACCTGGCGAGCGCCCAGGCGGACCTGGAGGCGGCCACCGCTCGCCTTGACCAGGCCGAGGAGCAACTGCAATACACCGAGATCCGCGCCCCCTACTCGGGCATCGTGACCCATCGCCACGTGGAGCTCGGCGAGCTCCTCAGCCCTGGCCAGCCGGTGATGAGCGGCGTCTCGCTCGAGGAGCTGCGGGTGATCGTGGACGTGCCACAGAGCGTGATCCCGTCGGTGCGCCAGGGCGGCACCGCGCGGGTCTACCTGCCGGACGGGGCCGTGGTCGAGACCAAGGCGATCACCGTCTTCCCCTTCGCCGACATGGGCTCCAACACCTTCAAGGTCCGGGTGGACCTGCCCCCGGACATCCGGGCCCTGTTCCCCGGCATGTATGTGAAGACCGGCTTCGTGGTCGGTGAGAAGCAGGAGCTGGCGATCCCCAAGGGGGCCGTCGTATACCGCTCCGAGGTGACCGGCGTCTACGTGGTGGGTGAGGGCGATCACGTCCATTTCCGCCAGGTACGTCTGGGGCGGGCCCTGGACGGGGCCATTGTGGTTCTGGCCGGGCTGACCGAGGGCGAGCAGGTGGCGCTCGACCCCATCGCCGCCGGCGTGCTCCTGAAGAGCCAGGCGCCGGCTCGTCACGTGGCCGAGGCGGAGGGTCACAATGGTTGAGCGGCTCGGCATTTCGGGCCGCACCGCGGAGCGTTTCCAGAATACCGAAATCACCCCCCTGTTGGCCCTGGTGGGCCTGCTGCTGGGGATGTTCGCAATCCTGGTGACGCCCCGCGAGGAAGAGCCCCAGATCAACGTCACCTTCGCTGACGTCTTCATCCCCGTCCCCGGCGCCTCGGCAAGCGAGATCGAGCACCTGGTGGCGGGGCCCGCCGAGCAGGTGCTCTCGGAGATCAAGGGGATCGAGCACGTCTACTCGGTCTCCCGTCCCGGCATGGCGGTGGTCACCGTCCAGTACGAGGTGGGTGAGGACAACACCGACGCGGTGGTGCGCCTGTTCAGCAAGGTGCTCTCGAACCAGGACTGGCTGCCCGCCAACCTGGGCGCCGGCACCCCCATCGTGAAGCCCAAGGGCATCGACGACGTGCCCATCATCACCGCCACCCTGTGGTCCAAGGATCCGGAGGTGGGTGCCTTCGAGCTCGGCAAGGTCGCCCACGCCATCGAGCAGGAGATCAAGCGCGTCGGCGGCACCCGCGACGTCTACACGGTGGGGATGCCGGACCAGGTGGTGCGCGTCCTGCTGCACCCCCAAGCCCTGGCGGGTTACGGTATCGATCTGACCGATCTTCGCCGCTCCCTGCAGGCCGGCAACCAGATCGCCGACAACCTGACCGTGACCGCGGACAACCAGGAGGTCCTGATCCGGGCCGGCACCTTCCTGACCTCGCCCGATCAGATCGGCGACCTGGTGGTCGGCCTGCACGGCGGGAGGCCCGTCTATCTGCGCGACGTGGCCACCATCGAGCGCGGGCCCCAGCAGCCCAAGAGCTATGTCTGGATGGGGGCCGGGCCGGGCGCCCACCACAACGGCATCGAGCTCCAGGGCACCACCCCGGCGGTGACCATCGCGGTGGCCAAGCAGGAGGGGGTGAACGCGGTGGAGGTGGCCCAGCGGGTCATCGACCGCCTGGCGCAGCTCCACGGCACCTTCATCCCCGAGGGCGTCGAGGTCACGGTGACCCGCAACTACGGGGCTACCGCGGACTACAAGGCCAAGAAGCTGATCAGCAAGCTCACCTTTGCCACCGCATCGGTAATCCTGCTGGTGTGGCTCGCCATCGGTTGGCGGGAGTCCATCATCGTCGGCGCCGCGGTCGTCGTGACCCTGGCCCTGACCCTGTTCGCCTCCTGGGCCTGGGGCTTCACGCTGAACCGGGTGTCCCTGTTCGCGCTCATCTTCTCCATCGGCATCCTGGTGGACGACGCCATCGTGGTGGTGGAGAACATCCACCGGCACGTGGCGATGCGCTCCAACGCCGGGCGCAAGCTGCTGGAGCTGATGCCCAGGGCCGTGGACGAGGTGGGCGGACCCACCATCCTCGCCACCTTCACCGTCATCGCGGCCCTGCTGCCCATGGCCTTCGTCACCGGACTGATGGGGCCCTACATGTCCCCGATCCCCATCAACGCCTCCACCGGCATGCTGATCTCGCTGGTGGTGGCCTTCGTCTTCACCCCCTGGATGACCAACTTCATGCTCGGCAGACATCACGAGCGCCAGCGCCATCACGGCGGTCAGGACCACGGCGACGAGGAAACCACGCCCGGGCCCCTCTCGCGGATCTTCCGTGCCGTCATCGGGCCCTTCCTCGCCGGTGGCAGGGGCATCCTGAACCGCTGGCTGCTGCTCGGCGGCATCCTGGTGCTGATCGCAGGGTCGGTGCTGCTCGTGGTCAACAGGACCGTGATCCTCAAGATGCTGCCGTTCGACAACAAGAGCGAGTTCCAGGTGGTGCTCGACATGCCGGAGGGCACCAGCCTGGAGCAGACCGCGCGGGTGCTGGCGGAGATGGGCGAGTATCTGGAGACCGTCCCCGAGGTGACCGACTACCAGGCCTATGCCGGCACCGCCGCGCCTATCAACTTCAACGGGCTGGTGCGCCAGTATTACCTGCGCAAGGGCGCCTACCTGGGCGACATTCAGGTCAACCTGGTGGACAAGCATTACCGTGATCACCAGAGCCACGCGATTGCGCTTCGCCTGCGCCCGCCCCTGCAGGAGATCGCCCGGCGCCACGGCGGCAATGCCAAGATCGTCGAGATCCCGCCCGGACCCCCGGTGCTCTCGCCGCTGGTCGCCGAGGTCTACGGGCTCGACTACGAGGGCCAGATCGAGGTCGCCCATCAGGTGCGCGAGGCCTTCAAGTCCACCCCTGACATCGTGGACGTGGACGACTCCGTGGAGTTTCCCTCTAAGAAGTTGATCGTCGAGATCGACCGCTCCAAGGCGGCGCGCCTGGGCGTAGCCCAGAGCGACGTGGCCCAGGCCCTGTCCACCGTGCTCGACGGCGAGGACATGACCTATCTGCACGGGGCCAACGTCAAGTACGCCGTGCCCATCCGGGTGGAGTACGCGGAGGCCGACAAGGCAGACCTGGAGCAGGTCCTGGCCCTTCGGGTGCGCGCCCAGAGCGGGTCACTGGTGCCGCTCTCGGAGATCGTCTCGGTGGTGCCGACCAACCGCAGCTACAGCATCTACCACAAGGATCTGCTGCCAGTGGTCTACGTGACGGGGGATATGGCCGGCGAGACCGACAGCCCGCTCTATGGTCTGGCCGAGATCTCGGGCAAGCTGACCGAGGAGCAGGGGCTTGAGCAATGGTTCGTGCAGCAGCCCAGCAACCCCTACGAGTACAGCCTCAAATGGGACGGCGAGTGGCAGGTGACCTACGAGACCTTCCGCGACATGGGCATCGCCTATGGGGTGGGTCTGATCCTGATCTATCTGCTGGTGGTGGCCCAGTTCCGGAGCTACCTGGTCCCGCTGGTGATCATGGCGCCCATTCCGCTGACCATCATCGGCATCATGCCCGGCCATGCCCTGATGGGGGCCAAGTTCACGGCCACCTCCATGATCGGCATGATCGCCTTGGCCGGCATCATCGTGCGCAACTCCATCCTGCTGGTGGACTTCATCAACCAGCAGGTTCGCGAGGGCCGGCCCTTCGAGGAGGCGGTGATCAACTCCGCCGTGGTGCGCGCCAAGCCCATCGCGCTGACCGCGGTGGCGGCCATGGCCGGCGCCGTTTTCATCCTCGACGACCCGATCTTCTCGGGCCTGGCGGTGTCGCTGCTGTTCGGCCTCTTCGTCTCCACCGTGCTGACCCTGGTGGTGATCCCGGTGGTCTACTACGGAGTGATGCGCAAGCGGGTGGAGTGGATTCGGACCGCGACCGGCTGAACCTCGGGCGGCGGCACGCCCCTGTGCCGCGGGAGACGCTGAATGAATCAGCGCTTCCCGCGCCCCTTTCTCACTGTTCCCCTGACCAGATCGCACGTGTTGATTCGGCGCCAAGGTGCGCATAGAGTGCCGGCGGCCCTGGGGGAGTCGCCCGAAGCGACGGGGCAGGGGTCGCTGGCGGGGAGTCCCCTAGCCGGCGGCGGTACAACCCGCCGGGTGTTTGGGGTTTTTTAAGAACTGAATTGAAGGGGGGGTCATGGCCACACGTTGTGTCTTAGGAGCCGGGGTGATCGCTATCGCGCTGGCCGGCTGCTCGCTGGACGATCTAACGAAACCCAACCAGGCCGAGGCGACACCGACGGCCGGCTCGTCGATCTCGCGGGAGTTGGTCACCAGAAAGGCCTCCGCGGCGATGGCAGCCGAGGTGGTGGGCCGCAAGGGCGAGCACCTGCTGTGCCGCCTCGTCGACCACTACAAAGAGCGGACGACGACCTATTACATCTGTCGGGAACAGACCTGCGCGGGCAAAGAGATATTGGTGCAGAACGTCTCGCCCAAGACCAAGTCCGGCTGCATCAACGCCTGCCGGAAGTTGGAGGACGTGAACCGCGCCCGGACCTCCGGAAACAGCTACTGCGTCAACTAGTCCCGGCCGCTCAGGTCCGCGGGGTGGATCTCGGAACACAGCCCATACCCGGACACACCAAGGCTTGCGGGTGGTTGCCACTCTCCCGTGTCAACCCTCCTCAGCTCAACCACCCGATGGGCCACGGAACTGGAACTGGACACTTCCGTCCGGTCCAGGCTCAAACCGTCAGCACGCCTTGACCCGTCACTGGAAGTAATCAAGACTCGGGCAAAAGTCTGGGTTACGTAGGGTCTTCGAACACTTAGGCAGCCAGGACTGGGGCCGGCGGAGCGCCGGACCCCTTCGATGAGAGCGGTCACCCCTCCCGGCAGGAGACGTTATGGGCAGGAACGCGAGATCCGTTGCTCTCGACCTGGGAACGACCAACACGGGGGTCTCGGTCTGGGACGTCGGTGCCGGTCAGCCGCAGCTCCTCGACCTGCCGAACATCTGCCGGGTCCCCCAAGGGGAAGACCCCCTCGACGCCCCCCGGATGGTGCCCTCGGCGGTCCACCTACTCGAGGATCCGGGCCTCCTCGGATGGGTGGGCGCCTGGCCGATCTTCCGGAACCGCTTATTCCTCGGTCGGACCGCCGTCATCGGGCGTCCCGCCCTGGAGTTGAACCGCACCGGCTTCAGCCCGGCCTTCGTCCCGACCTTCAAGAAGGCCTTGGCGTCCTCCCCCCTCAGGACGGTGGCCCGCGGCGCCCGGAACTCCTGGTCGGCCCGCCAGGTGGCCCGGGCGTTCCTGCGGGAGCTTCTGGCGGAGATCACCCGCACCGTCGGCCACCGGCCCCGGGAGCTGGTGATGACCGCCCCGGTGGACGCCTTCGAGACCTATCGGGCCGAGCTCTCGACCATCACGAGGCAGCTCGGCGTGCGGCGCCTGCGCTTCCTCGACGAGCCCGTCGCCGCCGCTCTCGGCTACGGACTCTCGCTCACCCACGAGCGGGACGTGCTCGTGGTGGACATCGGCGGCGGGTCGATGCACCTGGCGCTGGTGCGAATCTCCCCCGCCGGGGTCGTGGCCGGCAAGGCCCACATCGTCGGCAAGCAGGGGCGGCCCCTGGGGGGCAACGTGGTCGACGGCTGGGTGCTGGCCGACCTCTGCTCCCGGCTCGGCTTCCCCCTCGATGACCTCGTCGACGACGAAGAGACGCTCCCGTGGCGCCGGCTCATGCTCGCCGAGGCCTGCCGCGTCAAGGAGGCGGTGTTCTTCAAGGAGGAAGTGGTCTTCAAGCTCGTCCCTCCCGGGGCGAGCCGCATCACCGACACCCGCCTCCCCGGGTCGCCCATCGTCACCTTCACCAAGGCCCGTCTCGCGGAGATCCTCGGGGGGCGAGGCTACTACCGGGCCCTCGAAGAGTGCGTCGAAGGGATCTTCCAGGGGAGCGGGCGCCCGGACTTCGCCGAGGGGGAGGTGGAGGACGTGCTGATGGTCGGGGGCTCGACGCTCCTGCCGGGGATCTTCCCCTTCTTCGAAGAACGGTTCGGCCGCGCCAAGGTGAGGGCCTGGCAGCCTTTCGAGGCCGTCGCCTACGGCGCCGCCTCCTTCGCCGCCGACCAGTTCACCCAGATCGACCACATCGACCACGACTACGCCTTCCTCACCCACGACCGCAAGACCGGCGAGCCGCAGCACACCGTCGTGGTGCCCCGGGGAACGAGGTTCCCGACGCCCCCCGACCTGTGGAAGAGCCACGTCGTGCCGACCTGCTCCCTCGGTGAGACGGAGAAGTTGTTCAAGCTCGTAATCTGCGAGATTGGCCGCGGTGAGGGCGCCGACCGCCAGTTCGTCTGGGACGCCGCCGGGCAGCTGCACAAGGTCGGCGGCACGGGCGACGACGGCCGGAAGGTCGTCGTGCCCCTGAACGGGTCGAATCCCACCCTCGGCTACCTGGACCCTCCCCACCAGCCCGGGGACCGGAGGCCGCGCCTCGAGGTAGCCTTCGGCGTCAACGCCGAGAGGTGGCTCGTCGCGACGGTCCGCGACCTGCGCTCTGGCAGGATACTGTTGGATGGCCAGCCGGTGGTCCGGATCCTCTAATGGGCTCGCTGGGCCAGCTACTCTTGGTCGTCGCCGTCGCGGTCGCCTCGCTCCTTTTCGAGAGGTTCATGCGCCGCCCGAGAGACAGGATTTACGACGTCATAGCCCGCCGGACTGGCCTCGTCCAGGGCCCCAGGCCGGCGGTTCTCACCGGTTCGCCGGAGGGGTTCTACCTCACGGTCCGGGAAGCGGGCACCCGGATCACCGTCGACGGTCGCGGGATCCGGGAAGTGAGGAACGCCAAGAACACCACCCGGATCACCGTAGACAGCCGCGGGAGACAAGAGGGCGCCATCCCTCCCACCCTCAGCTTGAAAAAAGAGGGCCCTCCAGGACTAGTGGGGCCCCTACAGGGGAACGACCTGACCGTCGGCGACCCAGCCTTCGACGCCGTCGTGCACCTCAGCGGCCGGCCCAAGGTGGTCATGGCGGTGCTCAATAAGTAAGCACGAAATGTCTGCACCTTCGCCTTCGGGTCTTCGGACGCCCTCGAGGTGACAGACGGCAAGGTCGTGTTGGACATCGAGGGGTGCGTCAGTTCGGAGCACGAACTGGTCAGAAAAATCGAGGTCCCCCTCCAGGTGGCCGAGAGCCTCGCCCTCGCGGACGACAGCATCCTCGACCGGCTCGCGTGGAACGCCACGGAGGATCCGGATCTCGCGGTCCGCATCAACGCCCTCAGGGCCATCGCCGGAGCCTACCCCGACCTGCCTCCCGGGATCAGGGCGCGCCTGCGCCCCCTCCTCGGCGACGGAAGAGCCAGCGTCCGCTTCCACACGGCGCGGACCCTCGGGGATGAGGGTTTCGGCACCCTGAAGGCCTTAGTCAAAGGCGGGAACGGGGACCTTTCGGCCCGGGCACTGGAGTACCTCTCGGGGCGCCTCTCGCCCGAAGAGCTCCGGCCTCTCGTCCAGAAGTCCTTGCTCGCGGGCGGGGAACTGTTGCACCTCGCGGCCCTGCGGGTCCTCGGCTCCCTCGGGGATCCCGGCATGGAAGGCAGCGCCGCCAGGCTGCTGAACTCCCCCTCCAAGGATGTGCGCCTCGCCGCCGTCGAAGCCCTGGGGCGCATCGGCACCGCCTCGTCGGTGACGCTTCTACGCGGTTTCAGTGTCGACATCCTGGATTTCGACACCCGCGCCGCCGTCGGTCGGGCGATCGGGATGATCAAGGGGCGCCTCACAGGCGCCGAGGAGGTGCAGGTCTCGCTGGCCGCCGACGATGCTCCCGAGGGACGGGTGAGCCTCGCCGAGGACACCGGTGAGGGACGGCTGAGCCTCACCGAGGACAACGGTAAGGGACGACTCTCCCTCGGGGACAGCGATGACTGAGGGCTTGCCGGCGCTGTTCATGGTCTCCATCCCTTCCAGCTCGGGAATGGATGACGCCAAGGAGACTATGCTCAGACCGGTCGGGACCTTGTTCTCCAAGCCGAACGGTCAGGCCGGCCGCAGGTCCCGCTTGCTCTCGTCTCAAGCGGCGGCCACCAGCAGCGCGCTCGCCCCGGGCACATGATCCAGATCGCAGTTGGACCGTCAGGGAAGCGCCGCCGGGCCCAAACCCCCATCTCCTGCTGCCACATCCCGAGGCGCCCGTTCCGGCAATTGCCGAGGTTGCCTTGGGTATACTTTGCCCTGCAGGTGGTGCGTGGGCCCTGCGGACATCAAGCTTTGAGGAGGCCAAGACATGATCGAAAGGTTGACAGGCTTGCCCGATTACGTGATCGGATTCAGCGCCCACGGGAAGGTCACTGCCGAGGACTACGCGCAGCACATCGTGCCTGCCGTCGAGCAGGCGTTGCAGAAGCACGAAAAGGTGCGCCTCCTGTATCACCTTGGCGAAGGCTTCGACGGCTTCGAGTCCGGCGCGCTTTGGGAGGACGCCAAGGTGGGCCTGAGCCATCTCGCGGCCTGGGAGCGTATCGCCCTGGTGACCGACGTGGACTGGCTGCGTACCGCCACCAAGGCATTCGGATTTGCCATGCCCGGTGAGGTGCGCGTCTTCGCCAATACTGAAATGGGCTCCGCGCTGGACTGGCTGTCAAGCTGACCAGGCTGACTTACGGAGTCGATGCGGCAGGATAAGCTGTCGGAGTGAATGTGCCAGCTCAGGCGGTATCGAATCCGCTTCCAGGCCCAGGCATCAACGCTCCGCTCGGCCCTGAGTCCCTCCGAGCCCCATAGCGAATGAAACCCGACACCCGCACCGCCATGCGCGAGCTCATCGCCCAAGTCCGGGAGGCGGTCCCGTTCGACGCGCCCGAGGCCCAACTGTGCACCGGCCCCTGCGACGGCTGCTCCGTGAAGCTGCTGGCCTTTTTGGAATCGGAGCTGGAGGACTGGGAAACACGCCTGGACGGAGGAGAGCGGCCCGGCCTCAAGGATCTTTCCCGCCTCGCCAAGGTGTACGCCGTGCTGGAGCGCAACGCGCTGGTTGGACCGTTGCCGGCTGGTTGACGGCGACTCGGGGCAGAAGCGGGGCCAACGCGCGCGCGCCGGCAGCCCCAGTGCGGGCGCTACGCCGGTATGATGCGCCTCCCATTCAACAGCAAGATCGGCAACGCGCCCCCTGAAGTCCCATGAGATCAGGAACGGAAGCGTCATCGACGTGAACGGTACCAACGTCTGCATCAACCAGCGTCAAGGAAGACGAGCAGGTGCGAACGGTGGAGCTGGAGTGTCGTCCCACGCATGAGCGAGCCCACTGACCCAAAGCCCCGATCCCAGGACTGGAGCCGCCTGCGCCGGTTGTTGCTGAGCCCGCGGGTGGATGACACCTCCCTGGAGTCGGTCCTGCGCGCGGCCCGGGAGCGCCAGCCGCTGCCGGTGGTCTGGCTGCTCGGCAAGGCCCAATCCGGGAAGACCTCCATCATCCGTGCCTTGACGGGGAGCCCGCGGGCTGAGATTGGCAACGGATTTCGGCCCTGCACCCGCACGGCCCAACTCTACGACTTCCCGGCGGAGGCCCCGGTCGTGCGTTTCCTCGACACCCGCGGCCTGGGCGAGGTGGCCTACGACCCCGGCGAGGACATCCGCTACTGCGAGTCCCAGGCCCACCTGGTGTTGGGCGTCGCAAAGGCGACCGACCTGGCACAGGAGGCGGTCTTCGACGTCCTGCACGCGGTGCGTCGCCGCCACCCGCGGTGGCCGGTGCTGATCGCCCAGACCGGTCTGCATGAGGCCTACCCGCCCGGTACCGGGCATGTCGTGCCCTACCCCTTCGATCGCCCGCCCTGGCCGCCCGCCGTTCCGCAGGCCCTGACCCGCGTGCTGCTCGCCCAGCGCGCGGGCCTGGGCTCATTGCCGGGGGACTTGACGACGCTCTGGGCGCCCGTGGATCTGACCCTGCCGGAGGACGGCTTGGAGCCGGCGGACTATGGGCTCGACGCGCTCTGGTCCGCGATCGGCGAGGTCTCGAGCCTGGATCTCCGGGTCCGGCTGTGCGGTGATGCCGGGGTGCGCGACGCCTTCGCCAGTGCCGCGCACCCCCACATCGTCGGGCACGCGCTGGCCGCGGCTGCGGTGGGGGCGCTGCCGGCGGTGGACCTGCTGGGGGTGCCGGCGGTCCAGGCCAAGCTCCTCCACAGTCTGGCCGCGCTCTACGGCCTGCCCTGGACCCGGCGTCTGGCCTCGGAGTTCCTCGGCCTGCTGGGTCTGGGTGCGGGCGTCGGCTACGCGGCCCGCCTGCTCGGTCGCGGGCTGGTCAAGCTGGTCCCCGTGCTGGGTCAGACCCTTGGCGCCGCCTGGGGGGCGGGCGCCAGCGCGGCGACGACCTATGCGCTCGGCAAGGCGGCCGGATATTACTTCGGAAGCCACCGGCTCGGAGAGCGGATCGACGCGGCGACCCTCCGCCGGGTCTACGCCGACGCCCTAGCCTCCGGCGCCAGGCTGCTCGACTCCGACTCCGAGGGCGGCCCCGGGTGAACCCCCTGCCCGCGCGCATCGACCGCCTCAGGGTCGCCGCCCTGCTGCTCTGGGCACTCCCGGTCGTCGCCCTGCTGCCGCTGGGGGTTTGGTGGCTCTGGGAAAACCGGGCCGCGCCCTATTGGCTCGCCGCCCTGGTGGCGTGCAGCGCCGCTGGCTATGGCCTCCAGCTCTGGCTGCGCAGACGGGACCGGCGGCTACTCGACGGCGCCCGGACTGGCCCCGATCCCCATTGGCCGCCCAGGTCCAAGGTCGCCTGGGAGGCGGTCGGGGCAATGGCCGGCGGGATCCGGCCGGAGGACTGGCCGCTGTCCGATGGGCCCCGGCTCGCGGCGCTGGGCCGCGACGCCCTGGAGACGGTCGCCCGACTCTATTACCCGGCGGTGGAGCGCCCCCTGCTGGAGCTGACCGTACCCCACGGCCTGCTGATCATCGAGCGGGCCTGCCACGACCTGCGCAACGAGATCGCCCACCAGGTCCCCATGAGCCACCGCCTGACCCTCGGTGACCTGGCGCGCGCCTACCGATGGAAGGCGACCGCCGAGCGCCTGCTCGACCTCTATCGCGCAGGCCGGCTCGTGGTCAGCCCGGTCAACGCCGTGCTCGGCGAGGTCTGGGAGCGGCTGCGCCGCCAGTCCTACGGCGCCGCCTGGTCGGAGCTGCACCGATGGCTGCTCCAGGAATACGTGCGCAAGGTGGGCTATTACGCCATCGAGCTCTACAGTGGACGTCTCGCCTTGACGGAGGACACGCCTGGGACCGCGGCCACCTCCGCCTCCCGCCACGACCTCGGACAGGCCGAGGCGCAGACCGCCGCTACCGCCGAAGAGCCCCTGCGCATCCTGGTCCTCGGCCGGGCCAACGCCGGCAAGTCGAGCCTGGTCAATGCGCTCTTCGGTCGCCTGACCGCCCCGACTGACGTGCTGCCAAGCGTGGCGGCTGCCGTGGTCCCGCACCGGCTGGAGCGTGAGGGGCTCACCGGCGCCCTGGTCTTCGACACACCGGGCATCGACACCGTGGGGCTGTCCCCCGGCGCGCTGGACGGGCTGGTCGCCGACGCGGACCTGGTGCTCTGGGTCACGGCCGCCCATCGACCGGACCGCCAGCGGGAGCGCGAGACCCTTGACCGGATCCGCGGACTCTGGGGCGCACGGCCCGACCGGCATCCCCCGCCGTTTCTGGTCGCCGTCAGCCACATCGATGTGCTGCGCCCGCCCCGGGCGTGGCAGCCGCCCTACGACCTGACCAATCCCGAGGGTCCCAAGGCGATCAATGTCCGCGACGCGGTGGCGGCCGCGGCCGAGGATCTGGCGGTGCCGGCGGCCGATGCGATCCCGGTCTGCCTGGCCGACGGCCGTGTCTACAACGTCGACGACAGCCTCTGGGCGGCACTCCTCGACCGCCAGGACGCGGCAAACCGGGTCAGACTCCTGCGCTGCCTGGATCAGCGTAAGGGCGCCGAGAATTGGTCGCTCCTGCTGCGACAGATGGAAAGCGCCGGGCGCTTCCTGGCCAGGCTGCCGGGTCGGCTGCTTGGCTGAGACCCTTGAGCGGCGCGCCGGCGCTCGCCGGCCGTCCCGGTCATCGATCCCCGGCGCCTCGCACGCCCGGGTGAATGGGCGGCAACGCCGAAGCCGCGGTGCCGGTATGATTCGACTCCCATTCATCTGCCCGGTCGGCGAGCCACCCCATGAAAGCCAGTGAGATCAAGAAGGGAAGCGTCATCGACGTGGACGGCGCCGTCGTCTACATCAACGAGCTTCAGGTGCAGACGGCCTCGTCGCGCAGCGGCAACACACTCTACAAGGTGCGCGGCCGCAACGTGGTCACCCGCCAGAAGTTCCAGGCGAGCTTCAAGGGGGACGAGCAGGTGCAGACGGTCGAGCTAGAACGCCGCCCGGTGCAGTTCCTCTATCGCGACGCCGACGGCTGCACCTTCATGGACCGGGAGACCTACGAGCAGCATGCCTTCGATCTGGACGCACTGGAGGCGGAGCTTCCCTACCTCACCGAAGGACTCGAGGGCATCTTCGCCCTCATCGTGGACGGCACGGCCGTAGGCATCGAGCTGCCCCCGACCGTGGTCCTGGAGGTGGTGGAGTGCGCACCGGCCATGAAGGCCGCCTCCGCGTCCGCCCGCAACAAGCCCGCGACCCTGAGCACTGGCCTGGTGGTGCAGGTGCCCGAGTACCTGGCCGAGGGTGAGCGCATCAAGATCAACACCGTCACCGGTGAGTTCATGGCACGGGCCTGACGGGGGTTTCGGCTCTCCATCCGCAGACTCGCCGGGAAAAGCTGCGAATCGCCATGCCGGCCAGCACGCTCAGTCGTCCCAGCGCCCGGCGCCCGGGATCCGCACCTGGTCCTCGTTGAAACGGCCCTGCTCCGCCCCCTGGTGACAGGTCTCGCAGCGGCTGAAGCTCCCGACCCCGGGGTTGTCCCGCACCAGCCGGATCGGGATCTCCGAGTGCTTGCCCCGAAAGTAGCGGGTCTCGGTGATCCGCGGCGGTGCCTCGCCGGGGATCGGCACAGCGGCGAAGGCGCGGGAGCGTAGCCGGGCGCTGCCGTCCGCGCCGTTGGCACCGAGGTAGCTCAGGATCTCGGTCGCGGTGGCCGCATCCAGCGAGGCGTCATCTCCGTAATGGTTACCCAGGTCGGCCATGACCCGCCGCCAGGCATCGGCGGGCAGGAGTCCGGCGGGATAGGCCATGTGGCAGCCGCCGCACTCGGCCTTGTAGGTGGCGTTGGTCACCGGCTCGACGTCGCGGCCCTGGGGCCACCAGCCGTGAGCCTCCCCGAGTTCCTCCCGCTCGTCGTCTTCGCGGCCATGGTCGCTGAGGGCGACGCCGGCCGCCCCAAGTGCCAGAACGGCCGCGGCGAGGGCAATGATGAGTTTGGTGTTCATAACGGATTCTCTCGTGCTGGTTGCATGGTTCAACGGGCCTGTAGGAATTGAACGAAGTCGCCCTTCTCTTGTGCGGTGCACTCCCGGCCCAGGGTCCAGCGGCAGTTGCGCCCGAACCACTTCTCGGTCTTGGTCGGGTCGGCGAGCCGCTCCGGGTTGACCGAGAGGGCCATGGGATCGATGGTCTTTCCGGTGGTCGCATGGCGCCCGGGCTTGGTCAGGTCCGTCCCATGGCAGGTGGCGCAGCTACGCGGTTCCGCCGCTCCCGGCGGGCTGTGCTCGGTGGCCCAGGCCTGGGCACCGGCGGCGGCGTCGAAGGGGCCGGCCCCCGCACGCTGATAGCTCGCGAGAAGCGTTTCAGGCGAACCCAGGGCGGAGCCTGCGGCCAGGGCGGCGCCTAGACCCAGCACCAGGGTCCGGTTGCTGGTCTGTAGGCTCATGCCTTTTCACCTCGCTTGTAGCCGTCGATCATGGCGCGCACCAGGTTCTCCTTGTGCTGAAAGCTGGCCAAGGCCACGCCCAGCAGGTGCAGGGGTACCAAGAGCAGCGTCAGATAGGCGATCACTTCGTGGACGTCCTCCAGGGTGTGAGCCGTCCCCGGGGACAGGCCCTGGAGATAGGGCGCCAGGGGGCCCGCCATCTCCGAGGCCCCGAGCACGGCCATCCCGGTGATCCCGGTTGCGATGAGGCCGACGAGCAGGGCGGCGACCATGGCCCCACCGGCCGGGTTGTGCCCCAGGTGCCGTGCGGCGCGGCCCAGCCGGAGATCCTTGAGATACGCAATGGTCTCGCGGGGCCCCCGCACGAAGTCCGCGAAGCGGGCGTGGGGGGTCCCGACGAAGCCCCAGACCAAGCGTGCAGCGATCAGACCCAGCGCGGCGTAGCCGACCCAGGTGTGGAGGCCGAGCAACTCGTCCTCGGTCACGAAGGCGGTCAGGACGGCGGCCACCAGTCCCCAGTGGAAGAGGCGAACGAAGGGGTCCCAGACCCGGACCCGGTTGGGCGCGTGGGCCTCCTTGGCAGGGGCGTTCGAATAGAGGGCGGCAGTATTGGTTTGGCTCATCTCGCGTGTCTCCAGAGTTGATTGGTTGCAGGTCAAGAGAGCCCCTGGTCTTCGCCCCGGAAGGGACGGAGCCGGTGCTTGAGGGTCACTCTACGCAAGGGCCCCTGAACGGAGGCTAACGGCGGCTGTCAGCAAGTTGTCAGCCCGCAATGGACCATAATCCCCACCATGTACCCGCCCCCCACACCCCTGGTCCTCGCACTGTTGTCCGCCCTCGCCTGGGCGTTCGCCGTGGCCCCGGCGGCTTGCCGAGGCGATTCGGCCCAATCGCACGCGGGCCCCGACGCTTCCGCCCCTTGGAGGGCCGAAGACGACGGGCACGATCTGGCCCGGGAGGCGAGCGAGCGGGGCGAGATCCTTCCGATCGCCGAGGTCTTGGAGCGGGCGCGCGCCCGCTATCCCGGCCGGCTGCTGGAGGCGGAGCTGGGCCGGGAGCACGGGCGCTGGGTCTACGAGCTCAAGATCCTGGGTCCGGCGGGTGGGCTCCTGGAGGTCTACGTGGACGCCCAAAGCGGGGCGGTGCTGGGTCACGAGGAGGACGATTGATGCGCATCCTTGTGGTCGAGGACGACCCCCGCACGGTCGAGGTCTTGGCCAACGCCCTGTCGGAGGCCGGCTATCTGGTGGATCACACCAGTGAGGGAGAGGATGCCTGGTTCCGCGGTGACACCGAGCCCTATGCGGCGGCGATCCTGGACCTGGGGCTGTCAGGAATGGACGGTCTCGCCGTGCTCAAGCGCTGGCGGGCTGCCGGGCGCGACCTGCCGGTCCTGATCCTCACCGCCCGAGGCGACTGGAGCGAGCGGGTGGAGGGCATCGACGCGGGGGCCGACGACTATCTGCCCAAGCCCTTCCGGGTGGAAGAGCTTCTGGCGCGTCTGCGTGCCGTGTTGAGGCGTTCGGCTGGGCAAGGCTCGCCCGTCCTGCGGGCCGGCGGGCTTGCCGTGGACACGCGGCAGATGCGGGTCAGCCTGGACGGGATCCCCGTTCATCTGTCCCCCCAGGAATACCGGCTGCTGAGCGTGCTCCTGCACCGCAAGGGCAGCGTGGTCTCCCAGGGGGATCTGGCGGAGCAGATTTACGGGGACGGGATCGAACGGGACACCAACGGGGTTGAGGTACTAGTGGGCCGCCTGCGTCGCAAGCTCGGGAGCGACCTGATCGAGACCCGCCGCGGCTTCGGCTATCTGATCGACGACGCCGATCTGCCTCCGTCCGACCCATGACGCGGCGCTCACTGCGCTTCCGGCTGCTGCTGGCGGCGGCGGTCTCCATCACCCTGGCCCTGGCGGCCGCCGGGGTTGGACTCACGGCCCTCTTCGAGCGCCACGTGACCCGTTACCTGGAGTCCCGGCTCGATCACGGGCTGGATCAGATCCTCGGCAATCTCGACACCGGGACGGACGGGCGCATCCGCCTGGTCCGGCCCCCGTCGGATTCCCGCTTCGAGACCCCGTTGAGCGGGCTCTATTGGCAGGTTCAGGACGAGGACGGCTCCGTACTCCTGCGCTCCCGCTCGCTCTGGGACACGGAGCTGGCACTGCCCGGGGACGTGCTCCCGGATGGTACCCTGCATCGCCACCGCCTGAAGGGGCCTGCCGGACAGTCCTTGCTTGCAGTAGAGCGGCGCGTCCTGTTCCGGCCCGGCACCGACGCACGGCCGTTGCGCGTGGCGGTGGCCCTCGACCGGCAGGAGATCGACCAGGCGCGGCACGAATTCGCCGCGGACATCCTACCCTACCTGGCCGTGCTTGGGCTCGGGCTCATCCTCGCCGTCTGGTTTCAGGTGCGGGTCGGGCTGGCCCCCCTGGACACGTTGCGTCGGGGGGTACGGGCGATCCGCTCGGGGAGGTCCAGGCGCCTGTCCGGAGGACACCCGGACGAGGTCATGCCCCTGGTGGACGAGGTCAATGCCCTGCTCGACGCCCAGGACGATGCCATCGAGCGGGCACGGGCCTGGACGGCTGACCTGGCCCACGGCCTCAAGACACCCTTGGTGGCCCTGGCGTCAGACGCCGAGCGCCTGCGCGCGCTCGGCCAGGGGGATCTGGCGGACGATCTGGACCAGCTGGCCCAGACCATGCGCCGAAGGGTGGATCGGGAGCTGATCCGCGGGCGCATCCGGGCCAGGGCGGCCAATCGACCCGGAGTCGCGGCCAGTGCCGGCGGCGCCAGTCAGGCCGCGGCCAGCCTGGGCGACACCCTGGAGTCCGTGCTCCGCACCCTGGCGCGCACACCTCGGGGAGCGGCCATCGACTGGGATCTGGAGTGCCCCGCCGGCGTGCGGGTGGCCATGCCTTCGGAGGACCTGATGGAGCTGCTCGGCAACTTGCTCGAGAACGCGGCGCAATGGGCGCGGGCGCGCGTCCGCATCCGACTCGAGGGGCCGGACCGACCCGAAGCCGACAGCGTGGAGCTGCTGGTGGAGGACGACGGCCCCGGGGTCCCGGCGGAGTCTCTCGGCGCCCTCGGTCAACGGGGGCTGAGGCTCGACGAGCGCACCCAGGGGTCCGGACTGGGCCTGGCCATCGCCCAGGACATCTGCGACGCCTACGGCGGCACACTCAGCTTCGGGACCGCCGCCCTCGGGGGACTCGCGGTCACCGTGCGGATTCCCCGGCCGCCCGACGGCGGAGGCGCGCCTGAGACCCTTCCGGCGCCCGGCGGCCAGGCCGGGTCCTGATCCGGCGGCGGATGTGGCCGCGTCCGGAGCGGCCCCATGGGGAAGGTGCCTGCGGTTTTGATGATCTGGAGCGGTCGAGCCGGGACCTGACCGGGCGGATAATGGGCGCTCGCCCTCGGCGTGCCAGCCGCGGGCATTGAAACCCGACCCAGCAGGAGATCCTCATGAGCGACGCGCTGAACTACCTGGTCAAGGTCCGCCCCGATGCCATGGGCGCCTACTTCAAGTTCCTGAAGAAGGCGGGGGACCACCTCGACACCCGCACCCGCGACCTGATCTCGGTCATCACCAAGGTGGCGGTGCAGACGGAGCCGGGATTCCGCCAGTACCTGACCCGCGCCCTGCGCAATGGCGCCAGCCCCCAGGAGGTGATCGACGCCCTGCTGATGGCCTTTCCGGTCCTCGGCCTCGCGAAAATCGTCTGGGCGACCGATATCCTGCTGGAGATGGATATCCCGGAGTTCCGCCCGGAGAATCTGGACGCGACGTCCACGTGGCACGACTTGGCGGCGATGGATGAGATCACCGACGGTGAGATCTCCTTCCTGGAGTCGGACGGCCGGCACCTGTTCGTCTACCGAAAGAGTGACCTCCTCAAGGTCTATGACTCACGCTGCCCGCATCAGGTCACCGACATCCCTCATCTCGCCCTCGAAGGCCACAAGCTCACCTGCCCCAAGCACCACTGGGCCTTCGACATCGAGACCGGGGCCTGCGTGGAAGTCGGCAATCGGCCGCTGCGCCAGTTCGAGCACAAGGTCGAGGGTGGGCGGCTGCTCGCCTATTGGTAAAAGGTCTCGGGCGCCCCGGTCCGGGTTTTACCAGGCCCGGGCATACTGGGACGGCGGCTTGACTGCCGCCGTCTGCCCAAGCGCCCGCGCGGCCCTCAGCGGCCAATCGGCATCCCGCAGCAGCTCACGGGCGAGCAGCACCAAGTCGGCGCGGCCATTGCGGATGATCGCATCGGCATGGGCCGGTGCGGTGATCATGCCGACCGCCGCGGTGACGATGCGCGCCTCGTGCCGGATGCGCTCGGCGAAGGGCACTTGGAATCCGGGACCCACGGGGATCCGCGCGTCCGGGACTATGCCCCCCGAGCTGCAGTCGATCAGGTCCACTCCCTCTTCCCTCAGCCGCCGCGCAAGCTCGACGCTCTGATCGATATCCCACCCGTTGGGGACCCAGTCGGTGCAGGACAATCGGACGCTCAAGGGCAGGCCATCCGGCCATATCGCCCGAACCGCGCGCGTGGTCTCGAGGAGGAATCGCACCCGGTTCTCGAAGCTGCCGCCGTAGGCGTCGCTGCGCTGATTGGTCAGCGGCGAGAGAAACTCATGGCTCAGGTAGCCGTGTGCAGCGTGGAGCTCCAGCCACTCGTAACCCGCGGCCAGCGCCCGCTCCGCCGCGGCGACGAATGCCTGCCGCACCCGCTCGATGTCCGCCTCAGTCATGGCCCGCGGCACCTTCGGCAGGTCCCCGCCGAAGGCCAGCGCACTGGGCGCAATGGTGGGCCAGCCCCCGGCCTCGTCCGGCAGGTGCGCATCGCCCTCCCAGGGCCGCGAGGCGGAGGCCTTGCGCCCCGCGTGGGCCAGCTGGATCGCCGGCACCGCGCCTTGTCCCTTCACGAAACGGTTGATGCGAGCCAGAGGCTCGACGTGCTTGTCTGCCCAAAGTCCCGCGCAGCCGGGGGTGATCCGACCCTCCGGTGAAACCGCGGTGGCCTCCGCGATCACCAGCCCCGCACCTCCGGCCGCCCGGGCCCCCAGATGGACCAGATGCCAGTCGTTGGCGACCCCGTCCTCCGAGGAATACTGGCACATGGGCGAGACCCCGATGCGGTTGCGGAGGGTGACCGACTTGATGGTCAGGGGCTCAAACAGGTGTGGCGGCTGGCGGCTCATGGTGTGGGAGACTCTCCGATCGGCGACGGGGCGAAACGAACAGGTGCGAGGCTACGCCGGGATCGGCGAGACCCCGCCGCGCAGCGGCATCTCGCCTCAGGGCTCCGAGGGCTCCGAGGGCTCCGAGGGGGCCGGGATGCGGTCCATATGGTAAAGCACGACAACGAGCACGACGCTCGAGAGGGCCATCAGGTGCGGCCCGAACAGCCAGAACACGAGGGGCACGGCGAGGAAGTAGGCACGCATCCCGACGCTGTAGTAGGACCCCGCCCGGTTGAGGTGCCGCGCAACCTGCTCCGGCGTCACCGCAGAGGGGCGCAGCGCCGGCGGCAGGTTCACCTGGTAGCCCACATGGTTGAACAGGCGCACCGACATGGCAAAGCTGAAGAAGGCCGACAGCAGGGTCGCGGTCAGTGCCAGGAGCTTGATCACCCAGAGTCCCGGGTGGTGCGAGCCGAAGGCGTTGAGCACATGCCAGCTGTCGGCTAGCCTGTCCGCCTGACCGCTCAGGCTCAGTACTCCCATGAGCAGGAGGACCGCGGTAGAGGCAAAGAACGTGGCCGCCATGGTGGAGTTTCGCAGCGTCTGCACGGCCAGGACCGCGTTGCCCGGATCGTTCATGATGTGCTCGACCCAGGCACGGCGCGCCCCCCGATTGACGCTCTGGATGGTGCAGTGGGGATTTCGACTGGAGCACTTGCCCAGGTAGAGGTGATAGGTCGCCAGTACCAGCACCCCGGCCCCTACCCAGAGGACGTCCGCCAGATATTCATGCCACCAATCTTGCACCGATATCACCCCACGGAGACTCGCCGGAGTTGCGGCTCATTGTCCTCCCAGGTGGGCTGGATGTCAGGTCTGGAGGTCCGGGATTGTCGGCATCCTTCACCAGAGTCCGTCAGACCGCATCCCGGTCACGGCAGTCCTACACGGGACAACACGATGCATCGGCCCGGCACATCCCGTCTGGAAATTCCGCAAGGTGTACGGTGAAAGCTGTACCGGACGCGGTTCGTGTGCCCGCGAATCGAGTACCGCATCGGGCAGTTGACATTCCTTCGGTGACCGAGACCCCATGACGGCCAAAGGCGCCATTGCCGCTGGACATGAAGTGACCGCCGAAGCCGCGGCACTGCTCCTGGAGGCGGGCGGCAATGCCTTCGACGCCGCACTGGCGGCGTTGTGCGCGGCCTGCGTGGCCGAGCCGGTGCTGGCTTCGCTGGGCGGCGGAGGCTTTCTAAACGCCCGGACGGCGGCGGGCGAGCACCGCGTCTTTGACTTCTTCGTGCAAACGCCCCGGCGCAAGCGTGGGTTGCAGGAGGTCGAGTTTTTCCCCATCGTCGCCGACTTCGGAACCGCGCAGCAGGAGTTCCACATCGGGATGGGGTCGGTGGCCACCCCGGGGACGGTTCGCGGCCTGTTCGACGTCCATCGCGAGCTGGGAAGCGTGCCCATGCGCCGCATCGTCGAGCCGGCGGTCGCGGCGGCGTGCGACGGCGTGCGGCTTAACCGCCTGCAGGCCTACATCTTCAGCGTGGTCGCGCCCATCTATAGGGCCACGCCCGAGGCACGGGCGCTATACGCCAGCCCGCGCGACCCGCAGCGTCTCTACGGCGAGGGCGAGTTGATCCGCCAGCCCGACCTGGCGGACACGCTGGAGCTTCTTGCACTTGAAGGCGACCGGCTGTTCTATGAGGGTGAGATCGCGCGGGCCCTGGTGACGCTGTGCGAGCACCAGGGCGGGCAACTTGGGGCCGCGGACCTCGCCGGTTACCGGACCTGCACACGGGCGCCGTTGCAGCGCGCCTACCGGGAGGCACGACTCTACTTCAATCCCCTTCCGTCGTCGGGCGGCCTGCTGATCGCATTCGCGCTGGCCTTGCTGGCACAGCAGGACCTCGGCGGAAGCCACTTCGGCGTGGCCGAGCACCTGCTGACCCTGGCGCGTGTCATGGAGCAGACCAATCTGGCGCGCAGCGCCGGACCACCCAACGACCAACTCCTGGGCGACGACTGGGTGGCGCGTTACCGCCAGGCGGTGCACGGTCGCCCGCTCGCGACCCGCGGGACCACGCAGATCAGCGTGCTCGACAGCCGGGGCAACGCGGCCTCCCTAACCCTGTCGAACGGCGAGGGCTGTGGTCATGTTCTACCCGGTACCGGCGTCATGCTGAACAACATGCTCGGCGAGGAAGACCTCAATCCGGATGGCTTCCACCGCTGGCGCGAGGACGTGCGGGTCTCGTCCATGATGGCCCCCACCGTGGCGGAGCACGCCGGCTGCCTGATCGCCCTGGGCTCCGGAGGCTCGAACCGGCTGCGCACGGCAATCCTGCAGACACTGAGCAACCTGATTGACTTCGGCCTGTCACCCGACGCAGCCGTGACAGCGCCGCGCATTCACCTGGAACGTGGGAAGGTCAGTATCGAGCCCGGCTTCGCCGCCGACGCGATCCGCGCGCTGACTGATCACTGGCCGGACCACCACCTGTGGGACGAGCCCAACCTCTTTTTCGGCGGAACCCATACGGTGGTCTACGACGGGCAACGGTTCGACGGCGCCGGCGACCCGCGCCGCGGCGGGGTGTTGCGGATCGTGCCGTGACCGACGCTCCACACAGCAGATTCGGCGTCGGCTATTGCCCCCCACTCGACCTGAGACCTGCCGCCTTCTCGATACTTTCCAGGAGATCCTTGTGGTGAAAAGGCTTCTCCAGAAAAGCGACGGCACCCTCGCGCAACGCCGCCTGCGCCACCCGAGTGTCCCCATGACCGGTGATGAAGATGATGGGGATGGCGAGGCCGCGCCGCTTCAGCTCCACTTGGACATCCAGACCGGACATCCCGCCCAGGCGCTGATCGAGCACGAGCACCCGCGGCGTCCGCGTCCCTGCCTCGGCCTTTGCCAGAAAGGTCTCGCCTGAATCGAAGGCCACCACGTCGAAGCCGGCGATCTCCAGAAAGACCGCCAGCGCGTCCCGGACCGATGGGTCGTCATCGACCATCCAGACGGTTACCTTGTCAGCCATCCTGGTCCTCCGCGGCGAGCGGCAGATCAAACCCGAAGACAGATCCCCCCGCGGGCTGGTTCTCGCACCACAGTCTGCCGCCATGCGCCTCGATAATCGAGCGGCTGATTGACAAGCCGATTCCCATTCCCTTGTCCTTTGTGGTTTGAAAAGGCTGGAACAGTCTCTTGAGGATGGAAGGGTCGATCCCGGGTCCGTTGTCCCAGACGGTGGCCCTGAGCATCGCCGGCTCGGTTACGCAAGTCTCTACGTTGACCTTACCGCCTGAAACCTCTCCGGCGCTGATCGAGTCCAGGCTGTTGCGGACCAGATTGATCAATACCTGCTCGATCTGCACCCGGTCCGCGAAGACAGGGCGGTCCCCTCCATTGAGCCGAAGATCCCACTCAACCCTGCTGTCTCGCAGCTCCCATTCAAGGAAGCCCATCACCTCGGGGATCAGGCGATCGAGATCGATCAGTTCCCGCGTGTTACTCCCCTTGCTCACGAAATCCCGGAGACGCCGGATGATCTCACCGGCACGGCTCGCCTGCTCCATGGCCTTGGTCAGGATGCCGGTGATCCGCTCAGGTGCCGGCGTCGGCTGCTCCAGCATGGCCACTGCGGTAGCGCAGTAGGTCATGACGGCCGTCAGAGGCTGATTCAGCTCGTGTGCCATGCCCGAGGCCATCTCGCCCATGGTGCTCAAGCGCATGACATGGGCCAGCTCCTGGTGGTGACGCTGCGCCTCCAGCTCTGCAGTCAGGCGATCGGTGACATCCTGCCCCGAGCACAGGGTGCCTACGACATCTCCCTGGGGACCGCGCTGCAGCGCGACATTCCAGGACATATGCCGAACCTGGCCGTCCTTCGTCAGTACCTCGCTCTCATGGACACCTTCCGGCTCCGCGTGGCCGTCCAGCAAGTCCTGCACAACCTCAAGCTCGCGCTTTCTGCTCTTCTCCGGCAACACCGTGTCAAACCAGCTGCGCCCCAAGATCTCCGCCTCGGTCCAACCCAGGATCTCGCAGCCCCGCGGGTTGATGAGGTTGATCCTTCCCTCCCGGTCGAGGCCAACGATCATCGAGCGTGAGATCTCGAGGTAGTGCTCCGCGCGGGCCTTCTCGACCTGGACCGCCAACTCCGCCTGCCGGCGCTCCGTGATGTCCTCCGACACACCCAGCAAAAAGGCCGGCCGGCCGTCCTTGCCCAGGATGGGCACCTTCTTGGTGTGCAGAATGCGACGCCCCATGTGCCTCGTGTCGATCTGCTCCTCCGGGATGTCCAACACCGTCCCTGACTCAAGCACGTCACGGTCCTTCTCCGTGAAAAAGTCGGCTTGCGCCTTCGGAAAGAAATCGTAATCGCTCTTGCCGAGGAGCTCCCGCTCGCTGAGCCCCAGCAGGCGTTTCTCCGGCCGGATTGACCCGCACGAAGCGCAGCTCGCGCGCGTCCTTGATGAACACCATGTCCGGGATATTATCGACCACGGAGCTCAAGAAGCTTTCCGCCACATGCGCCTGGTCGGCACTGAATCGCTCGCGCCGCAGGAACACATAGGCGAGCATTCCCAGTGCGAGGATCAGCCCAGCAATTACCAGGCGAATCAATAGGATCGAGGAGTCCGGGCGAATGAGCTGGTCGATGAGGCTTCCGTGATGATGGAGCAAGGCCTGGATCAAAGCGTCTGCCGCATAGAGGGCCACCGCGATCAGCCCAGCCAGCAGGAGCAAAACGTGAGCTGCGCGTGGGACGCCGGACCTCGGTGCTTGGCCTTCCTGGGGGTTCATCGAACGCATCGGAAACATGACGGTGCCCGGGGGGTGGAGCCACGAGGGTAACGGTGAAGCGGGTGACCGGCAAGGCGTGTTTAAGGGACGAACCGGCACCGCTTGTGGTGTAAATTGCCGAGGGCATGGGCCCGCTTGCATACTGGGAGCGCGACTCGTGGCTCGCGATCCCACCCATGGACTTCCGCGATGGCGTCACGACGCCAGGCGTAAAGC
This sequence comes from uncultured Gammaproteobacteria bacterium, assembly GCA_963698355.1. GTDB lineage: Bacteria > Pseudomonadota > Gammaproteobacteria > Chromatiales > Chromatiaceae > Thiodictyon. The sequence continues at coordinate 48,474 of CAVOQO010000044.1, read as the reverse complement.
CCTGATGCCACCGGTCCGTGTTCCGATGGCCTGGATCATTGGTGGCCATGCCGAGCCCGCGGTCCCGGTCTGGTGAGAATTCGGCCCCATCGACGGCGACGGGCTGGCGGTGGCGGCAAGGGTCGCGCTGCTACTCGGTTCAGCCGCCGGACCTCGGTCTAACGGCCGCCTTTGGCGTTCCGCTAAAGGACCGCCGACGCGTGAATTACGCATCGGACTGTGGGATATTTCGGCGTCTATGGCCCCTCGACATCCAGAGACCGATTCGGTCCTGATCGATCTACCCGGTGACGAGAGCGGCCGCTGGACCGTCGCCGACCTAATCGACCTCGAGTATTACCTGGACGCCGACGATCAGGCGCTGCGCGCCAAGCCGGGCTCCCGCGAGACGCTGACCGACCGCGACCGCTCCCTGTACCTAAACGCGATCGCGTCGGCCGTTGCGCCCGCCGAGCCCCACACGCCGGAGCATCGCCGCGCCAGCCTGCGCCATTGGCTGCGCGCCCGGCGCGCAGCCGGGGAGCCGGAGCTGCGCGCCCTGCTGCCCGGTGTTACCTTCGCCAGTGCCCAGCGGCTAGTGACCATCGGGCTCGGCGTTCTCGGCTTCCTGCTCGGAATCGGCATGGCGTCCACCCTGCTCAGCTACGAGGGCCAGCGGCCGGTCAATGTTTCCTGGTACCTCTTACTGCTTGTGATCCTACAGTTCCTGCTGATCGGCGGGGCGGCGGCGGCCTGGATGCTGCGCACGACACGCCCGGTTGGCACCGCGATGCGGGACGTGACGATGCTCGGCCGGCTGATCCGGCCCCTGTTCCTGCGGGTCGGCGGCTGGCTCCAGCGCCAGCGCCTGGGGCATGCCACCCAGGACCTCAGGGACCGGGCACTGGCCAAGCAGGGCATGCTGAAGGCCCAATACGCGCTCTACGGACCCCTGTCCTACCTACCCGTGCTGGTGCCCGCCCAGGTGTTCGGCGTCGCGTTCAATGTCGGTGTGATCCTGACGACCATTGCGCTGGAATGGTTCACGGACCTGGCTTTTGGCTGGGGCTCGGCCCTCGATATCGGCCCGGACGCCGTCCACGGCGTGGCCCAGACCATCGCCGCCCCCTGGAGCTGGCTGTTCGGCGAGGGAATCGGCTATCCGAGCCTCGATCAAGTGGCCGGCAGCCGCATCAATCTAAAGGACCCGCTGTATCTGCTCGACGCCGCGGATCTACGCTCCTGGCGCTGGTTTCTGGTGCTGGCCGTGTTCACCTACGGACTGCTGCCGCGGGCGCTCCTGCTCGCCGCGTCGGTGATCGCCCAGCGCCATGCACTGGACCGGCTGCCGTTCACCCACAGCCGCACCCAGGCACTCTATGCACGCCTGGTCACGCCGCGGCTGGAGACCCTGACCACCGGAAGCGGCCATGGACCGGAAATGCCGATTCCAGGGCCGATCACGCCGCACGGGCCGAAGCCCGAGCCCGAGCTTGCACCTGAACCTGCGCCTGGACCCGAGCCGGTTCCGGGAGAAGCTGAGCCCCGGCCCGTCGCTGCCGATGCCTGCCTGGTACTGGTCCATGTGGACGTGGACGAAATCCTCGAGGACCCGGACCGCGACCGCCTGGCGCAACTGTTGAGGACGCACACCGGCTGGAGGGTCGGCGGCACCGCCTCGTTCGGCTCCGGCACCGCGATGGCCGAGCGGGTCATCGCGTGGGTCGGCGACCAGAACTGGGAGGCGCCGCCGGCTCGGATCGCCGTGATCATGGACGGTTCCCAGCCCCCGATCACCGAGAACCTGCGCTTCCTGCGGGAGCTGCGGGCCGCCACCGGCACGCGAGCCCAACTGCTGCTGGCCCTGGTTGGCGACCCCGGGGACGATGACCCCTTGCCGCCGGTGGCCGCCTTCGACTTCGCCGACTGGCAGCGCAAGATCGACCAGCTCGGGGACCCCTACCTGCGCCTGGAGATGCTGGCGACCGCCGACGATGGGGGAGCGGTGTGATGGCGCTTGACACCCCCAGACTGGCGATCATGGGCCATCCGAACGCGGGCAAGTCCTCGGTGGTCGCGACCCTGACCGAGAACGACCGAATCGCCATCGACAAGCGCGCCGGAACCACCACGGAATCGGACCTGTACCCGGTCATCATCGACGGCCAGGCGGTCATCGAGTTCATCGACACGCCCGGCTTCCAGAACCCGAGCGCGATCCTGGAGTGGTTCCAAGCCCACGAGGGCGAGGGCGACCTGGCGCGGGCCTTCGTGGACGCTCACCGCCGCGACCCGCTGTTCGCCCACGACTGCGCGCTGCTGGAGCCAGTGGCCGAAGGCGCCGGCATCATCCTGGTGGTTGATGGGTCAAAGCGCATCAAGGAGAAGGACCGCACCGAGATCGAGCTGCTGCGCCTGACCGCCCGCCCGCGCATGGCCATCCTGAACAACCTGGCCAGCCAGGACAAGTACATGGGGCAGTGGCAGGATGCCTTGAGCAAGGCCTTCAACTCGGTGCGCCACTTCAACGCCCATCGTGCCACCTACGCGGAGCGCATCCGGCTGCTGCATGCCCTGAAGAGCATCGACCAGCGCTGGGAGAAACGGCTGGAAATGACCATCGACGCCTTCGAGCGGGACTGGGATCGGCGCATGGACCAGGCCACCGGCACCATCATCGACCTGCTGAAGGACGCCCTGAGCTTCCAGGTCACGCGCACCGTCAAGGACAAGCACCTGGTCTTCAAGAGCGGGCGGGACAAGGTCAAGACCGAGATCATGACCGAGTTCGAGAATGGCCTGCGCAAGCTCGAGGGCATGGCCCAGGAGCAGATACGCGCCCACTTCCGGCACAACGTGTGGAAGGCCTCTCACAGCTCGATCCTCGACAAGGATCTGCTGTCCGATGAGGTCAGCCACGCCCTCGGCCTGTCCAAGCGCCAACTCGCGCTTGCCGGTCTCGCCACCGGTGCAGCCACCGGCGCGGGGATCGACCTGGCCCTGGCAGGCCACAGCCTCGGTCTCGGCGCCTTGCTCGGCGCCGCTGCCGGCGGCGTCCTCGGCATCGCCGGCGGCTCCGCACTGGCGAAGCTCGATATCGAGGAGAAGCCCGGAACCAAGCGCTTTACCGTCGGTCCCGTCTCCAACCCCAAGTTTCCGTTCGTGCTGCTCGACCGCATCATCCTCTACAGCGCCCGGGCGATGGACTGGGCGCACGGCCGTCAGGCCGCCGACGAGGACGCGGTGAACAAGGTCCCTGATAAGGAGATCCGCGTCCAGGGCTTCACCGAGGCACTGGAGAGTCAGCAGCAACGGGACCTGGACCGCTTCTTCGCCGCCGTGCGTCGCGGCCGCGACTCCGGCCGGAGCGAGTCCGTGCGGGCCACCATCAAGGGCGTTCTTCGCGATCTCGCCGAGAGCCGCATCGACAGCCGCGCGGAGCTGTGACGGCGGCGTCGCACGCCCGCGGTCCAATATCGAAACCGCCCTAACTCTCATGCATCTCGGTCGTGAGGCACCCCCGATGATGAAAGATAATGGGGGTGCTGTTGCCTTGGGCAGAGGTCGCGATATTTTTTGATGGCGCCTGACCGCGCAACCTAACTCGACCCGCCACCATTCACTCGTACCCCGGATTGCTTGGCATGGCCTGAACCGGTCATGGACAGCGCACGTTAAAAAGAGCCGTCGATTCCCGACAGGCCGTTGAATGGCAGCGCCCGTGGCGACAGCACAGCGTCAATGATAGTGCGTGCGTCAGCCTCAGGAGGTCAGCATGGACATCACCCCGATTCACCGGCGGGTCATCGGTCTGGATGTGCACCAGAACAAGATCACGGCCTGCGCCCTGATCGAGCAAGCCGATGGCAGTGTGGCGGTGCAACAGCGGGAGTTTGGTGGCTTCAAGCGGGATCGCCGGGCACTGGCAGCGTGGGTCCACGGGTTGGCCCCGGACATCGTGGTCATGGAGAGCACGGGGATTTACTGGAAGAGTCCCTATGCGGCATTGGAGAAAGTGGGCATTGCGGCGTGGGTGGTCAATGCCCGTCACGTCAAGAACGTGCCCGGCCGCAAGACGGACATCTCCGATGCCCAGTGGCTGGCGACGCTGGCGCGGGCGGGCCTGGTGCGGGCCTCGTTCATTCCTCCGGCCGAGATCCGCCATCTGCGCCTGATCGCACGACAGCGCCAGAAGCTCGGCGGGATGCTGGCCGCGGAGAAGAACCGGCTGCACAAGGTGCTGGCCGATGCCGGGATCCGTCTGAATGTGCTGCTCTCCGACCTGCATGGGCAGTCCGCACGAGCCATGGTCAAGGCCCTGCTGGCCGATGAACCCATCCACGCCATCCTCGAGCGTGCCGGGCGTCTGCGTGCCAGCCGCGAGGATCTGTTCGAAGCCCTGCAGCCGGAAGAGCTCAGTGCCAAGCATCGCTTCGTGCTCAACGAGATCATGGCGCATATCGAATACCTGGAAGCCACGATGGCCCGCTTTGAACAGCAACTGCTCGTTGGCCTTGCCCCCTGGGAGCCGCAGATGAGCCTGCTGGAAACCGTTCCCGGCATCGACCGCCTGGGCGCGGCCATGTTGCTGGTGGAAATCGGCACGGACATGGACAGCTTCGGCAGCGCTGAACGCCTCGCTTCCTGGGTGGGCATCTGCCCGGGTAACAACGAGAGTGCGGGCAAACGCAAAAGCGGCCGCACGCGCAAGGGCAACGCCTGGGTGCGACGCCTGTTGTGCGAGTTCGCCCAAGCCGCCTCCCGCACCCGCTGTGCCTTGAAGGACAAGTTCTCGGCCCTCGCCATCCGCAAGGGACACAAACGCTCCATCGTGGCCTTGGCGCACAAGATGCTGCGCATCGTCTATGCGATGCTTGCCAACACAACACCCTATCAGGATCGCACCGTCGATTACGAAGCACTCATGGTGGGCCGCAACGCGCCGCGTTGGCTGAAGATGCTGGCCAAGCACGGCTACATCGCCACCGCCTGATTCGCTCCGCCGCCTCCCGGCCTCCCATCGCCAGGCCGTCACGCACCGGCATGCGTCACGCCAGAATGCCACTCGTCCCGACGTCGGGTTCTTTCACGTTAACGCGAAAACGACCCGCTGGCGAATGCCGGAATCCATGCGCACCTGATGGCGATCAGTCGGTAAGGACAAAGACAAAGTGCGTCCCGAAAAAAAGCCCGCTTGCGCGGGCTTGCGTAGGGTCAGAGCAGGCCGAGCGGCGAGATTACTTCGCCGCCAGTGCGTCCAGCTGCTTGGCCGGGATGATCTGGGCGTTGAGCGCCGCATCCTTCGCGCTGCGCCCGTAGGCGACGGCCATCAGAGTGGAGTAGTAGACCACCGGCATCCTAAACTTGGTGCCGTAGGTGGCGTTGATCTGGTCCTGATAGACCTCGACATTCATCTGGCACACCGGGCAGGGCGTGACGATCATGTCGGCGCCGTGGTCGTAGGCCGCCTCGATGATCCCCTTGACCATCTCCTGGGACTTTTCCGGCTCCGAGAAGGCGAGCGCCCCGCCGCAGCACTGCACCTTCTTCTCGTAGTCCGGGATCGAGTCTCCGCCCAGGGTCTCCACCAGCTTGTCGAGATACTTGGGGTTCTCGTAGGACTCCCCGGCGATGCCGAAGGGGCGGTTGGTCTGGCAGCCCACGTAGCCGGCGATCTTGATGCCTTCGAGCGGCCTCTTGACCTTGGCTCCGATCGCCTCGTAGCCGATGTCCTCGATCAGGACCTCGGCCATGTGCTTGATCGGCACCTCGCCCTTGAGCTTCAGGCCCGCCTCGGCCAGCGCGGTGTTGCACTCGGCCAGCAGTGACTGGTCCTCGTGCAGACGCTCGGCGGCTTCGCGGGTGGAGAGCCAGCAGGCGGCGCAGGTGGCGACGATCTCCTGACCCGGGTTGTGCTGCTCGGACAGCGCGATGTTGCGCGCCGAGAGCGTCAGCCGGGGAAGCTCGCCGCCGCCGGCATAGCCGATGGAGGCGGCGCAGCAGTTCCAGTCCGGGATCTCGTTGAGCTGGACATCCAGCTCCTCGCACATGGTCTGCACCGAGATCAGGTAGTTGGAGGAGGAGGCGCCCTTCTGGGAGGAGCACCCGGGGTAGAACGAGTATTCACGCTTTGCCATGGGTTGAGTCCTCTCAGGCGCCGTGGGCCTTGATGCGGGCGTCTTCCAGCTCTTGGGCCTTCATGATCGCCTTCTGGAATCCGCTGAGATCCTTGACGGCATGGCCGCCCAGGATCTCCATGGGACTCATGCGGCCGGTCTTCATCATGCCCATGCCCACGTCCTTCATCTTGAGCGCGGTCTTCACCCCTTCGCCGAATCCGTTCATGAAGTAAAGGCCCATGCCCAGCTTGAGCTCGTTGACCCGGCCCTTGACCAGCAGGTTGTCCCAGAATAGTTGGGCGAACTTGGCGGTGGGGTTGGTCTTGGGCTCGATCCCCAGGCGCTTCGCGTAGTGCGCCAGGCCGTGCATGATGTGGGTGATGGGGAGCTGGCGCGGGCAGCGCACGATGCAGTTGTAGCAGCTGGTGCACATCCACATGGAGTCGGACTTCAGGACCTCATCGCGCTTGCCGGCGCGAATCATCATGAAGATCTCCTGGGGCGGATGCTCCCAGAACTTGCCCAGCGGGCAGGAGCCGGAGCACACGCCGCACTGCATGCACATCTTGACCCACTCGCCCTCTTCCACGTTCGCCTCAACCTCCTTGAGGAAGCTGTTGCGATACTCTTCGATCATCGCTGTATTCAGGTCGCCCATTGGTCAGGTCTCCGAAATCTTTCAATCGTGGCCGTTCGGTTCGCCTCTGATGGTGGCGGGTCTCCGCCCCTCATGCCCCTCTCCCCCAAGGGGAGAGAGGAGTCGACGGTCAGAACTTAAACGGGCTCATGCCGATTTTCTCGATGGTCGCGGCCATGTCGTTGATCAGTTGAGGTGCGCGATTGATGTCGGTAATCGCCACCTCGTAGACGGTTACGCGCTCCACCTCCAGGTTCAGCTGGGTGAGGGTGTCGCCCACCTTGCCGAGGCGCTCGGCGGCCATCTTGGAGCCACGCACGAAGTGGCACTGATAGTCGTCGTCGCGCCGGCAGCCCATGAGCACGATGCCGTCATAGCCGGAGTTGAGCGCGTCCGTCACCCAGGAGAGGCTCACCGATCCCAGGCAGCGCACCGGGATGACGCGGGCGAAGGGGGTGGTGTGGATGCCCGCCTGGGCGGCCATGTCGAGCGCCGGATAGGCGTCGTTCTCGCAGGCGAGCACCAGGATGCGCGGTTTCTCCGACATGTCGTCCGGGACGTCCACGGCCTTGAGCTGCTGGCCGACGGTGTCGATGGAGTAGTTCTCGAATGAGATGACGCGCACCGGGCAGGCGCCCATGCAGGTGCCGCAGCGCCGGCAGCGCGATTCGTTGAACCGCGGGTAGCGTTGCTCGTCCTCGTCGATGGCGCCGAAGGGGCACTCCACGGTGCAGCGCTTGCACTGGGTACAGCCCTCCCTGCGGAAGCTTGGGTAGCTCAAGTCCCCCACGCGCGGGTGGGCGCCGGAGCCGCGCCCTGCGTTCTCGGCCGCCTGGATCGCCTTCATGGTGGCGCCCACCGCGTCGTCGATGGCCTGCTTCATGTCCATGGGCCGGCGCACCGGTCCGGCGGCATAGATGCCGGTGCGGCGCGTCTCGTAGGGGAAGCAGATGAAGTGGCTGTCGACGAATCCGTTCTTGAGCTGCGGCAGGTCGGTGCCCTGGCGGTAGTCTAGGTTCAGGATCGAGGGCGGGGCGACGGCGAGCGCGGCCCGGGCGGCGGCCTTCTCCTCCTCGGTCGGGGCCTCGTCCACCGCGAGCTGGGCGTAAGGGTCCGGACCGGTGTTCGGAACCTGACCCGTGGCCAGCACCACCAGGTCGCAGATCATTTGTGTGTCTTCGTTGAGGATCAGGTCCTTGAACCGAACCCTCAGGTCTTTACCATCCACCACCACTTCGGACGCCTTGCCTTTGGTGAAGGTGACCATGGCCTGCTGGCCTGAGCGGTAGAAGTCCTCGCCCGCCGCGCCGGGGGTGCGGAGATCGTCGAAGAGCACGGTGGCGTCGCAGCCCGGGTTCTGGGCCTTCAAGTACATCGCCTGCTTGATGGACTCGGTGCAGCAGAAGCCCGAGCAGTAGGGCAGGTGGCCTTCCTGGGTGGAGCGCTGTCCGGCACACTGGATGAAGGCGACTGACTGGACCTCCTTGCCGTCCGAGGGACGCTTGAGTACGGCGCCGTTGGCCGCCTTGGCGAGCTTCTCGAACTCGAAATTGGTCATCACGTCCGGCGTCTTGCCGTAGGCGAATTCCGGAAGCCGGTTGGCGTCGTAGGGCTTGTAGTCGGTGGCCTGGACGATGGCGCCGAAGTTCTCGGTGAGGGTGCCGCCGGACTCGGTGCTGATGTCCGCGGAGAAGCGGCCCGGGGCGCCGGAGCTCTTGGTGATCCGGGCGTTCAGGTGAACCGTGATTCGGCCGCTGGCCTGCACCTGCTCGATCAGGTCATCGACACCCGGGTCCTCGGGCTGGGGCAGATCCACGTCGAGATTGCCGACCACATCGGAGGCCGCGGCGCGGAAGGGCACGCGCTTGTAGAGATCCTTCCAGACGCCACCCAGCACCGGCTCGTCGCACACCAGGTGAACCGGATAACCGGCCTTGGCCGCCTCCAGGGCGCTGGTCATGCCGGTCATGCCGCCACCGACCACCAGCAGGGTCTTGTTCAGCTCCTGCTCGCCGGAGGACTCCGGCACGGTCATGAACTTGATCTCGGCACAGGCCATGCGGACATAGTCGTCCGCCATCTCCTGGGTCGTCTCCTGGTGCTCGTCGCCCTCGGGACGGGCCCAGATCACGCCCTCGCGCAGGTTCGCGCGGGACATGGCGACGCTCGGGAAGGTGAATGCCTCCACCTTGGAGCGGCGCGAGCAGGCCGCGATCATGATATGGGTGGCCTCCCCCGCGTCGATGTCGTCCTGGATCAGCTTGACGCCCTCGGCGCCGCACAGCATGGCGTGCTGCTTGACATTGGCGACCTTGCCCTCGCGGGTGGCGACGGCTTGGAGTTGGTTGGCGTCCAGGCGCTCGCCGATGCCGCAGCCGGTGCAGATGTAACCGGCGATCTTCTTTTCCGCTGCCATGGCTTAGACCTCCGCTCTGGCGACGCTGTTGACGACCTGGATGGCGCGAAGCGCCGCGCCGGTGGCGTGCTGGACCGCCCGGTTCACGTCCAGTGCATCGGATGCGCTGCCGGCCGCGAACACGCCACCGTTGGCCGTATCGGCCTCGATGAAGCCCTCGCGGTTGATGACGATGGGCACCGGGAAGCTCGCCGGATCCACCGAGGGCTCCATGCCGATGGCCAGCACCACCAGGTCATGGGGCTCGGCGAAGCGCTTGTAGCCCTCGGTGTCGACGCCCTGTACCACCGGGCTGCCGTCCTTATCCTGGGTGATGGCGGCCGGCTTGGACTTGATGAACGCGATGTTCTGGTTGGCGCGGACCTTCTGGTAGAAGTCCTCGAAGCGGTCGATGGCGCGCAGGTCGATGTAGTAGACGTTGATCTCGGCGTCCGCCCCGTAGGCGTCGATCACATAGGTGCACTGCTTCATGGAGGCCATGCAGCAGATACGCGAGCAGTGCAGCAGGTGGTTGCGGTCGCGCGAGCCCGCGCACTGGATGAAGGCAACCTTCTTGGCCTCCTTGCCGTCGGAGGGACGCACCAGTTTGCCGCCCGTGGGGCCGGACGGATCCGCCATGCGCTCGAATTCCACGCTCGTGATGACATTGGGGAAGCGGTCGTACCCGTAGGGCTGGATCTTGGCCGCATCATAAGGCTTCCAGCCGGTGGCCCAGATCACGGCGCCGCAGGGGAAGTCGATGGTCTCTTCCTGCTGGTCCAGATCGACGGCGTCGTACTTGCACGCCGCCTTGGCCTTGTCCGCATCCGGGGTGCCGAGGATGGCCGGGTCGATCACGTAGCGCTGGGGCATGGCCATGCGGTAGGGCAGATAGGCCCCCTTGCGCTTGCCCAGGCCGTAGTTGTACTCGTCGTCGAACTCTGCCTCGACCGCCTTCTCGCAGTCGCCGCAGGCGGTGCAGTTCTCGTTGACGTAACGTGGGGCGAGCTCGACGGTCGCGATGTAATTGCCCTTCTCGCCCTTAAGCCCGGTGACCTCCGCCATGGTGAGAACGGTCAGGTTCGGGTTTTGCTTGGCGCGGCGCTGGTTGATTTCCAGCCCGCAGGTGGGGAAACAGAGCTTGGGGAAATATTTGTAGAGCTGGGAGACGCGACCGCCCAAGTAGGGACGCTTCTCAACCAGTACGACCTGCTTCCCGGTCTCGGCGGCCTCGAGCGCAGCGGTCATGCCGCTGATGCCACCACCGACCACCAGGATGGTCTCGTTGGTTGCGACAACTGCCGTCATCGATCTTCCTCCGTCTTCGCGGATAGGGCTTGGCGGGCGCAGCGGCGGCGAAGGGGATCTGACGCTGTCGCTCGGTAGGGCTCGGAGCGTTGGAATCTCCGAATATCGGAACTCGCTAAGATACCTTCGTTATTCGACCTGTGCCAGTTGGACTAACGAGTTAGTCCATCGCAATTTTCAATGGTTTTATAGAGGCGGATTATGCGGACCTCGCCGCCGGCAAGGAAACCGTCGGCGCCCTGCCGCTGTTCGGGACCCTGTCGTACACTCGCCGCGGCCATCCGTCCAGCCTGGGACTCTCAATTCAGACCCGATCGACATGCCGCGGCGCCTCATCTCAGCCCAGCGCTCTTTTTGGCCCGCAGCAGACCGGGCTCCCTCCGTCCTCTGCTCGATCCCGGTGATGCTCGTCGCCCTGCTGGGCCCGGAATGCCATAGCGAGACGGCACCGGCAACCATCCCTGCGGAGGCACTGTCCGAGCCGGTTCGTCTGCCGCCGGCGGCTCCCGAGCTGATGCTCGCCCAGGTCTACGAGCCCGGCATCGATCTTGGCCTCTACTGGGTCAGCGAAAAGCTCGACGGGGTCCGGGCCTACTGGGACAGCACCCGGCTCATCACCCGCGGCGGGCGCCTGGTGCGCCCACCCCCGGGTTTACCTCGGGCTTTCCGCCGGAGCCGCTGGACGGCGAGCTCTGGATGGGTCGCGGGCGCTTCGAGGAGCTGTCCGGCACGGTGCGCCGACAGGAGCCGGACCCGGACGCCTGGCGCGATATTCGGTACTTCGTGTTCGACTTGCCCGCAACCACAGGTCCGTTCGGGACCCGTCTGGCGCGACTGCAAGCGCTGGTGGGGGCTGCGGCAAGCCCTCGGCTACGGCTGGTCGAGCAATTCCGCGTCGCCGACCACACCGCCCTGATGGCTCGGCTCGCCGCCGTGACCGCCGCAGGCGGAGAGGGCCTCATGCTCCATCGCGACGAATCACCCTATCGCGGCAGCCGCACCGATGACCTGCTCAAGGTCAAGCCATACCTGGACGCGGAGGCCCAGGTCATCGCCCATGTGGCGGGCAAAGGGAAGTATCTCGGGATGCTCGGGGCCTTGCTGGTCGAGGACGTCGATGGGCGGCGCTTTCGCATCGGCACCGGGTTCACCGACGCGCAGCGGCGCGATCCACCGCCGGTGGGCAGCCAGGTGACCTTCAAATATCAGGGAAGGACCGACAAGGGGATTCCTCGCTTCGCGAGCTTCCTGCGCATCCGCGGGCGGGAATGATCTCGACGCGAAAACAGGTCGGCCGTCACCACTTGGCCCCGACTCCCGCCAGCGTTGTCGACATCAACCCGTCGCGGCGACCGGCAGCGACGCCCGAAACAAGGCGCCCGGCAGCACGCCGGTCGCGCGCTGCCGATCGCGATTCCGCGCCGGGGAGGTTCAGAGCTGCTTGCAACCCGCCAGGGCCACATCGGACTTGGTCTGCCCAGAGCGGGTGCCCTGCTCTTCCATCTTCTTCAGCACATCCATCCCGTCCACCACCTTGCCGAAGACCACGTGCTTGCCATCGAGCCAGGGCGTCTCGGCCACGGTGATGAAGAACTGGGAGCCGTTGGTGTTGGGTCCGGCGTTGGCCATTGAGAGGATTCCGGGGCCGGTGTGCTTGAGGTTGAAGTTCTCGTCGGCGAATTTCTCGCCGTAGATGGACTCGCCGCCGGTGCCGTTGCCGCGCGTGAAGTCGCCGCCCTGGATCATGAAGCCAGGGATGATGCGGTGGAAGGGGGTGCCCGCGTAGCTCAGTGGCTTGCCACTCTTGCCCATGCCCTTCTCGCCAGTGCACAGGGCACGGAAGTTCTCAGTGGTCTTGGGCACGACATCGGCGAACAACTCCAGTGTCAGGGTGCCAGCGGGCTTCCCGTCGATCGTGACGTCCAGCGCCACCTTGGGGTTCTCGGCGGCACCGGCGGAGGTCGCGGCGGCAAGGGCAACGGCGGCGATCAGGGTATTCGGGTTCATGGTGTCTCCTTCAAATTTGACGGTGGTCGGTGGGAAGTCCGTGAGGTGGACAGGCACAACCCATCCACCCTCAAACACGGGATTCGATGTCCCGGCGGCGGGCGGGACTAGATCACGGTGTCGGCAGCACCGGGCTCGGTGTCCGACCCCTGGAGGTCGGGCGGTGGTGGAAAGCGCTTGATGGCATTATCCGGCACCTCCCCCCGCTGGGCCTGATAGATGGAGCCGGACTCCAGCATGATGATCACCATGAGGGTGATCAGCATGGGGGCGATGGCCACCCGCTGGAGCGCGATGAACATCATATCCTGCATCGCCGGCTTTTCCTGGGTGTGGGCCAAGAGCCATCCGAGCCCGACCAGAACGGCGCCGGCCAGATAGGCCGCCAACAAAATCTTGTAGCGCCCGGTGGCGAGCCGCCAGTGCGCGGCGACGAACCAATGCCCGCCCGCCGCCGCACGGCTCGCCCGCCAGAAGGTAAAGGCGATGATGGCGAGCGAAATCCCGAGCGGCACCGCCACCCCCAGCGCCTTGTACGGGGCCAGCGGCGAGTCCGCCTGCATGAAGCTTCCGCCGAGGAGCACGATCAGCGCGACCAGGTTGAAGAGCAGCAGGTTTACCATGGCCAGCTCGTGCGGCGACTTTGCCCGGCGGCGATCCGTTTCGGGGACGGGAAAGAACATGGGGCTTGGATCCATTGGGTTGGGAGCCGACGCAGTATCCGCGGATTGTCGGTGCTGTCACTGAGTAATGGCAATCGGCGAGCGCAACGGGCCGCTCGCCGGCCTCCTCGTGCCCGGACAGGCCCCTGTGCGATGATTCCGAGCCGAACCAACCGCCCGAACGACCTCAGGAGTCGCGCCATGGCCCAGCCGCAACTGACCCCCTATCCAGAGAACAGCCCGGACGCCATGCTTCGGGTCGTCACCCTCTTCATCGTCAGCGATGGGGAGTTGGCCGACTCCGAGATGGACACGGTTGAGCAGCTCGGCGTCCTGGACACCCTCGGCGTCGACCGGGAGCGCTTCGCCCTGGTGTTCGACGCCTACTGCGACGATCTCATCGCCCACGCCGGCAGCTCGCGCTACGTCGGCCTCGCGGATCCCGACTGGGTGGACGCGGTGCTCGCGCCGGTCACGGACGCCGACCGCCGCCGCTACATCGCCGCCGCCCTGCTCCTGATCGCCCGCTCCGACGGCCACTTCGCCGATGCGGAGCTCTCCGTCTTCCGCCGTATGGTGGAGCGCTGGGGGCTAGATCTGGACGAGCTTACGGCCGGCAATTGACCTCGCCCAGCCAGCCAGGGATCCTAGCGCAGTGGGACCCGACGTTGGAGGCTTGGGCGCCGGCCTGAAGTCCTCACCGCGACCGGCCTCTCCGCCGGCGCTTCAGCATTGCTTGCAGGGATCCACCGGCAACCCGCGCTTGATCCAGCCGGGACCGGCGCCGCTGCCGGCCATGCCCTCCTTGACGTTGTAGACTCGGGTGAAGCCACGGTTGATCAGCTCCTGCTGCATGTAGGTGGTGCGGTTGCCTGTGCGGCAGATCAACGCGATGGGGGCGCTCTTGTCGCCGCCAACGGCGGCCAAGACCTGGTCCGCGAAACCGTCGGGGCCCTTAGGGTCGCGCATATCGATGCGTCGGGCGCCCTCGGCAACGCCGGTCTGGTGCCATTCGCCCGGAGTGCGGATGTCGATCAGCGTGACGGCGCCGCTCTTGGACTGCTCGTACGCCTCGGGGGCGCTGAGCGTGGGGCCGACCTCGGGGAGGCAGGCACTGAGGAAGAGGACGGCGAACAGGGCCAGGGCCGGGGTCTGAAACCAGTGTCGGTGAATCATGGGCGGGTACGCCTTGGTTAACATGGGCTTGGGCGGTTTAGGGATGGCGCGTAACGTCAGGTCGGGGCGAACCGATTCCAATGTATGTAAGTTGAGTCAGGGCTCCGTAGGCGCGCCGCTTTGCGGGCGGGGTGCAGCGATGACGGGGATGGTGCGCGCGGCGCACCCAACGACCCTCAGCCCTTCCCACTCGCCACTCGTCACTCCCCCCGATACACTGCCGCCACTCGACGCCAGCCTTAGCGGAGCGCACGCCATGTCCGAATCCATCCTCGTCGGCAAGGGAACCGAGACCGTCTCGATCGTCTCTCGCATGGCGAACCGGCACGGCCTGGTGGCAGGGGCCACGGGCACCGGCAAGACAGTGACCCTGCAGCGGCTGGCGGAGCAGTTCAGCCGGATCGGCGTGCCCGTTTTTCTTGCGGACGTTAAGGGTGACCTCTCGGGCGCCAGCCAACCTGGCGGCGGCAACAAGAAGGTGACCCAGCGGGTCGCGGAGATGGACCTGGAGGCCGAGGACGGATTCAAGTACGCCGGCAACCCCGTCATGTTCTGGGACATCCACGGGGAGCAGGGCCACCCGGTGCGCACCACCGTGAGCGAGCTGGGGCCCATGCTGCTCTCGCGCCTGCTTGAGCTGAACGAGGTCCAGGAGGGAGTGATCAACATCGTCTTCCAGGTTGCTGACGAGAACGGCTGGCTGCTCCTGGACCTGAAGGACCTGCGGGCCCTGCTCAACTACGCGGCGGTGGAGGCGGACGCCCTGCGCACCCGCTACGGCAACGTCTCAAAGGCGAGCGTGGGGGCCATCGTGCGGCGCCTGCTGGCGCTGGAGCAGCAGGGGGCGGAGGTGCTGTTCGGAGAGCCCGCACTCGCGCTCGCCGACATGATGCAGACCGACGAGCGGGGCAACGGTTACATCAATATCCTGGCGGCCGACAAACTCATTCACACGCCGGCGATCTACTCCACCTTCCTGCTGTGGCTGCTCTCCGAGCTGTTCGAGACCCTGCCCGAGGTGGGCGACCCGGACAAGCCGAAGATGGTCTTCTTCTTCGACGAGGCCCATCTGCTCTTCGACGGCGCACCCAAGGTGCTGCTGGACAAGATTGAGCAGGTGGTGCGACTGATCCGCTCCAAGGGGGTCGGCATCTATTTCGTCACCCAGAGCCCACTGGACGTGCCTGAGTCGGTGCTGGGACAGTTGGGCAACCGGGTGCAGCACGCGCTGCGCGCCTATACCCCAAAGGACCAGAAGGCTGTCCGGGTGGCTGCCCAGACTTTCCGCGCGAACCCGGACCTGGACACGGAGGCGGTGATCACGGCCCTCGGGGTGGGTGAGGCCCTGGTCTCCACCCTGGACCCGGAGGGCGTCCCGGGGATCGTGCAACGGGTGAACGTGGCGCCCCCCGGCAGCCGGCTGGGCCCCATCGACGCGGCGGAGCGCAAGGCCGTGATGGACGAGTCACTGGTAAAGGGCGTCTATGACGTGACCATCGACCGGGTGTCGGCCTACGAGATCCTGGAGCAGCGCGCTAAGGAGGCGGCCGCGGCCGCGGCGGCGCCCGAGGTGCCGGAGAGCGGCGGTCTGGGTTCGGTGCTGAGCGGAGTATTGGGCGGCAGCGGTGGGTCCCGAGGCCGGCAGAGCCCGGTGGAGGCCTTTGCCACCAGCGCCGCCCGCTCGCTGGGCACCCAGATCGGCCGCCAGTTGCTGCGGGGAGTCATGGGATCCCTGTTCGGCGGCAGCACCCGCCGGCGGCGTTGAGAGAATCGCAGGTGCGCTTTGCGCACCTTCCGCAAGCAGCTGCGGTCACAGCGATTCGCGAGCGGTCATCGGTGCGCACGGCGCACCCTACGCCCCTGAGGGTATTCCTCGGCCCTTGGCCTCAACGACAGGTGTTTAGATCCTCCAGATGTCGAACCCCGGGGAGCAGAAATCGACGACGGCTTACGCCTTCACCCACGAGATGGCCGTTCGCGACTACGAGTGCGACCTCCAGGGAATCGTCAACAACGGCGTCTATCAGAATTACCTAGAGCACGTGCGCCATCTCTATCTCAAGGAGATCGGCCTCGATTTCGCCGAGTACGCCCGAAACGGCATCAACCTGGTGGTCGTGCGCGCCGAGCTGGATTACCGGCACCCGCTGACCAGCGGTGACCGGTTTCTGGTGGGGCTCAATCTGGAGCGCGAATCCCGGCTGCGCTTCGCCTTTCATCAGGACATCTACCGCCTGCCGGACGGGAGGCCCGTGATGAACGCGAAGATCGTCGGCACAACGCTGAACGCGCGCGGTCGCCCCACCATGCCGCCGGAGCTCGAGGCCCTGCTTGCCTCGTGAACGCCTGCCAGCGGCGCCCTTGCGCCGCCTAGTCGCGGCCCCCAGCTTCCGGGGTTGAGTCAAATGCCAGGGGGAAGCCAGCGTGCAGCACGTGCTCAGGGTCATGAAGCCCGAGGAGTATTTCATCGAGGACGAGCCCTACTACGAGCCGGTAGGGGATGAGATCGCGGTCTTTGAGGCCGCTTACAAAAACGGGCTTCCGGTGCTGCTCAAGGGCCCCACCGGGTGCGGCAAGACCCGCTTCATGGAGCACATGGCGTGGCGGCTGAAGCGCCCGCTGATCACCGTCTCGTGCCATGACGACCTGACCAGCTCGGACCTGGTCGGCCGCTTTCTGGTCAAGGGCGGCGAGACCATCTGGGTGGACGGACCCCTGGCCCGCGCGGTGAGGGCGGGCGGAATCTGCTACCTGGACGAGATCGTCGAGGCCCGCAAGGACACCACCGTGGTCATCCATCCCCTGGCGGACGACAGGCGGGTGCTCCCCATGGAAAAGGTGGGCGAGCTCCTGGAGGCACCCGACGCCTTCTGTCTCGCCATCTCCTACAACCCCGGCTACCAATCGGTGCTTAAGGACCTGAAGCAGTCCACGCGCCAGCGCTTCGTGGCCCTGGAGTTCGACTACCCAGGGTCGGCCCTGGAGCAGAAAATCGTCCAGAAGGAGTCCGGGATCGACGAGGCCCGGGCCCGCCAGCTGGTCAAGTTCGCCCACATGACCCGCAACCTCAAGGGGCAGGGGCTGGACGAGGGCGCCTCCACCCGGCTCCTGGTCCATGCCGCCAAGCTGATGACCTCGGGGATCGACCCCGTGGTGGCCTGCCGGAGCTCCGTCGCGCAGGCCCTGACGGACGACCCGGACATGCTCACCGCCGTCAACGAGCTCAGCGCGTCTCTGTTCTGATGATGAGCCACAGAGGACACAGAGATCAGGGAGAGTAAGCCCTGGGGCTGGGCACAAGCAGTTGACCTTGTCCCATCCTCTGCGAGCTCTGTGCCCTCTGTTGCGACGAATCCCCGATAACCCGACTGGCATTTCGATGTCCATGCGATCTCCGCTGTCCGCCGTCGAGCTCGAAGAGCGCATGGACATCTATCTCGATCCGGCGCTCTCCTCCCGGCGCACCGCCGCCAGGCCCGCGGCGGACCTCTCGGCCTTCCAGCGCTTCGAGCAGGACTTCGTGCTCCACTGGGGGGCGGTGGTCGCCAAGGACAATGCGGAGCTCGCCTACCAGTTCACCGCCTTTGCCCCTCGGGCCCTGGAGCTGATGGATCCGGAGTCTGTAGAGTCCTGGCTCCTCTACGCCATGGACCTCTACGACAAGAAGGGTCAGATGCCCGCCATCCGCGCCTTCCAGGAGGTCGCGGACTTTGCCGCCAACATGCAGGAGAAGTTGGCGGGCCGAGCCCTGGAGGACTGTGCCGGGGTCTTGGAGCGCTTCGTCTGCGGGCTGAACGGCCGCCCACTGAAGATCGCCCCGAGCGAGCGCCACTTCACGGACACCGAGAGCTGCTTCCTGCCGCCGGTGATTGGGCGCCTTCCGGACAAGGACGCCAACTTCCGGCTCTTTAAGGCGATGACGGTGCACCAGTGGGCCCAAAATTGGTACGGCACCTGGCGCGGGGGGGTACTGCTCGAGGCCGTCGAATCGGCCCGGCTGACAGGCTCCGATCTGGCCCTGTTCCACGCCTTGGAGCAAGTGAGGCTCGACGCCTGTATCGCGCGGGACTTCCCGGGCCTGCACCGGGACATGGCGGCCCTGCGCGGGGAGCTCGACGAGCTCGATCCGGACTGGGCCGCCATCGCCGGCGTGCTCGAGGACGTGGGTGCCGACGTGGCGGACAGCCTGCGCCTCGCCTCCCAGCTCGGGGGACGCCGTCCACTCGCCTGCTGTTACCGCGGGGATCTCGATCCCCCGGCGGTGCGAGCCCGACTCGACATCCGCGCCGCCTTGGAGCAGGACCGCTTCCGCATTGCGCTGGCCCAGCTCGTCGAGGACCAGGACGGCGCACCGCCCGGGGAGGATAGGCCCGAGGCCGAGATCCTGCCAGAGACCCGGGAGCGTCTCTCCACCCGCCGCCGGGAGGACTCGGACAGCCCCAACGGATTCAGCTTCGACCTCTTCGTCGACGGCAATCCCATCGCCCCGCCGGATAACGTCATCTCGACCATGGAGAGCATCATCCAGGACCATGGCGAGATCCCGCCCGAGTTCCTGGTGGCCGCGGGCCCCGGGCTCTACAAGCGCGGCCTTGGAGGAAGCGACAAGGACGCGGACTCGGTCTGGGCCGGCACCTATCACGAGGAGGGGGCCTTCATCTACGACGAGTGGGACCACAGCCGCCAACACCACCGCAAGGGCTGGTGCGTGTTACGAGAACACGAGGTCCGCCCGGACGACCCGGAGTTCTACGGCCGGACGCTTCGCAAACACGGCGGGCTGATCAAGTCCATCCGCCGCACCTTCGAGGTGCTGCGCGGCGAGGACCGGATCGTCAAGCGCCAGAGCTTCGGCGAGGACGTGGACATCGATGCCCTGGTGGACGCCTACGCCGATGTCCACGCGGGTCTGGAGATGAGCGACCGGCTCTTCACGCGCCTGCACAAGGACGAGCGCCACATCGCGGTCATGTTCATGGTCGACATGTCCGGCTCCACCAAGGGCTGGATCAACGACGCCGAGCGCGAGGCCCTGATCCTGCTCTCCGAGGCGCTGGACACCCTGGGGGACCGCTTCGCCATCTACGGCTTTTCGGGCTGGACCCGAAAGCGCTGCGAGGCCTATCCCGTCAAGCGCTTCGATCAGCCCTACGACGACGCGACCAAGGCCCGCATCTGCGGCATCGGACCCCGGGATTACACCCGCATGGGCGCCGCCATCCGCCACCTCACGCGACGGCTGAACGAACAGGAGGCGCGCACCAAGCTCCTGATCACACTCTCCGATGGCAAGCCGGACGACTACGATCACCAGTACCGGGGCGAGTACGGCATCGAGGACACCCGCCAGGCCCTGTTCGAGGCCCGACAGGACGGCGTCCACCCCTTCTGCATCACCATCGACGAGCAGGGCGCCGACTACCTCCCCCACATGTACGGTCCGGCCAACTTCACCGTCATCGCGGACGTGGCCAAGCTGCCACTGAAGGTGTCGGACATCTACCGAAAGCTCACTTCGTGACACCAAATTCGCCATGATCTTCGGGGACCGACTTTCGGTGGCAGCTGGACCGACATCAGGCCCGAAGCGGAGGACCCCCGTAGGCTTCGAACGACGAACTGACTTGCTGGGGGTCGGCCGAAAGGCGCGCGAAGCGCGGGCGATGGGCAGTATCCGGCGTGGCTCCGCCGCAGCAGACCCCGATGCCGACATACGGAACGGACAGACCCAACATCGGAACCCACGATCGGCCTCATTGCCGCCCCGAGAATGGGCCCGGCACGGCGCGGCGACCTGGGAGGGTGTGCCCTAAGTGGCCCCGGGCTGTCCGGCGGAGGCTTGCATTTCGATCCAACGGTAGGCACGCTCCCCGGGCGCCGGGCGTCCGGCCCTAACATCACTAGATTTTGGAGGATCTCCATGAAGACTCGTTCCTGGCTGCCGCTCGTTGTACTGCTCGGCTCCGCCGCTGGCGTCTGTGCGCAACCCTACGGCTTTCCGCCGCCGGTTGGGCCCTACGGCATCGGCCCGGGAATGCAGGGAGGTCCCATGCAGCCCGCCCCGATGTCGCGCCCGGCCCCGGTTCAGGCGCCCAGCGCCCAAGCGGCACAGAGCCAGCCTCGTCCCGCCGATGCCGCGAAGTCCCGCATGGCCCAGAACCCGATGGTCCAGGCGCGCACCACCCTCAAGGAGGGCATCGACAAGCTGATCGCCTTCATGACCCAGAAGGAAGTCCCGAACAAGCTCCAAGTGGCGGCCTTTCTGGACAGGGAGATTGCGCCCTACTTCGACTTTGACTACATGGCCAAGTGGGTCGCGGGCCCCACTTATGTCCAGATGAGCGCCGCGCAGAAAAAAGCCATGGCGGCGCGCCTCGAGGAGGGCTTCCTGACCGCCCTCGGCGGCCAGCTCGCGAGCTACAAAGGCCAGAAGGTGCGCCTGCTGCGCCCGCGCAGGGGCGCTCGGGGCTCGGTGAGTGTCAACGTCGGCATCCTGCGCCCGGGCTCTTATCCGTCGAAGATGGAGTTCCGGATGTACAAGGGCGAGGGCGGCTGGAAGGTCTACGACGTCGTCGCCAACGGCCGCAGTGCCGTCGCGTACTATCGGACTCGCTTCCAGCGCGTGGGCGCGCCGGTAGCGGCGGCCGCGGTTCGCTGACCAGGCGCCACAGGCGCTGATCCCAGGGACGGGATCGCCGCCGGCGCGCCGTCGGGTCAAGGTCCCCGGTTGTACCGGGATCGGTCGCCCAAACGTTCAGGGGCATTGGTCCGAGAGATCCCGTGCCCATGTCCGACCCCCTTCCGAGCCTGGATGACACGCCATCGCGCATCGGCCGCGTCATGGTCTTTGCCGCCTGGGTGGTGGGGCTCGCCCTGCTTGTGATGCTCTTCAACGGGATTATCGAGCGGCAGGCCAATCCCAACCCTGATCCTATCGCCGAGGCCTCCCAGGCCGGCATCCCTCAGGTGGTGTTGCGGCGCAACCGCGCGGGCCATTATGTGGCCAGCGGTCGAATCAACGGAGAGCCGGTGGTGTTCATGGTGGACACAGGGGCCACGGACGTGGCCCTGCCGCTGGACGTGGCGCGCCGACTAGGGCTGCCGCTGCGCCCCGGCGGGGTCAGTATGACTGCCAATGGCCAGGTTGAGACCTGGAGCACCCGGCTGGACAGCGTCGACGTCGGCGGGCTGAGGCTGGGCAATGTGCGGGCCAGCGTCCTGCCGAATATGCCGGGAGACGAGGTCCTGCTCGGAATGAGCTATCTGAAGCACCTGGAGCTGATCCAGCGGGGCGACACCCTGACCTTGAGGCCCCATCTGGCCCGTTGAGGCACCGCCCGGCTTCGATCGCGGCCGGGGGTCGGGCGCTGATCAGGTGCCCCGGTGGCCGGGCCGCATGCGCATCTTGTGGTGCCGCGCGGCATCAGACATCACGAAGTCCCGCATGGCCAAGGCCGTGATGCGGATGCGCTCCTCCTGGTGAGGATAGGCGGCGATCTGCTCGTCCACCCACTCCGCAAGGGCCGCCTCAAGGGTAGCCCCCGTGAATACGAACACCTGATCTGTGAGCTCCGACATGGGCCGCTGCGGTTGCGTGGTTAAAGCGGCCCGTGATCTTACCCGAAGCGGCCGTGACACGCGGTGCCCGGCACTGGCCGAGTAGCTGCCATGCTCGACCACGGCGACCAACCAACGCAGCACCGGATGTTCTGCCGGGTCGGTAGGCCCCGGAGCGCCGGGAGAAGATGAGAACGGGATGAACCTTTCCGCTTGGTCCCACCGGCGAGTCACGTGTCGCTCGTGATTCCGTGCGGGGGCTACCGCAAACCTCACCTTGCGCTGGGTGTTGCTCGCGTCTAGGACGACCAAGGTGTCGCCATCGATGCCGCGGACCACCCGGGACGTCCTGGGGGAAGTTAGAGCAGGAGCAACGTCGCGAGCCCCAGAAAGGCAAAGAACCCGACCACATCCGTGACGGTGGTCAGTACCACGCTGCCGGCCAGGGCCGGGTCGATGCCGACGCGGCGCATGACCAGCGGGATGGTGACGCCGGCGAAGGCCGCGCACAGCAGATTGAGCAGGATCGCGACGGCGATGATGCCGCCGATCATCCAGTTGCCGAACCAGAGGATGGCGAGCGCCGCGACAACCAGGGCCCAGAGGATGCCGTTCAGCAACCCGATTCCTGCCTCCTTGAGCAGCAGGATGCGGGTGTTGCCACGTTCCAGTTGGCCGGTGGCCAGGCCGCGGATGACCAGGGTCAGGGTCTGACTGCCAGCGATGCCGCCCATGCTGGCGACGATGGGCATCAGCACGGCCAACGCGACCACCTGCTGCAGCGTGCCCTCGAACAGCCCGATCACCCAGGCAGCGAGGAAGGCGGTGACCAGGTTGATGCCGAGCCACACGGCACGGCGCCGGCTGCTGGCCAGCACCGGCGCGAACATGTCGGTCTCCTCGTCCAGGCCGGCCAGGCCCATCATCGAGTGCTCAGCCTGCTCGCGGATGACGTCGACCACGTCATCGATGGTGATGCGCCCGAGCAGCTGGCCGTTGGCGTCCACCACCGGTGCCGAGACCAGGTCCTGGTCCTCAAAACGGCGCGCCACGTCGAGGCTGGGCGCGTCCGCCGAGATGGGCTCGAAGTCGCTCTCCATCAGCTCGGAGACCGGGACCTCGGGTCGTGCGGTCAGCACCCGTCGCACCCGCAGGATGGCCTGATAATGGTTCTTGCGGTCGACGACGAAGAGCTTGTCGGTGTTCGGCGGCAGGTCTTCGAGCAGCCGCAGCCAGCGCAGCAGGCTCCCAACCTTGACGCTGGCCCGGACCGCGATCTGGTCCAGGTTCATCAGGCCGCCGGCGCTGTCCTCCGGGTAGGACAGCATGGACTCCAGACGCTCGCGCTCGCGCTGGTTCAGGGCCGCCAGGATCTGCCGGCCGAGCGCCTCGGGCAGGTCCTGGATCAAGTCCACCAGGTCGTCCGGCTCCAGAGCGCGGGCGGCGTCAACCAGGTCGTCCAGTTCCATCTCGCGGGCCAGGCGGCGGCGCACCTCGTCGTGCAGATGGCGCAGCACCTTGCCCGTGCGCTCGTTGTCGATCATGTCCCAGGCCGCGGCGCGCTCGGCCGCTGGCAGCGACTCCAAGAGTCCGGCGATGCGCGCGGGGTGGAGCTCGCGGAACAGCCGCGCGATGCGCTTGAGCTTGCCCTGCTCCAGCGCGTCCAGGACCAGCCTCAGCTGGGTCTCTGGCTCGTCGTAGGCTGCCTGCAACGGGGTCTCACCGTCCGGGGTCTCGGGCGGCGCCGTAGCTGGGTGTTCGTCGGCTCCGACGTCGCGGGTCATCTGCTGGTGCAGGCCGTCCGGCAGGTACGCCAGGACCTTCTGCTCGGCCTGCTCTTCGATCTGTTGCCAGGCGGCGATGCGCTGCTCGGGCGTCAGGGACTCCAGCAGGCTCGCCACCTTCGCCGGGTGCATGCCGCGCAGGATGCGGCGCGCGCGCTTGCGCTTGTGCTTGGCAAGGGCCTGGCGCAGGGTATCGACCTCGGTGGTGATGGGGTCTTGTGGTGCTGTCGTCATCGGCAGGGTCCAGTTGGGGCGCGCGGCGTGTGCCCGTGGTTCATAGCTCCGCGCAGGGGACGCGACGCATGCCAGGGGCGCGCATCAGGAGATCCATGTGGTCCCATCATGACGGAACCTCGGTCCCTGCGCTGGCTCCTGTGTGCCTGGATGCAGCAGTTGCAATCGGTTGGGGTGTCAGCCTTGGCGCTGACCGGGGACCCCGGCGTACGCCATTGATCCAGAAGCGATGTGCAACAGCTACATCATGCCGTATCAGCCGCAGTTGAGCGCCAGTAGGCGGGCCACGTCGGCGAGCTGGTCCTCGGTGGCCCGCGCGATGAGATCGTCGGCGAGCCTTGCGTAGGCGGCGAAGTCGTTCGGCTCGGGCATCGGATGGGGCTCCAGCGGTCTTCCGTGGTTTCCAGGATGCTGGGCCGCTGACCTTTATGAAGGTACCCCCCGCGTGGAAACCGCCCCCGAGATGGAGGTCATCGTTTGATCTTGGTGGCGACAATGGAGACGAGTATGTGACCTACGCTGTCAGGATTATTTACAATAAATTTGTCTCTGATCCCGTTGGTGTGGGTTTATTGGTACCAGAAACAGAGGCTTCTGATCAACAGGCCCGATCGGCGGGGAATATGCGTGGAATGACTGTGCCTCGGCGGCGCCCGCCGCAGGGGCCACTGAAATGCTCGGGGTCTCGTCGACTACACGCCATGATGATCGTTACCGACCCACAAGGAGGCTCGCCGTTACATTTCTGGCATGACGCGGCAACCCGCTCCGTCACGGGTCCAAGCGCCGCCAGGATTCGGGCGACGGCGGCGCGGTGGAGCGGCGTCGGGGTGATCCACGGGATGCAGCCCGTGGCGGCCCCGGATCCGCTCGGTAGCGATCGAGACATGGCCGTGATGCTGGCAAGCCTCGGGTATGTGTTGCCGGAGTCGCTCCGGCGCTTACTGCCAAAGCCGGGGCCCAACCCTACCGGGGCCGTTGTCAATCCAGGTGCGCACAACCCGGCGCCAATCGGACTGGGAACGGCGTCTCGCTTCCCCCCGCGAAACCCGGTCCTCGGTTGGGCTCATCGGCGCAGGCGATGGCGCGGGGATAAGCCCCGTGCGGCTGACCCGCAGGCACCGGAGCAACGGAGAACTTGCCCCGGCCGAGTGCCGGGGCTTTTCTTGGGGCCTATCCCGAGGATCTGGGACCCCGGGGGTGTCTGGTCGGGCTGTTGTGCCACAGCGTGGCGCTTCCCGTGGCCGAGCTTGCTCACCGCCGCGTCGGCGATGATCTCGCTATGCTCGACGCCCTAGGAACCGTAATCTCGATGACAGCTTGGACGTCCTCTGCGGAGACCGAAGGAAAGTCCGCCAGGATCTCATCGACGGTGGCGCCTTCGGCGAGACTCGCCAACCGCGTGCGCAGCGTGACGCACGTCCCGCGGATCACGGTCTCGCCTCCGCAGACGTCCTGCTTGGTATCGAAGTGGGATAGGTAATTCACCGCGTCGCTCGCATCTGCGAACGTCTATCGAGAATAACGCTTCGGCGAGATATCGCAACAAAAGGGTATCGCGAGCTCGCCAGGGTCCCGGGACGAATTTCATGGTCGATGGATAGGCGCTTCAGGCGCTGCTTCTAGCCCGACTTCGGCGGTCTGGAGCAGGGCCATCCATCGCTTCATGGACTTGTTCGTGATCTAGGCGGACTGGGCGGGCGCATGAGGGACATCCCCGCCCTGTCCTTTCCAATACGATCGCGCCGCGGGATTCTCAGCTGTCTATGCTGTGCATATATACAGTCATCAGCCGCCGACTCTGCCGGACCCCGCCATGGCCGTCGCCGCACCGGGCGCGTGCCCCATCCCCTACTGTCGCCGCCGCCCCGAGCAAACCATCCTCTACCGCCTCGTTCAGCAGCACCTGGAAACCTACCTCGCGCTGGCGCGGGAAGGCGACGGGTACGGGCGCGCCGTGTCGGCGTCTGTGGAACGGGAATTCCGCCACTATCTCACCTGCGGCATCCTCGCCTACGGCTTCGCCCGCGCTCGCTGCGCGGCCTGCGGTCACGACTTCCTGGTCGCCTTCTCCTGCAAGGGCCGGGGTCTGTGCCCCTCCTGCACCACCCGGCGCATGGCGGAGACCGCCGCGCACTTGGTCGACCAGGTGTTCCCACCCCTGCCGGTGCGCCAGTGGGTACTCGCCGTGCCCAAGCGACTGCGCTGGTACCTGGAGCGCGAACCCGAGGCCCTCAGCGCGGTGCTGCACATCTTCTTGCGCGTGATCGAGCGCCACCTGCAACACACCAGTCCCGGGGCGGCGCCGGGCGCACGGTTCGGGGCGGTCAGCTTTGTGCACCGGTTCGGGGCGGCACTGAACCGCCACGTCCATTTCCATTGCTGTGTTATCGACGGGGTGTTTGAGGGCGGCGCCGACGGCCAGGTCCAGTTCCGACCCGCTCAAGCCCTGACACCGGAGGCGCTCGCCGCCATCGCGGCACAGGTGCGTCAGCGGGTGCTGCGCTGGTTCGCCCGCAGCGGCCTGCTGGAGGCCGCGGATGCCCAGGACATGCTCGGTTGGGAGCACGGTGGCTTTTCCCTCGATGCGGCGGTGCGGATTGCCGGCGACGACCGCGCCGGTCTGGAACGGCTGTTGCGCTACTGCGCCCGCCCGGCGTTCGCCCTGGAGCGGCTGACACAGGTTAACGCCGATCGGGTCGTCTACCGGCTACCAAAACCCCACCCCGACGGCCGTACCGCGCTGTCCCTCACGCCCCTGGAACTGCTCGACCGGCTCGCCGCGTTGATCCCGCCGCCGCGCCGTCATCGCCACCGTTACCATGGGGTGCTGGCGCCCCACTCCCCGCTGCGCGCCGCGGTCACCGCCTACGGGCGCGACGCGACCGCGACCGACGCGCCAGCGCACGTGACGACGCCCGCCGCGTCCACACCGGGCGCGCGCACCGCCCGTTACCACTGGGCGATCCTGCTCGCACGGCTGTTCGCCACCTTCCCGCTGCTCTGCCCGCAGTGCGGCGCCGAGCTGCGCCTGATCGCCTTCGTCACCGCCGCTGAGCCCGTGCGGCGCATCCTGACGCACCTGGGGGAACCGTGCGAGCCACCGCGGATCGTCCCGGCCCGCGGTCCGCCCGCCTGGGATGATCTCCTCGAACCGCTGCCGGACTGGGACGCGCTGGCGCAAGCCGCACCGCAGTTCGAGTTCGATCAGCGCATTTCCTGGTAAGCACCGCCACGGGTACACCGCCGGCACGGCGGCGGACGACCCCGGTCGCGCCGATCCACGGCGCCCCGCGGTCGATCGGCACGCGCCACCCCGCCGCCGGCCTCGCTGGACGTCCCATCCCACCCCCAGACCGCCCGACTCACCCGCAAACCCGCTTGCCCGGTGTCCTGAGCGCGGCTAAGGTCGAGGCCATATTGGGTCTCGGGTGGTTGAATTTCCTATCCGTCACCGCCGGCACGGCGGCGGACGACCCCGGTCGCGCCGATCCACGGCGCCCCACCGCCGATCGTCATGCGCCACCCCGCCGCCGGCCTCGCTGGACGTCCCATCCCACCCCCAGACCGCCCGACTCACCCGCAAACCCGCTTGCCCGGTGTCCTGAGCGCGGCTAAGGTCGAGGCCATATTGGGTCTCGGGTGGTTGAATTTCCTTCCGTCCGTTCGCCACCTTCCCGCTGCTCTGCCCGCAGTGCGGCGCCGAGCTGCGCCTGATCGCCTTCGTCACCGCCGCTGAGCCCGTGCGGCGCATCCTGACGCACCTGGGGGAACCGTGCGAGCCACCGCGGATCGTCCCGGCCCGCGGTCCGCCCGCCTGGGATGATCTCCTCGAACCGCTGCCGGACTGGGACGCGCTGGCGCAAGCCGCACCGCAGTTCGAGTTCGATCAGCGCATTTCCTGGTAAGCACCGCCACGGGTCACACCGCCGGCACGGCGGCGGACGACCCCGGTCGCGCCGATCCACGGCGCCCCGCCGTCGATCGTCACGCGCCACCCCGCCGCCGGCCTCGCTGGGCGTCACGTTCCACCCACAGACCGCCCGACTCACCCGCAAACCCGCTTGCCCGGTGTCCTGAGCGCGGCTAAGGTCGAGGCCATATTGGGTCTCGGGTGGTTGAATTTCCTATCCGTTTTTGCACCCGTTCGAGCGCGGCGCCGTAGCCGTCCAGACCGAACTCGATCGTCTCCGCCCCCCTGCTGGAGGGCACCTCGATCGACAGGCTGGCAGCCTTCTTCATCTGCCGGCTCAAGCCAAGGCTGATGTCGTCCGGCCCAAGGATGATGGTGTCGACCGTCCCGGTCCGACCGGGCGCTGCGGGACCGCCGCCGCGCTCCCTGCCGTCGATGATTAAGTTCACCAGCCCCGCCGCGTCGAACGGACCGCCCTCGATGTGGACCTCCGGCGCGGGCGGATCACCGCGCAACACCCGCAGGATGACCGGCGCGGCCCCGCCGGTGCCAACCTGATAGGCGTTGCAGACCCCGTTGTCGCACATCACGCGCCAGTCGCCATGGGTCTCCTCTGCCGCCTCGGCGCGGACGAGCTGGTGCGGTGCCGCGATCGGCAGCGTGCTGATCAACAGGAGCAGGTAGGTTTGCAAGCCGTGGCTCATTGCTGGCTCTGCGCCGCCGTCTCAAGCTTGGCGATCATGGCGGCACAATCGGCCGCGGTGCCAACCCACTCGAACTCGGCGTCCGGCTGGAGTTGTGCCTTGCCCTTGATCTTGCCGATGGCACCGGCGAGGGCCTGATCGATCTGCTCGGCGCTCAGCAGGCCTTGGTCCTTCGCCGACTCCATGGCGAGGCAGGCCCCTGCCTGCGAGCCGACGACGATGCCAGCGCCCGCGCCCATGCCCGCCCCGTAGCCGAGTGCCAGGAATCCGCCAACGGCACCGCCGATCAGCAGGAAAACGATCGCGATGATTGCAGTCTTCATGGAATTTCTCTCAATGTTGGCGTCCCGGCCAGACACGGCGGGACTTACTTCAGTTCAATAGTTTCATTTCAATCGACGGTGATCGTCGCGATCATGCGGTTGTCGTGCAATGCGTTTCGGGAGAAACGGCGCGCGCAATAAAACCGAATGTCGACAACAAGCCCGGACCTGCATCAATTGCCGGCGTCGTCGATCCTGCAGCGTACCGCTTCGGCAACCAGGTGTCCACCAGTCGCTGCGGTTCGCCTAAATCGGCCTGGAGGATTCACAATTGCCGGTCATCCCTTGCCGGTGGCGACCCCTCGATTGAGTGCGACCTCATGATGCCATCGATCGCTATGAACGCAAGCGACACCCCATTCAGCGCGGTCTAGCACCAAGCGAATCATGCGCGCTGCTGCGGCGAGCTATCTCTTCTCTTTCTCGCGCCGTGGCATCTCTACCGAGCATCTTCGTCTCGGTGCCTCTGCGCGAGCCCGCCTTGCTGCGTCGCAACAGCGTGCGACCTCAATTCAGTGCAAATCATGAAGAGCCATGTAACGCTAGCGACACAATCCTTTCAAGCAGCACATCCGACGGCAACCATACTGTTCGAAGGCGCACACTCGTGAAGCCGCACGTAAGAATCGCACCATGCCATGCCGGCCGTGCCGGTCAAGGATCGCTTGGCCGCCCGACGTGCCGGCGCCCCGACCACTCGCAATGATCAAGAGGTAAAGAACATGCCGTACGATGGATTCAAAATCGCCGCGCTCGCGGCAGCATTGACCCTGACGTCTGCCACTGGCGGATGCGCGATAGACACGGGCAGCGCTCGCGGAAGCGCCAGGAACGCCTGCCCGTCGGATGAGGGTGTGATGAATCACTTTACTATTGATCATTGCTGTTTCCCGTTGTCGATTCGTCGGTTTCTGATTCGCCTCCAACAAGCACGAGGGCTGTCGATCTTGCTGTCAGCGGATTTCGCATATCTGCGGCTTGACCGGTTGGAAGGCGAACAGGTAAGCTCGGCGACTCTGGCTGAGCCGCCGCTGGTCGGCAGCCTAACCGTTTGCACCCGTTCGTCACCGTCCAGTGCGCAGACTGCTGGACCCTGATGAATCAGACGGGAATCCCCCGCCTGTCCGGGGGAGACAGTAGCCGTTTGACATGTCTCGACCGTTTCTCTGCTGAAAATCACGCTTGCAGATAGTCGACCGATGATTTCGGACCAACCCCGCGAAAGCGAGGTTGGTCCGAACGGTTGGACGAAATGCCCTACGGCTGGGTCGAATCGTACAAGGGCCATCGTTCACTCGGCTCCCCGCGCCGGGGAGCCGGAAGTCTGTGGATGATGAGCGGTGCGTACCTCATCGCACCCTACGTGCTTGCCAAGTTCCCGCTTCCAGTTCGAGCCTATCCCCAGCGCGTTGTTTGACCTAATGCTGCCAGGGAGGCCGCGAAGATTAGTCAGTAGCAACACATACGATCGCGTGGCTGATGTCCTTGGCCGAGGCCGTGCCGTACTACCGACTTGGGGGCCTAGCCACCACACATCGTTGACTCTCCCCGACTTGAGAATCAGTGCGGACGCCGGGCTGAACAGCTCCCACACGGAGCCGAAACTGTCGTCCAGCTCCTCCTTGACGCAATCTCCATAGCCCAACTTTTCCCAGTATCTTGGCTGGTTTGCCTTGCTACTGGCCGGCAGACTGCTAGTGGGCATACGGTTGACGCCGATGGGGGCGCTAAGCGGCGTGGCCGTGACGAAATTGCTCGGCAAAGCCCGATACGACGGGAGTAGTACGCCGTCGACAAGGCCCTACGACCTCGAACTCGTACTCGACGCCATTCGTTAGGCCAGTGACCTGATCGGATCAGCGTATCGGCGCCGGAAATGTCCACGGAAACGTCGTTTCCGGTAGTGCCCATTTCGCGATAGGTCAGCCTGTAACCGGTGATAGACCGGTGACGTCGCGGGGTTTGTTCCAAGATCAGGTCGACCGTCCCATCGCCGACGGCGATGACGCTGAGATGGGGCGACTCGTTCAGCTGCACGGCACCGATGTTGCGACTGCCATTGCCATCCACCCGGTCGATTACCCAGCGCGTCCTGGGTGATACAGGTTTGCCGTCGATGGGATTGGTGGGCTCGTTGGCCTCAGTGTAGTGCCGCGTTTGCGATACGGTCGAGGAGCTCCCCGGGAACCAGCGGTGTCGCACGTTGCACTTGTCCGGAAAGGAAGGGCGGAAAGGTGGGTAGTCCGGGCGCGTCGGTGAGGAGGTTAGGCTGGTTAGTGAGCAATTTCAATGTCGCGGCGTCTTGCCCCCCCGCTCGCTGTCCGAGGTCCCCGTCGGCTGAATCCAGGTGTTCTCGTCCGCACTGAAGCCGAATGCGGGTGGGTTGCCGTCAAAGCTATCCGGATCCAGCAGTTCCAAATATCCCTGGCTGCTAGGCGCATCGGGAAGATCAACACCGATCGCGGATTCGATGAAGTTGATTGTGCCCGCGCCCGGAAGGCGAAGGACGAGGCCTCGCCGGCCCGCTTCTCCCGCGCAGTCATTGACGTTGCAACCCACCGACCCGAACGACAGTGTCGACGCGATGATATTGAGTTGTTCGCTGGAGCCGTTGATGATCCGGTCATCCAGCGTGTTGCCGTAATCCTCGGTAGACCAGATGCTGTTGACGATATTGGTCGTTGCCCGAGAGATGAAGCCATGCCTCCCGTATCATCGAACCGCGAACTGACGATGTTGACCTCGCTGCCGCCCTGCCCATCCCAAGAGATGGCACCTGCTTCACTGCACGAACGAATAAGAGTCCTCAATCGTGAGGTTCCCCCTGCCGCCGGTGCCAACGCTTCGATCGCCCCATTGACGGGACACCCCCTAGCGCGCGCCCGTCGTTCCAGATGCGTTCCATACTGTCCGATACGCGGAAAAATTCGCCCCTGGGCCGGCGGAGATTGCAGGCTGTTTGCAATCGGTGTTTAGGCTGGGAATAGATCTTTTTTAGCGTCAGGTCCTCCATGACGAGTGACGCGTTGTTCTGAATCACCGCCACAGCGCTCAATCCCTCCATATTCAACTCACGCACCGTGACGGTGATGTCCGCGTTATTCTCATCCTCACCGGAGACCCCGACTGTGATGAAGCCAGGGGTTAGGGCTTGGATTAGGTCACCAGCGACCGGACAATCCTGCCCCGCTCGGTTTATACCGCTTCTGGCAAGATATCTATCTCACCAAAGAGCTTCGCGCCTTTGCCCTCGAAGATCACCGACTCTGTCGCCTGGAGCGAGAAGTAATTCTTGGAATCCGGCGGAGCAGGATTCGGTGGGCAATTGCGGAAATCCACCACCAAACCGGGCGTGAATTTGATGGTGTCTTCCCCGCGTTGACATGGTCAGGCCCATGGCCTCGGTGATACTACCGTCCCCCTCGCACGCGGTGGACGTGACCGTGTAGGTCTCGGGCGCGCCGCGGCCGGCTGCGCGGTCAGGAGGGTGGCCAAGGCCACCAGGAAAACGGACATTGTCAACGCGACAATGCCCGCGGGTCGGCTTTCGGATCGATGCATAGTGGAGCCTCTGCTTTTCTCGCTTGGGTGGTGGAACTGGTTTTCGGAATCGGGCGGTAAACAGGCCGGTGCCGGCGGCGCCGGAAACAGAACGGTCAACGTCCGTGTTCTAAACAATGCGTTATCGCTCGGCGCTGATGCCCGGCCATGAACTGAATCGACGCACTGCACTCAACAGAGCCTTGCGTGCGTGGTTGGTAATCCCCTTGGCATGCGGTTGCCGAATTGAGCGACCGACCAGGTCAAATCGGTGGTCTGCGTAATGACCAACACGGGTTGCATTACTGAGCGACAGGACGCGTTGCGAAGCGCGAGCACCCGAAGCTGTAGCCTAACGAGACCCAGGCGCGCTGTATGCCGGGGTGATTACGTCGGGGATTTTACTGACAGAGGCAGGGTGCGGCTTATCGCACGGGCGCAGATTTAGGCGCGGCTCGGTGCGGTTCGCTATCTGCTCACCGCACCCTACGGCTTGCTGCATCCGACGGTGTTGGCGGGTCTGTAGGGTGCGGTGAGCGTAGCGAACCGCACCGCTGGCGCTCGACCCCGAGGCGACGCCGCCTGAGTGCTGAGGAGCTGATCGGACGCTGCCACAAAGCACAATTGGACGATGGTTGAGATACGATCTGATTGATACGGCGACTTAACTCGACACTGACCGGGAAGGTCTGCGGCGAAGACGCCAACCTTGGAGACAGCGGCTTGTTGGAGCGCATCTGATGCGATAGCATCACGCCATCTTGGCGTTTCTTGGGGTATGCCATGCGCACGACGTTGGATATCGATGACGAGGTCCTGACCGCCGCGAAAGAGATCGCGCGACACCAGCGCACGACGGCCGGC
Organism: uncultured Gammaproteobacteria bacterium; assembly: GCA_963698355.1. Taxonomy (GTDB): domain Bacteria; phylum Pseudomonadota; class Gammaproteobacteria; order Chromatiales; family Chromatiaceae; genus Thiodictyon. Next base: position 15,272 of record CAVOQO010000044.1, on the reverse strand, counting down.
GCCGTGATCTCGGAGCTGGTGCGTCGGGCATTGACGCAGCCCGCGCCGCAGTTGGGCGAGAGCCAGCGCGAGCCGGAGGCTTTTTTCGGCTTCCGCCCGATGGCCGCCGGAGGGCGGGTCGTCGGCGACAGCACCGTCGAGCGACTGCGCGAGGAGGAAGGTATCTGATGCGGGCGCTACTCGACGTGAACGTCCTGATCGCGTTGCTGGACGCCGCGCACGTTCGTCACGCCGCTGCCCGCGCCTGGCTCGAGGCCAATATCGAGCGGGGCTGGGCCTCCTGCCCACTCACTCAAAATGGCTGTATCCGGATATTGTCCCAACCAACCTATCCCGGCTCACAGCCGCCATCTCTGATGGCCGCCCGCTTGGCCGAGGCGACCGGGATGCGGTGGCACGCGTTCTGGGCTGATGACCTGAGCTTGCTTGATCCGGGGTGCGTGGACTGGCGCCATGTACTCGGCTCGCGCCAGTTGACCGATGTCTACCTCCTGGCGCTCGCGGTGCGACGGGGCGGGCGGCTGGTGACCTTCGATCGCGCGATCCCGCTGGCCGCGGTGCAGAACGCCGGCCGGGAGCACCTGGAGTCGATCTGACCCCCTGGTAAGGACGCCAAGGCCACGTGAATGCCTTGCTCATCATCCCGGCCTGCCCGCGGCTTGACCTGCATAGCCAGAGCGTTCAGGCGCAGCTGTGGGCGCGGTTCGGTGCGGTTCGCTCTCGCTCACCGCAGCCTACGGGGTGCCGCGCCCGATGGCGTATTGTCCGCGACGGCCTTGACCCGCTGTAGGGTGTGGTGAGCGCAGCGAACCGCACCGTGGGCGCAGATTTGGTGGCGACTCAGTGCGGTTCGCTATCGCTCACCGCACCCTACGGCTGGCCTCGATTGCGGTGTCCGGGTTGTAGGGTGTGGTGAGCGCAGCGAACCGCACCGTGGGCGCGGATTTGGGTGCAGAATGCTAGGATCATCACATCCGGTCACCTTGAGGAAGAGCGCGTATGTGCGCGTCTTAACTCATGCCTCACTATCGCAGAGTCCGGGTTCCGGGCGGCACCTTCTTCTTTACTGTCAATTGCGCTCGACGCCGCGGACACCGGCTGCTCGTCGAGCATGTGGCGCTGCTGGGCGAGAGCATGCGGGCGGTGAAGACGGCCCACCCGTTCGGGGTCGATGCCATCGTGGTACTGCCCGAGCACCTGCATTGTGTGCTGACGCTGCCGCCTGGGGACACGGATTATGCGACGCGCTGGGGCCTGATCAAGGCAGGGTTCTCGCGCGCCTTGCCGGCAGAGGAGACACGCTCGGCGAGCCGTCGTAAGCGCGGCGAGCGTGGCATCTGGCAGCGGCGCTTCTGGGAGCATGGGATTCGCGGCGACTTGGATTTCCAGCGCCATGTGGATTACGTCCACTGGAATCCGGTGAAGCACGGCTGGGTGACGCGGGTCCGGGATTGGCCCTATTCCAGCTTCCACCGGTATGTGGAGCAAGGACTCGTGCCGGAGGATTGGGCCTGGGAGGGTAGCGATGACCTGGATGCGGGGGAATGATGCGCGGTCGCCTGTGGCGGCGCGGTGCGGTTCGCTCCCGCTCACCACACCCTACGGCGCATGGCGCAACTGATCGAGCGGATGCGCCGGGCTCGCCCCTTGGTACACTGACGGCATGTTTGTACCGCGACGATATCGCTATTCCCAACTCCCTGTCGCCGTCCTGGTCTGCGGTGTTCTGCTGCCCGCGGCGCGGGCGCAGGCCGATGCGGGCCTGCTCGACTTGCCCCTGGAGGACCTGCTGGCGGTGGAGGTCCGCGCCGCCGGCAAGCGCGACGAGCAGATCCGCGACATCCCGGCCAGTGTAACCATCCTGACTCGCGCGGAGATCCAGCGTTACGGCTGGGTGACCTTCGAGGAATTGCTGCGCAACGTGCCGGGCTTCTTCATCCTGGACACGACCGAGGAGCGCCTGATCGGCAACCGCGGTACCGTCGGCGGCGGCGTGCAGTTACTGGTCAACGGTGTACCGCAGCACCAGACCCGGCAGAAGGCGCTGACCATCCCCGAGATCGCTCATGTCAACATCCCGGTGGAGTCCATCGATCGCATCGAGATCATTCGCGGGCCGATGTCGGTGATCTACGGCAACAACGCCTTCCTGGGTGTGATCAACGTGGTCACCAACGAGATCGACCGCTACGGCCCCCGGGTCTCGGCCAGCTATGGCAGCCGCGACAGCGGTCGCCTGTTCGCCCGTGCCGGGGCGCAAACCGAGGACGGGTTCATCGCGCTAAATGTCGGCGGCTATCGCACCGATGGTCTCGACGGGGCCTATGCAGACATGCTGGGCGCCGATCAGCGCGCGGCACTGGCCCCCGGCATGCACGCGAGCATGGACGGGGACATGCCGCAGCAGGACCTCAGCCTGGACCTGTCGGCCGGCTGGGGCGACTGGACCGCCGACCTACGCTACACCCGAACGGACTATGGGTTTTACGCCCTGACGCCGAGCTTCGACGATGGCAATCAGCTCCGCATGAACACCTGGCACCTGGCCCTGGGCTGGGAGCATGCCGTCGCCGACAACCTAGGGCTGCGCGCCAGCGCCATCGCCAGCGAGGAGCGCGTGGACGTGGGCGGATACGACTTCATCTCGCCCGGATTCGGCGGCAGTCAGCAGGCGGGGAGTAGACGCTGGGAGTTGGAGCTCGACCTGCTGTGGGACCCGCGGCCGAACCTCAATCTGCTCGCCGGCTATCGGTTCCGACTTGTGGACGACATCCGGAACCGGCCAGCGGTGCCGCCGCTGATTGATGCGAACAACCTGGTCGACAACTTCACGATCCACGATCTGTTCGCCGAGCTGTCGTGGGATGCGACCGAGCGGTTGCGACTCATCGGCGGTGTGCGGCTCTCGCGGCAACCCACCGAGTACCGCTACACCAGCGAGGATTACATGGCCGGGACACGCACCGAGCAGGACTATGCGGTGTCGGACCCCAACCTGGTTACCGGGCGCGTGGCCGCCCTTTGGAGCCTGGACGCGTACCAGGTGGTCAAGCTGATCTGGGGCACCGCCGCGCAGGACAACGACCAGATCCAGTTCCCCGAGCCGGAGCGCATCGAGACCATGGAGCTGGTCTATCAGCAGGCGCGGCGAGACTGGATGCTGAGTGCCAGCCTGTTCCGCAACCGCACCTCGAACCTCGTGCGCGTGATCCAGGAATTCGTGCCGGCGACCGGGGACTACCGGGCGGTCGACGACAATTCCGGTGAGTGGACGACCCATGGCCTGGAACTGATTGGGGAGCTGCGCCCGCTGCCGGCGCTGAACCTCAGCGCGAGCGCCACCTGGCAGGACACGGAGGACGACGAGGCCGGCATCGACCCCGGCTACTCCCCCGCTCTGCTGGTGAAGCTCAAGGCCGACTACAGCCGCGGGGCCTTCACCTACGCCACCTATGCCTACTACATTGGCGCGATGGAGCCGGACTGGAACTTCGTCGATGGGCCCACGCCGGGCGTCACTGACCGTATCGGCGAGCGCGTCGACGGCTATTGGAATCTCGGCGCCAACCTGCGCTACCGGCATCCACGCAACGGGCTTTACGCGGATCTCAACGTCTCGAACCTACTCGATGCCGAGATCCGCTACCCGGCCAAAGAGTTCGCCGACTTCGAGCGTGGTCTGATTGGGCCGGGGCGGATCATCACCGCCACGGTCGGTTGGGAATTTTGATTCGCCATGAGCGGGATGCGGTGCGGTTCGCTCTCGCTCACCGCACCCTACGGCGCAGCGTCCCTGACCGCAGTCACAAGTCTGTAGGGTGCGGTGACGCAGGAACCACATCGAGGCCGGGCAAGGCTGTGCCAGGAGTGAACAGGGGCGCTGCCGGTCAATGCAGAGGCTTGTCCGATGGGCGCCAATCGGTCGCGAGATAACATCGGGCCACGCCGCCGCGCCGTCCTCGTCAAGCGAGTCGGCCTGGGTCCGGCACTATTGCTGCTGACGGCCATCGCGCTGATCCTGGCATCGGTGTCCGCCGCCGCGGACGACCCGCTGCGGGCGCTGAAGGCGGCCTTCATCTACAAGTTCACGAGCTTCATCGACTGGCCCGCGGCGCAGGCCGGTGCGCCGTTCGTTATCTGCGTCATGGCCGATCCCGCCATGCAGGCGGCGCTCGTTGACCTGACCGTGCCGGCCCGGCGGGTGGGCGAGCGGGTGCTCCGGGTGCGCGGGCTCGCCGGCATCGATAGCATCGACGGCTGTCAGATCCTGTTCATCGGCACCGCCGCCGCCGGGCGCTTGGGCGCCATTGCCCGGCGCAGCGCGGGCAAGCCGATGCTCTTGGTTGGCGATACACCCGGATTCGCTGGCAAGGGCGCGGCCGTAGAGCTGTTCGGCAAGCCCGACATCTTTCGCAAGAAGGTCCGGCTGCGCTTTCGCATCGATCCGAAGGCGCTCAAGGGCCGGGGGCTGACCGTCTCCGCGCAGCTCTACGACGTGGCGGAGGTGGTGCAGTGAGACTGCCGGGAGTGACCTCGATCCGCTGGCGCCTGCTGGCCCTGTCCGCGGTCATCAGTGTGCTGACACTCGTGATTGCCGGCACCCTGTTCGTGATCAACGACGTCGCCATGCTGCGCCAGCAAATGGCGCGCGACCTGGAGGTGCTGTCGGTGGTGGTCGGCGACAACAGCCTGTCGGCGCTGGACTTCGATGCGCCGGAGACGGCGGAGAAGAACCTGGCCAGCCTGCGGCGGGAATACCAGGTCCGTTACGCGGCACTGTATGACGCCGCCGGCCGGCGCTTCGCGAGCTACCAGCGCGATGCTGCGGAGCCGGTGCTGGAACCGGCGCAGGCCGGTGACGGGGTCTTTGTGAACGTCTCCGCGTTCGGGCTCGGCAGCATCGAGGTGGTGCGCACGCTCAGCCTGCGTGGGCAGCCCATCGGCCGGATCTTTATCCACGCCCGCACCGATGAGCTGGCCGCGCAGTTGCAGCGCTATGCCCTGATCGTCGCGCTGCTGCTGGTGTCGACCTTGACCATCTCGCTGCTGCTGGCCTGGCGGCTGCAACGCCGGGTCTCGGAGCCGATTCTTGAGCTGGCGGCGAAGACCCAGACGGTCTCGGAGCACGCGGACTATTCGCTGCGGGTGACACCGCCGGACGATGACGGCGAGCTCGGCATCCTGTATCGCGGCTTCAACGCCATGCTGGCGCAGATCGAGCGGCGCGATACGGAGCTGACCGACATCCGCGAGCGCCTGGAGCAGCGGGTGGAGGAACGCACCCGCGACCTGAACGCCGTCGTGCGCGAGCAGCGGCTGATTGTCGAGACCCTGCCGCTGGGGATCATTCATCTGGTAGAAGATCGACTCATCGCGCGCGCGAACCCCCGCGCCGCCGAGCTGTTCGGCATCCGCTTGGAGGAGATGATTGGGCGCAGCACCGCGGAGTTCTATCCGGAGCCTGCCGCCTTCGAGGAGGTGGGTCGTGTCGGCTATGCGCGGATGGCCGCCGGCGGTATCTTCCGCGACGATCGCGTGCTGCAGCGCCGTGACGGCAGCCGCTTCTGGGGCCGGCTGATCGGCCAATATATCGATCCAAACAACGAGGCCCTGGGTTCTATCTGGATCATCGACGACATCGACCGGGACAAGGCCCTGGAAGAACGGCTGCGCCAGGCGCGCGAGGCGGCCGAGGCGGCCAACCGTGCCAAGGATCTGTTCATGGCAAACATGAGCCACGAGCTGCGCACGCCGTTGAACGCCGTGCTCGGCTTCGCCCAACTGCTGGCCGGCGATGCCCGGCTGCTGCCCGAGCAGCGCGAGCAGGTGCAGGGCATCCGCCGTGGTGGCGAGCGGCTGCTGGGGCTGATCAACGAGCTGTTGGACCTGGCCCGGATCGAGGCCGACCGGCTGACGCTGGAACCGGTGCCCTGGGACAGCGCCGCGCTGCTGGCGGAGTTGGCGGGCATGTTCCAGGCGCAGGCGCACGACAAGGGCATCGGGCTCGAGATCGCCGACGCGGACACGCTGCCGCCGCGGCTGCGCTGCGACAGCAAGCGCCTGCATCAGGTGCTCGCGAACCTGATCGACAACGCCATCAAGTCTACCGACACGGGCCGGGTGCGCGTTGCTGCTGGCTTCGCCGACGGTACCCTGATGTTCGAGGTCAGCGATACCGGCATCGGCATGTCCGAGGCCGATATCGCGCGCATCTTCGAGCCGTTTCGGCAGGTCGGCGATGCCCGCCAGCACGCCCGCGGCGCCGGACTCGGACTCGGACTCGCCATCAGCAAGCGTCTGGTGGAGCGCATGGGCGGCGTGATCGAGGTCGAGAGCAGGCCGGGCGCGGGCAGCCGCTTTCGCGTGCGCATCCCGGCCGAGCGGCTGCCGGTGGCGGACGAGGCCGCGCCGACGCTGGCGGACCCGAGCATCATCGTCGGCTATCGACGAACGGCCGGGAGCCAGGTCGAAACTGGGGTCGAGACCGGAGTAGAGACCGGGTTTTTCCGCATCCTCATCGTCGACGACGAGTGCGAGAACCGCGACGTACTGCGCGGGCTGCTGGCGCCGCTCGGCTTCGAGGTGCAGGAGGCCGAGAACGGCGCCGACTGCATCGCGCAGGCCAGCGCGTCGGCACCGGACCTGATCCTGATGGACCTGCGCATGCCGGTCATGGACGGCCTAGCCGCTACCGGCGCCCTGCGGCGGCAACCGGCGTGCAGCATCACGCCCATCGTCGCGGTGACCGCCGCCGCCTTCGACGCAGATCGCGCTGCGGCGCTTAAGGCCGGTTGCAATGCGCATCTGCCGAAGCCAGTGTCGCGTGATGCACTGCTGAAGACGCTCGCCGAGTTGCTGCCGCTGACTTGGACCCGTGCCGGGCCCCAAGCCCCGGAAGGTTCCGCGGAAGATTCCGCGGTGGATGTCGGGTCCTTGCCACCGGCACGGCTGGCAGAGCTGGTCGGCTTGGTGCGTACCGGCAACATCACCGGCATCGGCGCACTGGCGCAGGCGCTGGCCCGTGACGGCTGCTGTCCGGCGTTGGCGCGGCATCTGTCCAGCCTGGCGGACGCCTTCGACATCGTCGGCTTGCGGCGACTGATCGCGAGCGGAGACAGGGCCCGCGCCAACGGGGCCGGACACGGGAACATCGGCAACAGAGCCAGAGCAATGAATCGATCCATACCGAGCCCGAGCCAGATCCCGACCGGGGCACAGGTCCTGGTCGTGGATGACGAGCCTGACAACATCCGCTTCCTGGGCCACTTGCTGGCCGCGGAGGGTTATCAGGTGCACGTGGCCGAGAGCGGCGAACGGGCGCTGGAGACCTTGGACTGCCTCGCCGACGGGACACCGCCCGACCTGCTGCTGCTGGATATCCTGATGCCGAACGGCATGGACGGCATCGAAGTCTGCCGCCGACTGAGGTCCCGCCCCGGCATGGCTGCGATACCGGTGGTGTTCCTCACCGGTAAGGATGATCGCGAGACCATCGTGCGCGCATTCGAGGCCGGCGGCTCGGACTATGTCCTGAAGCCCTTCGACACCGCGGTGCTGCTGGCGCGGGTGCGCACCCACGCCACCCTCGGACGACTGACCCGCGAGCAGGAATCGGCGCTGGCGCAGCGCACCGGCGAGTTGCAACAAGCAAACGCCCGGCTGCAGGAGGCGAACGCGGGGCTGGGCCGCCTGGCGATTGAGATCTCGCTGGTGGAAGAGCGCGAGAAAAAGCGCCTTGCTGGAGAATTGCACGACAGCCCGATGCAGAAGCTGACCCTCGCCCAGATGCAGATCGCCTCAGCCGCGCGCCGCCGCGACGCGGAATCGGATCGGTTGCTGGGCGTGGCCACCGAGCTGATGCGCGATGCCCTGGCGGAGCTGCGCACGCTGCAGTTCGAACTCAGCCCGCCGCTGCTGTATCGGGAGGGGTTGGGAGCGGCGTTGCGCTGGTTCGTCGCACATATCGCACGGCGCTTCGACCTGGAACTGCGCTATCGGGAGTCCGGGCCGGTGCTGGCGCTCGGGCCGGACCTGCCCGTGATCCTGTTCCAATGTGCGCGGGAGTTCGTCTTCAACCTGCTCAAGCATGCGGCGGCGACGCACGGGCTGGTGGAGCTGGACTATGGCGACGACAGGGTCACGCTCACCGTCAGCGACAACGGCAAGGGCTTGGCCGGTCGTGCAGCATCGCAGGCACCCGGCAAACCGGGCGGCTATGGCCTGTTCGGTATCCGCGAGCGGCTGAAGCCCTGGGGCGGCGAGCTTGCCATCACCTCGGACGCCCAGGGTACGCGCGCCCAGGTCACCGCGGCACCGCGGCCATCGGACGATGCACCCGGCGTCTCGACTCTAGCAACCGATCAACTTGGAGGCCGCGACGACACATGACCATCAGCCTGTTGCTGGCCGACGACCATACCCTGGTTCGCAAGGGTCTCGCGCTATTGATCCGCGAGCAGCGCGACTGGGAACTCGTCGGCGAGGCCGAGGATGGCGAGACCGCGGTGCGGATGGCCGAAGCCAAACAACCGCAGATCGCACTGCTCGACGTTGAGATGCCGGGGATGAACGGGATACAAGCGGCACGGGAGATCAAGGCGGTGTCACCGACGACGGCAGTCATCGCGCTGTCGAGCTATGGCGACATTCAGTATCAGGAGCAGATGTTCGCGGCCGGCGCATCGGCCTATGTGCTCAAGAACGAGGCAATGGAGGACTTGGCTGCCGCCGTGGCCGCGGTGCTGCGGGGAGAGCGCTTCCTCAGCCCCTCCGTGGAGCGATCCGACCCGGTCGCGGACAACCGCAGCATCCTGCTCGACAAACAAAGCCTCAGTCAGCGCGAGTTGGCGGTGCTGCGCCTGCTCGCCGAAGGGCACCGCGCGAAGGAGATCGCCAAGATGCTCGGCATCAGCGACCGCACCGTGGAGACCTATCGCAGCCGTATCATGATGAAGCTCCAGATCCGCACCCTACCCGGACTGGTGAAATTCGCCATTCGCGCGGGCCTGGTGGAGCCCCGTCCCTGATGCACCTCGCGTCTTGCTGCGAGAGCGTCCCTGACGGCGTTGTGTGATCTTGGGTGACCTGTAGATATTCTGACACCGGCTCGGCTGCCAACTGCTTGGCCGAGTCTCGATGCAAAGTGCTGTAACAGAGAAAAAAGAACAATGCGGCTGGCGGCTGGCGGCTGGCGGCTGGCGGCTGGCGGCTGGCGGCAGCAGTGTAAAGAATCCTGACACTCGACTGCTTTGCCCTGGAACATCATGAACGTAACTAGTGGTCCAGAGTGGAAGTTCTGATGCCGTTTCTGAGGTAAATGCTGCATGATGCTGAACAGGTTAATTTTCGTCTGCTTGCACCTGTTCGCCATGGCCCGCTGTGCTGCCACCCCCATCAGCCTGTCCACGAAAGACCGTCACCGTCTCGAAGCCATTGTGCGGCAACATCATGCGCCACAGAGCTTGGTGTTGCGTGCCCGCGTCATCCTGCTGGCCGCCGCCGGTGTCGGCGTACGCGAAACGGCTCGGGAGTTGGGTATCGGGCGCAAGACCGTGCAGCGTTGGCGCAAACGCTGGCTCGCCAGCGCGGAACAGCCGTTCGCCAAGCGCTTGTGCGATGCGCCGCGCCCGGGTACTCCGCCAACGTTCATGCCGGAGCAAATCTGCCAGATCATCGCCCTGGCCTGCGAGCCGCCGAGCGAGAGCGGTCGGCCTTTCACCCATTGGACCCATGCCACGCTGGCCATGGCAGCAAGCGAGGAAGGCATCGTTGAGAGCATCTCGGGCCACTCCGTCGGGCGCTTCCTGCGTGAGGTGAGGCTTAAGCCCCACCGCACCCGTGGCTGGATCAACACACCGCGCGACACCGACTTCGCCGCCAAGTGTGGCGATATCTGCCAGACTTATCAGCTCGCCCCCGAGCGTGCAGCCGCCGGAATCGCCACACGCAGCATCGATGAAATGACCGGCGTACAAGCACTTGAACGCGCTGCCCCGACGCAGCCGATGCGTCCTGGCCGGCCCGAGCGCACCGAGTTCGAGTACGTCCGCCACGGCACCACCACCCTCATCGCCGATTTCGATGTAGCCACTGGCACGGTCGGTTACCGCCTCGGCCAGACCCGTACCGAGGCGGACTTCGCGCACTACCTCGCCACGCTGCTTGCCACCCGCTCGCCCGAAACCCACTGGCATCTCGTGATGGACAACCTCAATATCCATTGCTCCGAAGCGGTGGTGCGCTTGATCGCCGAGACCATCGGCTTCGACGGCGACCTCGGCGTCAAAGGTCAGTGCGGCATCCTCGAATCGATGGCGACGCGTGAGAAATTTCTGCGCGACCCCAGCCACCGCATCGTTTTTCACTTCACGCCCAAGCATGCCTCTTGGCTCAATCAGATCGAGATGTGGTTCTCGATCCTCGCGCGGAAGGTCATCAGCCGCGGCAATTTCACGTCCGTGCAGGACCTTAATGCGAAGATCGTCCGCTTCATCGATTTCTTCAACAAGACTATGGCCAAGCCCTTCCGCTGGACCTATGAAGGCAAACCTTTGGCGGCTTAGGTACCCGAACGGTGTCAGGATTTCTACAGCGGTGCACTAGGTTCCCGGCCAATACCACCAGACTTGGTGGCACTCGAAGACCGGCTCTGATCCGCCGGGCGGCCGCACAAGCGGTCAGCTTCCCGGTCGCGGTCCACGGGTCCGCCTAGGCGCGATTGGGGGCCTGTTAGCGGCCCCTACGGCATTCCCGGGCCGCGGTGGCAGAGCCGTAATCCCACATCGGCACCCGAACGCCACTGGGGGCGGCTATCAGGCCCGTAGCGCGCCCTTCTTGGCCGGGCTCGGGGGCTCCGCTTCAGCGGTCCGCGCGGGGCGACGCACGTCCGCGGCGCAGGACCTGGCGTGCCCCCGTTCCGGTTTTCGACCGGGGGGCGGTGAAAGGGGGGTACCCCCTTTTCCCGTTGTCGCTTCCCGGGCAGGGGGGTCCAAAATTTTCTCCAAATCAAACTTATTGCACTCGGTTACCCACCGTTGTAGACGACCGCGGCCTCTGCCCGGGCCGCCACCCAAGCCGCACGGCACGCTCACCGCATGCGCGCCACGACGCCGGGCCAAACCTACTGACCCCCGTGATAGCTGCGGGTCAGCTCGCGGGCGCTAAAGTCAGACCACGACTGATGCTGCGGGTCCCTGGGCTACACCAGGTTTGATGGGCGCCCGTAATCTACCGCCGGCAAGACCGGGAACCCCGCCAAGACGTACCGTTGGCGGTGTCGCGTACAGGGGTCCCTAACAGGCAGCGCTAGGCGGCCGGTTTGCGAAGCGTCGGGCGTCTCTTGACGACCCATAGGAGTCATCGGCGCTGCGAACAACTATGGCGGCAATGCAACCCGCAGCAGACATTGCGAGAACGCATAAGCGCTCGACGTTGCTCTGCTGTGCCCGGCGCGTTGGTGGGTGACGAGGATGAAGAAGCTGCCGCCGAGGAGATGGGCGCGACCATAGTCACTCATCGGGGAATGGCGCCCTAATGGTTGGGGTACCCGGTCGCTTGCCGGGTTTGTTGGTGGACCCGCTGCGCTCGCTTTACCAAAACCGTTGTCCACGCAATTCCACCAGCTTGGGCGCCTTGTCGCGCTCGGCGTTGGCCCGGATGATCTGAGGGACAATCTCCCGGCTCTTATTGCGAAGTTCATTGCTCAATGCGTCCTTCTGATTCCACGAGAAGCCAGAGACGACGTTCTTCCTGTCTCCGATCAGGGTCAACCGCCACGCCCGCCGCCTGCTTATAGATCGGTCGATGCTCGGATCGGAGGCTGCTCGGGATACGTGTCAATTATTATCACGTCGAGCCCTTGCGGCTGATCGGTAGCGAATTCAGTGATGTTGCAGGAGTGTCGCGATACCCCTCGTGATACCCGGCAGGAGAATCCTGCCGCCCCTGGGAGTCGGGGAATGGCGACAACCTGTTTCAGCCCAGGTACGCTCCGGTTCGAGGTCCGGATTTGGCTCCGCGCGCCAAAACCAAGCCCGTCATGTTCGTTGACGACCGATCAGCTGATCCAGCGACAGGCGTCCTGGTCCGCGGGCCATGAGGTACAGCAGGACGGCGGCCCAGACCCCATGGGTCGCATAGGCGCCGGGATACACCAAGAACTGGATCACCGCGGTCATGACCAGCAGGCCCAGGGCGGCAAAGCGCGTGCCTAGGCCGAGCAGCAGCAAGACCGGCAACACGTGCTCGCCGAGGGCCGCGAGCACCGCGCCCAGCTCCGGGGACAGCAGGGGCAGCCGGTACTCATGCTCGAACAGCGCTACCGCGGAGTCCGAGAGTCGCGGCCAACCGAGCTGGACGCTACCCTCGACGAGATCGACGGCGAAGCCCTCGATCTTTGTCTGGCCTGATTTCCAGAACACCGCGGCGATGGAAAAGCGCCCGAGCAGCGCAATCAGGTCTTCCGGGATGCGGGCCATGGCCTGGTTGCCGGCCTTGATCAAGCTCGCCGGGGAAAGACGCCAGGGGGTGCGTCGGTGCGGCTGGGCCGTCAGGGTCGTGTTCATGTTTAAAGGTCTCCGGGTGTGTGCCAAGCGGCGATGCCGCCGTGCTGGATCAAAAGGACGATTGCTTGAGTCAGGTCAAAATCCGGGCCCGCGGCCGCTGCGATCTCGGCGGCCTCGCCCAGCGGCGCCCCCGCCGCAAGCGCCGCCGAAAAAGTGGCCGATCGCCAGCGACAGCGGCAAGACCAGCACCTCATCGCCGTCGCGCAGCACCAACGCCGACTCCGCTCGGCGGAGGTGCCACGTCCTCGATGCGGCCTTGGCCCTGATGCGCTGCCCACAGGGAGACGATGGCATGCTCGGAGACGAGCACGCTGCAGGCGGGATGTAGTGTCAGGCGGGTCGTGGGCAGCCGTTGCGGATGTCGGCGAGATACTGGGCCAGGTCCTGCGCCGTCAGGCGCGGTGTCGGCGGCGTGATAGGCCTTCACGCGTGCCCGTTCCAACCGCGCCAGGTCTGGCAGGTAGTGCAGCCCCTGGGCGGGCGGGAATGCCGGATAAAGTCCGGCAACGCATCGCCGTATTCGGTCAGGATCGGCGAGACGGTGTAAGTGCTCGGCGATGAAGCAGCGCGCCATGGCGCGAAGAAGGTCTCGCCCACCAGCGCACGGGTGACCGGAAACCCGTCCGCCAGTGCCTCTGTCAGGGACACCACGACGTTGTTGCGGTAGATGTCGAAACCCGCGCCAATTGCATCGGAGCCATTCCAGGTGATCACCCCCGGCGGCAGGGGGCGCTTCGGGGCAAGCAAGGCGTTGCAAAATCCGACTTGAATCGGGTCGTGCGCGCTCATTACGCGGCCTCCGGCCAAGCGGCGGTGCCGACCAATGCCGAACGAGCGTGCAGCGCCTCCGCGACCAACACCGCCAGCGGTGGGACCGCCTGGTCGCGCTCGATCAGGGTCGGCCGGGGACCGTGATGCCGCAGCGTGCGCCGATACAGGTCCCAAACCGCTTCGGCCACCGGCGCGCCGTGGGTATCGATGAGGAGCCGATCGCCGGCGCCGTCGCGATCCTCGGCAAAGCCGGCCAGATGGATCTCGCCGACGGCGGCGGCTGGCAGCGCAGCGATCGGCAAGGACGCGCGACCGTCGACGGTGCCGACGTAGGCGTTGTTGACGTCGAGCAGCAGACCGCAGCCGGTGCGCTCGCCACCGCCGAGGAAACTCGGCCTCGCTCAGGGTGGACGCGGCGAACTCGACATAGGTCGCTGGGTTCTCCAGCAGCATGCGTCGCCCGAGGGCGTCCTGGACCTCGTCGATATGGGCGCACACCCGGACCAGGGTGCGCTGGTCATAGGGCAGCGGCAGCAGGTCGTTCCAGAAGACGCCGCCGTGGCTGGACCAGGCGAGATGCTCCGAGAACAGCGCCGGCGAAGCGATCGAGCAGTCCGCGCAAGGCGTCGCAGATGGTCTGGTATCGAGCGGGGCCGCGCCGCCGATCGATAGCCCCACGCCATGAATCGACAGCGGATAGCGTTCGGCGATCTCGGGCCAGGTACGGCAGCGCGGGGCCGCCGGCAACCAGATAGTTCTCGGCGTGGACCTCGAAGAAATCCGAGGCCGGTGCTTGTTCGTCGATGTACTGCACATGCTGGGCCTTGAGGCCCACGCCGACGGCAGGCGGCGTGAGAGAAATGGTCGTCACGGTCGCGCCTCGCGGCGTGGCGAGGGTTGGCACTGGGGGGCCGACGTAGCCGCCGGCCCCGGGGCTGCTATTACATGTCCTTGAAGGCGGCGAGCTGGCCCTGGCCGGTCGGCGAAGTCGGCGAGGCCGTCGGCTCGCAAGTGCCGGTCGGGACGAACTTCCAGGCGTTGCCCTGGTAGTCCACCGTCGAGGTGCCGGCACAACTGGTACCCGGCCCGGCGGCGCAGTCGTTCTTGCCCTTGAGGGCGACGCCGTAGCACTTCTCCTTGGCGGCGCCTTCGCCGGCAACGGCGGCATTGCCGATGGTCAGCGCGGCGCCCAAGGCCAAGGCGAGTGCGGCGGCGGCGGTGGTCTGAATTGCATGGGATTGAGACATGTTGATTGCTCCGAAATGTAGTGCAGTGGGAGGTTGATGTGAGAACCGGACGATCAGCACGGTGGGGCGGAGTCCATTCGGTTCGAATGGGCTAGGCCAGCTGGCCTCGACGTCGCGCCCTCGGTTATCCAGTCGCCCGGGTGCCGCTGTTGGTTACAGCCGAGGGATACATTTTTTTCGCAGGGTCGCTCGGCGGCGCTCTGTAACCTTTAATGCCCTAGCAGCGACTGGATTAATAGGGATGCCGGTGCGATGACGACACCAAGCCCGCCCTCGGACGATTTCGAGGCCAAGCTGCATCCACTGTGGCTCCGCGCCCAGGCCGGAGACGAGGTCGCCTATCGAGAGGCCCTTGGCCGCCTTGCCGAGCGCCTACGGGGCTTTTTGCGGCGGCGCATGCAATCCCTGCCCGATGAGTTGGAGGATCTGGTGCAGGAGACCCTGCTCGCGATCCATCTGCAACGCGGTACCTATGACGCGGCCGTCCCAGTCAGCCGCTGGGCGCTGGCCATCGCACGCCACAAGTTGATCGATCTGTGGCGACGCCGCGGTCGCCGCGAAGCCTTGCACGAACCGTTCGATGAGTCTGGCCAGGCGCGATCAGCCCGCGGTGCATGAGGAGCCGACGGCGCAGCGAGACCTGACGACGCTGCTGGCGGAGTTGCCGGAGGCACAGCAACAAGCGATTTCC
>CAVOQO010000043.1:0-16698 GCA_963698355.1 uncultured Gammaproteobacteria bacterium | reverse complement strand
GCTTCTGCCTGGTGGTGTCGCGCTGGAACGCTTTCATCGTCGAGCACCTGGAGAAGGGCGGGAAGTGCAATGCCCTGTTGCGCCACGGGGCCGATGAGAAAGACCTGACAATAGTGCGGGTGCCTGGGGCCTTTGAGATGCCGCTCACCATCGAGCGGCTGGCCCGCAAGGGCGGCTATGACGCCATCATCGCCCTGGGGGCGGTGATCCGCGGTGGCACCCCCCACTTCGAGTACGTGGCCGGGGAGTGCGTCAAGGGCATGGCCCAGGTGAGCCTCAAGCACGGCATCCCGGTGGCCTTCGGGGTGCTCACGGTGGACAGCATCGAGCAGGCCATCGAGCGGGCCGGGACCAAGGCGGGGAACAAGGGGGCCGAGGCCGCCCTGTCCGCCCTGGAGATGGTGGACCTGCTTCGCCGGCTTGATTGAGCAGACTGCACCCATGGCAACCGAAAGGGGCGCAGTGAGCCCCCGCACCCAGGCGCGTCGCTACGCCGCCCTGGCCCTCTATCAATGGGACCTGACACGGGAGGACCCCGTGGCCATCAAGCGTCACATGCTGGACGACCCCGAGTGGCTGGACGCCCTCGCGGCCTCACTGAACGGCGCCGAGGACGACGCCCCGATAGATCCCAAGCGGCGCTTCAAGTTCAACCTGGAGCTCTTCGACGAGCTGCTCCGGGGGGTACCGGCCCGGGTGGTGGAGATCGACGCGGAGCTGGACCGGGTCCTGGACCGGCCCATCAGCCAGGTAGACCCGGTGGAGCTTGCCATCCTGCGTCTCGGCACCTACGAGATCCTCTTCTCCCCCGGCATCCCCAGCCGGGTCGCCATCAACGAGGCGGTGGAGCTCACCAAGCTCCTGGGTGCCCATGAGGGGCACCGTTACGTCAACGGGGTCCTCGACAAGATCGCCCGGGGCGCCCGGCCCACCCTGGCCCCGGGATCCTGATCTCGGCCGCTCCGGCGGGGCCTTCGAGTGGGTGCTTGCCTGCGGTGAGGCCCTGGTGCGTATGAATGAGTTCGACCTGATCCGCACCCACTTCGCCGCGTTGGGCGCAGCCCGTATGGATGTGGAGCTGGGGGTCGGAGACGATTGCGCCCTGCTCGCGGTCCCCGCCGGCCAACTGCTTGCGGTCAGCATCGACACCCTGGTTTCTGGGACCCACTTCCTCCCCGACTGCGATCCGGAGGCCCTGGGCTACAAGTCGCTCGCGGTGGGCTTGAGCGATCTCGCCGCCATGGGGGCCGAACCCGCCTGGGCGACCCTGGCCCTGACCCTGCCCCCCGAGCTAGTCGCCGAGCACCCGGACTGGATCGCCGCCTTCGCCCGGGGCCTGGGGGCGCTGGCGCAGCATCATGGGGTGCGGCTGGTGGGCGGCGACACCACCCGTGGGGCCCTCTCCGTGACCCTCCAGGTCCATGGCC
Organism: uncultured Gammaproteobacteria bacterium; assembly: GCA_963698355.1. Classification (GTDB taxonomy): domain Bacteria; phylum Pseudomonadota; class Gammaproteobacteria; order Chromatiales; family Chromatiaceae; genus Thiodictyon. The sequence continues at coordinate 15,271 of CAVOQO010000043.1, read as the reverse complement.
TGGTGCCGGAGGGCGCCGCCATCCGCCGCGCGGGCGCACGGCCCGGGGATCTCATCTATGTGAGCGGGACCCTGGGAGATGCGGGGCTGGCGCTGCGGCAGATCCTGGGCGGCGTCCCAGTCGAGCCGGAGCTCCACGAGCGGTTGGACCGCCCTACACCCAGGGTTGGCCTGGGGATGGCCCTGAGGGGGATCGCGACGGCGATGATCGACGTCTCCGACGGCCTGGCGGCGGACCTGGGGCACATCCTGGATGCGAGCGGCGTCGGGGCTGAGCTCCGGTTGCAGTCACTCCCGCTATCCGCATCGGTGGCCGCCGCGGTCGCGGCGGACGGGGATTGGTCCCTGCCTCTGGCCTCGGGGGACGACTACGAGCTTTGCTTCTGTATCCCCCCGGGACTGGTCGACGCGACCGCGGGTCTCGCGGAGCGCGCTGGTTGCACCCTGACCCAGATCGGGCGGACTCGGGAGGGCAGGGGCCTGACCTATCTGGGCCTGGACGGCCGCCCGATCCGGCTCTCCCGGGCCGGCTTCGATCACTTTCCCGGCTCGGGGGTCTGAGTTGCCAGCCGGAATCGGTCGCGGGTTCGATCCCCGGGCGGTCCACCACTGGATCGCCTTCGGGCTTGGGGCCGGGCTCGCGCCCAAGGCGCCAGGGACCTTCGGCACCCTGGCGGCATTCCCCCTCTACTGGCTCCTGAGCCCACTCCCCGTGGGGGCCTACCTCCTCGTCCTGGCCGCTCTCTTCGGGCTCGGGATCTGGGCCTGCGGGCGCACCGCCCGGGACCTTGGGGTACAGGACCCGGGGTCCATCGTCTGGGACGAGGTGGTGGGCTTCCTGACGGCCATGACCGCCGCGCCGGCGGGGTGGGCCTGGGTCCTGGCGGGATTCCTCCTCTTCCGACTCTTCGACATCTGGAAACCCTGGCCCATCCGCTGGCTGGACCGTCGGATCAAGGGGGGCCTCGGGATCATGCTGGACGACCTGGCCGCCGGTGTTCTCACCTGGCTTGCCCTCTGGATCGCCGCCTCCGTGCCCGCTATCCCGTGAAGGCGAAGGGGTCGATCAACTCAATACCGCAATCCTCGAAGTCGCAGGTATTTCGCGTCGCTGGTGTCGAGAAGGATCATTCGCCCAGATCGATCGGCGCGTGAAGCGCGTGCTCGGGCAGCTCCAGACCTACGCCATGGCGCGGGCCGAAGAGCTCCAGCGCGAGATCCTCCAGCCGATCAGGCGCAGACACGGCTTCCTTGAGAATGCGCCGGGATTCCTCCTCCATCGAGACGTCGTGGCTGCCGGCCTGCGCCCGCATCCGTGCCATCGTTACCTCATCGCGCTGTCTCATACTGAGGCTTGCCATGATCCTGCACCCTATTCGTCAGACCCCGGCGTGTTGCTCGTAGGCGATGGCAGTGCCATCAATCGCTAGCGAAGCTGGGTGGGGCAGCCGTTCAGAAACAACCGGTCGATATGGGCCGCCTGAGCGACCTGCCTGCCATGGAGGCCTCGCCCACCTGGGCGAAGTGACGAACGCCCGCGGGTATGAGCACGAAAACAGGCACAGTTACTTCCGGGGCAGCCCCTTGGTCAGCAGCGATATCTTGGTGAGCCTGCGCTACGACCTGGGCCCAGCGAAGTGTGGCCTCACCCAGAATCCGGGATCCGGCGTCTGGGAATTCCCGGCGGACTACCTGGCGCGGTTGGAAAGTGCGATCTACCGAGTCGAGCCGAACCTGGGCCGCCGCGCCGAAGAGCTTGCCGCAGGCTCGGCGACCAGCCATGCTTCCAGGCCACTGCCTGCACCACGCAGTCCAAAAGAGAAGACGTCAGGGCGGCGCCCCCATTCACCCACCGAGTGATATCAATCTTGAGCACTCTCGCGTCCGTATCGCTGGCCGCCAGTCTCTGCGCCGCGGCAACGTCCGCCCTCGCCCAAGAGGTCGACGGCGACCCGAATGCCCCCATCGCTGGTCAGGTGCTGGAAACGGTCATCCACACCAAGGATGTTGAAGAGCTGCGCTATGTCATCCTGAGGACGCTGACGGATCTATATGCGCAGGACAAAGGAATAACGGTGACCCAGGCCGAGAAGGATGCCTATATCGACTGGCTGAGACGGTCCATGGACCAGGATCGCCAGACCCAGGCGAGGCGCCGCGATGAGCTTGCCCGCAAGCTGCAGGCGCAGGGCCTGTCCGACGGGGAGCGCAAGGCCCTCAGCGCGGAGTCGAGACGCTGGACGACCTGATCGCCAATCTCGCTGAGGGTACCGACGCTGCCGCGGAGGATCCAGAAGCGGTCAAGGCAGCCCGGGAAGAGATTGCCTCCGCCTTCATTCGCCAGTGGAAGCTCAATCGCGCGCTCTACCAAGACTACGGCGGGCGGATCATCTTCCAGCAGGGCGGGCCCGAGCCCCTGGATGCCTACCGTCGGTTCCTCGAGGAGCGGCAGGCGCAGGGCGCGTTCAAGATCCTCGACCCGGATCTCGACGCAGCCTTCTGGCGCTACTATCGCGACGACGCCATCCACTCCTTCTATCCGCCCGGGAGCGCGGAAGAAGCCGAGGCCTTCCAGGCCCCCTGGTGGCTGTCGGGGTAGGTGGGCGCAGTATCTCATTGCGATCATGCGAAGGTCGCTTAGTGGCCCGCGCGCTGCCCGATGATGCATTGTGTCGATATCCGTAGCTTGTGAGGCTTCGATGACAAACCCAAAGCAGGCCAAGTCAGAGACGGTTGCCAACCTAGAAGCTGCCTATGGCACACCAAGCCAGGCAGGATTCGGCAGCGCCGTGTTCCACGAACAGTTGGACGCGGCCGGCGACCTGAAGCAGATGGCCCTCGAGAAGTACAAGTATTTTGTCGGCGACCTCTGGGAGCGCTATGGCGCGGACGCCTGGATGGGTCCATGGAAAGAGGTCTACGCACGGCAGGTCGGAACCCAAGGGAATATCGTGGCCGAGCTGCGGGGCACCCAGGACGCGGACGCGGCGCGGTCGGTGCCGATGATCCTTGAGAACATCGACGGCGCGGAGAAGGCCCGAGCCGCCCTCGCGGCTGTCTACGACGATCCCGCCATGACCGAGCTGCGGGTGTTCAATCTGGGGGACGGGGAGGCCATGTCGGGCTTGTTGGTTGCCGGGCTCCGGGGCGCAACCGGCGAGGCCACCTTTCTGGTGTTCCTCCTGGACTGAGGGACCTCAGGCGCCGGGAACCGGGCGGGATTGGGCGGGAAGGACCGTCCGAAGGTGCCTGCCGTTGCTTGGCGCTGCGGCTACCCCTCGGTGCGTCAGTGCGTCGCGAGGGGGCGTCCGTGCCCCCTGGCTCCCGTCAGTTGATACGGACCTCTTCGACGGGCGCGGGGCCCATGCGATCTCTCATCTCTGGTGTCGCGGCCATCGGCGTGGTCTCCGGCAGACCCGAGCCAAGAACGGCCAGGGTGGGGCCCGTGGTGTGCTCCAGGATCGGGGCGTCCGTCACCAGCAGGGTGGTGCCCGGCTCAAGCAAGGGATAGAGCTGGTTGCTCATCGCCCTTGGGCATGTGCAGGCGCTCCAGGGCATTCTCGTCGTGGGCTTCCCCGCTCTCGGCGGAGTGGCCGGGGAGGCCGACGGCACTCCAGCGCGGGTGTCCGTTGGCGCTCCCCGCGAGCACCGTGTAGGCATGGGTCCCCTGGTGGGTGATGCCGAAGAGCTGGCGGGCGAACTCGGAGGGCAGATGGACGCACCCGTGGGAGGAGGGGTAGCCCGGCAGGCCGCCGGCGTGCAGCGCCACGCCGTCCACCGTCAGGCGCTCGGAGTAGGGCATGGGCGCGTTGCCGTAGGTCTTGGAGTGATGGTCCTTGTCCTTGTTCAGGATGGTGAACACGCCGGTCGGTGTGCCGTGGCCCTGCATGCCGGTGCTGACGGTCGTTACCCCGATGCGCACCCCGTTGCGATAGACATAGGCCACCTGCTCGGGGAGGCTGACCACCACGACTACCGGCCCCTGAGGCTCCAACTGCCCCTCCCAGATGAACTCCCCCGGCTGGAGGGCCTCGATGGGCGTGTCGGCCGGTGCCGAGTGCTTGGCGCCCCAAAAGGGGGTGGCGGCGCAGTCGAGGCCCCCCATCAAGGGCAGGGCGGCAATAAGATTCACAAGTCGCATTATAAATACCACATAAGAGCCAATAAAGAATAGCAAATAGGTCCGCCGTCCGCGGTGTCCGTATCGTAGCTTGGACGCAGTGGCGCGCAACCCCGGATTGACCGCCGAACGGTCTCCGCCGGGTTTCGTCGGATCGTTCGGGAGTGTCTCGGCACCGTTCCCCAGGCCGCGGTACGCCGGGCGATGGCGAAGGCTTTTTTGACGACGGGGGGCGGCGCCGTCTCGGGGAGGTGCGCCGGCGCCGTGAGCGGCGCAAGGAAGGGAGGGTAAGGGGGATGGTGCGGTCGCCCGCTTCGGCGCAAGTGCGCCGGGTCCCAATGGACCCGGCGAGCCGACTGTTGCCCTATCGGTCTTTAAGCTCGTTGATACGCGACTGGTACTCGGCCTTGATGCAGCCGTGCTTGTCGCTGGCCTTCCAGCAGTCGTCGCGTCCCTTCACCCAGCCCCGCTGCTCCGTCTTGAGCGCGCGCATGCTCGCTGGCCGGGGAGTTCTTCATCAGGGTGGCGTACAGCTCCGCCAGGCTTTGGTCCAGGGCGGCAAGGTCCGCGTCCTTGCAGATGATCTGCTCGACCTCGTGGGTGGCCTTGCTGCAGTCGAAGCTGGGGTGCGCCGCCTGGGCCAGGGGGGCGGCCAGGCAGCCGGCGGCGAGGAGTGTGAGGGTGGTCTTGGTCATCAGAACGATCTCCGGTGGTTGGGCTTGTATGGAGCTGCCCGGCGCGTGGACATGGGCAGCAGATGGAACGGGAATCAGGGTCTTGGATCCGGTCTCGCCGTTGTCGCGATCAGGCCTTCTTGACCAGGCCGACGACGAAGAGCAGGACGGCGGCGCCGATGACGGCCGTGACCAGGGAGCCGATCATCCCACCCCCGGCGGAGATGCCGGCCAGGCCGAACAGGAAGCCGCCGATCACGGCGCCGACGATGCCGACGACGATGTTGCCGAGCAGGCCGAAGCCGCCGCCCCGCATGAGCAGGCCGGCGAGCCAGCCGGCGGCGGCGCCGATGAGCAGGAAGATGACGATGCTGGTGAGATCCACGCTGAGGTCCTCGCTTTCGGGTTGATAGGGGGTCGAGCTGCCGTTGCGCGGGCGGCGGTGTCTCTTGTCAGCCGCCCAGGGGGACGGCATCCGGGATCTCATAGCGTTCGGGGCCGACCCGGATGAGGTGGAGGTCGCTCTCCTTGGTGGCGCGAAACTCCTCGTAGCCGTCGGCCTCGCTGGTGTCGGCGCCCATGGGGACGCCGTTGCGGAAGAAGATGAGGCGCTTGCGTCCCGTCGGGCCTGGTAACGGCGACCGTGGCATAGCCGCCGCCGGCGCGGGCGACCCCGAAGTCGCACTGGCTCATCGGCTGGCCGGCATATTGGGCACAGGGGATCTGCCCCGTTGCATCGAAGTCGCCCTGGCCGGCGCGCAGGGCCGAGTCGTCGGGGCCCATCGCGGGGGTACCGTTGGGCGAGACGGCCGGTTTGAGGTACTGGGCCGCCACATAGCCGCGCGGGCCTCCGCCGAGCTGCTGCACGTCGCACCAGACGCCGTCCTCCGCCCGCCGGCAGCCCAGGTTGTCGAGCAGGGTCCCGGGCGCGTAGGTGGCGATCACCTTCGCCGTGTGGGATGGTCCTTCCCGCAGATGCAGGCCGTGGTCCACCCCGGTGACCTCCCAGTTGCGGGGCCCGCCGTCCTCGGGGGCGGCGGGGACCTCGGCGGCGTTGCCCCGCGAAATGACCGCGACGGCAAGAGCGGAGGTAAGGAGCAGGGGGATGAGGTGTCTCATGGGATGTCTCTCCAAGAAATCCAGATCGAAGGGGCCTCCACGATCACGAGGCCACCCAGCGCTCACCGGCGGCAGTCACCCTCGGCCAGGTAGCGCCCGGCGACCCATCCCGTGACGCCTTGATACTCCACCTTGCACCAGCGGGGGTTCTCCCGCGCGCGCCGCTCCTTCTCCTCGGGAGACAGGGTGGTGAACTCCTCGAAGGTCAGCCCGCCCTGGCACCCCAGGTTGCGGATGCAGGTGCCGTTGGGCGGGATCTCGCCGACCTTGCGGCGCGTGGGGGCTCGGCTCCGCGCGGATGTTCAGGACGTCGCCTTGGGCAACGCCCCGGACCGCGTAGTAGTCTGGGCCGTCCGCCTCGGCGCGCAGGGCCCCTGCACGCCAGGGACGAGCACGAGGCCGCAGAGTGGGGCCGGCGGGCCGGTGTTTGACCGCCGGCCCTCGGATCGAATGACTCACTGAACGACGCTCAGTTCCTGGACAGTGCCGTCGTTCGAGACGAGGCAACGCCAACGCTCGGCTGCCTGAGCCACCTCGGACGCCCGCGGCGTCGATGATGACCTCGGAGTTGGCCTGGGAGAACTCGGAACGGGCCACCCGTACCGAGTTACCTGGCCCCCGTATTGGCCGTTGACCGCGGCCATGCACGCCGACTCCGCGGCACTGGTCGCCTGGCGCGAGGCGCTGCTGCCGGGGCCGGGGTCATAGTCCGAGGTGGCGCAGGCGCCGAGGGTCAAGGTCGCGGTGGCGATCAGGGCGGCTCGAAGGGCACTGGTCATTGGCTGGGTCTCCAGTTTTGGGTTGGATAGGTCTTGGGATGAGGGTGGATCGGACGAGGCGTCCGAACGGTCGCTGGGTCCCCCGCGAGGACAGCGGCACCACTGCCACCGCCAAAAAGGACTGTGGCAGGGGCGGAGCCGCGGGGCACCAGTGCGCTAACGGATCAGTGGGTGACGACGCTCAGGTCCTGGACCTCGCCGTTGTTGGATACCAGACATTTCCAGCGCTCGGTGCCGGAGCCGCCGCGAATGCCAATCGCCTCGAAAATGATCTCCGAGTTGGCCTCCGAGAACTCGCTGCGGATGACCTTCAGGTCGTCCACCTTACCGCCGTAGTTGGCATTGATGGCGACCATGCAGGCGGTCTTTGCATCTGTCGCTGACTTCGCTGCCGCTCCGGCGATAGGCGCCCGAGGTGGCGACGGCACCGAGGGTCAAGCCGACGGCGGTCACGAGAAGGATGCGGATGTGCTTGGTCATTGCCGTTGTCTCCAGTCTCAGTGCGGGTTAATCGTCCGCTGGGGTCAGCCGGACGGTTGCTTCGGAACAGTCTCTCCGCCCGCGCCGGCGGCAGCATCACATGATGGTGACTGAAAGGGTGTAGGGCACCGTGCGCCCGCTGTCCTTGTCGCCGCCCATCAGGTAGACGCGGATGGTGTAGTCACCGTTGGACGGCAGGCGGAGGCTGGCGTTTTCGCCGTCCCTCGAGCCAATGAACAGCGCCACGTCCTGGCTTCCGGGGGGCAGGATGTTGAAGTAGGCGGCGCTGCCCTTGGTGATCAGCGAGACGGACATCGTCTGGCCGGCGCGGGCACCGATCACGTAGTCGCGGTGATCACGGCCGGTCACCGACCCCTCCACTGCGGCGTTGTCGTTGCCGCGCGCGAACCGGATGCGCTCCCCGGCCTGGGTCGCGGCGGGCAGGGACAGCCCAAGCGACAGGGTGGCGAGTAGGGCGGGGACGGTGAGTCTCACAAGGGATCGACGGGTGGCAGATCTCATAGTGGTTGCTTGAGTCAAAGGGGTGCACGGCACAGACGACGCGGCTCGGCTTGCTTCGCTGGAGTGATAAACGGCAGGGGCCTTCCTCCGATTCCGATCACACGACTCGTCCGAGAGTGGAATACGGATCTTCTGTCCGGGAAAGATCAGGTCCGGGTCGGTGAGTGGGCAAAGAAGCCGCAAGGCTAGACAGTCCCGGCCCGTTTGTCTATCCGGGAAGTCATGTAAGGGAGTCCCTGACAGGAGGTTCCTGATACAGACCGGGAGATGAGGCAGCTACACTCCACGGCCACCAACCGCGCTGCTCTTCGGCGGCTGACGGGCACTGGCCCGGGTCCCGCCGTCCGACACGATCTGCGGCCGCGGCCGCATCCCGGACTGGAGACCTGAGATGACTGCGATGAAACAGATCGGATTGGTGTTGGCGATTGGTCTCGTTGTCGCGATCGCGGGCGGTGCCCCGGCCCTCGCCCAGGATGGGATCCGCACCGAGCCGGTGCGCTTCGCGCCCGGCACCACGGGCACGACGATCCGCGGCACCATCCAGGGCCGGGAGTCGGTCTCCTACAAGCTCGGGGCCGAGGCCGGGCAGCGGATGCGGGTGACGCTCCGTTCCAACAATACGGCCACCTACTTCAACGTCTACGAGCCCGGCCGTGGCCCGGGGGACCAGGCCCTGGCCGTGGGTGAGATCACCGGGCCGACGGTGCCAGAGATCAACCGCTTCGACGGCGTGCTGACGACCTCGGGCACCTACACCATCTCGGTCTATCTCTACCGCAACGCCGCGCGCCGGGGCGAGCGGTCGGACTTCACGCTCGACATCGCGATCACCGGCGAGACGGGCGCGGTCCTGCAGGGGGACTATGCCGACGGCCTCCAAGGTGGGCCGGACTACTGGCGGGTGCGGGCGGGCGATGGTCTCAACCTCCGGGTCGAGCCCACGACCCGCGCGCGCGCCCTGATGCGCCTGCCGAACGGGCTCGAGGTCCGCAACCTCGGCTGCCGGATGCGCGAGGGCCGCCGCTGGTGCCGCGTCGCCACGCCCGAGCCGTCGGTCGAGGGCTGGGTGGCGGGGGACTTCCTCGTGGAGGGCAGCGATCAGACGGCGACGCAACTGCCCGACATGGCGCCGGTCGGCTCGGCCGGCGCGACGTCGACCCCGGCGGAGCAGGCCTGCCTCGCGGCGGTCTCGCGGGAGACCAACAACGGCGACGTCGTGCTGCTCGGCTCGGAGCTCTCCCAGGCCGGCACCCTGGTCCGGGTGGGGGTGGGCGAGTCCCGGGCACCCTGGAAGTGCATCGCCTACAGCGATGGCTCGACCGGTGGCGTCGAGTACCTGGACACCGACGGCTGAAGCCGCTGAAATCGGCGCACGCCACGTCGGCGGGGGTGCCGAAACCGCGACCCCGGGGCCGGCCTTCTTGAATTCACGTGGAGGATGGAGCTTTGAGGCTTTGTCGGGTAATCGTCATCGGTTTCTCGCTGGCCTATCTGCTTTCCTTGCCAGCATGTACGAGCTTCTCGAAGGCCGCGATCTCGGGCGTGAGGCCGGCGTAGATCGCGGGAACGGTCGCGCTGTTCCAGCGGCCGCCTTTGATGGCTGCACCGGCTCCGGTCCGATCGAGGGCATACCGTTTCTAAGCGATTCGCCACGCCAACATCGGGCGGCGCCACCGTAGGCGATGGACGCCAGGGCCTTCTTCACTTCATCCGCGCCAGCATCGGTGTCCAGCAGCGAGAGCGGCGGCTCCCCGAGGGCGAGATTTGGCTCGAGCATCCACCGCCTTGCCAGATCCGGCGAATCGAATACGTCCTCGGCCTCCACTTCTACTGCAGCAATCCGCGCGGGGCGCCGCGACTCCTGCGGGCTCAGTCTGCCGCCAGTCTTGATCTGGCGGGTGACGGTCACGTCCGACACCCCGATCAGGCGGGAGAGCCTGGACTGCGCAATGCCGTAGTACTGCCCGGCCCCGATCAGCAGCGCCACGTCGACGCCCTCCCTGATCATCGCGATCTTCTTGGCAGGGGGATTGTGCGCACGTCGCTGCCCCACGCCGAGAACCTGTGCCCCGCTGCCGGTATCGTACTGACCTTCGCTGTGGTTTTTCCGGCTTCCCGATTCATCTCTGCAGTCTTCACATGAATGTCTAGGTTTTGTCATTTGAGTGTATCGGTGCCTTCACGTCGCGGCCAAGCCACCGGCAACAGGGGCGGAGAACCGGGGGCGGACCGACTTAACCGCGTCACATCAGTCCGACGGCGTAGAGCGCCAAGGCCGCGCCGACGGCGGCCGCGATGGGGGCGCCGACCAGGCCCGCCTCGACGTCAAGGGGGGCCAGGCCGAACAGGAAGCCGCCGGCAAAGGCACCCGCGATGCCGACGGCGACGCTGCCGGAGAGACCCAGGCCGCCGTCGCGCAATAGCCGACCGGCCAGAACGCCGGCCAGGATGCCGATCAGCAGGAAGCTGAGGAGCAGGCCGACGACCAGGCTGGTGACGTCCAGGGGGAGGCCCTTCGTCGATGATTGAATGGCGTGGCTGGGCTCCGTGCCGCCCTTGCGTCCACTGCTGGCCGACTCGCCTCCTGGCTCGGCCCGGTGCTGGCCCTGGGCGACCTCACCGCGCCGTCGGCGGCGCTCCCGGTGTCCGCCGTCATGCCGCGGGGGCCCGGGCTGGGGTCGGAAACTCCACGTCCTCGTAGAGGGCATCGACCGCGCAGTCGAAAGCGATGGAGGCGAGCTCCAGACGCCCGTCCGGCGGCACAGGCGCGAGCAGCCAGCCGTCCGGTTGCCGGCGAAAGACCTCCACGGCGCGCCGGCGGGAGTCGATCAGCAGGTATTCGCTCAAGCTCTCGATCATCCGGTAGGCGGCAAACTTGCCGCCCCGGTCGTAGGCCTCGCTGGACTCGGAGAGCACCTCGCAGATCACGCGGGGACGGTGCTTGGCCAGGGGCTCGGCGGCGTCCGCCGGGTCGCAGGTTACAAATACATCCGGGTAGTAGAAGGCGTTCGCGGTCTCCAAGCGGAGCTTCATGTCGGCGATGTACACCCGGCAGGGCCCGCCGCGGACATGGGCGCGCAGCAGGGCGAAAAGGTTGCCGGCGATGGTGGCGTGCTCCTCGGTGGCGCCCGCCATGGCGAAGACCTCGCCGGCGACGTACTCGTGGCGGATCGGGGAGACGGCCTCTCCGGCCAGATAGTCCTCGATGGCGACAGGGCGGACCAGGGCGGGAGTGGACATAGCGGCTCCGGGTAGGGATTGGGCGTCGCGGGACGTGGCGGCGCGCCGTTCATTATAGGCCGGGAGCGCCGGCATCCTGCCGCCGCTACGGGGCGGCGGTTTGGGGGCTCGGCGGGTGCTGGCTTGCGTGATCCGTTGACCCTTTGCTTTTTTGTGCATACGCTCGGCGCGGTGGAATTCGAGTATGACCCGGCTAAGAGTGCCCGCAACATCACCGATCGGGGGCTGTCTTTCGAGCGGGTCGCTCGGTTCGATTTCGAGACGGCTGTCTTCTCGGTGGATACCCGGCGTGAATACGGCGAGACGCGCCGCCGTGCCTTGGGTTTTCTCGGCGGTCGACTCCATGCGTTGGTGTTCGTGGAGACCGAGCGGGGTATCCGCGTCATCAGCTTGCGAAAAGCAAACAAGCGAGAGGTCCGACGTTATGAGCAAGCGTCCCGATCCTGAACTGGTCGATGACGAGAACCCGGAGTGGACCGAAGCGGAGGCCGAGCACGCGGTACCTCTCGCCGGTCTTCCCCCCTCGTTGCAGGACAAGCTGCGCGGTCGCCCGAAGGCCGCCACCACCAAGGAGCGCATCAATATCCGCCTCTCGCCCGATGTGCTGGAGGCCTTCCGCGCCACCGGCGATGGCTGGCAAACGCGCATCGATGCCGCGCTGCGAGACTGGCTTGAGGCCCATCCTCCGTCGCAATCCGAGTCCCTCAAGCGCCAGAAGGTACCCTCGAAACGGGCATCTTGAGGCGGACAGGACAGGGAAAAAAGAGTCACCCCCGCAGTGGGGCGCCTGGCAATCCTTCTACATTGCGGATGTCACTGACCCGATGAAACCGAGCAACCTTGCGACCCTCGCCCGCATCGCCTCGGCGGTCTGGGCAATCCCCGGCAGCGCCGACTGGACCGAGGCCCGCTGCGAGATTTACCCCAAGGGCTCCGACCGCCTGGAGAAGATGCTCCCCTGCACCTTCGGGCAGCGCCAGGGGTTCATTACCATCACCCGCCAGGATGGCGTCACCTACGAGCTCACGCCGGTCGGTGACGCGCCAGGGAACTTCCGCGACCAGAAAGGCCGCCCCGTCTACCGTCAGAGCGGTCTTGGGAGCGATGGGCAGATTTTCCGGTTCGCGGACGAGAGTGTCTACGTCTACTGGGACGCCTCGGCCCTGGGCCCGTCGAGGGACGACAACCCCACGGCGCCCTTCGCCACCAGGCGCGATGGCGGCGAATTCGATGCCACGACGTTGCTGCGCTGCAAGGCGGCGGGGGATTCCGAGTACGGCAACTGCCCCGCGGGCATCATGCGCATGGAAGACCGTCAGGCCTCGATCACTATTCAGAGCCAGCTCGGGAAGCAGTTCACCGTCAACTTCATGACAGGCTACGTGAACGCCACCAACCACCAGGTGGACGCCAAGCTCGACGGCGACACCTGGACCCTCACCCTCGACAACGGGGAGGTCTACGCGGTGCCGCTGGCCGCAATCGAGGGTGGCTGAGTCCTTCGCCCAGGCCGCCGCTGCCCCCCGTATTCCCGCTTCTGCCCGATCGGAGTCGCTCAGCGGGGGCAGGTTACAGAGCCCGCTTTTCGTCCGAAGCCGCTGCTGGCAGTCCGGTTCAGGGGCGGCCGGAACACGCGCAAAGCAGACACCCGGGATTGCGCACAGCAGGGGCTACTCAACACTGCCCGAACACTGATACCCAGGAGGCTGTGGGGGGCACGCCCCCCAATTAGGGTCATCTGTCTTGGGCCTCTGGGTCGCTGCACGCTGCCGAGAACAGACATTCAGAAGCTCGTGGCTTCGGGACGCTCGAGCGGCTGCGTGCCAACGGAGGCGGTTGTCGCCATCGAGAGACCTCAGCTCAGACTGGACGCCGGGACCGTGCTAGCGTAATCGGCGCGCCACCGCAGTGGCTGTCTCTTGATCCGCGCCACGGCGAGCACGGCGAGACCTCCCGCGGCGATACGTCGCAGCAAGGATCGCGAAGAACCGCCTTTCCGGTATCGTTTGGCTGGGGTTCTGCTCGTGCCGCTTCCGCATAAAAAAAGGGCCATGTTACGCTAGTATCTTGTACACACGCGAGGCGCGCCCGCTGCGAGGTTTCGTTGGGACGCACACCACGGTGCAGGCTGCCTGCGAGCCGGCGCATGGTTGTGCCGGCCCCCTGGTGGTTGTGCCTTCTGCTGCTGCTCGCGGTTCCCCTTCGGGGGGCCGGACAGACACCCGCACTGGACGATTGGGGTGCGGACGTGGGGGAGGCGGCTACGAGCCGTATCCAGGTCCTTGAGGGCCGTGTCTCCGCCAGCGGCCTGCAACTTTACCGCATCACCGGCCTGAAGAAGGGGGAGATACTATACGTCCACGCCAAGGCCACCTCCGGGTACTTGGACCCCTTGGTCGCCCTCCTCAGGCCGGGAGTCAACCTCGATGAGCTCGCCGGGGAACCATTGGACAAGCTGGTCAAGACCTTGTCCCGCGATCACGACCCCATCGTAGTGACCCGGCAGATACTTGACCGTTACGCGCTTGCCGGAAACGACGACTCCGAGGGGCACTATTCCGCCGCGTTCAGCATTGAGATCCCAGCCGACGGGGAGTACCGGCTCGCCATCGGCAGCTCCTTGGTTCGCCCCTCCGCCGGCACCTATCGGCTCGTGGTCGGCATCGACGAGCCTGATGTCCTCTCCGGCCGTCCGGAAGGCATCGGTCCCGCATTCGTCTTCGCAGAACAAGACGCAGGTGTGCTGGAACGGGGAATCGTTTCGGTCAACGGTGAGCTCAGGCCGACTCAGGCAGTCAGGTTCTACAATCTGGCGGAGCTGGCCGCTGGGCAGACCTTCTACGCCTACGCGGAGGCGATCACGGGCGACCTCAAACCGGTGCTTACCCTCCATGACTACAGCGACAAGGCGGTTGCCTACGCGAACTTCGCGGCGACCGACTCGCGAGCGGAGCTGCAGTACCAACTGCCTCGGAAAGCCGAGCGTTACCGGCTCAAGATCTCGAGCCAGGATCCCGCCGGCAAGGTAACCGCGGGCAACTTCCGTCTGCTGATGGGCCTCAATGCCCCCGAGGTGCTGCGCGGTGAAGGGGAACCCACCGGCCTGGCGCTGCTGCAGGAACCGATCCCCGTTCGCATCGGCGTCAAGCTGCAACAGATCACGGAGGTCGATCAGAAGGCGGAGAATTACGGGGTCGTGGCCACACTCGTGATGCACTGGACGGACCCGGCGCTGGCGTTCGACCCCGAGACGATCAATGACCGGTTCAAGATTTTCACGGGGGATGCATTCAGCGCGGAGATGAGTCGGCGGGGGCAGCTCTGGCCGCAGTTCACGGTCGTCAATCAGCAGGGCAATCGCTGGGTGCAGAATCGCGTCGTGGTGATTCAGCCCGATGGCGAGACTGTCTACCTGGAACGGTTTTCGACCACGCTGCAGGCGCCGTACTTCGACTTTCGCGATTTTCCTTTCGATGTGCAGAAGTTCTTTATCCGCGTCGACCTTCTCACTCCCGAGTGGATGTTTCTGCTGCGTGGGATCGAGGACTACAGCGAGGTCGGCGACACGCTCGGCGAAGAGGAATGGGTCGTCACCGATTTCGCCACGAGCTTCTCACGGGGTGAAATACTGCAAAGACCCGTGTCGCGGTTCGATTTTGAGTTTTGGGCGAAACGACACGTCGAGTACTACTTCTTTCGAATTTTGCTGCCGCTCAGCGTCATCATCGCCGTCTCCTGGATTCTGTTCTTTCTCAAGGACTACGCGAAGCGGGTGGATGCGGCGGGCGCGAATCTCCTGCTGTTTATTGCCTTCAATTTCGCCATTTCCAGCGATCTGCCCCGACTGGGTTATTTGACGTTCCTTGATACGCTGCTGATCAGCGCCTTCCTGGTCACTGCGGTCGTTTTGATCTTGTCAGTCTATCTGCGCCGCCAGGACATGAAGGGTCGGGAGGCCTTTGTGGCCACGGTCGACCGCTACGTCATCACCTTTTATCCGCTGGCCTATATTGTGACGATCGCTACGGTAACCTTGCTCTTCCGGTAACAATTGTTGAGCGACGGTTTGGCCAGCTTCGCCGCCGCCGGCGGGGTGGTCGCCGCATAAGGCGCGATCATCGGTGGCCGGCACAAATCAAGCGACTTGGAGCCGTTGCGCTGCGTCAATACCTTCATTTCCACGTCAAGACAGCGATCCACGGGACCTACAACCAATTTGGCTTCGCCAAGTACCGCCATCGCTACGTGGCTGAGGACCAGTGTCGAATAAATCGCCGATTCGACCTGCCATCGCTAGTCGGGCAGTTGGTACACGCCTGTGCTCCCACCCCATCG
>CAVOQO010000042.1:0-46709 GCA_963698355.1 uncultured Gammaproteobacteria bacterium | reverse complement strand
GTCCTAAGCCGCCCATCGACGTGGACCGGCGGAGTGGTGGCTCAACCCGCATAGCGGCCACCAGGGCTGCTTACGCCAGCCGTCACGTCGCGCCAGACGCAGATTTCGACCCAGCAGAGACGTCGACCAAGCGAACGGAGATGGCGAAAATGGCAGAGCGAGGGGATACCCGCCAGACCACATTCAGCATCAGCGCAATTCGCTCGCAAACGCCGCCGTCTGTGGTCGACAGCGCCGCCGCGCCATCCCTCAAACCCGTCCGTCGGGGCCTCGCAATCCTACGGACAAAACTGGTCGGAGTCTGCTCTCGTGCCTTTCGAGGTATCCGCGAGCCCTCTCGCTTACGCCTTCATGGCACCCTTTTTAGGCCCGTCAACCCCAGTTCTCGATCCATCGCAAAGTCGCAGCGGCGCGCCGACCGCCGATCCGCATCCATCGGCTTCCCCCGGCTCAGCCCACATTGACCCGGATTGTCCGCCGTTTCGTGTGTGACCTTGGCAGCTCGACTCGCAGCACCCCCTTCTTGTATTCGGCAACCGCCTTCGTCGTATCGACCTCCTCGGGCAGCGCAATGGCGCGCTCGAAACGTCCGAACGCGCACTCCTGAATGTGGTAACGGCCTTCGGTGCGCTCGCTGGCAACCCGCTTTTCGCCCCGCACCACGAGGTAGTCGTCGACGACCTGGAGGTCGAAGTCGCCCTTGTCCAGTCCAGGCGCCTCCAAACGTACGACCACCCGATCATCGTCGTCGAAGACCTCGGCGGCGAGCAGGCCCCAGCCGCTGCTGCGGCTGGTCATGGCTTTGCGTTCGCCTTCGTCTGAATCCGTCTTGTGCGCCCCCGGGGTGAATCGGGTCAGCGCTCCGGCGGCGCGGCGGAACAGCTGTTCCCAGCCATCCACGATTCGGTCCCAGGCGTGGGTGACGTCATGGCGAATCTGTTGCAGTGTAGACATGATTGCCTCCGGTGCTGTTAGGACGGGGTCGGCGCATCCAGCGCCGAGCCCGGTTTGTAGTGCGGATCGACGGTGTTACGCGACCCGCACCTCGATCTTGCGCGGACGCACCTCGGCCCGTTTCGGTATCCGCAGGGTCAGCACACCGTCCTTCAAGCTGGCGTCGATGCTCTCGCTGTCCAGCTCACGGCTCAGGGCGAAGCTCCGGCTGTAGTGGGTTGCGCGGACATCCGCGTGCAGCGCCTCCATCCCTTCCGGCATGATGAACTCGACATCGCCTTCGACGATGAGTTGGTCTTGGTCCACCCGCAGCTGCAGCCGGTCCTTGGACACGCCGGGCATGTCTGCCTCGACCGTAATCCCATCGGCGTCCTCATAGACGTTGACCGCAGGGCGCAAGGTCGGGACGTTTTCGGACTTTGCCTGCATCTGTGCCGCTTCTCGGGTTGTCGTATCAGTAGGTTCGTTCATCACCGAATTCCTCCAGATCACTTGACTTCGATGTGACGCGGCCGCGCCGCCTCGCGCCGTTGGACCACGATGCGCAGGATGCCGTCGGTGTAGCGCGCCTCGACCTTATCCGGGTCCACATCCTCGGGCAGGGAGATGACCCGCCTGAACGCCCCGCTGTAGCGCTCCTGGCGGTAGTACTGAGCGTTCTCGGGGACCTCTACCTTGCGCTCACCGGCGACCGTGAGCAGATTCTGCTGGATGGTGATGTCCAGGGAACCGGTGTCGAGCCCGGCAGCGAAGAGATAGACCTCGATGCCTGCCGCGGAGGAAGCGACGTTGATGGGCGGATAGGTCCCCCGCGCAACGGAACGGATACCGGCGGGCCAGGCCCCACGGGAGAACATCTCCTCCATGTCCTCCTGCATGCGCCTGAGGTCGTCGAATAGGCTACCTTCGAAGTTGGTCAAGCTTCCGAACATCTTGGTACCTCCACGTTTGAGAAACGGAGTGCCGTCGGCCGTTGCCCGAGCGGATGCCTCGAAGAGGCGCTTCCTGAAGCGGGCAACCTGGTCGCCTCGCGGGCCTCGATGAGCGTCTCCTCAGCAATCAAGACCCTCGAGCGCATGGAAATCTAGGACGATTTTTGTGCCCGTCAAGTCCCGTAGGTAGCGACCGGTATCGGGGGGTTCGAGCACCAGCGAGGGCCGGCAGGGCTCCTCGAAGCCGGCAGCTGTGCGGGCGACTGACTCGTCGCAAGCAGTTCCATGCCCGGCCAAGACCGGTCCCTGCAGCTGCCGCTGGCTCGATGGACCGCGGTCGCCTAGAAGCATCCGGAGCGGTCCGCCGCGAGGGCAGCCTCCAGCAACTACAGTCAGCGAGAAATTGCCGCGACGCGGTCTGTCGTGAGCGTCGTCTTCCAGCCGCGCCGCTCGCCGAGGAGACCGTGAATCCTGTCCGTGGTGGTCCGAGAGACGACTGGCGTGTCACAGAACCCGAAGCTGCGGGGCCCCCTGTGTCAGAGTAGTTGTCGCCCCGATCTTCAGAAACTCTCACAGTCGCAGGGGGCGTACACGAGGTCGAGGTGCCGAGGTATTCTGAAGAGCGGAAGGAGGCGGTGCTGCGCAAGATGCTGCCGCCGAACAATCGAGCGCTAAATGAGCTGGCCGCCGAGGAAGGCATCAGCGAGGCGACGCTGTACAACTGGCGCCGCCAGGCGCGAGCGCGGGGTCGGCTGTTACCGGACGCCGATGCCGGTCCCGAGGGCTGGAGCACGGCGGACAAGTTTGCCACGGTCGTGGAGACGGCGGCGCTCAACGCCGCGGAGCTCGGTGAGTACTGCCGCCAGCGGGGGCGGTATCCGCAGCAGGTCCAGGCCTGGCGGGCGGCCTGTGAGCAGGCCAATGACTGGGAGCGGGCGCGGGTGAGCCGCAGTCGGGCGCAAGAGGCCGAGCAGCGTCGGCGCATCCGCACCCTGGAGCGGGAGCTGCGCCAGAAGGAGAAGGCCCTGGCGGAGGCGGCCGCGCTGCTGGTGCTGTCAAAAAAAGCCGCGGCGATCTGGGGGGAGGACGAGGACGCATGATCAGCACCCGAGATCGCCGAGCGTGGCTACCAAATCGGTGATCGCCCTACTGCACAAGAAGGGCAAGGGCGCTGGACGCCGCCGCGGTAACGGTCAGCCCCATTTCGTCGATCCCGACGACCCTGCGAATACCTATCGTAAGGGGCCGCTTCCGGCCTGGCTGCGCGAGAAGATGGTGGCGGCGGGATATGACCCTGCCGACAAGGCCCACCGCGAGGCGTTCAAATCGAACTTCCTCACGCGGGTGGGCTGAGGGTCCAAGGGACTATCGCACAGGGACCGCTCAGCGACACGCCCATCACCTAGGTCAAGCCCGGCCCATGGGGCGCGGCGGGGCCGTCACGTAGCAGACATTCACCTCGGGCTCTCCGGAGACCGCAGTACGCGCTTAGCGGCCACCGCCCGACGCGAGGAGGGCATGGACAGTACCGCAAGAAGCGGACATCGACCTGCGGCGGCGGTCGGGGCTACCATCCCCCCGGGGGACGACCGAGTCGTCTGGGTGGCGAGGGGCCGGACCCGGCCATCAACGGACATGGGGGAGCCTGTCGGGAAGCTCTGTTGTGGCAAGAAGACTACGCACCTTCGTGATGATCATCGGCTGCGAGAGTCCGTCCAACCCACCCGAACACCGACCAATGCCCACCGACGGCTCGACGCTGGAAGCCGCCAGTCGCTTATTCGAGAATGACGGAAGGTGCGTTTCTGATTTTGCTCGCCAGCCTCCGACTATCGCTGGTCCGCAGTCCGTGAGAAACCGGACGTCGTTGCCGTCACTTAACCGGTCGTATTTCCGAAGGCTCCGGCTCGGTTTCCTGAGCTAAGCCGCTGGGACGATGGCAACGCGAAGCCGCTCCGCATGAAAAGCGATCGGCCTCGACGGCCTGATCATCGACGTGTTTAATTCACCGTAGCCCTTCAATCTCTCGCGCGCGGACATCAGCGAGTCGACCTGGGTCCGTGTTCAAGCGCGGGCACGCTTTTGCGATCGAGAATTAGTCCGCTTTCTGGGTGCTGGGCACGAAGCGCCTACATACTTGAAACACCACCTAGCCATTGGGAGAACACGATGACTGACGACTCGAAACAGGAGGAGGAAGGTGTCATCGAGGCGCTGATCGAGCGCTTCGAGAAATGGAGGCTACCTCGCGCGCTGGACGTCAAAGCAAAAGTGGACCGAGGCGAAAAGCTGGACGACTTCGACATCGACTTCCTCCAGAAGGTGATGAAAGACGCGGAGGAGATCAAGCCCTACGTGGATCGACGACCTGCTTACCAGGAGCTGTATACGCGCGCCGTCAGCCTCTATGGGGACATCACAAAGAAGGCTCTGGCGAACGAGCAGGCTGGTAAACGGCCCGGTGCAACCGGTTGATCAACTGCTGATCGATCTTCCCGAGAACCCTGGAGACCCTGGATGAACGACGCCGAGCAGCCGAGAGGTCGGATGCGCCAATGGGTCGGCCGAGTCGCCCCCGGTGCCAAGGCCCTCTCCCAGTATCAGCCGGCCTGGCTGCCGAACGACATTGCGGCAGGCCTGTCGGTGGCGGCCGTCGCGTTGCCGGTCGGCATCGCCTATGCCGACCTGGCCGGGGTGCCGGCGGTGATCGGCATGTATGCGGCCATCTTCCCGTTGTTCGCCTATGCGCTGTTCGGCTCGTCGCGGCAGCTGATGGTCGGGCCTGATGCGGCCACCTGCATGATGATGGCCGCTGCCGTCGGGCCGCTGGCGGCGGGCGATCCCGACCGCTACCTGGCGCTGGTGATCGTCATGACGCTGATCGTCGGTCTGGTCTATCTGGGCATGGGCATGCTGCGGCTGGGCTTCATCGCCAACTTCTTGTCACTGCCGATCCTGGTCGGCTTTCTCAACGGCGTGGCCCTGATCATCATCGTCGGTCAGCTCGGCAAGCTGATCGGCATCTCGGTCGGCACGAGCGACTTCTTCCCCAAACTCCTGGAGACCCTGACCGGCGTCGGCGGTGCGCATCTGCCGACGCTCGTGCTCGGCCTCGGCCTGCTCGCCGCCCTGGTGGCGCTGCGCCGCTGGCTGCCGCGGGTGCCCGGCGCGCTGGTGGTGGTGATCGCCGGCATCGCGCTCGCGGCCGGGCTGGACTTGCCGGGGCAGGGCGTCGCCGTGCTCGGCAGCGTGCCGGCCGGGCTGCCGGACTTCTTCCAGATCCCGCTCCTGCCCGCGGGCGAGTATCCCGAGATCGTGCGGGATGCGGCCGGCCTGGCCCTGGTGAGCTTCACCAGCGGTATCCTCACCGCCAAGAGCTTCGCGCAGCGCAATCGCTATACGGTGGATGCCAACCGCGAGCTGATCGGCTTCGGCGCGGCCAACCTCGCCTCGGGCCTTGCCCAGGGCTTTCCCGTGACCGGCGCGGACTCGCGCACCGCGGTCAACAACGCCATGGGCGGCAAGAGCCAGCTCGTCGGGATCGTCGCCGGCGGCACCATGCTGCTGATCCTGTTCTTCCTCACAGAGCCGCTGGCCTATGTGCCCACCACGGCCCTGGCCGCGGTGATCATCGTTTCGGCCGTGGGGCTGTTCGATGTCGCGACGCTGCGCGAGCTCTATGGGATGAGCCGGGTCGAGCTCGGCTTCTCGGTCGGGACGACCCTGGGCGTGCTGGTGCTGGGGGTGCTGCCCGGCGTGCTGCTGGCCATCGCCCTGTCCCTGCTGCTGATGCTGATGCTGACGTCCCGGCCGACCGATGCGGTCTTGGGCCGCGTACCGGGCATGAAGGGCTATCACGACTGCAAGGACTATCCCGAGGCGCAGACCATCCCAGGGCTGCTGCTCTATCGGTTCAATGCCAACCTGGTGTTCTACAACGCGGACTACTTCAAGACCCGGGTGCTCGCCACCGTGGCTGCGGCGAAGACGCCGGTGGAGTGGGTGGTGCTCGACGCAAGCCCGATCAACGTCGTCGACAGCACCGCCGTGCGCAAGGCAGAGGAGCTGCGTGATGCGCTCGCAGCCCAGGGCATCCAGTTTGTTGTTGCGCGCCGCAAGCACACGGCCGGGCGTCTGTTCGAGGCGGCTTGGGTAGATGCGCAAAGGGAGCTGACCGCCCGGCACAACTATACGACGCTGAAAGCGGCGGTCAACGCGTTCAATAAGCGAGGCAGGCAGGCCGTCCAGACGCCGGTGGAACAGATGAGCGACGCAGGCCTTGGAGGCTAGTACCCCGTCCCACGCTATTTCGCGTTCTCGCAGCCCCCGAATGCGCCAAGGCGGCAGCATTCTGCTGTCGCGGCTGGACCTGACCCGAAGGAAGCTCGGCGCCGCGCCGGAGCGCCTGACCCTCGAGCGCGGTTTTCACGAGCACGCGATGCAAGTGAAGATGCGGCAGGACGGCATCGATGGACCAGTAGTCGCTGCCCGCGAACTGGTCGGTTTCCTGGAGGCACGTGCGGCGGCGTCCAGCCGCCGCAGCGCTTGGCAGACCTGCGCGGCAGGGTAGTGATGCTGCATGTCTGGACCTTCGCGTGCTGGAACTGCTAACGCTCCTTCCCGTAGCTGCGCGGCCTGGAGGCGCGTCATCACCGCGACGGCCTGCGGGTGATCGGCATCCACAGCCCCGAGCTCGCGCACGAGCGGGATCGCGCCGCGGTCGCGGCGAAGGTTGTCGAATTCGAGCTCGACCACCCGGTGCTGATCGACAACGACTTCCGCTACTGGGATGCGCTGGGCAACCGGGTCTGGCCGAGCCTCTACCTGATCGACACCTACGCCGGCGACACGCAGGCGCGACGCATCGAGCGTGCCGTCGAAGCGCTGCTGGCGGAGCCCGCCCGAGAGCGATGAAGGTGGGATGATGTTGCAGCTGAGCAGGGTCTGATCCGCTTCCGCTTCATCGGTGAGACCCCGATTGCGGCGGAGATGGTCTGTGATCCGGCGAACATGCCGGCGGCGTAGCCGAGCGGCATCCCCGTGAACACCGCGGCGGCATAAGGCACGGCCAGGCACCTGCATGGAGATCTGCGATCGTCGCTTCCGAGCCGTCGTCGACGGCATGGGCATTGAGGTCGAGCCGCGCGAATACTACGACCGCTATTATGGCCTGATCGACTTCGAGTTCTGGCTGCGGAAGTACGTTGGGGAAGAGGTTGTGGACTGGAGACATCGTCACCGTCGCGGGGGCCAAGCGTCACGTCGAGACGGCGATCAAGACGCTTGGCTTCGCCGATCGCCCGGTGGAGACCACCGACCTGGCGTTCGTCGGTTGGGGCGTATTTTTCGGCGCTCTGGTCGGCGCTCTGACCTTTGTCATCGGCGGCATTCCGCTTGGACTCTCGACCTCGGGCGGCGCGCTGCTCGCGGGACTGCTGCTCGGCTGGCTGCGGACCAGTTACCCGGCGTTCGGGCGCATCCCCGGGCCGGCGCTGTCGCTGATGAACACCTTCGGGCTCAACGTGTTTATCGCCGTCGTCGGCATCAATGCCGGACCGGGCTTCGTCGCCGGTCTGCAGGAGGCCGGGATCTCGCTGTTTATCTGGGGCGCGGTGGCGACCACTGTCCCGATGCTCGCGGCCGTCTACATCGGTCACTATGTGTTCAAGTTCCACCCGGCGATCCTGTTCGGCGCCTGTGCCGGAGTGCGCGTCACAACCGCGGCGCTGGGCATGATCCAGGAAGCCGCGAAGAGCAAGGTTCCGGCGCTTGGCTACGGCATGCCCTATGCCATCGGCAACACCCTGCTGACCATCTTCGGTTTGGTGATCGTGCTGATGCTTGCGCCCTGAGCGCGTCACTCGGCATACCTCCGGACCTTACACAGAGCAATACTCTTACCCTGGGAACGGGCAACCCCTTTGCGGCCCGGTAGGACTGCACGTAGCCACGCGCGACCGCGCGAACGGCTCTGCTGCAGACGCCGACGAACGCGGACAGGCCCGCTATGAGCAACCACCGATCCTGCGGGAACAGCGCCACCGATCATGCCTTCGATATCGCGGTGCTGCGCACCTTGGAGACCGGGCTCGGCATGCTCTGCTACACCCTGGTTATGTTGTTCGTCTGGCCCGTCAGCCCCGCTGTGCGGCGTTGACCACCCATCCCGCCACCGCTATCGTCCTCTCCCGAGTCAACCTGAACGCTCAGGGTGGCTTGGATTTCCGTCTTGTGACCACGGGCTACCAGGATCGGGGTGGTGAGCAGATTCCCGCTTCCCTTATCGAAGCGAGGGCCTTTGGGACACCGGTGTTGGGCGAGTGGTCCACGCTCACCGGGTTACCGTCGAGGGGTGGGATTATTCCCCTGGACGATGCCGACACGGCGTCCAAGTACACCTTCATGTTGGTGCAACAACTCAGCGCTTTGCAGGCGGGGAACAGTGAGCACGCCGGACCGGTATTGACGCCGCCTATCGGCAGTCGTTGAGCAGGCGACGGCGCGTGGTGGCCACGATAGCGCCATCGGCAACCTCGCGACCGACCGAGTCGCTGTCAGTCAACCCAATGCAGTACATCCCGAATCACCGACCAGCGAGGCGGCTTCTTCTGGGTCTCGGCCGCTCCAAGCATCCAGTATTTGTACAGTGAATCGACGGTGCCCCGGGATTTCTCCGCGTGCAGCCATGCGTTCAGGATACTTAGCAGATTCGTATTTCCGGGGGCTACGCCGTAAGCCACGGGAAGAAAATAGGTGGGCTTTGGTACCACAAGGCTGAACTCCGGATAGAGCAACGACCAAGCAGCCCCTTCCTCCGATAAATCGGCGATCGCATCCACCTCGTCCGTCCCGGATTCGAGGAGCCTGCGCTGGTCTTCCGCGCCATTCATCAGGACCAGAGTCGCCTGCGGTGCCAGCGCCTCTGCACTCGCAACGATATCTGGGCTGTTGAGTACACCGATGCGGAAATCGGGTCCCAGTGCTCGCACTTGTTCCCAAGTCCGGAAATCATCCCGACGGTGGTCTTTGACAATGAGCCCCGCTGACGCCTGGTACACCGGTTGGGACATCGCGACCGACTCAACGCGCTTTGCATTAATTGCACGAGTTGTAAAGAACACATCGCAGGTCCCTGATTTAAGACGGGCTGCGGCCAGCTTATCCGTGTCGGTTGGCAGGAACTCTACCGCTACCCCGAGTGTTTGTGCGAACCCGTGCGCCATCTCGATATCGAAGCCGACCAGTTTTGGGGGAACCTGATTGTTGAAGAACGCCGAGGGATATGCGTCGGGGGCAAAGCACACCCTCAAGACACCCCGCGTTCTGATTTCGTTGATTCCCGCGGGGCCTGCAAGGCTCCCTTCGCCAACGTCTCCCGCGAGGTCGGTGCGTACCGTGGCAGGCTGCGGATCCGCCAGGAAGTCCAGACCTTTCAACGCCTGATCTTTGGTGTATGGGGCAACTACGACGTAGGTGTAAAAGGCCCGGATGCCGATCAAGGCGGCCGCAACCACCATCACGCTGATCCCGGCGGCGCGAAGTAGTGGCAGCGTGCGCACTTGCAGTTGCCCCTGCAAAGCGACGGTGCCGATCAGCGCGATTGTGATGATGTGCATCGCGGCGAGCAGTGTGCCGAATCGACTGCCGATCACATCGACGGTCAGGAACACTTGAAACAGGTCTTGGGGAAGCTGCAGCAGGTCCAGGAGGAAGGGGATGGCGATGGGGGTACTGCCGAACAGGCTGGCTAGGCCCGCCGTCGCGATGGTCGGGTAGTTCGCGATCGAGACCGAGGCGCCGATATACCAGCCGGCAAAGAGAACGAAGATCAAGCTGAGGACGAGTCCGAGCGTCGGAAAGGGATAAGCCGCCGGAATGAGCACATCGACCGAAGACTCCGCCTCGGCCTCCTCATCAGCGGTTGTGGACCGCGGCGAGTTCTTTTCGAGCAGCTTTTTGCAGTCGCCGGCGAGCACGGGCAGGATGATGAGAAGGTTGGCGGTTGCAAAGGCAACGAGCAGCGGTCCACGGAATGTATGGATAACATCCAGATGACGGATGGGTGTCAGTGCGGCGATCAGGCTGGGCAAAACCCAGAAACTCAGGATGACAGCCATGGCCACGTACACCACCACGTACACCTGAAGGCGCGTGAGTTCGCCGACGTCGATGGTGCCAGCTGCGCTTGCCACCAAGGCAAAGACCCCGTAGGGCGCTAACCTTCCGATAAAGCCGGCAACAACCATGAGGGTATCGCCGAAGGCAGAAAGGGGCTTGAGCAGGGCCTCTTTGTCTTTGATGCCCGTCAGTGCCAAGCCGGTCAACACGCTGAACACGACGATTGCCGGTACCACCGCGTTCGCAAGGACGTAAAAGGGATTAGAGGGTATATACAGGCGGAGGAAGTCGACAGGATCGGCGACTTCGATCTGACTCGTGCTGAAGAAGGACGCCGACAGCCAGTTTGGGAAGGCCAGTGGGGAGAGCAGCACGATAACCAGGCCGATGGCCCACAAAGCGAGCAGTATGGCGCCAGCCTTTAGGCCCAGCGTCTTCGCATCCGCAAGCGAGAGCCGACCGAGCGCCGTGGTCAGGGAGACCAGGATGTAGGGAATGGAGGTCATCTGTAGCAACATGATGAAGGCCTGTCCCCCAACCTTGAGGAATCCCGCCCCCTCGCCGAAGAAAACGCCGACGGCGATACCGAGGCCAAGCCCAATCAGCACCTTCTCGGCTAGACCAAGACGAGATTTCTTTGGCGGTGCGCCAGAAGCCGCCGAATCTGCTTTGCTCATGTTGCCTCTCAACCGAAAGTCACTCCCGTCGGAGACGTACCTTGGGCTCGTCGGTCTGAGGCGCAGCCTCGCTAGGTACTGGCATCTGCGTTGCTTCCTGCGGACCATCAATCCGACAATAAACAGAAATTTGCATCCTCTTAGGATTTCGCTTCCTGTGGCACAACTTCAGCGTATGCGTTGCGAATCAACGCATAGTCATCCCGTTGGAAGCCTCGCACCAAGTCATCGACCTCCTCTTCGGATTGCCCAAGATCCTTCAGGAGCATGCCACCGCCAACGAGGGTGCTCTCGATGTAGCCGGTACCGGCGTGCTTAATCCCCCTGGCGCTGAGGTCCGCCTGATCCGCCAGCGTGCGCACGCGCACGTAGATCGGCAGGTGCGGATAGAGGCTGCGCAAGGTGAGAGCTAGGGCCTTGGCATGTTCGGTGTCTTGCGAGGTCAGATACACCGCGGCCGCCTTGCCGAGGTTCGCGGTTTGCTGCACCGTCGGGCTGGCCATCTCCCCGTAGTAGACCGCACGGCCTGCCGCCTTTGCTTGGCGGACGATGGCGATATCCCGCTCCACTGCGAAATGCGGGACGTTGGCCTTCTGCAGCATGAGATCGAGCAACTGGCCGACCTCGTCGTAGCCGATGATGACCACGTGCCGGTCCAGATCCGGCGGCTCGGCGGCCTCGTCGCCAGCCGGCGGCGCTTTACGTCGATCGGCGAGCCATGCGCCCGCCTTCACCAGCAGCGGGGTCAGGACCATGCTGATCGCCACCACCAGAAGCGCCAGGGTGTGACCGTCGCCGCCCACCAGGCCGGCCGCCGCGGCGGCGCCGAGGAGTACGAACGCGAACTCGCCGACCTGTGAGAGATAAAAGCCGGTCCGGATGGCTGTTGCGAGCCCCAGGCCGAAGGCGAGCACGAGCCCGATCAGCACGGCCGCCTTGATGGCGAGCACGACCGGTACGTGGACAAGCAATGTGGCCCAATCCTGCACCAACGCGCCGACGTCGATGGACATGCCGACGGCGATGAAGAACAGCCCCATCAGGGTCGACTTGAAGGGTGTGACAATGGCTTCGACCTGGTAACGGAAGTCCGATGCCGAGAGCAACATGCCGAGCAGGAAGGCGCCCAAGGTCATCGAGATGCCCACCTGGTCCACCACCCAGGCCGCGCTGATGACGGCAAGAAACAAGACGATTGCGAAGGCGTCCGTCTGCTGCCGCTTCGCGCAGTAACCCAGCGCGGCCGGCAAGAGGTATCGTCCGACGACAAAGACCGCCGCGATGACCGCGAACACCAGCACGATGCTCTCCCAGAGGGGCTTGGCATCAGCCGGCGCGGGGGGGCCCCCCCCCCCCCCCCCCCCCCCCCCCCCCCCCCCCCCCCCCCCCCCCCCCCCCCCCCCGCCCCCCTCCCCCCCCTTCTCTGGCCCGGGGGGGCCCGCGCCCCCGCCCCTTTCCTTCCCCCCCCCGCCGGGGGCCCCCCCGGCCCCCTCCTGCCCCCCCGCTCTCTGGCCCTAGAAGGCAACGCCCGGAAACGATGTACTCGGAAAGGAGCGGGCCGCTGACCCAGATCGGCGTGTACAAGCCCTTGACCGCAACCCCATCGGGATAGCGCACATGGACTAACTGATTTGGCGGTGGAGGGGGTGGGGATGCATGCCCCGAGCGTCGGTACCAGCAGGAATTCCATCGCCTTTTGAGCGTTGATCTCCAACGGAAGCAGATAACCCGGTAGGCGCACCGTCTGGCCGAGGATCGCGTCGTTTGTCGCGGTGGCCTGCTCACGCCGCTTCTCGATGATGATGCGGCGCTGCTCGAACAAGGCGTCCGGATCGAGGCCATCGGCCTCACGCGCCGCGCGAAGCGCCGCGGCTTCTGACGGGTCCGTACCCTCGCTCGTGCCCTGGGCTTGTTGAAGATGCAGCAACTTGCGCAGGTCTTGAAGCTGCTCTGGGCTCAGCGCGCTGAAGGGGTTGTCATAGGCTACTGGCTCCGGTGCGAGGTCCTGCCAGCCAATCACTCTCGATTCCGAGGCGAGCCCCGGGAAGGCGAATCCGCACGCCGTCACCGCAATGGTCAGTTGTTTGAGAAATTTCATCTCCGCCGATCTCTCGAGGTTGCATTCAGTACGCTACAAGCGCAGCGTCAGGCCATCGGCCACCGTCATGCGGTAGACGCGCGCCGCGGCGACCCGTTGCTGTTGACCGACGCTGAGCGACCTGGCGGGCGCTGCCAAGAGCCTGTCGTCGTCCAGCCCGATCTCAATCAGCAGGCGCTGGGCGGCCTCCGAAGGGGCTGCATTAAGCGGTTTTCGACGGCGATGAGAGAACTTGCAGGGCAAAACGACATTCCCCACCGCGTTGAGCCAGGGAACCAGATTGAAGACCTGGAAGATCAGGCCGATGTGATCGGCGCGAAACCGATCTCGGGCACCGCCGCGCAGAGTGGAGAGATCGGTCCCGGCGACCTCGGCGCAACCGCGCGGCACATCGATGATACCCGCGATGGCAGAAAGCAGGGTGGACTTGCCGGACCCGCTTGGCCCGCGCAAGAGCAGGCTCTCGCCGCAAGCGAGCCGCAACGCGTCGATGGCGAGCGTCGGCTCGGCGTTTCCCGGCCAGGTGTAGGTGAGCGACTTGACGAGAAACGCATCTTTTCTCGCCGGATTCATCATGCTCGTAAATGTCAAGCATGCGTGAGCCAGCCCGAGGCTAGCGCAGCGCTGCGGGCACAGGCGGTGTCCCCCGCGGTTCGGAGTCGCCGGTCATGACCAGTACCGAGGCCGTAGTGCCGACGCGCAATTCCACGCCGTCCGGGATCGAATCCAAGTGAACGCGCACCGGCACGCGCTGGGCCAGCCGAATCCACTCGAAGGTCGGCTCGACCTTCGGCAGCAGGTCGGGGCCGCTGGCGCCATCGTCCTGGTAGATGCCCCAGCCGATGCTCAATACGCGGCCGCTGACGGGCCGGTCCGGATAGGTCATCAAGGTGACCACCGCGGGCATGCCGGGCCGCACATCGCCGATCGCGTTCTCGCGGAAGAACCCTTGTGCGTAAAAGCTGGAGGTATCCACGAGAGCGAGGGATGGCTGATTGGCGACCGCCTGGCTGCCGAGGCGCAGCGTCACGTTGGTCACGTAGCCGTCGACGGATGCACGCACCTCGGTGAACTCCAGATTGAGCTCCGCCGTCTCGAGCGCGGCCTTGGCCTCGCGCAACTGGGCGTTTTCTTCGCCGGGGGCGCCAAGCTGCGCCTGGGTGCGGGCCAGCTCGGCTTGTGCCTGCAAGCGCGCCGATGTGGCCTGGGTCTCCTGGGCCTCGGCCTTTGCCAAATCCGCCTGGGCAATGTTGAATGCCGCCTCGGCCTGGTCGAAGGTTCGCTTGGAGACGTCGCCCTTTGCAACCAGACTACTTGCGCGATCGAAGTCCTTTTGCGCTTTGTCCAGATTCGCCCGGGCGCTGACGACGGCCGATTGCGCCTGCTTGATGCGGGATTCGCTCTGCTCCAGAGCGGCCTGCGCAGCCTTCACCTGCTCGCCAAGATTCTTCAGCTGGTCTCGGGTCGCGTCCAGCCGGGCGTCAGCCTGATCCACCGCCGCCTGGTAGGTCCGTGGGTCGATCCGAAACAGCAGGTCGCCCCGCTCGACCGCCTGATCGTCGACGATGGGCAACTCGACAATGGGACCCGAGACCCGGGGAGCCACTTGCACCACAGTGGCCGTGATCTGGCCGTTTCGGGTCCAGGGGTTGACGATGTAGTCGAGGTATTTCCAGACCACCGCCCCAACGGCGGCGAGCACCACCAAAGCGGTGAGTAGGTAACGCTGTAGCTTGCTCATAGTGGGATGATCCAGGTGCCAATTCCAACGATGTACAGAGCTGTCAGCGCCAACAGCACCAACGGCGGATAGAAGAAAGAAGCGCGACACGCGAAACCGGTTCAGCAGATGCGCCGTCAGCGTAGCGGCGGCCATGGCGAGCAAGGTCACCACCAGGAAGGGCGGCAGGAAGACCTCGCCGATCGCGAATTCACTGGGGATGAGGGTCATCGTGTTGCCTATATTTTCAACCGTGAAACGGATCGGCTAGAACCTTGGTTCGCGAAGACACGGCCAATCGACCGAGTGCGCCGCCCGGGCAAAATTCACCAGGCTCTCGGACAGCCCCCGGTAGGCGCCGAGCAGGCGATAGCTGTTCTCGTTCAGGGACAGGTGTGCGTGGAAGTCCGGGTCTTCGTTCATGGCCCGCTCCATCAGCCGTTCGATCTGCCGAACCTTGCCGTCGAGCTGAGCGCGGAGATCCGTGGCGTCCATGTGCGCCGGGTCGTTTGCCGCCGTCGCGAGCAGCTCCCGCACCACCAGCCGCCACTCGCGGACCGCTGCCGCCAGCGCGCGCTCCATTGCCGGCGAATGCACCGCGTCACGGGCCTCGAGCAGGTCTTCGATTCTGATCGACATCGCCCGCAAAGCCGTCACCAGTGCTTGCATTGGCACCGGGCCGGCGCTGCCGAGGGCCTCCCGAGGACAGCGCGCGAGTCCAGGCCGTCAACTGCTGCGGGATGTGCTCGATCGCTTGGCGATGATAGGCCAACCGTACGCGAAAACCGGTGGTGCCGGCCTGTTGCGCCCGTTCCGAATCCGTACCCAGGGTCCCGAGCAGCCAGGAGGCGCTGCGAAACCAGCGGGCGATCAGGGCGGCGGAGCGATCTTCGGCACGAAACGACAACGGGAAGTAGGTCGTGAACACAATGATCAAAACGACCATCGGTAGGCCGATGGCCAGATTGGCCACCGCTTCGAAGCTGTAGGTCCTGCTGATTGTCCACGGCCATGATCACGACGAAGGACGCCAGCCCGATGGACTTGGCGATGACTTGGCTTGGCTCATGGAACAGCCAGCTGATCAGGAACGTCACCGCGAACAGCAGGGCACCGAGCGCCGCGAACCCCTCCAGATGCGGCATCACGATCAGATGCAGCCAGCCCGCGAACAATACGGCCACCACCAACGGTGCGATCAGGATCTGGGGCCGCACCTGGGGCATCAGGTTCAGCGACATGGACAGGGACGCGGCGATGACAATCGTCGTATCGGACAGGGGCACGTCCGGGAT
The DNA here is from genome assembly GCA_963698355.1 of uncultured Gammaproteobacteria bacterium. Taxonomy (GTDB): domain Bacteria; phylum Pseudomonadota; class Gammaproteobacteria; order Chromatiales; family Chromatiaceae; genus Thiodictyon. The sequence continues at coordinate 30,915 of CAVOQO010000042.1, read as the reverse complement.
GTAGAACAAGCACAGAACGGCCAGCCAAAAGGTACTCTGCAGGCGCACCAGGCCGCGCAGGCGCTCCGGCTCCAGCAAGACCGGGAGGCTGAATGGCGAGGCGGGCAGCGCTTCGTCTCGATCCGTGCCGGTATCGAGCGGCTCCTGCGTCAGTAATGCGATCGCCTCGACCCGTGTACTCAGATCGGCGGTGAGCCGCTCGACCTCGATAAGCTGTCGCCGTGTAAGGGCTAACGCGGCGCGGTCGAAGGCGAAGAGTCCGGACTCCTGGATGGCGAGGTCCGGGTTGATCGGGTCCGCGGCCACATCGCCAGCGCCCGGTGGCAGCGTGTCGCGCTCCGTATCGTTAACCGCGGGCAGCAGCGCCTCGATCCTCCGCAGTCGCGAATCCACCGCCGCGCGTAGCGCACCGAGCCCGTCCAGATGCTTGCGCAGGTCGACATCGGCGAGCTCCGTGTAGTTCTGATGCAGGCGCTCCAGCGTACGATTCAGTTGTGACAGATCACGCAATGCGTTTCGCCAAGCATGCCGACTCTCCCAAACCGCGTAGGTGTCCAGCTCGGCCGCTGCAAGCAGTTCAGGCAGTGCGCCCAAGGCGCGCGTTGCCTGTGTGCGGGCCTCTTCCAACGCTGCATGCTCCGCATGCTCCGGGTCTGGGTCCGCTTCAGCCGCGTTCGGCGTCGTGGTGACGGACAGCTTCGAAAACGCGTCCCGTGCCAGTTCCCGAAGTATTGAGACCAACTCGGCTGTCCGTGTCGCCAGCGAACGCCCGCTGCTGACCGGGAGCAGCAGCACGGCGACCAGCGTAAAGCTCAGCACGCCGAGCAGGGTCTGTTGGGCACGCAGCACGACGACATCGAAGGTCTGCACGGGCATGCCGCCGCCGCCGATCGTCAGCAGGGGCAGGGAGAAGCCGGCCACGATCCAGAAATAACTGCGCGCACTGGTCATGGATAGGTAGCTGCAGAAAACGGTCCACAACGACCCCGCCAGCAGGAACAACCAACGGTCTTGGATGAAAAGGCTCAACACGACGAATGACAAGACGAGTGCCACGAGCGTCCCAAGCACTCGCTGCATGCCCTTGTGCAACGACTCGCCGACGCTGCCGAGAGCGCAAAGAGCCACCGCAAGGCCCGCCCAGTAGGGCTTGTGCCAGTCCATCGCGAGGGCCACCCCGTAGGCCAGGACCATGGCCAGACCGGTCTGCAACGCCACGCGTGTGCGATCCGAGACCCTGATCGGGCCGGCATGCTCCAGCGTCTCCTCAAGTCGCCTCAAGGCTGAGCGCAAGGGTCGCTCCCCGCGCGAGCTGCCGGCTGATCCCTCACGCCGGCTTCGTCTGTTGGGGTTGGTTTCGGTTACTTCCGCTGCGTCGGTCATCGAGGTCATGACGGGCCAGAGAGAGACAGGTTCCGGAGGGGGCATGGGCGCCGTCATCGCTCAGGGAAGGTCCAGGTAATCTTTCCAATTCTGACCAACGAGCGCCGCGGCTCACCAGGTGCTGTTCCATTCAAAATCAGCTCGATGACGTCGGCGCTGACCGTTGGGTTGGTCTGGAAATAGGAATGTCCGAAGAAATCGGTGCGCTTGCCCTCGTAGACGATCAGATCCACATTGCCCGCGGTGGCGAACAGCTCCCGACTCGACTCGGAGAGGTCTTCCGGCTGGAGCTGGCCCACTCGCGCGGTGCTGCCGAACAACCACCGCGACAGGCCCAGGGCGCGGTCGCCCGGGGATGAGTACACGGTGAATCGCCCCCGCAAGAACTGGGGCAGCTCCCCTTCGGACCATCGCGCGGTCATTTCAGGATCCGACGCGAAGATCGCAAGCTGTTGTGAGGCGACGTCGCTGTCCACGTCCGGCGAGAGCAGGACCAGGTTCACCAGCTTCATGGCCTCGGCTGGCTCCACGCCGGCGGCGATCGCCTCGATGGAAAGTTCTCGGATCGCCATCAACGCTACGGCCGCGCCCCGGCTGTGCGCCAGCAGTTGAATACCGCGGACACCCGGCGTCCGCGCGATGGTGCGGATGGCTTTTCTGAGGTGACCCACCGAGTATTGCGCGGACTCCGTCGTCTTCTCGTAGGAAAACAACGGGTTCCCTCCGGCAGAGGCAGGCCAGCTAAACATGGCGCAGACGTGCGAGCGTCCCAGAAAGTGGCAGAGATCGGCCGCGGTATAGGCGGCCGTGGCAAAGGTCTCGTTGAAGCCGTGGACGAACAGCAGGACCTCGCCGGTGGGCGCGATGGCGAGTCTTCGCTGGATTTCTTCCTGAAGCTGCTGCTCTGTACCCTCGTGCCGTTGCAGGACGGTTCGATCGCGCTGCAATCGGCCGGAGGACGCGCGCACGATTGTGTAGGGCTCATTGGGATAGCGGCCCAGTTCCCGTACCTGGCCGAGCTCGAGCTTGATGTCGACGGAACGTGGGTCGTTCAGACTCTCGCGCCGTAGCGCCTCCCAGTCCAGTTGCGGCACCAGTTCGACCATGGCCGAGCCGAAGGCCAGACTTTTTGAGCGTCCGTCACCATAGGCCGTGTTCGATTTGGCCATGGTGTCGGGAGCGCGATTGGTGATGTACAGAAGGTTGATCGCGGAACCACGCCGTTCCACTGGAACTTGATCAGAGACCATCTGGGCAGCTGGCGAGTGCGCGATCGCCGGGGCCGGCATCAGTTTCTTGCCATGGCTCGCACAGCCGCCGAGGGCGACGACCGCGAGCATCATCATCAACCTGTTTGGCTTGCGTAATGGCATCTGCTTTGCTTGCGGGGGTGCCTCTTACTTAGTCGCCCGCCGGTCCGGGGTCCAGCGGTAGCGGAACGGTGCTGGTTTCCTGCTGGCGAGGCGGTTGGACGGCCTCGCGCCACTGCGGCGAGACGGATGTCTGCTCGTCCGTATAGGCCTCGTCGAGCACCAGCCCTTTCGTCTTCTGGTGCTTGATAAAGGCGTTGACCGCCGGCTTGAGGGTCTGAAACCGGTACTGCTTGAATGCCTTGCGGCGCTCCCTGGCGAATTCGGCCTCGAAGAACGTCTCCAGGTGCCGCTTTGCGCGCGCGAAGTAGAGCGACACACCTTCCTTCGCGAACTCCGCGCGCAGCTCGTCGAGCTTACGCAGACCGGTCACGTCCACGACGTTGATCGGGCTGGCATCGATCACGACCCATTCGACCGAAGTGCGCTGCGCCGCGACAGCGGCCTTGACCCGCGTCTTGAAGTGATCGGCGTTGTAGAAGACGATGTTGCCGTCGAAGCGATAGAGTAGCAGCCCCGGCATCGTCTTCGCGTCCGGGTAGTCCGAAACGCTGTGAAAGCCTTTGCGCCCGGCGACCCGGCCGAGCACGGCATCGTTGGGCTGGGACCCCACGTAGAGCAGCCAGATCAGGGACAGCGCGACCGCAAGCAGGACACCGGGCAAAACCCCCAGCACCAGCACGCCTACAGTTGTGGCGACGGACATCAGAAACTCCCGCCTGCTGGTCCGGTATAGCAGGCGAAGGTCGCCGAGATCGAACAGGCCCACTGCCGAGACCAGGATCACGGCGGCGAGCGCCGTGTTAGGGACATAGGCGAGCGGCTCGGTGACGAAGATGACCACCAGCAGCATGGCGCCGCCGGCCACCAGACCCGTGACCTGGGTCTTTCCCCCCATCGCATTGTTGACAGCCGTGCGGGAATCCGCGCCGGTGACGGGAAAGCCCTGCGCAATACCCGAGGCCAGATTGCAGGCGCCGAAGGCGATTAGCTCCTGATTGGCGTTGATCTCGTAACCATTGCGCCTGGCGAAGCTCTTGGCGGTCAGAACACCGCTGGTGAAGCTGACCAGAACCAGGCCCGCGGCGGCCCCGAACAGGTCACCGAACGCCGCTGGGTCGAAGGACGGCAGGACCAGGGACGGCATGCCGGCGGGGACCTCGCCAAGGATAGCCACCCCCATTTGATCGAGTCCCAGAACCTTGACCAGCAAGATGCTCACGGCCACGACGACGAAGGCCCCGGGCAGCCGCGGCAGAAAGCGCATCACCGCCACCAGCAGCACGAGCATCGCCGCGCCGAGGATCGCGGTCGGCCAGTGGCTGAGGCCGAAGCGCTCGAAAAGCTCCAGCACCTTGCCGAGGAAGTCGGGGCTGCTCCCGCTATAGCCGAACAACTTGGGCAGTTGCCCGACGATGATGAGCAGCGCGATCCCGTTCAGATAGCCCGTGAGGATGGGTTGGGACAGGAAATTGGCCATGAATCCCAACCGCCCCGCGCCCGCCAGCACGTAGAACACCCCGGTCATGACGGTGAGCGCGAGCAAAAGGCTGGCGTAGACCGCGGCATCCCCATTCGCCAGCGGAGCGAGCGTCGCCGCGACCAGGATGCAGGTCGCCGCGTCCGGGCCGGTCATCAACTGACGCGACGAGCCGAACAGGGCGTAGGCGAACAGCGGGAAGATGGCCGAGTACATGCCGATGACCGGCGGCACGCCTGCCAGGTCCGCATAGGCGATGCCCACCGGCAGGGCGATGGCGGCCACGGAAAGGCCGGCGGCGACGTCCTTGGGCAGCCAGGTCGGCCGATACCGGGAGAGGGCCTGGGCACCGGGGGCGACTCGGCCGACCCATTGGCGCATCCGACCTCTCGGCTGCTCGGCGTCGGTCATCCAGGGTCTCCAGGGTACTCGGGAAGATCGATCAGCAGTTGATCAACCGGTTGCACCGGGCCGTTTACCAGCCTGCTCGTTCGCCAGAGCCTTCTTTGTGATGTCCCCATAGAGGCTGACGGCGCGCGTATACAGCTCCTGGTAAGCAGGTCGTCGATCCACGTAGGGCTTGATCTCCTCCGCGTCTTTCATCACCTTCTGGAGGAAGTCGATGTCGAAGTCGTCCAGCTTTTCGCCTCGGTCCACTTTTGCTTTGATGTCCAGCGCGCGAGGTAGCCTCCATTTCTCGAAGCGCTCGATCAGCGCCTCGATGACACCTTCCTCCTTCTGTTTCGAGTCGTCAGTCATCGTGTTCTCCCAATGGCTAGGTGGTGTTTCAAGTATGTAGGCGCTTCGTGCCCAGCACCCAGAAAGCGGACTAATTCTCGATCGCAAAAGCGTGCCCGCGCTTGAACACGGACCCAGGTCGACTCGCTGATGTCCGCGCGCGAGAGATTGAAGGGCTACGGTGAATTAAACACGTCGATGATCAGGCCGTCGAGGCCGATCGCTTTTCATGCGGAGCGGCTTCGCGTTGCCATCGTCCCAGCGGCTTAGCTCAGGAAACCGAGCCGGAGCCTTCGGAAATACGACCGGTTAAGTGACGGCAACGACGTCCGGTTTCTCACGGACTGCGGACCAGCGATAGTCGGAGGCTGGCGAGCAAAATCAGAAACGCACCTTCCGTCATTCTCGAATAAGCGACTGGCGGCTTCCAGCGTCGAGCCGTCGGTGGGCATTGGTCGGTGTTCGGGTGGGTTGGACGGACTCTCGCAGCCGATGATCATCACGAAGGTGCGTAGTCTTCTTGCCACAACAGAGCTTCCCGACAGGCTCCCCCATGTCCGTTGATGGCCGGGTCCGGCCCCTCGCCACCCAGACGACTCGGTCGTCCCCCGGGGGGATGGTAGCCCCGACCGCCGCCGCAGGTCGATGTCCGCTTCTTGCGGTACTGTCCATGCCCTCCTCGCGTCGGGCGGTGGCCGCTAAGCGCGTCGAACGGTCAGTCCATAGTTGCTCGTTGAGCGGCAGTTCCTGGGACAGACCCGTCTCAGAGCAGCCTTTCCCGACAGCCCCTTCCCCGTGGCCGCGACGATTGGGATCAGGAGAACAGGAACACTGCCGCACTGACCGCGCAGGTCCAGCGACCCCCGGGGTCGCCTTCGGTGGCAGCCGTCATCGACAGACTCTCGATGACCAGGTTCCTGCAGCTCGTAGATGCTCCGGCGCTCGTTCCAGGCGACCTCCGGGTCGAGCTCGAGCCCAAGTGAGCTGGCGAGCATGCTGGCGGCGAGGTCTTCGGCATGGTCCCCGCTCTCTACGGCCGTCTGGCCGAATCCGTGGTGCTCCGAGATGTAGCCATACCCATCGGGGTCCGCGGGTCGGGCGAGTCCGACGCTGGCATGGATACGGCGGCCGGGCTCATTGGTCTCCATTCGGGCCATCACACAGAAGGTGATGTCGCCGGGCTTGAGGGTCTCCACCCCGACCTCGCGGGCGATCAAGGTGCAGTGGGGTGGAATGATCGAAGAGACATACACCAGGTTCTGCTGCTCGATGTCGGCATCGCGCAAGGCCAGCTCGAAGGCCGTCAGGGCGTGGCGGTGCACGCCGATCCCCCTGGTCAAAAACACGCGGACAGGTGTCGGAAACACGTGCGATTCCTCTTGGCAATCATCGCCGCGGTATGACGACACCGCTGGCATTGTCCGCAAGCCGATGAATTATCCTGTGCTCCAGGTAATCCTAGCGGCCAGGGTCTTGAGAATGATGACACCCACCTTTGGGCTCCCGCCCACCTTTCTTGGCACCACCCTGGACCCTGCGGCGGCGCGCGTCTGGGTGGCCGGCGTGCCTCTTGATATCGGTACCACCAACCGCGCTGGGGCACGCGACGGGCCGCTGGCGGTGCGCCGCGCCAGTCGGATGCTGGTCGACGGCGACAACCCGGCGAACTGGCGGGATCCGCGCAACCTGGGGCTGGCCGATGTCGGCGACTTCGCGATCGCCCTCGGTGACCTCGCCGGTTCCCTGTCCCTGATCGCCGAACAGGCGGGAGGGTATTCTCATCTGGTCACCATCGGGGGTGACCACAGTATCACCCTGGGGCTGCTGCGGGCGCTGGCGCGGCGGTGCGGGCCGCTGGCGATGGTGCACTTCGATGCCCATGTGGATACCTGGCCCGACAGCTTCGGTCAGCCACTCGGCCACGGCTCGGTGTTCTACCGGGCGATCGTGGAGGGCCTGGTCGACCCGCGGCAGATGATCCAGATCGGCATCCGTTCGCCCGTCGAGCGCGCCGTTTACGATTGGACCCTCGCCCAGGGCGTGCGCATCGTCAGCGCCGAGGAGGTCCACGAGAGCGGCCCCCGGGCCGTCGCCGACCAGGTGCGCGCGTCGCTCGGCTCCGGGCCCGCCTATCTCTCGTTCGACATCGACGCCATCGATCCCGGCCAGGCGCCCGGCACGGGTACGCCCGAGGTCGGGGGACTGCTCACCTGGCAGGTCATGGCAATCCTCAAACGGCTGGGAGGGATCGACTTCCGGGGTATGGACCTGGTCGAGGTCGCCCCGGCCTACGACGTGGCCGAGATCACCGCGTTGGCCGGCGCCGCCGTGATCTGGCAGTACCTCTGTCTGCAACCCTGAGCCGATGCCGTCGGACGACAAGCCGAAGGCCAAAGGCGTCGCGCCAGGGCGCAGCACGCACGGCCCGTGAGTCGGAACGCCGTGTGTCACTCCAACCGGCAGGGCCCGGCAGGCTGGGCGTCCGCAGTGGGTCATCAGACGCTCGGCACGTAACCGCGAACGGCCCCTCAACGCCGCACTACTTGGGCTACCCGGTGCACCCGGCAGACGTCGTTGCCACGGCTTGAGCACCCGAGGCAATGGACCCGGCGCAACGCGCACCCGCCGCTTGGCCGGCGACCGCAGCGCCGGGTACGCGGCCCGGCTCTCGGCGACTCATCTCTGGGGGCAGCTGCCTGGTACCAATCCGGCCAACCGTTCATGCTGACCCTATCGCATCGGACACCGCACATGGGCGGCCGACCGTTTCACTGAGCCAGTTTCCCGTCTCGAATGGACATCCGCTCTGTGGCTAGAGGTGCCTTCAGTGTGCGGACGGGTGTCGCGAGATGATCGCCTAGGTCACTGATTAAGGACACGATCGCGATCGCGGTCTCTGTCACGGTCCTGGTCATGGTCCTTGTCACGGTCTCTGTCCCGATCTCGGTCGCGGTCTTGGTCCCGAGTTGGATTGGCGGTTGACCGGCTGGTGCTCGGACCTGCAGCTGGGCCGGGACCAGCACTCGGGCCAGGGCCGGCACTGAAGCCGAACCCGCTGTCGGAGGCGCCAGCGGCACCAGAGGAACCACCGCTTCCCCCGCCACTTCCACCGCCGCCGCCCCCACCTCCGCCACCTCCGCCACCTCCGCCACCTCCGCCCGCATGAGTAGACCTCGTGGCCGTCGCGAGGGCAACCGTGCTGCCAAGCATCCACAGCGTAAACGTCCGTCTGTCCATCTGGGCCTCCACGATTCTCCGGATTTTGATGACGACAAATCCGTGGACTCTGCGCCGCCCACTCGCATTCAGCTTAGCCCATCGCTTCAGAGACGCTCTTGTGGGGGACGGGCCTCATCTGAGGTGCTCGTCGAGGAGGACATGATGACCCCTGCCGGGGTCGCCTGGTTCTGGCGGGGCATTCCTGCCCTGCCCGGGCGCCTTGGCTGCTTCAAGGCACCCTGGGGTCCCTACTCACCCTGGGGCCCCTACTCACCGCAACAAGCCGGCCAGCCGCTCCTGCGTGAAGACATGCTCGATGGTCATCCCCTGGACCAGGATCGAGAAGACCACGACCGCAAAGGTCATGTTCAGGAGGAGCGGCTTCCACGGGCTGTCGGGTAGCGAGACGGCCAGCGCCAAGGACAGGGCGCCGCGCAGGCCACCCCAGGTGAGGAGCCAGGTCAGTCCCAGGCGATCGGCTCGGATCACGCCGGTGCGATCAAGGCCGGCGACGATGGCCAACACGCTCACTGCGCGGGCCAGGAGCACGGCCACGACAGCGACCAGCGCGGGGACCCCGGGGAACACGTCCCGCAGCGGGTTGATGAGGACGACGTGGAAGCCGACGAACACGAACAGGAGTGCGTTCAGCATCTCATCCAGCCCCGACCAAAAGGTGCGGATGGGCGCGCGCGTCGTCTCGCTGAGATGCGGCACGGTGATGTTCCCCGTGAGCAGCCCCGCCACCACCGTGGCGATCGGGCCGGAGAGGTGCAGGTGCTGTGCGGCGGCATACATGCAGGCGACGGCGCCCAGCGAGACGAGCAGGCCGGTGCAGGAGGTGCTGGTGCGCAGGATCAGATGGTGAATGACCAGCCAACCGAACACGCCAAGCGCCGCGCCGCCCAGGACCTCCTGCGCGAAGATGGACCCGGCGTGGGCGAGCCCGGTGTCCTCCCCGCTGAGCGCCGCACCGGCGAAGATGGTGAACAGGACCACGGCGACGCCGTCGTTCAACAGGGACTCGCCGTCCACCACGGTCTCCAGGTTCGCCGGCAGTCCGACCTTGGACAGGATCGCCAGCGCCGCCACCGGATCGGTCGCCGCGATCAGCGCCCCGAACAACATAGCCTGGGGGACCGTGATCCCGACGCCGAAGGCGTTGAGGCCCCAGTCGACCAATCCGCCAGTGAGGAGGCAGGCCGCGGTGGTGCCGGCGAAGGCCAGCCAGAGCACCAGCCACCGCTGCGCCCGAAGCGCCGTCCAACTGACGCGCACGCTGCCGCGAAAGAGCAGAAAGCAGAGAACGCCCTTCAACAGCGTGTCGTTCAGGTTGAAGGTTTGGGTGAGCTGTTCAAGCTGGGCCGTGGCGCCACTCGGAACCAGGATCTCCAGGAGCCGTAACGCGCCGGTCGTGAGCCCGGCCAAGAGGAGCAGGCCGATGTCCGGCTGGAGATGCAGGAAGCGATCGTTGACGAAGCTCAGGATCGCCGCAATGCCGAACAGCGAGGCGATGGCGGTGAAGGTATCCAGGGGCCCTCCGATAGAACGACGCACCCGGCGGGCGGACGAATCCCCACGACGGGATCCATCAGGTTGCTGAACTTCGGCTCTGTCGAAATCCTGTCCGTCCTGCCAAGAGGTGATCAGCGTCGAGGCCTGAGCGCCACGGCAAGAAGGACAGGAAATCCAATGGCTTCATGGCGCGATGAGTGTACGGTCGGCGCGCACAGCGGTCAAGGCGCTGGGCAAGCGCATGCGCCGAGTTCCGGTCACAGTATCCGTAACTCGATAGCGCAAATTGGTGGGCGGCTTACCGCCCAATTGCAGACCTTCAAGCGAGCCAACTTAGCGCCAGCAAAGGGTCGTAAGCACGCACCCAGGCTCAGCACCGTGGGTGGCCGCAAAGCGCGTAGAACGGTCACCAGCGAAGGACCACTGAGCGTCCGGTCTTCAGGTCCTCGGGGCGTCCCACGGCTTCCCAAGAGGGGCCGTGCTCGGGTCCTCTTCCGAGAATCGCCGAATTGGAGTCACTGACCTTGGGGTCGCATCCACGGGTTCCAACGAAGTCTGCTTCCAAGATGCACCGGTCCCTTCCACCGGATGGAAGCACGGTCGATACAGTTAGATATGTGTTACCGCTCTTGACGCAGGTTGCCCAGTCTGACGTGCGACTGTTGGCAGAAACACACAGGAGCGAGAACTGCGACACCGATTCTTGGTGGCGACCGGGCTAGGCTGGGGGTGCGCAGAGGGCGAGGCCGATAAAGGGAAGCGCAAGCATCGGGGAAGCCCCGCGGCACGGGGAAGAGACGCCCAACCTGTGCGGCGCACACACGCAGATATCTCATTAATTTTTCAATCATATTCTTGCCCCATGGTGGCAACGTCGATGTGCAGTGGCGCTATGCGGTAAGCGTAACGGGCGCTGCGAAGCAAATGCCCTAGTGGACGAGGACCTAGATCCAAAGGCTGACAGGAGAGAGCAGATGAGCGTGGCGATTGATCGGGACGACTTTTTGGCGGCTATCCAGGCGGCGCGGGAGGCAATAAAGGTGCTGGAGTCTGTACCGAACGGTGTGAGCTACCAGACGAAGACCGAGATCCTTTCAATCCATCCGTCGCTTGATCAATGGGAAGTGCGGAAGCCCGTCGCCATCTCCGTCGCCAGCACAATGCGGAAGGATGGTACGAGGAACAGCGCTGTCGGGATGTGGTATCCGACGTTGGAGCCCTTCACAGTGGCATGGGCAAGGGTCGTTGATGCGTCGCTATCACGAATATCCGACAGTGAGGAGCGGCACACCAGCGCCCATTGCTTGCGGTAGCGCAGCGTCCGGTAGGAATGTTTAGCAGGGTTCGCGTCAATCCGCTCAAACTGACTCTTGGCAGTGGCCGGAAGAGAACCTCACCGGCCGAATTTGGGCGAGACCGCCAGCGTCCGCAAAGCGCGTGTTCCGGCCGCTCCTGAGCCGGATTGTCAGCGGCTCGGACGCATTGCCGACGCCCGCGGTTCGCTCCCTGAGCGACGCAGTTGGCACAATTCCGCCATAAGTCGGGTCCCCCCTTACCGCTCGCCCGTCTAACGAGCAGAAACTAATACACGAGGCGTAGGCCTCGCCTCTACCGGCACGCGCAAGCGTGCTCAAGCTGGGCATGAATGGTTCAAGCCAGCCACCGCGGAATTCGGAACGAGTCGACCAAGAAGTCGATTAGCAGCCGGACCTTCGGCGAAACGTGCTTGCACGTTGGGTAGACAGCGTGGATCCCCATTTCGATGGAACGATACCCAGGTAGCACCTCGACCAGTCGGCCAGCCTGGATATCGGGTCCGACGAGAAAGGTGGGCTGCAGCACGATTCCCTGATGCAGCAAAGCGCCGACCCGGCACGTATCCCCATTGTTCGTGTGCATGCTCGGACGGACCCTGACCGTGACCAGGCCATCGGGGCCCTCGAACGGCCAGTCGTCGCCGCTGTCGAGGTGACTGTAGGCGAGGACCGCGTGCTGCGGGAGCTCGTCAGGATGGGTTGGAGTCCCGGCGTGCGCCAGATACTGCGGTGAGGCGCAGAGCACCAGACGTGTCGTGGCGAGCGTGCGGCTGATCAGCGACGAGCTCGGCAATTGCCCGATGCGCACGGCGAGATCGTATCCCTCCTCGACGAGGTCGACGAACCGGTCGGCCAGCGTCACATCCAGCGACACCCGCGGGTGCATCGCCTTGAATGCCCCCCACAGCTCGGCCAGGTGCAGGATGCCGAACGTCAGCGGTGCGTTGATCCTCAGAAGCCCCACCGCTTCCCCGCCGCGCTCGCTGATTTCCGCCTCGGCCTCGTCGACCTCAGCGAGCAGCGACTTGCAGCGTGCGTAGAAGACCTCGCCCTCCTCGGTGAGCGAGAGCCGCCGCGTGGTCCGGTGCAGTAAGCGCGCCCCGAGGCGTGCCTCGAGCTGACCGAGGTGGCGCGAGACGGCGGCCTTGGACAGGGATAGCGCATCGGCGGCCTTGACGAAGCTGCCGTGTTCGACCACCGCGACCAGGGTTTGCATCTGAGCAAGCTTGTCCATTGTTACGAATAACAAAACAAACTGTTTCAGTATGGCAGGTTTATGCCGATCTGCGAGACAAGTATCTTCCCTCCAACGCTCGACGCATCCGACACGGCATTGCGCCGAGGTCGACCAATACGACATGCATCAACCCTGGAGAACCGTCATGACAAACCAACTGGTTCAGAAGATCGTTGCGACCGACGCAGCGTGGGCACCGCTCGCGCTGCGCATACCCGTCGGGATCATCTTCGCCGCTCACGGCGCACAGAAGCTGTTTGGCTGGTTCGGTGGTTACGGTCTGGATGGCACCGGGCAGTGGATGGCCTCGATCGGTCTCAACCCCGGTTACCTGATGGCGCTGCTTGCCGGTAGCGCCGAGTTTTTCGGCGGCCTCGCGCTGCTGCTCGGACTGCTGGTGCGCCCGGCGGCGATCGCCCTGGCGGGCACCATGATGGTGGCGATTCTCACCGTCCACATCGGCAACGGCCTGTTCATGAGCAACAACGGCTATGAATTCGGCTTGGCGCTTCTGGCGGCTGCCGTGGCACTGGCGATCAGTGGCGGCGGACGCGCGTCGGTCGACGCGGTGGTGGCCGCGCGTCGATAACGGCCCTTGCCTGGGCGCTCGCGCCCAGGCGCAACCGGAGCCCGGCGATGTCTCAACTACCCACCCTGTTCGTCTCCCATGGCGCGCCCAGTTTCGCCCGCGAACCCGGCCGTGCCGGTCCCCTGTTGGCAGCCCTGGGCCGGGCGTTGCCGAGACCTGCCGCGGTGCTTGTGGTCTCGCCCCATTGGTCGACCCCAATCCCGCGCGCGGCCACCGGCTTGCGGCCACGCACCATCCACGATTTCGGTGGCTTCGACCCGGCGCTGTACGAGATCCATTATCCGGCCGCCGGGCACCCGCAACTGGCCTCCCGAGCCGTGGAGTTGTTGCGCGCCGCCGGCTGGGCAGCCGAGGCGGATGCGAACCGCGGCCTCGACCACGGGGCCTGGGTTCCGTTGACCTACCTGTACCCGCGCGCGGACGTGCCGGTGTTCCAGGTGTCGATGCCGTCCCGGCTGGACGCTAACGGGGCCTATGGGTTCGGGCGGGCGCTGGCGCCGCTTGCTGCAGAAGGCGTGCTCGTCATCGGCTCGGGAAGCCTGACACACAATCTCTACGAGTACCGCGGCGCAGGTCCTCCCGAGCCCTATGCGGCGGCATTTGCTGCATGGATTCGCCGGGCGATCACAGACGGCGACCGGGACCTCCTCCTGAGGTCGCTAGAGATCGCCCCCCACGCACGGCGGGCGCATCCAACGCCCGAGCATTTCTGGCCTCTGCTGATCGCCGTCGGTGCGGCCCGAGAGCCATGGCCCGCGACCGTTCTCCAGGGTGGCATCGAGCATGGGATCCTGGCCATGGACTCCTACGTGTTCGGCCGGGCGGTCGACCTGGAAGTGCGCGCGATCACCGCAACTGGGGCCGCCGCATGAATGGGCGTGTCTGGGGGGTCTTTCCCTCTTGCGTCGGTGCCGCGGGAGTTCTCTGGGAGTCGCCTCGCGGCAACCGATCGTGTTAGACCTGCATATCCAAAACCCGATCAGTCCGGTGGCGGCCGCATGAGGCCGAGAGGGACGATACGCGCTTATTTCATCGAGATCAGAGGAGCATCGCTTCTTCATCAAAAAGCCGGACATACCGCTGCAACCACGTTCCTGTCACGAATCCACGAGGCCATGCAAGACAGGAAGAGACCAAATGCGGACCGGGGACGAAATCCAGCGCCAGGCTCGGCACCTACGGTTCGCCGCGGTGCTTCGCTCCCACCTGAATACGCAGTTACTGACACCGTGCGTAAGGCCTCCTGCTCCGCTTGACGACGACGAGGGACAAACACATAGACTCAACAAGGGCGATGGGCTGCCGACGCGTCTATCAGTGAAGATACGCGTAACCGTCGCTCTGCAACCTTACCAACTCCGCGTCCGCCATTGGCACCAAGGTGACAAAATCAGGAAAATCAGCCTCGCCGAACCCCTGCATTCGAGCCGAGGCACCACAGAGCCTGATCTCGATGATTTCCCCCATCGTCAAGCTCGAGGCGCGGCGCATCAATTCGTGGGAAGCGCTTCGCTCTCTCCGCACAAACAGTGGAATCGCGCCTTCGTGGACCACAATGATGATGGATGCTTCCAAGGGATCGTTTCCATACAGGTTCTGGAGCAAGCTCACCCGATCGAAAAGATGCCCAAGTACCTCCGGATCTGGGCTAGACAGATCGTAGACAACCTTCGCCGGTGTATAGGTCTCCTGACTGTCGGCATGAGCGGATACGCCAACTAAAGCGGACCAAAAGACCATCACAACGAGGGAGGGGGTACGCATGCAAGAGGCTCCCTTTCAAAGTGCTCGGTGACGTTCTGCAACAGCTCCGAGCTTTAGGGGTTTGTGTATTCGAACCGGCTGTCCCGAAGTCGAGTTCAGCGGCTACAGACCGGAGGTCCACCCTGTCAGCCTCCTGCGGACACTCCTCAGCGCCGGCTTTCTCGAGCCTTGACGGTCCCTGGTGGACAACCACTTTCGCTCCACGGCAGGTGCGCTCCGGTTACCCGACGACCGGAAACGCCCGTACTCGACTCATAACGAAACAAGTTGCGTACTGTTCAGGGGCCCGCTTTTCGCCACATCGCACTGTGCCTATCGTCCGGTCAATCGGTATCAGACGTAAATAAAAGCCCTGGGTCGTTGGGGCATTGGAGGTCCCCTAGTATCCCTCGTTGGGCCGCGATCGCCTCACGCAAGCCGGTCGCCAATGCGCAGTCTATAGACCATCCGGCGCCGGCGCACCGATAAAGACCTGATAGCGGCAGGTACGCTATCAGGCCCTCAGCTTCTGAGCGGTCGGTGAAGACGCGATGACGATCAGAAGCTCAGTGTCGCGGCCCCTTCCGCAACCACACCCAGCATTGCCGCGGAACCGGCGATCTGCACGCCGTCCATGAAATCCGACGCATCGTAGCCGCGAACCTTGGCACACGGCGGGCAGACGAAGATGTTGGCGCCACTCTCGACAACATTTTCGATCATCTCACCGACCTTGGGGTCGAACGGGTTCAGCTGCGCTGCTGTTGCGGCGCCCTTGCGGACCCAATCCACCCCCGAGCTGACCAGGAACATGGTGACCTCGAAGCCCATGCCCACGCTGCCGTTGGCGATGCTCCAGGCGACGGACGAGCGCTCGTTGTCGAAACCGTTGGTGACGACGATGACGATTTTCTTGCTATCAGACATTGCTGTTTTCCTCTGGGGTTGTGTGCCTTGAAGGCGACTGAATGAACTTCTAGGTGATGGAAGCCCGTGTCTCCTCGTCGGCCACGGCGCGTTCCGGTCGATCACCGATCGATTGGTTGGTTCGGATCGGTGGTCTGCTCCGACACCAGGCGTGCATTCGCCAGACGTCGTAATCTCTGATGCGCTACGCGGCCATTCGATAAGCGGACAGGGGCGTCGCGCTCCCGGCCTGTTGCACCGCCCAGGAGGCGAGCTGGCCGAAGAGTTGGTTCTGGGCCTGGCTACCCCCGACCGCGGGCAAATCGGGCAAGACTGCATGCAGCAGACCCGCGGCCCGAAGAAAATCCCCGGAGCTCAGGGCCGACATGGCAAGCGCGAAGCGTTCCAGGACCCCCTGCTGATTCTTGCCGGCAAACATCCAGTCCGTTCGCAGCCAGAGCGCAATGCTGATGGTGTCCTTGGCGCCGGCGAGGGCCAACAGATGGTGCAGTTGTACGAACGGATCAGGAGTCGCGTGCAGCTGGGCCAGCGCCGCCCGCCGAACCGGCTCCCATGGCAACCTCACGGGTTCCGGAGCGGACAAGGCGAGCCGCCAAAGCAGGGCCGGGGCATCAGTCAGAGCGTCCGCGCTGCTGGCCACCGTCGGCAGCACCTCGCACAGGAACCGTTGATGAGCGGAATCCCAGTCACCTAGCGCGAGGTCGAAGATGGCCATATGAAAGTGCAGGTGCACCCAGTCGCTGCCATGACCACGGTGCGCATCCAGCCACTCTCCTAGCAACTGGTGGCCCAGGCCCCACCGCTCGGTGTCCGTCAGGCGATGGGCAAGGGCATGGGCCTCACCCAGGGGGCCATGGCTGAAGACCTCAAAGCCGCTGATATCGCGCCCGTTGACAGCCGAAGCCTCTACCGGGTTAGTGTTGCCTCGGCGCTGCGTGTGCAGGGTTGCCATGGTTGCCCCCGAAATTGCCGTTCACTTTCGATGGCTCCATGGTCCGACCCGCCCGTCTAATCACCCGCCGTGCTCCGGTCTAACCTGCGTCTATTTTTCGTCTAAAGTTCGGTGTTGTGAGTAATCATCTGCAAGTCAATGTGTTAGGCGCTTTTGAGGCGCGCGACGGCGAGGGCGAGAGCATTGAGTTCGCCCACCGAAAGGCGCAAGCACTGCTCGCATACCTGGCGGTTGAGTACGGCCGTGCGCAGTCCCGGGACCACTTGGCGACGCTGCTCTGGTCGCGCACCGGGGAGGAGCGGGCGCGCCACAATCTGCGCCAGGCCCTGTCCAAGCTGCGCACGCTTTGCACGGACCTGATCGAATGCCCTGGTGACCGCATCGGCCTCAACGCCGAGGTCTGCCTGGTCGATGCGAGACAATTCGAGGATTTGGCGCGATCGGGCGACCTGAATAACCTCGACCTGGCGCTTAAGCTGTATCGCGGTGACCTACTGGATGGGTACAGCGCGCGCGAGCCGGAGTACCAAGACTGGTTGGAGGCCGCGCGGGGGCGGCTGCGCAAACAGGCGGTGGGCGTGGCTGATCGCTTAGCCGGCCTGTTGCGTGAGCAGGGTCGCGACCGCGAGGCCATCGAGGTGTTGAACCACCTGCTGCGCATCGACATGGCCAACGAGTCGGCGCACCGAGAGCTCATGGTGTTACTCGCGCGGGAGGGAAGGCGGTCCGACGCACTGCGGCAGTACCAGGATTGCGTCGCGGCCCTGGCGCGGGAGCTCGATGCCGAGCCCGGTGCCGAGACCAAAGGGGTACTCGACGAGATCCGGAAGGGTCCCTCCCGCCCCCCCGGGGGAGACATGGCGGCCTCTGCCGAGCCGTCCTTCTCGACAGCTCCATCCGCACCCCGGGCGCCGTCGCACAGCTTTGCAACCGTGTTCTATGCCGAGAGCGTTCACGGCAAGGCAGTCGGCCAAGGTGCTGAGGGCATCTTGCGAGACAACCGGCTCCAAGCCATCAGCAGGGTGATCGGTGAGCATGGTGCGCAGGTCGCACGCCAGCGGGCGGGCTCATTGCTGGCGCTGTTCAAAGAGCCGGGCGACGCCCTGACCTGCGCACTGCACATCCAGCGGAATGGGAACGCCGAGACCGATAAAGACGGAATCCGCTTCCGCATCGGCATTGATTGCGGCGATGTGAGCGATGAGGGGGGCGAGCTCCGCGGCGACCCAGTTCAGGTGGCGACACGTCTTGAGGCCCTCGCCGTACCGGGCGGCATCTGCATCTCCGAGAAGGTGCGGGCCACTGTTGAAGGCAAGCTGGACGCCGGCTACCAGTTCATCGGCGAGCAGCGGGTACAGCAGGTCGCCGACCCGGTCCGCGCCTACCGAATCGTCCAGGCTGGCGGACTGTCGGATACGGCCAACACCGTCCGACAACCTGCACCAGGCGCAACGCTGTCCCTGCCGGGCAAGCCGTCCCTCCTCGTCAGGCCCTTCGCGAACATGAGCAAGGATGCGGAGCAGGACTACTTCGCCGAGGGCCTAACGAAGGACATCAGCATCGCGCTGACCAAGATTCCGGGGTTATTCCTGGCCGAGGATGCGTCACCGCAGGAGCAGGCATCCCACGGCATGGCTACCGCCGAGTTGGGTCGAGCCTTCGGCGTTCGCTACGTGTTGAACGGCGGGGTGCGGCGGCACGGTGCGCGGGTGCGGGTCAACGCGGAGCTCATTGACGCGGCCACCGGGCAGTGCCTTTGGGGAGAGCGATTCGACCGGGAACTGCATGATCTGTTCTCGATCCAGGACGAGATCACCGAGGAGATCGTGACCGCGATGGACGTCAAGCTGATGCAGGGCGAGGACGCGCGCTTCATGCGCAAGGCCTTGACTAATCCGAGCGCCCTGGACGCCTCCTACCGCGGCTGGTACGCCCTCTACCACGGCACCTGCCGGCAGGATGTGGTGGAGGCTCAGCATCTCTTCGAGGAGGTCATTCGGCTTGAACCCGAGTCGCCTCTCGGCTACGCCAGCGCGGCACTTGCCTACTGGGCGGAAGCGGGATTTGGACGCGTCGTCGTCCACTCTCCAGCAATGGAACACGCTGCGGCTTTGGCCCGCAGAGCACTCGAGCTCGGCGACACCACGGGCTATGCACATCTAGTGATGGCCTTGGTGCACCTCGCACACCATGAGTACGAGGAGGCCATGATGCAGGCCACCGAAGGTGTTGCGGCAAGACCCAACTGCAACGGGGCCTATGCGATCAAGGCGAGCGTCCTCAATTTTCTCGGGCGCCCCCGAGAAGCGATCGAGTTTGCACGGTACGCAGTGCGCCTCACACCGGTCTATCCAGCGGAGTTTCCAGCCGTCCTCGCGGCCGCTTACCACGACAGCGGCTGTTACCCTGAGGCCATCGCCGCCGCCACCGCCTCGCTGCAACTGCGGAACGACGATGTGGATCCGATGCTGATTCTGGCGGCAGCGAGCGTGGCGCAGGGCAGTCTGAACGAAGCACGCGAGATCGCCGCCAGGGTGAAACGTCTCGATCCGGCCTTTCGCCTGACCGAATTCTCTGCGACGCAGCCATACCGGAACTCGCAAGATCTCGAGCGATTGATCGGCAGGCTACGCCATGCCGGTCTGCCTGACTGATCGATGCGGTCGTGCCGCGCCAACCAGGTTGTTCACGATCGTCACCTGTGAACGCGCGACGCCGGCGTTCAATATTCCTTGTAAACCACCAGGAGATTGTTCGCGCTCTCCGTCTAGACTCAAACAGCGGGTGAACTTCAGGGGAATCACGAGGAGGCGCGTAGGCTGCCGTCTCTCCCGCGATGCGCTGTCCCCCAGTTGCTGCACATCCTCCCGCCCCTTACACCAACAACGAGAGGAGGACGGCTATGGCCGAGCAATGGCACGTTCGCGGTACTTACTTCGAAGCATGTAACTGCCAGATCGCCTGTCCCTGCAACTTCACCAATGCCCCCACCGAAGGCGAGTGCAAGGTGGTGGTGGCCTGGCACGTCGACGAGGGCCGGTATGGTTCGGTGGATCTGGCCGGACTGAACTCTGCCCTGTTCGCCTACGCCCCCGGCCACATGATGGAAGGGAAATGGCAGGTGGCGCTGTATACGGACGAGCGTGCTGGCCAGGCGCAGGCTGAGGCTTTGGGCAAGATCTTCTCCGGGCAGGAAGGTGGCCACCTCGCCGCCCTGGGTCCCCTAATCGGGGAGGTGCTCGGCGTCAAGGCGGTACCGATCGAGTACCACGCCGAGGGAAAGAAGCGCAGTGTGCGCATCGGGACCGTCGCCGAGGCGGAGATCGAGGCCATCACTGGCCAAGGTGATCGTCTGGTGGAGGTGCACAACGTCCCCTTCACCCTGGTGCCCGACGTCCCGATGGTCTTGTCCAAGTCGAGCCGGTGCCGCTACGACGACTTCGGCCACTCGATCGACATCAGCGAGCGTAACGGCTACTACTCGCCCTTCGCCTACCAGAGCTAGCGACATGCGCGGCGAGACCTCAGGGGTCCCACTCGCGGTGGTGACGGTTGCCGCTGTCGGCTGGCTCTACCTGGTCTATATGGCCTGGGGTATGGCCAACATGGACGTACCCGCCGCCCAGCTGTTCATGCCCGGCATGATGCACTGGGGCCCAGTGGACCTGGTGCTGGTCTTCGTCATGTGGGCGATCATGATGGCCGCCATGATGCTGCCCTCGGCGACCCCCATGGTGCGGACGTTCGCCCGCAGCGCCGAGGGGCGATCGGCAGACTCGGTCACGTCGCTCACCAGCGCCTTCGTGGGCGGTTATCTGGTCGTCTGGACCCTGTTCAGTGCTGTTATCACCCTGGCTCAATGGGGTCTACTCGAGCTGCGCCTGGTGACGCCCATGATGGAGAGCGCGAGCAGCTGGCTGAGCGGTGGTCTGTTGTTGGCTGCGGGCGTGTTTCAGTTCACCGAGCTCAAGCATTCCTGCCTGAACAAGTGCCGCACACCGATGGGGTTCCTGATGACCGAATGGCGGCCCGGCGTGAGCGGTGCCTTCGTCATGGGGATGCGTCACGGTGCCTACTGCACCGGCTGTTGCGCCATGCTCATGCTGCTGTTGTTCGTGCTCGGCGTGATGAATCTGCTCTGGATCATCGTGCTCACGCTGATTGTGCTCGCCGAGAAGCTCCTGCCCGCGGAGCGCGTCTGGCCGTCCCGTGTGCTGGGCGCCGGATTGATTGCCTGGGGCGGCTATGTCTTGCTGATGGGACAGCGTTGACCGTTCGAGGGGTTCCGCGTTGCTTTGTTACTGCTGCGCGACGCTGACAAGGGATCTGCGCCCATCGAAAGTGGCTGTCCGCTGAGCATCACTTTGCGTCTATTCGAATGCTTGATTTCGAATTCGTGTACGATACGCTCCAAACTAGGTCGCTCGGGCAGGACTCGGTTCTTGCTATTGGCGTCGAGTGATCGCTGGCTTTCGCAGCCCTGGGAGTTCGCAGAGCGCGTTTAGCCGGCGCTGCTCCAGGCGGTGGTGGAAGTCCGCTACGCGCAGTCCTCACGGCCGCTGCCAACAGCGCCGGCGGCGTCATGGGCAAGCTGCCCCTCGACGCGCGGGGGTTCAGCGGCAGGTCTGGACGCAATGCCGTCACTATCCGCCGAAGCGACGATCCGGGAGAGTTTCAGGAAAGCGGACGCCGCGCGGCAGCCGCATGCAGGGGCGAGTTGGGCGCAAGCACGCCATGGTCGCGATGGCGGTGCCGCCGGGGTGGAGGGGTCAGCGCCGCGAGATGGTCGATGAGCTCCGGCGGGGAGAGCGTAAACGCCGTGGTGCCATCGCGCTGGGGCTTGGGTGAGCGATAGACGACGCGTTCGGCGTCAAGGGCCCCAGACGTTCGAGCGCGAGCAGCTGGCGAACAAACTAGCCTAGCAGCCGCTCCAGGCCGGCGCGATCGTGCGAGGCGACCTGCAGTGACTAGCCGACTCCATGCCCCGGGCGAGCAGGACCGAATCCAGATCCCGGCCTTGTACCTGGGCTTGGGCACCACCACTCCGCGCCTTGAGGCCGGAGCCAAACTGGGCTTAGGCACGCCGCCCGGAGGATAGCCATGTCAGAGAAGAAGATCATCGCGGTGCTGGGGGCCACGGGCGCCCAGGGTGGGGGATTGGTGCGCGCCATTCTTAGCGATCCGAGCGGCGGTTTCGCAGCTCGTGCCATTACTCGGGATCCAAGCTCCGAGAAGGCCCGGGAGCTGGCGACCCTGGGGGCGGAGGTGGTGGCGGCGGATATCGATGACAGCGGCAGCCTGGAGCGCGCGCTCGCCGGGGCCCACGGGGCCTACTTCGTCACCTTCTTCTGGGCCCATTTCTCGCCCGAGCGGGAGAAGGCGGAGGCCGCAAGCATGGCCGCCGCCGCCAAGGCGACGGGCCTCCAACACGCGATCTGGTCGACCCTGGAGGATACCCGCCGCTCTATCCCACTCTCGGACGAGCGCATGCCAACCCTCATGGCTCACTACAAGGTTCCCCACTTCGACGCCAAGGGGGAGTCCAACGCGTTCTTCATCGATGAGGGGGTCCCGACCACCTTCCTGCTCACGTCCTTCTACTGGGACAACCTGATCCATTTCGGGATGGGACCCCGTCGCGGCGAGGACGGGCGGTTGATCTTCGCCCTACCCATGGCGGACAAGAAGCTTCCGGGCATCGCCGCCGAGGACATCGGCCGCTGCGCCTACGGCATCTTCAAGGGTGGCGGCACCTACATCGACAAGACGGTGGGGATCGCGGGGGAGCATCTCACCGGGGCCCAGATGGCCGAGGAGCTGGGCCGGGCCCTGGGAGAGGAGGTGGTCTACCATGCCATAAGCCCTGCGGACTACCGTGCCCTGGGCTTCCCCGGTGCGGAGGACCTGGGCAACATGTTTCAGTTCAAGCAGGAGTTCGAGGCCGATTTCTGCGGCGCGCGGGACCCCGCTGTGGCTCGCGCGCTGCACCCGGGGCTTCAGGACTTCCGGACTTGGCTGGCCGCGAACAAGGAGAGCATCCCAATCGGCTAGCCGTGGCGCTGCGGTCAGGGCCCGGGTGGCCGCTATCGTCCGTCGGTTGTCGAGTCGAGGCTTATCTGTCCGTACTGGAAGTGATGATGGAGGTCACGCCCCGAATCCAGATCCGGGAGTCGTCGCTCACCGCGTGCCCTATCCCGTGACCGCGCCCCGGGGGAAACAAGGTCAACAAGCTGAGGATTGGAAAGACCAAAGAGATCCAGGCGGCCCTGCGAGTCCAGGGCGGCCTGAGGTAGGAGGTAAAGGAGGGCCCGGACGGTCGGTCAAGGCTCAAGCGGGGTTGGGGTCGGGCCTCCCGGAAACTGCGAGAGCGAGGGTCGGCGGGTCGTGGGCGAGGTGTCGTCACCCCGAGACACTGGGCGGCGGCGCCGTCGATCGCAGACGCCGGCGGTTGCCGGGAGATGCGCTCGTCAAACGCGAAGCCAGGGTCCGGTTGGGCGACGAGTTCCCCGTCCGGCATCGGCTCGGGATCATCACCCCAGACGGCTGGTCCGCGGGCAGGAGCGATCGGAAATGGCGCGGTGGGCTCGCCGACCTTGGCGAGGATCCGCTGCACCGGGGCGGCCTCGGTCACGAATGCCATTATGCGCATATGCGCCCCGCAGCCAGGACACGCGAGCAGCGCAACCCGATTCTGCCCATCGGTAGTCCGGAGAGCCGGTGAATGTCCGGTGCCCGTCAGTTTGCGGCCGGTGAGATCCGGGGGAGAAGCGGCAGGTCAGGATCAGGACTGAAAGATAGGTCGTCGCTACTGCTGACTTTCCGGTTTCAGCGGGAAGCGACCGCCGGAATAAGGGGCCCTGGGGGTCCGGTATGCGCGTGAAGTGATCGCTGGCGTGAGCAGCCCTGGGGGTCCGCTATGCGCGTACAGCGGTCATTGTTAGAAAAAACTCTGACAGTGTGCTCTGCGTCCAGAGCGGCCACTCAACCGGCGAACCTCAGTGGCAGCAATGGCCGGCTGGAGTCACCCGACGCACCTGAGAGCGGCCTAAAGTGGACCCCGAAAACCGGACAGTCGTTTAAGCTTGCCGCCTAACCGAAGGGGTCAGAAAGAGATGGGCGAAGCCAAGCGCAGGAGTTACACGGCGGCGTTTAAGGCCAAGGTAGGGTTAGAGGCGATCCGCGGGGTCAAGACGGTCAACGAGATTGGGCAGGCCTACGGGGTTCATCCGGCGCAGGTTGGGCAGTGGAAGAAGGAGATCTTGGAGCAGGCCGAGACGCTGTTCGCCAACAAGCGTGGGCCGAAGAAGGAAGACGGTCCGGGCGAGCCCGATCGGCTGTATGGGGAGATCGGGCGGCTGAAGGTGGAACTGGACTGGCTGAAAAAAAAGTCCGGGCTGAGCCAGTGACGGCGCGGCGCGCCTGGATCGAGCGGGATGGGAATCTCTCGGTGAGCCGGCAATGCGCCCTGGCGTGGGTGGCGCGTTCCTGGGTTTACGGGACATCTGCGGACCTGGGGCGGGACGCCTTGGACCTGCGGCTGCTGGAGCTGATCGACGCCCAGTACACGCGCCGACCGTTCTACGGCAGTCGGCGCATGGTGGTGTACCTTCAAGAGGAGCACGGGCACACGGTCAACCGCAAGCGGGTGCAGCGTCTGATGCGGGTTCTGGGCCTGGCCGGCATGGCCCCTGGGCCGGCGACCAGCCGGCCGCATCCCGCGCACAAGATCTACCCCTACCTGTTGCGCGGGGTGGCGGTCGTTCGCCCCAACCAGGTGTGGAGCACCGACATCACCGACATCCGTCTGGCCCACGGCTTTGCCTACCTGGTGGCCATCATCGACTGGTACGCCCGCCGGGTGCCCGCCTGGCGGGTCTCCAACACCCTGGAGGCGGGGTTCTGTGTGGACTGCCTGGAGGAGGCTCTGCGCACCCATGGGAAGCCTGAGGTGTTCAACACTGACCAAGGCTCCCAGTTCACCAGCGAGGCCTTCACCCCCGGGTGCTCCTGGACGCCGGTATCGCCAGCAGCATGGACGGGCGCGGGCGGGCGCTCGACAACATCTTCGTCGAGCGCCTATGGCGCAGCGTCAAGCACGAGGACATCTACCTCAAGGGCTATGAGAGCCTACCCGAGCTGCTGCTCGAGCTGACGGAGTACTTCGCCTTCTACAACGGCGAGCGGCCCCACCAGGCCCTGGGCAACCGCACCCCCGAGGCGGTGTACCGCACGGGGACCGGCGGCGGGGCGCGCATCGTGGACCGTTTCGGCGAAGAACTGGGGCAGCGCCAACCCGCTGCGATTCAAGCAGGCAGTGCAGCTTTAACTCCGGGCAAAACTGTCCTGGACATGGGGCCCACTAAAACCAATCCGTGCGTTCGATCGTCCGACGAACAGGCGGAGTCGCCCGGAGGTCTCAAACTATGTGAAGGGATCGCCGCCCCGAACCCGCGAGAGCCCTGCGGCCGGCGCCGGAACTACACATAGTCTGCAACTTCACAGAGACGCGTTGAGCCGCCGCTCCAAGCGGACGTGTTGACCGGCGGCGCAGGTCACATTGCCGCCGCGCGCGGCTCTCAACGTGAGCGACTCAGTTCGCCCGATGGGGACGATGCATCCCGACGAATTCCGCTGGATGGGGCGATCTTGGGAAGCGGCTCGCCGCAGGGCGATCAGAGTTCCAAGGCGTCCAATGTGGAAATTAGGTGGCTCCGCTGCACCACGTCCGTCATCGGATAAGTCTCCAGCCAGGCCCGGGTCGAGAAATCGGCACTAATCGCACGTATTTCCTCGGCTTCCCACTCGGCAGCGGTGTGGTCACCGCTACGTTGCAACGCCGCCGCGAGGTAGACGTGCACCTCTAGGCTTTCGGGGTTACGGGCGGCCGCCTCGCGGAGGTTGATCAGGGCCTGAACCTGATCGTCGAGGAAGAAGTAGGCCCGGCCGATCACCATGTAGTAGAGATACCCCGCCGAGGGATTCTGCCGCATGGCGCTGCGTAGAAGGGGAATCGTTGCGGCGGGCTCGCCGATGTACGTCTGGATGCCCCCCTTGAGCGCGAGAGCGTCCGCAAAGGATGGCTCGAGGGCTAGCGCCCGGTCGAGATGGGTCAAGGCCTCCCGGTGTTGACGTTGTTGCACCTCCACGTAACCGAGAACCCAGGAAATCTCCGGGTGATCCGGATCGATCTGCAGGGCGGTTCGAGCCAGCTCCAGTGCGCGGATGAGGGCGGCATCCGCGTCGTTCCCCCATTGGTTGCGGTAATCGGCGGCGTAGGTTAAGGCCAAGCCGGCGTAGGCACGGCCAAATGTTGGATCCTGCGCAATGGCGGCTTGGTAAAGCGCGCGAGCGCGTTCGTTTTCCGCTTGGCCCCTCGCCAACAGGAGTGCCTGCCCTTGGAGAAAGAGGTCGTAGGCATCAACAGAGCGGGTGTAGCGATGCGCACGTCGTTGCTGCTCGGCCTCTGTCACCCGCTGCGCGCCATGGAGAGCGAAGCGAAGGCGCGTAGTCCCCGGTAGGCGTCGGCGCGGGCGTGTTGCCGGAGGTGGCGAAGGGGCGAGAGACCCGAAGCCGGCGGAGGCAACATGCAGAGCGCATCCGACACGCCGGTGCGACACGAGGTCGCACCTGTATTTATCAGGGAAATCAGAGATCCGGTGTTCTGCCACCGGTACCCTACCGGGCCGTGCGCTGGGGGTAACCCTAGGGTGCAAAGCGCTCGGGACACTGTAGCCTCCGCCTGATAAGCGGGCAACCGACCCGTGAGGAAAGGTTGCGACTGCCAGCCTCATGGTGGTCGGGAGCTAGGGTTTAGGGGTATGGCCAACGTAGGTGAACCGCTGTTGATGCGTCGTGACGGATACCAGAGCTATGCTCGGATCTGGTGTATCAGTGGGGGCTGATAGAGGTTGAGAAGGCGACGCACCGTTGCTGACAATGTGGTTGTCGAGACCCAAAGCAGCAACGAGAGAGGTGCGCCATGAGCGACGATACGAGTAAGAGGACGTGGGGTGCAAGAGGGGCTCAGGATCGGGGGGAGCAGCTGGCCGAGCTGGGCCTGCCGCTGGAGGAGTTGGTGCGCCGAGGGGCGCGAGACATCCTTCAGCGGGCCATCGAGGCGGAAGTCGAGCAACTGCTTGAGGAGTTTGGCTCGGTGTCGCTGATCGACGGGCGCCTGGCGGTGGTGCGCAACGGCTACCTGCCGGCCCGCGCGATCCTCACCACGGTAGGTCCGGTCGAGGTGCAGGTGCCGAAGGTACGCGACCGCTCCGGCTCTGGCGTGAAGTTCAACTCGGCGCTGGCCCCGCCATATGTGCGCCGCAGCGCCCGGGTCGCCGCGGCGCTGCCGTGGCTCTACCTCAAGGGGATCTCCAGCGGGGACCTCGGGGAAGCGCTGGAGGTGCTGGTGGGAGACGGGGCCAAGGGGCTCTCCCCGGCTGCGCTGGGACGTCTGAAGGCGCAGTGGAGCGACGAGTACCAGGGCTGGACGCGGCGTCGCCTGGTGGGCAAAGAGTACGCTTACTGGTGGGCCGACGGGATCTACACGACGCTGCGCCAGAGCGATGATCCCAAGCTCTGCCTGTTGGTGATCATCGGGGTCACGGCCGATGGCACCAAGGAGTGGATCGCCATCAGCGACGGGCTGCGCGAGTCCACCGAATCCTGGCTCGACGTGCTGCGCGACCTCAAGGATCGTGGCCTGAAGGTGGGTCCGCGCCTGGCCGTCGGCGACGGGGCACTCGGGTTCTGGAGCGCGCTGGATCAGGTCTACTCCGAGACCCGGCATCAGCGCTGCTGGTTCCACAAGATAGGCAACGTGCTCAATGCCTTACCCAAATCACAGCAGAGCAAGGCGAAGGCCGATCTGCAGGCGATCTGGATGGCAGCGACGCGCAAGGAAGCCAACGAAGCCTTCAAGCGCTTTATCAAACGCTATGAGGCCAAGTACCCCAAGGCCACCGAGAAGCTCGATAAGGATCGCGACGCACTGCTGGCCTTCTTCGACTTCCCGGCCGATCACTGGGTGCACCTGCGCACCACCAACCCGATCGAGTCCACCTTCGCCACCGTGCGCCATCGCACCAGCCGGACCAAGAACTGCGTCACGCGTTCGACCTTCCTCGGCTTGGCCTTCAAGATGGCCGAGGAAGCCGCCAAGACCTGGCGACGCATCCGTGCCCCCGCGAAAGTGGCCGAGCTGCTCGGTGGGGCACGCTATAAAGACGGGATTCCGGTGCCTGACGACCCGCCGGATACCCACGAGGAGCAACGGGAGGCCGCTTGATCACACTCTGGCCCCTAAGGTCATACACCAGATTTGACAATAGCTCCGGCCAAAGAGCGCAGCGTGGCACCGTGCCCTTTGATCGGCGAGCACCTGCCGGCATGCCCCCAGTCGGTCCAGCTCGCGCCGCCACGGTGTAGCTGCCCCGCTCGGGATGCACCGCCGGATGATGGGGTCATCCGATACACCGGCGCAACAGTGGCGACAGCCCAAGCGTTGAACGCGAAAGGATACCGGCCACAACCGCTCAGACGGATCTACATCCCCAAGAAAAACGGAAAGCGCCGCGCGCTCGGCGTTCCAACGCAAGCTGACCGGGCCGAGCAGGCCCTGGAGCAGTTGGCGCTGGATCCGGTGTCAGAAACGCGGGCGGACCCGTGCTCGTACGGCTTCCGCCAAGGACGCTCGACACAGGACGCCATTGAGGCCTGCTTCAATGCGCTGAGCCGACGCAACGACAGTGCCGAATGGATTCTCGAAGGGGACATCCGGGCGTGCTTCGACACGCTGTCGCATCGATGGCTTATCGAGCATATTCCCACCCACCCAGGGAAATTGCGGGCATGGCTGAATGCCGGGTACATGGAAAAGGGGGCCTTCCAACTCACGACGGAAGGGACACCGCAAGGGGGCATTCTCTCCCCCACCGCGGCCAATATGGCGTTGGACGGCCTGGAACGCGCCCTCAAAGCGCGCTTCCGGCGTCATCACAAAGTCCATCTGGTTCGCTACGCGGATGACTTCATCATCACCGGCGTCTCCGCGGCGCTACTGGCCGATGAGGTCCGACCCCTGGTCGAGCAGTTCCTCATGGAGCGAGGACTCACCCTGTCGCGGGAGAAGACCCAAATCGTCCATATCGAAACGGGCTTCGACTTCCTGGGGTTCAATGTACGCAAGTATCACGGAAAACTGCTCATCAAACCGGCGGCATCCAGTATCGCCGCGGTCAAGGACAAGGTGCGCCAGATTCTGAAGACGGGCACTAGCCAGTCGCAAGGTCTGGTCATCCAACGGCTCAATCCGGTGATCCGCGGTTGGGCCAACTATTACCGCCATGTCGTAAGCAAGAAGGTCTTTGACGACATCGACAGTGCGATCTGGCGCCTGACATGGAATTGGGCCACAAGACGACATCCCCGGAAGAGCCGAGCTTGGGTCAAGGACCGCTATTACGTGTGCAGGGACAGTCTCGCCTGGGTGTTCACAGACGGATCGGCGACGTTATTTCGG
This sequence comes from uncultured Gammaproteobacteria bacterium, assembly GCA_963698355.1. GTDB lineage: Bacteria > Pseudomonadota > Gammaproteobacteria > Chromatiales > Chromatiaceae > Thiodictyon. Next base: position 1,929 of record CAVOQO010000042.1, on the reverse strand, counting down.
ATGGGCACGCTCCCGATCCAGCGTCATGTCAAAATCCGCCGCGATGCTAACCCCTACGACCCACAGGACGCCGATTATTTCGTCGAGCGTCGCCGGCGACAACGGGGAAAGACACCAACGGCGGCACCGACATGGCTCCCGAGAGGTATGCTCGAATCTGGTGTATCAGTGGGGACTGATAGAGGTTGAGAAGGCGGCGCACCGTTGCTGACAATGTGGTTGTCGAGACCCAAAGCAGCAACGAGAGAGGTGCGCCATGAGCGACGATACGAGTAAGAGGACTCGGGGTGCAAGAGGGGATCAGGATCGGGGGGAGCAGCTGGCCGAGCTGGGCCTGCCGCTGGAGGAGCTGGTGCGCCGAGGGGCGCGTGACATCCTGCAGCGGGCCATCGAGGCGGAGGTCCAGGAACTGCTCGATGAGTTTGCCTCGGTGTCGCTGATCGACGGGCGCCGGGCGGTGGTGCGCAACGGCTATCTGCCGGCGCGCGCGATCCTCACCACGGTAGGTCCGGTCGAGGTGCAGGTGCCGAAGGTGCGCGACCGCTCCGGATCCGGGGTCAAAGTTCAACTCGGCGCTGGCCCCGCCGTACGTGCGCCGCAGCGCCCGGGTCGCCGCGGCGCTGCCGTGGCTCTACCTCAAGGGGATCTCCAGCGGGGACCTCGGGGAGGCACTGGAGGTGCTGGTGGGAGAGGGGGCCAAGGGGCTCTCCCCGGCCGCGCTGGGGCGTCTGAAGGCGCAGTGGAGCGAGGAGTACCAGGGCTGGACACGGCGCAGCCTGGAGGGCAAGAGCACGCCTACTGGTGGGTCGACGGCATCTACACGCCGCTGCGCCAGAGCGATGATCCCAAGCTCTGCCTGCTGGTGATCATCGGCGTCACCGCCGATGGCACCAAGGAGTGGGTCGCCATCAGCGACGGGCTGCGCGAGTCCACCGAGTCCTGGCTCGATGTCCTGCGCGACCTCAACGAGCGTGGCCTGGAGGTGGGGCCGCGCCTGGCCGTCGGCGACGGGGCCCTCGGGTTCTGGAAGCGCGCTCGATCAGGTCTACCCGGAGACCGTGCATCAGCGCTGCTGGTTCCACAAGATGGGCAACGTGCTCAATGCCTTGCCCAAGTCCCTGCAGAGCAAGGCCAAGGCCGATCTCCAGGCGATCTGGATGGCGGCAACCCGTAAGGAGGCCAACGAAGCCTTCGACCACTTTATCAAGCGCTACGAGGCCAAGTACCCCAAGGCCGCCGAGAAGCTGGAGAAGGACCGCGCGGTCCTGTTGACCTTCTTCGACTTCCCGGCCGATCACTGGGTGCACCTGCGCACCACCAACCCGATCGAGTCGACCTTCGCCACCGTGCGCCATCGCACCAGCCGGACCAAGAACTGCGTCACCCGCACCACCTTCCTCGGCCTCGCCTTCAAGATGAGCGAGGAGGCCGCCAAGACCTGGCGACGTATCCGTGGCCCCGAGAAAGTGGCCGAGCTGCTCGCTGGGGCACGTTACGAAGACGGCATCCTGGTGCCTGACGACCCACCAGATGCCGACGTGGAGCAACGGGAAGCCGCCTGAGCACACTCTGGCCCCAAGGTCATACACCAGATTTGCACATAACTCAGCTCCCGAATGGCTCATCGTGTGAACCGTACCAGCCACGACCTCGTTGAGTGCCGGGTGCTCCGCCGCGCCTTATCAAAGGTCGAGCCGTGTGCGGTGAAAGTCGCAAGCACGGTTCTTAGGGGGCGGGGTGGCGGTAACGCCACCCCGCTACCCGACTCAAGCCATTCGCGAAGGGAGTGGCGAAGCCCGAGCAGCTGCGTTGCAGCGAGCTCGTGGCGAAGCCGTCCCCGGAGTGGGGCGAACCGGGACGACAAAGGCTGTCGCCAGGAGCGAGTCCGTCCGGGGGCAGGAGCCTCCGGACGGATTCACGAGCGACACG
>CAVOQO010000041.1:0-23061 GCA_963698355.1 uncultured Gammaproteobacteria bacterium | reverse complement strand
CTTGCTGCTTGAGCTCTTCCGACAGGAACCGGTGCGAGAGCTGATCCTTGCGGGCGAAGGCGCCGGTTCCGCCAGAGACCTTGAGGATCTCATCCAGGCGGTCGATGACATCGGCGGCGTTGGCGCCCCGGGCAAGGGTGAGTGCGACGTCGTTGAAGGCACCGTCCATGTCGTAGGCGGTGGCCAGCGGCTTGCGGGCCATCCACAGCACGCCGTAGTGCGCGTAGTCGGGGAACATGGCCCCGGGGGCGATCTGGTAGATGTACTCGGGCGACAGCGCCAGACCGACGATGGCGAGGCGCTCGCTGCGCCCATTGATGGTGGCGCGCAGCGTGTCTCCGGGCCGAAGCCCGTGGGCGGCAGCGAGCTCCCGCTGAGCACGACCACCTCGTCGCCGCCGCCTGGCTCGGGAAGCGCAGCCAGCGCAGGAACACGCGATTGAGCAGGCCGGGGCCCTGGTCCGGCAGGGACACCAGGTGGGCGCTGACCGGCTCGGCAAAGCCGGCCACATCGATGTTCACGTAGGCCACCACCCGCGTTTCCACCCGGTCGACCCCAGGGATCTCCCGGATGCGCTGGACCAGGGACAAGGGCGCGCGTTTGAGCGCGCCGGACACCGTCAGCGAAACCTTGACTGCGATAGTAGGTCTCGCGGGTCTGGTACAGGGAGTCGAGCGTGCTCAGCGACATGACGAACACGGCCACCCCGCTGACGATCACCAGGGCGATGGCCAGCGCCTGCGCGCGCATCCCCCACAGGTCCCGCCAGAGTTTTCGGTCGATGGCCTTCATCGGAAGCTCACCAGCTCAGCTCGCGCGGCGCGAGCTTGGCCTCGTTCACCTCCACCTGGGTGATGCGGCCGTCGGCGAGGTGGATCACGCGGTCCGCCATCCGCGCAATGCCGGCATTGTGAGTGATCACGGCGGTGGTGGTGGCCAACTCCCGGTTGACCCGTTGCAAAACCTCCAGAACCACGACGCCGGTTGGTGATCCAGGGCCCCGGTGGGCTCGTCACACAGCAGGAGCCTGGGCCGGCCGACCAGGGCACGGGCGATGGCGACCCGTTGCTGTTCGCCGCCGGACAGTTGGGCCGGGAAGTGGTCGATGCGGTCGCCCAACCCGACCAGGCCGAGGGTCTCCACGATCGGATCGCCGGCGATCTCTCAGCAGCCACGTTCACGTTCTCCACCGCGGTCAGGGTGGGGACCAGGTTGTAGAACTGGAAAACGAAGCCGACGTGATAACGGCGGTACGCCGTTAGCTCGCGCTCGCTGGCGGGCGGTCGATCCGGGTGCCGTAGAACACGTGGCCCTGGGTGGGCGTATCCAGACCGCCCAGGATGTTCAGCAGGGTGGACTTCCCGCTGCCCGAGACCCAGGAGAACGGTGAATTCCCCCTGGTAGAGGTCCAGGTCCACACCCCTCAGGGCATGCACCTGGACCTCGCCCATCTGGTAGACCTTGGTCACACCGTGGACGTGGAACACCACGCCGTGCTCCAGGGGTCGATGGGGTTCGTTTTGCGGACTTGCCACCACGCGGCACTCTGAGCGGGCGCGCTCACCGCCGCACCGATGCCCTGCCAGGCAGCATTGAACAACGGCACGATGGCGCTGGGTACGCGGGTAAGCGATTCTACCGCCCCACCTCGGGTCTGTCGGCGAGGTTAGCTGCGATCTGAATGGCCGGCCAGGATACTCGGGGCACGTCCCCTCCTACACCCTGCTTCTCAATCGTCGCTGGCTATTCGAGCCTCGCCCCTCATGCTCATCGCCTTCCGCCTCGCCGCTGCGGTGGCATTCCAAGCAGTCCTCGTACTGGGTGACGCTTTCTTCCAGATGTTTCTCGCGAATCCCGGAGGCGTGAGTGCTCGTGGCAGCCGTAGCAAGTGCAGCGGCTGCAGTCGTTGTCGAGGTGACAGGTGTCGCAGGTCGTCTGGTGGTCCCGTCGAGGATGAAGTACCGGTCGTGATCGAAGGTGGCCGGGGTCCACGCCTCCTGGGTGTGGAACTCGCCGCAGCCGCCCGAGATCTGTCGGTGCAGGGCGTCCTGGGGACCACGGTGGCAGCCGTCGCAGCGCTCACCGATCCAGAGGCTGCAACAGCGCGTGGGAGAAGCGGCCGATGGGGTGAAAGGCCTGCGCCGCCTTGTGGCGCCACGGCAGGCGACGACAGTCCTCCTCCACCAGATCCTGGTGGAAAGGGATGAGTTCTGCTCCTCGCCGATGGCCACGCCTTGGGTGGTGACGGAGTCCGATCTCGGCGGGCTGTGGCACTGGACGCAGCGCTCGGGGCGGCTGCCCCGAAACGGGCTGTGGCAGGCGAGGCAATCCGTCTCCAGGGCGCGGTGGGCCTCCATGAGCCTGCCGGGGGCGACGATCAGGTGCGGGTGGAAGATGGTCAGGAGAAGGATCAGGACGAGGTCGCGCCGACGATGTAGAAGACGGTTCTGTTCATTTCCACTGCCAGAACAGGAACATGCTCAGGATGTGCGCGAGCCCCAGGACGGCAAAGGCGAGGGTGATGGGGAAGTGCACCCGCCGCCATTGCTTCATCAGGTCCAGGGTGATCGCGTCCCAGAAAATCTCCCGCTCCACCGCCTCCCCGTTGAGGCCCTGCTGCGTATAGGCGTCCCGGCGCGACGCGAGATGTCGGCGCGAACGCTCCAGCAGGTACTGGCCGGTCATCCCACTGGCGACGTTCACCAGCAGGGCGATAAGGGCCAGCCACGGCAGGATCGAATCGACATGCACCCCGCGTGCACCAGGATCATCAGCGCCCCGGCCCAAGTCAGCACCTCATGCAGGCGCAGCAGCGTCTTGGGCCGCCCCACCTGGATCAGCTTGCGCTTGCGCATGGAGTAGAGGAACGAGAACAGGATCAGGAGAGTGCCGGGGATGCCCAGAATAACGTCCCACCCAGACCAGGTCCAAGGCGTGCAGGACGGCATCGACCAGCACGGTTGCCGCAATCAGGGACCCGAACAGGGCCAGGAAGGGCAGGATTTCTTTGCGGAAGATCGAGCTGTTCATGGTGTCTACCGCATCCTCTCTAGAGGGCCAGGGTCAAATCGCTGGTGGGTTTGCCGATACAGAGCAGGCAATGGCCGGGGGCGATGTCCGCATCCGGAGTCTTGAAGATATTCCACCTCCCCGGACTCCACGGCCGTCTGACAGCAGCCGCAGCTCCCCGCCCGGCAGCCGGACTCCACCCGAATCCCTTGGTCCTCGGCGAACGCGAGCAGGGATCCGACCCGCGGGTCCCAGGGGACCGTTTTCCCGGAGCGGCTGAAGCGCACGGCGAATGCCTGGTCCGCACCGGCCGCCTCGGCCGGCGTCCGCTGCCGCGTCAGGGAGGCCGGGCCGAACGACTCGTAGTGGATGTCCTGTGGGGCCACGCCCAGGTCCTCCAGTGCCGGCACCAGGGACTCCATCATGGCGGGCGGGCCGCACAGATAAAACGCGTAACGCCCAAAGGGCAATGTCCGGCGCAGCAGCTCAGCATCCAGCCGGCCCGCATGCTGGTAATCCCGGCCAGGCTCCTCCCCCGCAGCGGGCTCCGTGTAGCAGACCCGCAGATGAAGGCTCGGGTAATCCTCCCGCAGGGTCTGCAGGTGCTCTTTCATGATCTGCTCGGAGCCGTTGCGCACCCCGTAGAAGAGCCACACCGGGCGCGGGTCGCCCCGGTGGGCCAGGGTGTTGAGGATGGCGAGCAGGGGCGTAATGCCGATACCCCCCGCGATCAGCACGATGGGCAGCCCCTCCTCGACCAGGTGGAAATGGCCCGAGGGCGCCCGGACCGACAGTCGCGCAACCTCTCGGATGTGGTCGTGGAAATGACTGGACGCCGCCCCGGGCGGGAGATCCGGCCGGCCGGGCGGGGCCGCGACACGCTTGATGGAAATCCGGTAGTGATCCGGGCGCGGGCGGTCGGACAGCGAGTAGCAGCGCACCAAGGCCCTGGGCGGGCCGCCCGCCGGGTCGGGGACCTCCAGGTTGACGGTCAGGTACTGACCGGGTGGGGCGGGAGCGGCTGGCCGTCCGCGGGGGCCAGATAGAAGGAACATACAGCCCCCGCGGCGTCCTCGACCTCACGCCGTTGGACCACGAAGTCCCGATAGCCGGACCAGGCCGCCCAGGGGCGACTAGGGGCGCCGCATCGGCGCCCGTCTGCCGGTCAACCTGGTCACCGCCCGCCCCGCGCGGTGGACCAGCGATGGCTTCTCCGGCCCCAGTGGATCCCATGGTCCGCAGCTCGGCCCGGCGTCGATAGAACCCGAACACCAGGGCGGCACCGACCTGAGCCAGGATCAGGGTGCCGATCAGGAGCGCAAGGGCGGCGGTGCTCAAGGGGATGGTCCTCACGAAGATGCGCCCGCCGGTCTACCTCCGCGAGGCGTGATCGCCGTGGTGGGCTCTGAACCGGCCGAGCGCGAAGCGCGACTTGGGCCTAGGCTAGTGCCTGACAGAAAACTCCGATTTCATCGCCACGTTCATTCTGCTGGGCTGGGGAATTGGGGACGACGTCATTCATCGTGAGGCGATTGGCTGCAGTTGGCGTCAATCAATGAGAGCCGCTCTCGTTATTGGCGATCGGCAGGCGCACCGATCCTGCAGCTAGCGTATTCAGATCCCGTCGCGTGCGTTCAGGCCGCGCGGCGATAGGGCCCTCGCTGTCGCTCCGCTTCCTGCTGGCGCAACAGGGCGCCGAGGCGCTGGATGTTGCGTGCGACCACGGCCAGGGCGACATAGCGCTCGAAGCCGTCGAGGCCGTGGTCCAGACAGCGGTCCAGGCCATGGGCCTCCAGGGCATTGATGGCGGATTCCACCGCCGAGTGCTGGCGGCGCAGGTGCAGGAATTCGGGGTCGCGCTCGCGCTCGCGCTGGGTCTGCGACAGCTTGCCCTTCTTCGGCAGCACCACCTGCGGGATCAGGGCGGCGAGTGCGCTTTGATTGGCTGGGCTGTGGAACCCCTTGTCGAAGCTGGCGCTGGCGATGTGGGGGAAGCGCGCCTGGGCCTCCGCGATCAAGCCGACGGCGAACTGATCGTCGGTGGTCTTCTCCATGACCCGATGAGTGAGGATGAACCGGTGCTGGTCCTCCACCACCGCCACGCGCAGCCCCAACTCCACCGGGACGCCCGCCTTGCCTTTGCTGATCCACTCGGTGTGGCGCTCGAACAGCGAGAAGAGCTTCTCCGCATGGGGGATGGTCGCCAACAACACGCGGCGGCGGATCTGATCGATCTGGCGCTCGGCGTCGCCGAGGTAGAGGTCGATCTCCGCGAGGAAGGCCGCCGGGACGTGGCACACGACCAAGTGCACTCGAGTCTCGCGCACCCGTGCGAGCAACGCCTCGGCCTGCGCCAGGTAGGCGCGATGGGCCTGGCGAACAGCCTCCTGCTTGGCCGCCCGCTTCTCAGGATCCTGGGAGGTGGAGGCTGGGCCGGGACCGGGGAGAAGGCCCCCAGGTACTCGTCGAGGCTCGCCCGGTGGGTGTCGTAGAGGGCCGCGGCAGCCTTGGTGGCCGAATGTGAGCGCATCCGCTCGGCCTTCTCCGCAATGTCGTCCCACACTTCGCCCTGGTCGCTGAGCCGTGAGCCGGTGGTGCGCAGCGCCTCGCTGACCTGGGACGCCTTTTTCGCCCGCCCGGCCGCGTAGTGGGCGCGCTTGGCGCTGCCGAACTCCGCCGACTAGGCATGCCAGCGCCCGGCCTCCACGCAGGAAACGGGGATCACGATGGTCTGATGGGCCGGAACCAGCACCGTGAGATTGAGGATCCGGTTCTGCTTGGCGCCCACCAGCTCCTCGCCGTCGAGCAGAAGGACCGGGCGCTCGCAATCGTTGACGAAGCGCAGCTCGGGCACGCTACCGGCCTCGGACACCTCGGTGACCCGGGCGCAGCCCTGCTCCAGAGCCTGGTCGAGCAGCAGGTAACCGGGAACCGCGACCCCATCGCCGAGCAGGGGAAAGAGGCTGAGGTTACGGCGCATCTGGGGCACGCCCAAGGTGAGCTTCGACAGACACTCGGCAACGGCGGACATGTCGGCCTCCTGCGGTACGGGGGGCGTTATTCTGCGCGTACCAGTGGCTCAGACCGTGAGTCCGCGGACGTGTAGCCGAGTGCCTTTGGTCGGGATGGCCGTGAACCTGCACGGGGTGCCGCCGCCCTGCTCAGGGCTAAGCGTTGCCGCCGCGGGAAAGGCATGTGGCCCCTCGTCGTCGCGCCTGTCCACAGGAGCGCCAACCGGAACGGGGCAAGGAGGCTGTCGGAATGAGCCAGCGGGCGGCTACCCTATCTCCATGGTCACCGGCAACACCCTCGACGACTTCCCCGCCGGGGCGTTCACCATCATCGCCTTCTGCGATGCCTGCGGACACAGCGGCCCACTCGATCGATGAAAGGTGTCGGGGCGTTCGAGCGTCCCGGGGCTCGTGAAGCGGCTTTGCTGCTCGGCGTGCGGCGCGCGCGAAGCGTCGCTCCGGATCGTCTACACCGGCGCCGGCGGCTTCCACTACGGCACGCCCTAGACCCCTGACTGAAGGAGTTTCTACGACGGGCCCTCAGCGTCACCTTACCGCCAAAACTGTCAGTCAAGGTGGACCGGCCGAGTGACGGGTTAGCGCAGAGCGGACGGTCAGGAACCTCTAGACGAGCGGCTGCTTCACGCATTGCGGACGCTGGCGGTCACGCTCGGGATAGGCCGGTTACGACCCGAAGCCGACATCGGTTCTTTGAATCTCAACGGCAGCAGTCCAAGGGACAGCGGACGTTCGCCTTAGCCCCTGCGGGTGCTGCGCCTAGGTGCCACCGCCTACGGGCGCGGCGCCAAACATCCGCTCCCCAGCACGTTACCTGTGGGCCGTCCTACTCGCGCGTCTCTTCAGAGATCCCTGTCGGTAGTCTGCCCCACTGCGGCGCCGAAGTGCCCGTCCTCGTCTTCATTACCGCGGCCTCCCCAGTGAAGCGGATTCTCAACCACATCGGCGAGCCGACCGGGCCGCCGCCGATTGCCCCGCACGCGGGCCGCCCATGTGGGACGACGGACTCGATGCTCTTCCGGACTGGGACGCGATGGCTCGGCCGGAGCCCGTATATGTCCTCGACCAGCAGGTGCAATGGTAGGCACACGGGAATCCAGCGCTAGGAGGGAAGACCCATGGCCAAAGGCCGGCAACCGTCGGCCTGGCGTGAATCGACGTCCTTACCGTGATCGGACGCCCCTCTCGCCATGATCGGATTTTCCAAATGGATCGGTCTTTATCAATCGGTTTACGTTCCGTGAGCGTAAAACCCCTGCCGAGACAGAGCCGATCCGGGTTCAGACCACATCGTTCAGGTGCATGCTCCAGACCGGCTCGCGAAAACAAGAACGGGACAGGGGGTTTTGCGCCCGATAGTTGAACCCACCAAAGAGAGGTGACAAGTCCATGATTAGAAAAGCGATCCCCGCAGCCATCCTGGCTACCCTGCTCGCCGCGCCGGTGGCTGCAGACCCAGCCATGGCGCCCGGCAAGCCGAGGCCCAATCAGTTCTGGTGGCCTGACGAGCTCAACCTCCAACCCCTGCGCGACCACGACCCGGCGTCCAATCCCTACGGCGCGGATTTCGACTATGCCGAGGCCTTCGCGAGCCTGGACCTGGAGGCCGTCAAGAAGGACCTCAAGGAGTTGATGAGCACGTCCCAGGACTGGTGGCCGGCCGACTTCGGCCACTACGGCCCGCTGTTTATCCGCATGGCCTGGCATAGCGCTGGCACATACCGCGTGGCTGACGGGCGCGGCGGGGCTGGCGGCGGCCAGCAGCGCTTCGACCCGCTCAATAGCTGGCCCGACAACGTCAACCTCGACAAGGCGCGGCGCCTGCTCTGGCCCATCAAGCAGAAGTACGGCCGCAACATTTCCTGGGCCGACCTGATGGTGCTGGCCGGCACCGTCGCCATGGAGGACATGGGCTTCAAGACCTTCGGCTTCGCCGGCGGCCGGGCGGACGACTGGGAGCCGGATCTCGTCTATTGGGGCCCGGAAGCCGACATGCTGGGGCGGCAGCGCTTCAGCGAGGATGGGAAACTGGAAAACCCTCTCGCCGCCACGCAGATGGGCCTTATCTACGTGAATCCGGAAGGTCCCGCCGGCAACCCGGACCCGCTCGCGGCCGCCGAGCAGATCCGCGTGGCCTTCGGCCGCATGGCCATGAACGATGAAGAGACCGTCGCCCTGATCGCCGGTGGCCACACCTTCGGCAAGACCCACGGCGCGGGCAAGCCGTCCGAGTGCGTGGGTCCCGAGCCAGCAGCTGCCGCCATGGAGCAGCAGGGCCTCGGCTGGGCCAACAAGTGCGGCAAAGGCAACGCGGAAGACACCATCAGCAGCGGCCTCGAAGGCGCTTGGACCGCGGCGCCGACGCAGTTCACGATGCTGTACCTGACGAATCTGTTTAACTTCGAGTGGGAGCAGACCCGCAGCCCTGCCGGCGCCATCCAGTGGAAACCCAAGGGCGGGGCTGGCGCCGACACGGTTCCCGACGCCCACGTCGAGGGCAAGCGGCACGCGCCGATGATGTTCACCACGGACCTGGCGCTGAAGTTCGACCCGACCTACCGCGAGATCTCCGAGCGCTTCCTCGAGAACCCGCAAGCGTTCGAGTTGGCCTTCGCCAAGGCGTGGTTCAAACTGACCCACCGCGATATGGGACCCCGCGCACGGTACCTGGGCGCCGAGGTGCCCAACGAAGTGCTGATCTGGCAGGACGCGGTACCGGAGGTCGACTACCAACTGGTCGACGCGAAGGATATCGCGGGGCTCAAGAAGAAGATCCTCGACTCCGGCCTCTCCACCGCCGAGCTGGTGCGGACCGCGTGGGCGTCGGCCGCCACCTACCGCGATACGGACATGCGCGGTGGCGCCAACGGTGCGCGCATTCGCCTCGCGCCGCAGAAGGACTGGCCGGTCAATGACCCGGCAGAGCTGGCGCGGGTGCTGAAGACACTGGAAGGCATCCAAAAGGGCTTCAACGACTCGATGTCCGGCGCCAAGAAGGTCTCGCTCGCCGACCTGATCGTCCTCAGCGGCGCGGCGGCCATCGAGCAGGCGGCGAAAGAAGCCGGCTACGCGGTGGAGGTACCCTTTACGCCCGGCCGCGCGGACGCGACCCAGGAACAGACCGACGTCGAGTCCTTCGCCGTCCTCGAGCCGACGGCCGATGGCTTTCGTAACTACTTCGGTAGCGGCAACCGCCTGTCGCCGGCAGAGATGCTGGTGGACCGCGCGGACCTGCTGGGGCTGACCGTACCCGAAATGACCGCACTGGTCGGCGGCATGCGGACCTTGGGTGCCAACGCGGGCGGTGTCCAATACGGCGTGTTCACGGACCGTCCCGGGACGCTGAACAACGATTTCTTCGTCAACCTGCTCGACATGGCAACGAAGTGGTCCAAGGCGAAGGATGCCGACGGCATCTACGAGGGACGCGACCGCGCGACGGGTGAGCTGAAGTGGACGGCTACGCCGGTGGACCTGGTCTTCGGATCAAACGCCGAGCTGCGTGCCGTCGCCGAAGTCTATGCGTCCAAGGACGGTGATGAGGAATTCGTCCGCGACTTCGTCGCTGCATGGACCAAGGTGATGACGGCCGACCGCTTCGACCTGAAGAGGGGGTAGGGAAAAGCTGCTCGGGTCGTGGCTGGTCTCAGCCCGGCTCGAGCGCTCGCCGCCAGACAATAGCTGCGAGTCCCGGTCGCGCCGTTGGAACACGGACGGTCAACAAGGGCGGGGGTCTTGACTTGTGCCTCTCAACCCTGATCGCGGTCGGCCGTCGCGCCTGATGATCGACCAAGGCACCGATGGGGTCAACAGCGCGTAGGTTGTGGTGACGAAGGAACCGCATCGTTCGCGATTCATGCGGTTCGGGTACTCACCGCATCCCACGCGCTTCGGAACTCCACCGTCGGCTTTGGATACCACTGCGATAGCCTAAGGGGCATCCATCAGTGACCGCAAATGGCCGAATTGAGTCGCTCACAGGGTTCGGTGCGAGAGGCAGCAATGCGTCCTTTGCGGACACTGCCAGGCCCGAATCTTGCCATTCCACAGGGCGAAGCACAGCGACTGCGGGTCTTAAGTGCCCGAGCAAGAAAATCGGATTGAGGAGCGCATTATCGCGGAGGGCGGGAGCTTGCGCACCGACCTGGTGCTGTGGTTCCTGGCGTGGGTCGACTGGCCGGAGGTTGCGCGGGCGCTGTTGGCGCAGTAGGCGCGATGAGGGCCACCGCCGAGAAGCCCGAGCCCGCCCCGACCTGTTGCGCCCGTGGCCGAGGCGTTCTCCTTGGGACCGATCCCGGCCCTTCAGGCACTCAAGCTTCGCTTCCGATCAAGATCACCAGGACCATGAACAGAGTCAGGGCGGTAAGGAAACGGTGAAAAGGGGGTGCGTCTTTCGTCTCGAAGTTCATGCTTGCTCTCCCGCATAAATAAACGGTGCCGCAACGTCGTTCCGGCGTTCCGTTTCGGTAAGAGGCAACGTGTGTGCCACCCACTAAAGTGTCGATATAACAATCTGTTACGTTTTGACCGGTAGACCGCGAATGTACGCTCTGCGTCCTTTGCGGTCATCCCGCTGCGGTTTTCGACGGCTCAGCTGTGGGTATGGCTGGCAGTGGTGGTGTGCCTGCTGTGGGGGGTGACGGTGGTCGCCGATTCGGCGCAATTCTCGTCCAGCGTCATCGAGCTGTCCGACCGCGCCCACGCGGGCACCATGCTGACCACCCAGACCTGTATCGGCTTCCTGCTGACCCTGGCGACCATTCACCTGGTGCCGGTCCTGGTCGATGCGCTTGGCTGGCGGTGGGCGTTCTCGGTCCTGGCGCCGGGGCCATTTCTGGGCGTGTGGGCGATGGCGACACTGCGCGCCCGGCCCGAGGCCGTCAGGCTGGCCGGCGGGCGGCGCTAAACGAGGCGTCCACCGCGACGTGCGGTTGCCGATGCGCGCCCAGGCGGTCGAGCATCACCGTGACATGGTCCTGGTCGCCGACGCCTGAAGCGTCAGACCCACCACAACGTCGAGTTGATGGGGCTGACCGAATGGAGCTCGGCCTGCCCGTCAACGCGATGTCAAGTGCCGTGGAGCCACGTAGCGTTCCCAGAGAATTCCGTCCCGCCTGCCGGGCGGCTGCTCGATAACGGCCCCTCCACCATGGCCTATGCTTGCGACCGACAACGACGCAGCGGCCCGCGGTCCCTTAGTCGCTGGTCATCCTGAGCCAGGGTACTCAACATGACCGTGCGCATCGTCAGACTGGGTAGCCCCCGTCTGGAGTCGGAAGGACTCCGGATCGGGACCGTCCGCCGTCCTCCGCGCGGCATTCCGAAGGCCGAGTACGCCAGCCGGAACATCTACGACGTATGGTTTCCCAATCTTGCGCCGAGTGAGGCACTTCTGAAGGAGGCCTCACCCAACGACGACCCATCCTGGAGGACCTTCAGGCGGCGATTCCTCGCGGAAATGAACGCGCCGGAGGCGCGCCGAACACTGGATCTGCTGGCAGCGCTGTCGCATGACACCAACTTCTCCGTGGGATGCTACTGCGAGAATGAAGCGCGCTGCCATCGGTCCATCCTGCGTGAGCTGCTGGTCAAGCGTGGGGCCGAGTGCGCTTGAGTCCCCCCAACAACCTGCCACTCGATCCAAGAGAGCGAACCGGAGAGAGGTTCCTTCCCAGTGGCAGCGATCGCTTGCCTATCGACCCATCCCAGTCGAGGGGGGGAGGTCAGGGAGCCCGGCTCGTGCGCAAGGCCTCAACCGCCGCCAGGTTGTAATCGACCGCCGCCCGCACATCCGCATCGCTGAGTTGGAGGTCGCCGCCGCGCGGCGGCATGACGACCGCGCCGCCAGGACCGGTCATGCCGAGAATGACGTTCTGGTAGAGCGGCTCGCGGCCCTTGGCGCGGCGCTGGTCCCATTGGTCGGAATGAGCCACTCCCAGGATGTGGTTGACCCCCATCAGGTGGCAGTTGCGGCAGGTGCGCATCCAGATCGAACGGCCAGCGCTGAGGTGACCGTCGTCGAAGCGGGGCAACTCGGGAATGGCCACCTTGCCGCCCTCACCGCAGCCGGCGAGGATGGTCAGGCCCAGCAGGGCCAGGCCAGCGAGATGGACGGGTGCGCGGGGGGGCGGGGCATGGGGCTTGCCCTCGCGGCAGGTGGCCCGCCACCGGTTCCGGGCGTGGCCAATCGTGCCTGCAGTCCAGTGGCATTTCCAGCGCATCTTGGCGTTCCCCGCTGGGGACCGGGACGCCGGGAGGGACTTCTCGGCGGGGAAGGATCAAATGCCCCTGGGTCGGACGACGTTTCCAGGTGAGGACCCGGGCAGTTGAGATGCGCCGCGACCACGCCCAGGGTGTGGCGCCAGCGCTCACCGCCGAAGCGGTGGCCGATGGCCCGGATTGGAGCGGCGGATTCCGGGGGACGCCCCGTCCGCCTGTTACGAACGGTTCAACCCAAGATTGCCAGGGCTTTAGACCAGATTGGGTGTCCGTATCATGCCCCGCCAGCACCTGCTGCGAGCGACGCCAGATCGATGACGAACCGATATTTGACATCGCTGCGAAGCATCCGCTCGTAGGCCTCATTGATCTTCTGGATCGGGATGATCTCGATGTCTGAGACGATCCCGTGCTCGGCGCAGAAGTCGAGCATTTCTTGGGTTTCCTTGATGCCACCGATCAGTGACCCGACCAGCCGGCGACGCTTGAAGATCAGATTGAAGACGTTGGGGGAGGGGTGCGGGAGCTCCGGCGCTCCGACCAGGCACATGGTCCCGTCGCGCTTGAGCAGTTCCAGGTAGGCGTCCAGGTTGTGCGGCGCGGCCACCGTGTTGAGGATGAAGTCGAAGCTGGCGAGGTGGCGTTGCATCTCGTCGGTGTTTTTCGAGATCACGACCTCATCCGCACCTAAGCGATGCGCATCGGCCGCCTTGCCCGGCGAGGTCGTGAACATCACCACGTGGGCGCCGAGGGCGTGGGCGAATTTCACTCCCATGTGACCCAGGCCGCCGAGGCCGACGACTCCCACCTTCTGTCCCGGGCCCACCTCCCACTTGCGAAGTGGCGAATAGGTCGTGATGCCAGCGCAAAGCAGGGGCGCAACGGCCGGCAGGTGCAGCGTGTCCGAGACCCTCAGCACGAAGCGCTCGTCCACCACGATGCGGTTGGAGTAGCCGCCATAGGTCATGCCCCCGGAATGGGGGTCCGGGCTGTTGTAGGTCAGGGTAAAGGTCGGGCAGTACTGTTCCAGGCCCTCCTGGCAGTCGGGGCAGGTGCCGCAGGAATCGACCATGCAGCCGACGCCGGCCAGGTCCCCGGGCTTGAAGCCCTTCACTTGCGCGCCCACCCCGGTCACGCGCCCGACGATCTCGTGGCCCGGTACCACCGGGTAGACGGTGTTGTGCCACTCGTTGCGGGCTGTGTGCAGGTCCGAGTGACAGACCCCGCAGTAGAGGATCTCGATCTGCACGTCGCGCGGACCGGGCTCCCGGCGCTCGACGTGGAACAGATCCAATGGGGTCGTCGCGCCCTGGGCCGCGTATCCAAGTGTCTTGGTCATGACTGGGGGTCTCCTCTGGCAGTGAGCTGGGACAGCGCTATCTTAACGGCCAAACCAGCGGCCGGTTAGGCGCAGGGAGGCAGAGGACCAACACCGGATACGCTGTCAGGTGGACACCGGCGGTGCACGAGACGCTACCGCGAGTGTAAGTGAATAAAAAAATCGTGTCCTTTCAAAAACGAAAACCCCAAGTGCGGATGCCTTGGGGTGATATTCTTGTCCATTCCACGGGACATCCATTTCAAGGAGTATCCTTTTCAATGGCTAGGGGAAATCGCGTAACTCAAAAATCGCTATCAGAGTAACCTGCTGTACGTGTGTGCGCACCTCACGATGGTATGAGGTTCTTACTTCACATAAAGTGCCATTCTCATCCGGTTAGCGCAAGGGTTTGCTATCAGCGACATTACCAAGACCTGCTAACCGGCTTTGCCTCTCCTGCCTCTCATCAATTGGCTTATCACATTCTGCCGGAGTGCCGCGCCTGTCGGGTGTTATTTCCATGTAGACTTCCCCATCTACAGGTCGCGCATCAAGAGCCACAATGACTTTGTGGCTGAGCTTCCGTCGTTTTCGCACTTTTTTCATGGTAGGTTAGGCTCCTTACTTCTCCTCTTACCCGGGGCTCCAGGTTTGACTATCTGCACAAAACGCCCCAAGGCAGCACAAGAAGTAAAAAGCTGTTTGCCTGCTAACTGCCCATGAATATGTTGATCACCTCCTTATAAACGTTCAGAAAAGTGTGTGCAGATTTAAATCATGCAGAGTCGACACTGTTCGATATGTTTAAATAATCTCGAATATCAACTTGTTCACCATTTGGCAGGTGAACAATAATTTTGAGTGGCTTCCCAGAGTCATCGACCGATTCCAGCAAAGCCCGCACCTTGAGTGACTGCTTGAAAAGCTCAGTGGGGCCAATGCCAACCTGGTCCCGCAGTTGCTCCCAGAGATCGGCCCATTCCTGCGCGAGACGAAATGCAATCGGTGTAGGAGGCCTCCGCTTGGGCCTTCCCCAATCCGGTAGTGATTCTGGCTTAATCGCTTTAGCGGTTTTCATACCCTTTATCTCCGCCTTACGTGTAATGCACAAGAGGTAATGGACGTAGCGCCATCACAGAAACTAGTCTAGCACACGTGTACTGTCTAATTAAAAATGCTTATAGCTGTATGATAAATGCACCTTATCCTCAGATAAAAATATAAAACATGCAGTACCTCTATTGTTACACCATAATGTATCAAGCCGCAAAGACCCCCTCGGAGACTGTCCGAAGAGATTCTTGGGTGGAGCGGCCCGAGCCGGGCGCCGAGGATTACCAACAGGCCTGGAGGTCCGGCAGGTAGAGCTAAGAGTCAGGATCGGTTGCCTTGGCGCGCACCATCGCGGTGCGCCCTTTTTCTTCCCATACGCCTTCGGCCCCGTGGCTCGGAGGGGTCCGTCGGCCACCCGAACGTGCCGCGCCAACGTGGACACCGATTCGAGGCAGCCGAGGCAGCCGAGGACGCCGAGTCCGTCGGCGGCTGGGCGAGCTGCGACGGGTCATTCTGGCCGCGCGCCCTGGCCGCGCGCCCGCGCGAGGGAACCGAGCGAGGGGGAAGATGCCGACCCTGCGTTAGCACCGCGCTCCCGCCAAACTGAGACAGTCACCCGTTACCGTTGGAGGAGTCGATGGACCCTAGTAATCACCCCGGGACCACGTGTATCCCACCGGGGATTTCCCCGCTCCCGCCCCCGGGCACCTATGCCGGCAAGTCAATCAACGCCCTGCCGTTCGTCTCCAAGGCGAGCAAATGGAGTGTGGCCCCCGCCGTCGACTACACGCAGGGGTGCATCGAGGGTGCGCGCCTTGCCGATCACCTGGTCCTGTTCCTGCGGGAGAACTCGGACATCGCGGGTGGATTCCTGCTGCGTCAAATCGTCTCCGCGATGGCGGCCGCGGGCCCCCTGGACTCGGGCGTCCCGGTCGGGTTCTTCGGACGGTTGGAAGAACGTATGGCGGGCCCTCATCCCGCCAAGCATCCGCTCGGTCTGCACGAGCAGGCCTTGCGCGAGCTACTGCGTGACCTTGGTGCGCGCTGCGAGCGCCGCGAGCGCCAGGTGTGACCGGCATGTTCGTCGGCTAACTGGTGCAAATCCAGTCATGGCCCCTGGAAGAGGGGAACATGTAGGCGAAGGCAAGGGTGCCCGAAGAAACTCCCCCCGCGCCTTAAGGAAGAGGAAGCTGGCAAGGCCGCTACTGGACGGGAGCCAATGAGGGATCTGAAAGAAGCCGGAGTCCAAATTCGCCACCTGAGCGAGAGCGAACCTTTGGTTAGGCAGACAGGGGCGGGCGAGGTGCCCTGGACCACCGAAGCCCGAAACTCTTCCCGTAAGTCCCTGTAGGTATAGAAGGCAGGTGGGCGAAGACAGAGGCGACTGACTTACCCGGTGAAAGGCCGCCGATTCCGGGTCGGTGTAACTACGACACCTTAAGCCCTAAGCGACGCGGAGACGTGATCCGTGATGGGACGGGGGCCTGCAGACGAAGCCGTAGTAATCGTAAAGCTCGGTGCCTGTGATCCGGCGGTGACGTCGGTGAGGGTAAACCATCGGGTCAGCGCCAAGGAAGGCGGAGGTGAAGGGCGGAACACGTAAGCGGTTTTGGACGTTTGTTAAAGACCGTGGGTCTGAGACCAGCCCGAGCGGGAGCCGGCGAGTGACCGAGACGTAGACATCGGTTTGATCGTGGGTGCGATGGTCGCGGAAAGGCCCGTGCAAAGATCGGGGTGAAATGAACGAAAGAGACCTATTGACCGACGAGAGCAGACTTTTCGAGGACCTGTGTACGACCGCCTGGTTGGACGCGGGATTCCGGCGTGTGAAGAAGAACAAAGGATCGCCCGGCGTCGACGGCGTGAGCATCGAGCAGTTCGAGACGCGACTGGACGAAGAGCTGGCTCGGCTTCAAGGGGACCTTGAGAGCTGGAGCTACAAACCCTCACCGGTGCGGCGGGTGGAGATCCCGAAGCCCGGTGGGAAAGGCATTCGCTTACTCGGAGTGCCGACGGTGCGGGACAGGGTGGTTCACGCCACCCTGAAACTGCTGCTGGAACCGATCTTCGAGCCGTTGTTCTCGGCGCACAGCTACGGTTTTCGCCCCGGGCGGAACCAAGGCCAAGCGGTGGAGGCGGCGCGCAAGATCGTGGCCGGGGGAAAGCCCTACGTGGTGGATCTTGATTTGTCGAAATTCTTCGATCGAATTCATCACGACCGGCTGATCGCACGCGTGGGTCGAACGATTCCCGACAAGCGCATCCTGCGTCTGATCGGGATGATCCTGCGCAGCGGCATCATGGCCAACGGCCTGGTGACCCCCTCCACGGAAGGAGCCGTTCAAGGAAGCCCGTTGAGTCCCCTGCTCAGCAACATCGTCCTCGACGAGCTGGATAAGGAACTGGAGCGACGGGGCCTTGAATTCTGCCGGTTCGCCGACGACTGCAACATTTTCGTGAGGACGCCGAAGGCGGCCGAACGGGTAATGCGAAGCGTCGGCGGATACATCGAGAAGAGACTGAAACTGGTGGTAAACCGAGAGAAAAGCCAAGTGGCGCGTTCGGATCGGGTCAAGTTTCTCGGCCTGACGGTTGTGGGCGCGACCATTGCGATCTCGCGCAAGGACGGCGAGCCCAGCCAGGACGACGACAGCGAGGAAGTGCCGCTGCGGTTGCTGCGGCAGGCACATGCGCTGTTGCGGGCGGCCAACTGCCGGGTCGGGTGAGAATCGATCACCGAAGGACTCCAAGTCGTGCTCCGAACGGGCTTTTTCGCTTGAGATCTGGCCCGCTGGCCGGGCGGGCGGGTGGCGAAGGGCCGCCTGCCCATCCTGGGTGAACCGCTCTTCCACCCAAAGACATGACGGCGCCGACCATGCGACGCCGCACCGATCCCACTGGCACGCTGCCGCTTGCGGCCCTGTCGCGTGCCGAGCGCCAAACCCTGAGCATGCTGGAGCTGGACTGGCCGGACTCGCTCGGGCTCATGGCGCGGGCGGCACGTCATGTGCGCGAGCACGACCCCAGCGGCGCGAGCTGCAGGGCGCGCACCCTGGCGATGGTGCGCGCGGGGATCGGCGCCTACCGTCGCTCCTGGGAGGGGCGAGCCGACGATACCGCGCGCTTCGCGGCCTTCGTGGACGGCATCACCGAGGCCGTGGCGCGCGAGAAACAGCGCTGCGTCGCCAAGGCGCTGAGCGAGACCCAGCGCTGGGTGCTGGCCCGCCGTCTACCGCCTGAGCGGCGCCACGATGTGGGATAGCCAGACTACCCGGGAAGGCCGTGGGGTGTGGCTGTGGACGGTGACCTCCACCGTCCTGCTGTTCTTCCTTGAGCTCGTCCTGTTCGCCTCGTTGGTGCCGAGCGACTGGGCGCGCACCGTGGCGCAGACCGAGCAGCGCTGGCTCGTGGCCGCCCAGGGGGCGGCCTCCGCGCAGGCCATCCAGGCGCGCGGTCGGCGGTGGTACAGCACCCTCTTCAACGCGTCCGGGATCGCACCCTGGACCTATCGCCTGGTCGCGACCGGACCGGGGGTGGAATCTGGCCAGGGGCTGGAGCAACTTGGCGAGAGCCCGGTCTGGGGCTGGCTGCGGGGACGCCTGGATGTCATCTGGGGTGCGTTCGCCCAGGCGCTGCAGCGCCTCGCGCTGCTCCTGGCCTGGTGGCCGTTCCTGGCGCTGCTGCTGGTCGCCGCCCTCGGCGACGGGTGGCTGCGCCGGCGCATTCGCCAGTACGGATTCGTCTACGCGAGCCCGCTGGCGCATCACACCGCGCTGTGGGTCCTGCTCACGCTCTGGATCGGTGTGGGGTTGCTGCTCTTCGCCCCGATCCCGATTCCCGCCCTCGCGATCCCCGTCATCGGCGTCATCACGGGGGTCTGCGTGGATCTGGTTTTGACCAACGCGCAGAAGCGCTTGTAGGCTGTTCACGCGAACCCCTCGGGCCATTCCCGGGCGGCGTGGTAGACCCGCAGGACCTGCAATGTGTCCGCGACCACACGATAGGGGACGATGTAGCGGGTCCCGGACACCACCAGCTCCCGGGTGCCCGGCACGCGCCCGGGCCGCCCGATTTGGGGCGTGTCCGCCAGCAACAGGACGCAATCGCGGATGCGCCCGTGCAGCGCCCGGGCGGCCGTGGGGTTGTCCGGCAGGATGTGGAGATAGATGTCGCGCAGGTCGCGGCGGGCCTGCGGCGACCAGAGGATCTTCAAGACCGGGAGCCGCGCCCGGACAGCAACGCCTCCATCTCCGCCATGACCTGCTCATGGGGGATGCCCTCGCCCTTATCGAGGGAGCCCATGGCCTCCTTGATGCCCTCAATCTGCCACGCCTGCGCTTGCACATACGCGCGAAGCGCGGCCTCAATGACCCAGTTGCGCGAGCGGTCCATCGCGGCGGCGAGGGCGGCGACCTGCGCAGCCAACTCGGCGTCGGTGCGGATGGTAATGCTGGTATCGGCCATGCTGAACCCTTACTGAGTGCACTGCACACACTCGCACTCATAGCACGGGTCTAGCCCGGGGACAAGAGGAGTCAGTGGCGCGGAAGCTGTCCGGGATCGCCCGGCAGGGTGGCGACTCTCAGGCCGGCGCGGTGGACGGTGTTTGGGGTGCGGCTCGAGTCCGCAGCTCGCATCGAGCAGCAGGTCATGGTCGCTCGTGAAGACGCCGCCACCGTGCCAGGCGCCGAGGTTGGGCGAGAGCGCCAGCGCCGTGAAATAGGGAGGGCGGGAAATGGCCGTCCAGGTCGTGCTCACCCGGGGGCATCCAGGGTCGGGTAGTCGGTGTATCCCTCGGCACCTCCACCGTAGAATTTGTCTCCCTGCGGCGGGTTGAGCGGTGCGTTCTCGCGCAGCCGGCGCACCAGGTCCGGGTTGCTGATGAACGGACGGCCGAAGGCGACCAGGTCGGCCCTGCCGCTGGCGATGGCCTGCTCGGCATCCTCCCGGCCATAGCCGTTGTTGATCATCCAGCAGCCCCGGAAGCGTTCCCGCAGGGCGTCGTAGTCAAACGGCTTCACGGCATCCTCAGGCGCGCGCGAACCACCCGTTTCGCCCTCGATGACATGCAGGTAGGCCAGTCCCAACGGGGCCAACTGCTCGACCAGATGGTTGTAGAGCGCCTGTGGATCGCTGTCCCGCGGCGTGTCGCTGAAGGTGGTCATCGGGCTGAGGCGGATGCCGGTACGCCCGGCCCCGACCTCTGCGCTGACCGACTGCATGACCTCCCTCACCAAGCGCACGCGGTTGGCGACGCTGCCGCCGTAGGGACCCTCGCGGTCGTTCACGCTGTCGCGCAGGAACTGCTCGAGCAGGTAATTGTTGGCGCAATGCACCTCGACACCATCGAATCCGGCATCCATGGCGCAGCGCGCGGCGTGTCGGTAGTCGGCAATCAGGCTCGGGATCTCGTCATCGCGCAGGGCCCGCGGCTGGGAGACATCGACAAAGCCGTCAGCAGTGAACGTCTGGGCGTTGGGCCGACGGTTGGTGGACGACACGGGGGCGGCACCATTCGGCAGCAGTGAGTTGTGGGAGATACGCCCGACATGCCACAGCTGAAGGACGATGCGGCCTCCGGCGCCATGCACGGCGTCCGTGACCTTGTTCCAGGCCAAGACCTGCTCCGGACTGTAGATACCGGGGGTGTCGAGGTAGCCCTGCCCCATCGGACTGATCTGCGTGGCCTCTGCAATGATCAGGCCGGCGCTTGCGCGCTGGCGGTAATACGCGACCGTCAGCGCTCCCGGTGTCTGTCCGGCGACTGCGCGGTTGCGGGTCAAAGGGGCCATGACGACGCGGTTGGGCAGGGCAAGATCGCCCATCTGGATAGGATCGAACAGGGACGGCATGGCGGTCTCCTTTGCTTGGTCGTTGTCGGGGGGCTGGAGAAAGACGGCGCGAACGCGGTTCGTCAAGGCGAAGCCTACATCGTAGCATTTGCTCAAGGCGGCCCTGCTCACGCCGACCAGCGCGGCGCGCGAGTCGGCAGACCTAGTGGCCGGTCGCGGTCTCCACCGCCCGGCCGGCCGCGAGGTCGCTTGCGGCCTTGACGGCCAAGCGCACCTGTCCCTCGGTGCCCAGGAGGACGACGTCCGACAAGGCGGCCTCGACCGCGTCGCGCACTCGCCTGCGGCGCTCGGCGCCGGGTGTTTCGCTTGCAGTCGGCATGCGTTCTGTCGTGGCGGGCCGGTGGGCAAGCGACTCCGGGTCGCTGGTTGGCGCGTGATCCGACTGCACGCGGAGATCGCGCAAGTGGGTCGGGTCGACCGCAAGCTCGCCAGTGAACGAACCGCCGAGAACCTTGTAGGCGGCAATCAGTGTCCGCAGGCGTTCATTGATCTGCCGGTTCTGACGTTCCCGGCGCTGCTGAATCGTCTGCATGACGAGCAAGCGGATTCCGACAATGACCAGCGTGACGACGGAGAGACTGAGCAGCGTCGAAAGCAAGGCCGGCCACGAACTGAGGTAGATGCCAGACTTCACGGGAGTGTTTCGAGCCAGGCGGCACCGCAGCCAGACGCGGCGCGAGGGCCAAGGCCGTGCGCATGATCAAGAGCGACCATCCGGTCGTCCGATACCAGCCTAGGTGCCTCCTCGGAACTCGCGGCGATCGGTTCTTCGAGAATGATTGTCATGCTCCCGCTTGCGGCCGGCAACGGAACCGGCATGGGGGCCCGGTCTTCGGAGCGGCAGGTATGTCCCACAGGTGCTGCCACTGCCAAGGGAGCCGGTGAGCGTCTCCTGAACGCGCTTTGCGGTCACCCAGGGTTGCTTACGCCAGCGATCCCTTCACGCGCACAGCGGACTCCCGGGATTGCTTCCATCAGTGGATAGGTGATGCTAACTCCGATCACCGGTAACACGCGGGCCTACTTGCAATTTATTGTGGTGTACTGGTCCGCTGGCCTGTGGCGGCGGGTCACTACCGTCTGATCTTCCAGCCCTCATAGTTTCGGCGAATGTCCCCTAAGACGTCGCCGTCGACCTGGTCGTCGTCGCGGATGCGCACGTCGTAGTTTTCCCGGCCCATGAAGTCCTGCAGCGCCTTCTAGGTCCTGGCATCGAAAATCCCGTTGACGCGACCGTCGTAGAAGGTCACGCCCTTGTACGCCCTGTGGCTCAGGATCCTCTGAAGTTCCCCGCACAAAGGGGCGTCGAATGGGAACAGGTTCTTCGCCTCTGTGCGGAAGTAGTTGAGCTTGTGGAGCTTATAGAGGCGCTGTAGCTCCTCCAGGGGATGGGGATGGTCGTAGACACTGATGCCCACCAGGTCGTCGGTGGTGCCGTCGTAGCCGGCTCCCATGCGCTTGACCAGCAGCGCCGCCGATTCCTCGCCGCGCCGATCCCCGCCGGCCTTGGCTGCGGCCAAGAAGGCCGCCCACCCGCACCGCGGCTGAGCAGGCGTTCGAGCGTTTTCTCAGCCGCTACGGGGCCAAGTACCCGAAGGCGACTGAGAAGCTGGTGAAGGACCGCGAGGCCCTGCTCGCCTTCTTCGCCTTCCCGGCCGAACACTGGGTGCACCGGCGCACCACCAACCCCATCGAGTCCACGTTCGCGACCCTACGTCAGCGCACCACCCGATACTCAAGAACTGCGTCTCTCGCGCCACCTTCCTCGGCTTGACCTTCAAGCTTGCCGAGGAGGCCGCCAAGAGCTGGCGGCGCATCCGCTCGCCCGAGAAGGTCGCCGAGGTGCTCGCGGGGACCCGCTACGCAGACGGCACTCCGGTGACTGACGACCCACCGGAGGAACAACGGGAGGCCGCCTGACTCGACGCTCTGGCCCTAAGGTCATACACCAGTCTTGACCAGAGCTCGCTGTTTGCGCTTCCGAGCCAGGTGCATGTTGTCATCTGCAATCTCAATTGTGCCTAGCGCGAGACCGACCAAGGCGCGGCGCGGACCGGCGATTTTCGGAAACCCGGGTCCCGACCGGCTCCTTAGTGTGTGGATCGAGCTCCGACCCGTCGCGCGGCGTGGACCGTGAGCCAGTAACAGGCCATCCCGCGCGAATCAGCGCCGTTCGGCAAAGTCAAGTTTAAAACATAAGCATTTAATGATGTTCCTCAGTTTCAGGCCAGGCGACGGTTCCGAGATTGTCCATACTTTCTCTATGGACAAAAGGTAGAGGTAGGAAGTGCACCTCGTCCGAACGACCCTCCGGCGGTTAGGGGTGAACGTGGCCGCGTACTAGAGGCAGGCCGACTCGATAGGAGGGTCAGACAACACGCTCGGGAGGAATTCGCCGTGACCCGCTATTCGCGACAAAGCCGAAAGCCGCCTGAGACCAGCCATCGTTGCGCTCTTGATCACACGACTGCTCTCGCGCAGCAAGCAGGCCAAGGGCCGGGAGGCCCCGGGGCCGGAGGAGACGGCCCGCCCGACGGTAGCGCGTCTTCCAGGAGTCACGACAGATTCATCCAGTACG
>CAVOQO010000040.1:0-14467 GCA_963698355.1 uncultured Gammaproteobacteria bacterium | reverse complement strand
CTGGCCTCTGGCCATCAAAACGGTCTCTGCGATCCACAACGCGGCAACCTCAGAGCTTGGGGGTCCCATGCGACCGAGACGCTTCAGTCTCGCGGCGACCGCGCTCATCGTACTGGTCATCGGCGGCTGCGCGACCCCCGCGCGCCAACTGATGCCGACACCGGTGCTGTACCAGCTCCCTGGCGGACAAGCCGTCTTCGATCGCGCGGCGGAGCCCCAGCCAAGCCCAAGCCCGGATCTGGATCTGCTCTTCATCACCGACCGAGCAGCACCGACGGCCAGCGAGTTGGAGGCCCAGGACGACAACCGGGCCCCTCTGCTCTACGGCCAGGAACGCGCGAAGCGAATCGCCTTCGGCTCCGCCCAGGTCCGCGTCGTTCCGGGATTGGACTGGGAGTCCCTGCGTGAGCAGAGCCAACTCGCCGAGCGCACGCGGGAGGTGGATCTGGAGTTGGGCGAGGTGCGGGAGCTGGGGGCCTTCCCGCAGGAGCCCTATCGCCTGCACCTGGCAGAAAACGGCAAGCTGCTGCGCGATCGCCCCCAGCTCGCGCTGCACGCCGAAGCCAAGGCCCGGCTCCAGGGCGAGGTCCAACGCCGGCTCGCGGCCGCGCCGAGCAAGCAGGTCCTGCTCTATGTGCACGGCTTCAACGAGACCTTCGAAAGCGCCGCTTACACCACCGCGGAGCTTTGCCATTTCCTGGGCCGCGAGCAGGTATGCGCCTTCTTCACCTGGCCAGCCTCCACCACCGGCAACTTCCTGATCTCCTACACCACCACCACCGAGTCCGGGGACTTCGCGGTGGAGCACCTCAAGAAGACCATCCGCATGCTCGCCGCCACGCCCGGAGTGGAAGGTATGCAGATCCTCGCCCACAGCCGCGGCACCGCAATCACCCTCAGGGCCGTGCGCGAGCTGGGGCTCGAAGCGATCGCCGCCGGCAAGGAGGCCGCCGATATCTTAAAGATCGTCAACCTGGTGCTGCTCTCGCCGGACATCGACGTCGATATCGCCGCCCAACAGATCACCGGCTTTCTCTCCGACCCCGACCTGGTCACGGTGTGGCCCGAGGGCGCGCTGCCGCGCGTCCTCAAGGGCCGGCTCACGATCTACGCCTCGCCCGACGACCGGGCGCTCCTGGTCTCGCGAATCCTGTTCCGCAGCAAGAACCGCGTCGGTCAGCTGCGCCCCGAGGACATCCCCGAGACGCGCCAGCGGTACATGGCGGAGATCGGACGGTTGGATCTGATCTCGTATCAGGGTAAGCGCACCGATTTCTTCGGGCACTCCTATTTCACCTCCAACCCGCAGGTCAGCTCGGACCTGATCCAGTTGATCCGTTACGGCAAGCGGTTGGGCGAGCCGGGGCGAGAGTTGATCAAGACGGGGCCCATCACCTGGAAGTTCCCTGTCGAAGTGGGCAGCCCCTGAGCAGGGGCGCCAGTGTTCCGCGCGGCCCGGTAGGACAGACGCCGGCCCAACGCCAAGGGAACCTGGCTATTCCGGTTCGTTACGGACCAAGAAGAGAGGATTTGATTGATGAAAATCACGACTTGCCTCATGGCTTCCGCGCTCGGCGCTCTGCTGCTGACCGGGCCAGCGCTGGCGATGGAGCAGAACGCCGGCGGACAGGACGACGATGCCGGCCAGCCGTCTCTGGACACCGGACCCGTGGACAGCGAGGCGATGGCGATCCTCGGGCGTATGGCGGAGCGCCTGGCAGGCGCAGAGGGCTTCAGCGTATCGATCCGCTCAGGCTATGACGTCGTTCAGGAGACGGGCCAGAAGATCGAGTTTGGCGAGCAGCGACGGGTGATACTCAGCCGTCCCGGCGGACTGCGGGTGGCGGCCGAGCAGAGCGACGGCGACCGGCGCGTCATCGTTTTCGACGGAACAACGATCAGCGTCTTGGACCCCGATCAGAATGTCTACGCCCAGGTCGAGAACACGGGCAGCGTGGACGACGCCGTGCGCTATCTGGTGCGGGATCTCCAGGTGCGGGTCCCGCTGGCCGTGCTGCTCGTCACCAGCCTGCCGGACGATCTCACGCGCCGCATCGAGTCCCTGGACTATGTGGAGCACGACCGGCTGACCGAGGCACCCACCGATCACCTGGCGGGACGGACCGCCGACGTCGATTTTCAGATCTGGATCGCGCGCGAAGGCGAGCCACTCCCCCGACGGGTCGTGATCACGTACAAGCACGCGGATGGCCAGCCCCAGTTCTGGGCCGTCCTCTCCGACTGGAAGCTGTCGCCGGAGGTGCCTGCCGCGGAGCTCGCGTTCACGCCGCCTCCCGGGGCGGAGCGCATTCCCTTTGTCATGCGTGTGCCGAAAGGGGACACATTTGACATAAATAAGTCTGAGCCCGAAGGGGGGCGCAATGAACGCCAAATTTTTTGTCCAGGCCATTGCCGTCGTCACGGCGGTAGTGTTCGTCGTCTTTCTAGCCGCCGATGCTGATGCCCGTGGGCGTGGCGGCGGCGGTGGCGGACGCGGAGGCGGCGGGTTCTCCCGTAGCGGTCCGGCCGCGGGCGGCAGCTTCTCCAGCCGCGGCGCCGCCGGCAGCAGTGCGCGGACGGAGTCGCGGCAGGCCACTTCGGTCGAGCGTTCGGGGCAACGGGCACAGACGCAGCAGACACGAACCGCCGATCGTTCTGCGACACGGCAGGACTTGTCCGGCGATCGCTCCGAGACGCGTCAGACCCGCACCGAAACGCGGGGCGATACCCGCACCACCGGACAGGAGGAGCGCACTGAGCGGCAGGATCAGCGGCAGGCGGGCGCCACCGACCGAACTGGGATGCGCCAAGACGGCCTCAGCGAGCGCACCGATGACCGCACGAATGCCGCGCGCGACATTGCGGACGACTGGGACGACCATCGTGGGTGTTGTTGGGACAGCGACAACGCGTGGGGCTATGCGGTGGCCGGTGCCGCGGTGGGGGCCGCCGTGGGCTACGCGGCGGCTGCGAATCCGGTCTATGTCACGGCCCTTCCCTGCAGCCCGATCCTGGTGACCATGAACGGGACATCCTTCTACCAGTGCGGGACGACCTGGTACAACCGCACCTATGTCAGCGGCAATTTGTCCTACGTCGTGGTGGACCCGCCTCCTGGATATTGACCGGGAATAGGGTCCCGCAGCGTCACTCCCTAAGCCGAAAAGCCGGAACTCTGGGTTCGTCAGGCGGGGAACCGCAGTTTCTTTATTGGGAGCCGGTTCAGATGATGAAGACGCATGCCGTATACGGTTCGACGACGGCGAATCCGTGTTCGTGCTGACGAGCAAGGACTGGAAGGTCGCGGCCAAGTTGACCGGATCCCGCTATCGGCCGGACCAGGCGCTCAATTAGCTGGTGAGCGTCCTGCAACTCTTCCACGCCCTCCTGCGCCGCGTTGTCTCGCTGATCCTGGCGCTCGCAGTCCTGTGGGCGATCGCCGCTCTCTGGGTCGACGGTCCCGAGGCCAGGGCGCTCGCCGGCACCCTTGCGGGCGGCCTGATCCTGGTCGCGGTGACCGCGGCGGTGCTGGTCCGCCCATGGTGGCGGGCCGCGCTCGCGGTCTTCCTTGCCTTTTCCGTCGTGCTTGGCTGGTGGCTGACGCTCTCACCGGACAACGACCGTCACTGGCAGTCGGATGTCGCGCGGCTGCCGACGGCGACCCTGAAGGGCTCCCTGCTGACGGTGCGCAACGTCCGCAATTTCGCCTATAAAAGCGAGACGGTCTTCACCGAGCGCTGGGAGACGCGGACCTATGACCTCGATTCCCTTGCCGGTTTCGACATGTTCGTCTCGTTCTGGGGCCCGACGCTCTATGGTCACACCATCGCGAGCTGGGAGTTCGCCGACGGGAGTCATCTGGCGGCGTCCATCGAGACGCGTAAGGAGAAGGGCGAGGCCTATTCGGCCCTCCGGGGCTTCTTCCGCCAGTACGAGCTCTTCTACGTCGTCGGCGACGAGCGCGACCTGATCGGACTTCGCACTAACCACCGCGGCGAGACGGTGTACCTGTACCGTGTCGGCGGCTTGATGAGCAAGGGCCGGGAGTTGCTGCTCGACTATGTGCGAGAGATCAACGCCGTCGCCGAGCGCCCCCGCTGGTACAACGCCCTGACCCACAACTGCACCACGAGCATCTGGCGCCACACGAAGGCGGTGGGCTCGGGTCCAACGCTGGACTGGCGACTGCTCGCGAACGGCTACCTGGTCGACCTCGCCTACGAGCGGGGCACGGTGAATACCAGCATCCCTTTCGACGAACTGAAACGTCGCAGTGATATCACCGCGCTGGCGCGCTCCGCCGCGGATCGCGAGGACTTCTCCAGGGCCATTCGAGAGGATTTGCCGCCACGACCTGAGCCTGTCCTGGAGTAGGGTGCGGTGAGGAACGAACCGCACCGATCGAGAATGATGCGGTTCGCTGCGCTTACCGCATCCTGCGCGCTGAGCCTCGAACCGCGAGGTTCGAGGAGTCCATGGACGGCTCGGCATCAACCATCACCATCAACCGACCGCGGAGGTCTTAAGTCAAATGGGTTATGTATCAATTGTTCGCGCGGCCGCCACAGCAAGCCTTCTCATGATGGCGTCGACGGCGATCCTCGCCGGTACCGAGGTCACCCCGATCAGGGTCGTGGCGAAGGAGGCCCAGGTATCCGGGGAGGTGACCGTCGTCAACCCCACGACCCGAATGCTGACCGTCCGCACCGCGGACGGCAGCTTCGAGGTCTTGCACATTCCGCCCGAGGCTGAACGGCTCTCCGAGATCAAGATCGGTGACCAGCTCACCGTCGACGTCATCAGCACCGTCCTCATCGAGCTGGAGCAGGGCCGTGACGCGGGCGCGATGGGCTTGGTCGCCGAGACAGACGTGGAGCGTGATTCAGGGCCAAATCCGAGCGGAATGATCATGGACAGCGTGACACTCTACGGCCAGATCGTCGATGTCGATCGGAACACTGGCCTCGTCAGCATCCGTGGCGCTGAATCCACTCGCACCTACGAGGTCGAGGACAAGTCTCAGCTCACCAAGCTCAACGTGAAGAAGGGCGACGGGGTCGTGGTGAGGATCAGAAACCTCATCAGAGGCGAGGTCCAGCGCTGATTCCCACCTCAGGCGCGGGCGCGCGACCCGCGCCCGTCCTGGCTTGGAAATAGGGGACCTACCTCACGCAGTCGCAGGCTGCTACCTCGACAGCTCCACCTTGTCGTAAACCTCGGCCAGCGATAGGTCGACCTCAACGACGCGCAGGGGGATGGATTTCGACGGGTCTTGATAGCTGCTTAGGCTCCAGGTCCCGTCCGGCTGGCGAAGGAACAGCTCCGCCTGCATCCGGTATTACGAAAGAAGCAGGTAGGCCAGAAGGCTTTGGAGGTTTCGATAGTGCCGGAATTTGTCGCCGCGGTCGTAGGCCTCGGTGGAGTCGGACAGGACCTCGACGATCAGGCTCGGGTTGGTGACCAGGTCGCGCCCGTCGTCGTAGAACTGGCGCTCGCCGCAGATCACCATTACGTCCGGGTAGGTGGCCACGTCGTCGGCGGGGATATGGACCTTCATGATGCTCGGGTACACCCGGCAAGGTCTGGCTTTGAACTGGTTGCCGAGTTCGCGGACCACGTTGGCGACGATGAGATTGTGCTCCTCGGCCGCCGGCCATCGCAACGACCTCGCCGGCGACGTATTCACTGCGCTGGTCGGTGGCGGTTCGCTCGATGGCAAGCCAGTCGTCGAAGGAGAGACGCGGTCGGGGTGCGGTGGACATCATGGACTGCCGCGGGTGGTTGCGGCGGATGCTATTGGGTCGAGTATAGCCCCGTCGGCGGGCACCTCCGTCGCGATGGCCGGCGACGGCTTCGTGCGCCGCCGGATCGGCCAGGCGTTGTGCGACCTTCTTAAGATTTCCTCCGGAGGCTTGAGATGAGCAACACCCGCACGAGCGATACCATCGCACGCGGTGACCCCTACCCACTCGGTGCCGATCTGCGCCCGGATGGCGTGGGCTTCTCCGTCTATTCGGCGGACGCCACCGGCATCGAGCTGCTGCTGTTCGACACCGTCGACGACCCGCGGCCCGCCCGGGTGATCACCCTCGACCCGGCGCGACACCGGACCTGTCACTACTGGCACTGCTTCGTGTCGGGCCTCGGCCCCGACCAGCTGCCTGCCAGGAGCAGGTGAGCGAGGCCTGGGCGGATGCGGAGCGGTGGACGCGCATGTCGATCCTAAACAACGCGCCGCGCCGGCAAATTCTCGTCGGACCGGGCCATCGGGGAGTATTGTCATGACATCTGGGGCGTCGAGCCGGTGCCGATTCCATTGAACGCAGGCTGATACGAGGTCGCCGTGATTCAGCAAAAAGAGGTCGTGGCCACCGCGCTGGAGGCCACTATCCGCATCGGCATCCTGATCCTGCTTGCCGCCTGGTGCTTGAGTATCGTTCGGCCGTTCTTCATCCCCATCGCTTGGGGTGTGATCATCGCGGTGTCGGCACACCCGGGTTACCTGAAGCTGCGGCGATCATTGGGCGGGCGGGGCGGAATCGCCGCATCCATGCTGGTGATCCTCGGGCTGGTCTTGCTCATGGTGCCCGCCGTGATGCTCAGCGGTACGCTGATCGATAGTGCTCAGGGACTCGCCAAGGGCTTTCAGGAGGGCCGCCTCGCGGTGCCGCCGCCACCGGAATCGGTACGGGATTGGCCCCTGGTGGGGGAGGGGCTAAGTCGGTTCTGGTCCCAGGCATCCGAGAACCTGGCGGCGACCGCCGCGAAGATCGCGCCGCAGCTGAAGGCCGTCGGCGGATGGCTGTTGTCCACCGCGGCCGGCGCGGGGTTTGGAATCCTTCAGTTCGTCGTCGCAATCATCATCGCCGGGGTGTTTCTGGCTAACGCCGAGGCCAGCGGGGACTTCGCCCGCGCGCTCGCGGCCCGCTTAGCGGGTGAGCGGGGACCGGACTTCGCGGTGCTGGCCGAGGCCACTGTACGCAGCGTGACCCGGGGTATCCTCGGGGTGGCGCTGATCCAGTCCCTGCTCGCGGGGATCGGCTTCATGGCGATGGGCATCCCCGGCGCTGGGCTCTGGGCGCTGCTGTGTCTGCTGCTCAGCACGGTCCAGATCGGCATCGTGCCGATCACCCTCCCGATCGTGATCTATGTCCTGTCCACCGCGGATACGGTCCCGGCGGTATTGTTCGTGATCTGGAGCATCTTCGTGGGCACGATCGACAACGTCTTGAAGCCCATCCTGCTCGGGCGCGGTGTCCAGGTCCCCATGGCGGTGATCTTCGTCGGGGCGATCGGCGGTTTCATCACCTCCGGCATCATCGGGCTCTTCGTTGGCTCTGTGGTGCTCGTGCTGGGATACAAGCTGTTCTTGGCCTGGCTCCACGACTTCCCCGAGGGACCGGTGGAAGCCGCCCATGAGCGTGCAAGAGGTGGCGGTTGATTCCGAACCCCAAGGGGTCGCCTCCCGCGGGCCGGCTTCGACGCTTTAGAAGCGTCGACCACAGAGGTAAAAGAACATGTTGCGGAATCCCTGGAGCCGTCCTCGGATCGGGGTGCCGATGTTTGTGACGGAGGAGATACGGTGAAGCTGTTCCAGTCGATCTTCGGCGGCCGGGAGGTCGTCGGGCGCTACCCGGAGACCCTGATCGAGATGGCCATCGAGCGGGCGGTGGACGGGACCGACCCCCGGCTGCGGCTGGTCACTGGTTATCGCAAGCGGCTGCGGGGGCCGGTCGTCCACGCGATCGATCACGTCGTGGCACTGGTAGACGGCATCCCGGCGCCCGTTGCGGCGGGACCCGACGGCTATCGCGAGGATCTCCGACTCGCGGCCATCTTCGCCTCCGCCGACGAGATGGTGCACGTGTTCGGTCGTGACAGGACCCTGTCGGAGTATCTGTCTGGCACCGAGGGGCGGGGTGCCGAGCGCGTCTTCGCCTTGCTCCTGGCGCGCAGGGAGGAGCGAAACATCCTCGGGACGGATCTGGTGGGCGACCAGGTGCGACGTGAGGTGGCCCAGGTCGCGGTCAGTTTCTCCCTGCACCACCTGCTGGAGCCTCGGGCCAGCGAGGAGGAGTCCAGGCGCTTCCTCAAGCGACGTGCCTTCGATCACCTGCTCGCCCTCGCCCTGGCCGAGATCGCCGAGGCGCGGGTGGAGCGGGCGGATCTCAAGCGCCAACACGACCTGTTACTGCGGAAGCTTCAGGCCATGAAGCGCGGTACGCTGATCTTCGATCGGCCGTCGGCGGGCAAGGCGGACGAGATTGGTTTGCAAGCCGAGTTCGACGCTGTCTCGCGCCAACTGCAGGGGCTTGGCGCGGAAGCGGGCGTCCTGAAGAGCCATCTGGAGGTGGTCGCAGAGCGTTTGGGGGAGGCCGAGCGCCAGGTCCGATCGGAGGAGGTCAACCTCTGCCTGAGCCCCATGAACATCCGGCTCGATCCCCGTAACCCGTCAGCGCGCCGGATCGTCCTCCAAGAGCTCCAGAACGCCCGCGGCGAACGGGCCGTCATGCTGCCGGTGTTGATCGCCCCGCGGGATCTTCCCCGCCGGGAGGACTTCGTGGCCGCGGCCGAGCGCTATCTCTAACCGTTCCCCGCCCCACCCTTGAGCAAGCCACAAGCAGAGCTGATCAGCGCGCGCCTGAGGGCACCGCGCGCCGCCGCGATTGCGGGCATCCTGTTCTGCGTGCTGCTGGTCGCGAGCTTTCTCCTGCTGCGCCGATCGGTCCCGGCCGATCCATTGGAGGCCGGGGCCTGGCTGCGAAGCGAATCGGACGCCGTGGTTGAGGGATTGAACCTGATGCCCTTTGCGGGGATCGCCTTCCTGTGGTTTATGGGGGTGCTGCGCGACCGTCTCGGTGACCGGGAGGATCGGTTCTTCGCTACCGTCTTTCTCGGCAGCGGCCTGCTCTTCCTGGCCATGCTGTTCCTATCGGCCGCAGTCGCTGGCGGCATCATCATCGCCTACGCGGCCCAGTCCGATCGCCTCCTCGGCTCCTCTGCCTTCAACCTCGCCCGTGCCATCTCCTATGAAGCCCTGAACGTCTATGCGATTCGGATGGCGGGCGTGTTCATGATTGCGACCTCGACGCTCGCGCTTCAAACCCGGTTCATCGCCCGCTGGATCGCCTTTGTCGGCTATACCCTGGGAGTACTTCTTCTGTTCAGCAGCCGCTCCATCGACGGCATCCTTCTGGTCTTTCCTCTGTGGGTGCTCCTGGTCAGTCTGTACATCCTGATCGACAATTTTCGCGCTGCATCTGTGCCCGAGACGCTAGACCGGGAATGAGGGCGGGGTGCGTGTTTATTGCCGTGGGTTTATTTGTCTGAATGGAGAATTGTGATGCAGAACACGACAGTGAATGCCGCTGACGACTCACAGGGAGGAGTGGGCCTGGAAGAGGCGGTTCGCCTCTTGGCCGAGGAGCTCCGGGCCACTCGTGCGGAGGCCCGCCGCCAGCGGCGGCGTCTCGGTGCAATGGCCCTGGCCTTCGGGCTCATGCTCGCGGTCCTGGGATGGTCGGTGGCGCCGTCCTCATCCCTGGCCGAGGCGTCCAAGCCCCTGCAGATGCAAGCCAAGTCGATGAGTCCGGACGAGCGGGCGGGCCAGCGCGCTCAATTGCTGGCCGAGCTGCCGGGGGACAAGCGACGGGAACTGGAGTCGTTTGAACGGGAGGTGGCCTGGCTGAGCGGGTACATGCAGACCTGGGAGGAGGGTCAGGCAGGCGCCGTGGTCGCAATGATGTTGTTCAAAATGGCCCAGAGCATGGACACCATGCCGTCCATGGAGCAGCAAATGCGCACCATGAGCGGCCAGATGGGCGCGCTACCGGCGATCGTCGCCGAGCTCAACCAGATCAACGCGAAGATGCACGTCATCACCGCGACCATGGACTCGACCATGGGACGAGCCGGACGCATGATGCCCTGGATGCCCTTCGCGCCTTGACATCCATATCAGCGCCTGCGGCCTTGTGTTTCGCGACTCGGCGTTGAGGCGGCACAACAGGCCGGACCCGATGTCCGGCCGCGCCGGGACCTGCGTCGACCCATTCAGCGGATCCGAGAAAGGCATCCCGTTGCGGCCTGGCGGGCGTCTCGCCGATCCGCACGGGCCGCGGAGCGGCTCGGCAGTAGCCGACCGGAGTTAGGCCCTCCATGAAGTGGCCGTGGTGGGTGACTCGGCTCCGACATCTCGTAGAAACGCCGACTTGCCGGAGAGCGTTTCTCAGCTGTCGGGATTCCTGCACCTACGCCTTCCCTAAGCAACTGACTTTGCCGCAGGCAAAAAAATGGTTTCTTGGACCATTGCATACCTGGCAAGGTTGTTGCCATCCATCCGGCAGCCCCCGAGGCCTCGCAGGCCCCGAGATTGGCACCCTGCACGGCATCGGGGTGCACGTCATGGACACGTCGGGTTGATGGACGCCCTAATCCTGAGCATCCAGGCCCTGCTCCTGCCGACCAGACCCTGGTCTGTAACGGGCATCGAGTCTTGCCAAACCCATAGGCCAGCACGAACTGAAAGATTCGATGAAGTATGAGGACTATCTGCGTGCCATCGGCGCCGGACGGCGGGAGCTGAGCTTCAACGCCATCGCCACGCCACTGGGACGCGACGCGACGGGACAGCCAATTCCGCCGCCCGCCGCCGTCCCGGTCCGGCTGCATCCGGACGAGATCGCTGCACTGCTGCGCCCCTACGTCTCCGTGCGGTTCATGGATCAGGCCAAGGCCGTGGTGCCCCTGGCGCTCTACTTGGCGCTCTTCCAGATCCTGATCCTGCGCCAGCTGGTCGCCGACTCCTGGCTCGTCGCAGGCGGCCTGTTCGCGGTGATCGTCGGCCTGATGTTCTTCATGGAGGGGCTGAAGCTCGGTCTGATGCCTTTCGGCGAGCTCATTGGACATACGCTACCGCGCAAGTCACCGCTGCCGCTGGTGCTCCTGATCACGCTGCTGCTCGGCATCGGCGTGACCTTCGCGGAGCCGGCCATCGGCGCGCTGCAGGCAGCAGGGCAAAACGTCTCTCCGGAGCGCGCACCCTATCTCTGGGCCCTGCTCAACCAGTGGACCGGCGCCCTGGTGCTGGTCATCGGCGCCAGCGTCGGCCTGGCCGCGGTGCTGGGCACCCTGCGCTTCCTCTATGGCTGGAGCCTGAAGCCCCTGATCTACGCCTCTCTGTTGCCGGTGCTCGGGCTGACCCTCTATGGCGCCAGCGACCCGGAGCTGGCCAAGGTCCTCGGGCTGGCCTGGGACGCGGGGGCGGTGACCACGGGCCCGGTCACGGTGCCGCTGGTCCTGTCCCTCGGCATCGGGATCGCTGCGGCGGCCGGCCGGGGCGATTCCGGCCTCTCCGGCTTCGGCATCGTGACCCTGGCGTCGCTCTTTCCCATCGTCGGCGTGCTGCTGCTGACCCTCTATGTGGCCGGCTCGACCACCCCCGCGGAGATCGTCGCCGCCGCGGCCACGGCGGCGGACATCCAGAGCGGCGCGCTCGCCTGGTACGAGCGCAGCCCCGGGCTGGAGATCGTCTTGGGGATTCGCGCCATTCTGCCGCTGGTGCTGTTCCTGTTCCTTATCCTGAAGCTGGTGCTCAAGGAAGACCTGCCGCGACCGCGCGAGATCTGGCTCGGCATCGGGCTGACGGTGATCGGCATGTGCATCTTCAACCTCGGACTGACCTATGGGCTATCCAAGCTCGGCGGCAGCGCCGGTTCCCTGGTTCCGGCCGCCTTCATGGAGGTTCCTAACGCTAGTGGCTCACCACTTTACCTGTACGCGGTCGGGCTGACGCTCGCCCTGGTCTTCGCCTGGGTGCTGGGCTTTGGCGCAACCATCGCCGAGCCGGCCCTGAACGCCCTGGGCGTCACCGCCGAGCAGCTGACCAACGGCTTCTTCAAGAAACGGATGCTGATCCTGGCGGTTTCGGTCGGGGTGGCCTGCGGTATCGCCCTCGGGCTGACCAAGCTCATCTTCGCACTGCCGCTCGTGTGGCTCATCGTCCCGCCCTATGTGTTGGCCGCGGCACTGACCGCCGTATCCTCGGAGGAGTTCGTCAACGTCGCCTGGGACAGCGCCGGCGTTACGACCGGCCCCATCACCGTGCCATTGGTGCTCGCGATGGGGATCGGATTCGGGAACGCGACCCAGGCCGTCGAGGGCTTCGGCATTCTCTGCCTGGCCTCCATCGGCCCGATCATCAGCGTGCTGCTCACGGGCCTGTGGGCGCAGATGAAGGCGAGGCTGCAGGAACGTGCCGCCCTTGGCGAGTCAACCACCCAACAGGCGCAGGAAGTCCAATCACTACTATGAACAGCGACAAGATCACCTATCTGACGGACGTTGCGTTGATCACCTGCATCGTCTCGGCCGGCCGCGGCGACGTCGTTATCAAGGCCGCCCAGTCGATCGGAGCGACGGGGGCGCTCATCTACCATGCCCGGGGCATCGGTCCGCGGGAACGTCTCGGCCTGCTCGGGATCGCCATCGAGGCGGAAAAGGACGTGGTCAGCATCCTGGTCGCCACCGACTACCAGGACGTGGTCTTCGAGGCGATCTACCGGGCCGCGGAGCTCAACGTTGCGGGTGCCGGCATGGCCTACATCACACCCATCGAGAAGCTCGCGACCTATGTGCCCCGCGAAGTCCTGGAGCGGGCGTCGGGCCAAGGGGGCATCCAGTGACCACTCTGGTGCCCGGCGGTGCCGCCAAGCTCATCTCCTGCATCCTCCCCGACGATGGCACCGAGCGACGTCTGCTCACCTGGCTGCGCGACGAGAAGGGCATCACCCGGGCCAACAGCGTCTACTGTCGCGGCCATTCGGTGCTCCGGGAGGTGGTTACGCGGCGGGGCAAGCTTGCGGAGACCTCGCTCGTGCGCTTGGTCACGGTCGTCGCGGAAGCGGGCGAGGCGGACGTGCTCTTTGACCAGATCTACACGCAGACGGACATGCACCGGCCGGGGGGCGGTGAGCTGTTCGTGACGCCGCTCACCTTCGCCACGCCGTTTGCGCTCCCCGAGGGCGTTGCGAATGAGTCCGGAGAGAATCCTCATGCGTAGCGTCCCAACGGTCGAATGGCTTCGTGACTACCAGAAGGGTTGGCTGCGTTTGGATCTCGTCGCCGGTCTGACCACCGCGGCAGTGGTGGTTCCCAAGGCCATGGCCTACGCCACGGTCGCCGGGCTGCCGGTGGAGGTCGGGCTCTACACGGCTTTCGTCCCCATGGTGATCTACGCCCTTCTGGGGACCTCGCGCCCGCTCAGCGTCAGCACCACCACGACGTTGGCGATCCTCACCGGCACGGAGCTCGCGATCGTCGTTCCGAACGGAGACCCTGCCGCGCTGCTGACCGCCTCCGCGACCCTTGCCGTCCTGGTCGGGATCATGCTGATACTGGCGGCGGTGCTGCGCCTGGGCGTGGTCGCGAGCTTCATCTCGGAGCCGGTGCTCACTGGCTTCAAGGCCGGCATCGGTCTGGTCATCATCCTCGACCAGGTGCCGAAGCTCCTGGGCATCCATTTCGACAAGGGCGGCTTTCTGCAGAACCTGCTCGCGCTCATCCATCATTTGCCCGAGACCTCGCTGGCGACACTGGCGGTCGGCGTCGCGATGCTGCTCATCCTGGTGGGGATCGAGCGCTTCGCCCCCCGCGCCCCGGCGCCGCTCATCGCCGTCGCGCTGGGCATTGCCGCCTCGGCCCTGCTCGGCGCTTCAGAGCCACGGCGTCGAGACGGTGGGCCACATTCCCCAGGGCCTGCCGTCCTTCACCGCGCCGAGCCTGGGTCTCATCGAGCAGCTGTGGCCCGGGGCGCTTGGCATCGCGCTGATGAGCTTCACCGAGTCCATCGCCGCGGCGCGGGCCTTCGCGGGGCGGGGCGAGCCGCGGCCACAGCCGAATCGGGAGCTCGTGGCGACTGGCGTCGGCAATATCGTCGGCGGCCTGTTCAGCGGCATGCCCGCCGGGGGCGGTACCTCCCAGACGGCGGTTAACCGGCGCGCCGGTGCCCGCAGCCAGGTGGCCGGCCTGGTGACGGCCGCGGCGGCCCTGGCGACGCTGGTCCTGCTCGCGCCGCTGATGGGGCTGATGCCCCAGGCGACCCTGGCCGCCGTGGTGATCGTGTACTCCATCGGCCTGATCCAGCCGGCGGAGTTCCGTGACATCCTGCGCATCCGAAACATGGAGTTTCTCTGGGCCCTGGTGGCCTTCGCCGGGGTGGTCGTGCTCGGGACCCTCAAGGGCATTCTCGTGGCGGTCATCCTGTCGTTGGTCGCCATTGCCTATCAGTCCGCGCACCCGCGGGTCCATGTCCTGGGCCGCAAACCGGGCACCGACGTGTTCCGCCCGAGGTCGGCCGAGCATCCGGAGGACGAGACCGTCCCGGGGCTCCTGATGGTGCGCCCCGAGGGGCGGATCTTCTTCGCCAATGCCCAGCGCATCGGCGAGCAGATCTGGCCGCTGATCGACG
>CAVOQO010000039.1:0-20798 GCA_963698355.1 uncultured Gammaproteobacteria bacterium | reverse complement strand
AATGGTCGTTGAATACTCATACGGAAACTACCTCATTCGTCGATCAATGAAAACGACGGACGCCATTCTTAGTGGAGCTTGAGCACCGCTGGGGCTATGGATTGCACAATCACATTAGTAAGCCCGGTGATGACAAACTGCATCCCGATGGCGGCCAC
Source organism: uncultured Gammaproteobacteria bacterium (assembly GCA_963698355.1). GTDB lineage: Bacteria > Pseudomonadota > Gammaproteobacteria > Chromatiales > Chromatiaceae > Thiodictyon. The sequence continues at coordinate 20,640 of CAVOQO010000039.1, read as the reverse complement.
CAGCAGGCCAAGGATCCGAGTCAGGATGCTCAGTCCCACATCGCCCAAGAGGCGCCGCAGCGGCCTGCCCGAGACCAGAATCACGAGCGTCACGAAGGCAATGCCGATCGTTACACCGATCAGCCCCAACAATAGCGCCGGGTCGCTCGCCTTGCGGCGCCAATTTCCACCTACGGCGATTCCTGAAACTTGAGGGCACCTCCATGTGCCGCGTTCAGCGCCGATCGAATCGGCGTTTCCCTAGAGCTTCGCCTCGAACTTCTTCCACTCGGCCTCGACCTTCTGCCAGAAGCTTTCCTTTGGCGCCTTTTGGCATTCCTGGATCACGACGGGGACCACCGACTCCACGCCCTCCACATCCACCGCCTCTGCCTCCGGCTTGCCGCCCTTGCCGTAGGCGACCGCCCAGTAGACCGCCTTGGGCTGGAAGCTCTCGTCGAGAGCTACGAAGTCCTCACAGGTCATCTTGGCCAGCGGCTTCTTGGCCGCGGCGTGGTGCGCCGCGGACTTATGGGCAGTGCTGCCGACATGAATCTTCTGGCCGGTCTTGACCTCGTTCGACGTCAGCCCGTTTTGCGCCTTGAGTGCGTCCACCGGGACCTCGAAGCGCTCGCTGATGGCGAACAGGTCGTCGCCCTCGACCACCACATAGGTGGCGGTGACCGTGTCGTATTTGCCCCCCGCATGGGCGCGAGGGCCCTTGTCGGCGGCCAGGGCGCCGGTGGCGGCCAGCAGGGCGGTCAGGGTCAGGGCGGTGCAGAGGCTCCGGAGTCTGCTCGGGCAATGCTGGGAAGGGAATGGCATGGTCGATCTCCTCTTTCAGGTTGGTTGTGGAAGCGAATTCGCTGCGGAATGGACAACCCGATCAGACGCGGCGATAAACCCCGGCGATCGCGTCGCGACTAGCCGTCACGGTGCTCCGGGGCTCGGCCCCGGGGCCATCGGCCAAGACAGGATCAGGAACTGGATCCGAGCCTGCCGCCGCGGTGTGGCGGCAGGCCCAGCGCTGAATGGGGCACTAGTCCAAATTGCCCTTGAGGTGCTGGTCGTACAGATAGCCGCCCAGGGCACCGACGCCGACCCCGATCAGGGCGCCGGCACCCGCCTCGGCTGTCAGGGAACCGATGGCGGCGCCCGTAGCGGCGCCCATGAGGGCACCGCTGGCGGTGCGCGTGCCCGTTGTCGTGCCGCACCCGCTGAGGGCGACGGTTGTGATCAGTAGGGTCGGGACCATGAGATCTTTCAAGGATCGAGTCGACATCGGAAAACTCCACGCAGTAACCCGGCTCCACGGCAGTGCCGCGGCGACGGGCGATCAGATGAACGGGCGCTGCATCAACCCTTGCAGGGATACTTGGCGGCGAGGGCGCGGACCAGCCCCACGGCCGGCTCCTCACCCATGAGCCGGGCGTCGTCCGTTCTGGTCGCCGCCCAGGCGTTGAAGGCCGACACCCCATCCTCAATCGTGCTGTTCGCGGGCATGCAGTAGAGTCGCTTCATCCGACCGGGTTTGCTGATCAGGTCGTGATACTGGGCAACGCCCTCGATAAAGGCACGGCAGGCCTGATGGGCCAGCAGAAACTCCGCGGCGTTCGCGGGCACCGAGCACGTCGCATACAGGTCGCGGGTGCTGTCGAGGCGAAGATTGGAGTTTTCAACAGCGGCCGCCTGGCCCATGGTCAGGGCGACCCCAGCAACAATCCCGACGGCAAATCGGGTTGCGGGTCGGCTCTTTGACCTGGCTCTAGGGGAAGGAAAGACACGGGACTGGTACTTCATCATCGTTCTGACGCCTCAAATTTCACGTATCGATTGATAGAGACAAAGGGCTGATCCAGGTTGGCCAATCACCATCCGCCGTGCTTGCTTGCCTCGAGGCGCGCTCAAGGTGGATTCGCAAGCTGAGCGCCCGGGCCGGTCGGTGGCGAAGGGGCCGCCCGCTCCACAACTCAAGCGAACCGACTACCTCACCTGCTCGATCTCCCCGGGGCGCCAGGTCTTGTCGAACCAGGGCTCCAGCGGGCCGTAGAGGCGCAGGATCATGAACCAGCCCTTGCCGGGGATGGTCTGGATCCAGTTGCTCGCCTTGCCCTCGGGGGCCTTGGGGGCGAACCAGACATCCACCGAGCCGTCCGCATTGACCTGGAGGGCCTTGTTCTGGCTGCTGACGCTCGGGGCCTGCTGATCGGTCTGGAGCATGGAGCGGGTCTGGGTGTCGTAGACGATCACCGACCAGAAGTCCTTGACCGGAATGTTCGGCGGCAGGTGCAGCTTGTAGGTCTTGGCGCCATCGAAGGGGTCGCCATTCGAATCCAGGGCGGTCCAGGGGTACTGGGAGCCCTTGCCGACCATCTTCTCTTCCATCGCCGGGGTCACGCCGGTGGCGAAGTAGTAGAAGAATGCTGCACCGTCGAGGTTGGCGACCCCGGGGGAGACCTCGAACTTGTAGCCGCCGAAGAAGGGCAGGCGCCATTGGCCGTCCGGGTAGAAGAAGGCGTCCTTCTCGCGCATCTTGAAGGCCAGGGCGCGGGCAGTGGTGGCGCCGATGTTGGCCGCGTCTGTCAGGATCTTCTTCATGCGCTCATCCGGGTGGAAGGGCTTGCCCTTCTCGATGCCGATGGACGCAAACAGACCCAGGGTGGTGGGGTCCGACCCCGCGCTCGGCTCCTCTTGGATCACCTTATCGAGCAGCTCCCAGAACGCGTAGTCACCCGGTGCGACGAAGTTCGCGGGGACGCCCGAGGCGTTGGCGAACTTCACAGGAGCGGGGTTGGCTGCATCGGCCAGCGGGTAGATCTTCAGGTGCTTCTTGACCGACTCGACGCCGGGCTTGGGCGATCCGTCGACCAGAAAGGTTCGGAAGGGTGCCCAGTTACCGTAGGTGCTCGGGCGTACGGCGAAATAGTCGTCCGGGACTTTGCCTTCGTACCCGGGAGGAAGGATCAGGTACTTACCGCCCTTGCCCTTGTCGGGGCCGGTGATGCCGATGTCGGTCACCCAGCGATACCAGAAGTCGTCGATGGCACCCAACGACATGGGCGGAACTTCCAGTACGACCGGCCCCTCGTGGGTATCGATCCAGATGAAGTTGTAGATGGTGTTGTCGTTCGCGGTTAGCTCTACGGTCTTCGGGTCGACCAGGGTTTCCCAGATGACGTCGGTCTGGTTGACCGGCCCGAATTGGCGCACGGAGTCGCGCATGCCGGCCTGGTTGACGATCGGGATGGCCAGCAAATACGCCTGGAGGGCCCGGGAGCGATCCAGGTTTTCGTAGATCTTCGCAATGGTGTCCGGCGTGGGGACGCCATCGACCAGGTTCAGGGTGCCGATGGAGGTCTCAAGCCGGTCGGGGGTGGCGACGCCCGGGGCGATGGGCGTGGTCATCTTGTAGGTTTCGGCGCTGGCGCCAGTGCCGGCGGCAAACGCGAGGGTCAGAGCGAGCGCGGCGCTCAGCGGGAGGCGCCTTAGAACGCGATTCGGGGCGAAGGCTGTTGTTGTTGCTGTCATTGGGTCAGTTCCTCGTGAGGTTCGCAAGCGAGGGGGACGCTCGGAGCGGGGTGCCCCTCTTCTGCGCGACACCTGGGGACAGGAGCGTTCGGGGGAGGGCGCATCCCTGCGCCGCTGGCCTCAGGGCCTGTCCTGTTACGGCTTATCCATGGTCACGGTGACGCCGCTCATGGTCCCCAGGTTGAGGTCCAGACCTTTGGTGCGGGCGTGCAGGGTCATGATGACCCCGTGCTCATTCTTGAGATGCATGCCACCCATGCCGCCACCCACGGCGACGCTGGCGTCGAGCTTGGTGTAGGTGCCGGGGAATTGGTCGATGCCCTTCATGTCGTAGACCTCTCCCGATGCGCTCATCTTGGAGACGCCCACGTTCATGCCGGCGCTCAGGCCCTTGACCTGGAAGGGGTGCTCCTTGCCCTCGTAAGTCAGGACGCCGCTGCCACGGCTGCCGCCCAAAAGGAAGCCGATTTGCTCCTCTTCCAGGGACACGGTGCCGACCGGCTTCTTCTCCTCCGCCATGGCCAGGCCGGTGGCGAGCAGGGCGGTTGCGAGGACCAGGTGGGAGAGGATGGAACGATGGTGCTTGATCACTGCTTAGGTACTCCGTCGATTGTTGGTTGGTTGGGGTGGTTGGCCAGCGTGGCAGGGCCACGGTTGACCGCGGGGTTATGGTCCGCACGGCGGACTCTAGGGATCGGTGCGGCGGGTTTGGGTCGTCGCAGCCCTGTAGATGGGCTTTCATTCGCACCTACAGGGCCGGGGGTCGAACCGCCTCATTCGCCCAGGAAGCGCTCGCGCAGGGCCTGCTGCGCCGCGGCGTCGATGCCAAGGCCCTCGGAGAAATACTGCTCGATGGACCCGTATTGCTTGTGCATATCGTCGAAGGACGCCTCCAGGTACTCGGATTTGACCCCGAGCACGGCCAGCGGGATCGAGCGCTCGCCGCCGCCGGCGACGAAGGCATCGATCGCATGCTGGAACTGGGGCAGGGTGTAGTCGTTGGTGCGCATGTAATCGGCCATCACCGTCTCCTTCGGTACCCCGAGCAGGGTCAGCAGCGCGGCCGCCGCCCAGCCGGTGCGATCCTTGCCGGTGGTGCAATGGAACATACCCGGGGCCATGTGCGGATCGGCCAGGTCGGTGAACAGCTTGGCGTAGGACGCCTTTGCGCTCGGCAGCGTGACGAATTCGCGGTAGACCTGCATGAACATCGCCTCGATCTTGCCGTTGCCGAGGGCCGCGTTGGCCTTCTTCGGTTCGTGCAGCAGTGCCTCTAGCTCCGCGGCAGCGGCCCCTTTGGCATCCGCTAACACATTCAGAAGCTGGTACTGGACGCCGGGGGGCAGCTCATCGGGTTTGGCCTTGACCTCCGCGGTGGTGCGCAGGTCGTAGTCGTTCTTCAGGCCGACGCGTTCGAGCTTCTTGATGTCCTCGGTGCTCATCGGGTTGAAGGTGTCGGAGCGGTAGGCGATACCGCGTGCGACCGTCTTGCCGTCCGCGGTCTGGTAGCCGCCCACGTCACGCCGGTTGGGCACGGTGGGGATGCCCAACTCGATGCCGAGGCTCTGGCCGGGCGGCAGTTGCGGCAATACGTCGTCCGCTGACGCCGCGATCGCCACCTGCACGCTGACACCGGTCACTGCCGCAAAGAGGATTGATCGAACACGTTGCATGTCCATTTATCCTTGCTTAGGGGTTACGGGGAGGCCTTCCGCCACGGCGGCGGATCCTTGTCGCCGCTAGCAATCAGCGCGGCGGCTGTTGCAAATAGGCCTGCAAACCGGATTCCAGGTTGCCCGGCTTGAGCAGCGTCTCCGTGAGCGCCAGCGCCTTCTTCACATCGTCCAGCGGCATCTGGTTGGCCAGCACCTGACGGTTATGCGCGGCCTGCGTCTTGCTTTCGCCGGCATAGGCCACGGAAACGTTGTACAGCGCCATGGCCAGCACCTTGTCCTGCGGTACGCCCTGGCCATTTTGGTAGAGCACGCCCAGGTTGCTCAGCGCGTCGATATCGCCCTGTTCGGCCGCCGGACGATACCAGCGCGCCGCCTCGGGATAATTCACTGGGATGCCGACGCCGTGCTCATGCATCGCGCCGAGGTTGTACTGGGCATCGGTGTTGCCTTGTTCGGCCGACTTCAGATACCGGGCTGCCGCCAGCTGCTGGTCCTTCGTCACGCCGAAACCGTTTTCATAAAGCACGCCCATGGCGTACTGGCCGCGCGGGTCGCCCTGTTCGGCGAGCGGACGGGACTCTTGCAGCGCCTTGGCGTAATCCCCCGCCGCGAAGGCCGCGGCGGCTTCATCGAAGCCGGCGCACGCCGCTTGCACAGTCAGCGCCAAGCCCGCACAGAGCAGCAGGCGAGCGGCAGCCTGACGCGCTGGCTGAACAATGGGAGAGGACATCCTCTCCATATGCGCTTTCCCTTGATGTTGCAGGTGCCATTTCATAGATGAAGCTCCGAAAAGACGCGGGGCGTTCAATGACGAAACGCCCCGCGTGGTCTGCGAGCGAAACGGCTTACTCGCGGCCGGCCTCGACTGCCTTCATGCCTTCCTCAAGTTTCTTGATCTCCTCCGGCGACAGCACCGGCCGATCAACCTTGATCGTCAGCTTGTCGAGCTTTGCGGTCAGTGGGAACGGCGGCTGGTAGTCCGCATCGTTCACGCCCGTGATGGTGTCGGAGCCGACGTCGAAGCTCTCGTCCCACTGCAGGATGATCGGGATGGTCTTCTCCATCTTGATGGTCTGGACTTCCTTACCATCGACCTTCAGCGTGCCGGTGCCCGAGCGTCCGATTCCGCTGAAGTTATTGAAGGCCATCGTTTCCGCGCCGAGGCCGTCATAGGTGAAGGCGAACTCAATGTTGTGTTTGCCGGGCGTGAGGGATTCCGGTCCTTCCCACTTGATGCGTTCGAGGTCGAGCAGGTTCCACAGGAAGACCGGCTTACCTTCGAGCAGGTAGAAGCCGAACCCGGCGAAACGCCCGCCCGATGTCACGATCATGCCCTCGGCGCCACCCTCGGGAACGGTGATGTCCGCCGTGATCGTGTAGGAGCTGTTGAGCAGATAAGGCGCGTCGCCCTGCGGCAGACCGGTCATCGGAGACGTGTAAACATATTCGTTGCGCCCGGCCGTGAGGCTCGGACGCGCGGCTGCAACCCGGGCACCCACCGACGCATCCAATGGCAAGACTTGATACTTCTTCGCTTCCTCAAGGAACATCGCACGCATTTCCTTGACCTTGTCCGGGTGCTGCGCGGCGATGTCTTCGGCCTGGTTCCAACTCGTGCTGAGATCGTAGAGCTGGAACACCTGGTTGTTCAGCGGGTCTGGGTTGGCCGCGGAGAACGCATCCCAGGGCGCGCGGTCAACCTTGGTGCTCATCAACCAGCCGTCGTGGTAGATCGCCCACTGGCCCATCATCTCGAAATACTGGGTCGTATGCTTGGAAGGTGCCTTGGCGTTGGCCGCGTCGAAGGTGTAGGCGTAGCTCGTGCCTTCGATCGGCTTCTGTTTGATGCCGTCCACGACTTCGGGCGCCGCGATGCCGGTGACCTCCAGGATCGTCGGCACGTGGTCGATCACGTGCATGAACTGCTCGCGCAGGCCGCCCTTGTCCTTGATGCGCGCCGGCCACTGGATCACCATGTTCTGGTTGATGCCGCCGAGCCGGGAGGCGTTCTGCTTGAACCAGTCGAACGGCGTGTCGAAGGCCCAGGACCAGCCGGCCGACATGTGGTTGTAGGCGAATTCGGTGCCCCAGGCCTCGTAGAATTTCATCTGCACGTCCACCGGCGGCTTGACGCCGTTGAAGAACGCCACCTCGCTGAACGTGCCTTCCGGCCCGCCCTCGGCGCTGGTGCCGTTGTCGCCGTTTTGGTAGATGACGAGCGTGTTGTCCAGCCTGCCCAGGTCCTCGAAATGCTGGATCACGCGACCGATTTCATAGTCGCTGTAGGCGACGTAGGCGGCAAACACCTCGGCCTGGCGGATAAAGAGCTTCTTCGCATCGTCCGAGAGCTCGTCCCAGGGCGTCAGGATGTCCTTCGGCCAGGGAGTCAGTTCCTGATCCGGAGGAATGACGCCGAGTTTCTTTTGATTCTCGAAGATCCGCTCGCGCAGCTTCTCGTAGCCATCGTCGAAGAGATGCATCGCGCTGATCTTGTCCACCCATTCCTTGGTCGGGTGGTGCGGCGCGTGCGATGAGCCGGGGCAGTAGTGGAGAAAGATCGGCTGCGTGGGGTCGGTCTGGTGAATCCGGTCCATCCATGCGATGGCGTCGTCGGCCATCGCGGTGATCAGATTCCAGTCGCTCTCCTTACCGGTCACCGGCCAGATCGCCGCCTTCGGATCAGACCGATCCATCTTCAGAGGTGCCCTCGTGACCGATCCACGGATAGATCTGCGTGGTGTTGCGGAACAGGTTCGGCCCCCACTGGTTCGCGTCGCCGCCGACGAAGCCGTAGAAGTAGTCGAAGCCCATGCCGGTCGGCCACTGGGTGAATGGCCCGGCCTGGCTGGCCTCGTAGGTCGGCGTGTTGTGATTCTTGCCGAACCAGCTGGTCGCATAGCCGTTGTCGCGCAGGATGCGTCCGATGGTCGCATTGTCGGCGCCGATGACGCTGTTATAACCGGGGAATCCGGTCGCCTGCTCGGCGATGACGCCGAAGCCCACCGAGTGGTGGTTGCGCCCGGTGATGAGCGCGGCGCGGGTCGGCGAGCAGAGCGAAGTGGAGAAGATCCGGTTGTAGCGCAGCCCGTTTTCGGCGATCCGGTCCATCGACGGTGTCGGGATGACCCCGCCGAAGGTGCTGGGCACGCCGAAGCCGGCGTCATCGGTCAGGATGAGCAGGATGTCGGGCGCGCCCTTGGGCGGCACGATGCGCGGCGCCCACCACTGCTTGGATTGCAGCGCGTCGTCCTTGATCACGCCGCCGAATGCCGGTTGCGGCGCGGGGAGCTGATTTCCGGGAATGGTCGTGGTGGCGCCCGGCGAGCCGAGCGTACCAGTAATCTGGGGAATGCCTTCCGCGGCGCTCACGGCGAATGGTACGCCGCCTGCACCGAGACAAGCCATGACCGCGAGCGCGACACGGATCCTTCCCCGTGTAAACGGCTGCGAGCTTCGAGAATTGAGACACATGGTGGGTTGCCCTCCGTCCGGTTGGTTGAAATTCGGCAAACGCGCGCCCGCGCTCTGTCCTCCAGATGCCGACGCCGAAGCCTATACTCTGCGCTGGGGTATGCGATTGGCATTTCGCGACAGGATGTACCCGCGGAATCTGCGGTTGCTCTACTCGGGGCTCTCTTCGGGGCCCGCGGGAACCCGGGACACTGTGGTTCGCTCGCCGAGCAGCCGCACCTCGCGCTGGGGAAAAGGAAAGGTCATGCCCGCCGCGTAGACGGCTTCGTATACGGCGACGGTTAGGTCGCTCTGAACCTGGATCCAGATGGCATAGTCGGTCCACGCGCGCAGCTCGAAGTTGATCGAGCTGTCCCCGTAGCCCATGAACAGGCACCGGGGCGAGGGGTCTCGCAGGACCCGGGGATGGGCGGTCGCCACGCCCTCCAGCAGCTCGATCGCCTTCGCTGGCGCCACGCCGTAGCTCAAACCCACCGGTAGATCGATCCGCCGCTGCTGGTCACTGAGTGTCCAGTTGGTCACCTGCTGGGTGGTCAGCTGGGCGTTGGGAACGATGATCTCCGCCCCCTGAAACGTGCGCACGACGCTGGCGCGGATGCCGATCCGGCGCACCCAGCCCTGGAGATCCCCCACCTGGACCGCGTCGCCCACATTGATCGGGCGCTCGAACAGCAGGATCAGTCCGGAAACGAAGTTGTTCACGACGCCCTGCAGGCCGAACCCGATTCCGACGCCCAGGGCCCCCGCCAGGACCGTCACCTGGGTCAGGGTGACGCCCAGCAACCCGAGGGCCAGCAGGAACGCCAGGGTCATGATGGCGTAATGAAAGACGCTGGAGGCCGCGTAGGAGGGCCCGGTTGCGATGCCTGCCCTGGGGTAGACCTCCTCGGCGAGAACGAAGCGGATCAGCGACGACACCAGATAGGCCACGACCAGCGTCACAACGAAGGCCAGTACGTCTCCGACGGAGGTATTGAAGGACCCCAACGCGATCTGGGTGTCGAGCACGGCTTGCCCTGTAGCCAGGGTCGGCTCCCAAAGGCCCAGGTAATTCAGGTAGCGGACCCACCAGCCCACGACCGCCAGCCCAATCAGCGTCCGGTGTAGACGCGACTCGAGGAGTCTCCGATGGTGTTGTACCAAGTAGGTGTAACGCAGAGGCCAGACCCGCAGGGCGTAGGCGACCACGGCGGTCGCCACCTCGACGACCGCATAGAGCCACAAGGCTTCGGCGGCCCCGATCAGAACGGCCGGCGTCGTGAGCCGCGCTAGACGCAAGTACCCCAGAATGCTGGCGAGCAGGCCGATCGCGAGAACACAGAGCACCAGGACGATCAGGAACCGCCGGAGCAGGGGTCGCCCCAAACCCGCCGTCTTGCCCCGCTTGCGATGCCAGCCGCCTCGGGCCAGCAGCCAAACCAACAGCGCGATCCCCGCAAGCGACTCCAACAGGACCACCGCTTGGTCGACGAGCGGGGGAATGCCGCCAAAGGCGTGGCGGACCGTATCCAACGCGATAAGGATCCCAACGACGTAGAGCACCGGGGCGAACGCTCGGTCAACGACCGGACGGGCGAGGACGATGATCGGCACCATTGCCAGTGCGTCGAACAGCTGCTTGACTGTATAGGGTGTCGGTGCAGGGATGACCGTGGCCGCCATCAGCGCCACGAGCAGCGCGGCGGCGACGGGGTGATTGAATACGGCGGTGACGCGCGACACGTTCTCACCCGTGGCGGTCCATAGCTCCACCTGCCTGCGCGCCGCCAGCAACGCGACGAGCGCCACGGTGAAGAGCCCCAGGTGGATGGGCATGTGCTTGGAGGGGTCGCGAACATAGGCCCACAGATCTGCCGAGTAGGAGTCGAGGATCTGGGACCATCGGGCGCGAACCGCGCCGTGCGCTTGGGCCCACCAATTGAGGCTCCAGATGCGCTGGCCGTTCCGGGCAAAGACCCCGCCCACCGTGCCCTGCTGGAGCTGGGCGATCTCTGCCCGCGCCGTCTCGCAGCGCACGACCTCCTGGGCAACCTTGCCCTGCACCTCCAGGGCGGCGTCACGCCAGGCCCGAGTCAGCGGCTGAGCCGTCGCGATGGCGGCAAGGGTCGCGTCGATCTGCTCCAGTATCGCGTCCGGGGCCTGCGCGGCCCGCTGCGCATCCCGGGTGCGGGTCCAGGTTTCCTGTTGCCCGTTCAGTCGTTCCAGTGCACCCTGGAGCCCGGTGGCGCGCTCGCTCAAGGGCTCCAACCAGTGGTTCAACTGGATCTGCCGCTGCTGCCACAACTGGGCCAGGGTCTGGAGCGTCTCGAGTGAGGGCTGTTCGCTGAGCAGGTCGCGGGTTCCCTCGAGCTCCATGCTCAGCTCCGCGCTGACCGCCGGCAGGGCGTGGAGTATGGATTCAATGGTGTTGCTGGGCGCGAGGTTTTCGGCGTCGCTGCCCAGCAGGCGTGCCACCTCCGTGGCGCGCGGCGCGATCTCATCGATGGGGATCGATACGGGGGCGGGCCCTACCGTGGGAGCGGCGGTGGGAGAGGCGGTTGGCGGGCCGGGGGATTCGGGGGTCGTCGGCTCCGCCCCTCGAGCGGCAACGCCCGATCCAAGCAGGAGCACGGCCGCCAGGGCGCGGATCAGGATTCCCGACCCGCCGCGGAACAGATCGACCCGCCGCCAGGGCCGGACCCCGATGCCTGCTCGCATCGTCGTACCGGCCACGCGCGCGATCTCTGCATCTCTGCACGAGCGCCGCCCTCGGCGTGACGGTGCCGCTCCCCCCCAGGTGACGCATGAAATCGACCGGTGAAGCAAGACCCGCATCAGGCTCCGATGTGATTACCGTGCCGAGCGCTCGAGCGACCAGACGGCATCCGCGATATCCCGGCTCAGGCGCGCGAGTGCGCGGCTGTGGGCGGCGGCGATGTCCTCGTAGCCTTGCATTGCGACCGGCTCGCGCACCGTGGTGCGCCCGGTCAGGGATTTGTCGTCCTTGGGTCGGCGCACGGTCCAGAGCGCGTCCAGGGTGGCGGAATCCCCAGGCGCGGAATCGAACCGCTGCACCTCGATCACGGCGCGATAGGTGGCGTCTCCGCTCAGGGTTTGGGGAGACTGGGTCACCCGCGGGGTGCCGAGCAGGGCGACCAGATTCTCGGTGACCACCCGCGAGACCTCGTCCTTCAGGGGTGAGGCCCAGCGGTTGTACTCGTCGAGATGCACCTGATTCGGTCCTGTGGTGACGACGATCTCGGCCCGATCCACGGCCGCTGGCACTGAGACCGGCCCGACCGCCAATGACAGGTCGGACGGGGGCGCGGTGGCCGTGGCCGTGGCGCTCAAGACGTAGAAGCGCGAGCTGGGCGATGCACAACTCCCGAGTAGTATCAGTGCCAGTGCGGGGGCCAACAGGTTGGCTGGGTATCGCATCAGGGTTTCTCCCCGCCCTTGCCGCGGACCAGAGACTCGGGGTGGCGCTCGAGGTAGTCGGTCAGCTCGCGGAACGAGCGCGCGGCACGCGATACCTCCTGCAAGGTATCGCGCAGCTCGAGCTGGCCCGGGGCGTCCTTGCCGAGCAGGGTCGCGTCCGTGTTCTTGAGCACGCGGTCGGCGGTCGCGAGGGTTTTATGGAGCTCCTTGATGGCCGACTTCAGCTCGGGCGTGAGCCCCGAGTCGATGTGCTCCACCGCCTTGTCGACGTCCTTGATCGCCTTGTTGAGCGAATCGAGGGTCTTCTCGACGTCCTTGGCGATTGCCTCGTAGGGCAACTTGTCGAGCTTGGCCAGGATGCTGCTGACCTTGGCCTCCAGGTCAGGGAGGGTGCTGGGGACCGTTGGGATCACCGGGGCCTCCTTGCTCCAGTCCACCTCAGCCTTCTTGGCGTCGGGGAAGAAGTCGAGTGCCACATAGAGCTGCCCGGTGATCAGGCTGCCGCTGCGGAGCTGCGCGCGCAAACCCCGCTCCTCGATCATCCGCTGAAAGAAGGCGTGGCTCTGCTGCTCGCTGCGCACGATGGTCCCGCCCGTTGCCGACTGTTGGCCGCGCAGCCGTGCCACGAGACGCTCGGGGTAGGCCACGACCTCCACGCGTCCGCGCAACTTCAAGGTATCGGGCTCCAGGTCGAACCCGACGTCGGTGACCTCGCCGGTCTGCAGGCCAAGGATGGTGACTGGCGCCCCCTTGGCCAGGCCCCGCATGGATTCGCTGAAATAGAGCACATAGTGCCTGGCGATCGCCTCCGGCTGCTTCATGGCGGTGGATCGGTCGCCGTAGAGGGTGAACGCGCTGTCGGCTGCCGCGGGCTCGCCCGTCGCGGCGAAGGTGGGTGTCTCGAAGGCGATTCCGCCGATCAGGAGGGCCACCAGAGACTGAGTGCGCACGTCCACGCCGCCGGCGCCAACCGTGACGTCGAGGCCGCTGACGTTCCAGAAGCGCGTCTCGGTGCTGACGAACTGATCGTAGGGCGCCTTGACAAAGACCCGGATACTGACCGACTTGCCGTCATTCGCGAGCGTGTAGGCGATGACCTGGCCGACCTGGAGGCGGCGGAAATAGAGCGGCGACCCAATCCCCAGGGAACCGATGTCATCGGACGTAAGCAGGAACTCCCGGCCCGGCTCATCCAGGGTCATGACCGGCGGGACCTCGAGCCCCACGAATCGGCGCTGGCTCTTCTTGGACTTGCCCTTTTCGAATCCGATGTAGTTGCCCGAGAGCAGGGTGCCCAGGCCGGAGACACCGCTTAGGGTGACGCGCGGCTGGACCACCCAGAACTCGGCGTCATCCACCATGAGTCCCTCAGCGTGCTTGTCGATTTTGGCGGTCACCCTGACCTTCGAGTAGTCCTGGTAGAGCTCGACCGCCGTCACCTGGCCGATCTTCACGTCCTTGTATTTGATGAAGGTCTTGCCGGCCTCCACGCCCTCGGCGGACTTGAAGACGATGGAGATGGTCGGCCCCTCGTTGAGGATTCGGTTTACCGCGATCCCGATCGCCACGATGGCGGCAACCAGGGGGATAAGCCAGACGGCGGAGACCCGCGAGTGTTTCCTCGGTGTCAGGGTGGCCCGGGGGAGGGCGCTACGGTCTTTGATATCAGCCAACGGTGGACTCCTTCGCCGCGGACGCGTCCCAGATCAGTCGGGGGTCGAATCGCTCGGCCGCGATCATGGTCAGCACCACCACGGCGGCGAAGAACATCACTCCCGGGCCGGGGTGCACCGACATCAGTGGCTGGAGCTGAACCAGGGCGACCGTAAAGGTGTCGACGAAGACGTCCAGCATGGACCAGCGGCCGATGAACTCGACCATGCGGTAGAGCCGGGTCCGCTCCTGGTTACTGCTGATCGAGCCGCGCTGCACCGTGATCAGCAGATAGCTCAGCGCGACCAGCTTCCCCAGCGGAACCATGACGCTCGCGATCAGCACGATGAGTGCCAGGGGCCAGGATCCGGAAGTATAGAGGAAGACCACCCCGCCCATGATGGTGTCGTACTCGGTCGAACCCAGGGTGGTGGTGCCGAGCACCGGCAGGAGGTTCGCCGGGATGTAGCAGATGGCGGCGGCGATGACGAGCGCCCAGGTGGTCTGGATGGACCCGGCGCGGCGCCATTCGAGCTCAGAGCCACAACGTGGACAGTACCCCGGCTCGGCCGCATCGGCGGGCTGCGAGAGGAGGCCGCAGGTCTCACAGGAGACCAATCCGGCCTGGGCAGCAGTGAGCGGGGTCGCGGTCATGGCGCCGGCCCCTGGGCCGCACTCTGGTCGGCCGGGATCTGGGGCGATTGGGGTGGTGGTTCGCCATCCGCCCACTCGACGCGCTTCCAGATCTCCTCCGCATCAAAGCTGCTCATGATGGCGGGAAGGAGCAGCATCAGGACGCCCACCGCATACATGCCGACGCCAGGCTCGACCTTGGCCAGCTCCGCAATCTTGATGAGCGCCACCAGGATGCCGAGCATCATCACCTCGGTCATGGACCAGGGTTGCATACGTTCCGCCCAGCGCAGCATGTCGCCGACCCATTGGGGCGCTGGAACCCGCCTTGCCCCGAGCAGGACCGTCAGCATGAACAGGATGTAGCCGCCGGGGGCGATCACTGCGCAGAAGGCGACGATCAGGGCCGTCAGCTCCTGGCCCTCGATCCACATCTCAAAGGCGCCGCCCGCGATCGTGGTACTTGCGTGGCGTCCGACGGCGGACAGCCCCATCAGCGGTGCGGTGTTGGCGACGATCAGCACCGGCAGGGCGGCGATGGTGAGCGCGAGAGGACGACCGATCGGGTCCGAGCTCCGACTCGCCAGGACGCGGCCGCAGCGCGCGCAGCGCGCTTTACCCCCCGACGGGACTTCAGGAAGGACCTGGAGCAGGTCGCATTCCGGACAGGCGACGGTCTCCTCGCTCCCCTTTGGCGTGATCGACTGGTCGTTCACGCCGAAATCCTGTCACATCCCGCCGTCACACACCAACTTGTTCGGCGCCGCGAAATCAGTAGATGACGGCCCGCCGCCACATACGCCGACGTGCACCCGCGACGGAGACCGGGGTGAGCGGCATGCCGATGATGTCGATGAAGAGGGACGCCGCTCCGGCGAGCGCCGGGATCTCGCCCTCCAGGAGCTTGACCCGGTAACTCAACTCGTCGCCCTCCAGGACCGGGTCGCGCAGCTCGACCACCGCATCGGCGAGGTCGTTGGCTTCCAGGAAGGACAGGGTCGCGTTGGGCGGGTCTTTGAGGAAGCTGTCGTTGCCTTCTCCCCAGAAGGGCACGAAGCGGGCCGTGGTCATGTGCCCGGCGATGCGCTCCGGCCGGTCGGAGAACATCACCGTGACCGGGTTGATCCCCTTGAGTGTGAGCCGGTCCCCTTCGAAAGCCACCGCTCGGGCGTTCTGGACGAACAGGAAATCGGCCATCTTGGGGGCCGTGTCGTCCGCCTTTTCTGACCCTTCGGTCGCGCGGGCCGCGCGTAGGGTGAACGCCAGCGGCGCAAGCAGGGCCGCGCCGGCAATCAATTCACGTCTGGTCGTCATTCGGATGCTCCTCGTTCAGATTAACAATCGTCGGACCCGCTCGTCTCTCCCGCTCGTCTCTCGGATGGTCCGGGACCCGCTCACCACCGGAAGCCCACGCCCAGGGCCGGGCCGTTTAGGGTGAGGTCCACGTTGTTCCCGTCAAACTCGTACCCGATGGCGCGCCAGGCGACGGTGGCCTCGCCCCAGTCGAAGCGGTAGCCCAGCCCCGCGAGTGCCTGCCAGGTCCAGTTGGATGAGCCGGCCCCGATGTCCGCGTAATACGGAATGAACCAACGAGTGTTCGGGAACAGGATCTTACCGCGGGCGCCGACGATGCCGTCCCATTCGTCCTGGTCCATCGACACGTCGCGGGCACGCAGGTATCGGCCACGCTCGTCCTGCAAGGACAAGGTCAGGTCACTGTTCATGGTGAGATAACGGAACCCGGCGATCAGGTCCAGGCTCCAGGTCGGATCACGCACCACCGTGTAGCCGCCGGCCAGGGTCCAGATGGTGGCGCTGACATCGACCTTGGCGTTTCGTGCGACCTCCGTGGACAGCTCCCCGAGCGGACCGGTTACGCGCTTCACCCGGGTGTCCTGATCGCCAAAGTCCGTATAGACGATGTCGGTGAGGATCGACCACGGGCCCTTACGGGCCTCGGCGGTCAGCATGAACGCCATCTGAAGGTTCTGCAGATAGCTGTCGGGGTTGACGTCGCCGCTGACCTTGACCTGTCGCGGCTCGCCGTTGGGTCCGGGGCGTCCGGGAACGTCGGTGTCGATGCTGCCGCTGATCGCCGGGAGCCATAGATAGGGAACCACGTGGAAGTGCCAGTTCCCATCATAGGGGTCGGCGACGCCGGTGGCGGCCGCCCCGGACGAGAATCCGAGCGCCGAGAGCGCCAGGGCCCCAAGGGTAAGTGATCTACAGGTCTGACCCATCGGTATCCTCCGTTTGTGACTAAGGGATCAGGGCGAGCGGCGGCGTCCTGATTCTGCGGATGTCCCCCGGGGACACCTGGCCCGTCCGGAAAACTTGAGCTGTTGACGTGGCCGCCGACACCCGCTGGGTGCCGTGTTGATCGGTCCGCTCTGCACAGGGCCTGACGCGAGACCCTGTCCACCCAGTCCTCGAAGCGCGGAAGCCGCGGCCCTGTCACGGGGATTAGCGGCCCGTCGCTGCGTGTCCGTATCGGGTTCGCAATTTGTTTGGCGGCAGCGGCGAGATGCCACATGCCAACGGCGTGCGCAAGTATCCGCTTTGCGCAGCGCCAGCGTATGACATTTCGCGACACGCGAAGGGGTCTCTGGCGTCAGTCTGCCTCGTTCAGGTCGATCGGCCCCGGCCAACCTGCAGGTCAGGTGGACTTTTGTTCCGAGCGCCAGGCTGCCGGCGTGGTCCCGGACCAGCGGCGGAAGGCCCGATCGAAGGAGGCGGAGTCGGAGTAATCGAGCGCGGCCGCAACCCCTGCAACCGGTAGCTGCGTGTCGCGCAGGAGTTGGCGGGCGATGTCATACCGGGTGGCGTCGACCAGCTCCTTGAAGGTCGTCCCCTGGGCCTTGAGCCGGCGGTTCAGCGTGCGCCGGTGGACCGCGAACAGATCCGCCACCTGCCCGAGACAGGTCTCGCTTTGACCGGCACCGCCGATCAGAAGCCGGCGCAGCACCCGCCGGAGCTGGATCACGAGATCGCCGGCGCCTTGGGCCTCCAGTGCCTCGATCTCCTGCATGATCTGCCGGTGCAGCCGTGCATCGGCGCCCCCCAACGGGTGCCTGAGCCAGGACGCGGCAAATACCACGGCCGATTGCTCGGCGCCGAACCTCAAGCGGGCGCGGTACAGGCGCCGATACGGCTCCATCTCGACGGGCCGCGGGCGGTTCAGACGGACCTCGCTGGCCTCCCATGCGGGGCCCGCCAAGGACCGCAGGACGTTGTAGGTGATCGCGAGGGCGAGGTCGTAGATCTGGTCGGTGCCTGGGACGTCGGGCTGGTGGATGGTGTAGGCGACAACCGCCCGGTCACCGCTGACCCACAGTGCCGGGATCGCCCCGCGGTCGTGCAGATGCAGATACAGAATGATGCTTCGCATGGCGCTCCCGATGTCCGGGGCATGGCTGGCAAGGCGCCCCAACAGCCCCAAGACGTCCAGACCCGCTCTCTGGCCCAAAAGCAACCCCAGATGGGGGCACGCAGTGCGCGCTACGCAGAGCGCCAGAAGCCGCCCCCCGTCAGCGAAGTGGATGGTGTTCTCCGGATCGTCGAACAGGGTCTGGTCCAGCCCGGACTCGGCGATCACCGGGGCCCAATCGACACCCAGCTCCGCCAGCAGCCCGGGAAGCCCGAGGAGCGGGGCCACGCGCACTTCGCCTTCCTCGACCAGGGCAAAACCGGCCGGGGAACGGCCGGCAGGGTACGAGGGCCTGTCGGGGTTACGTCTGGACTCTCGCATACACTCGAAAATATCATCGATCTGGGTACGGGAGGTTAAGGATACGTTAAGCGAAACCAAACCCCGACGAACACGTGTCGTTGTGAGCATCCGTTGATTCGGATGCCTAAGCATGCTGGAGCGGTTCTGAGCGGAGAGTGTTTGGCCGAGCGCTCGCGGGCTTTGGCGAACGCTTGGCGGAGGATAGCTTACCCGGGCCCGCTCTTCGACTTCTCGGTCGGAAGCACCATCGCGGCAATGCGGCTCCGATGCGCGCGGCTCCTCGGTACGTCGCCTGCCGCAGATCGAGCTCCCCAATTCGAACCCGATCTGCGCGCCTTTGCGCAGTGCAAGTCCTCACGAGTAAGGTCGAGGGTGAAGGACCCGACGGTGCGAGAATGCACTCATCGGGCGTTTCAGCGTGATGGGATCGCGCTTCGTACGGTTCCCGGAGCCTGCTGGGAGAAGATCCCCACGACGCGAAAGACGCGCCGCGCGAGGTCCTGCTGCGGTGCGCACGGGGCATCGATGGGGTGACACTGCCTGACCGCGTGCCATCCTAACGGGAGATGGACCACCAGCCGAGGAGGAAACAATGAAGATCGCCGTTCTTTCCAGAAACCCCAAGCTCTACTCGACGCAGCGTCTGGCGGAGGCCGCCAAGTCGAGGGGTCACGAGGTCGTGGTGCTCGACGTGCTGCGCTGCTACATGAACATCACGTCGATGCGCCCGGAGATGCACTACAAGGGCGAGAAGCTGGAGGGGTTCGACGCCGTGATCCCGCGCATCGGTGCCTCGGTCACCTTCTACGGCACCGCCGTCCTGCGCCAGTTCGAGATGATGGGGGTGTTCCCGCTCAACGAATCGGTGGCCATCACCCGTTCCCGCGACAAGCTGCGTTCCCTGCAGCTGCTCTCGCGCAAGGGCATCGGGCTCCCGGTGACCGGATTCGCCCACAAGCCGGACGATATTCAGGACCTGATCAAGATGGTGGGCGGCGCACCGCTGGTGATCAAGCTCCTGGAGGGCACCCAGGGCATCGGCGTGGTGCTCGCCGAGACCCACAAGGCGGCCGAAAGCGTCATCGAGGCATTCATGGGGCTACACGCCAACATCCTGGTCCAGGAGTTCATCAAGGAGGCGGGCGGCGCGGACCTGCGTTGCTTCGTGATTGGCGACAAGGTAGTGGCCGCGATGAAGCGTCAGGGCAAGGAGGGCGAATTTCGCTCGAACCTGCACCGAGGTGGTTCGGCAAGCGTCGTGCGCATCACCCCGGAGGAGCGCTCCACGGCCGTGCGCGCCGCCCAGACCATGGGATTGAACGTCGCCGGCGTCGACCTGCTCCGCTCCAACCATGGCGCAGTGGTCATGGAGGTCAACTCCTCGCCGGGCCTTGAAGGGATCGAGCGCTCCACCGGCAAGGACATCGCGGGCATGATGCTCGCTTTCATCGAGCGTAACGCGGCGCTCGAGCGAACGGCCCTGAGCCGAACGCGGACCCGCGGCAGGGGTTGAGGGATGCGCCCGCCCTTTGTCATTCAGGAGCAGGCGGTCGCCGCCGGACACCGTGCGGTCATCGATTTTGCACTGCCCAAGCTCAACTCGCACACGCGCCTGTCGATGCCGGTGCATGTGGTGCACGGCAAGCGCGACGGCCCCCGGCTGTTCGTGTGCGCGGCCGTGCACGGCGACGAGCTCAACGGGGTGGAGATCATCCGACGGCTGCTGGAGGCGAAGTCCCTGCGCAGACTCAAGGGCACCTTGGTGGCGGTGCCGGTGGTCAACGTCTACGGCGTGATCCACCAGTCCCGCTATCTGCCGGACCGGCGCGATCTCAACCGCAGCTTTCCCGGCTCCGCCGCGGGCTCGTTAACCGCGCGGGTCGCACATCTGTTCGTCGACGAGATCGTGCGCCACTGTACCCATGGGATCGACCTGCACACCGGTGCCGTGCACCGCACCAACCTGCCGCAGATCCGCGCCAATCTCGACGACCCGGAGACCGAGCGCCTCGCCGAGGCGTTCGGCGTGCCTGTGTTGCTCAACTCAACACTGCGTGACGGCTCCCTGCGCGAGGCGGCGGCAGAGCTCGGCATCCCGATGCTCCTCTACGAGGCGGGTGAAGGGTTGCGCTTCGACGAGGTGTCGATTCGCGCCGGGCTGTCGGGCATCCTCAACGTAATGCGCAGCCTCGGCATGATCCGCTCGACCGGCCAGCGCCCGCGTCCGGCCGCCCCCTTCATCGCGCGCTCGAGCAGCTGGACCCGCGCGCCCGAGAGCGGCCTCCTGCGAACCCTGGCTGCCCTTGGGGCAAGGGTCGAGCGAGGGGATGTCCTCGGCTACATCAGCGACCCCTACAGCGGCACCCAGCACCCGGTGACCGCCCAGGCGCGTGGGATCGTGATCGGCCGCGTCCAGATCCCGTCGGTGCACGAGGGGGAAGCACTCTTCCACATCGCCCGCTTCCTCGACGATACGGGCGAGGTCGCCGACGGGGTCGAGGCCTTTCAGCAGATCCACCTCGACGACGAAGAGGCGGTCGATCCGCCGATTGT
>CAVOQO010000038.1:0-136853 GCA_963698355.1 uncultured Gammaproteobacteria bacterium | reverse complement strand
GGCGGGTCCGCTGCGGCGGGCCATTTTGCAACGGGCGGCGCTGGGGATCACGTGGTTCGCCCTCGGGCTCGCGATCTCAATCGTCCGCGCGCGCGGCCTTGAGCGCGGAAGAGCTGGCGAAGCTGGCGCAGAACCCGATCGCCAACCTCATCAGCATACCCTTCCAGAACAATACCAATTTCAATTACGGGCCTGACGGCGGGACCCAGAACATCCTGAATATCCAGCCGGTCATCCCGATCAAGCTGAACCAGAGCTGGAACCTGATCACCCGAACCATCTTTCCGCTGATCTGGCTGCCCGATCTCAGCCCCCAGCAGGACAGCACGTTCGGGCTCGGCGACACCCAGTTTTCGGTCTTCCTGTCGCCAAGTAACGCCAAGGGCTGGATCTGGGGTGTCGGCGCCATCGCCCAGCTGCCGACCCATACCGATCGCGCGATTGGCAATGAGAATTGGGGCCTGGGACCGACCGCGGTCGCGCTGCATCTGCAGGAGGGCAGCCCCTGGGTCTACGGCATGTTGATCAATAACGTCTGGTCGCTCGGCACCAGCAGCAGTGCTCCGTACTATAACAACGGCCTGATCCAGCCATTCCTCAATTACAACTTCAAGGGCGGCACCTACCTCACCAGCGCCCCCATTCTCACCGTCGATTGGACCGCCGACAGCGGCAACCAATGGACAGTCCCGCTGGGCGGCGGGATCGGTCACATCTTCCACCTGGGGCGCCTGCCGGTGAACACCCAGGTCAGCGCTTATTCCAACGTCGTCAAGCCCGAATACGCTGCCGACTGGCAACTGCGCGCTCAGGTGCAGATCATGTTCCCCAAGTGATCGCAAGCCGCGCACTCAGGGGTCGCTCTGCACGGCGCTCGGCAACAACAATCCCAACGAGTCACAGACCAATTGAACCGAAGGAAAATCAGGTGAAAGCAACCGAGCCAGTCGTCACAACGGCATTGTGCGGGGCCGCACTCCTATGCACGGCCTCCTGGTGCCTCGCAATGGAGATCCAAACCACCGGTGTCCCATCGAAGGCGGGGGAGCACCTTTGAGTCTCGCCACGCCTGCCACATCCATCTCGGATACACGTCCGACTCGCTGCAAAGAAATCGCGCCGACCTCCCATTTCGGCTTTGGCGAGGAAACGGCCGCCGTGTTCGCAGGTCATGCCGAAGCCGGAGCCGGACAGTGGATTTGATGTCGATAACCCCAAGACACTGGGGTAGAACCCCCATTGCGAGATCGGCAATACTCCCGCCTCTAAGGAGCGCACCCCTCCGCTCGCCCGTGCCGGCGCGGGCGCAACGCTCGATCCACACCCTGAAGTTCATGATCGGACATGGTCCGTTCGCAGTCATCCAATTCATTGGCAGGAGATAGCAGGAATGCACCAGATGAGATCGCAATTGCCGACAACACCCGGCGGCAAGAGGCTCAGAATGGCTGGCGTGGCCTTTGCCCTGGGGGCCTTTCTGGCCGCCGGCGCCCCGGAGGTTAGTGCGGAGGTCAGCGACAAAACGCTCGAATCCCTCTCGGCACCGGATTCGGTCGAGACGCGCATCGGTACCCTAGAGTTCAGCCACGGTGTGCCAAGCGCGGAGACCGCCGAGAAGGTCTACGACACCCTGGACTTCACCCGCGCGCTGAACGTCTACAACAACAGCTTCCGCGGCGCGTCGGCGCTGGCGCTGGTAAAGGGCTTTCAAAGCGTCGGTGCGGAGAGCGGCGACATCGTCATCTTCGAACAGCTGATGGATGCGAATTCGCTGTTCCTGACCGCAAATGCCGACACCGTCTATTACCTTGGCTGGATCGACCTCTCGAAGGGACCGGTGGTGATCGACCAGCCCTCCGAAGGGCTCGGCGCGATCAACGACATGTGGTTCCAATGGGTGATCGACATGGGCAAGCCGGGGCCCGACCGGGGGCTCGGCGGCAAATATCTGATCGTCGGACCGGGCTATGACGGCCCGCTGCCCGAGGGCGGCTACTTCGTGGCACATTCGCAAACCAACACAGTGCTGTACGCGCTCCGGGCCTTCATCAAGGACGGCAAAGACCCGAAGCCCGCGGTCGACAACATCAAGCAGAACCTGAAGATCTATCACTATGTGCCAGGCAGTTACGGGACGTCCATCGCCGAGGCCCTTAAAGGCGAGGTCAAGCTGGCCGGCGAGCCGAAGATCCCCGAGACGAAGTTCATTAATGCCAGCGGGATGTCGTTCAACACCATTCCGCCCAGCGACTACGGCTTCTTCGAGATGATCAACGAGAACGTCCAGAACGAGCCGGCCACCAGCTATGACGTGGAGCTTGCAGGCCAACTTGCTGCCATCGGCATCGTGCATGGCAAGGCGTTCAAGCCTGACGACCGGATGAAAAAGATCCTGAGCGATGCCGCCACCGTGGGACAGGCCACCGGCCGCGCGCTGCAATGGCAGTTCTCCGATCAGCATCCGGACTGGGCCTATTACGAGGGTTCGCATTGGGGCAGCATGCTGTGGGAAGGCGGCGCGCTTTTCGAAACGCCTCCGCCGCTGTTCAAAGACGGTATGTTCAAGCCCCTGCCGCCGACCGGGGCGCGCACGCTCGATTCGCGCGCGGCGTTCTACTACGCCTATACCCTCGACAGCCCCGGCATGATCATGCGCATCCCCGGTGTGGGCTCGCAATACCTGATGGGCTTCCTCGACAGCGACGGCGAGCCGTTCGACGGCGCCAAGACCTACAAGGTGGCATTGCCCAAGGGCATCCCGGCGGCGGCGTTCTGGTCCTTCACGGTCTACGACAACCAGACCCGGTCGATGCTGCTGACGCCGCAGAAATACCCGCGGGCGGGTTCCCAGAGCTATCCCTCGCCCGCGGCCGAAGCGGCCGAGGACGGCTCAACCACGGTCTATTTCGGACCGGAACAGCCGCAAGGCGTCGCCCGCGGCA
Organism: uncultured Gammaproteobacteria bacterium; assembly: GCA_963698355.1. GTDB lineage: Bacteria > Pseudomonadota > Gammaproteobacteria > Chromatiales > Chromatiaceae > Thiodictyon. The sequence continues at coordinate 133,911 of CAVOQO010000038.1, read as the reverse complement.
ACTGGATCCAGACCGACCCGAAGAAGGGTTGGTTCACCATCCTGCGTCTCTACAGCCCGCTGCCAGCCTTCTTCGACAAGTCCTGGCAGCCGAGCGAGATCGAGCTGGTGAAGTAACTCCAAGCGTTCGTCCTGCCGGACGCGCGGACCACTTATGCTCGGTTCAGGCCCGCGTTCTTGCTGCCAAACGCGCCGTTGACTGTTGACTGCCACGGCGGTCATTGCGCTGACCGCTCGGGACGACGGTCACGCCGAAGACCGGGCACACGATCTCGAAGATCGGCCAGACGCCGCTTCAGGGGTTCATTTCGTACTGCAGCCGCTGCCAAACACGGAGTCGCTGCCGTGGAGCAAGGTCTAGGCTGCCAGGATCGAGAAACAGCGTCAGATGTATTGCGGGAGCTCGGTGCCGAACCGAGCATCGGCAAGGGTATGTTCCTTCGATACGTGGCAGCTCATGGCCGAGGTGGGTGACCAGCACATCCCCCGCGGGCTGGTGATCACCAGAAAGAACATCAACGGCGCCCGTCAATAGATGCTGCCAGCCAAAGACCAGAAACCGGTGCGTCGAAAGAGGACGTGCTCCGCGATGGCGCAACGATCAGGTACGCTAGTCGCCCTCTTGATCGGCGGTCTGAGCGTCCTATGGACGGGGGCCGCCTTTCCGCAAACAGGATCACCAGGTCAGGCGGAGCCGACGGACCCCGAGGGTCTCGTCCCCGCAAAGATCGGCGAGGGTCATGAGGACCTCCGCCGATCGGCGCGGCGGCACAGGCTTCAGGCGGAACAGCGCGGCCTCTACGCCGACTACTCCAGGCGCAAGCTGCGCATCCAACAACAGACGGGGCTGCAGTGGTCATTGGACGCGAGCCTCTTGGAGCAGTGGGGCGGCCCCGGGGGCGCCAGCCCGTCCCTTCAGTTGCTTGCAGGGCTTTCGGTGAACTACGACGTGTTCCGTCATGAGGCCATTGGTGCTGGGTCCATCCAACTTGCGGGGACTCTCGCTGCTTATCCGACCAATCAAACCGCGGCAGACACCGGGGAGAGCTTGGGAGTGATCTCGGCGATCAACGACTGGCCTTTGAGCGATCGCCAATTCTCCCAGCTGACCTACACTCACACGTTTCCCGGCGACCGGCTGGCGGTGGCGATCGGACAGTTCCCCTTCTCCAATTTCGACGGCAACCGCTATCTCGGCAACCAGCAGCAGAATTTCGTGAATGACGTCTTCGCCCAGAACGGCAGCGCGGCCTACGCCGCCGCGGGACTCGGGGCCTTTGCGCAATGGAACGTGACGCGGTCCATCCAGCTAGCCGCCGGCCTTCAGTACCCCAACGACGCCTCCCCCAATACACTCACAGTGCCGGGATTCGGCGATGGCGAGCGCGCCTGGTTCGGCTATGTCCAATGGACCCCTCCGCGCAACCGTTTCGGCTTCGGCTTGTATTCGTTCACCTATTACGAGTCGCCGGCCCAGGCGCAACAACCCGCCACGCGTGGATGGTCGGTCAGCGCAGTGCAGGACCTCGGCGCGACCTGGGCCCTGTTCGGCCGCGCGAATGCCGCCTCCGGGTACACGACGGCCATCGACGCCTCGTTCGCCCTGGGGTTCGCCCTAAACAATCCAATGGGCCGGAGCCCAACGGACCAGATCGCGGTCGCGATCGGGCCGAGCGACCCGGGTGATCTGCCGGACTCCCAGGCGGGCTCAGGCAGCGAGAAGGTCGTCGAGGCCTATTGGAACTGGACCCTATTCGGAGGGCTTCTGGTAACACCCGACGTGCAGCTCTTCCTCGACCCCGCCCTCGATCCGGCGCGTGACAGCGTGTGGATCCTGTCGCTGCGCGCGACGCTGATGTTGTAGTTAGGAAGTGTCCCGGCGCTCATGGAGGTCGCGGGACTCCGGTCGCCGATTGAAACGCTTAGTGTGGAACCTGATCACGCAAGCAGGCCACGGAGCGAACCCGGCTGCCGCGTGCCCCGGCCGGCATCAGAAGCACCAAAGCTTTTTTACACTTACAGTCGATGACAGAGGAACCTGACGTGAAGCCATCATCAGTCAGCCTGATCCCAGCGCGCCGAGCGTGAGCAAATCCAGCGCCTGAACCGGGAGTTGCAGCGCAAGGACCGCGCCCTGGCCGAGGCGGCGGCGTTGCTGGTGCTCCAAAAAAAAGTGCGGGCAATCTGGGAGGAGTCAGAGGACGCTCCCCCACCCAAGCACGGCGCATGGCGGTGAGCGAGGCGATCGCCCAGACCTGCGCCGAGGGTGCTCGCCTGGCGCCTGCTTGCGCCGCGCTGGGACTGTCCGAGCGCACCCTGCAGCGCTGGCGCCAGGAGGGCGCCGTCAAGGGCGACGCACGCCGCCGGGAGCACCGCGCCGCGGAGGCGGTGCGCACCCCGGCCAATCGCCTCTCGCCCGCGGAGCAGGGGGAGATCCTGACGGTGGCCAACCAGCCGGAATTTGCCCACCTCAGCCCGCATCAGATCGTCCCGGCCTTGGCCGATCAGGGGCGTTACATCGCCTCGGAATCCACCTTCTACCGCGTGCTGCGCGCCGCCGACCAACTCGCCCGCCGCGGCCGACCCAAGGCCCCGGCCCGGGTCCGTCCGCAGCCCGTCGAGGCCACCGGTCCCAATCAGGTGTGGAGTTGGGATATCACCTATCTGGCGAGCACCGTGCGCGGGGCCTTCTTCTATCTCTACCTGATCATGGACGTCTACAGCCGCAAGATCGTCGGCTGGGAGGTTTACGCTGAGGAGTCCGCTGAGCACGCCGCCAGCGTCTTTCACAAGGCCCACCTGCGCGAAGGTGTCCGCGCCGATGCGCTGGTCCTGCACTCGGATAATGGCGCGCCCATGAAGGGCGCCACCATGCTCGCCACCCTCCAGCGCCTGGGCGTGGTGCCCTCCTTTAGCCGCCCGGCGGTGAGCAACGATAACCCGTTCTCGGAGTCGTTGTTCAACACCGTCAAGGGCCGCCCGGACTTCCCCACCAAGCCCTTTGAGACTCCCGAGGCGGCACGCATCTGGGTGGCTGAATTTACCCGCTGGTACAACGACGAGCATCTCCACAGCGCCCTGAAGTTCGTCACCCCAGCCCAGCGCCATCGCCGCGAGGATACCGATCTACTGGCCCAACGCGACGCCCTCTACCAAGCCGCCAGAGCCGCGCATCCGGCTCGCTGGTCCAGCTCAACGCGCAACTGGCAACCCCCGGCTTCCGTCCTGCTCAATCCCGGAAAACCTGTCCCTGGGAAGCACTAACCGCACGCGGGTACGGCATGACTGATGCGACAACTACCTTGACACTTACCGATCCCGACAACCGTTTGCGCGTTGACCGGGACACTCCTGGTTAGCGCACTCGGCCTGCTGTCCGCCTGTGCCTCAAGTGGGGATAACACCATCAGTGGTTTCGATCAGCTCGCGCTCGCACCCGGAGACACTGGGCAGTGCGACTCCAGCCCGTGCAAAGTCTCGCTAAAAATCCTTGCTGGTACAGAGAGCTACGAGGTCAACGCGAACGAGACCCAGCTTGGCGTGTTCCCCGCCGGTCAAGTCGCCGATCTGGGCAACTTCTGGAGCAGTCAGACGTTCGAGATCAGGGGGATGAACGTGCCGAAGGCCTACGCCTATATCCCCAGCCAACCCTAGCGAGCCGCAATCGATCCCGTTCGCGCCTGGGCTTAGGCAGGCGGCAGGCGCTCCTCTCCCTGCATGATCTGACCCGTTCAGGATGGCCCTATCGAAACCCACCAGCGGGAGCCCCGGATTCATTCCTGCATCCGCCTGGTCCCCGCATCCGGCACTGACCGGATGGGAGGAGTGCGCTGACAGACACCGGATCCCGTCAACTGGCCGATCGTTTCTCGCTGGTGGCGGGAGGCCCCGTCCACACGCTGCTGCGCCGCCTGGGGCTGACTGGGGGCTGGGCAATCTCGTGAACTGGATCGCGAATACGCTGTTGTAGGTGCGACGGGGGAGCGGCCAGAAACCCGAGCGGCGTCGACGAGGTCAGCAGTACACGGGTGCAGGTCCGCGCAACCAGTCGGCGCGACCTGATCGTGTCGTACGAGCAACGGGACTCGACCTGTTTTGCAAACGCACGTCCCTGTGCCGCGGAATTTGAGGCTATCGCGGAAAGTCCCCAATTCCAAAGTCTCTTGGCATCAACGCCCGCCGATTTCGCCCTTCTCGTCCTTCAGCATGGCGCCAGTCTTGTCACTCTCTGCCTTCTGAAGGTCCCGTTCGGCCCGACCCTCCTCGGCGCCCGCCTGCTCCTCGAGGGACTCGGCCTTGACCGCCGCCTCATCGGCCTGCCGTTCCGCATCGATCGCGGCGCGCTTGTTGGCTTCGGTCGGGTGAGCCTTGGCCTTGGCCTCCGCGGCGCTGGCCGCATCCATCTTGGCCTTCATTTCGGCATCTGCAGCGGCTGCGGCCTTCTGCTCGGCGGCCCCCAGGCTGACATCGGCCCTCTCTTGGGCCGCGGCGGCGGCAGCGGCCCGATCCGCAGCGGTTTCTGCACTGACAGCGCCGGCCACTGCAATGGCAATGATGGCGGCGGAAGCAACAACGAGATGTTTCGGTGACATGTTCGGTTTCTCCACGGGTAAGTTCTGATTACGCCTGGCCATCAAACATCGACCCTTGACGGCGGGGCGCCCTAGGGAGCATGGGGATCAATGCCCTGCGTTACAACGCGTCGGTGGGCATCCCTTGGCGCCCGGTAACCTTACTGCGGTCCGCACCGTTGCAATTGCCATTTCGCGACAGCCACGTTGCAGTCCTCCGCACACTGATCGTCAGTGGATGCACACGACCCACTCCGGCGAGTCGGCTGATCCTGCCCACCGTCTCGTTCGTCCCAATTCCAGCCATGGAGTCGAGGCGAGTGGGTTCGTGGTTTCGGCAAGAACCCGCCGTCTACCCGCGTTTGCCTGCGGCCGCAGGGCGACACAAAGCCGACTCTCGACCAGCCCAGAACCAATTTAGCCTGCCCCTGGTTGGCCTGGGGTTTCGCCGTTATCCACGACATATTCTTGCGTTCCCCGAGACACGGTTCTTTGAATTTCTCGCGCCACAGGGTCCAATCAACCAGTTCCACCAGCTCGGACTTGACCGACCGCCAGGCCTACTCGGTCGAGGGTTACAGGGACCGACGTTCTGAAGCTGATGAACCAGATCTCGCCCGGAGAGGCGTCCGCCTGCAGTCGCTTGAACTGAACGGGCGCAGCGCTTGCCTCCCCGAGCAAGCTGGTCAAAGGCTGGGGCACGGAAGAACTAACAGTTATAAACGCCTACCGCGCAACGCCGCACCGTGCGACGCCCGACCCCGGCAACGCTCACTGGTGTGAGTGGACGCCCGACTCTGGCGTCGGCCGTCGGAATCAAACTGTGAAAACCGGGGACCGAAAGCCGCTCCCCAAGTTCAGCGCCGCCAATCACGGTGATCCCGGCAATCAGCATGACACCAATTCGTTGTGACACCTTCATTGAGCTTCTCCTATCTTGAAATGTTCCGGTAATTCATCTGCAACATTTTTCAGGTCCACTTTCTTGGCATCCGTCGGGTTCTTGAAGCTGAAATCAGTTGCGGCAACCTCAGCGCCAGCCTTCCAGTCTCTGATTTGAATGCTGTACTGCGGTTCCCCTTTCATGAACTTGGAGGTGATGACGTATCGGCACGGATAGGGGCGCTCTCCTTGAGCAATCCAGATCTGCCAATCGACTTCCTTTGCCCGAAACGCAAGGTAATCGCATTCGACGCCGCCAATCACGCCGCTACCAAGGTCCTTGACGTCGACGACGTCCTGCATCAACACCTCGTAGGGGTTCATCAACAGCAAATCCGCAGCAGGGAGAGGCCGGTTGTGCTTCCGCAACTCATCGACCAGATTGTCGACCGTGCCAGGCACGTCCTGCTGCGCATAGATGTTCCGGTTTTTGCCCAGCAAGGTCAGCGTCTTCCCGTCAAAGGACATCTCGACATCCGCAAACCCGCTGGAGCGTGTGGCGCGGATTTTGTCGGGCCGATTGAGTACCAGCGTGCCCGAGCTTGCCAGCGCGAGTTTCTGTCCGTCCTTGGTGATGGCCTCGAGGGTGGCGTCATACTCGAATGAGATGGCCTGCTGTGCCACCAAGTAATCGGACATGGCTTTGAGGAGCCGCTTGGCATCTGCCTCATCGGCACTCGCACCTATAGACGTCCCCAATGAAACGAGCATGAACAACGCCATCGCGGACACGCTGCGCACAGATCGCTTCACGAGCATTCGTGGTGTCTTCATTTCAGTGCACCTCTTCGAGCCGAAATTCCCCATCGGGTGGTGTTCATTTTCTATCTCCTGTTGTTTGACCGTTGCCAAGAGGCGGACGGATGCGGCCGCCCCCTGTCGAGTTTACTCCAACCGTTACTCGGCCAGCTCGATTTCGCCCGAACGCCAGGTCTAGTCGATCCACGGTTGCGGCGGGCCGTACATCCCGACACTGAACCAAGTCGCGTCTGGAGCGGTGTGCAGCCAGTTGATCTCCTGACCTCTTGGGCGCATCAGGTGCGAATTGGAATTGTACGAACCGTCGGAGTTTTGTCTGAAGCCCCTATCCTGGCTGCTCACCGTCAGGAACTGCTGATCGGTCTGCAGCTGTGAACGAGTCTGGTTGTCGTCCATAGTCAGGGCCAAGAAATTTTTTGGCCGGCGGGTCCGTCGGCCAACAGGTAATCGATAGGTCTCAGCCTGGCGGCGGTTACTGATGCCTGTCCGCCGCCCTCAGCTCGACGCGCAGCTCCGCGCCCGGGTCCCGGTTGACCGCCGTCACCCGCCCGCCCATGGCGAGGGTCAGCTCCTGGACCAGGGCCAGCCCGATGCCGGTGCCGGGCACGGCCTGCTTGACCGCCTCCTCCCCGCGGTAGAACAGCCGGAAGATCTGACGACCGCTGGACTTGGGCATGCCCGGCCCGTAGTCCCGCACCCGGAAGCGCCACCACTCCCGGTCCAGACGCTCGCAGCCGATCTCTACCAGCTTGAGGTCCGAGGCGGCGGCGAACTTCAGCGCGTTGTCCACCAGATTGATCAGCAGTTGGACGAAGGCGTCCGGGTCGGCCTGCACCCGGCCCGGCCCGGCGCAGCGCAGATCCAGTTGAAACCCGGCCCGCTCCGCCGGGGCGGTGATCCGCTCCCGGACCGCGTCCATCAGCTCGCCGATTTCCACCGGCCGGATCGCCACCCGCAGTTCGCCGCGACTCATTCGGGAGAGCTGCAGGACGTTGGCAATGAGGCGGGAGAGCCGTTCGCTCTCCTCGTGGATGTAACGGTAATAGGTCTCGCGACGGGGCTCGTCGGCGAAGCCGGCCCGAAGCATTTCCGCATACATGCGGATGCTCGTGAGCGGCGTCTTCAGCTCATGGCTCACGGCCGAGACGAATGCCTGCTGCTGACCGGCGAGCGCGATCTGTCTCGCACCCAACCGCCACAGGAACCACGTGCCGCCGATGAGCACCAGCGCAAGGGCGGCCGCGATGGCCCCGATGGCGGATGCACCGGGCGGGATTGGAAGCCGCCGGATGCTGAAGATGAGCTCCAGGGCGCCGAACGGCTCCTGCAGGCGGGTACGCAGCAGCAGCTCGCCGGAAAGCTCCTGGGCCCGCACCGCATACTCGCGGCTCGAGGTTCCATAGGCGTCCGCCGGTCTGGCGCGCAGGGTGGCGAGCAGATCCCCGCGGTGGGCGACGGTGAGATCCGCCGTACCGGCCAGGGGGCTCTCGGCGAAGGGTTCGCCAACCAGGCCGGCGAGGAAGGGACCCTGGTCGAGGAGCAGACCCTGGATGACCTGCTCTCCCGCCCGCAGGGCACGGCGGAACAGGATCAGGTGCCCGCTGTCGAGGCGGGCCAGGCGGAACGGCTCACGGATCACGTCGAAGAGCCGCACCGGACCATTCCCGGCTGGAACAGCCTCCTCGCCCAGCCGCGCTTGACCAGACGCGGCCTTGTCCCGCTTGGACTCATGCTCGCCGTCCGCGACCGCGAAAGAACCAGCCATGGGCGCGGCGGGGCCAGCCTCCTCCTTTGGGGCGGCGGCCTGCCGACGCCGCGCAAGGTCCGAATCCAGTGCCAGCTCCTCCACGCTCCCGAGTGAACCGGCGTACCCGGCGTCGGCGCGCTTTCGGGGCACCGGTGCGGCGAGCCGCTCGAATGCGGCCTGGGAGAGCCGGGTGGCGGACTCGTTCATCACCTTTGCCTTGGCTGCTTCGTCCCTGGCCGATTGGTCCTTGGCCAAGGCGGCAGGTGCCGGCGAGCGGCCCGCCTCCCGCTCCTGCGGCTCGGGCTGGGCCGCGCTGCCATCGAGCGCTCCACCTTCCGCGAGACGGTTACCGACCAGCACCCCCTCGATGCGGCGTGCACCCGCCTGGCGCTGGCCGAGCTCGGCCGGACCGATCCCATACTCGGTCGGGGAGACGCCCGGCCCCGGCACCCAGGGGGTGTTGAAGCGTCCGTCCTGACCCACCTCGAACCAGCCCATCAGACCCGGGATCCGGGCGCTGGGCGGGAAGCCCGCCAGCGGCGAGCGGCGGATGTCCGGGCGTCCCGGATCACCGGACCGGACCAGAAAGCCATAGTCCTCCGGCGGCCTCTCCTCCTCGGTCCGCACCAGGTCCGCGAGCAGCCGGTCGACGCGCCCAGCCAGATCCTCCGCCAGCAGCTGTTGGCGGCGGAAAGACTCCCACTTGAGCTGGTCGTAGGCCTTGTAGACGAGCAGCCCGCCGGGGAGCGCGAGCGCCAGGAAGAAGACGGCCAGCCAACGCCGCAGTCGGGCGCGGGCGCGATCGGTCTCGGAGCCGACCATCAGGTTGCGCCCAGCAGGCGGTAGCCGACCCCGCGCACCGTGACCAGATGGGTCGGCTCCGCGGGGTCGGGCTCGATCTTGCGCCTGAGCTTGGCGATGTGGATGTCTACGGTGCGGGTCTCGATGCCGCAGCCCCGCGCGTAGCCCCAGACCTTGTTCAGGAGCTCCTCGCGGGACACGGCACGACCGTCATTGGCGGCCAGGTAGCGCAGGATCTCGACCTCGCGGCGGGTGAACGGGACGGTCTCCTCCCCCCGGCGGCCGGTCAGGTCCCCGGTGTCGATGCTGAGCTCGCCCAGGCGCAGCAGGGAAGCATCCCGCAAGCTGCCGCGGCTGCGCCGAAGCACCGCCTGGACCCGCAGCACCAGCTCTGTCACCGAGAACGGCTTGGTCACATAGTCGTCCGCGCCGAGCCTGAGTCCCTGGACGATGTCGTCATCCGCGGTGCGCGCGGTGAGCATGATGACGGGCTGCTCCGGGTCCGCCGCGCGGATGCGGTCGCAGACCTCGAATCCGTCGACGGCCGGCAGCATGACGTCCAGCAGGATCATGTCGAAGGTCCCCGTCAGGCCCTTGGCGAGCCCGTCGGGACCGGTGGCAGCACTCTCCACCTCGAAGCCGTGAAAGACGAAGAGGTCCGTAAGCCCCACCCGGATGGGCTCCTCGTCCTCGACGATCAGCAGTCGCGGTTTCTTCTCCATGGGACGGTGAAGCCTAGCACCGTGAGCGCCGATGTGTCGGTAAAAACTGTGTAAATCCGGGCACTCAGGTTTTACCGAGATCTGCCTGGGAGCGGTCTCCGGCCCTTCCTAGACTGCAAGCACCGACAAGACATATCGGAGCAAAGGAGTCGAATCCCATGGCACTCATCACTCGACTGGCACGCCTCTGGCGCGCCGACATCAACGCGCTCCTCGATCGGCTCGAGGCCCCGGACCTGGTGCTGGCCCAGGCGGTCCGCGAAATGGAGCAGGCACTGGACGGCGACCGACGGCGCCTCGCCGGTCTCACCCGCGAGCTGGAGCGGCTGGCCGCGCGGGAGGCTTCCTGCGCCGAGGCACTGGGACAGTCCGCGGTCGCCCTCGAGGACTGTCTGGCCGAGGGCCGGGACGACCTGGCCCGGCCCCTGATCCGCCGGCGACTGGAAAGCGAGCGGCAGCGCCAACAGCTCGGTCAGCGCCGCACAGAGCTGGAGGCCGAGTCGGAGCGCATCCGCCGGCGAATCGCCGAGCGCGAGTCCCAGCTCGCCGACCTGCGCACCCGGGCGGCCCCCTACCAGGAGTCCTCCAGCGAACAGGACGAGGCCCCGCCGCGATCGTGCAACGCCTCCATCCGGGACGAGGACGTCGAGATCCACCTGCTGCAGGCCAAGCGCCAGCGTGGAGGTGCGACATGAAGGGCCCGAGCTTCCTGGAGGGCGTGCTGGTCGCGCTCACCGCCGCGCTGGGCGCTTCCATCGCCTACGGCGTCCTGACCCTGGTCCTGCCCCGCAGCCCGGCCCTCACGCTTGTTGTGGCCGGTCTCGGCCTTGGTTATCTGCTCTATCTGCTAGGGCGCTCGCGGGAGCGCGCCGGGCGGGTCGTCATGGTCATCACCTGGTTGATGGTCACCGCGCTCGTCTGGGCGCTCTCGCCCGGGCCCTGGACCCAGGTCCTGCTTCAGTCTGGCCTGATCTGGCTCGTGCGCAGCCTCTACCACCAATCCTCGCCCCTCGCCGCCCTGCTGGACCTGGGCCTGATCGTCACCGGACTCGCCGCCGCGCTCTGGGCCGGCACCCACACCGGCAGCCTGCTGCTCGCGGTCTGGTGCCTGTTCCTGGTTCAGGCCCCTTTCGGTGCCATCCCGGATCGCCCTGGGTCGAGGACTACAAGGGAAGCCGAGCCTGATCCCTTCGATCTGGCGCAGCGCGCCGCCTCGCTCGCCATCGGGCGGCTTGAGCGGCAGCCGCCGTCCTGACCGTCGCGACGCCCGTCCCTGCACACGGTGCAAACCGTTCTCATTGATCTAAACAGGAGACATCCATGAACACCAAAGCAATCGCCCTCGTACTCTTCAGCCTCACCGCCGCGGCTGTCGCCCTTGCCCCGGTCCTGAAGCCCGAGGCCCGCGTGGACCCACCGGCGCAACCGCTCAATGGGTTCCAGATTCCGCCGACAGCCGGCCAGCGCCCGGTCATCGACGCACTCTTCGTGCTCGACACCACGGGCAGCATGGGTGGGCTGATCCAGACCGCCAAGGAGAAGATCTGGTCCATCGCATCGACCCTCGCCTCGGGCCAGCCGGCGCCCGAGATCCGCATGGGTCTGGTGGCTTACCGGGACCGCGGTGACGACTACGTCACCCGGGTAGTGGACCTGTCGCCAGACCTGGACTCGATCCACACCGCCCTCGCCGGGCTCCGGGCCCAAGGGGGCGGAGACGGACCCGAGGACGTCAACCAGGCCCTGCACGACGCCGTGCACCGGGTCTCATGGAGCCAGGATCAGGCGGCCTACAAGGTGATCTTCCTGGTGGGCGATGCGCCGCCCCACAGGGACTATCCGAACCAGGTGCAGTATCCCGAGATCCTCGCGGAGGCGCGGAGCCGCGGCATCCGAATCAACGCCGTCCAGTGCGGCGAGTTGGGCGAGACCACTGCCGACTGGCAGCGCATCGCCCAGCTCGGTGACGGGAGCTTCTTCCGGGTGGACCAGGCGGGCGGCGCAGTGGCGATCGCCTCGCCCTACGACGAGGAGTTGGCGCGGCTCTCCGCTCGGCTCGACGACACACGCCTCTACTACGGCAGCGTGGACGAGCGGGCCGAGCGCGACAAGGAGATCAAGGCCGCGCACGAGGTCCAGGCCGCGTCCGCACCCGCAGTGCTCGCCCGGCGAGCGGGCTACCTGGCCTCGGACAGCGGCAAGGCAAGCCTCGCGGCCAAGCAGGAGCTGGTGGAGGAGGTGCAGAGCGGCCGGGTCGACCTCGACGCACTGCCGGCCGACCAGCTGCCGGCGCCGCTGGCGAATCTCGAGCCGGGGGCGCGGCGGGCGGCCATCGAGAAGAAGGCCGAGGAACGAGAGGACCTGACCCGGCAGATCAAGGACCTCGCCAACGAACGGTCACGCTATCTGCGCGAGCAGGTCGAGGCAGCGGGAGGCGCCAAGGACTCCCTGGACCGGAAACTCTACGAGACCGTCAAGAGCCAGACGAGCGAGGCCGGGATCAAGTACAAAGGGGACGGACCGGTGTATTGATGCCCACCCCGGCAGCTACCCGAAAGACCGCGTCCCGGCCCCAGGCCCGGACGCGGTTCAAGCTTGGCTGCACCTGCATGAGCCTTGGGTCATCCGAACTCCGCCCGGCGAAACTCGAGGCGGACCAGGGCACCGCCGAGGGTGCTTGAGCCGGTCGCCACGGATCCACCGTATGCCGAGCAGATCTCCCGCACCACCGCCAGGCCGATCCCGTGGCCTGGGGCCGTCTCGTCCGCCCGTGCGCCGCGCTCGAGGAGTGAGTCCGCCTTCTCGGCCTCGATCCCGGGCCCGTCGTCCTCCACTCGAATCTCCAGATCGCGCGGTCCACCCGAGGCGGCGACCCGCACCCGGGTCCGCGCCCACTTGAATGCGTTATCGAGGACGTTGCCGAGCATCTCCATCAGGTCGGACTCGGCCCCGCGGAAGATCAGGTCCTGATCGATCTCCAGATCTACCGCAACTCCCTTCTCCGGGTAGACCTTGGCGAGTGAGGCTGCCAGGCGCTCGGCCGTGCGTCTCACCGAGATGGACGGGGCCAATTTGCCGGCATGGACGGCACCCACTCGCGCCCTTTTGAGCTGATATTCCACGATGTCGCGCACCCGGGCGAGTTGCTCCCGCAGCACCTGGGCCCCGCTCGCGTCGACGTCCTCGGCATCGACGACCACCCCTTCCATGACCGCCAGGGGGGTCTTGAGGCTGTGCGCCAGGTCTCCCAGTGCATGGTCCAGCCGCCGCTGGCGGGCCTGCTCCTGGGTCAGCAGGGCATTCAGGTTGTCGGTGAGCGCACCCAGTTCGTTGGGATAGGCGCCGCGGATGCGGTCCTGGTGACCGGACTCTACCGCCGAGACCTCCGCCGCCACCTGGCGCAAAGGTTTGAATCCCCAGCGCAGTGCCACCGCCAGGGCTGCAAGCATCAGCAATGCCATGGCGCCGAGCCAGCGCCACAGGCTCAGCCGGAACCGGGTCACCTCACGGCGCATGGCCGTGAGGTCCTCGGCGACGGCGAAGCTGAACTGGCGCGGAACCGCGCCCGTCGCCCAAGTGACACCGAATGACCCCACCAGGTAGCCGGAGCCATGCCCCAGGTCCCGGCGCTCGAACCGGCGCTCCCCGGGGGCGAGCCGCACCGATTCGGGCTGGGTGGCGTCGATGGCGGAACGGGACTGCCAGACAACGGCGCCGTCGGCGTCGAAAATGCGCGCTGAGAGCCCCGAGCCCGGGTAGCTGAGCCTGGGCTCGGCAAGGGCTGGGGGCATCACCAGTCGGCCGTCTTCCACCTCCGCGGCGGCCATGAGCAGGTAGAGCTGGGCCAACAGACGCTCCTCGCGTGCGGAGCGGGCCGCGTCGGCGAATGCCCGTTCCAGCGCTACGCTGGTCAGCAGCAGAAAGGCGGCCAGCACCAAGGCGACCGCGAGCACCAGCCGGGCCCGCAGTGACCTCATGGCCCCCGATCGGCGAGCGTCAGCCGGTAGCCCCGCCCACGGAGGGTCTCGATCGGCGCCAGGCTTCCGTCCGGGTCCAGCTTGCGGCGCAGCCGGCCGATGAGCACCTCCACGACGTTGCTCTCCCGGTCCTCGTCATAGGGGTAGAGACGTTCCGCCAAGTCCTGCTTGGACAGCACCCCGCCGCGGGCGCTCGCGAGCTGCTCCAATAGTCGGTACTCGTAGGCGGTAAGCTCCACCGAACGGTCTCTCACCCAGGCGCGCTCGGCAACAAGGTCCAGGCGCAGTGGACCGAGAACCAGCTCCCGGCCGGCGCCCCCGGCGGCCCGCCGCACCAGTGCACGCAGCCGCGCCACCAACTCCTCTGCCTGGAAGGGCTTGACCAGATAATCGTCGGCGCCCGCCTCCAGGCCCTCCACCTTGTCCTGCCAGCGGTCCCGGGCGGTCAGGATCAGAATCGGCAGCAGGCTGCCCTTGGCACGCAGCTGACGGATGACACCAAGGCCGGATAGACCGGGAAGACCCAGGTCGACCACGGCCGCGTCGTGTGGATACTCCTCGGCGAGATAGAGGCCCTCGCGCCCGTCGCCGCTGCCCCTGACCTCAATCCCTTCGCGCGCCAACCGCTCGACGAGCTGACGGCGCAGATCCGGATCATCCTCGATCACCAGGATGCGCATGGAAGGGCCTCAGCGGCCGGAGATGAGGACGTAACGGACCTCGCCATTCGGGGTCAGCACCTTGACGCGGTAGCCGTCGTTGCTCGGCGTCACCGCGAGCACCCGGCCACCGGTTTGGCGCCGGGCCATCTCACCGGCTTGGGCTGGGGTGAGCCCACCACCTTGGCCGCCCCTGGGCGCGTCCCCGCCACGCCCCCGCTCCGCCCAAACGGGGCCCGTCAAGAGGAGCAGGGCGAGTAGGACATTCGTCAGGCGCATGGACTCTAAGACCTTTCGGCGGCCGTATAGCAGAATTCTTACCCCGCCGCCGGTGGCTGAAACGGACGCCTCAGTGCCAGCGGCCGTTGTAGATGATGGTGAGGCCGTCCCAACTCGGGCCGTACCAGACCGGACGGTCCCGGTAGACGACCGTGGGCCCACGGTATCCCTTGCCGTGCAGGCCCTTGTCGTGTCCGTGGCGACCCCAGTCTCGGCCATGGTGGCCGCGGTCGTCGTGGTGGCCCCGTTGTTCCCACCGGGAATTGCCGTCCCAGTTACGTCCACCATCGGCGGAGGCGGTCCCCGGAAGCAGCGGCGCGGTGATGAGGGTCAGCGCCAGGATCAGGTAAGCGGACTTTGTCTTCATGGGTCTGTAACCTCTGGGTGCGCGACCGGGAGACCAATCTCCCGACGTCGCAGCCATCCTAGGTCAGCGACCCTGAACCACGACTGAACGGCCAGGGCCCCTGGACCTGAGGGCGTCCGAACCGCAAACACGCGGATTGGTCCATGAGTGAGGGAAACGAGATCGATCTTCCGCAGGCTCGGTCGAGCGGCGGATCAGCGAAGGGCTTGGAAGCGCGATGTCCGGTCGGGTTGGAGGACACCCCCGCGAATGACTCGACCTTCCAACAGCTCAACTGGCACGAGAACGGTCGGCGCATCGAGGCAGGTGCAGCGAGGCATCGCGCATTCACCCCCCGAATGCCACGAAAGCGAGGCGGACCAAGGGTTCGCCGGCCATTCCGTCTGCGCGAGCCTGCCCCGCCGCCTATCGCTTCAAGACGTGAAGGATTTCCTCGAGCTCCATGCGCATCTGGCGCAGAACCTGATGTGTCTGGGACAGATCGTGCTTGGCCCCGTCACCGCTCATCTGCTGGCGGGCACCGCTGATGGTGAATCCCTGATCGTAGAGCAGATTCCGAATCTGGCGCACCATGAGTACGTCGTGACGCTGGTAGTAGCGCCGGTTGCCGCGCCGTTTGACGGGGTTGAGCTGCGGAAACTCCTGCTCCCAGTAGCGCAGCACGTGCGGCTTGACGCCGCACAGCTCGCTCACCTCTCCGATGGTGAAATAGCGCTTGCCGGGGATGGGGGGCAGTTCGCCAGCCCCTGGCTCCTCGACGTTATCGCTCGTGCCCAGCATAGGCTTCCACCCGTGACTTGAGCTTCTGGCCCGGACGGAAAGTGACTACCCGACGGGCGGTTATCGGGATCTCCTCGCCGGTCTTCGGATTGCGACCCGGGCGCTCCTTCTTCTCACGCAGATCGAAGTTGCCGAACCCGGACAACTTGACCTGCTCGCCACGCTCCAGTGCCGCACGGATCTCCTCGAAGAACATCTCGACGATATCCTTGGCCTCGCGTTTGTTGAGCCCAAGCTCTTCGAACAGGAATTCGGCCATGTCGGCCTTCGTCAATGCCATACCTTCAATCCCTCAAACGTACGCCAAACTCGGACGCAAGACGGGCCAGCACCCGCCCCACGGCCCCTTCCACCAACTCGTCGGTAAGTGTCTGAGAAGATGCTTGTAAAATCAATCCTAAAGCTAGACTTTTTCGACCCGAGTCTATATTCGCCCCGGAATAGACGTCGAATAGCACCAATTCGCGCAGCAGATCGGACGCCGCATCCCGCACGCAGGCCTCCACCGCAGCAAAAGGCGCCGATTCATCGATCACCAGTGCCAGGTCGCGCCGGATGGCCGGGAAGCGTGATACCGGAGCGAAACGCGGCAGGACACCGGTGGTGAGCGCCGCCTGCTCGAGCTCGAAGAGAAAGGCATCGCCCGCCAGGTCCAGGTCGGCCGCCAGGGCGGGGTGGAGCATGCCCATCAGGCCCGCAGCCCTCCCCTCGTACTCGATCCGCGCGGTCTGGCCCGGGTGCAGGGCCGGGTGGCTGCCGGGGACGAAGGCGAAACGCTCGGGCGCGCCGCTCAGAGCCAGGATGGCCTCCACGTCCGCCTTCAGGTCGAAGAAGTCCGCACCGCGGGCAGCCTGGCCCCACTGCTCGGGGTCGATCCCGCCGATGACCAAGCCGCCGATCGCAGGCTCCTGGACCAGCCCACCGGGCGTCGGCCGAAAGCGCAGACCGGTCTCGAAGATGCGCACCCGTTCCTGCTGGCGAGCTTGGTTGTAGCGGGCGGTCTGGAGCAGCCCCGGCCACAGCGACAGGCGCATGACCGAGAGGTCTGCACTGATCGGATTGGCAAGCTGCAGGGCCTCCACCCCCGGCTCCAGCCGGGCCTGCAGCTCGGGGTTCACGAAGCTGTAGGTGATCGCCTCCTGGTAACCACGGCTGACCAGTGTCAGCCGCGCCCGGTCCAGGTCGAAGGCGGCCTCGGGGGAGGCCTCGGTCGCCGCGGCGGCGTCGTGGTGGGTTACCGGGATACGGTCGTAGCCGTGAATCCGGCCGATGTCGGCAATCAGGTCCACCTCGTGGAGCAGGTCGAAGCGGGCGCTCGGCGGCGTCACCCGCCAACCCTCTGCGTCCGCCACCGTCTCCATGCCGAGCCGACCCAGGATGGACTCGACGGTCTCCCCCGGCAGATCGAGCCCAAGGATGCGCGCGCATCGCTCGGGGCGCAGACGCAATGCTTGGCGCTGGGGCCGGTGCTCCTCGGAGACCACGTCCACCACGGGACCCGGCTCGCCCCCCACGATGTCAAGCAGCAGACGGGTCGCCCGCTCCAGGGCCCGGACCTGGAGCTCGGGGTCCACTCCACGCTCGAAGCGATGGGACGAATCGGTATGCAGTCCGTATTGGCGGGCCTTTCCGGCGATGGCCGCAGGGTCGAAGAAGGCGCTTTCCAGCAGGATGTCACGGGTTGCCCCGCCGACCGCGCTGGGATTGCCCCCCATGATCCCCGCGAGCGCCAGCGGCCCGGACGCATCGGCGATTACCAGGTTGTCCGGGCGCAGGGTCACCTCGTCCCCATTGAGCAGGACGATCCGCTCGCCGGCCTCCGCCATCCGTACCCGGATCTCGCCGTCGAGCTTCGCGAGGTCGAACCCGTGCATGGGCTGGCCGAGCTCCAGCAGGACGTAATTGGTCACGTCCACCACCGGGCTGATGGCGCGGATTCCCCCGCGGCGCAGACGCTCGCGCATCCACAGCGGGGTCTCGGCCTCCGGATCGATGCCACGGATGACGCGGCAGGCGTAGCGCGGACACGCCTCGGCGGCGAGCAGGCGCACGGTGAAACGATCGTCCACCGCGGGCGGAACCAGGTCCGCGGCCACTGGTGTCAGCTCCATCCCATTGATCGCCGCCACCTCCCGGGCGATGCCGGCAACGGAGAGACAGTCGCCACGATCGGGGGTCAGGTCCACCTCGATGCAGGCGTCGTCCAGGCCGAGCCAGTCGCGGAAATCCCCGCCCACCGGGGCGTCCGCCGGCAGCGGCAAGATCCCCTCGGAGGACTCGGCCAGGCCCAGCTCGCTCGCCGAGCAGATCATGCCGAAGGACTCGACGCCGCGCAGCTTGGCACGCGTGATCTTGAGTCCGCCGGGCAAACGCGCGCCAACCACGGCCACCGGGACACGCAGCCCTTCCGCCACATTCGCGGCCCCGCAGATGATCTGAAGCGGGGATTCCGCGCCCAAACGGACGGAGCAGATCCGCAGCTTGGCCGCATCCGGATGGGGGTTGACGGAATCCACCAGACCGATCACGACCCCATCGAAATCGGGGGCCGCGGGCTCCACGGCGTCCACCTCCAACCCTGACATGCTGAGCTGGTCGGCCAGGGCTTTGGTATCGAGGGGCGGGTTCACCCACTCCCGCAGCCAGGATTCACTGAAGCGCATCTTGGATTTCCTGTTCGCTGTGGCGATCGGCGGGGCGCAGGCGGCGGACCCATCCGCCTCCGAAGGCCCCGGTAACTCGGGCAATCAGGCAAATTGCCGGAGAAATCGCAGGTCGTTCTCGAAGTACAGGCGGATGTCGTCGATGCCGTAGCGCAGCATCGCGAGGCGCTCCACCCCCATGCCGAAGGCGTAACCCAGATAGAGTTCAGGGTCGATTCCGACGTGACGGAAGACCTCGGGGTAGACCATGCCGCAGCCCAGCACCTCGAGCCAGCCGGTCTGCTTGCACACACGGCAACCCTCGCCGCCACACATCACGCACTGGATGTCCACCTCCGCGGAGGGCTCGGTGAACGGGAAGTAGGAGGGCCGGAATCGTAGCGCGAGGTCGCGCTCGAAGAAATTGGTCAGGAAGTCATACAGGACGCCCTTCAGGTCCGCAAAGCTCACACGCTCGTCCACCAGGAGCCCCTCCACCTGGTGGAACATGGGGGTGTGGGTCAGGTCCGAGTCGCAACGGTAGACGCGCCCCGGGGCGATGACCTTGAGCGGCGGTGCCTGCTCGGCCATCACACGGATCTGAACCGGGGACGTATGGGTGCGGAGGAGCCGCTCCGCGTCGAAGTAGAAGGTGTCGTGCATGGCCCGGGCGGGGTGATGCTCCGGGATGTTGAGGGCCTCGAAGTTGTAATAGGCGGTCTCCACCTCGGGCCCCTCGACCACCATGAATCCGGCGTTGGCGAACAGGCGCTCGATTCGCCTCAGGGTGCGGGTGACGGGATGTAGGCCTCCGGGGCGCTGGCCGCGCCCCGGCAGGGTCACGTCGATGCGCTCGGCGGCGAGGCGCGCCGCGAGGGCCGATCGCTCGAGGACCGCCTTGCGAAACTCCAAGGCCCCTTGCACCTCCTCCTTGGCCCGATTGATCAGGGCCCCGGCCGCTGGCCGCGCCTCCTTAGGCAGGGTGCCGAGCTGCTTCAGCAGCGCGGTGAGCTCGCCGCTCTTGCCGAGATAGCGCACCCGCACCTGATCGAGCTGGGCCAGGTCTGGCGCCACGGCGATCGCCGCAAGGGCGGCCGAGCGCAGTGGATCGATGGCGATTCCGGTCTCTTCGGTCATGGGCCTATCCAGCCTTTGCTTGGGCTCGGGGGCCGCCGTCAAGGGCCCCGGAACGCGAAAAAAGAAAGGGAAAGACCTGAGCCTTTCCCTTCCTTGTCTCGGACCGACGGAGGCTGACCTGAATCAGGCCGCCAGCGCGGTCTTCGCCTTCTCCGCCAGGGCGCCGAACGCCACGCCGTCATGGTAGGCGATATCCGCGAGCATCTTGCGGTCCACCTCGACGCCGGCCTTCTTCAGGCCGTTGATCATGCGGCTGTAGGACAGACCGTTCTCACGCGCGGCCGCGTTGATGCGCGCGATCCAAAGGGCGCGGAACTGGCGCTTCTTCTGGCGGCGGTCGCGATAGGCATACTGGCCGGCCTTGATGACCGCCTGCTTGGCGACCCGAAATACCTTGCTCCGGGCACCGTAGTAGCCCTTGGCGAGCTTGAGGATCTTCTTGTGACGGGCATGCGCGATGACGCCCCGTTTGACACGTGCCATTTGGTATCTCCCGAATCAAAGACGCCTAACAGTAGGGGATCATCCGCAGCGTGGCCCGCACATCCGCCTTGTGGATCTGCTGTGGGCCACGCAGCTGACGCTTACGCTTGGTTGTCTTCTTGGTCAGGATGTGCCGGCGATGGGACGCGTTGCACTTGATTCCGGTGGCGGTGCGCTTGAAACGCTTCGCCGCCCCCCGGTTGGTTTTCAGCTTGGGCATGGGTTCTGACTCCGCTATTTGCTGAATCGTTGTAATGCGACGAGTGGATGGCCCAGATGCTTTTTGGGCTGGCTGTCCGGCCGACGGCTCTGAGCCGATCGATCACAGACGGGACCACGCCGTGTCTTCCTCAGGGTGATTCGCCTGGGCATCCGCCGTCGCTATTTCTTTTTGGGACCCAGCACCATAATCATCTGGCGTCCTTCCATCTGGGGTTGTTGCTCCACGATGCTGATCTCGGCCAAGTCTCCCTCCACGCGCTTGAGCAAATCCAACCCAAGCTCACGGTGCGCATGCTCGCGCCCGCGAAACCGCATGGTGACCTTCGCCTTGTCCCCTTCGTTAAGGAAACGCGTCAGGTTGCGTAGTTTGACCTGATAGTCTCCCTCGTCCGTCCCTGGGCGAAATTTGATCTCCTTGATCTGGACCTGCTTCTGCTTCTTCTTGGCCTCGTTGACCTTCTTTTTCTGGTCGAAGCGAAACCTGCCATAGTCCATCAGGCGGCACACCGGGGGCTCTGCCGTTGGTTGAATCTCTACGAGATCCAGCCCTGCCTCCTCGGCCATTTCCAGGGCCTCACGCGTCTTGACGACCCCGACCTGGTTGCCGTCCTCGCCGATCAATCGGACGTCTGGGACTGTGATCTCCCGATTGATCCGGTTTCTTTTTGGTGCAGCGATCGCAGATTCCTCCTACCAAGGATTGGAAACAAGCCGTCCTGGCCTCCAGGGGTCAGTCGGCCCCCGTGGACGGCGCATCCTTCGCGCTCGCCCTTACGCAAAACAAAACGACCGGCCGGGGCAGAAGACCCTGTGGTGGTCTGCCGCACCGATCCGGACGTCAGTGATCCGAGCCGCATGCCGGGCCCGTCCTGCCCTGTTCCGGCCTAAGCCCTTTCGGACACCTCGACGCCGAGGCGGGCGATGAGTCCTTCCAGGTCGAGCGACCCAAGATCCTTACCAGTCCGATCACGGACCGCAACCTGGCGGGATTCGACCTCCCGGTCGCCGACCACGAGCAGGTAAGGCACCCGTTGGAGCGTGTGCTCGCGGATTTTAAAGCCGATCTTTTCGTTTCTCAAGTCGCTATCCACGCGGAAGCCCTTTGCACGCAAGGTCTTAGCGACCTCCACCGCATAGTCGGCCTGGCGGTCGGTGATGTTCAGTACGACCGCCTGCACCGGGGAGAGCCACAGGGGCAGGAGCCCCGCGTAATGCTCGATCAGGATGCCGATGAAACGCTCCACCGAGCCGAGGATTGCGCGGTGGATCATCACCGGCACCTGCTCGCTGTTGTCGGCGGCGATATAGCGGGCACCCAGGCGTCCGGGCATGGAGAAATCCACCTGGATGGTGCCGCACTGCCAGGCACGGCCGATGCTGTCATGCAGGGTGAACTCGATCTTGGGGCCGTAGAAGGCGCCCTCGCCCGGCTGGACCCGGAATTCCAGGCCCTTGTCCTTGAGGGCCTTCTCCAGGGCCGCCTCCCCCTTGTCCCAGAGGGCATCGCTGCCGACCCGCTGCTCGGGCCGCAGCGACAGGGCCAGATCAATGGCGTCAAAGCCAAAGTCGCGATAGGTCTCGAAGACCATGTCGATCAGGGTCGCCACCTCTGCCTGGAGTTGGTCCTCGGTGCAGAAGATGTGGGCGTCGTCCTGGGTGAAGCGGCGCGCGCGCATCAGGCCATGCAGGGTGCCGGAGGGCTCGTTCCTGTGGACCACGCCGAACTCGGCGATTCGCAGGGGCAGGTCGCGGTAGCTCTTCAGCCCATGGTTGTAGAGCTGGATGTGCCCCGGACAGTTCATGGGCTTGATGGCGAAGTCGTGATCGTCCAGCTGGGTGGTAAACATGCCCCCCGCGAACTTGTCCCAGTGACCCGAGCGCTCCCACAGGGAGCGGTCCAGCACCTGGGGCGTCTCGACCTCCTGGTATTCATATTGGGCGAGCTTCTCGCGCATGTAGTGCTCGGCCAGGCGGTAGATGATGCGTCCCTTGGCGTGCCAGAAGGCCATGCCCGGGGCCTCGTCCTGAAAATGGAAGAGGTCGAGTTGCTTACCGAGCTTGCGGTGGTCGCGCTTCTCCGCCTCTTCTAACTGATGCAGATAGGACTTGAGCTCCTTCTTGTCCCGCCAGGCGGTGCCGTAGACGCGCTGGAGCATGGGGTTCCTGGAATCCCCGCGCCAGTAGGCACCCGCCACCTTCATCAGCTTGAACCCGTCCCCCAACTTTCCGGTGCTGGGCAGATGGGGCCCGCGGCAGACGTCGAACCAGTCGCCCTGGCGGTAGATCGAGACCTCCTCGCCAGCCGGGATGATGTCGTCGATGATCTCGACCTTGTACGTCTCACCGAGGTCGCCGAAGACCCGCTTGGCGTCCTCCCGGTCCATGACCTCGCGCACGATGGGCAGGTCGCGCCTCACGATCTCGTGCATGCGCGCCTCGATCCGCTCCAGATCTTCCGGCGTAAAGGGCTCGCCGCGGGCGAAGTCGTAGTAGAAACCGTTTTCGATGGCCGGACCGATGGTGACCTGGGTTCCGGGATAGAGCTCCTGTACGGCCTGGGCCATGACATGGGCAGCATCATGGCGCAGAAGCTCCAGCGCGTCGGACTCGTCCCTGGCGGTGACGATGGCGAGGGAGGCGTCGTCCTCGATCAGAAAGGACGTGTCAACCAGCCGACCGTCCACCCGACCCGCCAACGCCGCCTTGGCGAGACCGGGGCCGATGGACGCCGCCACCTGGTGCACGGACACCGGGGCGTCGAAGTCGCGAGCCGAACCGTCTGGAAGGGTGATGCGGAGCACAGGGCGAGTCCTTATGGTTTCAGTGGTGATCGATACCAAGGATCACATGACGGGGACGATGACCAAACGAAAAGCCGCCAGGCACCAGCCCGAGACCTCCAGCGACTTCTCGATCGACGGGGCGATCGGAACATGCTGGAAGCTGTAGGCGGGTAGCCGGCGGCTCGGAATTGGTAGGCGCGATTGGACTCGAACCAACGACCCCCACCATGTCAAGGTGGTGCTCTAACCAGCTGAGCTACGCGCCTGTCGTCGAGAGCCGGGGATGATACCGATTCATCGATAGCCCGCGCAAGCAAATTGTGCGAAGGCACGCCGCCAGCCGTCGCCGACGGGATCCCGGCACTGCCCACATACTGCACTGCAACATCCCGATCGTCGGCGTCTATACTGGCCCGATACCCAGAACAACTGCCGAACCGAATGGCCATGACCGAGATCCGTGAATCCGACTTCGTCCAGAGCATTGCCGACGCCTTGCAGTTCATCTCCTACTATCACCCGGCGGACTACATCCGGGCCCTGACCGCCGCCTACGAGGCCGAGGAGTCCCCCGCCGCCCGCGACGCCATGGCCCAGATCCTGGTGAACTCCCGGATGTGTGCCGAGGGCCATCGACCCATCTGCCAGGACACGGGCCTGGTCGTTGTCTTCCTCAAGGTGGGGATGGAGGTCCGCTGGAAAACGTCCAAGAGCGTCCAAGCCATGGTCGATGATGGGGTACGGCTGGCCTACATGAACCCGGACAATGTGCTGCGCGCCTCGATGGTCTCGCCCCCCATCGGTGTGCGCAAGAACACCGGTGACAACACCCCCGCCGTCGTCCACGTCGAGCTGGTGCCGGGCGACACCGTCGAGGTCCGGCTGGCGGCCAAGGGTGGGGGCTCGGAGAACAAGTCCAAGTTCGCCATCCTCAACCCCAGCGACAGCATCGTGGACTGGGTGCTCAAGACGGTTCCCACCATGGGCGCGGGCTGGTGCCCCCCGGGCATGCTCGGGATCGGCATCGGCGGCTCCGCGGAGAAGGCCATGCTGCTTGCCAAGGAGTCCCTGCTGGAGCACATCGACATCCACGAGCTCAAGGCGCGCGGTCCTTCAGACCCCATCGAAGAGCTGCGCCTGGAGCTCTTCGACAAGGTCAACGCGCTGGGCATCGGCGCCCAGGGACTCGGCGGCCTGACCACCGTGCTGGACGTGAAGATCCGCACCTTCCCCACTCACGCCGCATCGCTCCCCGTGGCCATGATCCCCAACTGCGCGGCCACCCGGCATCTGGAGTTCACCCTGGACGGCTCCGGCCCCGCGGAGCTCACGCCGCCGAGCCTGAGCGATTGGCCCGCCATCGCGTACGACGCCACCGCCGGCGCCCGCCGGATAAATCTGGACTCCGTCACCCGGGAGGAGATCGCGACCTGGCGGCCCGGCGAGCGGCTGCTGCTGTCCGGGCGGCTGCTCACCGGCCGCGATGCCGCCCACAAGCGCATCGTGGACCTGCTCGACAGCGGCCGGGGACTGCCCGCGGGCGTGGATCTGAACGGCCGATTCATCTACTACGTGGGTCCCGTTGACCCCGTAAACGACGAGGTGGTCGGCCCTGCTGGACCCACCACCGCCACCCGCATGGACAAGTTCACCGAGCAGATGCTGGCCCAGACCGGGTTGATCGGCATGATCGGCAAGGCCGAGCGTGGACCGGCGGCTATTGAGGCCATCCGCCGCCACGGGGCCGTCTATCTGATGGCGGTGGGCGGCGCCGCCTACCTGGTGTCCAAGGCCATCAAGGGGTCCAGGCTGCTCGCCTTCGAGGACCTTGGGATGGAGGCCATCCGGGAACTCGAGGTTCGGGACATGCCGGTAACCGTGGCGGTGGACAGCCGCGGGGAATCGATCCACCAGACGGGTCCCGCCGAGTGGCGTGCGCGCATCGGGAAGATCCCAGTGACGGTGGAGGGCTAAGACTCGATGAAGACTTACCGCGCATTTCGCATCCACAACGACGAACGGGGTCACCATGCCGGCATCGAGGAGCTGCTCAGGCCGGAGCCGGCAGAAGGTGAGGTCCTGGTAAGGGTCAGCCACTCCGCGGTCAACTACAAGGACGCCCTGGCCGGCACCGGACGCGGCAAGATCATCCGGACCTTTCCGCTGGTGGGGGGCATCGATGGTGCCGGTGTGGTGGAGGCGTCCCAGGACCCGCGATTCCGGCCAGGCCAGGCAGTGATCGCGACCGGCTGGGGTCTCTCGTTCGACCATGACGGCGCCTACGCCGAATGGCTGTGCTGCCCCGGCGACTGGCTGGTGCCCGTGCCGAAGGGACTCGATCCCCGCTCCGCCATGATCCTGGGCACCGCCGGGTTCACCGCCGCGCTCGCGGCCCATCGCATGCTGGTGAACGGTCAGCGGCCCGAGATGGGGCCCATCCTCGTCACCGGCGCCACCGGCGGCGTAGGTTCCATGGCGATCGCGATCTTCGCCCGGCTAGGCTTCGAGGTGGCCGCCGTGTCGGGAAAAGCCGAGCTGCACGACTGGCTGCGCTCACTTGGCGCCGGGGAGATCCTAGGGCGCGACGGGCTCGCGGACGCCACCAGGCCCCTGGAGCGCGTCCGTTGGGGCGGCGCGGTGGATAACGTTGGCGGTGAACTGCTCGCCCAGATCACCCGGACCGTCGCCCCCTGGGGAAACATCGCCGCCATAGGTCTGGCCGGCGGGCACGCGCTCCACACCACCGTCATGCCCTTCATCCTGCGCGGCGTGAGCCTGCTCGGCTGCAACTCCGTGGACGTACCCCAGCCCTTGCGCGGCGAGCTTTGGTCCCACTTGGCCGACGACTGGCAGCCCGCCGACCTGGCTTCGATGGTGACGGAGACAGTCGGGCTCGACGGACTCGCAGAGGTCTTCGAACGCATGCTGGCCGGCCAGACTCATGGTCGGGTGCTCGTCGAGACCTGATGATGCCAACCCGGAACCAGGGCTTCAGCGCACCCCGTGGGTCCGGACGGGCCCAAAACAACGGATCCCGGCACGAGCCGGGATCCTGGAGCGTTGAGCACGCGCTCTATTTGTAATAGCCGACGGCGCACATTTGATCGCCGATCTTCGTCACGAAGGCGACCTTCTCAACCGGCGTGGTCTCCCCCGGGCGCGTCCACATATAGGTCACCTCCATGACCTCACCCGGCTTCGCATTGTTGGCCGCGGAGATGACCTTTTCCCCCACGGGCGCGCCTGCCTTGTCCTTGAGCTCCGTGGCATTGGTGCCAGCCAGCGTCGGGTGGGCCGAGAAGTTGCCGTCAGGACCGATGCAGTAGGGGTACAGGTCGCGGTCCTTGAAACCCCCTTCCCCCTTGGTGAACATCGCCAGCGCCTTCGCCTCGTCGGCCTTCATTGCGGCGACCACCTTGTCGAGCATCGCCCTTGCCTCCGCGGCGGTACCGAAGTCGCCCGCGAGAAGCGCGGCAGAGGCGGCCAGAGCTGCCAGCGCCAATCCGAATAGCTGCCTTTTCATAGGATGGTTTCCCCTTTGGCATTGGTTGATAGGAACGAAATTGCGACACGCTGCACTGGTGCTGCAGGTGCAGTACTGGGGAAGACTAGACGCGGATTGCCGAGACCGCCACCGCCGCTGCTCGGCTCAAAACCGTGCCGGCTTCAGCATGGGCCCGCGGATGGGTGCCGGAAGCTAAGCCCCAACGGCCACCGAATCGCGGCAAGTCGAAACCCAGTCTCGGCCAATTGGACTTTAGCGACCTGGTGGAGAGCTTCCGCGGCTGAGGCAGACGGCTCCTACAGTTCCCGCCCGCGAGAAAAGAACGCCGCCCGGTTAGGGCACCCCGACCGGCGCGGCGAATTGCATCAGCTCCGGGAGCTGGATCAAGAGCATGGCGATGACGCCGATAGCGACGGCAAAGGTCACGGCACCCAGGGCGTTAACGAGCGTGTTCGTCTGGGGGCCGCGGGATGCCATGGCGTAGGCCAGATCCGTCAGCTTGACCAACCCCAGGAACCGCTCGCCGCGGTACACGAGAAGCCGCCGGCACCGATGCGACTGCATCTTCATCACCGCCTCCCGGCAGGTGCTGTCGTGGCCGACGGAAACGAGATTGCGCGAGCAGACCTCAGCCAGGGTCAGCGCCGATGGATCGCGCCCGTCGGCCACGACGCGGGTGAGTAGATCCCGCTCGGTGAAGAGTCCAACCGCCTGCCCGTTGCGAGTGACGACGCAGGATCCCAGGTTGCGGGAGGCCATCAATCGCGCCGCCTCCCGAACGGTAGCCCCCTCTTCGAGGGATGGCACCTTCTCGCGAATCAGTTCCTCGACCTTGCAGCCCATGACCAAACCTCCGAGACTCAACAACGCCCAACACTCGCGATCAGGTAAGGTGCCCTGATTGCATTTTCCAGAGGCGGTGACGGGCAGACGCGGGCCAAGGATCGTCGCGGTCAGGCGTTTCTCGCCGGTTGCAATGGAGTAGGTGTCGATCGTGTCAGGACCGCGCCATTGCTGCGCGACCACCTCGGCGGGCGCGCACAAACCCAATGAGTCGCTCAACCTAGCCGTTCAACAAAGGTGTTGCGACACTCACGAATTTTTTTTGGAATCAAATTGTTGCGATACAAAATCGCCCGGAAAATATCTCCCGGCGCATTTTCACCCATAAGTGCCTGATTTTCTAAACGAAGACTGGCACTAAGCAACACCTTTCGCCAGCGGCTAGTCGCTCAACGCGCCTGGGGTTCCGACCTGACCGTTCCCTCCGCCACCGGTTCTCCTTCCGCCTCGGCGATGAGCGGGGGCGCCGGCGCCAGGGAGCGCAGGCGCAGGTGCAGGGCGGCCTTGGACAGCAGGTGGGCGCTCACCGGGGCGGTGATGAAGAGGAACAGGGTCACCAGGATCTCGTGGAGACTCAGGCCGTTGCCCTGGGTGCTGAAATGGACCACGGAGGCGATCAGCAGGCTACCCACGCCTAGGGTGGTCGCCTTGGTGGGGCCGTGCAGGCGGGTGTAGAAATCCTTGAGGCGCACCAGCCCCAGGGAGCCGACGAAGGTGAAGGCGGCGCCGATCAGGATCAGAAGGGAGAGTGCGGCTTCCAGCATCTCGGACCTATTCGATGATGTCGCCGCGCAGCAGATACTTGCACAGGGCGACGGTGCCCACGAAACCCATCATGGCGATCAGCAGGGCCGACTCGAAATAGAGTGAGGAGTCGCGATGGATTCCGAGCAGGACCAGGAGGGCGATGGCGTTTACGTAGAGTGTGTCCAGGGCCAGGATGCGGTCGGGCGTGTCCGGACCCCTGAGCAGCCGCCACAGCGACAGGGCGAGCGCGCCTGCCACCAGGGCGAAGGCGATGGAGACGGCGGTGCTCAGCATGGCTCAAAGATCTCCCGCAAGGGCGCCTCGTAACGGCGCTTGATCGTGGTCGACAGGGCCTCGGGGTCCCCCACGTCGAGGGCGTGGACCACCAGGCTGCGGCGGTCCGGACTCAACCAGGAGGACACGGTCCCCGGCGTGAGCGAGACGGTATTGGCGAGCAGGCTGATGCCAAGGTCAGAGGTCAGCTCCAGTGGTACCACCACGAATCCCGGGTTCAACTGCTTGGGGCCGCGCAGGATCAGCCAGGCCACATTGAAGTTCGCCACCAGGATGTCGTACAGCACCACCCCGATAAAACGCAGCAGGGTTAGGGGCCTGGCGATGTGCACCCGCTCGGGCCAGAACCTCAGGGTGAAGATCGGGATGGCCCAGCCCAGCAGCAGCCCGAGCAGGGCCTGCCCGGGGGACAGACTGTTGACCAACAGGACCCAGATCAAGGCCAGTGTCGGGGTCAACAGCGGATGGGGCAGGAGCCAGCGCTTCATGGCGTCGGCGCCCCTGAGCCGGAACCGAGGACGGACTCCACATAGCCGCGCGGCGCCAGCAGCTGCTCGGCCGTGGCCTGTGCCATGCGTGTGACGGGCTCAGCCCCGAGCGTCAGCGCCACACACAATGCCAAGAGCCCGGCGATCGGTGCCAGGCCCTGCGCCCGGGTGTCCGGCCCGAGACCCGCAGCATGGACTCGCGTCTCCGCGCTGAAGAACAAGACGCTGCCGGAGCGCGCCAGGGCCACCAAAGCCAGCAGGCTGGAGGTCAGCACTAGCCCCAGCACCCAGGCCCAGAGCGTACCCCCGGAAGGATCGGAGAGCACCGCGCGCAGCACCAGGAACTTGCCGAGAAAGCCGGACAGGGGCGGCAGCCCGGCGACCAGGAGTGCGGTCAGGAAGAAGAGCCCGCCGACCAGCGCGGCCTGGGGGACGGCCAGGCCCGGATTGAGCCGATCCCCAAGCTCACCGCGCCCCCGGGCGATGACATCGGCGAGCAGGAAAAAGGCCGCGGTTGCAAAGGTGCTGTGGACCAGATAGTAGAGGCCGGCCTGGATCCCGGCCGGGGTCCAGAGCCCGAAGGCGGTAAGCAGCAGGCCTACCGAGACCACCACCAGATAGGCGACCTGGCGGCGCAGGCTTGCGGCCGAGAGCGCACCCAGGGCGCCCAGGATCAGGGTGAGCAGGCCCAGGGGCATCAGCCAAGCCCCGTAGAGGTTGGCGAGCCGGCCGGCCTCGGCCCCGAAGATCAGGGTGCCCACGCGCAGCAGGCAGTAGGCGCCGACCTTGGTCATGATTGCGAAAAGCGCCGCCACCGGTGCCGAGGTCGTCGAATAGGCAGCGGGCAGCCACAGGTGCAGCGGGACCAAGGCCGCCTTGAGGGCAAAGACGCCGAACAGCAGCAGCCCGCCCACCCGCACCAGCCCCAGATTCTCGCTTGGTGTTTCGGCGACCTTCACCGCGAGATCGGCCATGTTGAGCGTTCCGAGAGTCCCGTAGAGGGTTCCGGCCGCGAACAGGAAGAGCGTGGACCCCACCAGATTCACGACGACGAAGTGCAGGCCCGCGCGGGTGCGCCAGGCCCCTCCCCCATGCAGCAGCAACCCGTACGAAGCGAGCAGGAGGATCTCGAAGAACACGAACAGGTTGAAGAGATCACCGGTCAGGAAGGCACCGTTGAGACCGAACAGCTGCAGCTGGAACAGGGGGTGAAAGTGCCGGCTGCCCTCGTCAGTCCCGCGCACGGCATCGAGCAGCGCGAACAGCGCCAGCGCAGCGGTCACCACCAACATCCACGCCGAGAGCCGGTCCGCCACCAGAACGATTCCGTAGGGCGCCGGCCAGTTGCCGAGCGCGTAGACCAGGATCTCCCCGCCCGCCACGGCCTTGAGGATGCGTAGTGCCAGGACCACTTGCAGCGCCGCCGCCGCCAGGTTGATCCCACGGCGCACCTTCAGGGGCAGGGCGCGCCGCAGCAGGAGCAACAGGGTCCCCGCCAACAACGGCAGCACCACCGGATAGAGGACCAGGTGGCTCAAGTCGGCTCTCCCTTAGCGGGATGACCGTCGACATGGTCGTTACCGAGCTCCGCGCGGGCCTTGAGCGCCAGCATGATGACGAAGGCGGTCATGGCGAAGCTGATCACGATGGCGGTAAGCACCAGCGCCTGGGGGAGCGGGTCCGCGTAACCCGACGCCTGGTCCGAAATCACGGGGGGCAGACCCACCGTGAGACGTCCCGTCGCGAACAGGAACAGGTTCACCCCGTAGGACATCAGGGTAAGCCCCAGTACCACCGAAAAGGTGCGCCCGCGCAGCACCAGATAGACGCCGCAGCCAGTGAGCGCGCCGATGATCCCGCTGATGAGAGCTTCCATTCGGTGCGCCCGCCGTTACCGGTCCCGGGCGGGATGGCTGACGCGGTGCATCCGGCCCAGATGGATCAGGATCAGCAGGGTGGCGCCCACCACGACCAGATAGACGCCGAGGTCGAAGGCCATCGCCGAGGCGAGCTCGAAGTCCCCGACGATCGGCCAGTGCAGGTGCGTGAAGGCCGAGGTGAGAAACGGGTAGCCGAAGGCCAGGCTGGCGAGTCCGGTCAGGGTGCCGATCAGGAGCCCGGCGCCGATCACCGGATGCATGTTGCTGGACAGCCGGCTCTGGGTCCACTCCACCCCATTGGTCAGATACTGCAGTATCAGCGCGACGGCGGTGACCAGTCCGGCGATGAAACCGCCCCCCGGCTGGTTGTGGCCACGCAGGAAGATGAACACGGAGACCAGGAGCGCCAGGGGCAGCAAGAGCCGGGTCAGGGCCGCCATGATGGCGGGATGGGCGTCCCAGTTCCAGGGGCGTCCCGCGACATCGCCGGCGGGGCCCGGGAGGGACAGGTCCTTCAGCATGGCGTAGATGCCCAGCCCGGCCAGCGCCAGGACCGAGATCTCCCCCAGGGTGTCGGAGCCCCGAAAGTCCACCAGGATGACGTTGACCACGTTCGCCCCACCGCCCCCTGGGACGCTGTTGGCGAGGAAGTAGCCCGAGATGGACTCGAAGGGTCGCGAGAGGATGGCCCAAGCCAAGGCGGCCGCTCCGCCGCCGGTCAGGGTTGCGACCCCGAGGTCGCGCAGGCGGCGCGCCCGGCTGGATTCCACCGGACTGGACTGCGGTAAGAAATAGAGCGCCAGCAACAGCAGGACGATGGTGACCACCTCCACCGAGAGCTGGGTAAGCGCCAGATCGGGGGCCGAGAACTTGACGAAGATGAGCGCTACCAGGAGCCCCACCCCACCCATGACGATCAGCGCGATGAGCCGGTTCCGATGCAGGAGCACGGTGGCGACACTCACCGCGATCAGGGCCACCGCGACCACAAGGCTCACCCCGTCGAGCGGCGAAGGGGCAACGCTGCCGGTCAGGGGCGTGCCGCCCGCGATGAAGCCCGCCCCGCCCAGGACCAGCGTGGAGACGACCAATAGCAGAACCATCCGTTGCAGCGAGCCGGTATCCAACCGGTCGGTGAGACTCCCAGCGAAGCTCAACACCTGCCCCAGCGTCCAGTCATACACCGCCTTGGCATCGAGGCGGCCCTCCAGACGCGCCGCCAGCGCGAACAGCGGACGCCGCCCGCTATAGACCAGGACCCCGCCGATCAGGGCCGCGACGCTCATCAGGAAGGGCGCGTTCACCCCGTGCCAGATCGCCAGGCTGTAACTCGGGGCTGGCCCCTGCAGAACGGCCGGGACCGCGACATCGAGCAGAGGGGCCACGCTGAACGCGGGCAGGACCCCCACCAGCAGACACAGCGCAACCAGCACCTCTACCGGCACCCGCATCCAGAAGGGGGGTTCATGGGGCGTTCGCGGCAGGTCCACCGGGTCGCCGTTGAAGAAGACGTCGTGGATGAAGCGCAGTGAGTAGGCCACCGCCATCGCCCCGGCGGCGACCACGATCCCGGGCAGCAGCCAGCCCCACGGGTGCTCTTCGAAGAAGCTCGCCGCCTCGGCGAAGAACATCTCCTTGGAAAGGAACCCGTTGAACAGGGGGACGCCGGCCATTGAGGCCGCCGCGACCATGGCAAGGGTGCCGGTGTAGGGCATGTAGCGCCACAGACCGTTGATGCGGCGCATGTCGCGGGTGCCGCACTCGTGGTCGATGATGCCGGCCGCCATGAAGAGCGACGCCTTGAACGTGGCGTGGTTAATGACATGGAAGACCCCGGCCACCGCCGCCAGGGGAGTTCCGAGCCCGAACAGCAGGGTGATGAGACCCAGGTGACTGATGGTGGAATAGGCCAGGAGCCCTTTGAGGTCGTGCTTAAAGAGGGCGAACCAGGCCCCGACTAGCAGGGTGCTGACGCCAGCCCCGATCACCAGCCAGTGCCATTCGGCGGTCCCCGACAGCACCGGGAACAGCCGCGCCAGCAGGAAGATGCCGGCTTTGACTAGCGTGGCCGAGTGCAGGTACGCCGACACCGGCGTCGGCGCCGCCATGGCGTGCGGCAGCCAGAAGTGGAAGGGGAACTGCGCCGACTTGGTAAAGGCCCCGAGCAGGATCAGCACCAGCATGGGGGTGTAGAGCGGGTGGGCGCGGATCTGTCCCCCAGAGGCCAGGATGACCGACAGATCGTAGCTCCCGGCGATCTCCCCCAGCAGCAGGAAGCCCCCGAGCAGGGCCAGCCCCCCGAGCCCCGTAATGGTGAGGGCCATGCGGGCACCCCGGCGAGCGTCGTCCCGCTCCCCCCAGTAGCTGATCAGCAGGAACGAAGAGAGGCTGGTCATCTCCCAGAAGATGAGCAGGAGGATCAGGTTCTCCGACAGGACAATGCCCAGCATGGAGCCCATGAAGAGCAGCAGGTAGGCATAGAACCGCCCCAGGCTGTCCCGCTCGGAGAGGTAGTAGCGGGCGTAGAGGATGACCAGCAGCCCGATGCCGAGGATCATCAGGGCGAACAAGAGCCCCAGCCCATCCAACCGGAAGGCGAGCCCAAGTCCCGCCTCGGGGAGCCAGGACCACTGCTGCAGGACGGTCTCCCCGCGGAATGTGGCGCCCGCCGCGGGAATCAGGGCGACCAACGACAGGGCGGTGACAATCCCAGCGACCCAGGCCGAGGCCATACGATGGTCACGCGAGATCCAGCCCGCAAGCGCGGCACCCATAATCGGAAGGAGCACGACGGTTGGCAGAGTCATGGCTGGGGTCTGGTCAATCTGGGCCGTCTGGGAGCGCGGGCCCCTAGGATACCATCGACGTGCTCGGCCAACGCTTGGGCGTCGGATTGACGAATCACAGGGTCTAGAGGTGCAACCGCCGCTCAGTACATCCGGTGCCGGAACAGCCAGCCGGCGGCCGTGAGGCTCAAGAGTCCGATCACGGCCATGGGCCAGTACTGATCCAGCAGGAGCGCGTAGGAGTCTCCTTCCAGGAAGACGCCGCGCAGGACGATCAGGAAGTAGCGCAGGGGATCGATGTAGGTCAGGAGCTGGACGATCTCCGGCATGTTGGCGATGGGGGTGGCGAAGCCGGAGAGGATCACCGAGGGCACGAGGAACAGGAAGGCACCCAGGAGCCCCTGCTGCTGGGTGACCGACAGCGACGAAATCATCAGCCCCACCCCGACCGCCGAGAGCAGAAAGAGTCCCATCCCCAGATACAGCGCCCCGAGTGAGCCGCGCAGGGGCACCCCGAAGGCGTACACCACCAGGAAGACGATCAGGCTGCCCTGGAGCAGCCCGATGAGGAGACCCGGGATCGATTTTCCGATGAGGATCTCCACCGGGCGTAGCGGCGTGACCAGAAGCTGATCGAAGGTGCCCGCCTCCCGCTCGCGCGCCACCGAGAGCGAGGTCACCACCAGGGTCACCACCAGGGTCAGCAGACCCACGATGCCGGGCACGATGAACCAGCGGGACTCCAGGTTGGGGTTGTACCAGGGCCGGATCGAGAGGCTTACCGGGGCCCCCGGCTGGCCGAGGCGCTGCGCCCAGTCCTGGTTGAAGTCGATGAGGATCTGGCGCACATAGTTGAGCGCGGTCGCGGCGGTGTTTGAGTTACGCCCGTCCAGGATCACCTGGATCTGGCCTCCGGCACCGCGCAGCACGTCCGCCGTGAACCGCGGGTCGATGTGCAGCACCAGCAGGGCCTCGCGCCCGTTGATCATCGGGGCCACCTCTCCATCGTGGTCGATTCGGCGCACCACATGGAAGTTGCGTGAGCCTTCGAAGCGGGCGATCAGCTCCCTGGCGGGGGCGCCCCCATCCTGGTCGTAGATGGCCAGGGGCGCCTGGTTGAGGTCGAAGGTGGCGGCGAAGCCGAACACCAGGAGCTGGGCGATGGGCGGGCCGATCAGAACGAAACGGCTGCGCGGGTCCCGGATCAGGGCCAGCAGCTCCTTGAGCGCCAGGGCGAGGATGTGCTGGAGCATGGGCTATTCCAGCTCCTTGCGCGCCTTGCGCCGCAGGACCGCGAAGAAGATGAGCATCATCGCCAGCAGGGCGGCGGCATTGCCCAGCACCACGGGCCAGATGTCACCCGCCAGGAACAGGGTCTGGAGGATGGCCACGAAATAGCGCGCCGGCACCACGTGGGTGATCACCTGGATGGGGGCCGGCATGGAGCCGATATCGAAGATGAAACCCGAGAGCAGGAAGGCCGGCAGGAAGGTGACCAGGATCGCGATCTGCCCCGCCACGAATTGGTTCTTGGCCACGGTGGAGATGAGCAGCCCCATCCCCAGTGCCACGAGCATGAACAGGGCCGAGGCGAGGAGCAGCAGCCAGAAGGAGCCGCGCAGGGGCACCCCGAACTGCCAGATGGCCATGGCCACACTCAGGAGCATGCCCCCCATGCCCAGCACGAAATAGGGCACGAGCTTGCCGAGCAGGAGCTCCCCGATCCGGATGGGGGTGACCATCAGCGCCTCCATGGTCCCGCGCTCCCATTCGCGGGCCACCACCAGGGCGGTAAGGAGCGCCCCGATCAAGGTCATGATCACCGCCACCAGGCCGGGTACCAGAAAGTTGCGGCTGCGCAGGGCGGGGTTGAACCAGACCCGCTGCTCGGCCTGCGCCGGCAGCTTGAGCTCATGCCCGAGGGAGGCGGCATAGCTCATCAGCCACGTCTGCCATGCCCCCTGGACATAGCCGGCGGTGATG
The DNA here is from genome assembly GCA_963698355.1 of uncultured Gammaproteobacteria bacterium. Lineage (GTDB taxonomy): Bacteria > Pseudomonadota > Gammaproteobacteria > Chromatiales > Chromatiaceae > Thiodictyon. The sequence goes on along the minus strand of CAVOQO010000038.1, from coordinate 98,515 downwards.
CGCGCCTGGTTGGCGTCCACCCCGTTCAAGAAGAGCCCCACGGGGGCATCCCCCCGCCCGAGCAGACGACGGCTGAAGTCGTTGCGTAGCCACAGGATCCCGTCCACCCGCCGCTGGGCGAGCGCCTGCTCCGCCTCCTGGATGCTGGTGTAGCGCTCCGGGTTGAAGTACTCGGACTGGTAGAAGGCCGCCACGAAGCCGGCCGTATTGGTGTCCGGCTGCTCGATGACCAGGGCCAGCGGGATGTGCTTGGCGTCCAGCGACACCCCGTAGCCGAACAGCAGCAGCAGCACCACCGGCATCACGAAGGCGATGGCGATGCTGGATGGGTCGCGCAGGATCTGCAGGCTCTCCTTGCGCACCATGCCGCGCAGGCGCATCAGGGACCCTCCTCGGGGCGTTCCGCCCGCGCCGCTCATGGGCCTGCCCCCGGCGCCTCGGTTCGGGTCTCGATCAGGCCGATGAAGGCGTCCTCCATAGTGGGGTCTGGCAGATCCGGGGTGCGGAAGCGGGCCTTCATCTCCGCCGGGGTGCCCTGGGCCAGGGTATCGCCGTCCGCCAAGATCAGCAGGCGGTCGCAGTAATTGGCCTCGTCCATGAAGTGGGTGGTGACCAAGACCGTGACTCCGTGCTCGGCCAGCAGGTTGATGCGGTGCCAGAACTCGCGCCGGGCGAGCGGATCCACCCCGGAGGTGGGCTCGTCCAGGAACAGGATGTCCGGCTCGTGCATCAGGGCGGCGGCCATGGCGAGTCGCTGCTTGTAGCCGAGCGGCAGATCGCCGCTCGCCATGTCCGCATAGGAGGCCAGATCGAAACCGTCCAGCGCCCAGCGAATGCGCTCCCGGCGCCGTGCACCGCGCAGGCCGTAGGCGCTCGCGAAGAAGCCGAGGTTCTGGTCGACCGTGAGGTTCACGTAGAGCGAGAAGCGCTGGGCCATGTAGCCGATGCGCGCCCTGGCCTTGGCGGCGGCGTGGCGCAGATCGTGACCCGCCACCTGGAGGTGACCCGCGGAGGCGGGCAGCAAGCCGCACAGCATACGGAAGGTGGTGGTCTTTCCGGCACCATTGGCGCCAAGCAGGCCGAACACCTCACCCCGATGCACCTCGAAGCTAACCCCTTTGACCGCTGCGAAGTCCCCGAAAAAGCGCTGGACCCCGTCCACCCGGATTACCGGGCCATCCCCCGCGGCGCCGGAAACGGATGGGAAGGATAGGGGTTGCGGCGGATTGGGGCTGGGTTCCTCGCGCATACGGGTGATGAAGGCGTCCTCGAAGATGGGCGGGGTCGGGCTGATCTCCGCCGGACCGTTGCCGCCGATCCCAGACAGGTCCGGGGGTGCGGCCTCGCGCATGACCACGCGCACCCGCTCACCGGTAATGATGGCGTCCACCACCCCCGGGAGCCCGGCGAGCCGGGTCTGGAGCCGGCGTTTGGAAATGCCCGGGACATTCACCTGGAAGCTGTGTCCGGTCAGGGGCCGGCTGAATGAGTCGGGGGTGCCATCGCCCAGGAGTCGCCCCTGGTGGAGCAGGATCACCTGGTCGCAGCGCTCTGCCTCGTCCAGGTAGGCGGTACTCAAGAGCACGCTCATGCCCTCGTCCCGCACCAGCCGGTAGACGATGGCCCAGAGCTCCCGGCGGGAGACCGGGTCCACCCCCACGGTGGGCTCGTCCAGCAGCAGCAGACGGGGCGGCCGTACCAGGGTGCAGGCGAGTCCCAGTTTCTGTTTCATGCCGCCGGAGAGTTGGCCCGCCAGGCGGCGGGTGAAGGGGGCCAGGCCGACCATGCGCAGGAGCTCCGCGTAACGGCCGGGGCGCTCGGGTACCGGCACGCCCTGGAGGTCGGCGTACAGGTCCAGGTTCTCCTGGACGCTCAGATCCTCATAGAGCCCGAAGCGCTGGGGCATATACCCGATGCCAGACTGGACCTCCAGGGGCGCCGCGGCCGAGTCGATCCCCAACACCCGGATGCGGCCCGAGTCCGAGCGCAGCAGAGCCGCGGCGAGCCGCATCAGGGTGGTCTTGCCGGCGCCGTCCGTCCCGATCAGTCCGGTGACTCGCCCGCTCTGAACCGCGAGGGTGAGATCGTCGAGCGCCTGGATGGCGCGCCCGCTGGGGTGAAAGGCCTTGCTGACACCGTCAAGGGTCAGGGCGGCGTCGCCGGGTGCAGTGGTTCCCATGGCGAACCTGGGTGGGATCAGGGGTCGCAGGGTTTGGCGCCGCCGGGCGCAGGCCCGGGCTGATCCAGGGGGATGGTCACGGTGGCGGGCATGCCAAGCCGCAGCTCGTCCTCGGGGTTGCACACGAAAACACGCACCTGATAGACGAGTCGGGTGCGCAGGTCCGGGGTCTCCACGTTTTTGGGGGTGAACTCGGCGGTGGGGGAGATGAACCCGACCCAGCCCCGATAAACCTTGCCCGGGAAGCTGTCGGTAGTCACCGTGGCTCGGGCACCCAATGCGACGCGGCCCAGGTCCGGCTCGGGCACATAGGCGCGGACCCACAGCGGGTTCATCAGGGCCAGCGTGAGTGCCGGGTTCTGGGGGAAGGCCATGTCGCCCGGCTGGAGGATGCGCTCGCGCACGATGCCCGCCGCCGGGGCCTTGAGGGTGGCGTCGGCGAGCTGCGCCTGAGCGAGCGCCAGGTTGGCCCGCTGGGCCTGAAGCTGGGCCTCGGCCTGGGCAATCTCCTCGACCCGGGCGCCGGCGACCGCGAGGCCGTAGGTCTGCTCGGCGGCCTCTGCCTCCGCCTCTGCCGCGTCCGCCGCAGCCTCGGCCTGGTCCAGGTCCTCCGGGGCGGCGAGCTTTTGGCGTGCGAGCTTCTGCTGGCGCTCGTAGGTGATCTGGGCGGTGCGCGCCCTGGCCTTGAGTGCGTCCGCCTGGGCCCTGGCGCGGCGGATCTCCTGGGGCCGGCTGCCCGCCTTCAGCGCCGCCAGAGCCTGCTCCTGAGCGGCTGCCTGCGCCTGGGCCGCGGCTACGGCGGCCTCCAGCTTGTCCCCGTGCAGCCGGCCGAGCACCTGACCCGCCTCCACCCGGTCTCCCTCCTGCACCAGGAGATCGGCGATGTGCTCGGTGGTCCCGAAGGCCAGGTTCACCTCCCGGATATCCACATTGCCGTAGAGCGTTAGCTCAGACTCGGGCTGGGGCGCAACCCCGGTGTGAGTCCACCAGTAGGCACCCGCCCCAACGGCGATCAGGAGCGGCAGTACGATCAATGGTTTCTTACTCATGGATCAATGGCCTTCGACCGGTGGGAGGCACCGGTTAGCGTCCCCTTGCCGGGATCATGTTGCCGCCGAGCACGCGGGCGTCCAGGCGCGCGGCGACAGCCTAACAGATCCTTCGCACGAGGCACCGATCCGTGTGCCGGAAAAGCACCGAGTCCGAGCACCGGCAAGAAATATTCCGTCCCCTTCGCGCCGCCTGGCCGTCCGTATTTCCCGGGAGACGCAAATGAGCGACGATCTCTCCGTGGACCCAGCGGACTGGGCCGTGCGGAGCCGGAGATGCCCAGACGGTCAGCCGATGCTGGCCGAACGACGCTCGAGCGAACTCCTCCATCCAACGCGAGTCGACAGGACACGAGAACATGACACCGAGAACCGCGGCGCACCCGAACCCCAACCGAACCCTGGTGCTGGAGCACTTTACCTGGATCGCCGCGGCCATCCTGTTGCTCGGGTCCTTGTCTTTTCTCTGGATCGCCGACGAGGTCATGGAGGGGGACACCCTGCGCCTGGACGAGCGCATCCTGATGGCCATGCGCGTACCCGGGGACCCCTCGCAGCCCATTGGGCCGGACTGGGTCGAGGAGAGCTTCCGGGACTTTACCGGACTCGGCGGCGTAGGCGTGCTGGGCCTGCTGACGGCCGCGACCCTGGGCTATCTGTGGCTGCAGGGGATGCGGCGCGCGGCCTTGTACGTGCTGGTGGCCATCGGCGGCGGCCTGCTGGTCAGCCTGGCACTGAAGGCCGGCTTTCACCGGCCCCGGCCCGACCTGATCTCACATGGGTCCATGGTCTACACCGCGAGCTTCCCGAGCGGCCACTCCATGCTCTCGGCCATGGTCTATCTCACCGGGGGCGCCATGCTGGCGCTGGTGCACCCGCGCCGGGCTGTGCGGCTCTACATCCTCGGCTGTGCCGTGCTGGCGACCGTGCTGGTGGGCCTGAGCCGCGTCTATCTTGGCGTCCACTGGCCCACCGATGTGCTCGCGGGTTGGGCGGGCGGGGCCGCCTGGGCGGCACTGTGCTGGCTGATGGCCCGCCAGCTCCAGGCCCGAGGTCACCTGGAACTGGAGCACCCGTCCGTCAAGGCGCCTGCCGGCGCCGCCGAATGAATCCACTGTCGAGCGCGCCTTCAATGCCGATTCCGCTCCCGGCTCATTCGTGGCGCAATGCCTCGATGGGGTCGAGCCGGGCCGCGCGGCGGGCGGGAAAGAAGCCGAAGATCACGCCCACCGCGGCGGAGAACAGGAAGGCGATCGCGATGATCCGGCCATTGAACACGAAGGGCACTTGAAGCAGTCCGGCGAGGCCGAGTGATGCGCCCAGGGCCAGGAGGATACCGAGCAGCCCGCCGATGGAGGACAGCACCACCGCCTCCACCAGGAACTGCATCAGGACCTCGCCCTCCCGGGCGCCGACGGCCAGCCGCACCCCGATCTCCCGGGTGCGCTCGGTGACGGAGACCAGCATGATGTTCATGATGCCGATCCCCCCCACCAGCAGGCTCACCGAGGCCACGGCGCCGAGCAGCGTGGTGAGCACCCGGGTGGTGCCGGTCAGCATATTGGCGATCTCGCGCATGTCTCGCACCGAGAAGTTGTCCTGTTCCCCGCTCCCGATATGGCGGCGCTCCCGCAGCAGCCGCTCGGCGTCCGCCTGAGCGCGTTCCGGAGAGCGGCCTTCCCCCACCGACAGATAGATCACCCGCACCTCCTGATTGCCGGCGATGCGCCGCTGCAGGGTGCGCAACGGGATCAGGACGATGTCGTCCTGGTCGCTGCCCATGCTGCTCTGGCCCTTAGCCTCCAAGAGCCCGATCACCTCGCAGGCGATCTTCTTCAGGCGCACCCGCTGGCCCAGGGGGTCCTGGGCGCCGAACAGCTCCTCGCGGACCGTGGCGCCGAGGATGCAGACCGCCTTGCCCGAGCGCAGCTCGCTGTCGGTGAAGGTCCGTCCCGAGGCGATGGTCCAGCTGCGAGCAATCAGGTACTGATTGTCGACACCGGCGACCGAGGTGGACCAATTGCTGTTGCCGGCCACCGCGGTGATGGACTGGGTGGCCGCCGGGGCCACCGCGGCCAGGGCCGGAATATCGCGGCGCAGTGCCTGGACATCGTCCATTGCGAAGGCGGGTGCGTCCGAGCTCATACCCGGACCCATGTGCTGGCCGGGCCGCACGATCAGCAGGTTGTTGCCCAGGCTGGCGATCTGTTGGCGCACCGCCAGCGTCGCTCCCTCGCCCAGGGTGACCATGACGATCACCGCGGCGACCCCGATTACGATGCCGAGCAGCGTCAGGATGGAGCGCAGCACGTTTCGGCGGATCTCGCGAAGGGCCAGCAGCAGGCTGTTCCAGAGCATCAGTGCGTCTCCGCGGGACTGCCGTCGCTGTCCACCAGGCCGTCGAGGAAGTGCACCACGCGCCCGGCGTAGGCGGCCATGTCCGGCTCGTGGGTGATCATGACGATGGTGATGCCACGCTCGCGGTTCAGTGCCGTCAACAGCTCCATGATCTCGCGGCTGCGCGCCGAGTCCAGGTTACCGGTGGGCTCGTCCGCCAAGACCACCGCCGGGTCGCTGACCAGCGCCCGGGCGATGGCCACCCGCTGCTGCTGGCCGCCGGACAGCTCGGCCGGGGTGTGCCGCTCCCAGCCCGTCAGGCCGACCGCGGCCAGCGCCTCGCGGGCGCGCCGGTGGCGCTCGCCTGCCGCTGTGCGCCGGTAGATCAGCGGCAGCTCCACGTTCTCCAGCGCCGTGGTGCGCGAGAGGAGATTGAACCCCTGGAAGACGAAGCCCAGGTAGTGCCGGCGCAGCAGCGCCCGCTGATCCCGGCTGAGGCCGCCGACCTCCACGCCCTTGAACCAGTAGCTCCCGGCGGTGGGCGTGTCCAGGCAGCCGAGGATATTCATCGCGGTGGACTTGCCGGAGCCGCTGGGGCCCATGACCGCGACGAACTCGCCCTGCCGGATGCTGAGGTCCACGCCCCGCAGGGCCTGCATCTCCGCGGTTCCGCGGCCGTAAACCTTGGTCACCGAGCGGAGCTCGATCAGCGGCGGTCCTGCGGGTCCAGGCTCCGGGGTCGGCACGGTCAGCGCCCACTGCCGAGGGTGTCCACCAGCACCTCCATCCCCGGCTCCAGCGGTCCCTCGAGGACCTGGGTCAGAACGCCGTCGGTGGCGCCGGTGCGCACGTCAATGGCCTCGGGCTGGGCGTCGCGCAGCACCCACACTTGATGCCGGCCGTCCTTCGCCTTCTGACCGGCGTCGGAGGGCTGCTTGTCGTCCCGAGGACGGCGCGGAAGCAGCATGCCCACCAGACCGCCACCCCCGGATCGGGCGTGTCCCGCAGCAGAACCACCGGCACCCTTGGGTGGAGAGAAGCGAAGCGCGGCGTTGGCCACCAGGAGGGCATCCTGTAGCTCCTCGACCAGGATCTCGGCGGTGGCGGTCATGCCGGGGCGCAGCAACAGCTTGGCGTTGTCCACGGACAACAGGGTCTCGTAGGTCACGACACCCTCCACCGTCTTCGGTGCAAAACGCACCTGCTCGATGCGGGCCGGAAAGCGGCGCTCCGGGTACGCGTCCACGGTGAATTCGGCGCTCTGGCCTGCGGCCACATGGCCCACGTCCGCCTCATCCACGTCCACATGCAGCTCCATCTGCGCCAGGTTTTCCGCGATGGTGAACAGCACCGGCGTCTGGAGCGAGGCGGCCACCGTTTGACCGGGCTCCACCTGGCGCTTGAGCACGATCCCGTCGATGGGGGAGTGGATCACCGCCTTGTCCAGCACCTGCCGGTCAGCGTCCAGCTCCGCCTGGGCCTGGTCCACCTGGGCGCGTGCCACCGCCAGGGCGGCCTCCGCCCGTGCCGCGGCGGCCGACGCCGCGTCAAGCTCCTCGGGGGAGGACAGCCGTTTGGCGATCAGGTCCCGGGTACGGCGCAGCCGGTTGCCGGTCTCGGTGATGGTGGCCTCGGCGTCCTGGACCCGGGCGCGCGCCAGGGCCAAGGCGGCCTGGGACTGGCGCAAGCGGGCCTCAAGCTGGGCGGTGTCCAGGCGGGCCAGCACGTCCCCCTTGTGCACCCGGTCGTTGTAGTCAACGAGCACGGTTTCGATGGTCCCCGACACCTCGGTGCCCACTTCCACCTGGTTGACCGGCTCCAGGGTCCCGGTGGCGGTCACCCGCACCGCGAGGTCGCCCCGGCTCACCGCCTGAGTCTTGAAGCGGACCCCCTGGTCCGAATTACTGAGCCTGAGGCCCCAAGTCAGGGCGAGGAGCCCGAGCGCCGCAAGAGCGATCAGCCCCAGCAGGAGTCGAGTGCGGCGCCCATGCACCCCCCGGCCGATGACCTCGGACACGTCCGTGGAGCTTTCGGCTTGGGACTGTGACATGGGGGACTTTGACCTCTTTGACGGTGACACCGCGGGCTCCGGCGGGGCAACGGGAGGGATTGCCCGGAATGCCGATTCTCCGTCGCTCGCCGTCGGCGGTAAACGCCGGAGCCACTGGACACAGAAGAGGAGACTAGCGCTGGAGAGCGCAGAAATTGAGGAAGGGCATCTCCAAAGGCTGCAGGATCGGCGGCGCGGCCCGTGTCGACACCGGAGCCTCTCCGCACAGACGCCCGCGTCGTATCGTTGCCGGCCCTTCAAAAAAAACGCCGAGGCGGTTGGCTCCGGCGCAGAGGAGGGGGAATTCGGCCGACCCGACCAAGGACGTGGGTTTACCGCGTGAAATCTTCGCTCACGACGGGTCGGGACAGGGTTGAGTGACGATCACCGCACCAGCGCTCCTCGCCGGTGCTCTCCTTCATTGCGTAGCCCTCGGCACCGCGGCTCACCGACTCCCGGCCGTCTCGGCTGGCCAGGGCGACGGTGGATCCACCCAGCAGGTAAGCGGCGGACACCAGCAAAAAGGTCTTCACAACTGGATTCATGGGCGGTCTCCGGTGGTGGTTGTGACTCTTGTTACTGCGCCTGCAGGTTAGCCGCGTGCCTCTAGCCGGAGGATTGCCGGCAGATTAACGATCTGACATGGGGGCTTCGCTCGATGCGGCACGACGGCGCCTCACTGACCTTCCGATCCGGGGCAGGGGTAGATCCGCTCCAGGATGGCCTGCACGGCGGTCTCCGCCTGGGCGTCGGGGTCCGGATAGGTCCGCAGCTCACCCAGCACCTTGCGGACCGTCGCGTCGATCGTCTCCGCGTCCGGGACACACCAGGGCAGAGCCCCGCCATTGGGCTCCCGGAGCTTGCAGGCACAGGGGGCCGCATACCATTCGCAAATCGCCGCCTCGCGCCCCGAGTAGCCCTGCTCGAAGGCCTTGTCGCAGACCCGCAGCAGCGCCTCCACCGATGGCCCGGCTCCCAACACACCGCCGGAGCCGAGCAACATGACCACGGGCGGCAAGAGACGGGCCAGCCCGTTGGAGGGAACGCGAGTCGGGTTCCGGTGCAGCCACATGGCCCCTACCTTATGCGCGAGCCGAGCCAGGCTCAAGCGATACCCGGGCGACGGACCTCCAACCAAGCGGCCGGCCCTATGCGACAATCGCGCCCCTGCTGTAACCGACCCCGCCTCGCCCCATGAACGCCCTTAAGCCGACAACCGCCGTGCTGCACTCCCCGTTGAAACCGCCCCTGCCCTCCAAGGCCGGGCAGCGCCTGCTCTGGGGCCGGCTGTACGGGGCCTCGGCGGCACTGGCCATCGCCCAGGCCGCGCGGCGGCACCCGGGGCTGGTGCTGGCGCTGGTGGAGGACGTGCAGGCAGCCAGCGCCCTGAGCTCCGAGCTTCAGTTCTTCCTGGCGGGAGACTCGGCTTCGGATCCGGCGGGCCAGCCGGTCCCCGTGCTCGGTTTCCCCGACTGGGAGACCCTGCCCTACGACGTCTTCTCGCCACTCCCGGAGCTGGTCTCGGAGCGACTGCTCACGCTGCATCGGATACCGGGCCTGGACCGAGGGGTCCTGGTGGTGCCCGTGGCCACCCTGATGCAGCGGCTGCCGCCGCGGGACTACGTGGACGGCCACTCGCTGGTGCTCGCGGTGGGAGACCGGCTGGACTTGGACGCGACCCGCCGCCGGCTGGAGCGCGCCGGTTACTCCTGCGTCTCCCAGGTCATGGGCCACGGCGAGTTCGCGGTGCGCGGCTCCCTGCTCGACGTCTTTCCGATGGGCAGCCAGGTGCCCTTGCGCATCGACCTGTTTGACGAGGAGGTGGAGAGCATCCGTAGCTTCGACCCCGACACCCAGCGGACCCGGGAGCGAATGGAACGGGTGCGCATGCTCCCCGCCCGGGAGTTCCCCCTGAGCGAAGAGGCGATCTCCGCCTTCCGCCAACGGTATCGGGCGACGTTTGCGGGCGATCCCAAGGCGAGCCTGATCTACCGGGAGGTGTCCGAGGGCCGCACCCCGGGGGGCCTCGAGTATTACCTTCCGCTCTTTTTCGAGGAGACCGCCACCCTCTTCGACTACCTGCCCGACGGGGTCCTGGCCCTGGAGTCGGCGGGATGCCGGGATGCGGCCGCCACCTTCATCGCTGGAGTCGAGAGCCGCTACGAGCAACGCCGCCACGACCTGGAGCGGCCCCTGCTGCCCCCCGCGCAGCTCTATCTCGGGGCGGACGAACTGTCCAACCGGATTAATGGTCTGTCCGGGATTCTCTATCAGAGGCCGGAGCTCGAGGGCCGGCGCAAGGGGTATGCGGACGCCTGCAACTTCGCCAGCCGGCCGGCGCCGCCGCTCGGCATCCAGGCGCGCGCCGCCGAGCCTGCCCAGGCCCTGCGGAGTTTCGTCGGCGAACCCGGACGCCGGGTCCTGTTCGTCGCCGAGAGCCTGGGCCGGCGCGAGATGCTGGCGGACCACCTGCACGGGTTCGACATCCGGCCCCGCCAGGTCGCGGGCTGGGCCGCCTTCCTGGAGGCCAAAGACGTCCAATGCCTGACGGTCGCCCCCCTGGAGCAAGGGCTCTGGCTGGAGGACCGCGACCTCGCCGTCGTCACCGAGACCGCAGCTCTACGGCGAGCGGGTGCGACAGGAACGGCGGCGCCGCGCCCGCGAGCGGGACGGGGACGCCATCGTCCGCAACCTGACAGAGCTTACCGAGGGCGCGCCCGTGGTCCACGAGGAGCACGGAGTCGGGCGCTACCTGGGGCTCCAGACCCTCGACGTGGGTGGTCTGTCCACCGAGTTCCTGGTGCTGGAATACGCCAGAGGCGACAAGCTGTATGTCCCGGTCAGCTCGCTGCATCTAATCTCCCGTTACACCGGCGCATCACCAGAAAGCGCGCCGCTTCACCGCTTGGGCGGCGATCAATGGGATCGCATCAAACGCAAGGCTGCGGAGAAGGCCTACGACGTGGCCGCCGAGCTCCTGGACATCTATGCCCGCCGGGCGGCGCGCCAAGGCGTGGCCTTTCCGGACCCTGGCGACGAGTATGCCGCCTTCGCCGCCGCGTTCGAGTTCGAGGAAACGCCAGACCAGTTAAACGCCATCGAGGGGGTGCTCAAGGATATGGCGGACCCCAAGCCCATGGACCGGGTGGTCTGCGGCGACGTGGGCTTTGGTAAGACCGAGGTCGCCATGCGTGCCGCCTTCATGGCGGTTCACGGCGGGCGCCAGGTGGCGGTGCTGGTGCCCACCACCCTGCTGGCTCAGCAGCACTTCGAGAACTTCTCCGATCGTTTCGCGGACTGGCCGTTCAAGGTGGAATCGCTCTCGCGCTTTCGCACTGCCAAGGAGCAGAAGGTGATCCTTCACGGTTTGGCAGCGGGCACCATCGACATCGTGGTCGGCACCCACAAGCTGCTGCAAGCCAACGTGAAGTTCAAGAATCTCGGGCTCGCCATCATCGACGAGGAGCACCGCTTCGGGGTGCGCCACAAGGAGCAGATGAAGGCCCTGCGCGCCGAGGTGGACATCCTCACACTCACCGCGACCCCCATTCCGCGCACCCTCAACATGGCCATGTCGGGCTTGCGGGACCTCTCCATCATCGCCACGCCGCCGGTGGAGCGGCACCCCATCAAGACCTTCGTCAGTCCCTGGAACGACGCACTCATCCAGGAGGCGGTGCTGCGCGAGCTCAAACGCGGCGGCCAGGTCTACTTCCTCCACAACGAGGTGGAGACTATCGAAAACCAGGCCCAGAAGCTCGAGGCCCTGGTCCCGGAGGCCCGGGTCCACGTGGCCCACGGCCAGATGCGCGAGCGCGACCTGGAGCGCGTGATGCGCGACTTCTACCACCAGCGCTTCAACCTGCTGGTGTGCACCACCATCATCGAAAGCGGTATCGACGTCCCCAGCGCCAACACCATCGTCATCAACCGGGCGGACAAGCTGGGTCTCGCCCAGCTCCACCAGCTGCGCGGGCGGGTCGGGCGCTCCCACCACCGGGCCTACGCCTATCTGATCACCCCGCCGCCCAAGACCATGACCGAGGACGCCAAGAAGCGCCTGGAGGCCATCGAGTCCATGGAGGACCTGGGCGCCGGCTTCACTCTCGCCACGCACGACCTGGAGATCCGCGGTGCGGGCGAGCTGCTCGGCGACGAGCAATCGGGACAGATCCACGAGATCGGCTTCACCCTCTACATGGACCTGCTGGAGCGGGCGGTACAGGCGCTCAAGGCCGGGCGCACCCCGGAGCTCGATCGGCCCCTTGACCACGGGGCCGAGATCGACTTAGGGATACCCGCCCTGCTCCCATCCGACTACCTGCCGGATGTCCACACCCGCCTGGTCATGTACAAGCGCGTCGCCAGCGCCGCCAACCGCGACGAGCTCAGGGAGATCCAGGTGGAGATGATCGACCGCTTCGGGCTGCCGCCGGACCCGGCGAAAAACCTGCTCGAGATCACCGAGCTCAAGCTCCGGGTCCAGCCCTACGGGATCAGGAAGATCGAGGCCGGCCCCACCGGCGGGCGCATCCTGTTCGGACCCGAGACCAACATCGACCCAACCCGCCTGATCCGCCTGATCCAGACCAGGCCCAAGGAATACAAACTCGACGGTGGCGACAAGCTCCGCTTCTTCCGGGACATGGCGGAACCGGACAAGCGTATCGATCAGGTCGCGGCACTGATCGACCAAGTACTTGGATAGGCCACTGCCTGCCTGGGTTTCGTTGCCTCCCATGCAGACTCGACCTCGCGAAGGTCTACGAGAAAGTGGATCTGGAGTCGTTTCCGACCAGCCCGGGCGGTCTCTGATCGGGGGCTCAGGGGCCGCGGCCCTCGGACAGACAGCCGCATGGCCCCGGACAGAGCACGCGGCGCCTGTGCGACTTGCGAGCAATGGTCGGCGGGCGCGGCGGTCAATCGGGCGTCCACACGATGCCAAGGGCTGTCGGGTTACGCTGCGCTAACCCGACCTCTCACCAGAAGCAGACGCGCGTCACCCGAAGTCGTTGTGGACGATGTCCGCCACTCGCCGGCAGATCTCACGCCCGTAGTCGGTCCACAGGCCCTGACCCCAGTAGCGGTAGCAGCTGGTCTGGGAGGCCATCAGGTGGAACAGGGCGTTGCGGTAGCGCGGGTCGTCCGTGGGGGTTCCAGGCTTGAGCACCTTCTCGTAGAAGAGCGAGCTCGCCTCCTCCATGGGGCCGAGCACGTTGTCGTAGCCCTGGACCCAGGACAGGTTGTTGGTCCAGCTACCGCCATCCATGTGAAACCGCCCGTCCTCCTGCTTGAGGTCGGCGATGACCTTCTCCAGCGCCTCGGGGCCGTCGCCCGGGTGCAAGCGTGCCCAGATGCGGTCGTGGAACAGCGGCTGGACCTCGGGCAGGTCCGATTCCTTGATGCCGGCGGCGAACAGGTGCTCCAGGTATTCACTCGCGTTCATCAGGGGCACGTCGGAGCCGCTCGCGGCGCCCACCACCTCCATGAACTTGGAGGGGAACTCGTTCATCATGACCCCACCGTTCTCCCCGTCCGCAATCTGGGTGACCAGGGGCGGGATGGACACGCCGGCCAGCTCCTGGCGCTGCAGGCTCTGGGCCTCATACCAGGGCTGCATCTGGGCCACCAGCTTGGTGTCCGACCCCTGGGTCTTGACGATGGCGATGATGCTCGCAGTCTCGCCCTTCGAGTTGGTGCACACCAGCCGGTGGGGGATGTGAGGCCGTTCCGGATGGCGGGCGTTGCTCACCTGCTGGACCGAGTGCTCCTGGACCAGGAGCCATTGAAAGCCGCTGTCCACCAGGGTTTTGACGAACTCGTAGGCCACGTCCGGATGGTTGGGCAGGGCCATCTCAGAGGGCGAGAAGCCTCGCACGCGCTCCAGAGCCTCCCAGCCGAAGATGGAGGCGAAGTGGTGCTGGAAGGCGCCCACGTGCAGCCGGTAATCCTGAACCGGCGTGGAGGGCGCCACCGCGTGGCCCCAGGGCATCCCGAGCCACTCCACGGCCCAGTTGTAGTCCGGGTTGCAGGTGATGTTCTTGAGGGCGTCGAGTACGTGATGCTCGCCCATCTTGCGCAGGCCGTGCAGGAGGGTGCCCGAGTATTCGAGCATGCAGCGGGGCGACTTGCCCTCCCCGACCAGTTGGGGGACGAACTCGCCCATGCGCTTGTAGCACCAGACGAAGACCGGGGCATTGTGGTTATCCCCAATGCCCTGGTGCTCCATCATGTACTGGAGGTTGCTGATCAGCGCGGCGCTGCGCAGGTCGTCGCCGCCGGCCGGGATCAGCGGCTGGTGCTGGTGGAGTGCAATGGCGCTGGCGGCGCGGATGCTCCCGAAATCGATCCCTCCCCGCGCCGCGAACAGGGGCTTGTCACGGGCGGCTTGGGCGATGCGAATGACGTCGGACTCGTTGCCGCTGATGTTCGGCAGCTCTCCTACGTATTCCGGCAATTGGCTCACGGCTGGCTCCTTTAAAGGATTGCCCGGACGAGTCCGGGGAGATTGAAGGTCGGTTCGGGGCTGGTCCAATGATCGACCATTGCCGCCTCGTCCATCGGGCGGTTCCAACACGCGGGTACCGCTCCCACCGGAGCGCTGTTAGGCAAGCGGGGAGTCCTTCTCCTGATCAGCGGCCGCCGGCTCCCGGACCTCCTCGGTCGCAGGGGCCGCGCGGGCCTCGTCCTTCAGAGACTCAGGCGGCAACTCGGAGGATGGCTCGGACATTGGCTCGACAGGGACCCGGGCCAGGGCGGCGCGGACCGCGTCGAGATCGGCCTCGGCGCGCGGCACCCAGTCCTCACCCCAGTAAATGTTGCAGCTGGTCTCGGCCCTCAGCAGGCGCCACAGGGCCTCCTCGATGGCCTCCGGCGTGGGACCGCTTGTGATTCCTCGCTCGCCCGCGTCCCAGCGAGCATCGTGCACCCCCTTGCTCAGCTCCGCGTAGGCGGCAATGACCCGCTTCTGGGCATCCGAGCCCGTCCATTGGGTGAAACCCGTCCCATGGTGCCACCCGGTGTTCCAGGCCCCGGCGCGCACCCGCACCTCGCCATGGGTGCCATGGACATTGAGATAGTCGCTGATGAAGGTCGGCGAGAGCCCCGCCGTGCCGGCCCGAACCCTCTCCAATAGGGGCAGATAAAAGGCGCTCCAAAAGTTGGCCCCTTCGGTCACGTTGCGGAACCAGCCCCCGTTCTCACCGTCGGTGCAGGTCGTCACCAGCGGCGGAAAGTCGCACCACTTGGTGCGCTCGGCCACCTCGGAGATGAACCAGTCGACCTCCATGCCAGACTCCTGGGCGTCGGACAGGTCCCGGTCGCGCACGATCACGGTGATCTCGTTGTCCCCGAATCGGGCGAGGTGGGGACGGTAGCGCAGCTCCTGCCAGCTCATGTCCGTAACCGGCTCGACGTGCTCACTGTCCACCATCACATAGCGGTAGCCGAAGGAACGCAGCAAGGGGATCAGCTCCATGGAGAAGGCCATCTCCGGGGGCCAGAACCCCTGGAAGCGCGGGCGCCAAAGCAAGTGGTGCGCGATGCCAAGCCAGCGCTGCAGGTGCTCCTTTCGGTCCGCCTCCGGAATCAGTGGAAGCACCGGGTGGTAATAGCCCGTGCCGAGGACCTCGAACAGGTCCTGGTTCTGGAAGTGCCAGAGCAGTGAGCCACAGTCCACGATGCCGTAGACCTGCTTCTGGAATTGCGGGTCGGAGAGGGTCTCCAGCAGCGTGCCGGAGAGCGACAAGTGGATCCGGGCCAGGGCCTCGTGCCCCCACAGGCTGCGGGGGATACGGTCCAGAGCGAACAGGATCTCCTTGGCCTCCCAGGTCTGATGCTCGAGTAGGTACTCGAGGTTGCCGAGCGGCTGGTGGAGATTGAGCACGAGCGCGTGGTGGGCAATCATCGCTGGACCCCGGGTCGGATGGAACGACGGCGGAAGGATAGCAGAGCTGGCCCAGCGCACCCAGAGCGGCCGCGGGACCGAGACGGTCCGTTACATCAGCAAGGCGGCCAGCGGCAGAAGGACCATGAGGCCCATGACGGCGAAGACGATGGCGAGGCGAACGGATGCCGTATCCACTTGGACTGCTCCTGGAGAACGGGCGGAAGCGGCTCCGTCCCTCTCGAATCCGGGTCGAAGCTGCCTTCCTATTGTACTCCCGGTCGTGCCGTGGATTGGGACCCGCCCGCCGGAAATCACCCGCGCTAGCCTTGAGCGGAGGGGCTTGACCCTCCATGTTCCTCGCGACCCGGTACCAGTTGCCCAGATCCAGAGAACCACCATGCCAAATGTCCTCATCGATCCGGACAGCCGCTCACTCGAGCACCGATTCGTCCTGATCCGGACCCCGAAGCGCAACCGCGCCCGCTATCCGGAAGGCTGCGTCTCGCTGGCGGAAGACGAGGCAGCGGCCAGGGCCGGCGCGGACCCCGGCAGGAAACTGCACCCGGCCGAGGTGTATGGCCCTTCCGTTTCGTCTGAAGGCCAGCGCATCTATTACCTGGTGCGGTGGCTCGAGTGAGCGCTCACCGCAAAGTGGACCCATGATCGGGCACCCCGGCCCCGATTGGACCCAAGGCGCGGGGCAGCCGCCACTCCGGCTGTCGGGACTGTGCAAGCACTACCATGACGGAACCAGCGAGCACCGAGTGCTGGACGGTCTAGCCCTGGAGGTCACCGCAGGGGAATGCGTGGCCCTGCTGGGACGCAGCGGCTCGGGCAAGTCGACCCTGCTCAACCTGATGGCCGGGATCGACCGTCCGGACAGTGGACGGGCGGAGGTCCTGGGCTGGGACCTCGCCACCCTGCGGGAGCCTGCCCTGACCCTTTTGCGGCGCCGACACATCGGCTTCGTCTACCAGTTCTTCAACCTGATCCGGACCCTGACGGTGGCGGAGAACCTGGGCCTGCCACTCGATCTGAACCGGCATCTGGTGCGAGGGAGCGAGGACACAGCCGGCGCAGTAGCGGCACGCGTTTTCTGCGCTCCTTGAGCGTCTTGGACTCGCCGGGCGCGAGCGGTCTTTCCCCGACCAACTCTCGGGGGGCGAGCAGCAACGGGTCGCCATCGGCCGGGCCTTGATCCATGAGCCCGCCCTGGTGCTGGCGGACGAGCCCACGGGCAACCTCGACGCGGAGACCGGGGCACAGGTCCTCGGGCTCCTGACCGAGCTCTCCCCGGGAGCGCCGCCAGACCCTGGTCCTGGTGACCCACAGCCTCGCAGTGGCGCGGGCGGCGGACCGGGTGCTGACCCTGGAGCGGGGGCGGCTGACCGAATCCGGCGCCGAGCTGTCCTGGTGATCCCGATCCTTTGGCGCGCCAGCCTGCGGGACCTCAGCCGCCATCGCTGGCAGACCGCCCTGTCGATCCTGGGGATCGCCCTGGGCGTGGTGATGGTGATCGCCGTAGACATCGCCAACGAGAGTGCCCGCCGGGCCTTCGAGCTCTCCGTGGAACGGGTGGCGGGTCGCGCCACCCATCAGATCGAATCCGCCACCGGACATCTCACCGATCAGCAGTTTGCCGCCCTGGCACCGCACTTGGCGGCCCTCGACGCATCACCCGTCATCGAGGCCGCGGTGCGCATCGACTCCGCCACCTTCACCCTGCTCGGCCTGGACCCGTTGGCCCTGGCACGGCTGAACTCCATGGGCGCGCGCGCTGCGGGACTCTCGCTCGGGGAGCTGATGGTCGAGCCTGGGGCACTGCTGCTCGGCCATGCGGACGCGGAGCGCCTCGACGCGCGACCAGGGGACGCGTTGCGCCTCACCGCCGATGGGACGGAGCGCCCGGCACATCTTGCGGGCGTCATCGCAGACCAGGGGGGACGGGACGGCGGAAACGGCCGGGCTCGCGCTGGCCGACATCGACCGCCCAGGAGCTCACCGGCCGGCTCGGCCGGATCGACCGGGTCGACCTGGTCTTGCGCCCTGGGCAGGCCGAAGTCCTCACCCGGCAGTTGCCTGCGGGTCTGCGCCTGGTGCCTGCCGCCCAGCGCAGTGAATCCCTGCGTCGGATGACGCAGGCCTTCCGCACCAACCTGACCGCCATGAGCCTGCTCGCCGTCCTGGTTGGCGGCTTCATCGTCTACAACACCATGACCTTTGCGGTGCTCCGGCGCCGCACCCTGCTCGGGTCTCTGCGCACCATGGGCTGCACCCGCCGCCAGCTCTTCGCACTGGTGCTCGCGGAGGCCCTGATCCTGGCGCTGGTCGGCTCCTTGCTCGGCGTGGCGCTCGGCATCGTCACGGGTTGGGGCCTGGTACAGCTGGTCACCCTCACCATCAACGACATCTACTTCGCCGTCACCGTCGCTGCGCTGCATCTCTCGCTCGGCTCGTTGGCCGCCGGTATCGCTTTGGGGCTGCTGGTGACCCTGGCCGCCGCCCTGGGGCCGGCCATCGAGGCGGCGCGTTCCCAGCCGCGAGATCTGCTGCGCCAGAGCAGCCTGGAGCGGCGGGGCCATCGCTGGGTACTCAGGCTGGGCGCCTCCGGCCTGGTCCTGCTCGCCCTGGGCTGGGGCCTGGCCGAGGTCCCGTCCCGATCCATGGGGCTTGGGTTC
The DNA here is from genome assembly GCA_963698355.1 of uncultured Gammaproteobacteria bacterium. GTDB lineage: Bacteria > Pseudomonadota > Gammaproteobacteria > Chromatiales > Chromatiaceae > Thiodictyon. The sequence goes on along the minus strand of CAVOQO010000038.1, from coordinate 80,334 downwards.
CTCTCGCTGCTCCTGGTGGTGGTGGGTTTCAGCCTGTGCGTGCCTGCCCTCCTGCGGGCACTCGCGGAATCCATCGCCGCGCTAGCGGCCGCCAACCGGGAGCGGGCGGGGGCCATGCCGGTATTGCTGGCCGCCCGCGGCATCGGTGCGTCCATCACGCGCACGGGGATCGCCGCAGCCGCCCTGACGGTGGCGGTCGCCGCGACCGTGGGCGTCGGGATCATGATCGAGAGCTTTCGCGACAGCCTGATCCGGTGGCTCGAGACCACGCTTCAAAGCGACATCTATGTCTCCGCACCCAATGAGACCGGCGGGCGACCCGGGGGGCAGCTTCCTGAGGGCTTGGCCGCGCGCCTGGCCGCGCTTCCCGGCGTGGCAGAGGTGAGCTAGGGCCGCAGGGTCCGGGTCGTTGCGACGACGGGGCCCGTGATCCTCCTGGCCCTACAACCGTCGGCTGCAAGCCGGCGGGGCTTCCATTTCAATGCTGACACGCCCAGCGATCTCTGGCCGCGGTTCGACGCCGGGGAGTTGATCCTGGCCTCAGAACCTTTCGCCTATCATCACCAGGTCGCCGTCGGCGACCAGGTCCGCCTGTTTACCGCCCGGGGCTGGCGGGACTTCGAGGTCGGCGGCATCTTCCGGGACTACCGATCAGACAGTGGGATGCTTGTGATGGGGCGCCCGTCCTACGCAGCCCTCTGGGAGGACCCGAGGGTGACCACCGTCGGTCTGGTGCAGGCAGCCGGCGCTGACCCGGATGAGCTCCACCGACGGGTGCTGACCCTCACCGAGGCCGCCGACGAGCCGCTGCTTGTGAGCCACAACAGAGAGATCCGGGAACAGTCCCTGACCATTTTCGACCGCACCTTCGCTGTGACCCGGGTACTCCGTCTGCTGGCGGTCGGGGTGGCCTTCGTCGGGGTGCTGAGCGCCCTCATGGCCTTGCAGCTGGAGCGTCAGCGCGACCACGCTGTGATGCGCGCCACCGGCATGACCCGCCGAGAGCTGACCCACTTGGTGCTCATCCAGACCAGCATCGTGGGACTGGCCGCCGGCCTTTTCTCGGCACCCCTGGGAACCCTCCTGGGGGACCTGTTGATCGAGGTGGTGAACGTCCGCTCATTCGGCTGGACCATGGACCTACAGGTCCCGAGCGGCGCCCTGTTCGGGGGCCTTCTACTCGCGTGGATCGCGGCGCTTCTGGCCGGCCTCTACCCGGCGTTCCGCGCAGCGACGGTGGCTCCTGCCGAGGCCCTGAGATCGGAGTGAGGGCGCTTCGATAGCCAGCCGCGAGTCCGATTTGCGACGGGCATAACGGGCTTCGCTGGCAGTTCGGCGGAAACTCAGCGCATTCGATGACGCGCTATTGGCCTTATTGCGGGAAACGCGTGTATTCTACGGACCGTAGAAAGACGATTGCCACTCAAGCCCCCCTGATCGGAGATCGGATGGGGCTTCGGTTTTGGGGCCCCCGATAGGACGGCGATGACTTCCATTATCCAAGAGGCGAGCGAGCGACATGGCTGACGACAAGATCGTAACCAAGAAGACGGCGATTAAGGCGGCTACGACCACCAAGAAGGCCCCGGTCAAAGCGGTAGCGCCCAGTAGCAGGGCGCCTGTCACGGCCGCTGCCGGCACCAAGAAGACGGCGGCCAAAGCGGCTCCCCCGATCAGTCGGGCGGCAGCCGCGCCCACGCCGACACCCGCTCCGAAGCCGCCGGCGGCAAGCCCGGCCCCCAAGGCGCAGCCTCCTAAGGGTCCCGCACCGAGGCCGGTCGCTAAAAAGGTAGTCGCCAGAAAGGCGGTGGCATCCGCGCCCGCAGCGCCGAAGGCCCCCCCCCGGCCACTGGTGGAGCCGCTGGAGGAAAAGCCAGTGAGCCTCCAGCATCTGGCCAAGGTGAGTGCAGAGCAGCGCCTGGACATGATCCGCGAGGCGGCCTATTTCAAGGCCGAGCAGCGCAACTTCGCGCCGGGCAACGACGAGCAGGACTGGGCAGACGCCGAGCGCGAGATCGACGAGCTCCTCGCCAAGGCGCGGCAGATCTACGGGTCCTGAGTCATCGGCCCCGGTTCGGGGTCATGACCGTGGGGGAGGCCCTGGCCATAGCCGTCAGGGCTCTCGAGTGCAGTTGCGCAGCCGGGACCTGGCCGGCAGATGCGGTGCGCATATTCGACCAAGGGGTGGGTGGCGCACGATCACCGTGGCATGGTGCGCCACCGCGACCACCGGCGCCGCCCGCCATGCAGATCCACTCCAGCGGTGTCTCCGGCACGGCCGATGAGCGGCTGGGCTCGGGCGGGCCCGACTGAACATCGGCCCGCAGGCAGATCTTGGAGATGCGGCAGGGGCCGGTCCGAATCCTCCGCCCTTCTCTGCCAAAATTCAATCAATCCTGTCAGACGCCGCCGGCGTGCACCGTCTCGTAGTAGAGCTTCTCCAGCTCCGACTTGTGCTTGGTCTCTTCGTTCGCAAGGTACTCGAACAGCTCCTTGATCGGGCCCGGTTCGGTGCTCTCGGCCAGTGACTGATAGTGTTCCATGGCGACGTGCTCGCGCCCCATCGCATATTGCAGGACGGACTGGTCGTCGGGGCTCGGACCCAGATCCGGCAGGTGGATGCAATCGGAGAACTTGGTGTTGCTCGCGGGGGTGCGCACCTCGGCCTTGATCTGCTCGACGATGTCCTCTCTGGCAGCGAGAGTGCTCAACAGATCGAAATGCTGCTGCTCTTCCTGGGCCAGCTCTTCGACTAGCCAGCGGAAATTCTTACTGACTTTGGGGATTAGGTCGGTATAGAAATCCCGGGCGCTCGACTCGAATGAGCACGCAACGTCCAGAATCTCCTTCAGCGAGGTCTTGGACTTGATTTGCTCATAGCTGCTCTGCTCGCCTTCGATCATGCGGCTTTCTCCTGGATCGACAGATACTCGTTGATGCTGGAGGCGACGCGATGGCCGTCCGCGACCGCGGAGACCACATCGGGTCCACGCACCATGTCTCCCGCGGCCCACAGCCAGTCCAGATTGGTCCGGCCATCCTCCTCCACCTTGAGGCGGCCGCGGTTCCACTCGAGTGATTCTTTCAGCTCCTCGCCCAACAGCTCCACGTCCGCCGCCTGGCCGATGGCCTCGATCACCATCTCGCCGGGGTGAATGGACTCGTCCGCCTCATCATAGCCAGGGGCGAAGCGTCCCTGGTCGTCGAAGATGGAGAGTACCCGCCAGGTCCGCAACCCCGTCACCTTGGTCTTCTCGAACAGGATCTCCTGGGGACCGCGCGCGTCGAGGATCTTGACGCCCTCCTCCAGGGACTCCTTGATCTCGTCCGGATCCGCAAGAAAATGGTCCAGGTCTTCAAGTGCGGTCAGGGTGACCTGGACCTCACCGTATTTTTGCTTCTGGAGCCGTGCGATGGTGCGCGCGATGTCCATGGCCACATTGCCGCCGCCGATCACCACCGCCGAGCGGGGCACCGTGATCTTCTTCCCGGCAGCCACGTCCCGGAGCAGATCCACGGCCCGGCAGACACCCTTCTTGTCGGATCCGGGGACCCGTGTGGAGCGGCCCGTCCACAGGCCAACGCCCAGGATCACCGCATCGAAATCGGCCCTGAGCTGGTCCATGGTGATTTCAGGGCCCACCCGCGTCTCGTATTGGATCTTGACGCCTAGGGAGGCGATGACGTCCACGTCCCTGTCAAGCATGTCGGCGGGCAGCCGGTAATAGGGAATCCCGTAGCGGGTCATCCCGCCGGCCTCGGCCTGCGCCTCGAAGACCGTCACGTCGTGACCCTGCTTGGCCAGGTCGAAGGCGGCGGTCAAACCAGCCGGTCCGGCCCCAACGATCGCCACCCGCTTGCCGGAGAGATAATTGGCCTTGCCCTCGGCGGCGATCTGCTTGACCCGCTCGTGGTCCACCGCGTCCATGGCATAGCGTTTCAGCCAACGAATGGCGATAGGCGTACCCCGATGCCCGACAGAACAGGCGGTCTCGCAGCGATGGGTGCAGACCCGGCCGCAGGTGTGGGCGAAGGGATTGGTACGGTAGATCTCGCGCACCGCTCCCTCGAGGTCGCCCTTCCAGATGGCGCGGATGTACTCCGGTGCGTGCATGTGGGTCGGGCAGGCGTCGTGGCACATGCCGCACTGGACGCAGCGGGAGGCCTCGATGATGGCTTGGTTCGCGTCGTAGCCGGCCACGATCTCGTCGAAATTGTCGATGCGCGCCTCGGGCGGCGCCTCGGCCATGGGTTGGCGCTCCAGGGCCACCAAGTCCGCGTCCTCCGACTTGGCCCAGCCCTTGGGGTAGGGAGTTCCGTGAATGCCCTTGGAGTCCGGCAGGACGAAATAGCTGCCGAGCTCGCTGTCGACACAGGTATGAACGTACTCCCGGGAGAGTGAAATGGAGCCCGTGGGACAGAGGTCCACGCACAAGGCGCACCAGCAGCAGCGGCCGTAATCGATGGCGGGCCGGAGGTTTCGGATGCCCTTCGCCGGATCCGACGGCAGCCCGGGGACCTCGACCATCGTAATGGCCGCGTTGTCGCACACCTTCTGACAGGTGCTGCAACCCACGCAAGCCTCCCAGTCATTGAGGTGGAAGCCGCGATAGTTGGCGGAGGCCGGGCGCGGCTCAAGCTTCTCGGTGACCGGCTTTCGCGCGAAAAAGCGCAGACTCTTCAGGGGGTTCAGCAGACTGCCCTTGTCCGAGTAATCGATGTCGCGCATCAGCGGTCCACCTCCGGGGGACAAGCATCAAGTGAGAACATGATCTGGGCCACGTCCTCGATACGGCAGCCGATCGAAAGCTTCTCCAGCACCTGGACGGCGTGCATCTGGGAGGGGCCCCGCACATGGGTGCGGTAGGGTCGCTCCGACCCGTTGGAGACCACATACCAGGCGAGCTCGCCCTTGGAGGACTCGACCCGGGTGTAGGTGGAGCCGGCGGGCACATTCCATGCCAATGGGTTGGGGATGGGACAGCGGATGGGCCCCGGGATTCCCGGAAGTCGTGCCAATACCTGCCTGATGATCCGCACACTTTCTTTCAACTCCTTACGCCGCACCAGTGCGCGCGCCAAGGCGTCCCCAGGCTCCTCTGTGGGGATATCGAACTCGAGCTGATCGTAGACGAGGTAGGGGTCGTCCCGTCGCACGTCGAACTTGAGTCCGGTGGCGCGCAGGTTCGGCCCGGTCACTCCCCACTCCAGCGCCTGTTCCTGGTTGATTGGGCCGCAGCCGCGCGCCCGCTGCACGAAGACCTGGTTCGTGAAGAGCAGGTTGTCATAGTCCGGGAGGCGGGACTCGATATAGTCCATGGTGTTCGCGACCCGCTCGATGAAGCCGTGCGGCATGTCCCGGCGTACGCCGCCCGGGATGTTATAGATGCTGTAGACGCGCCCGCCGCACAGCTCCTCGAACAGGTCCAGGATCAGGTCCCGGTCGGCCACGCCCCAGAACATGGGGGTATACATGCCAGTGGTGGCGGCGTGGCCGCCAAAGGTGAAGAGGTGCGCGGCGATACGGGACAGCTCCAGTTGGAGGACGCGCAGCCACTGGGCGCGCTCCGGCACCTCGAGCCCGCACAGGTCCTCCACCGCGAGCGCGTAGCTCACCTCCATGGGGGCAGGATCGGGCACACAGATGCGCGGCGTGATCGCCAGATTCTGGATCCACAGACGCCCCTCCATGAGCTTCTCGAATCCGCGGTGCAGATAGCCTGCATCCGCCTTCCCCTCGATCACCCGATCCCCGTGCAGCTTCAGCTTAAAGGCGTAGTTGCCCTCGATCCCCGGGTGGTTGGGCCCGATGTTGAGCTCGTACTCGTTGCTGGGCGGGTGGCTGCGGGCCTCGTAATTCTCAGGCCTCATCGATATTCCTCCGGCTGAAACGCTGCTCATCCGGTCGGATGGCAATACCGCCGCCCTGAGCCACCAGGTCTTGCAGCCACTGAGGGTTGTAGTCCTGCCAGTCGAAGTGCTGGTTCACCCAGGCTTCGGAATCGAAGTCCTTGCGCATCGGCGGCGGACCGTCCCATTCGGTGAGGATGAACTTGCTCATGTCCGGGCTGCCCTCGAAATAGACGCCGAACATCTCGTGTATGTCCCGTTCAAAAAAGGCCGCCGGCATGTAGATGTCATAGACGGAGATGTAGACCCCGGGCTCTCTTGGAATACGTGTATGGGTGGAGACCAGCGACTGCATCTCGTAGGACCAGACATGGTATATGAGCTCGAACTGACCCTCATCGATCCAGTCCACGCAGGTGATGGCGGACAGATGCACGTAGGACGCCCGCCCCCGCAGCAGCTCCAGCAAGGCCGGCAAGGCATCCGCCGCCACGTCCACGCGCAGGCGCCGGCTCGACTTACGCCGGACCTCGATACCTTCCAGTTCGCGCAAGAGCGTGTCGAGCCAGGTGGAAAGGTCTTTGCTCATGTTCGGGTCTCGTTGTTCACCGTGAAAGTCGCGTGTAGCGTGCTCCAAGCTTCACTCTCCCGCCAGGACAGGACCGGTGGGAGAAACACGACAATGGGGCTTACGACTTACGTTCGCGTAGGCGGCACTGGCGCCTAGCCGATAGCGCGGCGGTCTGCGGCCCCAAAAGCAGGCCCGGACCTTGGCGTCCTGTGGCGCTCCTAACCTCCTACCGGGTCGACTGATACTTCCGCGCCATCAGCTCCGGGATCTCTAGCTTCATCTCGAGCGCCTCCAGCGGCTTCTGATGCTGCTCCAGCAGCGCCGTGTGCTCTCCCAGGGTTTGCGCGCCGAAGAGTCCGTAATGGCGCGCCTCCGAAATCACGTCTGTGGGGGTCTGCCAGGTATCGCCAAACAGCCGTTGCTGATTACCGAGGTAATAGTCGTAGCGGTGGTAGTAGTCCTTCCAGGAATTCGCCTTACCAGTGCGAATGTCCTCGATGAGGTCGCGCAGTCCGGCAATTACCGCCTCGGGCCTAGGCATGCAGCCAGCGATGTAGACGTCGACGGGCATGTAGTCGTTGAGCTTTTTGGCCGTCGCGTAGCTCTGCCAATACATGCCCCCGTTCACCGTGCAGGAGCAGATGCCAATGACATACTTGGGCGAGTTCATCTGCTCATAGGTGAGGATGACCCGCTTCAGCGTCTTTACCGACACGTAGCCGGTTACCAGCAGGATGTCCGCCTGGCGCGGCGACACCATGGGCTGAATCCCCAGCCGCTCCATGTCGAAGCGCGAGGTCATTGCCGGCGGCAGCTCAATGGCTCCACAGCCCGTGCAATAGTGCAACATGAAAAGCGACTTGGACTGGGCAAACTGCACCAAATCGTCGAACACATGGGCGAGTGGGTTGGTGCGCTTGGTCCCCTGCACCACCGGCAACTGGGAGCCGGCGCTGGATTTGACTTGGAGTTCGCTCATCGGCCTGACCTCGAAGTTTGAATGGCGGGTGGGGATCAGTGCATCACGAAGGCGATGCCCAAGAGGCCGATCATCACCGGCCACTTCCACACCAGCCGTACCACGTCCTCGGTCCGGTAGCGGGGAAAGACGAAGGCGATGGTCATGGGGATTGCCACAACGGCGAAGGACTTGAGCAGGAAGCTGATCCAGTTCTCGCCGCCACCGAGGAACAGCGTGGTGTAGAGCACCCCGGCTGTGTAGAGCTGAAAGCACTGCATGATGAAGAGTCCGCCCAGGAACTTCCCACCCATTTCGACCATCGGACCCGTCGCGATTTCCGCGGGTGCCACGTAAATTTCGAAGGGTTGCTTCCCCAGCATCGCGTGGATGCCGAAGAGACCGGCAAAGGCAAGGAGTGGCATCTGAACGATGCCCCAGGTCTCCAACCCGCCTGCCTGCTGGGCGGCGATGATCTGCACTAGGTTGAGGGACCCAAAATGGTAGGCAACCCCGAAGACCACGATAACCATGGGGATGTCGTAGGCCAGCATCGCTGTGAGAGCACGGGAAATTCCGATCGAGCCGTTGGGGTTGGCGCATTGCCCGACGCCCAGCGCAAGTCCCAGGGACGGGATCATGGTCATGTAGAGAAGCGCGATCAGCCCGCCCTTCTCCGCAATGCCGTTCATGCCGGGAACCGGGAGCAAGGTCTCGGCCGCCACGTAGCCGCCGATGGCCATAACGATCCCAATCTCGTGGATCAGGCCGTGGGAGGTCTGGGTCTCCTTGCCGTGCAGCTTGATGATGTCCCACAGGGGCTGCAGAAAGGGAGGACCCACCCGGCGTTGGATGCGCGCGGCGATCTTGCGCATCATCAGGACCATCCCCATGCCCACGACGAAGGCCACCAGGGGCATCAGAGTCAGCTCAATTACCAGCGCTTTCCAGTCCATCCGAATCAAGCCTCCGTCAGGCCGTCGCCCAGGCCAGCGCCGCCACCGCGGTGGCGAGCACCAGAAGGGTTGGCTGCGCGAACCGATAAAGACCGTTCATGGCAAGCGACAGGAACTCCACCGCAGATGTGAATGCCCCTTCCAGCCATTGGAAAGCGCCCCGATACCAGGGACCGATGAGGTGCATCAGCCCGGCATAGAAGTTGTCACTGTACTGATAGCGAACGCCCGCCGTGAGGAAGTGGCCTCCAGCATAGTTATCGAGCTGGTGCACGCGCTTGGACTTGTTGCCCAGGCCGAAAAAGACCAGGGCACCCACACCGAATCCGGCCATCAGGATGCATACCAGCCAGATCATATCCAGCCCGCCGCGCGCGTCCTGGATACCGCCCAGGGTGAACGGCACCACGGGCAAGCCGAGGGCCTTCTGCGCCTCCGCCACCCAACCCAACGCTGGGCCAGGAATAAACCCGGACAGGAAGATCACGGTCGAAAGGCCGAGCATGGGTGCCAGCATGCTCAACGGCACCTCACGGACGTTCACATGCTCAATCCGCAGCTGGCCGAGGAAGATGTTGTGGATCAGCTTATAGACGGACAGGATGGTTCCCAACGTACCGATCACCGCACCCACAAAGAGAAGGGGCATCCCTTCTGTCAGCAAGGCGCGATAGACCATCCACTTAGAGACAAATCCGTTCATCGGTGGCAGTCCCGCCAATCCGATGATACCGAACAGCATTACGAGGAAAGACAAGGGCATACGCGCGACCAAACCACCGAGCTTATTCAGGTCCGACGTTCCGGTTCGGTGGACCACGGCCATTACGGACATGAACAGCGCCGCCTGATAGGTCGCGTGGTTGAACACGTGCATGATGCCGCCGGCGGACCCGATGGCGCTGCCAGTTACAAGTCCGAGCAGCATGTAGCCACCTTGACCGATGCCGTGCCAAGCCAGCAGATAGCGCGCATCATGCTGCTGCAGTGCCGTGAAGGTGGGAAAGATGATGGTCAGGACCGCGATCCAGGCCAGAAGATCCCTGGCGCTCATGAATGTGTAGGGAACCTCCATGTGTGTCAGCCGTGTGATGCCGACCATCGCAACGAAAACGACGGCAATCGCATAGAGGCCCATGCGTGACGAGATTGCCCCGAGAAAGGCGGACCCGGGGCCGGGCGTCTCCGCGTAGGCGGCCGCCTGCCACAGATGGAAGGGCAGGAGTCCCATCTTCACCGCGAAACCGCCACCCATCAGCAACAAGAGCGTCCAGAGTTGGGCGTTGGTCATCTCCGGCAGGGCGGCCATCACCCGCGCGTACTCAAAGGAGCCCACGTGGCTGTAAATCAGGGCCATGGCTCCAAGGATCGCCATGGCGCCGGAGAAGGCGTAGATCAGGTATTTGAGGGCCGCCTTGGAGGCGATTCCGCCACCTAGGGCCATCATCAGGAAGCTCGCCCAGCTCACCAGTTCCCAGCCCAAAAAGAGCGACAGGAAATCCCCGCTGCCGAGCAACAGCAGCATGGCGAAGACATTGAGTGCCAAGGCCACGTGGAATGTGCGCGTGCTGCGGCCCTGCTCCCGGAATCGATCCATCCAGGCGCCGGCCGCATACCAGGCGCTGACGAATGCGGCACCGATGGTGATCATGGCGAAGAACCATGACAGGGCGTCATAGCGCCAGTGCATGGGCTGGTCGAGAACAGAGACCACGAAGGACGACGTGACGGGCTCGCCGAACAGCGTGCCGGTGGCGATCAGGGCGGCGAACTGCGCTCCGTAAAGGATGACCGCGACGGGACCGGCAATGCGCATCCGCCCGATCAGGAGCATGAGCACAACGGTCAGCGCCGAGACCAGGAATAGGGTATCCAAAGGCGTGAGGCTGGTGGTCATGATCAGTCCTTCCAGGCCACGGTCTTGGGGAAGACGGTATCCACATAGAGGGCGACGTCACCCGCCTGCCTGGCCACGCCGCGCATGTGTTCCGCGACCGGCGAGATTGTGACAGTGACGGCGAGTAGCGCCGCACCCAGCACCGTTGCCACGCCCAGGTCCCAGCGCGCGGGCGGGGCCAGGGGGGAATCCGTGTCCTGATAGAGGCGCATGACCACCCGGAACAGGTAACTCGACTCCACGGCGGTGACGAGCAAGATCGAGACCAAGGCGAACAACTGAAGCGCCGAGCCGCCTTGCGCCAGACCGACCAGCACCAGGATCTTGGTCCAGAAGCCCAGCAATGGCGGAACCCCGATCAGGGACAGGGCGAAGAGCACGAAGAGCCCGGCCGCCAGAGGTGCACGCTTGGCGGCACCGGCCAGATCCTCCAGCGACCCATTCCAGCGCACCGCGAACCCAAACAGGGCGGACTTGACGATCAGGTGGTGCAGGGCCACCGCGATACCCGCGAGCAGGCCGGTCTCCCCATCGATGGAGAAGGCGATGAAGACGATGCCCAACTGGCCGATCGAGGAGAACGCGATCATGCGCGGAAAGTCCTTGGCCCGCCAGGCCGCGAACTCGCCGGTCAAGATTCCGAGTACGCCAAGAAGGAGAAGGAGCTGGGAGGCCTCGGGCTGCTGAAACACCAACACGAGGAGCCGCACCAGGATCAGCACCGCCAGCTTTGAGACCAGTCCGGCCAGGAGGGCCGCGATCCGCGCGGGCGCCGTGGAATAGACCTCCGGCACCCAGGTGTTCAACGGAAAGAGCTCGGCCTTGACCCCGAACCCGATGAGCATCAGTGCGAAGGAGGCGAGCCCCAGGGGCCCTTGGAGGGTCTGGGGCGCCAGCTGGGCGAGCTGGCCCAGGTTCAGAGTGCCGGTCTGCAGGTACAAAATGGCGATCCCGACCAGCGCGAGCACCGATCCGAAGGCGCTGATCAACAGGTAGCGCAGCGTCGCGACCTGGGCGCGAGGTGTCCCGCTCTGGGCGACCAGACCGAAGGAGGCCACCGCCGCCAGCTCGTAGAAGACATAGATGTTGAACAGATCACCCGAGAGCGCGAGACCCGTCGCCGACGCGGCCAGCAGCAGCATCAGCGCGTCGCGCCGGGCCGCCTGACCAGGATCCGTCCCCTTATCCCCGACACTTGGCCAGAACATCAAGGTGAACAGCGGCACGGCCAGTGCAAACAACAGGGCCAGACGATCGACGTAAAAGACGATGCCGAGCGGAGGGGCAAAACCGCCGATGACCACCGTAAAGGGCGCCTCGCCGAAGTCCAGCCAGGCCCGCGCGATGATCCAGGCGCCGACAGCCAGGACCAGGGGCCCGAGTGCACGGGCCGCCAGACTGGAGACCCGGGCGAGGGGCTGCATGAGGAAGGCGGCGAGCAGGGGCAGCACCACCGCAAGCACGATCTGGTTCATGATCAGGACTCCCGAGCCTGGGCGGTTCTGCGGGCCGGCCGGTAAGCCGGAACCGGTGGCAATGGCCGCCCGCCGGCCGGGGCCTGGGTGCTGCTCGGCGCTGGGATGCCCGCCGCCGTGGCCGTGTCGAGCTCCATCCGGTTGCGCAGCTCGGCCATGTCAAGGGTGCCGTAGGCTCGGTAGACCCGAACCAGCACGGACACGGCCAACGCCTGGACACCGACGCCGATGACGATGGCGGTTAGCACCAGTGCCTGGGGGATGGGGTCGACCATGGGCGCCCCGGGCGCGCCGTATCCGATGATGGGCGCAATGGCGCCGCCTCGGTAACCGGCGAGGACCAGCAGCAAATTGCCGCCGGACTCCGCGATGACCAGGGCCAGCAGCATCCGGAACAGGTTGTTTGATATGACGAGACCGACAGCGCCGATGGCTACCAGGCCGATGGCACCCGCGTAGAACACGGTCTCTGGGTTGAAGTGGATCATTGGTCGGGCGCCTCCGCGTCGGAGAGATGGGCCATCAATCCGGCCAACTCGGAGCCGACCTTGAGGCCGACGGCGAGATAGAGCAGCGGCAGTGTCCCGGCGGAGAGGATCTGACCCATGACCCCCTTGGAGAGCATGGGCGCGAGGAAGGTGCCTTCCTCAACCAGCGCCCAGATCCCAATCAGGATGAACGATGCGCCCGCCAACCCCTCGATCCAGGCGATCAGACCGTGGCTCAGGCTGCGGGCAGGATCCGCCAGAACGGCGACGAAGAAGGCCGCGGCCAAGATCACGCCGCCCTGGAAACCGCCGCCGGGTGTCAGGTGCCCGTGGACGATCACGTAAAACCCGACCACGAGCAGGAGCGGGAACAGCAGATCCGCCCCCGCGCGCAGGATCAGCCCCCCTGGCGGGTCCCGGGGCGCGTCCGCCCGACGGTGACCGAGCACCAGACCGGCTGCGGTGGCCGCTGCGAACAGGATTGATAGCTCCCCAAGCGTGTCGATGCCCCGGTAGCCGAGAACGACGGCGGTAATGATGTTGGCGGCTCCGACCTGGGAACCTGCGACCCCAAGAATCTCGGCACCCACCCGCATGGGGGGGTTCCCGAAGGCCAGCTGACCGCCGATGACCAACAGCAGGAAGGCGAGCCCCACACCGAACACGAGCGAAGCGACATTACGCACGGCCGTCTCCCCCCTCCAGCTTGGAGTCAGTGGTGGGCACCAGGGGCTGGCCTGTGCCACGGTCCCCCTCGTCGAGGTACCAGAGCCCGAGGCGACGCAGGGCCAGGGCCAGGATCACCCCCGAGAGTCCAGCACCCACGGCCGCCTCGGTCATGGCCACGTCGGGCGCGCGCATGAGCACGAACAGCACCGAAACCCCCAAGCCCACGACCGAGATGGCCGCAACCGCGGCGATGAAGCTCCGCAGGGTCAGCGCAGCAACGGCCGCCGCGAGCAGCAGTACCACAATGACCAAAGCGATCCAGGTCAACATGGCCTCAGCCCTCCTTCGGCTGTGCGCCGGTCGTGGCCGCCGCCGGTGCACGCCAAGGTCTGACCCCAGAGATGTACAGCGCGCGGGCGATGGTCGAGGAGGACACTGGGCTAGTAAACAGAACGAAGCCCCCGATGCAGACCAGCTTCGCCCACCAGTTGGGATACAGCAGTCCCACGCCGACCAGAAAGGCCAGGGCGCCCAGGGTCACGGCCTTGGTGCCCGCCTGGATCCGGTTGTAGACATCCGGCATGCGCAATAATCCCAAGGCTCCCAGGAGTGCAAAGGCGGCGCCGATCAGCAGCGCGATGTCAGCGGCCAGTCTCATGACGGCTCCCCTCCGGAACGGTTGCCCTCGACAGCGCGGGCGATGGCGATGATGGCGACGAAGGCGAGAACTCCGTAGACCAGGGCTACGTCCAGATACAACGGGTTGCCGAGCAACAGGGCCAGACTGGTGATGCCGATCGTGGTGATGACTGAGAGGGTGTCCGAAGCCACCACGCGGTCCGGCGCCGCGGGGCCCAGCACCAACCGGGTCAGCCCGAGCAAAAGGGCTAGACCAAGGAACACGAAGGCGGTGATCTCGAGCGCGTTCAGAGTCATTTGAGGAAGCCTCTAATGTGACGTTCGAAAGACTCCGAGATCGCCCGGGTCGCCTTGGCAAGGTCTGTTCCAGGCGGGCAGTCGATCCAGTGCACCAGGATTCTGTCCCCGACGATGTCGATGGACAAGGTGCCGGGGGTCAGGGTGATGCTGTTCGCAAGCAGCATGCGCCCCAATGGAGATTCGAGCGCAGTCTCGACCTCAACGACGGCCGGCCGGATCGGAAGGGACGGAGACAGGACCCGACGCGCCATGTCGAGATTCGACCGAATCAAGGCCACGAAGAAGGCGCCAAGGTAGAGAACCAGGTGTAGCGGCGCCAGAGGCGTCAGGCGGACACCGCTAAGCACCGCGAGCCGGGGACCGGCCACAAACGTGACCAGCACAGCCACGACTGCGGCGGCGATCACCTCGTCCTGACGAAAACTGCCGGCCAACAAGAGCCACAGCAGGGCCAGAACGACGAACGAAAAAAGGTAATGCGCGAGGGAAGGACGCAGGTCTGCTGAAGAGCGATCCATTCGAGTTCCTCTCGACTGCGGGGCTGGACGCAAGCGGACGGGATTGTGGAATGGTGGAGCGGTGTTGCCGCTGCCAACGGCGTCGCATCGTACCGCAATTCGGGCCGCGCGCTCGAAATTACGGACCGAGCGCAGTATATCGAGGGACCCCTAACGCCAACATGAACGTTGTATGACAGTCTTCCGGTTTTACGGCAGCACCGGGAACTTCCGGAACCGCGGGCCCAGTCCCATCGAAGGAGCCGATGCTCCGCGGGCAGCGGGCGCCCACTCAAGAATCGGACATCCGGGCGATGGCCCGACTCGCCCGAAACGACGGTTACCAAACCTGAAATTTTGAGGTCTCGGCGACCTTGCGGACAGGCCGGGTCGTCGTTTTCCGGCGCCACAATTCCCTGTTTTTAAGGGCCGATACGATGATCAATGGAAACCGTGTCACGGAAACGGATCGCTAAGATGCCTATTGTTGCAAACGTTCTTCGGGCGATCCCGAGCGCGGCAGCCGTCCTCGTCAAGATGTCCTTAGGTTTACGCACGTTCGGCGAGCGTGCCGAGCGCCGCTAACGTCGCGGCCGCCGCTAGGGACTTTGGCGTCTTAAAGTTCTGCGGAGCTTGGCCGGCTTGCCCGCTCGTGGGATGATGATCCCCAAGGATCGGATCAGGGGCTCAGTCGCTCGCGAGAACGCTGGCGCACCAGGCGGTGCCGGGCAAAACAGATGGTCTCAATCTGGACGTGTGCGGCTGCTGGGGGATCTCCTCATGAGTGGGAAAAGTGGCTCTGTCGTGCTGTTCCTGCGCAATCTTCCGATCGATTTCTCCCGGCAGGACTTGAAGAAATTTGTCCAGTCTGAGCTCAAAAAGGCGGGGATCCGCGGAACCCCGCTGCGAAGCCCCTGCTCCAACTACACCGTCCTGCGCATCACGGACCGATCAAGCGGCACTCGGGAGTATCACGGACTGGTGGAGATCCAGCCGGCGCGCATCGCGATGCAGGCGATGGAGGTCCTAAACGGCAAGATGATCGCCGGCAAGCCGGTCGAGGTGCGTCGCTACCGTCATCGTTCGCCATGGGGCAGGCACGCCGCCCAGGGAGAACAAACGTCGGCAGAGGATTTCCGGGTGGCGATCGAAAGTCGCCGCCAGAACATCCAGATCGAGGTCGTCGACGACCCCCCCGGCACGCCCATGGCCGACCGCGTCCCCGCCCTGCGTTGACCGCCCGCCTTATCGGGCGGTCGCGCCCAGCACGACCCTGACCGCGCCGCATAGCGCCGCCAGTTCCATGTCGGTGACGATATAGGGCGGCATCAAGTAGACCAGCCGGCCGAACGGCCTCACCCAAACCCCCTGCTCCACGAACCGGGACTGCGTGGACCGCATGGCCACGGGCTCTGCCATCTCGACCACCCCGATTGCCCCCAGAACCCGTACGTCGACGACCCCGGGCAGGGTCCGGCAGGGGGCCAGCCCGGATTCAAGCGCCCTTTCGATACGGGCGATGTTCGCGCGCCAGTCGGTAGCCAACAGGAGCTCAATGCTGGCGTTGGCCACCGCGCAGGCGAGCGGATTGCCCATGAAGGTTGGTCCGTGCATGAAGACACCGGGACGGCCGCGAGAGATACCCTCGGCCACCCGCTCGCTCGCGACGGCGGCCGCGAGCGTCATGTAACCGCCCGTCAGGGCCTTGCCCACCGTCATGACGTCCGGGGCGATACCCGCGTGCTCGCAGGCGAACAGGGCACCGGTCCGGCCGAAGCCGGTCGCGATCTCGTCGGCGATGAGCAGTACCTGGTGGCGATCACACAATTGACGCACGGCCCGCAAATAGTCGGCGGAGTAGAAGCACATTCCTCCCGCCCCTTGCACGATGGGCTCCAGGATGACCGCGGCAAGCTCGCCTCCATGCCGGTCGATCAGGCGCTCGAACTCCGCAATATCTCCCGGCTCCCAGGACGCCCCAAAGCGGCAGGCGGGGGCCGGCGCAAAGACTTGTTGCGGCAATACGGCGCTGAAGAGGTGATGCATCCCAGTGACCGGGTCGCACACCGACATGGCGTTGAATGTGTCCCCATGATAGCCCGAGCGGATGGTCATGAGCCTGTGCTTGGCTGGCAGCCCTTGGGCGTGCCAGAACTGGATGGCCATCTTGATCGCCACCTCCACCGAGACCGACCCCGAGTCACACAGGAAGACGTGCTGCAGGGGCTCCGGAGTCAGGCCCACCAGATGTTGCACCAGGCGCGCCGCGGGCTCGTGGGTCAGCCCCCCGAACATCACATGGGCCATGCGCCCGAGCTGATCCTCGGCCGCCTGGTTCAGCGCCGGGTGGTTGTAGCCGTGGATTGCGCACCACCACGAGGACATGCCGTCGATCAGCTCCCGTCCGTCCATGAGCTCGATGCGACAGCCGCGGGCGGCTCGCACGGGGTAAACCGGGTCAGACTCGATGGCGGAGGTGTAGGGATGCCAGGCGTGGGACCGGTCAATCGCGAGGATTTGGTCTTGATCCATGAGCTGAGGAGGGCTCCCGTCGGCGGGGGATGGACAGCCTGGTCTGAATTGTTCAGCCTCCGACCGAGGACTCGGTCGAGGCCCTTGGACCCGGGCGGGCATCCTCTGCGTCAGGCCCGAGGCTGTCAACCAACGGGATCAAAAGCCGAAAGGGGCCTCCGCCAGTATCTCTGACCGTACTCCCCCTGTGAGAACGGGTTCCCGCGACCCGGACCCGGAGCCATCCAGATGCCCGAAATCCGACCCATCGTCATTGCCCACCGGGGCGCCAGCGGCTATCTGCCGGAGCATACGCTGGAGGCCAAGGCCCTAGCTCACGGCCTCGGGGCGGACTTCCTGGAGCAAGACCTGGTGCTGACGCGCGACGGCATACCCCTGGTGCTCCACGATATCCATCTCGATACGGTCACGGACGCGCCCCAGTGCTACCCGGACCGCGCCAGAGCGGACGGCCGCTGGTACGCCATCGATTTCAGCCTGGCGGAGCTGCGGCGCCTGCGAGTCCACGAGCGTCTGGACCCCAAAACCGGTCAACCCGTCTACCCGGACCGCTTCCCGCTCCCAGACCGTCAGGGGTCGAGCCCCTTCCGCCTCCATACCCTGGAGGAGGAATTGACCATGATCCGCGGTCTCAACCGCTCCACAGGGCGGCAGGTCGGGATCTATGTCGAGCTCAAGGAGCCCGGCTGGCACCAGGCTCAGGATCAGGATCTGGTTGCGGCGGTGCTCCCCGTCCTGGCCCGCCATGGCTATCGAACGGCGGCGGACGCTGTCTTTATCCAGTGCTTCGACCCGCGGACCCTGCGGGACCTGCACGAACGGGTCGCCGAGATCCCCCTAATCCAGCTCTTCGGCGAGCCGGATTGGTGGAGCCGGCCGCCGACCGACTTCGCCGCCATGCGCACGTCCAAGGGACTCGCCGCCATCAGAAGTTATGCAGCCGGTATTGGCCCCTGGATCGGCCAGATTCTGACCGAACCGGCACCGGGCGGGCAGCCAGGCTTCACCGACCTGGTGGCCCGGGCGCAAAGGGCCGGGCTCCTGGTCCACCCGTATACCTTGCGCCGGGATGCGCTTCCGAAGGGTTTTGACACCTTCGACGCGCTGCTTCAGGCGTTTCTCCTGAGTCTCAGGGTGGACGGCATCTTCACGGATCACCCGGACCTGGCAGTGCGCTATCGCGACCGCCATGGCGTAAGGGGGGGGTGACGGGCTCCCGCGCTTAGTCGGACGCCCGACGCCCCCCGGCGGATACGCTCAGGCGGCCTCGGCCGGCTCGGCCGAACGCCGCTGCGTCAGTAGCTGATCGGCGGCCCGGTTCAAGGCCGCGATCACGGCCTTGATGGCCGCCGCTACCGTATCCCGGTCGATGGCCGCGCCCGCCACCCGCTCGCTGGAATCGGACTGGGCCTCGATTACGGCCCCAGGCACTCCGTCCGGGCGCACGACCCTGAGCTGCACATAGGCCGCTGCCTCCGCATCCGTGCCTTCACCCCGCGCGTGCTCCTGGTAGTCCAACACCTCGATGCGCTGGCCCATGGCTCGCGCCCAGGCGTCGGCGAACGCGGCGATGGCGCCCTGCCCCTCCCCACGCAGAATCAGCTCGCGGTCCCCCTTGCCGGTGGCAGTCGCGATCCGCACCTCGATGACGTCGTGGCCGTTTCGGTTCAAACGATAGCCGAGCAGCCGGACAGGGCCCGGCTCTGCCAGAAACCGCTCCGCGAAGACTCGATAGATGCTCGCCGAATCCATCTCCCCACCCCGGCGCTCGCTCTCCGACTGGACGTCCCGGGACAGCTCCTGCTGCATCCAGCGCGGCAGACTGAGGCCGTGGTCCCGCTCCATCACGAAGGCCACCCCGCCCTTTCCGGACTGGCTGTTGACCCGGATCACCGCTTGGTAGCTGCGCCCCAGGTCCGCCGGGTCGATGGGCAGGTAGGCCACCTGCCAGGGCTTATCGGGTCTCTGGCGCTTGAGGCACTTGCGAATGGCGTCCTGATGGCTGCCGGAGAAGGCCGTATAGACCAGTTCGCCGACCCAGGGGTGGCGCGGGTGGGGGGGGATGCCGGTGCACTCGGTCACCACCGCGACGATCTCGTCCGGTCGGCTCAGGTCCAGCCCCGGGTCGATGCCCTGGCTGTAGAGGTTGAGGGCCAAGGTCACGATGTCCATGTTGCCAGTACGCTCGCCGTTTCCGAGCAGGGTCCCCTCCACGCGGTCCGCTCCGGCCAGCAGGGCCAGCTCCGCCGCCGCGGCGGCGCCTCCCCGGTCGTTGTGGGTGTGCACCGAAAGGATCACCGAATCCCGTTGGCTCAACCGGGCGGCGAACCACTCCACCTGGTCGGCAAAGACGTTCGGGCTCGCCACCTCCACGGTCGCCGGCAGGTTGATGATGCAGGGGCGCTCGTGGGTGGGCCTCCACACGTCCATCACCGCCTCGCAGACCTCCAGCGCGTAGTCCGGCTCCGTGGCGGTAAAGCTTTCCGGCGAGTATTGGAAGGTCCAGCGGGTCCCCGGGAACCGCTCGGATTCCTCGCGCACCCAGCGGGCACCCTGCACGGCGATTGACTTGACCCCCTCCCGGTCGCTGCCAAAGACCCATTCACGCTGCACCGGCGAGGTGGAGTTGTAGACGTGGACGATGGCCTGCGGCACCCCCTCAAGCGCCTCGAAGGTACGCCGGATCAAGTTCTCCCGCGCCTGCACCAGCACCTGGATGGTCACGTCGCCCGGGATGCGCTGCCCCTCGATGAGCCAGCGCACGAAGTCGAAGTCCGGCTGGCTCGCGGCCGGGAACCCCACTTCGATCTCCTTGAGGCCCAGACGCACGAGCAGATCCCAGAGACGGCGCTTCTGCTCCACACCCATGGGCTGCAGCAGCGCCTGGTTGCCGTCGCGCAGATCCACGCTGGCCCAGATCGGGGCCCTGGTGAGCACTCGATCAGGCCACCGGCGGTTGGGGAGTTTCACCCGTGGGGCGGGACTGTATTTGCGATGGTCCAAGCGGGACATGGGGATTACCTCGGGTTCGGGTCCTCGCCGCCTCTGGCCCCTTTCCCCGCCGGGTTGGCCCGGCGGGTAGGGGATGAGGGCGACAACGTGGCGCTTGCCTCGCCCTGGTTGGGCATCGAGGCTAACCTGGTCCGGGTAAGGACCTGGGCTCTAGTTGGGGCTGAAGCCTGGTTGGCCGTGGCCCGATTGCGGCTGGTCGGCCGACGGGGATAGATTACGCCGTCTGCCGGACCCAATGATTGCTATTTCGAGGCCATTAACGGCGATCATGGCAATGACATCGCCGCAATCATCATTATGACGCGATATTATTGTGCAAGGTCTGGAAACGGGGGCAGTCGCCACGAAGCCGACCCCTGGAAGGATGGCGGGATAGCGATCGCAATGGAGATGAGGATGAACCTGGACAACTTCGATCGGCGCATCCTGGCTGAGTTGCAAGAGAACGGCCGCATGAGCAATCAAGAGCTGGCGGACCGGATCGGTCTCTCGCCGTCCCCCTGCCTGCGCCGCGTTCGCGCCCTGGAGGAGGCCGGGGTCATCGCCGGCTATCGGGCACTACTGGATCCCAGGCGGCTCGGGCTCAATCTGACGGCGATCCTGAGCATCTCGATGGACAGGCACACCCCCGAGCGCTTCGAGGGCTTCGAAACGGCCGTCGCGGCCATGCCTGAGGTGCTGGAATGCCTGCTGATCACGGGGCGGGAGGCGGACTATCAGCTCAAGGTGATCGTCCGCGACATGGACCACTATCAGGACCTCCTGCTCCAGCGCATCACCCGAATCGAAGGCGTCACCGGCGTGCACTCCAGCTTCGTCCTCCGGCGGGTCGTGGACCGCACCAGCCTGCCGGTACCTTGAGCGCCGGCGGGTTCTCGCCCTCAGCGCAGCTCCCCCCAGCCGAAAGAACCCATGATTTCCAGCACACCGCTCGCGAGGTCCGCTCCGAACCGCTTCGCAAGGCCCTCCAGCAGGTCCCGCTTCTTGGTGTAGTCGACGATGGTCTCCGCCTTGATCAGCTCCCTGGCGACATAGCTGGAGCTTCCCAGGCCATCCACCAAGCCGAGCGCGAGCGCCTGCTCGCCGCTCCAGAACAGTCCGCTGAAGAGCTCGTCGCCGCCCTTGAGCCGGTCACCCCGGCCCTTCTTGACCGCCGCGATGAACTGCTGGTGCAGGTCGTCCAGCACCCCCTGGAGAAACTCGCGCTGGTCCTCGGGCAGGGGCGAGAACGGATCCAGGATGCCCTTGTTCTTACCGGCCGTGAGCAGACGCCGCTCCACCCCCAGCTCCTTCATCGCCTGCTCGAAACCGAAGGCGTCGATGCGCACCCCGATGGACCCCACCAGGCTGCCCTTGTCGGCATAGATCTCATCCGCGCCCGCGGCGATGTAATAGCCGCCCGAGGCACACAGGTCTGCGGCCACGGCGTAGACCGGCATGTCCTTCCCCTTGTCCTCCTTGAACTTGGCCTTGAGCCGCCGGATTTCGTCGTTGATGTAGGCGGACTGGACCGGGCTCCCCCCAGGGCTGTTGATGCGCAGGATGACGCCCTTGACGTGGTCGGCCTCGAAGGCCTCGCGCAGGCCCGAGATCACCCGGTCGGCACTCGCGTCGGTCTCCGAGGAGATCACCCCCTTCACCTCTACCAGGGCCGTGTGATTCTCTCCCGTCTTGAGCTCCTCCCAGAGGTTCTGGGACAGGGCCGCGACCAGCAGCCCAACCAGATAGAGCAGGATCAACAGCTTGAAGACGGCCCCCCAACGCCGGCCGCGACGCTGCTCGCGCAGATGTTCCAGGGCCATGCGGTTGATCAGCGTGCGCTCCCAGTTGGGGTCATCCGGCGAGGGCATGGGCTCGTCGTGGTGGGTCCAGAATTTCCAGTTCAACTTGGCACCTCATCTCGCTCCACATTCAAAACCGCGAATGGTCAACCCACAAGGCAAAGACCCGACTTGCAGCGACGGATTCCTGCCCCTGGTGTCCCTGTTCCTGTTTGCGTCTCTGTGTCCTCTGTGAGCTCTGTGGCTCGATCGCCGCTGCTAGATGACCCGCGCGGGTCCGGTCCGACGGGCGAGCCAGTCGGGGATCTCGGCGAGGGACTCCAGACATGCCAGCGGCTCGCAGGCCAGCAGGCGCGCCGGTGGGTGCACCCCGTAACAGACCGCCAGGGACCAGGCGCAGGCATTGGCTGCCATCTGCAGGTCATATTCGGTGTCACCCACCATGAGGGTCTGGACCGAGCGCACGCCAAGCTCGCCCATCAGCTCCAGGAGCATCTGAGGATGGGGCTTGGAGAAGGTCTCGTCGGCACAGCGGGTCGCAGCGAAAAGGTCACCGAGCCCGGTGATCTCGAGCTCCTTGGCCAGCCCGGCCCGGCTCTTGCCAGTGGCCACGGCGAGCAGATAGCCCTCACCCGAGAGCCGCTCCAGCATGGCGCGAGCCCCGGGGAAGAGCTGCGAGGGTGTCTCGTTGGTATCCAGGAAATGACGGCGGTAATAGGTCACGAGGGCGGCGCGCTGGCCGGCATTGCACCTCGGGCACAGGCGCCCCAGGGCCTCGTCGAGCCCGAGCCCGATAATGTCGCTGGCCGCCTGACGGCTGGGGGGCTCGAGGTCTGCGTCCGCGAAGGCCGCCTGGATACAGGCCACGATACGGGCTTGCGAATCCATCAAGGTCCCGTCCCAATCAAACACCACCAGCTCGAATCGCTCAATCCCGAGGTTCATGGCGCCTGTCCTCCCGTCCGCTCGCCGCCCTTCAAGAGAACGTCAAGCACCTGCTCCAGATCCGCCGGCAGCGGCGATTCCACCCGCAGGGGCCGGCTCATATAGTCGGCACGGAAGCCCAAGAGGCTTGCGTGCAGGAACAGCCTGGAGAGCCCGAACGCCCTGAGCCGGCGATTGGCCTCGAAGTCTCCGTACTTGCAATCCCCCGCGAGCGGGGATCCTAGAAAGGCGGCATGGACCCGGATCTGGTGGGTACGCCCCGTCAGGAGCTCCGCCTCCACCAGCGTCGCGACCCCAGACCCGAAGGGCAGTCGCCGCAACCTCCGAAAGACGGTGCAGGCCGCCTTGCCCGCCGCCCTGTCCACTTGGACCAGACGCTCGCCCCCCTTGAGGACATTCTTGCTCAGAGGCACATCGACCCTCACCCGCTCGCGAGGCAGATCGCCGAGTATCAGGGCCAGGTACCGCTTCTCCACCCCACCCTCGCGGATCAGGGCGTGGAGGTTGCGCAGGGTGCTTCGGCGCTTGCTCACCAGCAGACAGCCGGAGGTATCCCGATCCAGGCGGTGCACCAGCTCCAGCTCCGCCCCCGGACGCAGCTGACGCAGGGTCTCGATCAACCCGTAGCTGAGCCCGCTTCCGCCGTGCACGGCCAGGCCCGCGGGCTTGTCGATGACCAATAGCCGCTCATCCTCATACAGGACGGAACCGTCGATTCGCGCGCGCTGCACGTCGGGGGCCCGACCGGGCTCCCGGCGCTCGGCCAGGCGCAGGGGTGGGATGCGCACCAGGTCGCCGGGCTGGAGACGGTAGTCCGCCCTGACCCGACCCTTGTTGACGCGCACCTCGCCCCGCCGCAGCACCCGGTAGAGGTGACTCTTGGGGACACCCTTGAGCTCGCGCAGCAGAAAGTTATCGATGCGCTGGCCCGCCGACTCTTCACCCACCTGCACCTGCGAGACAGACGAGGCCCCGCTGCCGGTGGAAGTCTCTGCACAATTAGGGGAACCCGCGGGCTTCAACGGGGTCGCACCCGTCGCGGTGGCTCAATTGCTGCCATTAGAGATCACTGATAGTATTTGGCACTTGTGTTCGCCTGCGGGATATCCTGATCAGGTAAGGTTGATTCAAGCCATATCGGGTGAGAGTCAGCTTGCCAACCCGGGAGACGCGGCTCTTGGATGGCCCCCTGTTCTAGCCCTTCGGTGGTTGAAGGCGGTGCCAACCCCCGGTGCCGTGAGACGCGCTGACTGAATCAGCGCTCCCCTGACTGACTTTATTGCCGGGGCGGGCACAACCCGGGATCCGCTGGCGCCGC
The DNA here is from genome assembly GCA_963698355.1 of uncultured Gammaproteobacteria bacterium. Lineage (GTDB taxonomy): Bacteria > Pseudomonadota > Gammaproteobacteria > Chromatiales > Chromatiaceae > Thiodictyon. The sequence goes on along the minus strand of CAVOQO010000038.1, from coordinate 56,446 downwards.
ACGCGGTGCGCGCCAGCACCCGCGAGTGCCGCAGCCGGCATCCAAGGCCCCACCAGCTCGCTGGTGCGCACTGGGTGAGACTCAGCGAGTGAGCCTCAGGGACCGCGGGGGTGTCCAGCGGACTCGCTGACAAGGGCGAGCGCGGATTCTACACCCGACCCACCCCCGATGGCGCTCGCCGGGCTTTGGACCGGGTCGCATCCGAAGTCGACATGGGAAGCGGGCGCCGTCGCGCCGCTCCAGTAACCGGCGACCCGCGCTAACCAGCGGTTCGCAACAGAGGCGGACGAACCGGCTTGCCCGATCGGCATCCGGATCGCCCGTAACAGAACAATTGAGCGCGCATGCCCGTCACGATCCGGTGACCTTATCCCGGAGACGCGCGGGCAAGCCCAAGGCCCCGGGGGCCGGGCGATCCGGCGACCGCGGCGGGCGGAACCCGTCGGCGGCGCATGCGCACCGTACGAGTCAGGAACAACATGAAACGAATGCTGATCAATGCAACTCAGCCGGAAGAGTTGCGTGTCGCGACCGTCGACGGTCAAATCCTCTACAACCTCGATATCGAAGCACCTGGGCGCGAGCAGAAAAAGGCCAACATCTACAAGGGCGTCATCACCCGCGTCGAGCCCAGCCTGGAGGCGGCCTTCGTCGATTACGGCGCCGACCGCCACGGCTTCCTGCCGCTCAAGGAGATCCACCGCGTCTACTTCGAGCCGGAGAGCGTCAAGCCCGGCAACCGGATCAACATCAAGGAGGTGTTGAAGGAGGGCAGCGAGGTCGTCGTCCAGATCGACAAGGAAGAGCGCGGCACCAAGGGCGCGGCGCTCACCACCTTCATCTCGCTGGCCGGGCGATACCTGGTGCTGATGCCAAATAACCCGCGCGCCGGCGGCGTGTCGAGGCGCATCGAGGGCCAGGACCGCAGCGAGCTGCGCGACGTCATGAGCCAGCTCCAGATCCCGGAGGATATGGGGCTAATCGTGCGCACGGCGGGCGTGGGTAAGAGCACGGAGGAGCTCCAGTGGGACCTGGACTATCTGCTGCAGCTGTGGAAGGCCATCGAGCAGTCGGCCACAGAGCGCAAGGCCCCCTTCCTGATCTACCAGGAGAGCGACGTCATCATTCGCTCCATCCGCGACTATCTGCGGGTGGATATCGGCGAGATCGTGATCGACGACCGGGCCGTCTATGAGCGGGCAGAGGCCTTCATGCGCCAGGTGATGCCGAGCAACCTGAAGAAGCTGCGGCTCTATCAGGACGAGGTGCCGCTCTTCACCCGCTACCAGATCGAGAGCCAGATCGAGTCCGCCTTCCAGCGCGAGGTGCGCCTTCCCTCGGGCGGCTCCATCGTGATCGACCACGGCGAGGCCCTGACCGCCATCGACATCAACTCCTCGCGCGCCACCAAGGGCGCCGACATTGAGGAGACGGCCCTCAACACCAACCTGGAGGCGGCGGATGAGATCGCCCGCCAGTTGCGCCTGCGGGACTTAGGCGGCCTGTTTGTCATCGACTTCATCGACATGACGCCCCCGAAAAACCAGCGCGAGGTCGAAAACCGACTTCGTGACGCGCTCAAGCACGACCGGGCGCGGGTCCAGGTAGCCCGTATCTCCCGCTTCGGGCTGCTGGAGATGTCGCGCCAGCGGCTGCGCCCTTCCCTCGGTGATTCCAGCAGCAGTGAGTGCCCGCGCTGCCACGGCCAGGGCAAGATCCGCGGGGTGGAGTCCCTGGCACTGTCGATCCTGCGCATCGTCGAGGAAGAGGCGATGAAGGAGAACACCCAACGGATACTGGCCCATCTACCGGTGAGCGTGGCCACCTTCCTGCTCAACGAGAAGCGCCGCACCATCCTCGACATCGAGAGCCGCCAGGACGTGCAGGTCCTGTTGCTGCCAAACGCCCAAATCGAGACCCCCGATTACCAAATCGAGCGCGTCCGTGCCCAAGACTTGGCCAAGGAGCCGGACGAGCGCCCCAGCTACGAGATGGCCGCCACGCCGGAGCCCGCCCCGGTCCCCTATGCCCGGCTCGGTGAGCCGGTACGGGTCGAGCAGCCGGCGGTGCGGCAGCTGACCCCTGTCGCCCCGATGCCGGAGCGCGCGCCCCCGCCTGACCCGTCCAGCGCCACCCAGTCCGGCCGCGACCGCGACGCCAGGGGCGAGACCTTTCAAACCGTCGCGGAGCCGACCCAGCACGAGAGCCTCTTGAAGCGCCTCGCGCGGCTCTTCGTCCCCCGCCATGTGGAGGGGCCTTCGGCGTCCGAGCCCCGGGCCACACCGCCATCGGACGGTGGTCCCCGCCCCGGCCGGCCGCAGCAGACGAGTGGCCAGGCCGTGCGCCCGCGCGTCGACGAACCGCCGCGCGGGGGGCGACCGGAAGGCCGCAGGGACGAGTCACGAGACGTACGCCGCACCCAGGGGCGGGGACAGCAGGACCGTCGGCCTCAGGACCGTGAGCGCGTCCCGGAGCGCCCGGCGGGCCGCGATGAGGTCACAGGCGCGGGCCGCGCTGATTCCAGAGCCGGCGTCCGCGACTTGCCCCGGGGCGCTGCCCCTGGCGAGTCGGATGATCAGTCCCGCCGCCGCGACGGGGACGGCCGCTCCCGACGCGGGGGCCGAAACCGCGGGCGTCGCAGTCAGGACCAGGTCGCCGAGACGGAAACCAGCAGGGCCAGCGGGCCGCGCGAGGCGCGCCCGGAAGGCCAGTTGCCCGGGCGAACGGCGATCCGGCGGCCCGGCGCAGAGACCGGGGCCGGGGTGTCTTCACATCGCGGGGAATCGCAGCCCGAGTCCACTCCGCTCATGCCGGCCGAGACGGTCAAGACGGGGCCCTCCGCCGAGGCGGTGGGGCCGCCAGAGAGGCCAGGACTCGAAACACCCGGCACCCTGGGCCCGGCGCCCGCAACTGAGCGGGGAAAATCCGAGGCGGCCGCCGCGGCGCCCGTCCCGCAGACGCCCTCGGACCAAAGGCCAGAGTCTGACACCGCGGGTGCTGCCGACACATCGGTGGCCGCGGCGGCAACTGAGTCTGCCACCCAACCCGCGATCCAGGTCACCAAGGAGCCTCGGGGCATCGCGGAACCGGCCCCCGAGACGACCGCCTCTCCAGCGACCCGCGCCTCGCTCGCGGCATCAGCACCGCCCAAGAACGCGCTAGCAACCGGCTCGGAGGCCAGGGAGGAGCCTGCAGCCCCGCTTTCAGGAACGGCGGAATCGGGGATCGTCACGCCGCAAACCAAGACAGCGGACATCGGCGCCGTCGATGTGGAGCGCAGCGAACGGACCTCGGCGCCCGGGGGCGGCATTCGCTCGCCCGAGCGGAGCGATCGAGATCAGGACATGGTCCCCGAGGCGGTAGACATGAGCTCCGAGTCCCGGGCAGACGAGTCCGGCGAGCCGTCCCGTGCCGAGCGACCCCGTTCGTCCCGGCGGCGCCGAGGCGGCACCCGCAATCGTCGCCGCCCCGCGGGCGCCCAGGCGAATGGTGCCGGTGCGACGCCGGAGGCTCCCAGCCCCGGGAACCGCGCGTCGTCGCCAGCCGGCGACGTTGTCGGCGTCGAGCCGAGCGCGGACTCCCGGGGGTCGATCGAGGGCGACGAGCGCCCCGCACCAGCGGGGGCCCACGAACCGGTCGCGGCAGGGACGCCAGTCGCTCAGCCGCCCGCGCCCGCCGCGCGCGAGCAGGCACCCAACCGAGCGGCGGAGCGCGGCGAGACCCGCACCGCCGACATCAACGACAACGCGTCCGGTTGAGTCGGAGTCTTGACCGGGGCGGGCATCCCGTCCCGGTCATCCGCACCATCCCGGAACCGGGGTACTGTGGGCCGATCGGCGGCCCTGGGTTACCATCTTCGGGCCGATGAGCCCCGCGAGTCGGGCGGCATCCCATCCGCAAACCCATGACGCTGTTTCGACTTTTTCTGACCAGCGCCGGACGACTCCTGCGGCTCGCCCTGCAGGGCCTGCGCCCGGGCACTCCCAACCCGTCCGGGCGACGCTGGTCGGCTTGGGCGCGGATCCCGGTCCTCGTCGTGTTCATCCCCCTGTTCGCCCTGGTCCAGCTCATCCACTGGATCGGATTTCTGCTCGACGAGATCCTGTTCCCCGGCTATCGCAAGGTCGAGATCACCGAACCCCTGTTCGTTCTCGGGGTCCCTCGCAGCGGCACCACCCATCTGCACCGGGTACTCGCCCAAGACCAGCGCTTGACCACCTTCAGCACCTGGGAGTGCCTGTTCGCCCTGTCGGTGACCGAGCGCCGCTTCTGGCTCGGCCTGGGGCGTCTGGACGCCCTGGTGGGGCGCCCCCTCGGCCGCATGCTCGACTGGGTGGAGCGGCACGCGTTCGGCGCGATGGCCGAGGTGCACAGCATGGGCCTGCGCGACCCGGAGGAGGATTACTTCTCTTTGATGCCGGTACTTGCCTGCTTCATCCTCATCCTTCCCTTTCCCACCGACCCCTACCTCTGGCGCATGGGCACGTTCGACCGGGACATGCCCGCCCGCGAGCGCGCGCGCCTCATGAACTTCTACCGGGGCTGCCTCAAGCGTCACCTCTATGTCCACGGTCCCGGCAAGCGGCTGTTGTCCAAGAACGCCGCCTTCGCCCCGCTGGCCGGCACCCTGCGCGAGACCTTCCCGGACGCCCGCTTCCTGGTCTGTCTGCGCGAGCCCGAGCGCACCCTCCCCTCACAGTTGAGCTCGGTGGAGCCCGGGGTGCGGCTGTTCGGGGTGCTCGCCGTCGCCCCCGATTTCCGTGACCGTCTGACCCGACAGCTTGGGTTCTATTACCAGAATCTGGCCAGCGCGCTCGGTGATCTGCCTGAAAACCGTTGCGCATGGGTTACGATGAAAGACCTCAAGTCGGACTTGACCGGTTCCCTGACAGCGGCTTACCGCCGCCTCGGGCTGCCCCTCGACGAAGACTTCCAACGGCGGCTTGTTGCAGCGACGTCACTCGCCCGCACCTACAGAAGTGGTCATCGATACAGTCTGGAGCAGTTCGGACTCGAGCCGGAGAGCATCGATCCGGATCTGGCAGGCGTCTATCGGTCACTGGCGGCATGTTCTGTCCTGGCGTCCCACCCTGCCGCACTGGAAGCGGTCTCGGACGACGCGGCTCCAGCCATCGCTTGCCCGGCGGAGCGCCCGGCACTCGACGCGAGCACCGAATCACCGCACCCGAAGGAACCCGTGCTGCCATGCTGAATCTATCCACCGCAGAGAACCCGGATCGCCGGCTCGCACCCCGAGACGCCGGGTACCTGCGGGTCGCGATCGTCTCGGATGCGGCGCCGGAGCGAAACGGCGTGGGGGCCTACTATCAGGACCTCGCCGACCATCTCAAGTCCGCCGGGGCCCGGGTGGAGCTGGTCGCCCCACGCTACCGCGCCGGCTCCTGGTACGGCGGTTTCGCCCTTCCACTACCCGGAGACCCGACCCAGAAGATCCTGTTCCCCTCTCCCTCCCTGGTCAGCCGCCGAGTCCAGCGACTCAAGCCCGACGTGGTCGTGGTACCCACCCCTGGCCCCTACGGCATGCTCGGGATGCACCTCGCACGGCGCATCGGAGCCGACCTCGTGGTGGGCTTTCACACCCATTTCGAGCGGCTCACCGGACTCTTCACGGACTGGGGTCTTGGCGGCCACATCGCCCAGGCCTATCTCAAGGCCTGCCACCGGCTCCTGTTCAGACAAAGCGACCTGGTGCTGGCCAACTCCAACGACATGGTAGCCATCGCCCGCCGTATCGGGGCCGATCGCGTGGGTCTCATGGGGACGCCCATCCCCAGGCGCTTTCTCGACCGGGAGCCGGTGCCCGCCGGCGACTCGGTGGAGCGGGTCCTGTTCGCCGGGCGACTGGCCCCGGAGAAGAACGTCGAGCTGGTGGTTGAGGCGGCGCGCCGCCTGCCGGACATCGAGTTCCTGGTCGCGGGCGATGGACCCCTGCGCCCCTGGGTGCAGGAGCAGTGCCGGACCCTGCCCAATTTGACCCAGGTGGGCTGGGTCAAGCGCGCCCGCGTCCTGGCCTTGATCGATAGCGTAGACGCCCTGGTGCTGCCCTCTCAGGTGGAGTCCTTCGGGACCATCGCCCTGGAGGCCATGGCGCGCGCCCGCACGGTGCTGGTCTCCTCCGCCTGCGGAATCCTGAGCTGGGACCTGTTGAGCCGGGGGCTCTACCCGATCCACGACGACGAGCACCTGGCCGATGCACTGGAGCGCGTACGGGACCTGGACCCGGCCATCCGCGAGCGCAAGGCGCGCATTGCCCGGGACGCCGCCATCGAGATCAACCGCCGCAACCTGGAACACTGGCTCACCATCCTCGGCGGTGACCACAGCAGTGCGGTCGATGCCGGCCGCTGAATTGATCCCGGCAGCCGAGCGGCTCCCTCCGGGCGGGGGCAGGCAAGCCAGCAAGGCCTCCATGCGGGCACTCGTCTCGGTGCATGACGTCATGCCCGAGACCCTGGAACGGGTCCAGCGCATCTTGGACCTCTGCGCCCGCGTCAATCCGGGCGGGCCACTCACCCTTCTGGTGATACCAGGGCGGGACTGGGACCAGGCCGGCATAGACCGGCTGGGCGCCTGGCAGGCCGCAGGGCATCGGCTGGCAGGACACGGCTGGCTGCACCGGGTGGAACGCTTTGGCGGCCTTTCCCACCGGCTTCACGGGGCACTCATCTCCCGTCGCGTGGCCGAGCACCTGGCCCTGGACGGCCCCGCGATTGCCGGGCTCATCCAGCGCTGTCACGCCTGGTTCAGGGCCCGGGGCCTGACGCCCCCCGACCTCTATGTCCCGCCCGCCTGGTCCATGGGGGCCATCCGACCCGCAGACCTCGCCGCCCTCCCCTTCGACCGCTACGAGGTCCTAACGGGCGTGCGCGACGCCGCGACCGGGCGGCTCCTGCCTGTACCCATGCTCGGGTTCGAGGCCGACACCCCGGCGCGGGTACCCGCCATCCGCTTGTGGAACCGGATCAACCGGAGGCGCGCCGAAACGCGCGGCTGGCTACGGCTCGCGATCCACCCGGATGACCTGGACCTGCGACTGGCCGCTGACCTCCGTGAAGAACTGAGTCGCTACTCTCAGTGGGACCACTACGCGGCACTTGCGCAACAGACAGCCTGACACCAGCTCCTTGTTCTAGCGGGGGTTCGATTGCGTCTCCGCTCAAAACGCGGCCTCAACACATGACAGGGAGACAAGGCGCCAGCAAGAGCCTTGCGGAGCATCCCTCTCTGGGCTAGGCTCGTGGCCGCCTCCCGTCCGGGACCCTCAGAATCCTCAATTCCTCTTCGGTGCCAAAATAGATGAAGTGGCGTAATCGAACCCAGAGTACAAATGTAGAAGACAGAAGAGACGGCACTCGCGCAGTCGGCGGCGGCGGTGTGCCTTCGTTAGGGACTATCCTGTTTCTATGGCCACTCATAAAGAATCTGCTGCGCTCCAGGTTGGGCATTGCCATTCTTGGTATTGGCGCCGTCGCCTACTTCGGCGGTTTTTTGAATTTTTCCTCCTTTTCGGGTAGCGGCTCGCGACCGGTCGACCAGGCAAAGGACGATGAGCAGGCCGCTTTTGTAAAGACCGTTCTCGCGGATACGGAAGCCGTCTGGTCCCAGGTTTTCGCCCAAGCTGGAAGGCGCTATCCCGCACCGATTCTAGTGCTTTACCGCGGCTCGACCGTGAGCGGATGCGGACCCGCCAGCGCCCGTATGGGCCCCTTCTATTGCCCCGAAGACCAGAAAGTCTATGTTGATCTGGGCTTCTTCGATGACCTCAAGCATGAGCATGGAGCGGGCGGCGACTTTGCGCAGGCGTACGTGCTCGCCCATGAGATAGGCCACCATATCCAGAATTTGGAGGGCACGCTGGACCAGGTGCAAATGGCCAAGCAGAAATTGTGGAGCGATGCCAAACAGAATCAGTTGCAAGTGGGGCTGGAATTGCAGGCGGATTGTTACGCGGGTGTCTGGGCAAACCATGCGCACAGGCAGTTCGATATCCTGGAAGAGGGTGACCTGGAGGAAGCGCTGGTCGCCGCCGCCTCAATTGGAGATGACCGACTCCAAAAGCAGGCACGGGGCTTCGCCATTCCGCACACCTTTACGCACGGCACCTCCAGGCAACGCGCCGAATGGTTTGCGAGGGGCGTGAAAAATGGCCGGCTTAGCGATTGCAATACCTTCGCCGGCAACTAGGAAACGCTGATTTGATCCATCCCTGGATTGAATCAGCTGGTGAGCGACAACCCTCGAACTGATGGAGGTCAGCGGCAAAGGCTGATAGATCGGGCGCAACGGTTGGGAGCATCGTGTTGCTGAAGCGGCGACCGGCCACGCGAGCGTCCCGCCCGGTCATCGCCGATTGCGACCCAGATACAGTTTGCGCCCCAGCGCCCCCGTGCGGTTGACGTCCGCCAACACGCGAAACGAGGCGTCTGCCTGAAGAAAGCCAGCGACCCCCTCCGTGACCCCGGGGTGCTGGGGGTGTGCATAGTCGTCGACGACGATCAATCCCCCGTCGACCAGCACTGAGGCGCATAGAGCAAGGTCGTACTTGACCGTCTGCCTGTCGTGGCCTCCGTCCACGTGTGCAAAGCGCACCCTCAGGCCGCTGGGCAAAGGGACTTCACGGCTGTAGCCCTTCAGGATGTGGATGCGGCCTTCGGCAAGATCGGGCACGGCTGATCTAAGGTTGCGCAGAACGCCGCCCGCGCTGGGGGTGTCCCCGTAAGGCTCGCTCAACGGCAGGTCGAACGCATCGACCAGCACCAGCCGCTCGTCGTCACCCAGGTGCATGGCCAGCACCGCCGCCGAGCGGCCGTGATAGCAACCAAGCTCCAACAGATCCCCTGTGAGACCGCTGTTGCGCTGGGTCTCGAGGACCAGCGTGAAGTGGGTGAGATCATCGAGATTGAACCACCCCGGGATACCCGCGAGCCGCGGCGCGACGACGCGCAGCAGAGGCCCCGGGTTAGGGATCATCGGCGCCGCCGCTGAACCGGGCATCAATCGAAGATAGACCGACCGGAGCCGCCGGTAGACCGACGCGGGGAGCCGGCGAAGGGCCCGCTTGAGCCCTATCATCCGTTCGTCAACCCTCCGCCGGTGCCGCTGGGGCGAGCCAGCGCGTCAGACGGGCGTGGAAGGACTCGTGGGCGGAAAGCAACGCCGGGATGAAGACCAGCACCAGCACGGTGGCGAACCCGATGCCGAAGGCCAGGGACACCGCCATGGGGATGAGGAACTGGGCCTGGAGGCTGGTCTCGAAGATCAGCGGCACCAGTCCCGCCACCGTCGTGGCGGAGGTGAGGAACATGGCCCGCAGGCGCGAGCAGGCGGCCTCCACCAGGGCCTCGTCCGCCCCGAGGCCGGTGTGGCGCAGCTCCTGGTACATGCTGACCAGGATGATGGCGTTGTTGACCACGATCCCCGAGAGTCCGAAGAGCCCGAACAGGGACAGGATGGTGAGGTCGATGCCCACCACCCAGTGGCCCACGATGGCCCCCACCAGGCCCAGCGGGATGGAGGTCATGACCACCAGGGGCCAGGTCCAGCTGGAGAAGACCGCGGCAAGGATAATGAAAGATGAGTGCGAGCCCCAGGATCAGGCCCAGGCGCATGTCGCCCAGGGTGTCGCGCTGATCGGCTGCGCGCCCCTCGAAGCTGTAGGCCACGCCGTAGCGCTTCACGATGTCCGGCAGCAGGTCGCGCACCAGGGTCTGCTGAACCCCGTCGGGGGTGTTCTGGGCGCGGTCGATGTCCGCCGTCACCTCCACCGCCAGGCGCCCGTCCGCATGGCGCAGTGCCTCGAATCCCCGCCGGGTCTCCCAATCCGCCACCGTGTCCAGGGGCACAAACTCCCCAGTGGGAACGCGGATGGTCAGCCGTTCCAGGGCATCGAGGCGGGTGCGCTCGGCGCGCGGCAGCAGCACCCGGACCTCGAGCTCGTCCTGGCCCACCTGGACGAGCTGGGCCAGATGGCCGTCGAAGGCGGCCCTGAGCTGCCGTCCCAGCAGCTCCGTGGTCACCCCCAGCGCCTGACCCGCCGGTGACACCCGGTAGATGAGCTGCTCGCGCCCATAGGGCATGTCGTCGGTCATGTCCGAGACCCCAGGAATGCCCTCCAGTCCCTGGGCCAGATCCAGTGCGGCGTCCTTGAGTGTCAGGGCGTCATCGCCGGTCAGACGCACATTCACGTCGCGCCCCGGGGGACCGGCCCGGCGCGCCGAGATCGCCAGGCTCTCGATCCCCGCCGGGGGATTCACGTGGCGGCGCCAAGCCGCCAGGAACTGCTCATTGCGCACCGTGCGCTCCTCAGACGGCACCAGCTGCACCAGGACAGAGGCGAGCTGGTCCCCCTGGGCGCCGGAGCCGGCCTCCACCGCCACCGTCGAGCCCAGCCGCGCCACCGCCGCCTCCACCAGACCGCCCCCCAGCTCCCGCTCCGCGGCGGCCAGCCTCAGCTCCAGCTCCGCCAGGAAGGCGGCGGTCTTCTCCCTGGGGGTACCCGCCACGAAGGTGGCATTGGCAAAGACGATCTGACTCTCGGGCGTGGGGAAGAAGACGAAGGCGATCCGCCCGCCGGCCATGAGCCCAACCGACAACAGCATCATCACCACCACGGCGCTGACCGTCACCCCGCGCCAGCGGACGGAGGCGGCCACCAGGGGGCGATAGATCCGGTCGCGAAAGTGGTCGAAACCCGCGTCGACGCGGCGCCGCCAGCGGGGCGCCTCTCGCTGGACCTGATGACCGAAGGCGCCACGCAGGTGAGACGGCATGATCAGGAACACCTCGACGAGCGACGCCATGAGTACGGTGATGGCGACGAAGGGGATGTCCCCAAGGATGTTCCCCATGGTGCCGCGCACCAGCATCAGGGGCAGGAAGGCCGCCACCGTGGTCAGGGCCGAGGCCACCACCGGCCAGAACATACGCCGGGCACCAGCGATGGCCGCCTCCGCCGGGGGCATGCCGAGCCGGAAGCGGGACTCGGCGTGCTCCCCGATCACGATGGCGTCATCATTGATGATGCCGAGGGTAAGCAGGAGCCCGAACAGGCTGATCATATTGATGGTGCCGCCGAAGGCCCAGAGCAGGGCCAGGGCCAGCAGATAGGAGGTCGGGATGCCCATGGCCACCCACAGCGCCACCCTCCCCGGCAGGAAGACGAAGAGCAACGCCATGACCAGCACGAAGCCCTGCAGGCCGTTGCCCACCAGCAGGTTGATACGGTCGCGGATAAGCTGCCACTGCTCGTCGAAGATGCTGATCTGGATGGAGGGGGGCAGGGTCGGTTGGGTCGCCTGGAACCATTGGTCGAAGATCCGGGCGGCCTTGAGCGAGTGTCCGTTTTCCGCCCGCTGCACCAGCATCTCCACGGTCACGGCCCCGTGGGACCGAGTGTTGTCCGTCTGCACCTCGGTCAGGGTCAGGGACGCGGGCCTCGACTCGCGCACGATGGTCGCCACGTCGCCGAGGCGCACCAGGCCGCGCTCGTCGCTCACGATGGCCAGGTCCTCGAACTCCACGGCCTGGCGGCGCTGCTCCAGGCCGCGGATCTCCCGCGCCCCGTCGGCCTCGCCCGCGACCCCAGAGGGCAGGTCCTGGGCGAGCCGACCCACCTGCTCGCCGATACCGTCCAGGGACAGACCCAGGGTCTCCAGCACCCGCCCCGGCACCTCGATGGCAATGCGCTCCTCCGGCATGCCGGAGATGTCCACCCGGTCGATCCCCGCGGCCAGGAGCTCGCGCTCGAACTGGCGCACCCAGGGGCGCACCGCGGCGATGCTGGGGCCCGACACCAGGAGCCGTGCCACCGACTCGTAGCGCGAGACCCGGCTGATCTGGGGGGTCTCCGCGTCCTTGGGGAAATTGCGGAACTCGTCGACCCGCTGGCGCACCTGGTCGAGGGCCAGCAGGGGGTCCGTGCCCTCCTCCAGCTCCACCGACAGCGCCGCGATCCCCTGGCTGGCGGTGGCTGTCAGCTTCTTCAGGCCATCCACCGTCTTCAGCCGCTCCTCCAGGGGGACGACGATGCCGTTCTCCACGTCCTCGGCGGAGGCCCCACTCCACACCACGCGCACCGAGACAACGTCGAGTGCGAAGGTGGGGAAGAACTGAATGTTCATGCGCGTGAGGGCCACGGCCCCCACTGCAAAGACAAGCAGCATCATCAGGTTCGCGAGCAGACGATGGCGCGCGAAGAGGGCGATCAGGCCCCGCTTCATTCGACCTGCCCCGTCCTGACGGCGCCCTGGAGATTCGCCTCCCCCGTATCCGCGGCGGCATCTCCAGGCTCCGCACCCAGCTCGCGCACCTTGAGCCCGTCGACCGCGTTCGGAAGATGGGTCACCATGACCCGGGAGTCGGGAGGCAGTCCCTCGGCGCGCACCAGGACCTGGCTTTGCCCGTCCACCGTAATCTCACCGACGCGCTCGATCGGCACTGCCCGCAGCCGTCCGTCGGAGACCGCGAAGACTCGCTCGCCCCCGTTCAGGGCCGCGAACGGGAGGGGGAAGGTATCCGCCGCCAGGGGGCGCTCCAGCACCAGGTCCACGAAGGCACCCAGGGGTGGGTCCGCGCCGAGGTCGAGCTTGAGCAGGGCGTCAACACCCCGGGCGTCCGCCTCGCCGGCGATGCGCTCCAGTTGGGCGCCGAAGGTGCGACCCGAGTAGTTCGCCCGGGCGCGCGGGGTCTTGCCGGCGGCCAGGGCCGTGCGCAGCTCATCGCTGCGGTTCCCGGGTACCTTGGCGCGCAGATAGAGCCCGTCCACTGGATAGAGGGTCAGGATGGTCTGATTGGGCTGAACCTGGTCACCGGCCGCCGCCTCCACGGTGCCGATGCGGGCATCGAACGGGGCCTTGATCTCGCCCCGGGCCAGGTCGCGCTCGGCCTCGGCGAGCTTGGCCTCCAGCACCGCGAGCCGCGCCGGGTGCTCGGCGATGGACTGCTCGCGCAGGGTCACCGCGAGACGGGCCCGAGCCAGCTGCTCCCTGGCCTGGTCCACGTCCGAGGCGCTGCCCAGATTCTGGGCCTTGACCTTGTCGGCCCGGCCGACGGCCGCCTCGGCCAGGTCGAGCAGGGCGCGTTCCTGGTCCAGTGCCTCCCGGTCATGGCTGAGCTTGAGGCGCTCCCTCTCCAGCTCCGCTCGGGCCTGGGCGACCCGGGGCTCCAGGTCCTGCGGATCGAGCCTGGCCAGCACGGTCCCCTTCGCCGCCCGCTCGCCGTCGCGCACCAGCACCTCCAGCAGCCGGCCCATCACCGGGGCCGCCGCGCGCACCCGGTCGGGGGCCTCCACCCGGGCAAACAGTGCCAACTCGGGGCGATGCTCGGCCGGGGTCACGGTCTCCGTGTCGACCCGCCACACCCGCTCCTTCGGCGCCACGGGCTCCGGCTTGGGACGGGTCGCTTTGAGCGCCATGAAGCCGCCGGCCCCAAGGGCGAGGATGATCAGTGGGAGGATGCGCCGCAGCATAGGTTGGAGTTCCACGGGATTCGGGGAGCGGGTTGGGCGACTCACGCCGGGGGGCGCCGCGTCGGGGTCAGAGCGGCAGCCCCGCCAATCCCGTCGGCGGACGCCGAAAAGCACCCATTGTCCCCGAACCGCCGTGCAAGGTTTAACGATTTTCCGCACTCGTTCCGAATCGGTCGGCTCACGGACGCCGCATCCGAGGCGGCGGCCCCGGGGACAATCCCCCGGCGGGCTGCTCCCCCGGCGCGGACCGGGCCGGCAATTGGCCCCCCGGGGGAGGGCGCACCGCGATTGGGACCTTCGGTGGATTCCTCCGGTTCAATTCCGGGCAGTCGCTGTTCGGACGCCACCAGGCCCATCCGGGCCGCCACCACCTCGGCAAGCCGGCCAGTCAGGCCCTCGTAATCATTGGCCCCCGGACCAACGTTCCGGATCTGGACCGATGGCAAGCGTCCCCATTCACCGTGACCGAAACCCAAGCGCACGGCGCTGGCGCCACGCAGCCCCCCCCTTCAGATCCCGCGGCCGACGTCCGCGCCTATTGGCTCGCGGTCCCGGGGCGGGGTGAGTTGCGCACCGAGGCACTGCCCTCCCCCAAGCCAGACGATGCACTGGTGAGAAGCCTCTACAGCGGCATCAGCCGCGGCACCGAATCCCTTGTGTTCCGTGGTGAGGTCCCGGAAAGCGAGTACCAGCGGATGCGCGCGCCCTTCCAAGGTGGCGACTTTCCCGGGCCGGTCAAGTACGGCTATTGCAACGTCGGCGTGGTAGAGGAAGGTCCGACGGAGCTCCTGGGGCGCGTGGTCTTCTGTCTCCATCCGCACCAGACGCGCTACCGGGTGCCGGCCAGCGCCCTGCATCCCCTGCCCGAGGGTGTCCCGCCCGGCCGCGCAGTGCTCGCCGCCAACCTGGAGACCGCCGTCAATGGGCTCTGGGACGCCGCGCCGCGCATCGGCGACCGCATCGCCGTCGTCGGCGCCGGCACCCTCGGCTGCCTGACCGCCTGGCTCGCCGGGCGCGTGCCCGGCTGCCAGGTCGAGCTGATCGACATCAACCCGCGCCGCGGCGAGGTTGCGGCCGCCCTGGGCGTGGGATTCGCCGAGCCTGACCGGGCGTCGACCCAGGCGGACCTGGTGATCCACACCAGCGGCTCGCCGACGGGGCTCGCCCTGGCCCTGGAGCTGGCGGGATTCGAGTCGACCGTCCTGGAGCTCAGCTGGTACGGCACCCAGCAGGTCCCGGTGCCTCTGGGCCGGGCCTTCCACTCGCGGCGCCTCACCCTGCGCTCGTCCCAGGTGGGGAGCGTTGCCGCCCCCCAGCGCGCACGCTGGGACACCGACCGGCGCCTGCGGCTCGCCCTGTCGCTGCTGACGGACCCGTCGCTGGACCGGCTGATCACCGGCGAGGACCCCTTCGAGCGGCTGCCGGAGGTCCAGGCCCGACTGGCCCGGGATCCAGGCGACACCCTGATGCACCGCATCCGTTACCAGCCAGGAGCCGACTGATGTACAGCCTCTGCGTGCGCGACCACATGATGATCGCCCATAGCTTCAGCGGCGAAGTCTTCGGGCCCGCCCAGCGCCTCCACGGGGCCACCTACGTGGTGGATGTGGAGTTTCGCCGGCCGGAGCTGGACACCGACAACCTGGTCGTGGACATCGGGCTGGCGAGCCAGGCCCTGCGCTCGGTCCTGGCGGACTTCGACTACAGCAACCTGGACGAGCACCCGGCGTTCCGGGGCCAGAACACGACGACCGAGTTCATGGCCCGCGCAGTCTGGGAGGGCGTGGTGGCCCGCATCGCCGCCGGGGAATTGGGAGAAGGCGCACGGGGCATCACGGGGCTCAGGACGGTGCTGCGGGAGTCCCATCTGGCCTGGGCCGCCTTCGAGGCCGAGCTCCCCCGCTAACGCCGAGCCTTCGACCTTGTCTCCCGGCCGCCGGCTTTGGGTCCTGGTCCCCGGGGACATCCACACACTCACCGGGGGCTACCGCTACGACCGGCGCATCCTGGCGGAGCTCCCGCGCCTGGGCTGGCAGGTGGAGCACCGAGCGTTGGACGCAGGCTTCCCCGAGCCCAGCCCAGCGGCCCTGGAGCGGACCGGGCGGCTGCTCGACGCCATCCCCGCCGGAGAACCGGTGGTGATCGACGGACTCGCCTTCGGCGCCATGCCCGAGCTGGCGGAGGCGCACGGCGGGAGACTACGCCTGGCGGCCCTGATCCACCATCCGCTCGCGGAGGAGTCCGGACTGGGCACCGAGCGGGCCAAACGGCTGCGCGCCGGCGAGACACGGGCCCTGGCCCAGGTCCGGCTGGCGTTGGTCACCAGCCGCGCCACTGCCCGCCTGCTGGGGGAATATGGCGTCCCGCCGGAGTGCGTGCGTGTCGCGGAGCCCGGCACCGACCCCGCGCCCCGGGCGCCGGGCTCGGATGGCGGGGTCCTGAGGCTGCTGTGCGTGGGTAGCCTGACCCACCGAAAGGGCCACGACGTTCTGCTCCAGGCACTGGCGCCCCTGAGAGGACTGCCCTGGCGCCTCACCTGCGTGGGCAGCCTGGATCGGGACCCCGCCTGGGCGGCAGCCGTGATCCAGCAGCGCGACGCGCTCGGACTCAAGGACCAGGTCCAGATCACGGGGCCCCTGGACGAGGCCGCCCTGGCGCGGCACTACCAGGGCGCGGACCTCTTCCTGCTCGCAACCCGTTTCGAGGGTTACGGCATGGTCTTCGCCGAGGCCCTGGCCCACGGGCTTCCGATCCTCGCGACCGTCACCGGCGCGGCACCGGACACGGTCCCGCCGGGCGCCGGGATCCTGGTCCCGCCGGGCGACCCGACCGCGCTCGGCCGGGCCGCGCGCCGGGTTCTCGAGCAGCCGGCCCTTCGGCGGCGACTCGCCGCGGGCGCCCTGGCGGCCGGGCAGCGGCTCCCGACCTGGCGGGATAGCGCGCGGGCCTTCTCGGCCGCGTTGGAGGGGCTGACCCATGGGTAACTTCGCCGCCGACTGGTTGGCCCTGCGTGAGCCCGCGGACGCCAGGGCACGTTCCCGCCGTCTTTCGGAGCAGCTGGTCACCTGGCTCGGCGCCAGGCCCGGGGACGGTCCGGTCGCAGTCCTGGACCTGGGCTGCGGCAGGGGGTCCAACCTGCGCTGGCTGGCCCCGCGCCTGGGCGGGGATCAGCACTGGATCTGCCTGGACCGGGACCCGACCCTGCTCGGGGCCCTGATTCGGGAGACCGGGACCTGGGCCGCGCAGCTCGAGATGGAGGTGCGGCCCCGGCCGGACGGGGCGAGGCTCGCCGGAAGGGGCGCCGCCTGGGAGGTAGAGACCCGGGCGCTCGACCTCGCGGACGGGATCACTGACCTGGGCTTCCGGGCCGGGACCCTCGTCACCGCCTCCGCCCTGCTGGACCTGGTGGGTGAGGAGTGGCTTGACTCCCTGGTTCGGCAGGTGGCCGACCGCGACTGCCCCCAGCTCTATGCGCTGAGCTACGACGGTCGAGTGACCCTGGAGCCCCGGGAGCCGCTCGACGGACTGGTGATCGCCCTGATCAACGGCCATCAGCGGCGCGACAAGGGACTGGGTCCGGCGCTCGGTCCCAGCGCCGCCCGGCGTCTGCTCGGTGTCGCAAATGGACTCGGCCTGGTCTCGGCCTCGGAGGACAGCGACTGGGTCTTGGAGCCGGGCGAGACCGCGATCCAGGGGGCCCTGATCGACGGCTGGTCCGAGGCCGCACTGGAACAGGCCGCGGCCGCCGTGGGCACCAGCGCCCACGGGGCCCGGCGGCGGACCGAGTCCATCGAGCAGTGGCGCGCGGCGCGCCTGGCGCACCTCGCTGCCGGCCGCTCCCGCATCCGGGTCGGACACCAGGACATCCTGCTCCTGCCGCCCTGAGACGCGGGCCGAGCCCGCGTGTGCGGCCTCGCTCACGCTTGGGCTATGCTGCAGAGCGCCGGGTCGGGGGTTTCGAAGCCCAATAGACAGACGGTCACCGCCGCGTGGCGGCGAAGCGGTCGCCAGCCCGTCTTTTCGGGGGTCGGGATTTCTCGACCAAGCCAACTTCCATCGAGCGGAGGATCAGGGGGCATGCGAGCCACAAAGATCGCCTTCTCGACGGTGCTGCTCCTTCTGCTGGCCCTCGCCGGGGCGGTCGCCTACGTCCCGGTCTACCTGGAGGGCCACAAGGATGTCCTAGAGACCGGAGCCAGCCGTGCGCTGGGGCGACCCGTACGGATCGCCGGCAGCGTGAGCCTGTCCTGGTCGCTGCTTCCCTCGATTCAACTCGAAGACGTCCGCATCGAAAATCAAGGCTGGGCGCGAGGTCCCGCCCTCGTCCGCGCCCAGCGCGTGGATCTGCAGCTCGACCTGGCCGCCCTGCTGAACCGTCACGTCCGGTTCACGCGTCTGGTGCTGAGCGGGGCCGAGGTCCACCTCGAGACCGGCCCGGGGGGCGAGCGCAACTGGACCCTCCCTGCGGACCGCCAGGGCAGCTTCAGCCTCGGGATCGATTCCCTTCAGGCGCTGGATTCCTCACTCGACTACCAGCCGGCTGAGGGCCCGGCCCAGCACCTGGAAATCACCCGGCTGGAGCTGACCGGCCTGGGCGTGGCGAATCTCGGGCTGGACGTCGAGGGCGGCTACCAGGGCGTGCCCGTCGCCGTTTCCGCCAGCACCCGACAGGAGGGAACCGCGGGGTCACCGGTGTGGCCCTTCAAGGTCGAGGGGCGCATCGCCGGGACCTCGGTCGAGGCCAATGGCAGCGTCGCGGAACCCCTTGGTCGGGCGTTGATCGAGGCGGAGGTAGCCCTGAAGGGCGAGACCCTGGAGTGGCGGCAGCGCCTCGCCCCCCAGGTCCCCTTCCCCGCGGGACCCGCCAACATCCGTTTCAAGCTGGACTGGGACGACGCCGGTCTGCGCCTCTCCAAGATCGCGGGGTCGCTGGACGCCGCCACACCCTTGGGCCGGTTCGAGGCGTCCGACGGTTCGGTGACCCTCGCTGGTGGCTCGGCCCGGGACCTCTCGCTCGAAGGCCGCTGGCGTCAGATGCCTGCGAGACTGAACCTCCGACTCGCCGGGATCGAGAAAGGCCGTCCAGACGCGCCCCGGCACCTGGACCTCGCGGTCAAGCTGGGAGGGTCCGAGCTGACCGGTAACCTCCAGCTGGCGTTGACCGGCACGAGACCAAGCGTCACCGGCGACCTTCGCCTGACCACTTTAGACCTGCGGAATCTGGGGGCGCCAGGGGGACCGGCGTCGGACCAGACCCGGAGCGCCGTCGCCCGGAGCGAAACCTGGCTGCGCGAACCATTGCCCATCGGCCCATTGAGGACCTTCGACGCCGACCTCGAACTGCGGATCGATCGGGTCGCAGCCCGGCGCCTGACCATCAACGGTCTGAAGGCCCGGACCTCGGTCAGCGACGGCCTGGTGCGGCTCGAGGGGCTCAGCGCGGGACTCCCCGGTCTGACCCTGAGCGGACGGGTGAGCCTCGACGGTCGGCCCCGGACCCCGACCCTGGACCTCGCCCTGGACGCCGGCCGCGTCGAGCTGCCCCAGGCGCTGTCATTCTTGCTGTCTCCGCCCGAATTGGCGGGAGGCCTGAAGTCGGTCTCCCTGCGGGCGAAGTCGAAGGGCGACACGCCGGAGTCGCTCCTCGGCGCCTTGTCCGGTGAGCTCGCGGCCGGCGAGCTGCGCCTGAAGCCGACCGGTGCGGTCAAGGGCGCGGGCACCGAGATCCGGCTGACCAAGCCTCGCCTGAGCGCCGCGCCGGGCGCGCCCAGTCGCCTGAGCGCGGGATTGGTTCGGGGTGAGCAGACCTTCGACATCCAGCTCACCGGGGGACCCCTGAAGGACCTTTGGTCCAAGGACCGGCCATGGCCGACGATCGCCGTGGCTGCCAGCGGTCAGCTCGGACGCGACAAGGTCGAGATCCGCGGGACACTCGGCCCGCTGGGGGCGCTGCTCGCCGGCCGCGACCTGCAGGTCGATCTCTCCGCCGAGCAGCGCGGTGTCAAGGGGAGCATCAAGGGCCGGCTGGCCCGGCTCGACGGGCTGCAGGGCAGCCGCCTGGACGTCAAGGCCTCCGGCGGCGACCTCGCGCGACTGGGGGACTTGCTTGACGTCCAACTGCCCGGACATCAGCCGTTCTTGATCTCGGCCGGGCTGGAGGGTGGCGGCGACGGCCTCGAGCTCCACGACCTCAAGGCGACCAGCGGAGCAAGCGACATCGCGGGCACGATCAAGGTCCAGCCCGGCACCAAGCCGCGGGTCAACGCGACTCTCGACTCGCGGTTCCTGGATCTCACCCCCTACCTCGGCGGACCCACGGCCGGCGGGCGTTCCGGCTCGGCGCTGGACGCCGAGCAGTTGGAGCTCCTGCACACCCTGGACGGGACGCTCCGATTGAGCTCGGGGCACGTGCGCCTCGGCGATTTCGGGCTGAGCGAGACGGCCCTGGACGCGACCCTGGATTCCGGCCACCTCCATTTTCTGCTCAATGCAGGGGCCGAACGGATCAACGCGGATGTGGGCCTGCGGCCGGAACGGACCCAGTGGAGACTCGACCTCAAGCACAAGGGCAACCTGGACCTCGCCTGGCTGATGGAGCCAAAGGAGGCCAAGGCCCTGTCGCGGCTCCCGGCCGCGCTGGACCTGCGTCTCAACGGCGTTGGGACGTCCCTCGAGACCATGCTCGGCACGGCCAACGGGCACGCGGAGCTGGTCCTCGGCGCGGGGCGGCTCACCAACAAGGCGGCCGCCCTGCCCTTCGGCAACATCCTCCTGACCCTTTTGGATGCGCTGAGCCCGCTCAATCGCCAGGCGCCGCTCGACAGGATTCAATGCGCCGTGCTCCAGTTCGATGTCGCCGACGGCATCGCCACCAGCACCAGGGGCCTCGCGGTGCAAACCGACGCCATCAACGCCATCGGCGGGGGCGCGATCAATCTGCGCACCCAGGAGATCGAGCTTCACTTCAAGACGGCGCAGCGCAAAGGCATCGGCATCAGTCTGCTCGGGATCGCCGACAAGTTCATCTATGTCCGGGGGACCCTGACCCAACCGAGGGCGGCCGTGGACCCGGCGGGTCTGCTCATTCACGGTGGGGCGGCGTGGGCCACCGGCGGGCTGAGCCTGCTGATCGACCAGCTCGCAAACCGCCTGACGGCCTCCGGCAGCCCATGCGATGCAGTCCTGCGGAAGGCGGATCGCTGAGGCAGTTGATCACGCTGCCGGCCACGGTGGACAGGCGTGACCCAGGGCTAGGCCGCCTGGCCTCACAAGATGCGCGCCAGGGTCGGCGCGGCCACCGCGGTCGTGACCTTGGCGGCGTCGGCACATCTCAGGTCCAGGTCGTAGAGCAGGTCGCTCCCCATTCGGAAGAGGCGAACGGCGGGGCGGCAGGCGTCCGCCAGGCGATCGGGAGGCGGGATGCGCAGCCCCGGCCGGCCGGTCCCGATCAGCACGGGAGCGACGGCGATCTGCAGCCGGTCGAGCAACCCGGCCTGCAGAAAGGCGGAGACAGTGGCCCCTCCCCCCTCGACGAACAGGCGCCGGATGCCCTGAGACGCGAGGGCCTCCCGCAGCGCGGCGAGGTCGAGCCGGCCCGCGCGACAGGGCACGCCGAGCACCCGGGCCTGGCCCTGGCGGACCCGGCCGGGCGTGACCAGGGCCCGGTCGCAGCACAGCAGGGTCTCGGCGGCGCCGTCCGTGAAGACCCGCAGCCGCGCCGGCAGTCGCCGTCGGCGGTCCAGGATCACCCGCACCGGGTTCTCCCCGGGTACGAGCCTGGTCGTGAGCCGGGGATCGTCGCTGGCGGCGGTCTCGGTCCCCACCAGAACGCCATCGCTGAGGGCCCGCATTCGGTGCAGGTGGCGGATGTTCTCCGGCCCTGTCACGAAGCAGGAATCCCCGTTCGCCGTCGCGATGAAACCGTCCAGGCTCTGGCCGAGGTGGCCCAGGATCCGGCAGCCACGCGGCCCCGCGCCGGCAGCACCGTCTTGCGGGTCCGGCCCGCACAGTGGCAGGTAGAGGTCGACCAGGGCGCGGGCCTCGGGATCCGCGATTGGGTGCGCAGCGCACCAGCCGCGCCCTGGCTGCCACATCCAACGGCAATCACCCACGCCGGCCGGCGCCAGGAGCCCGTCGGAGCGCACGCGCAGACGCGTCGGATGCGCGGGATCGAAGCCGGGCTTCCGGGCGAGCGCCATGAGCTGACGAAGCACTGCCCAGGTCTCGTCCTGGGCGCGTTCCCGATCCTGGCGTACGAGCGGCTCTAGCGGCAAGTCGGGTGATCGGGCCATGGGCAGTCCTCCTTGTACGAGTCCCCGGTGGTGTCGAGGTCGCGGTGGCGCATGTTGAAGCCTGAGGGGTAGAGTCGGGGCTCTGGGACCCGATCTCGACCCTGCAGGTTATCTGGAAGCGCTTGTACCCGCCTTGACCTGTCCAGATATTGCCCGAGACGCCGGACCTGGCCACTCCGGCGCCATCAGCCCTGACGAGGCCCCGCGCGAAAACTCGATGGAGCAGCACCATGGCCATCCCACCAGCCGTCGCCGCCAACGACTACACCCCACGCCGACGCCTCTTCGCCTTCCTGGTCTCGGCCACGGTGCTTGGCGGGATCGCGCTCATGGCGGCCACCCTGAGTGGTAACGGGTTCGATGCATGGGACGCGGCGATCACCGCCTGCTTCGCCCTCACCCTGCCCTGGACCGCCGTAGGGTTCTGGAACGCGGTGATCGGACTCGGTCTGTTGCGTCTCGCACCCGCATCCATAGGAACCCGGGGAAAGGCTGAAGGATCCGTCTCCATCCGCTCCAGGACCGCCATCCTGAGCTGTATCCGCAACGAGGACACCGAGGCCGTGGCCCGCAACCTGGACCGCATGATCGCCGGCCTCGCCGCCACACCCGAGTCGGACCGGTTCGAAGTCTGGGTACTCAGCGACTCAACCTGGCCCGAGTGCATCGCCGCGGAGGAGACGCTCTCGGCCCGCCTTCAGGCCCGCTGGGGAAAGCGGATGGCGGTGCGTTACCGCCGTCGCTCTGAGAACGCGGGCTACAAGGCGGGAAACATTCGCGATTTTCTGACATGCCACGGCGACGGGTTTGACTTCGCACTGGTATTGGACGCCGACAGCCTGATGGAGCCCGAGTCCATCCTGAGGCTGGTCCGGACCATGGAGTCGAACCCCCGGCTCGGCATACTCCAGACCCTGGTGGTGGGCCTGCCGAGCGTCAGCGCCTTCGCCCGCCCCTTCCAGTTCGGGATGCGGCTCGGCATGCGCTCCTACACCCTGGGTAGCGCCTGGTGGCAGGGGGATTGCGGGCCCTATTGGGGCCACAACGCGCTGATCCGCGTCGTCCCCTTCGTTGAGTATTGCGAGCTGCCGTTTCTGCCCGGGCGCGCGCCGCTCGGCGGTCATGTGCTGAGTCACGACCAAGTGGAGGCGGTGCTGATGCGTCGCGGCGGTTACGAGGTACGGGTGTTGCCCATGGAGGCCGGGAGCTTCGAGGAGAACCCACCCACCCTGCTGGAGTTCATCCGTCGCGACCTGCGCTGGTGTCAGGGCAACCTCCAGTACCTTAAGCTGCTCGGCCTGCCCGGACTCAAGGCCGTGAGCCGGGTACAGCTCTGGCTCGCCATCCTCATGTTCCTGAGCTCACCCGCCTGGGTGATGCTGATGGTTCTGGGGACGCTCAGGCTGGGGCGCTCAGATGATGCCGGTGCACTGCTGGACCCGGCCCTAGGGGCCATCCTGTTCGCGCTCATCCTGACCATGGTCTTCGCGCCCAAGCTCGCCACCCTGGCCGACCTGCTGCGCTCCCCGGCGCAGCGGCAGGCCTTCGGGGGCGTGCCGCGGGTCCTGGCGAGCGCACTGACGGAGGTGGTCTTCTTCACCCTGCTTGCGCCGGTGATGGCCATCGCCCATACGGTCTTCATGGCCGGCCTGCCCTTTGGCCGGGCCGTGGTTTGGGGGCCCCAGCGGCGCACGGAGCACCGGGTATCGGCAATGCAGGCCCTGCGTCGGCTTTGGCCCCAGACCCTCCTCGGGCTGGCCGCCTTCATCTGGCTTGCAGCCAGCGCTGGCAGCGCGGCCGCCTGGCTCTCGCCCTTCTTCGTCGGCTCCCTGCTGGCGGTGCCCCTCGGGGTGCTGAGCGCGTCCCCGGCGTTGGGACGGGCGCTGACCCGCGCCGGACTCTGGCGTATTCCGGAAGAGACAGAGCCGACACCTTTGATCCGCTCACTGGACCTGCCGGCCCTCGCCGCCGCCCGTCCAGAGCGTCAAGGCTCCGGGCCTCGCCTGGGCAGCCCGACCCCCGCGGCCGAGACCGCCGATTGACCCGCTCCAGAGCGCCGGGACCGGTTCGACGGACCGTCGGGGCCGGAATGTGACCCCAACCCCCGCAATGCCGCGAGACAACCGGCTCCGACTGGTCTTCGGGGCGAGCGGCTACATCGGCACCTATCTGGTCCCGCGACTCCTGGCGGGGGGGCTCCCGGTGCGGGTCGCCTCCCGCCAGCCACGGGTGCTGGAGGCACGAGGCTGGACTGGGGTCGAGATCGTGGCCGCGGACGCCCTGGACTCCGACTCCCTGCCCAGTACGCTCGCGGGCGTCGGCATCGCCTATTACCTGGTCCACTCCATGGGAGCGGGCAAGGACTTCCGGCGCCTGGACCTCGAGGCCGCCGCCAACTTCGCCCGAGCCGCGGCTCAGGCCGGCGTGAAGCGCATCTGCTACCTCGGCGGGTTGGTGCCCGACGCCGCGGACAGCGAGCACATCGTCTCCCGGCGCGAGACCGGGGAGGTGCTCAGACAGGGCCGGGTCCCGGTCACGGAGATCCGGGCCGGTATCATCGTCGGCCCAGGCTCCGCGGCCTTCGAGGTGATGCGCGACCTCGTCTACCACCTGCCGGTGATGGTCACCCCACGCTGGGTGCGCGCCAAGTCGCCTCCCATCGCGCTCGACAACCTGCTGGAGTATCTGGTCCGCGCGCCGGCCCTGACCGAGACCGCCGGCGGCGTCTATGATGCAGCGGGTCCGGACGAGCTGACCTACGCGGCCATGATGCGGATCCTGGCGGAGACGGCGGGGCGTCGCCCGCCACTGATCATACCGGTGCCGGTGCTCACGCCGCGCCTGTCCTCCTACTGGCTGCGATTCGTCACCGCGGTCCCCACCAACGTCGCCCGAGCCCTCATCGAAGGCCTGAAACACGACTTCACCGCCCGCCCCGAGCGGCTGCGAGCGCTGGTGCCGCAACAACTCCTGGGCTTTCGGGAATCGGTTGAGGCGGCCTTCGCCGCGGAGCGCAACGCCCAGGTCCAGGCGCGCTGGACCGAAGGAGCATTCAGCATGCGCAAGGGTCGAATCGATTACGCCTATTACGCCAAGCGCGCGGGGGGCAGCGCGGTCAGCCGCGCCCCGGCGGCAGCGGTGTGGGCAGTGGTTTCCGCCATCGGCGGAGACAACCGCTACTACTACCTGAACAGTCTGTGGGCCCTGCGCGAGACCATCGATTGGGCGGTGGGCGGAGCGGGGCTTAACCGCGGTCGGCGCCACCCGAGCGAGCTACGCGTCGGCGACCGAATCGACTCCTGGGAGGTCATCGGCGTCGAGCCCGAACGGCGCCTAACCCTGTCGTTCGGCATGCGCGCCCCAGGGGCGGGGGTGCTGGAATTCGAGATCGAGCCGCTGCCCAGTCAGGCCGGCGGCCCGCGCACCCGCGTGACCGCTACGGCCTATTGGCACCCCGCGGGGGTCTGGGGGTTGCTGTACTGGCTCTCCATGGAGCCCGCTCATCAAGTCATCTTTCGCGGCCTGACCAGGGAGATCGCCCGCAGGGCCGAGACCCGGGAACGGGCGGGGGGCAACTTCGCGGACCTCAGGCCGCCTACTCGACCGTAACTCGAAGATAGAACGGTCAGCCTGGACAGGCATGGTCCGGTCCCACAGAATCCGCGAGAGTCCAGCCCGGAAATGTCACCGGGGATCGCGTTCCAGGCGGGTTCGCAGCCGGTCTCGCGACGGCCTGAGCGAAATTTCCTAGCGGGCACTACGAGTTGAGAGAAGGACAAGCGAGAGCGAGCGAGAACGGGTCTGGGGCGCGATAGGCCGGCGGCAATGACAGCGTATTTCCTGTCGCAATGCTCGATTCCGCGGATAAACGCTTCAGTCGCAAAGAAAAAATGCCCTGCCGCCGGCTGATCTGGTGACATATCCGGGCCAGCCCTTGCCCACCCAAGCGGAGCCCAACCCTTGCTCCCTCAGCTGTCAGCGGCCGATCTCGCCCTGTGCGCGGGATTCGTCCTTATCGCCTATTTCATCCGCGGCATCGTGGGCTTCGGCTCCGGACTCATCGCCATCCCCCTGCTCGCCCTGGTGCTGCCGCTGTCGGTCGCCGTGCCGGCGGTCGCCCTCACCGATTATCTGGCGTCCGCGAGCCAGGGCATCGGCAGCCGCCGGGCCATCCTGTGGGCGAGCCTCTGGCCCCTGCTGCCCTTCATGCTGGCGGGCGTGCTCACCGCACTCTGGCTGTTCCAGCGAGTGGACCCGGGGCTCCTGACCCGGGGACTCGGCGTCTTCGTCATCGGCTACGCCCTCTATACCTTCTCGGGACTACACCCGGGCCGCATCGATGGGGCGCACCGCGCAGCCCCCCTGGGCGCGCTGGGGGCCCTGATCGGCACCCTGTTTGGGACCGGCGGCCCCTTCTACGTCGCCTATCTCCAGCTCTGGGGACCGGCGAAGGCGCAGTTTCGCGCCACCGCGGCCACCGTCTTCCTGATCGAGGGCAGCACCCGCCTGGTCGGTTATCTGGCCTCCGGGTTCTTCACCCGGGAGGCCCTCACGCTGTTCGCCCTGGCCCTGCCCTTGATGGCGCTGGGCCTCTACGCCGGCCATCACGTCCACACCCGCATCAGCGAAACGACCTTCAAACGACTGATCAGCCTGCTGCTCGTTGCGAGCGGCCTGGCTCTGGTGTTGAAGTAGCCCCGGGGACTGGGTCCCGCACCCGGAAGGCCCCCACGGTAGGTGGGAGGCATCCGTGACCGTTTCTTTTTTTGTCCCTACCCCCACTGTCCAGGACGGCACATGTTCAACCGCCGCCGGCGGATCGCCGGCAGAAACAGAAACCACAGGCAGGAAACCCGATGTCAGAGAAAGCCAAGCTCAGCAATGTCCTGGCCCACGCCCACTACGCCGCGAGCTTCGAGGCCGAGTCCGAGGAGGAGGTCTACGACGTCAAGAAGGAAAGCCTGGTCCGATCCATGCTTGGGGAGATCGGCGAAGACCCGGACCGTGAAGGACTGAGACGCACCCCGCTGCGCGTCGCCAAGGCCATGGATTTCCTCACCAGCGGCTATGAGCAATCCGCCGAGGAGATCATCAAGAAGGCGCTCTTCGCGGAGGACGTGAAGGAGATGGTGGTGGTGCGCGACATCGAGTTCTACTCCATGTGCGAGCACCACATGCTGCCCTTCTTCGGCCACGCCCACGTGGGCTACCTGCCCAACGGCAAGGTGGTGGGCCTGTCCAAGGTGGCGCGGGTGGTGGATGTCTTCGCCCGCCGGCTCCAGGTCCAGGAGCGCCTGACCAATCAGGTGGCGGACGCCATGATGGAGCACCTGGGCGCCCACGGGGTGGCGGTGGTGATGGAGGCCAGCCACACCTGCATGATGATGCGCGGGGTCCAGAAGCAGCGCAGCACCACCGTCTCCAGCGCCATGCGCGGGACCTTCGAGACCGACCCGCGCACCCGTTCCGAGTTTATGTCCTTCATCCGGGGCTGATTCAGCGCGAATGGGCAGCGCCGTGCGCTCGCGCGGCGAAGCCCCGCGGCGTTTCGCCCTTCCGGCTGCGCCAGGCCTACAGGACGCGGCAGCGCCAATCATGAATGGAAGCGCCCCGAATTCCCCGGCGTCTGGGAAAAGACGTTGCGAATACAGGCGTCTCGGGAGCGCTTCGACAGGGCGGCCGCGGAGTCATCCCGTCGACATCCCCGCAGATTCGGGCATTGCCTTGGCGGCCCGCAACCGCCGCCGCCCACTTCACCAGATCCACAACCAGGCAGCGATCATGCCTCCGAGGGCGCTGGCCAGCAGAGGCAGCCCCACGCGGAACCCAATGCTGCGCCCGCCGATCGCGCTCGCCATGCCGCCTTTGACCAACGTGTTGACGGACGCGGCAATCAACACCCCGATCGCTGCGACGCTCAAGGCGAGGTCGTCCTGAGTCATTCGCGCCAGCGACAGGGTGATGGCGTCGACGTCCGCGATACCGGATGCGGCAGCGAGCGCCAGCACCCCAGCCTCCCCAAACCAAGTCTGCAGTGCCTTGCCGAACACCATGACCAGGGCCAGCAGCACACCGAAGGTCAATGCCGCACGGAGCTCCAGCGGGTTCTCGATCGGCGAGGTCATCCCGGATTCCTTGTGCCGCCCAGAGCGCCAATAAACGAGTGCAGGTAGATAGGCCAGCAGCGCCATCACCGCTGCCGGGACGATCAATAACCGGAACAAGTCGGGGTTGAGGACCGTTGCCACCAGGGCCATGCGCGGGAACATGGTCCCGCAGGCGAGCAGAATCCCAGTCGCCAGCAGTGGAGCCATGGTCGCCTCGCGGCGGGACAGTCGCGAGAGATGCAGGGTCACTGCTGTCGACGAAGCCAGCCCACCGAAGAGGCCGGTAAACAGGGTGCCCCGACGTGCGCCGCCGATCTTGATGGCGAAATAGCCAACGAAGGAGATCGCCGCAATCAGGACGACCATCCACCAGATTGCATAGGGATTCAGCGCCTGCCATGGACCGTAACCCCGATCCGGCAGGATCGGTAATAACACGACCGAGATGAGCAGCAGCTTGATCCCGGCGCGCAGCTCGTTCGCTTCCAGGGCACTGACCCAGCGATGGAGCAACGGCTTGTAGCTCAGAAGCAGCGTCGCGACCACGCCAACCGCCGCGGCGATCGCCACCTCGCCCATGGCTGCCAATGCGCCGAGCACGAAGGTGAGAAGCTCTGCGACCAGGCCGGTGATGCTCAGATCGTGAACACGACGCGGGTTCAAGACGTAGGCCGTCGCCAGAGCCGCGGCCAGTCCGAGAAACACGAATCCCAACGTAAACGGCCCGAGATGGACGGCGAGCAGGCCGGACGCACCGCCGAGCAGCCCGATCAGGCCGTAGGTGCGCACACCGGCGATGCGCTCCCCCTCTTCCGCCTCGCGCTCCTTCCAACCGCGCTCCACGCCGATCAGCAAGCCGATGGCGAGTGCCACGCTCAGGTGGTAGAAGGCCTGTTGCTCGTCACCCATGCGTCACTGATTCCCAGAAGGGATCGATGCCCAGCCGCTGCAAGACCAGCGTACCCGCCATCGCCCACGTCAACAGGTCGATGATCAGGGCCGCCCCGAAGACCAATCCCCAAGTCGGGCGAAGACCAGACCCTCGACGCCTGCAAACTCGAAGGCTGCCACCCAACAGCGCCCGCTAATCGGTCCGGCAATCGGCGTCGAATCGGCGGATCTGCTCCACCAGCCGTTTGACGTCGTCCAAGGTCGTGTCCGGGTTCATGAAGACCAGGCGCAGGTAACGCGAGTCTTGGAACTGGGTCGAGGTGATGTAGAAATCACCCTCGGCGAGAACGCGCTTGCGCAGCTCAAGCTGGCGCGCGTCGGAGCCCGGGACCCGGAAACAGAGGATGTTCGACTCCGGCGCGACGGGGGCCTCCACGGTGTCGAGCCCTTTCAAGTACGCATAGGCCTGCGCCGCAAGGCGATACTGCCGCTCGACGTAGCGCGCCAGTCCCTCTTCGCCCAGGGCGGCGAGGACCAGGTAGAACCTGAGCCCCATGCCTCCCTTGGTACATTCCACGGAACGGTGCAGGAAATCGAAGCCAGGCTGCTCCTTGTCGTGAAAAAGATAGCTCGCCTCCTGATCGAAGGCGGTGTCGATGGCGCGATGATCCCGCACCAGCAGGGCGGCGCAGACCGAGGCCGTGCGCATCATCTTGTGTGCGTCCCAGGTCAGGGAGCTGGCCAGCTCAGCGCCGTCCATCAGATGACGGTACTCGGGCGACAGCAGCGCGGCGGCGCCGTGTGCGCCGTCCACATGGAACCAGATGCCCTGATCCCGGCAGAACTCGCCGATGGGACGCAGTGGATCGTAGACCCCGACCGCGGTGCTGCAGGCGTTGGCGACCAACGCCAGCGGCGTCTTGCCATCGGCCCGAATGCGCGCGAGCGTTTGCGGCAGGAAGCGGGGGTCCATGGCGCCGCGCGCATCGGTGGCAACGCGGTAGATGTTGCTGGTCCCCAGCCCCAGGATTCCGACCGCGCGCTCGATGCTGTAGTGGTTGTTGCCAGGCGCGATGAGTGCGAGGTCGTCCTGGTTCCCGTCGCGCCAGGCGTCGGGTCGAAGCGCGGTGCGTGCCGCAATCAGCGCCGTCAGGTTCGCCAACGAGCCGCCGTGGGTCAGCACACCGCCGCCGAAGACCCCCTTCTCATTCCCACCCGGCACCAGCGGCGCCGGCGTCCAGCCGACCTTTACCAGCATCCAGTTGAGGACGAAGTATTCGATGGCCGCGGCGCCCGGGCCCATCTCGTAGATGGCCATGGGGTTGTTGGTCAGCCCATCGATCAGCGCTCCCAGGGCCGCTGCGTGATGCGGGACGGCCACCTGATGGCCCATGTACCCAGGCTGGTGAAGATTGATGATCGTCGTGAGATAGCGGTCCATGAACCGCCCCAGCGCCTCGCCCTGGAGGCCGCCGTGACGTGCGAACCGGTCGAGCTGAAGGTCGTCGACGATGGAAGCCATGGGGCGTTGCGCCAGCACGGGTGTCGCGCCGGCGCGTGCACTCGCGACCTGTCGATCCAATGCGTGGGCGACGATCTCCAAATCGGATCGGAATGTCATGGTCTGCAAAATTGGGATTTGTGGCTGCTGCTGTGCGAATCCGCCACATGTTAACCGCAGCGCCGGGCCTCGAGTCATCCCGACCGGCGAGAGCGCCTCGCGTTTGCGTCCCCGGTCGGCGCCCACTTCTTGCCTAAAGCTCCGCACTGCTGGGCACCGACACTCACAGAGACTCTCCCTCACCCATCCCCGCGCTGAATCCGCCATACTGGCGCCCCGCCCCAATTGCGTGACCCGGTCCCCCATGGCCCAAACCCTCCCGACCGCGCGCAAGCGCTTCGGTCAGAACTTTCTGCATGACCCCGGAATCATCCAGCGTATCCACCGAGCGATCGGGGTCCAGCCGGGTGAGCCGGTGATCGAGATTGGTCCGGGGCACGGCGCCATCACCGAGGGACTGCTCGCCGCCGCGGGCGCCCTGGACGTGGTGGAGCTGGACCGGGACCTGATCGAGCCCCTGCGCTCGCGCCTCGCCGGGCTGGGGAGCTTGCGCATCCACAACGCCGACGCACTCGGCTTCGACCTTTGTGCCCTGGCTCCCGAGGCGGCCTCCCTGCGCCTCGTGGGCAACCTGCCCTACAACATCTCCACGCCGCTCCTGTTCCGCTTTCTGGATCAAGCGCACTGCATCCGGGACATGCACCTGATGCTGCAGCGGGAGGTAGTGGACCGCATCGTGGCGGCCCCGGGCAACAAGACCTATGGGCGACTCTCGGTGATGGTCCAGACCTGGTGCGCGGCCGAGTGCCTGTTCCGCATCGGTCCTGGGGCCTTCACCCCGGCCCCGAGGGTGGAGTCCGCCTTCCTGCGGCTGCGACCCCATCGCCCACTGCCCTTCCCGCTCGATGACCCGGCCCTGCACGCGCGCATCGTCGCGGCGGCCTTCTCCCAGCGGCGTAAGACGCTGCGCAACAGTCTGGCCGGGCTGGTGGGACCGGATCTGCTGCAAGGGGTCGGAGTGGACCCCGGCCTGCGCGCCGAGGCGGTCGATGTCGGCGGATTCGCCCGCATCGCAAACGCCGCCGCGCGCAGCCAGAGGTCCGATCGGCCGATTGGAAATCCCCTTGCCAGCCCAGAAGTAGACCCTTCGGGGTCAGGGTAAATTACAACAGGAGACACCAATGGCAGAGGCAGAGTTTCTGGAGCACGAAGGACAGACCGTACCGGAGACCCTGGGCAACGATCAGGAATCCACGGCTCCCGTGGCCCTGGCCCGCGCCAACGAGATGCTGCCCGCCCAGATCCACCTGCTGCCGGTCGCCTCCAGGCCCTTCTTCCCCGGCCAGGCGGTGCCGCTCATGATGGACGCGGAACATTGGGCGTCCACCATCAAGGCGGTCGGCAATACCGAGCACAAGATCCTCGGCGTGGTGCTGGTTGGCAGCGAAACCTCCGAGGAGGCCCTCCCCGCAGACTTTTACGGCGTCGGCACGGCCTGCCGCATCCACCGGGTACACCGCCAGGACGGCCACCTGCAGGTCCTCATCGAGTGCCTGCAGCGCTTCCATATCGAGGGCTGGGTCCACGACACGGCGCCCTTCAACGCGCGGGTCTCCTATCTGCCGGAACCGGCCGGGCCGCCGGACGAGCAGGTCCGGGCCTATGCCATGGCGGTGATCAACACCATCAAGGAGCTGCTGCCGCTCAATCCGCTCTACGTGGAAGAGCTGCGCATGTTCCTCGACCGATTCGGGCCCGAGGACCCATCCCATCTCGCGGACTTCGCCGCCAGCCTCACGACCTCCAGCAAGGAGCAGCTTCAGGAGGTGCTGGAGGCCATCCCGCTTCTGCCGCGCATGGAAAGGGTACTGGTGCTCCTAAACAACGAGCGCGAGCTCGCCAAGGCCCAGCAGAAGATCAAGCGCTCCGTCGAGGAGCGGATGCAGAAGCAGCAGCGGGAGTTTTTGCTCAAGGAGCAACTCAAGGTCATCCAGAAGGAGCTGGGCCTTGCCAAAGACGACCGCACCGCGGAGCTCGACAAGTTCAAGGACCGAATCGCCAAGCTCACCCTGACCAAGGAGGCCCAGAAACGGGTCGACGAGGAGATGGAGAAGATGGCGATCCTGGAGACCGGATCGCCCGAGTATTCGGTCACCCGCAACTATCTGGACTGGATCACCCTGCTGCCCTGGGGCAAGCACTCCAAGGACAAGCTGGACCTGAAGCGCGCCCGCCGCGTCCTGGACCGGGACCACTACGGGCTCGACGACGTCAAGCAGCGCATCCTGGAGTTCCTGGCCGTCGGCATCCACAAGGGCGAGATCGCGGGCTCCATCATCCTGCTGGTGGGGCCGCCCGGGGTGGGAAAGACGTCCATCGGACGCTCCATTGCCGATGCGCTGGGCCGGCGCTTCTACCGTTTTTCTGTGGGCGGCATCCGCGACGAGGCCGAGATCAAGGGACACCGGCGCACCTATATCGGCGCCATGCCCGGTAAGTTCATCCAGTCCATGAAGGACGCGGGCACCGCCAACCCCGTGATCATGCTGGACGAGATCGACAAGATCGGCGCCAGCTACCACGGGGACCCGGCCTCCGCCCTGCTGGAGGTGCTGGACCCCGAGCAGAACAACGACTTCCTCGACCACTACCTGGACCTGCGATTCGACCTGTCCAAGGTGCTCTTCGTCTGCACCGCCAACCAGACCGACAGCATCCCGGGACCGTTGCTCGACCGCATGGAGGTGATCCAGCTCTCGGGCTACATCGCCGAGGAGAAGCTGCAGATCGCCAAGCGCTATCTCCTGCCCCGTCAGATCGACCGGGCCGGACTTCCAAAAGGCACGGTGCGCCTGGACACCAAGACCCTGCGCAGCCTGATCGAGGGCTATGCCCGCGATGCCGGCGTGCGGCGCCTGGAGAAGCAGCTCGCGCGGATCGTGCGTAAGGTGGCGGTGCGCCTGCTCGAGGGGGAAGAGACACCCATCACCGTGTCCGAGGCGGACCTCAAGGGCTATCTGGGCAGCCCCGTGTTTCGCGACGAGCGAAAGCTCGCCGGTCCCGGGGTGGTCACCGGACTCGCCTGGACCGCCATGGGGGGCGCAACGCTATCGATCGAGGCGGCCCGAGCCCACGAGCAGGGACGCGGCTTCAAGCTCACCGGCCAGCTCGGCGAAGTCATGAAGGAATCGGCCGAGATCGCCTACAGCTACATCGCGGGCCACGCCGGGTCCTTCGGCGCCGACCCCGCCTATTTCGACAAGGCCTTCATCCACCTCCACGTACCCGCCGGCGCCACCCCCAAGGACGGACCCTCCGCCGGCATCACCATGGCATCGGCGCTGCTCTCGCTGGCCCGCAACCGACCGGTACGGCGTATCGCCATGACCGGCGAGATCACGCTCACGGGGGAGGTCTTCCCCATCGGCGGGGTGCGCGAGAAGCTGATCGCCGCGCGCCGCGCCGGCATCAAGGAGATCCTGCTCCCGGAGGACAACCGGGGTGAGTTCGAGGAGGTCCCGGAGCACGTGCGCAAGGGGTTCAAGATCCACTTCGTCTCGCGCTTCGAGGACGTGGTCCCATTGCTGTTCAAGGGCTAGCTCGCGCGGCTCGGTCATCCCGTCTACGGACTGATCCGGCCAGCATCGTCGAATTCTCGCAGGTATGGGCGCCACCGACCGCCGACTGAAGACCGCGGCCGAGCTCTTCGCCAACGGCCGTTTCGCCGCCGCCGGCGGGCTGGCCGATGTCCTGTGGCAGGAAGGTGACCGATCTCCGGAGCTGGGGACCCTGCGGGGGGAGCTGGCGCTGCTCGGCAATCGGCTTGGGGAGGCCGAAACCGCCCTGCGGGGTGCACTCCAGGCGCTGGAGGGCCATCCGCGGCTGCTGGCCATGCTGGCAGAGACGCTGCGGCGCGGTGACTGGCTCGCGGAGGCCGCGGAGATCTACCGGGGGCTTGGCCGGGCCGGCATGGCCAACAAGATCGAGGCGCTCGCCCCGCGCGGGGCCTACCGCCTCGCCGGCGAGCAGGCCCACGTCCGTTGGCTCGAAGGGACCGGTCTGCCGGCGGTGGTTGCCCGGGTCAACGGGCGCGAGGCCAGCCTGATCCTGGACACGGGGGTCGGCGAGACCTTGCTCGATGCCGCACTCGCGCGCGAGATCGGCGTCGCGGTCCATGGCGCGGAGCGGATCCACTTCCCGTCTGGCCCAGCCGGCGTCGTCGAGCATGGGATCCTCGATTGGCTCCAACTCGGCGGGCTCGACGTCGAGGCCGTTCCGGTCCAGTTGCACGAGATCCGCGCCGCCTTTGCCGAGCTGCTGCCTTTCCCGGTGGACGGGGTCATCGGCACCGGTCTGTTCAGCCGCCTGCACACCACCCTCGACTACCACACCCGCGCCCTGCGTCTGGACAGCGGGCGGCGGCTCGATGACGGCGAGCCCTTGTACCTGGCCGGTGAGCAATACCCGCTCGTGGGGGCCCGTCTCAACGACCGGCTCGACACCCAGCTGTTTCTCGATACAGGCATGTCCGGGGCCACCATCGCCCTGCCCTTGTCGACCGCCCGTCTTGCCGAGGTGGACGTGGCGTTGGAAGCCAGGGGCACCGGCTACGGGGTGGCCAGCACCCTCGACGCGCACCCCATGCGCTGCCGGGAGGTCCGCGCCGCGGGGAGCATCCAGCACGACGTGGACGGCATGCTCATGGCGGCGTTCACGCTGGAGCGCCGCTTCGGCTTCCGAATCGGCGGCCTGCTTGGCGACGGCTTCGTCAACCGGGGAGTGTTGGAGCTGGATTTTGCGGCTGGCCTCGTTCGGTTGCAGGGGGTGGCCACGTCCACGGGATGATCGAGTCGGACGGCGACACCGGTGGGTGGACAGTTGACCACCTGAAAGGGACCGAAGCGGATGAGGCCCAGCGTATGAGAGGCACTGGCCAGAACGTGTCCTTGAACGCGCGCCGAAGGTTGACGATCCTCGTCGAGTTCAATACTTTCAACCGCGCGGAAGTCCACCGAAGCGCAATGGAACCCCTGCATCCCCAAAATCATGTCCAATGCGGCTGCCTGCTAGACGACAGACAACACGGCTCCACGCGCCACTGATGCAGCGCGCCGGCCCCTCATCCCCTGGCGCCCATTCATCAAGCGAGACTCCACGCGGCCGCTGCCACTGCGCGGCGGCGCTGCTTCCCCTGATCGCCTTCTCGCCCGTCTTTGCTGCCGACGCGCCGAGCGAACTGGATTTCTTCCAGCCGATCCCGACCGTCTCCCTGGCCACCCGCCTGCCCGGGGCGGTGCTCGACACTCCGGCGTCGGTCACGATCCTCGACCGCGCGATCATCGATGCCTCTACGGCGACCAACATCCCCGATCTCTTGCGGCTGGTGCCGGGCTTCCAAGTCGCCCACGCCACCGGGGCTCAGTACACGGCCACCCGCCACGGGGTCAGCGATCAGCTGGAGCGGCGGTTGGAGGTGCTCGTCAACGGAAATTCAGTCTATCTGCCGACTAACGCGGCCGTGGAGTGGAATCTCGTCGGCGTGGCGCTGGAGGACATTGAGCGGATCGAGGTGGTGCGCAGCCCCAATGCACCGGCGCTCGGCAGCAATGCCATGTTCGGCAGCATCAACATCATTACCCGCAAGCCCTTCGAGCTTGCGGGGGGCCACCTGCGGGCAACGGGAGGGTCCCTGGACACCGCCATCGGCGTCGCCCGCATCGGCGGCAGGCTGGGGCCCATGGACGCGGTGGCGACCTT
This sequence comes from uncultured Gammaproteobacteria bacterium, assembly GCA_963698355.1. Classification (GTDB taxonomy): domain Bacteria; phylum Pseudomonadota; class Gammaproteobacteria; order Chromatiales; family Chromatiaceae; genus Thiodictyon. Next base: position 20,353 of record CAVOQO010000038.1, on the reverse strand, counting down.
CCAATACACGCAGGACGACGGCTTCGACAACATCGACGACCACAAGCGGATCAACAACCTGCGCCTGCAGGGGGATCTAGATCTCAGTCCGACCAACAACCTCGACATCGAGATCATGGTCTCGGACGGGGAGGTCGGCGCCGACGGGGTGGGCACAGAAGTAGAGCCGTTCCGCGATCGCAAGCTCAAGGACAGCTATCAGGCGCTGACGTGGCGCAATGCGCAGCCGAGCGGACAGGGCTCCCGGCTGGCCTTCACCCACCGCATCACCACGCAGGACGACAGCTATCGCTATTTCATCACCCCGAGCCTCTTCCTGCCCCTGGGATTCACCGACAGCACCACGGAGCGGTTCGACCTGGAATTCGAGCACGCACTCGCCCCGGCCCGCGAATGGCGACTCCTGCTGGGCGCAGGCGCCCGTTACGACGTGATCCAATCCGATCTGTACCTGGCGCACTATGACGGAGAGGTCTCCGCTTGGAGCGGGCGCCTGATGGCCGCTGCTGAGTGGGGCCCGATCGACGGACTGATCGTCAATCTCAATGCGTTGACTGAATTCCACGAGATCGCAGACACCTACACATCTCCACGCCTCGGCGTGAACTGGCGCTTCTCAAAGGACCAGGCACTGCGGGCCAGCGTGAGCCGCAACTACCGGGTGTTCAGCCCGGGGGAGCAGCTCTCGGATTACCCCCTGATCCTGTCTGACGGGACCTATCTGCGCCATTTGATCCGATCCACCGGCCCTGGGCTGCCGCCGGAACAGCTCACCAGTTACGAGCTCGGCTATCTCGCGCAATGGCCTTCCCGGAACCTTCAGTTCGACTTCACCCTGTTCCACGAGGAGCTCCGAGACGCCGGGTCCGGGGCGCGAGACCCGAGCCGAGCGACCGTGTGGTCCGGCGACAATGGGCACTGGAACACCAACGGGGCGGAGGCACAGCTGCGCTTCGCGCCAGACCGGGATACGCTGCTCTTTGCCTCCTATTCCTATGCAACGACGCACGGATCGGAGTTCACCCGGATAGACGCCGAGGGAAACCCAATCGAGTGGAAGTCGTTCGACGATACGACCCCGCGTCATACCCTGGCCTTGCAGCTCAGCCGCAAGCTCCACCCGGGATGGCAGGGGACCCTAGCCCTCTATCACATGAGCGACATGCGGTGGCTGGGGGAAGGCGGCAAGGTCGATGCCTATACGCGCGTCGACGCCAAGGTCTCCAAGTCGATCAAATGGGGGGAAACCGAGGTCGAGCTGGCGCTCATCGCGCAGAACCTGACCAACGACGCTTATTACGAGTTTCGGCCGGACTACGTCTATGAGAAGCCGGGGAACGTCTTCGATCGCCGGGTTTTCTTCCAGGTGAGCGCCGACTTGCCAGCCCTCCCGTAGGGGATGCGTTCATCCACCAGGCACACCCCCCTGACAAGCCACCGCAGCCTCCGGCCGTGACCTTCACCGTGCGGGAGGACCGGTACAGCCCGCCCACCTTGGACTGTCGCGCGCACATCAGACTGGTCTCGCAGGACCAGGGTTGCCCCGATGGAAACGGCACCGACACCCAAGCCTTTCCGGGCAGACCGATCAGCGGGCGAGCAGGACCGCCCCGCTATGGACCCCGGTCGTATGGTCTTAACTCAGGTCGAAGTCCCAAGCTGCTTGCGGATGTCCATGACCTCCGCGAAGTCCTCCGCGTGCTCCGGCAGGAGCTCGAAGCGCACACCGCGATCCCCGGGAAAGGGGTGCCGGTGATCAAAGTCACCCCTGAAGATGATGTCGGGGATCTCTGCGAAGGCTGAGCAGTCGGGCTCATGCTCCGCAGACTCTGGGTTGTAATGCCTACAGAAAAGGCACATGGGGGGCAGAAGACACATGGGACGCTTACCTCCGTTGCGGGTACAGCTCCCGAATTTTCTCGAGCACAGCTCGCGACAAATCCTCACGGCGCGACTCTGCCACTCAACAACCGTCATCTTCGACCAAGGGCTTGCGGTCTCCGGCTCATGTCGCGCCTCGCCCAGATTCGCAGGTTGAACACGTCTATGCCCGCAAGGCTGAACCCCTGTCGGTCCACCGCCGGCCCTTAACGGCCTCGGACGCGATGCAGATCTGGTCGCGCGCGGGCAGATCAAGCCCTCGCCGCCGATCTACACCACCGTCAACACCCGTCGTCTTGGTAGACCGGCTTCCCGGTCGTCGGCTCCGTCTTGACCTCTCCCTTCTCATCGGTGACCTGCTCGCGGATGAACATCATGGAATCAACGCGGTCGAATTCCTCCTCCATCGCGCGCTTCACGTCGACGTCGCGCAGACCCTCATAGATGTAGATGCGCCCCGAGCGCTCGGCGTTCATCTCCGACTGGGTGGGATCGAAGAGCCGGCGAAGCTCGATGTCGCGAACGTCCGTCGCCAGGGTCGCACCGGCGGCGGCCCACACGAGCGGTATCAAAAGCGGGAAACGGCTCATCTTCATACTGCCTCCTGATCCGGTTGGGCTGAACCGAAGGTGCATCCTGAGTGCCCCAGGCTGGAATCCCAGCGCGACTGTCGGAAAACGCTGCGACTCATGGCCTTGATCGCCACGGAAAGGTGCGGCACCTCCCTGTGCCGCCGCAGGCCCTCATCCCAAAGAACCCACGGCACGAGTATCAATGCTGATCATTGGTCCTGCCATAGCAACGATGCACTAGCCCGATCGGGCTAACCCGGGTCGCCAATACGGGCAGTTAACCCGCACCGGTGCTGCGATATACTTCAAAGACTTGCACAGAGGGCCTGCAGGAGCCCAGGTCGGAAGAACGATCGGCACCCACCAAGGGGCCGTATTCCTCTGGGAGGGGACCGGCTTGAAGACACTTGTCGCGGACGATCACGCGCTCCTACGCACCGGCCTAATCGAGGCCTTGTCTCGGCTGGACCCGGAGCCGACCGCTTTTGAGGCGTCGGATGCGGAGCAGGTGATGCATGTGTTATCCGCGCATCCGGACCTGGACCTGATCCTGCTCGACCTGTTCATGCCCGGCGCCAACGGGTTCGAGCTCCTGAGCAGGGTCTGCGGCGCGGCCACCGGCGCCCCCGTGGTCGTGGTCTCGGCCAGCGACGATACGGCGCACATGCGCAAGGCACTGGATTGCGGGGCCGCCGGTTTCATTCCGAAGTCGACCGCCCGCGACGTGATGGTCTCCGCTTTGGGCCTGGTCCTGGCGGGCGGCATTTATGTGCCGCCGGACCTGGTGCACGCGCCTCCGCCAGATGAGGAAGGCGGCCCGACGACTCTGGGACCCGAGGGCGGGACCGCGACCCTGACCGCGAGACAGCAGGCCGTGCTGCGGCTCATCGGGCAGGGCCGCTCCAACAAGCAGATCGCGCGAGATCTGGACCTTTCGCAGAACACCGTCAAGATCCATGTTGCAGGCGTCCTCCGCGCACTCGGGGCGGCCAATCGGACGGAGGCCGTCATGCTGGCACGCGAGCGGGGATTCGATTTCAGCCGTCCCTAAAACGTCGCAGGAAGACGACGCAACGCGGCCAGGTGCCGCGGCCTCCCTCCGAGACCACAGCCATCGCCACGCACGCCAATTCTGTTGATTCCCGCATCCGCCTGGGCACCACCGCCCGGCGCAGGTGAGTCCGCGGGCCATCATGGCGCCCGACCGGCTTGCCGCCTCGGCCACCCCCAGCGGAAAGCCTCTCCGGCGTCTCGGCCGCGTCGCGCTCCGTGCCGCCGGCTCCCGGATGGCACGCCACGCCCTGCTGGCCACGGCGCTGCTGGGATCCCCACTGGCCACCAGCGGGGGCCAGGTCGACCTGGTCCTCAGCGGCCCCGGCGAGCTCTACACCAGACTGGCGGACAGCCTGGAAACGCGTCTGTCCGCGAACCCCGTCAAGGTGGACCTGAACGTGATCCGGATGCAGGCGGGCGACCGACGGATCCGAAGCGCTGCGGACCTCCGGGTGGGTGTGGGCATGAAAGCGTGCGAGTCCCTCTCAGGGATCGGGTCGTCGAAGCCTGTCCTCTGCTCACTCGTCCCAAGGGCCGGATTCGTGCGCCTGGCGGGCAGAACGTCCGGACGGCAGATCTCCGCGATCTACCTCGACCAACCCATCGCCAGACAGTTCGCCCTGGCGCGGGCCCTGCTGCCCGACGCACAACGGGTTGGTCTGCTCGCCGGTCCCGCTCTACAACGCGAGGCGGGGGAGATCCGCCGCAGCGCCCGCGCCGCCGGCTTCCAGGCCGACCTCGAGCCCGCGGACGACGAACGAGAAGCGGTGTTGGGCATCCAGCGCCTGGTCTCCAGCAACGACCTGATCCTCGCCGCCTACGATTCCCAGGTGCTCACCCCTTCCACCGCCAAGTGGCTGCTCCACCTCGCGTATCAGAAGAACCTCCCGGTGCTGGGCTTCTCCCGCACCTACTTGGATGCAGGCGCCGCGGCCGCGGTCTACAGCACCCCGGAACAGATCGGGAGGCAGACGGCCGAGGCGATTCTCCAGTCACTTCAGGGCGATAAGGGACGGCTGGCGCCCAGCGCCTTTCCCCGTTACTTCGATGTCGCGGTCAATCGGGCCGTCGCCAGGACGCTGGGGCTCGATCCACCGCCCGACGCCGAACTTGCCCGGCGCATGGAACGGCCCGACAGGAGGGTCCCATGACGCGGCCCCGCCTCTCCTGGTCCTCCGGCATCCGGGCACGGGTGGTGCTCTTGGCGGTGATCCCGCTCCTCGCCATCACACTCGTGATCGGTGGTTACACCGTGCACATTCGCCTCGCCGACGCCCGGCAAGGTCTGGACGAGCGCGGTCGGATCATCGCCGCCAACCTCGCCATGGCCGCGGAGCTGGGGCTGCTGACGAGCAACCTGCGGCAATTGCAGGGACTCTGCCAAGCGGCCGTGCAGCAACCGGACGTGGCCTGGGCCGCCGTGCGCGATTCCAGCGGAGCGCTGCTGGCTGAGAGCGGTACCGCCTCGGAGGGCGAGGACGCGCACGGCGCCTATCGTGCCGCCGTCGGGACGACCGGCATCCGGGTCGAGGATTTCGATAGTGAGTGGGGGGAAGGGCCGCCCCAACCCCTCGGCTGGGCCGAGGTTCAGCTCTCCCTGGACGGGACCGTGGCCCGCCAGCGCCAAATCCAGCTGACCAGCCTGCTCATCATCGGCGGGGGCCTGGTGATCAGCCTGCTCGCCGCACGCCGGATTGGCGCCGGGATCTCCCGCCCCCTCCTGGAGCTGAGCCAGGCCATGTCACGCTACCGTGAGGGTGAGCAGGGGGTCCGGATCGCCACCGATGCGGGGGGCGAGATCGGCGAGCTGGCCCGGGACTTCAACCGCATGGCCCAAGAACTGGAGCGTTCCCAGTCCCGGTTGCGCGCGCAGGTGAGCGCGGCCACCGCCGAGTTGCAACGGACCATTGAGGCCCTCTCCACCAAGAACGCCCAACTCGAGGCCGCCCGCGAGGAGGCCGTGCGGGCGGGAGAGGAGAAATACGCCTTCCTCGCCCGCATGAGCCACGAGATCCGCACCCCGCTCAACGCCGTGATCGGCTTCAGTCGGCTGTTGCTGATCGGCGACGCGCGCGGAGAGGGAATCCTGGAGTACACCCAGACCATCGACCGGGCCGCCAACCAGCTCCTCACCGTCATCGACGGTATCCTCAATTTCACCAAGCTCGAGGCCGGCAGCCTGGAGCTCGAGCGTCTGCCCTTCGACCTGCGTTCCTGTCTGGAAGACGCGGTCGCTATGCTGAGTCCGGCCGCCCATGAAAAGGGCCTGGAGCTGGCCATGGTGCTGCACCACGACATTCCCGAGACCCTGACGGGCGACCCCAACCGCATCACCCAGGTGCTCGTGAATCTGCTCGACAACGCCATCAAGTTCACCGCCGTGGGCCACGTCTTCGTGGAGGCCGGCTATGCCCAGGATCAGGGAGGTCAGGGCACGGTGCGGGTCACAGTAAGCGACACCGGCGTCGGGCTGTCGCCGCAGGAGCGCGAGCGCCTCTTCCAGCCTTTCACCCAGGCCGACAGCTCGGTCACCCGCCGCTACGGGGGCACCGGCCTGGGTCTGGTCATCTCCAAGCGTCTGGTCGAGCTCATGGGGGGCACCATCGGCGTGGAAAGCGAGCCGGGCAAGGGGAGCCGCTTCTTCTTCACACTCCTTTGCGGGGCTCTCCGCCAGCCCGTCCCCGCGCTGCCGACAAGCCGCCTGGCGGGACTCAAGGTCCTGGTCTACGACAAGCAGCCCGTCCAGCTGCGAGCACAGCGCACCGCCCTCCTCGGCTGGTCAATACACGTCTTCAACACCGGTCGTCGCGAACGCGTCCGCGTTCTGCTGGAGACGGCCGCGGACCGAGCCGAACCCTTCGACCTGCTGATCCTGGGCCTCGGCGCCGACGAGAGCCGCCCGGAAACCTTCGATGGACTCATGGCCGCGATCCGCCCGCACTTCGCCGGTCCAATGCTGGTACTCGTGGGCGCCGAGCATTGGGACATCCCCGAGTCGGCGCGGGGACTCGGTGAGGTGGAGTGGGCGGCCAAGCCCTTGCGCCGATCCCATCTGCACCGCTGCCTGTGCCGACTCACCGGACGCTTCGGTGGCCCCGTCGACCGGGCCCAACAGACACCAATCGACCGGCCAGATTTCGCCGGGCTGAGGGTCCTGGTGGTCGAGGACAACGCCTTCAACCGCCTGCTCCTGCGGCGACTCCTGGAGCTGCGGGGGATCGAGGTCAACGAGGCGTGCGACGGCCCCGAGGCCATCGCAGCGGCCCGCCGCGACCGCTTCAACCTCATCCTGATGGACATCCACATGCCGGGCATGGACGGGATTGAGACCGCGCGGCGCATCCGCGCCCTCGCCAGCGTCGACCCCTGCCCCGCCATCGTTGCCCTGAGCGCGGATGTCTTTGCCCGGGACCAGACTACCGCGCAGGAGCGCGCATTCGACGGCTTCCTGCTCAAACCCGTCTCGGAGCCCGCACTGGATGATGCGATCCGCCGGGTCTTGGATCATGGGGGGAAGCACGCGGGGCACGCTACAGCTGAACCCGTGCGCCCCGGGAGCGGATCGGCGACTGGCATTCCCACCCTCGGGCGCCTCCCGGCTGATCTGGGTGACCTGCTTCGGCGGGAAACCGACGCCCTGTGCGAGCGTCTCGAGGCCGCCATCGGCGGCGATGACCGCGACGCGATCCGCGAGTTGGCCCACGGCTTGAAGGGCCTGTACGGCTACTTCGGGCGCCGCGAGCTTCAGGCCGCTGTCCGCGCCCTGGAAGCGGCGGCCGTGGATGAGTCCGCGCAACAGCTGCGAGAGCGCGTGAAGCGATTGAGGCAGCAGTGCAGCAACCCCGCCCCCGGGACCAGCCCCTACCGCAGCCAACCCCCGTCCTGAGCCACAGACCGGCAGTCACACCGCGGCAACGAGCCGGGCGAAACCTTGGAGGTTCGACGGCTTCGATTCGCACGCCAATCGGGCCAATCGGCGCTCGCGTCCGCTGGCCAGAAGCCGAGGTGGGACCCCGGGGTTTGGGATGTCGGTCCCTCAGCCCCGGTTCCCCGCTCTTAGCAGGGAATGAACTCCAGACACTGGTCCAGTGAATGCCGCCAATCGGGCATGGCGAGCCCGAAGGTCTCCTGGAACTTGGTGTTGTCGAGCACCGAGTAGGCCGGTCGCTTGGCGGGGGCCGGGTAATCGGTCGAGGGAATGGGGATCAGGTGGCAGTCGACGCCAGTGTGCTCCAGAATGGCGGCGGCGAAGCCGTACCAGCTGACCTCGCCGGAACCCGTGAGGTGGTAGAGTCCGCCAACCTCCTTCAGGTCCAGGTCGCCTTGCAACACCCGGTACAACACCAAAGCGGTCATCTCGGCGAGCATTCGGCTCCAGGTCGGGGAGCCGATCTGGTCGTCGACGATGCGCAGCTCGTCCTTCTCCTTGAACAGCCGCAGCATGGTGAGCAGGAAGTTGGCGCCGCGCGCGCCGTAGACCCAGCTAGTGCGGAAGACGAGAGCCGGTGCCCCGGACTCGAGCAGGAGACGCTCGCCACCGAGCTTGGTCTCACCGTAGACGTTCTGCGGGGCTGGGGTATCTTCCTCGGTGTAGGGGCGGTCCCCGTCGCCTGAGAAGACGAAATCGGTAGAGTAGTGGATGATCGGCGTGCCCCGCGCCGCGAGCAGGTGCCCCAGCTCGCCCACCGCGTCCGCATTGATCCGCTGGGCGATGTCGCGCTCGGTTTCGGCCCTGTCGACGGCGGTGTAGGCCGCGGCGTTGACCACCGCGTCGGGCCTTGACTCATCCACCAGCTGGGCCAGGAGGCCCTTGTTCAGCAGGTCGACGGCGGGGCCATAACCCCCCTCGATGGAGGCCGCGATGACATCACCGAGACCCGCCAGGGTGCGCCTCAGCTCCCAGCCCACCTGGCCATTGGCGCCGATCAACAGGATGCGTGGCCGTTCGCCTGGCCGGGTCTGATCAGTCATGAATAATCCTCGATGGCGGGGAGTCGGTGAGCCGGGATCTCCGCCAGGGTCGCGGCCTCTTGGTCTTTGTTCGAGAGCTCGGGCGTCCCGTCCAGGGGCCAGTCGATGCCAATGGCCGGGTCGTCCCAACGCACGCTGAATTCGGTCTCGGGGTGATAGTAGTCCGAGCACTTGTAGACGAACAGGGCGGTCTCGCTGGTCACCAGGAACCCATGGGCGAAACCGGGCGGGACCCAGAACTGGCGTTTGTTCTCGCCGGAAAGGGTCACCCCAACCCATTCTCCGAAGGTCGGCGAGCCGCGGCGTACGTCCACCGCCACATCGAACACCTCGCCTGTGTAGACCTGAACGAGCTTCCCTTGTGCGAACGGATGCTGAATATGCAGCCCCCGCAGGACGCCGCGGCGGGAGAAGGATTGGTTGTCCTGGACCAGCCGCTCCGGGATGCCGAGCCCCGCATAGCGGTCGCTACGGTAGCTCTCCAGGAAGTAACCCCGCTCGTCGCCCCAGATCTTGGGCTCGATGATGACGGCACCGGGGATATCGGTCTCGATCACGTTCAAGCGCGCCACCCCCGGTGCAGGAGCCCCAGCAGATAGTCCCCGTAGCCGCTCTTGCGCAGCTCCTCGGCGATGGTGCGGAGCTGGTCCTCGTCGATCCAGCGATTGAGGAAGGCCACCTCCTCCGGGCAGCAGATCTTGAGTCCCTGGCGTTTCTCGATGGTCTCGATGAACGCACCCGCCTGCATCAGGGATTCGTGGGTACCCGTGTCGAGCCAGGCGGTGCCGCGCCCCATGCGCTCCAGGCGCAGCTCGCCGCGCTCGCGATACAGGTTGTTGAGGTCCGTGATCTCCAGCTCACCACGGGACGAGGGCTCCAGAATCTGGGCCAGCTCGCACACCTTGCCGTCATAGAAATAGAGCCCGGTCACCGCCCAATTGGACTTGGGCTCCTTGGGCTTCTCCACCAGGCTGAGGACGTTTCCGTCCCCGTCAAACTCGGCGACCCCGTAGCGCCCGGGGTCGGACACCCAGTAGCCGAAAACGCTGGCGCCGCTCTCTCGGGCGGCCGCCGCCCTGAGCTGGGTCACGAGTCCGTGGCCGTAGAAGATGTTGTCACCCAGGATCAGACAGGAGGGGTCACCGGAGACGAAGTCCTTGCCGATCAGGAAGGCCTGGGCAAGCCCGCCAGGATCGGGCTGCTCGGCATATTCCAGCCGCACTCCCCATTGGGAGCCGTCCCCCAGCAGCGCCTCGAACATGGGCAGGTCCCGCGGGGTGGAGATGATGAGGATCTCGCGCACCCCGGCCAGCATAAGCGTGGACAGGGGGTAATAGATCATCGGCTTGTCGTAGACGGGCAGCAACTGCTTGCTCACCGCCCGGGTCAGCGGGTACAGACGCGTGCCGGAGCCGCCCGCCAGGATGATCCCCTTGCGATTCATACTGCCCATCGATGATCAGCCCCCGGAGCCAAGGCGCTGGCCCATGTAGCTGCCGTCGGTGACCCGCCGACACCACTCGGGATTGTCGAGATACCACTGGACGGTGCGCCGCATGCCGGTCTCGAAGGTCTCCCGGGGCTCCCAGCCCAGCTCGCGCTTGAGCTTGGAAGCGTCGATGGCGTAACGGCGGTCGTGGCCGGGACGGTCGGCGACGAAGGTCTTGAGGCCCGCGTGCGGACGGTGTTGTGACTCCGGCAGGAGCTCGTCGAGCAGCGCGCAAAGCGTGTCCACAACCTGCAGATTGGTGCGCTCGCTGTTGCCGCCCACGTTGTAGACCTCGCCCGGCGTGCCCGCCTCCAGCACCCGCCAGATGGCGCGGCAGTGGTCAGTGACGAAGAGCCAGTCGCGGATGTTGCCCCCGTCCCCATAGATGGGCAGGGGCTCGCCCCGCTGAGCCTTGAGGATCATCAGCGGGATCAGCTTCTCCGGAAACTGGTAGGGGCCGTAATTGTTGGAACAATTGGTCGTCAGCACCGGCAGCCCGTAGGTATGGAACCAGGCCCGCACCAGATGATCGGACGCGGCCTTGGAGGCCGAGTAAGGCGAGTTGGGGGCGTAGGGGGTGGTCTCGGTAAAGAGACCGGTCGGGCCCAGCGAGCCATAGACCTCGTCGGTCGAGACGTGCAGAAAGCGGAAGGCGGCCTTTGGAGCGAGCCCGAGATCGGACCAATAGGACCGGGCGCAGTCGAGCAGGTTGAAGGTACCGACGACGTTGGTCGTGACGAACTCCGCCGGGCCGTCGATCGAGCGGTCCACATGGCTCTCGGCGGCGAAGTTCACCACCGTGTCCACCTCGTAGTCCGCGAGCAGGCGCGTGACGAGGCGGCGGTCGCCGATGTCACCCTGGACGAAGATGTGGCGGGTGTTGCCGGCCAGCGGACCCAAAGTGTCCAGGTTCCCCGCGTAGGTGAGCTTGTCGAGATTGACCACCCGGCAGTCGGTCTCGTCCATGAGGAAGTGGACGAAGTTGCCGCCGATGAATCCCGCGCCGCCCGTGACCAGCACTGTGCGCATTTCAGGGGCTTTCCTAATGGTTCATGCAGTGGAGGCCAATGCGCGTGCGGAACTTTGCCGGATCGAGCCGGGCTCCCCCGCGCGGCCCTTGTTGTTTGCGGAAGACAGAGGTGGTCCCTAGAACGGGATGTCGTCGTCGAAATCCGGCGTGGGACCCGACTCAGGGGCGGGCGCGGGAGCACCCCGGCTGCTCCCGTAAGAGCCCCCGCCACCGGGGCTGTCGTCGAGGGGCACGGAAGATCCGCCACCCGGGCGTCCGTCCAGCATCTGCATGGTCCCGTTCACGCCAACAAAGACCTCGGTTGTGTACCGGTCATGGCCGTCTTTGTCCTGCCATTTGCGGGTTCTCAACTGACCCTCCACGTAGACCTTGGAACCCTTGTGAAGGTACTGCTTCACGATCTCCGCGAGCTTCCCGAAGAACACCACTCGGTGCCACTCGGTTCTCTCCTGGGTCTCGCCGGTGTTCTTGTCTCGCCAGGATTCGCTGGTGGCGATGCTGATGGTCGCCATCGCATCCCCGCTCTGGGTGTAACGCACATCCGGCTCGTTCCCCAGGTTGCCAATCAGAATGACTTTGTTGACGCCTCTACTCGACATGGTCTCCCTCGCGCCCGCCGAGGCGGGTCAACAGTGTGGTGGTTTGGCGGCGGCTTGCCTGGATCCTATCCGGAAAAGGCCGCCAATCTTGCCGAATCCAGCTCGCGATTGTCCACTTTGAGATAGGCGACGCCCTCCTCCGGCACCACGACCGCGTCGCGTACACCGGGGATCGCCAGGAGCTGGCGCTGGATACCCAGGGTGTCCGCGGTGCCGATGGCCCCCAGGCTCGAACCCAGGTGGATCACCTGGCTGCTCACCCGTTCCGGGGGCGTCATGGTGCCCGCAGCGGCCACCCAGACCAAGGCAACCAGGGCCGCGAACAGGAACACCGCCGGGGATCCGAAGGCTTGGTGCACGGCCCCGCCCAGGGTCCCGCCCATGAAGGCGCCGAAGAACTGGGAGGTGGAATAGACACCCATGGCCGTCCCCTTGGCCCCGGCGCGGGAGATCTTGGAGACCATGGAGGGCAGCAGGGACTCCAGCAGGTTGACCGCGGTGAAGAAGATGACCAGCAGGATCAGCAGGGGTATCAGCCGGCTGCCGGCGGATGCGAAGCCGGCGGCGGCCAGTCCCAGGGTCCCGATGGCCCCGAGGAAGACCGGCTTGATGTGCCCATGCCGCTCCGCCTGGATGATGAAGGGCACCATGAGCGCCAGCGACGCCAGGAGCACCGGCAGATAGACGGTCCAATGGTGGTCCGCGTCCACGCCCGCGGCGACGATGGCCGGGGGGATCACCAGGAACATGCCCGTCATCATGACGTGCAGGGATAAGATCCCGAGGTCCAGGCGCAGCAGCTGGCCATCGCGGAGCACCCCGAGCAGCTGATTCGCGACCGGCTCGGCGTCCCGGTGGATGGACCGATGATCGGGGTTGGGCACCACCAGCCACAGGATCAGCATGCCGCTCGAGGCCAGGAGCGCGGTCGCCCAGAAGACCCCGGAAAGGCCCCAGAGGCGCGCCAGCACCGGTCCGAGCACCAAGGCCAGACCGAACGCCAGGCCAATGCTCGCGCCCACGCCCGCCATGGCGCGGGTACGGACCTCTTCACGGGTCAGGTCCGCGGCCAGGGCGGTGACCGCGGCGGACACGGCCCCGGCCCCCTGGATGACGCGCCCCAGGATCACGCCCTCGATGCTGGTGGCTAGCGCGGCGATCACACTGCCCAGCACGAAGACGGCGAGGCCGCCGAAGATCACCGGCTTGCGCCCGATGTGGTCCGACAGCATCCCGAACGGGATCTGCAGAAAGGCCTGGGTGAGCCCATAGGCCCCGATGGCGAGCCCGATCAGCAGGGGTGTCGCCCCCTTGAGGTCATGGGCGTAGAGGGCGAAAACCGGCAGGATGAGGAAGAGCCCCATCATGCGCAGGCCATAGATGCCGGCGAGGCCGATCGCGGCCCGTCGCTCGGTCGGGGTCAAGGGGGTGATTGGCGGCTTTCGGGCGCTCACGATCAACGAGCTTTGCGTGGGTACGGCGAAGCTTCGCATAATAACAGTTTCGCCCTGACGACAGCAGCGCTGCCAGCCGGGCCCGCAGCAGGTCAGGCCGTATCATGGACAGCATCCGCATTCGCGGCGCCCGCACCCACAACCTCAAAAATCTCGACCTGGATCTGCCCCGTGACCGCCTGATCGTATTCACGGGCCTCTCAGGCTCCGGCAAGTCGTCGCTGGCATTTGACACCATCTACGCCGAGGGCCAGCGCCGTTACGTGGAGTCGCTCTCCGCCTATGCCCGGCAGTTCCTCTCGGTGATGGACAAGCCCGACGTCGACCACATCGAGGGGCTGTCCCCCGCCATCTCCATCGAGCAGAAGACCACCTCCCACAACCCGCGGTCCACCGTCGGCACCATCACCGAGATCCACGACTATCTGCGGCTCCTGTTTGCCCGGGTCGGCAGTCCGCGCTGCCCCCGGCACGGCGAGCCACTGGAGGCCCAGACGGTCTCGCAGATGGTGGACCAGGTGCTGGCCCTGCCGGAGGGCGAGCGGCTCATGTTGCTGGCACCCGTGGTCTCGGCCCGCAAGGGGGAGTATCACCGCCTGATCGCCGAGCTCCATGCCCAGGGGTTCGTGCGGGCGCGCATCGACGGGGACCTGTTCGAGCTGGACGACCCGCCCCAGCTGGACCTGAAGAAGAAGCACGATATCGAGGTGGTGATCGACCGCTTCCGGGTGCGCCCGGACCTCCAGCTGCGCCTGGCGGAATCCTTCGAGACGGCGCTCGCACTCTCCGGCGGCATCGCCCGCATCGCCCCCATCGATCCGGACGCTGAAGCGCGGGGACGCACGGAGCTCACCTTCTCGGCCTCTTTCGCCTGCCCGGTGTGCGGCTACAGCATCCCGGAGCTGGAGCCCCGGATCTTCTCCTTCAACAACCCGGCTGGCGCCTGCCCGAGCTGCGACGGCCTCGGGGTGGAGCAGTTCTTCGACCCCGCCAAGTTGGTGGTTCACCCGGATCTCAGTCTGGCGGGCGGGGCAGTCCGCGGCTGGGACCGACGCAACGCTTACTACTTCCAGATGATCCGTTCACTGGGGGAGCACTACGGATTCGACGTCGAGACCGCCTGGCTGGACCTGCCGGAGCAAGCGCGCGAGGTGGTGCTGTTCGGCTCCGGCAAGGAGAAGCTCAAGCTCAAGCTGCCCCATGAGCACGGCAGCGGAAAGCTGCGGACCTTCGAGGGCATCATCCGCAACATGGAGCGGCGCTACCGGGAGACCGACTCCAACACGGTGCGCGAGGAGCTGGCCCGCTATATCTCGCACCAACCCTGCCCCGCCTGCGGCGGCGCCCGGCTCAACGAGGCGGCGCGCCACGTCCTCGTCGGGGAGCACAACCTGCCGGCGGTCTCCGCAATGCCGGTGGGGGACTCGCTGCAGTTCTTCGAGCAGCTGAGTCTTCCGGGCAAACGCGGTGAGATCGGGGCCAAGGTCATCCACGAGGTGGCCATGCGCCTGCGCTTCCTGGCCGACGTGGGGCTCGACTATCTCACCCTCGACCGCAGCGCCGAGACCCTCTCCGGCGGCGAGGCCCAGCGCATCCGGCTGGCCAGCCAGATCGGCGCCGGCCTCGTTGGCGTGATGTACATCCTCGACGAGCCCTCGATCGGGCTGCATCAACGGGACAACGCGCGGCTGCTGCGCACCCTCACCCACCTGCGCGACATCGGCAACACCGTTATCGTGGTGGAGCACGACGAGGAGGCCATCCGCGCCGCCGACCTGGTGGTGGACCTGGGACCGGGCGCCGGGGTCCACGGGGGAGAGGTCGTCGCCCAGGGGACGGCTGAAGCGGTCGCGGCCAATCCCGCCTCACTCACCGGGCGCTATCTCTCGGGGGACCTGCGTATTGTCATCCCCGAGCGTTGCACGCCGCCCGATCCCGGGCGCCAGCTGCGCATCCTGGGCGCCACCGGCAACAACCTCAAGGCGGTGGACGCGGCCATCCCGGTGGGCACCTTCTGCTGCGTCACTGGGGTCTCGGGGTCCGGCAAGTCCACCTTGATCAACGACACCCTCTACCCGGTGGCCGCCCGCCACTTCAACGGGGCCAGCCTGACCCCGGCGCCCCACCACGCCATCGAGGGCCTGGAGCACTTCGACAAGATCGTCGATATCGACCAGAGCCCCATCGGCCGCACCCCCCGCTCCAACCCCGCCACCTACACGGGCCTGTTCAACATGGTGCGGGACCTGTTTGCCTCGGTGCCCGAGGCCCGCTCCCGCGGCTATGGCCCCGGCCGCTTCAGCTTCAACGTCAAGGGCGGGCGCTGCGAGGCGTGCAAAGGGGACGGACTCATCCGAGTCGAGATGCACTTCCTGCCCGACATCTACGTCCAGTGCGACACCTGCAAGGGGCGCCGCTACAACCGCGAGACCCTGGAGATCCGCTACAAGGGCAAGACCATCGACGAGGTCCTGAACCTGACGATCGAGGACGCCCTGCCCTTCTTCGCCCCGGTGCAGGTGATCCACCGCAAGCTCCAGACACTCATGGACGTGGGGCTCTCCTATGTGCGGCTGGGTCAGAGCGCCACCACACTCTCGGGAGGCGAGGCCCAGCGGGTCAAACTCTCGCGCGAGCTCAGCAAGCGCGACACCGGCCGCACCCTCTACATCCTCGACGAGCCCACCACCGGGCTGCACTTCCACGACGTCAAGCAGCTCCTCGACGTGCTGCACCGCTTCCGCGACCACGGAAACACAGTGGTCGTCATCGAGCACAACCTGGACGTCATCAAGACCGCCGACTGGATCATCGACCTGGGCCCAGAGGGCGGCGACAAGGGCGGCGAGATCATCGCCGTCGGCACCCCGGAGCAGATCGCTGCCGACCCCCACTCCCATACAGGACGGTTCCTCACGCCCCTGCTGGAACGGGGCTGGTAGAGGCCGAAAAACGTGCCCTGCCGGACCTTGACGCGGGCGAAAGCGCCTGCATTCGGCTCGCGTTGGCCCATCCCGAGCCCTGCCTCTGCTGATGGACGAACGCGATGGGCGCGCCGTTGCCATGGAGCACGGGCTGTCCGTGGCCGGTACAGCAGCGGTGACGCATGGCGAAATCCCGCGGGGCGATCGCTTTCGCCCGCGCCGCCTTCACCCGACTGCATGCCTCAGATTTTTGCATTGCGGTGCAGGTGATCGAAGCGGTTCTCCGACGGGTCGGGGAGTGAATTCTGCGTACGCTTCGATTCGGCATCAACCTTGTGCCGGCCGCGCCTCGTTCCTCAACCGTGCCTCCACCGCCTCGTAGTCCCCCAGATGCGCCCGCATCAGGCTCTTCCAGAGCTTGCCGTGGTTGGGCACCGAGAAGTGCAGCAGCTCGTGGACGATCACGTAGTCCCACAGCTCGGCATCCAGCCCGAGCAGTTCGGCGTTGAAGTTCAGCTGGCCGTTGGTGGAGCAGGAGGCCCACTTCTTGCGCATGGGGCGAACGCTGAGCCGGACGACCTGCACGTCCAGCCGCTCCGCCCACTGGCGGACCCGGTCCTTGAATGCCTGCTTTTGTGTCGCATCGGCCATCCCGCTAGATCCGCTCCGCCTTGTCCAGCAGCGTGAACAGCTCGTCCACCAGTGCCGTGACCCGGTCCAGGTCCTCCGTCTCGGCGAAGATGGCGAAGGTCACCTTCTTGCGCAGCTCGCGCAGGGCGTTCTCGCTCCGCTTCCAGTTGGGGAATTCCGCGAAGGCCTGCCGGATCTTCCGGCTGACGGCCTCCGCGTTGCCGATCCCGGCATCCAGCAGGGTGCGGTAGACGAAGTAGGTCAGCCCGTCGAATGCCTTCTCGGCCTGTTCCTGCTTTCTGGCCTCGTTCGCCTCGACCTCCCGCAACAGGGCCTCCAGTGCCTCCGCCGTGTCGAGTCTGGCGGCTCTCGAATGCCTCCTGCACCGCCCGGGCGCGCTCGGCCATGGCGATGAGGTAGGGGTCCTCGCTCTCCTCCTCGGCCTTGCTTCTCGATGCTCTTGATCAGGTTGATCACCTTGGTGGCGTCGCCGCCCTGGCGCTGCTTGATCAGCTCGATGGTCTCGGCATTGATCTCGACGAACCCGTCGACGCGTCGCACCTCGTAGGTGCCGACCTGCTCCTGCACCAGCAGGTTGGTCTTGCGCCTGGAAGTCCCGGTCCACCATCACACGCTTGGTGTAGGCCTTGCGGACGACGTGATAGATCGCCGAGAGCGTCGTGTAGTCGATCGATGAAGGGCCGCAGAAAGGCATCCGGCGAGATGATCTCGTAGAGCATCTCGATCTCCTTGTATTCCTTGAAGAACTCCTTTCGCCGCTCCGGGTCGCGAAAGTGCTCGATCAGGGTGTCGACGTCCTTGTCGTTGAAGTTGCGCTCGATCAGGCCGAGGTAGTCCGGGCGCCTTGGTCTCCATCTTGTTCTTGAACAGCACCTTCAGCAGCTTCAGGTCCTTGACGATGGCGTTGATCTCGTCGCTGTCGAAGGCGAGGGCCTTTTCGAGCTTGTCGAAGATGCCGACGAAATCGAGGACGAAGCCGTGGGGCTTCACCATCTCCTGCGCCTCGTTCTCGTAGGGGCGGTTCACCCGGGCGATGGCCTGCAGCAGGGTGTGGTCGCGCATCGGCTTGTCGAGATACATGGCGTAGAGCACGGGCGCGTCGAAGCCGGTGAGCAGTTTCTCGGTGACGATGAGGATCTTCGGCTGCTGGTCGAGCTTGCCGAAGCTCTTGCGGATCTGCCGCTCCTTCTTCGGGTCGAGGTGGAATTCCTTGAGCAGCGTCGAGTCGTTGTTGCTGCCGGTGTAGACGACCTCGGAATACTCGGGCGGCAGGAACTGATCGAGGGCGTGCTTGTAGTGGGCGCAGGCCTCGCGGTCGACGCCGACGAGGAAGGCCTTGTAGCCGAGCGGCTCGACGTTCTCGCGGTAGTGCTCGGCGACGAACTGCGCCACCTTCTGGATCCGCTCCTTGCCCTTGAGGAAGTTCTTCAGGTTCACCGCCCGATCGAGGATCTTGTTCAGCTCCTCGATGTCGGCCACGCCCTCGGCTTCGGCCAGCGACAGGAACTCCTTGTCCAGCGTCTCGTGCGGGACGAGCATTTCGTTCGGGGCGAGCTGGTAGTAGAGCGGCAGCGTGGTGCCGTCCTCGATGCTGTCGGCGATGGAATACTTGTGCAGGTAGCCCTGGTCGTCCTCGCAGCCGAAGGTCTTGAAGGTGCCCTTGCCGTAGACGGTCTTGTCCACCGGGGTGCCGGTGAAGCCGATGAAGGTCGCGTTCGGCAGGCCGGCCATCAGGAAGTTGCCGAGGTCGCCGCCGGTGGTGCGGTGGGCCTCGTCGATGAGGACGTAGATGTTCGAGCGCGTGTTGAGATCCGCCGGCATGTCGCGGAACTTGTGGATCATCGTCACGATGATGCCCCGGTAGTCGTCGCGCAGCAGCTGGTTGAGCCGGGCGATGCTGCTGGCGTGCTCCAGGTTGCCCAGGCCGAGCGCGGCGAGGTTCTTGAGCATCTGGTCTTCCAGCTCGTTGCGGTCGATCATCAGCAGGACGGTCGGCTTGTCCGCCTCGGGCGCGCGGAAGAGCCGCTCCGCCGCCTTGATCATGGTGAAGGTCTTGCCGCTGCCCTGGGTGTGCCAGACGAGGCCGCGGGTGCGCCTGGGATCGAGGGCGCGGCTGACGGTCGCGTCCACCGCGCCGGTCTGGTGCTGGCGCAGGATGTATTTGTTCAGCTCCTCGTCCTTCTCGGCAAAGACGATGTAGTCCTTCAGGAAGGCGAGCACCTGCGGGATGGCGCAGAAGCTCTTCACCTTGGCCTCCAGCCTGCCGACCTCCTTGTTTACCGCAGACTGTCCGTCACGAGATTTCGCAGTTGTTTCTTCATCTGCGCTCATCTGCGAATCTGCGTTCAATAGTTTCCAGTTGAAAATGTTCCGCCGCACCGTGTTCCAGCTCACCCCGTAGGAAAAGCCGATGGCGTCGGTGGCGGTGAAGAGCTGCTGCGACACGAACAGCTCGGGCGTCTCGCGGTGGTAACGGCGGATCTGGTCCACCCCCAGGGCAATCGCCTCGTCCTTGTTGGCGTTCTTGCACTCGATCACCAGCACCGGGATGCCGTTGATGAGAAAGACGACATCCTCCCGCGTGCCGTAGTGGCCGTTGTGAAAGGCCCACTCCTCGGTGACTTCGTAAACGTTGTGCGCCGGGTCGTCGTAATCGATCAGGATCAGGTCGCGCTCGCGCTTCTCCTCGTGGTCGAAGAACTTGCCCCGGTTGCGCAGGTGCTCGACGAATTCCCGGTTGCCGTAGATGTCGGTGTGGAGATGGCGGAACTGCCCGAGCAACGCGCCCTCGGCCTCGGCGTAGCGCGGGTTGAATTCCCGCACCTTGGCGTCGAGCAGGTCGTCGAAGAAGAGCGACAGGAGCGCGGCTTCCTGGCGCGGATTCGGCGGGTGGCACGGCGGGTTGGAAAACCCGCGCCGCTGCTCGGCTTCCTCGCGGGACACAAAGGTCCACCCGATGGCCTCGGCGTATTCGAGGATGCGGGCCTGGACGGTTTTGTGTTCTCCGGGGGTGGGCATTGGTATCAGGGGAGTCTTTCCGCTTCGCGGATCACATCGTCCAGGAGACTGCGCTTCAGGTGCAAGGTCGATTTTTGAGGCAGTTCTCGCAGAACCTCAATCAGCTCGTCCTTCGAACGCTGGCCGCGACGGATTGCGCGCAGCAGAATGCCGAGTGTTCCATGCGCCCTGATCGAGAGATTGCGGGCTGCCAGGCGCGCCGCCGTGTCATCGGTCAACAGCAGGGCGGGATCATGCTCCAGCGCGACCCGAAGGGCCTCCATTTCCCCTGCATGCAGGGCAAGGAGCCGGGCCATGGCGGCGAGTGCGGGCGGTACGGGTTGAGTGGGCGTGAGCTGGCGCAGTGTCACAACAGATTGACCCAGCGCACTCGGCCGGTACCGCTGCACTTCGCGCCAGACCTCCGCCGGCACCAAGACAGACGGGAAGTCCGCCAACAGGTCCAGGCACCCCAGTTCGTCAAGGTGAATGAGGGGGCCCGCGTCGCATACGACCAGCGGCGGTCGCTGGTCAGTCTCGTCCACGCAGACCCCACTCTACGTCTTCTTTGATAAAGGATTCGGTCAGCGACGCCTCGTGGGACTCCAGAAATCGCCGTAGCGCCTCCGCCAGCAGGTCGTTGAAGTCCGTCGCCCAGCCTTCCGCGACGAATGCTCGGGCCTGAGCCGCAAGCTCCGCAGGAAGTTCAGCCTCGATCAAGGTGTTGTTCAT